>JBGAPO010000029.1:0-33271 GCA_044221195.1 Cyclobacteriaceae bacterium
AAGGGTTGATCCAACAAGAAGGTGCGCCAACTCTTCAGCATATCGGCCCGGAAGCGGTCATCGTCCTTGTCGCCCTTGATGTTGCTGATCGGAAAAACGAAGTGCGTATCGGGATGAATGTACTTCAGGTTCTTGGAGCATGCCGCGCATTGGCCGCAGGCGTCGGTTTCACTGCGGTTCTCGCAATGAAGATAGGTCATGTAGGCAATCGCCAGCGGCAGATTGAGTGCCCCTTCACGCCCCATGAAGAGTTGCGCGTGCGCGATCTTACCGGTGCGGACCGAACGGGTCAGATGCTTCTTGATGTCGTCAAGGCCGGGAATGTCGGAGAACCTCATGCTTTCTTTTCCCACACCCGCTCGGGGGCAGATTGTTCAAACAACACGGACAGTATCTTCTTGTCGATTTCGCTGAGGGTGACTTTTCTCCGCTCCATCGCCCGCGACGCTGTCTCAAATACCTTTTTCAACTGGAATGTGGTGAATCCTGCGGCCCCGCCCCAGGCAAACGAGGGGATGAAGTTTCGGGGGTAGCCGTCGCCATAGATATTGGCGGATACACCCACGACGGTGCCCGTATTGAACATGGTGTTGATCCCGCACTTGCTGTGATCGCCCATCATCAGTCCGCAGAACATCAGCCCCGTGCTGACAAACCCACCCTTGCCGTAGTTCCAGATCTTGACATCTTCGTAGTTGTTTTTCAGGTTCGACGTGTTGGTGTCGGCGCCGAGATTGCACCATTCACCGATCACGGAGTTGCCAAGAAACCCGTCGTGGGCTTTATTGCTGAAACCGAAGATGACCGAGTTGCTGATTTCTCCGCCGACTTTGCTATGCGGGCCGACGGTTGTATCGCCGCGGATCTTGGCGCCCATGTTGACCACCGATTCTTCACCCAACGCGAAGGGGCCGCGAATGATGGCGCCTTCCTGTACTTGGGAATTCTTGCCCAGGTAGATAGGGCCGGTGGATGCATTCAGCACGCAGGCATTCAACTGCACGCCTTCTTCCAGGAAAATTTGGTCGGGGGCATAAACCCGCGTATGTGGATCCGTAATGGCTTGCGATTTGCGCCTGTGGGTGATCTTTTTGAAATCTTCGCGCAGCTGGTCGGCGTTGAATTGAAAGATTTTCCAAACCTGGTCGATCAGCAGCAGGTTCCCGGCGTAGTCCTTTGTTTTCGTTGTTGCGGACGGCTTGTCACTTCTCACCGCAAGAAGTTTTCCGTCTTTCATGAGTGATTCACCCGGGCCAAGCCCTGCAATCGCTTCGTACAGACTTTCGTTGGGGCACAAAGCGCCGTTGACAAAGACAGGGTCTGATGCCTGGTTCGGTCGGAACTTTTCGCCCAGGTATGCTTCGGTGGCGAACCGAACCGAGCCGCCGGAAATGGCCGCCCACTTCTCGTCGATCGTGAGGATGCCAACTCGAATGGCTCCGACGGGCCGCGTCAGGGTGAACGGCATCAAATCCTTGCGCACAACGGGATCGTCGAAGAGAACCAGGTTCATGGTGCTAAAATATAACCTTTGGCCGGACAACCGGCAGAAAAACAAAAAGGTCTCCATGGGGGAGACCTTTTTGACAGGTTAGGTAAGGTGTTATGCCTTCTTCGTGTATTTCTTCTGGAACTTCTCCACGCGGCCGGCCGAGTCAACGAACATCTTCTTGCCCGTGAAGAACGGGTGGGAAGCAGAACTTACTTCGACCTTAATAACGGGGTAGTCCTTGCCGTCGGTCCACTTAATGGTTTCCTTGGTCTTGAACGTCGAGCGGCTCATGAACTTGAAATCGCTGGAAGTGTCCCAAAAAACGACCTCTTTGTAGTCTGGATGAATATCTTTCTTCATAATCGGTTCCCTAAAAAGGACTGCAAAGATAAATGGCAGGAAGGTAATTGCAAGGCCCTCCGGTTGTTAAAAACCGCCTCTGGTTGTAATTTTGACGCTAAACCGCCAAATCCTGCGCCTCCACGGCTCCCTTTCGGTCACATTCACTCTTCTGGTAGTCGTCAGCCTGACGGCTTCGGCTCAGAGTACCAACGCCCCGCTGGACGAGGCCTACTACCACAAAATCGACCGGTATGAGGTGAAATCGGGTAAAATCGTCCCCGAATTGTTCACTTCGGTCAAGCCCTACAAGCGGTCGGCCATCGTGGCGATGATCGATTCACTGGACAAAAATGACTCCGTATTCCAGTCGGAGGCCGATGTCTTCAACCGCCAGTACCTGCGCAATGACAGCTGGGAATGGTCGCGGGCAGGTTCCGCCGACAGTGAGAAGCCGTTCCTGAAGTCACTTTATAAGAAGAAGTCTGACCTTTTCTATGTGGATGAAAAAGACTTCGACCTGCATGTGAGCCCGGTACTCTATGTCGGCGCCGGTAAAGATTCCCGGTTGAACGAAACATTGTTTACCAATACAAGGGGTGTGGAGATCCGGGGCATGGTTGATCGCAAGGTGGGGTTCTACACGTTTATCACGGACAACCAAATGCAGATGCCGTTGTATGCAACGGAATACGGAAAGTTGTACGGCTATAACATCGTGCCGCACCAGGGCTTCTGGAAAGGTTTTAAGAATTCCGGCGTTGATTTCTTCGACGCCCGCGGTTACATCGATTTCAGCATCTCCAAAAGCATCTGGGTTCAGTTCGGCTATGACCGCACATTCATCGGCAACGGAATGCGGTCCCTCATCTTTTCCGATTTCGGCCCGCCCAACCAATTCCTCCGCGCCAACGTGAAAGTGTGGAAACTGAATTACCTCTTCCAGTTGAACCGGATGGTCGCCAACAATTACGGGCAAAGCAGTACGCGGTATCCCGACAAGTACATGGCCTTCCACCACCTGAGCGTCAATGTGGGGAAGAAACTCAACCTGGGTTTCTTTGAGTCGATCGTGTTTTCACCCCAGGACTCCATCAACGGCGGAACGTTCGAATTGAATTATCTCAACCCGGTCATCTTTTACCGGGCGATCGAGCAACAGAACGGCAGCGCGGACAATGCACTCCTGGGCATCGATTGGAAATGGTTGATTGTACCCCGCGTTTCCTTCTATGGCCAGTTTGTACTGGATGAATTTGTGCTGAAAGAAATGACCTCCGGAAAGGGGTGGTGGGCGAATAAGTTTGCCGTCCAGGGAGGCGTCAAGTACATCGATGTGGCAGGTATTCCCAACCTCGATGTGCAATTGGAAGGCAACCTGGCGCGACCGTACACCTTCTCGCACAAGAACCTGTTCACCAGTTACACCAATTTCCTGCAGCCGATCGGTCACCCCATGGGCGCTAATTTCTATGAAATCGCTTTTGTTGGTCGTTACCAGCCTATCCCTCGCCTGACCGTCACGGTCAAGTCCTCATTCATGCGCACCGGCCGCGATACGCCGGTGAATACGGCGCCGGCACAAGTATGGGGCCAGGATATCAACAAGAGCTATGACCTGAGGATGCAGGACTACAACAATAAAATTGCCCAGGGAATCGACAATCAGATTGCGTATAACGACATTCTCGTGTCGTACATGTGGAAGCATAACGTATTTATCGACTTGCGCCAGACATTCCGGACCAGCACCAGCCCGAATGCAGCATTTAATAACAGCACGTCCGTGACCTTCCTCGCCGTTCGCTGGAATATTGCCTCACGCAGCTATGAATTTTAGAATACGATGAAGGTCTTCTTCAGGATATTGTCCTTTGCCAATCGTCTCCGGGTCCGGCTGCCGTTGTTCTTCTTCTATTCCATTCTGGGTATCATTTTCGGCGCCTTCAACATCGTGTTGGTGATCCCTATGCTGAATGTGCTGTTCGACAAGTCCGATGCCGTCGCCGCCGTACCGCCGCTTCCCAGCTTCTCCCTGTCAACCGATTATGTGGCGGGCGCATTCGATCATTATTTCCTGCTCATCATCCACGACTACGGCCGGCTCAATGCCTTGCTGTTTGTCTGCGCCCTCATCGTTCTTTGTGTCGTTTTGGCCAACCTGTTCCGTTACCTCGAACGGGTCATCGCCACCAAGATTCGCGTCGATCTTGTACGGAATATCCGACTGGAAATCTTTCGCAAAGTATCGCTCCTGCATATCGGCTTCTTCAACAACGAGCGAAAGGGCGACCTGATCTCCCGGTTCACCAACGATGTGTATGAGGTAGAAAATGCGGTGATGAACAGCCTCAAGGCGGTGCTCAAAGAGCCCATTACCATCGTTGTCTACTTCTTCGTGTTGTTTACGATTTCCCCGCAACTGACACTATTTACACTGCTCGTGCTGCCGATCACCGGCGGCGTCCTGGCCGAAATCATCAAGCGATTGAAGCGGCAGGCAACGGCCAGCCAGGAGTCCATGGGGAGGATCGTCAATATCGTGGATGAAGCCTTCAGCGGAATGCGCGTGGTCAAAGCCTTCAACGCCCGGAATTTTGTCATTCGGAAGATTGAGGACGAAAGCGCCTACTACCGCAAGGTGAACAAATCCATGTCGTACAAGAATGAACTGGCATCGCCGGTGTCAGAGATACTGGGGGTCATCATCGTGGCGGGGATCATTTTCTTCGGCGGCAACCTCGTGCTGACTGAAGAGTCGGCGTTGAAGCCGGAAGTCTTCATCGGGTTTCTGGCTGTTTTCTCCATGATCATCCAGCCCGCCAAGAACTTCTCCAACGGGATTACTTCTCTTCAGCGCGGAACGGCTTCGGCCAAACGCATTTTTGATATCATTGACCTGGAGCCGGCGATCAAAGACAAACCGGACGCCGTGGTGTTAAAGGAATTTAAGGCTTCCATAGAATTCCGGAACGTATCGTTTGCCTATGGCACGGAACCCGTTGTCCGGAACATCAACCTCAACATCCCGAAAGGCAAGACGGTGGCGCTGGTTGGACCTTCCGGCGGAGGAAAGTCGACACTGGCGGACCTGGTGCCGCGATTCTATGACCCTTCCGAGGGCGAGGTGCTCATCGACGGAAAATCTCTGAAAGACTATAACCTCGAATCCATCCGTCACCACATGGGCATCGTGACGCAGGAGTCCATACTCTTTAACGATACCATTTTCAACAACATCGCGTTTGGAAAGGAGGGGGTCAGCGAAGAGGCCGTCATCGAGGCCGCGCGTATCGCCAATGCCCACGATTTCATCACCCAGACGGAGCATGGTTACCAGACCATGATCGGCGAGCGCGGCTCAAAACTCTCCGGCGGTCAGCGCCAGCGCATCAGCATAGCCCGCGCCGTGCTCAAGAATCCGCCGATTCTCATCCTGGATGAGGCCACGTCCGCGCTTGACTCAGAATCGGAACGGCTTGTTCAGGATGCCCTCTTCAACCTCATGAAGAACCGCACCTCGCTGATTATCGCCCACCGACTGAGCACGATTCAACATGCCGATGAAATTGTCGTGGTCCACGAGGGGCAGATCGCGGAAAGAGGCACTCATCACGAATTGCTTCAGCGGCAGGGCATCTATTGGAAACTTAGCACAATACAGAAAAACTGACATGCGTGACGGTTTGTGGGGTTTCCCACATTCCAGGGTACGGCGATTGAAGGGTTTTCTTTAATTTTAGACCCAATACTCCGAATGAATAAGAAGCGCCTCCTCCTGTACCTCGTCTTTGTGGTCTACCAGGCGGCGGCGTTTACGTTCACCTACCTCGTCGATGGGCACATGGACCTGCTCGGTCTGTTGAAATTCATCCCCTGGTTCAAGTACATCGCTTTTCTTGGTTTGATCATGATCGTGCTGGATATCACGTGGTACCTGATCGAATGGAAATCGAGCCGGGATGAAAACAAGATGCTGAAGGAGGAGAACACCAACCTGAAGGCCAAGATTTACGATTTGCAGGAGACGACACGCAAAACACCGCCGGCCAAAGACGCATGAACGACCAGCAAATAGTTGAACAGGAGCTTCGCGAGGCATCGAGTGTGCTGGACGCTTTCCTGAAGGATACCAACCTCACCGGGGCAATTGCCAGGGCAGCCGATCTGATGGCCGCAGCGGTCAACGGCGGCGGGAAGATCGTCTCCTGTGGCAATGGCGGTTCCCACTGCGACGCCATGCATTTCGCGGAAGAACTGACAGGCAAGTATCGGAATCCGCGAAAGGCAATTCCTGCGATCTGCATTTCAGACCCCTCCCACATCACCTGTGTGGGCAATGACTATGGCTACGAGTCCATCTTTTCACGCTACCTCGAGGCGCTTGGCAATAACGGCGACGTGCTCCTCGCGATAAGTACGAGTGGGCAATCGGCCAACGTCATCAAGGCGGCGGAGACAGCCAGGAAAAAGGGAATGAAGGTGGTTGCTCTCACGGGCAAGGACGGCGGAAAGTTGGCTTCCCTCGCTGATGTCGAGGTGCGTGTGCCACATGCCGGCTTTGCGGACCGGATACAGGAGATCCACATCAAAGTAATCCACATCCTGATCCTTCTTATCGAGAAGAAGGTGGCCTGACCTGGCGGCACGGGGTTCCCCCATTATTTTGTCAGGAAAACCGTCAAGGTGACCTCACGGTTGTCGGTGAAATTCTGCCGTCCTTGATCGCCAAATCAAGTCTATCCGATCATGGTCGCAAAAACATTCGGCAGTGCCGTCTTTGGGGTTGATGCCCGTACCATCACCGTGGAAGTGAATGTCACCAGCGGTCAGCATTTCTTTATTTCCGGTCTTCCGGATACGGCCGTGAAGGAGAGCGAACACCGCGTCGAGTCGGCGATGAAGACCGCTGACTATTACATGCCCCGAAACAAAGTGGTGGTTAACCTGGCGCCTGCCGATATCCGCAAGGAAGGCTCCGCTTATGATTTGCCCATCGCCCTGAGCGTTCTCCAGGCATCGCTCCAGATGGAGGCGGCTGAATTTGACAAGTATGTCATCATGGGTGAGCTGGCGTTAGACGGAACGCTGCGACCCATCCGGGGAGTGCTGCCCATTGCGATCCAGTCCCGCCGGGAGAAGTTTAAGGGATTTGTACTGCCGAAAGCGAATGCACGAGAGGCGGCTATTGTCGGTGAACTGGACATCATCGGCGTGGAGACGCTCAAAGAGGCCGTCGATTTTTTTGAAGGCAAGAAAGAGATACAACCGATGGTCGTCGACACCCGGGAAATATTCGAAACAAGAGTCAATGCATACGAAGCTGATTTCCGCGACGTGCAGGGACAGGAGAATATCAAGCGAGCGCTGGAGATCGCGGCCGCCGGCGGTCATAATGTCATCATGATCGGGCCACCTGGCGCCGGCAAAACAATGTTGGCCAAGCGTCTTCCCACCATCTTGCCGCCGTTGACCTTGCATGAAGCGCTCGAGACAACGAAGATTCATTCGGTCGCCGGCAAGATCGGGAAGAATGGGTCGCTGTTGACGATAAGACCGTTCCGCTCACCGCATCACACCATCTCCGATGTGGCTTTGGTTGGCGGCGGAGGAAACCCGCAGCCCGGCGAAATCTCTCTCTCGCACAACGGTGTATTGTTCCTGGACGAGTTGCCGGAATTTAAACGGTCGGTGCTCGAAGTAATGCGCCAGCCGATGGAAGAGCGTCGGGTCACGATCTCCCGAGCGCGTATCTCCATTGATTACCCGGCGAACTTCATGCTGGTGGCCAGTATGAATCCCTGTCCGTGCGGGTACTACAACCACCCGGAAAAGGAATGTGTTTGCGGCCCCGGCATCGTGCCCCGTTATCTCAGTAAAATCAGCGGGCCGCTTCTTGACAGGATTGATCTTCACGTGGAGGTGGTACCGGTCAGCTTTGATGAGATGACCCGCCAGCGATCGGCCGAATCCAGTGAGGTGATCCGGGAGCGGGTAGTCCGGGCGCGCACGATTCAAACGGAGAGGTTCAAGGATCGTGACGATGTGTTCTGCAACGCGATGATGCCGTCACACCTGGTGAAGGAGATCTGTGTGGTTGGTGAATCGGGAGTCAACTTGCTCAAGACGGCAATGGAACGGTTGGGCTTGTCGGCACGGGCCTACGACCGCATACTGAAAGTGTCACGAACCATTGCCGACCTGGCGGGGACGGCGGATATCCGGCCGGAACACCTGGCTGAGGCCATCCAGTATCGAAGCCTGGATCGCGAGGGCTGGGCGGGATAGGTTGAGCCCAGTTTTGGTGAATGGTGTTTTGATTTGAGCGGAGACAACCCGGCTCACGTCGCTTGGTACTTCCGGTTTTGGGAAAGTATATTAGCCGGCAACCATGACACGCACAGTCCTGATCTACGGCATCTCCCTGGCGGTTCTTATCGCTGTGCTGAAATATTTTGAATACAGATTCCTGATCCGGGACTTCTCCCTCGAATTCTATGTGGGCCTCGTCGCCGTGATCTTTACGGGCTTAGGGATATGGGTCGGGCCCCGGTTGATGCGACGCAAAGTGGTTGTTTTGCCGGCCGACTTTACGTTGGATGAGGCGGCCCTTCAACGCCTGGGCATCAGCAAGCGTGAGCATGAAGTGCTCGAACTGATGGCAAAAGGTCATTCAAACCAGGAGATTGCCGACAAACTCTATGTTTCGGTGAATACCGTTAAGACGCACCTGTCCAACCTGTTTATCAAACTCACGGTAAGCCGGCGGACGCAGGCCATCCAAAAAGCCAAGGAACTGCGCCTTATTCCCTAATCCATTCAGGTGAAATCCCGCCTTTTTGCCAAATTCATCCTTTCGGGTGAAGGATTGGAGGCCCGGTAATGGTTGGTTTGGGCCACCAAAAACAAAACATATGCAAAGACTCATTCTTACCTACGGCCTGATCGCCGGGGCGATTATCGGCGGGATGCTGCTGATCACCATGCCGCTGTACAATTCCGGCACGCTCAACTTCGACAACGGCGAACTCCTCGGCTATTCCACGATGACCATCGCTTTTGCCCTCATTTTCTTCGGGGTGAAGAGTTATCGCGACAAGGAACTCAACGGTGTAATCTCCTTTGGCAAAGCTGTCAAACTTGGATTGCTGATCACGCTGGTCGCCAGTATTGTCTACGCGCTATGCTGGGAAATCGCCTACAGCCAGTACGGTGAATCATTTACCAACAAGATGGCTGAGCATTACATGAATGACTTGAAAGCGGAGGGGGCCAGTGAAGCCGCTCTTGCCAAAGCCAAGGCTGATTTTGAAAGCTTTGGAGAGATGTACAAGAATCCTGTGATACGCTTCTGTCTCACCCTGCTGGAGCCCTCACCCGTCGGCGTTCTGCTTACATTGATTACGGCAGCCCTGGTGCGACGAAAGGAGTTTCTCCCCACGGGCCCCGATGGAATTTCACCCGCATCATGATGAAACGAGTTACCGGTATCGGCGGCGTCTTCTTCAAGGCAGAAGACCCCCAACAACTAAAATCCTGGTATGCCAAACACCTCGGCTTTACAGTCGATGACTATGGCGCTTCCTTTCTTTGGAAGGATGTGGACCAACCTGACCATACGCCGCCCGCCAGGACGGTCTGGAGTCCATTCAAGAAAGATTCCAACTACTTTCACCCCAGCGAGAAGCCGTTCATGTTTAACTACCGGGTTGAAAACCTGGCGGAGCTGGTGAAAGTCCTGGCGACGGAAGGTGTCTCCATCGTGGGCAAAATGGAAGAGTATCCCTACGGCAAGTTTGCCTGGATCCTGGATCCGGAGGGAAACAAGATCGAGCTGTGGGAGCCCATTGAAAGCAATACTCCTGAGCCTTAAGGCATCAGCCGATCCACTCGACGATCAGGTATCCAAGGATCAACAGGAGCAATCCAATGGCGACCCACCGCGTTGGTCCGCCCGGCCGGCTAAACTCATAGCCGCAAATCGGGCAGGCCGCGCAGTCTTCGTCAATGTCCATCGCACAGGATGGACATTCCTTTTTCCGGGAGTTCATTTTTTCTTGATCTTCTCCAGCCCTTGCGGAGGCATGGTAAACAGCACTGTCATCAGGTCAACGCCGTACCACAAATTCCCGATGCGCACGTTCTCATCCTCGGCGTGCTGGTTATTGTCGTGATTGACCATGTTCACACTGATGCCGGGTTTCTTCAGGCCGTCAAAGATCAGTGTGAATATCCCGTTGGAACCGCCTTCGCTGGGAAGCAAAACAAGCTTATCCCCGGTGAAGGATTTTACTGATTCAATGACTGGAAGGATAGCCGGGTGATCCATGGAAACTTTGGCCGCGGGGAAACCAAATTTCTCCCGCTCTACCTTAATGACCTTCGGGTATTTCATGCGCGTTTCCTTGTCGGGGTCCTGGTATACAATGTGCCATCCCTGCTTGCGAATATGGGCTTCCACCAGGTCCAGCATCTTTTCCGGGTCATTGCCTTTTACAAGCCGGAGACTTAGCGCGGCAACAGCCGAGTTGGGGATAACATTTCGTGCGAGTTTGCCCACATTACCGGCGTACAGTCCTTTTATAGTGAGAGAGGGAAGCAGTAAGCGTTCAAACAGTGTTTCACCGCCTCCCTCGGTGAAGTCAATCTGCAAGTCCTCCTTCAGGTACTGCTCAATATTCGGCACCTTCTTCAACTGTTCTTGCTCAAAATCGGATATCGGCTCCACGGAGTCATAGTATCCATCGATGATGACGCGGCCTTGCTGGTCTTTCATGGAGGCCAGCAGCTGCGCGAGCATGAATCCGGGATCGGGAGCATAGTTCCCGTAGTGTCCGCTGTGAAGCGGGCGGCTGGCGCCGTAGACGGTGAGCTCCATATCGGTAACACCCCGGCCGCCGAATTTGAGGGATGGATCGCCGGTCTGGAATACAGGGCCGTCGCAGAGCAGCCATAGGGTGATGTCGTCGAACAACGTATGGTACTTTTCGAGGTAGGTCTTCATGTTCGGCGAGCTGGATTCTTCCTCGCCATCGAAAAACAACTTGATGTTGGAGGTGTAGGCCATGCCGGATGCTTTCAGCGCATCAATGGCGGCGAGCATGGCGATGATGGGCGCCTTATCGTCGCTGGCCGAACGGGCGTAGATGCGCCAGTCGTCATTCACGGGTTCACCGGCTTTCGGAAATGAAATCGGTTTACCGCCTTTGTACATCGCGTTGTCATACAAGACCGGTGTAAATGGCGCGTTCTTCCATGTCGCGGGATCCACAGGTTGGCCGTCGTAGTGCGCATAGAAGCAAAGGGTTCGCTGGGCATTCGGCACCTTTCGCTCTCCGTACACGATCGGAGGTACTCCCTCCAGTTCGAGCAGTTGCATGGCAAATCCCCGCGAAGCAAAGAGTTCCTTGATGAGGTCGGCGTTCTTCCGAATGTTGACCAGGTCTGAAGCGTGGTTTGGAAGCGAAAGCAGTTGTGAGTACGTATTCAGAATGTTGGGACCCTCTTTCTTGATCCACGCGCGACTCGCCGTAACGGCTTTGTTCTGTGCGTTCAAAAGGAGGGGAAACAGGAGCAGAAACAGGAGCTTTTTCATGACATCCAAAGTAGCAAATGGAAGTAAGATTGTCAGGTAAATGTTGCTGGCCGGAAGAACAGGTACTTCAGAAGATGACGAAAGTCGGTATGCCAGACCGCCGGCCTTCGTATCTTCGCTTATGTTCAAAATTCTGGATGTCGGCCAGGTCAAAGAATTGGATCAATACACCATCCGGCATGAGCCCATTGCCTCCATTGACTTGATGGAGCGGGCGTGCAAAGCCTTTGTCAATTGGTTTGATCTTCATTTTGGAAAGGAAGAACGGGTAGGGGTGGTGTGCGGCACCGGCAATAACGGCGGCGATGGATTGGGAATCGCCCGCCTCCTGAGTGAAATGGGATATGAGGTTAAGGTGTGGATTGTCCGGGGAGGTAATGCATCCGCCGACTTCTCCACCAACCTTTCGCGACTGCCGAAAAAAATTGAGTCTCTCGATTTCAAGCAGGAGAGTTCTTCGTTTGCTGAATGCGACGTGTTGATTGACGCCATATTCGGATCGGGTCTCACCCGGCCCGCGGAAGGAATCTACGCGGAAGCGATTCTTGCGCTCAACAAAGCCGATGCGGTGCGCGTAGCCGTCGACATCCCGTCCGGCCTTATGGCTGACCGGCATTCGGAAGGCCCGATCGTTAACGCAGATTTCACGGTGACCTTCCAGCTGCCGAAGCTGTCGTTCCTGCTTCCGGAAAATCATCTGCACGTTGGCCAATGGCACCGCGTCGACATCGGGTTAAATAAATCGTTCATTCGGAACGCCACGACCTCTCGTTACTACCTCACCCGCAAGTCGGTGAAGAAACTGGTCAAACACCGTGACAAGTTCAGTCATAAAGGTGACTACGGCCGGGGGCTGCTCGTTTCGGGAAGCCTGGGTAAGATGGGCGCGGCGGTGCTCGCTTCGCGTGGCGCCCTTCGAGCCGGTATTGGTTTACTCACTGTACACGTTCCCGCTGGCGCCAACCATATTCTTCAAACCGCTGTACCGGAGGCCATGCTTTCGCTGGATTCTTCCGAATCGATGATTACGGAAGTACCGGACACCGAGCCTTACCAGGTCATCGGCGTTGGACCCGGAATTGGTCAATCACCAAACACGGCAACTGCACTTCGTGGTTTGCTGGAGACCGGGAAGCCCATGGTCATCGACGCGGACGCGCTTAACTTGATTTCTTCTCACCGTGAATTGATTCACCTGGTGCCGAAAGGGAGTATTCTTACTCCGCATCCCAAAGAATTCGAGCGACTGGCCGGCAGGTGGGAGAATGATTTTGAACGACTGAGCAGGCAGGTGGTGCTCGCCATCCAATTGAAATCTGTTGTCCTTGTAAAAGGCGCCAACACAGCAATTGCAACTCCGGAAGGCGACCTCATTTTTAACTGTACAGGAAATCCCGGGATGGCGACGGGAGGGACCGGGGATGTACTCACGGGGGTGCTGACCGGCCTTTTGGCACAGGGTTATTCCTGCCGGGATGCCGCCATCATTGGCGTGTATGTCCATGGATTGGCCGGCGATCTGGCCGCCTGGGAAAAGGGCCAGACATCCCTCATAGCCGGCGATTTGGCCGATTTTCTGCCCCAGGCATTTAAGACCCTGGACTGAAAAGGGGCCAAAACGACCCAAAAATGAAATTATTGCCTGGAATTAAACTTTTGGTCCACCATTTGCGTCTAAGGAGTATATAGACCTAATGAAAGTGGCGAAATTTCTACTGTCTGGCCTGTTTGTGTTGGTTTCGGCGCTTGCCTCGCTGGGGCAGTCAGCCGAATATTTGTCGGCACCGGGAAATGACGCGTTGCGGAGTGCCCACGTTTTCCCGAATCCTGCCGTCGACTATATCAACCTGAAGTTCGAACAGCCTGTTGCCCGCCAGGTGGCGATTCAATTACACTCGATTATCGGTAATCAACTGGAAGTAGAATCAGAGTTGATCGACGACTTTGAAATTCGCTTGAAAGTGAAAGATCTTCCCGCCGGGTATTACCTGCTCGACGTTAAGCTTCCCGGAGCGGCTCACAACGCATTCAAGTTTCTGAAGCGTTAGACAGAGCCGGCTTCAGAACGTTACGTTCACCACAACTTCCTTGTCTCCCCGCAGTACTTTGACCGGTACGGTCATTCCCTTTTCAAATTTGCCAAGGGCATCCATGTAGCTTTCCATATCCTTGATCGACAGCTCGCCGATCTGGACGATGACATCGCCGGTGAGGATGCCCGCCTTTTGAGCGGGTTTGCCTTCTGACACGCCGTCTACTTTCAAGCCGGTGACTTTGGCGGAGTAACTGGGCATGACGCCCATGGTTACTTTAAACGAACGTGATCCGCCCATTGACTTGCTCTTGGTGGTGAGGTAGGCAAGTTTGGGTTGTCCTTCTGTCGACTCGATGACTTTGATGATTACATTCAAAACAGCGACCTCACCCGGAGCGTTGATCTTGTCAGCATCGTCGGAGGGCTTATGGTAGTCGCTATGCGACCCGGTAAAGAAGTGGAGGACGGGCATCTTCTTCAGGTAGAATTTGGTATGATCAGAAGGACCTGTTCCCGATGAATCCGTGGAAATGGGAACTTCCGTTGTACTCAGGCTCTTCAGCAAAGGCTCCCAGCCCGGGCTCGTTCCTGAACCGCTCACCGATAATCCCCCGTTCTTCGGATCAAGTCGGCCAACCATGTCCAGGTTTACCATGTAGTTGACGGTGGCCAGATCAAGGGTAGGATGCTCAACAAAGTAGTCAGAGCCATAGAGGCCAAGTTCTTCCCCGGAGAACGCGAGAAAAAGAAAGTTGTTTGACTCCTTCACTTTGTTGGTCTTGAAGTATCGGGCAAGTTCCAGCATGCCGGCTACTCCGGATGCATTGTCATCCGCACCGTTGTGGATTTTTCCTGCCGGGTTGGCATCCAGCGAGCTTCCCTGGTTACCCATGCCGAGGTGGTCATAGTGTGCGCCGATGATGACGGTTGTTGATGCACCGTTGTCGAGATAGGCCACCAGGTTGGCAGCCTTGCCTGCTTCGCCGGTGCCGTGCGTGCCACCCTTGAAGTCAAAGGTCTGGTAATAGGTCTTGTTGTCGCCGTAGGGCTTCAGCTTCAGTTTCTTGAACTGAGATTCGATGTACTTGGCCGCTTTCCGTTCGCCTTCCGTACCGGTGCCGCGACCCTCGAGCTCGTCCTTGGCAAGAAATGAAACGTGGGCCTTGACTTTTTCAGCTTCCGGTGCCTGCGCCAGAAGGGTTAAAGGAGCGTACAACAGGAGCAGGGAGAAGAATCGCAGCGTGTTCATATGGGTCGTCGTTAAGAAGGATACAAAAATAACCTTCCATCAAAAGAGAAGTTAGCGCGGGGCGGTTTTTTTGTCACTTGGTGGGGAATACGCTACTTTTGATTTTCACCCCATTCCGCCTATGAAGCCCCCGAAGATTGTTTTGCTCACCGATTTTTCTCCGCTGTCAATGGTGGCTATCAAGTTCGCACTGAAGATGGCAGGCCCGCTGCAGGCAGAGTTTACAATTTTGAATGTGGTTCGTATTGAGGGTCCTTCCAAGGCCAACCTCAAGCTGAAGCACATCGAAAAGATGCTCGTTACAGCCGCCGAAGAGGAAGGCGCCGCGTTGGTTCGCCAGCTCCGTGCCGACGTTAAAGGGGATTACAAGCTCACTTTCAAAGCGGTACGCGGGCATACGGTAACAAGGGAAGTGATCGGATTCACAGAAAAGAATCCGACCAATATGGTGGTCATGGGCTCGCGAGGTGCATCGGCACTCAAGAAGGCAAGGATGGGAGGAACAACCGTGTCGGTCATCGACGACGCGGAAGTGCCGGTCCTGGCCATCCCTGAATTTGCGCAATACAAGAACCTCGACCGGATTGTTTATGCGTCCGACTTGAAGAACGTTCAGAAGGAGTTGGAGATTCTCACCGAGTTCGCCGAAATCTACGGCGCTCACATTCATATGATCCACGTCGTTCCGGCCGTCGATAAGAAAACGGAAATCGCCCGGCAGGCGGTAGAAGACCTGCTCCGGAAGATGAAGTACGACAAGGTTGATTTTCGGATCATCATCGACGAAAATGTTCCGGCAGCGATTGATCAATTCATCAAGGAGGCCAAAGCTGATCTCCTGACTACGTTCACTCACCACCTGAACATATTTGAGAAGTTGTTCGCCCGCAGCGTGACAAGAACGTTGGCCTACCTCGGATCAATTCCGCTGCTGGCGTTGAAGAGAAAGTAAGGCTACGCTGCCTTGTCGGTCCCCTTCGTCCAGTAGTAATAGAAAGGCACTCCGGTAAACATCAGTCCCAGGCCGAGCAGTGCCTCCCGCGGTTTCCCAATCAGGGTGATAACCACCAGCGCGATGCAAAATAGAATGAACAGTGCCGGTATCACGGGGTAACCCCAGGCCTTGTAAGGTCGCGGCGCGTCCGGCATGCGACGACGAAGGATGAAAACGCCGAGTGTAGTCGCGCCGTAGAAAATAAATGATGCGAAGACCAGCATATCGGTGAGCTGGTCAAAACTGCCGGACAACACCAATACAGAAGCCCAAACGGCCTGGATAACGAAAGCCTTCGAAGGTGTATTGAACCGGGGATGAATGTAGGCGGCTCCCTTGAAGAAAACACCTTCCTTAGCCATCGCATAGTACAGGCGGGGCGGCATGAGCGCCGTTGTATTGGTCGCCCCAAAGGTGGTCAGGATGATCAACAGGGAGATAAACAAGACGCCCGGGTTGCCGAGAATGTGCTGAACCACCGCAACGGCCGCAATGGTGTTCTGTGTCTTTCCGACTTCCACAAGTTGGTCGATGGGAAGTACATAGAGATAGGTGAAGTTGACAATCACATAGACGCCCATCACGAAGAGAACGCCGAAGACCAGGGCCAACGGCAGGTTGCGGTTTGGGTTGTGGATCTCGCCGCCGAGGTAGCCCGTCGTTGACCAGCCCTCGTAAGCCCAGAAGGCAGCGAGCAGCGCGGCAAACATGGCCTGCACAAATCCGGTATCGTACCACGGCAGATTGACATAGCCCGAGGCATTTGTTTGTAAGTTCTCCATACTTCCGCCGCCGATGGTCAGTCCAATGACGACAATCAACGCAATCACCGCCGTTACCAGGATCAGGACATACCGGCTGAGTCCTTCCCCGCCTTTAAGGCCCCGGTAGTTGATGATGGTCAACACCACGATGAGCCCGATGGTCAGGGCTTTGACGCCGAAGTTGTGGAAGGGAGTGAATACGCCCAGTATGGAAATGCCGGCGACGGCCTCTGGAAGTTCAGGTAGCGGCACGAGCGCGTGAAACGATTGGGAAAACACATAGGCGATCGAGGCAAGGGAAGCGGATCGAATAACGGTGAAGCTCGTCCAGCCATAAAGGAAGGCGAAGAAACGGTTGTAGATCTTGCGGTAGTAGACATATTCCCCACCCGAGTCGGCCAGCATGCTGGCGATCTCGGCATTGCTGAGTGCACCGCACAGTGTGATGAGACCTGCCAACACCCAGCAGAGGAGCACCAAACCGGGCGACAGCAGTTCCACGGACATGGGCGCCACTTTCTTATAGATGCCCGAGCCGATGACGGAACTGACCGTCAGCATAAAGGCGGCGAACAGACTGAGGGAGCGGACCAGCTGGCCCTGGGGTTGATTCATCATGCGAGGCGGTACAAAAACTAAAGGTGCATGAAACCCTTGCAATTATCCAAACGTACCTATACTTTTGAATTGAAAGTACTTTGTCATGAATAGCAATTCCGATTTTGAAAAGGACCTGGCTGCCATTCGCCAGCTCATGGAGCGGTCCAACCGGTTTATCTCGTTCAGCGGACTTTCGGGAATCCTCGCGGGCGTCTATGCGTTGGCGGGATTTGCCGTGGCTTTCATACGGATTCCACCTACCGGCGGAGGCGCACAGTACCTGGCAGGTGATCTGGAAGGATCCGGCGCGATGATGGAGTTGGTGACTATCGCCGGGCTGGTGCTGTTGGCTACGCTGATCACGGGGCTATGGGTCACCGACCGGCGGGCAAAGCGGCTGGGGGTGAAAATGTTGGATGAGGGGGGGAGGCGGATGCTCATGAACCTGGCCATCCCGCTCTGCGCCGGCGGAGCATTTGCCTTGTTGCTGCTGACGGGCGGACAATACAGCCTGCTGGCTCCGGCTTGCCTGCTGTTTTATGGTTTGGCCCTGGTCAATGCCAGCCCCAATCTCTTCGATGAGGTCAGGTACCTCGGGTATTCGGAAATCGTGCTTGGATTGATCGCCACGGCACTGCCGGGCTATGGACTCTACCTGTGGGCAGCGGGCTTCGGCGTGCTGCATGTAATCTATGGCGTGCTGCTGTTCAGGAAGTACGAAGCATGAAGAACCCGTTCGAAAATCTGGATAAGCTGCTGGAACACAGCATTCGACTTCGCATCATGTCGGTGCTGGCGGTCAACGAGTCATTCGACTATAAGGCGCTGCGCGAACTGCTGGAGACGACCGATGGAAACCTGGCGACGCACGTGAAAGCCCTGGAACGCGAGAAGTACATCTCGGTCATCAAGTCGTTCGTTGACCGGAAACCCAATACGCGGTACCGCATTACCGAACGGGGACGGACGGCTTTTAGAAAGCATATCGATGCGATGGCAGAACTGGTGCGCCTTCAACCCCGTAAATAGTCGGACTCTTTTTTTGTGTAGTTACTTTTAAATACAAAGTGCTTTTAAACAAACAAGTATATGGAAACTGTAAGCGTCGTTGACCGGTTTAACAACTGGCTCCGGGATTCGGTCATGGTAAAGCTCGTATCGATCGGTATCCTTGTGATCCTTCTCCTCATTCCTTCCGCGTGGATTCAAAACATCATGGAAGAGCGACAACATCGCGCCGACGAAGTCATGGATGAAGTGTCCTCCAAATGGTCGGGTAGTCAAACCCTCGCGGGCCCCGTGCTGGTGATTCCCTACCGAAAAATCGAGAGAACAGAATCACGCCAGGGAGAGACGCAGACGCGTGAGGTCACCGATTATGCTTTCTTTCTGCCGGCCAGCCTGAAAATCAACGGCGACCTCAATCCGCAGGTCCTCCACCGCGGCATCTTCGATATTGCCGTTTATGAATCAACCCTCACCATTGAAGCCGTCTTCAACGCGCCCGACTTTGCTTCGCTGGGAATCGCCCCTGAAAGCGTGCTATGGCCCGATGCCAGGATGGCCGCGGGAATCTCCGACTTACGAGGGATTTCTGATACGCCAAAGTTCCAGTCGGGCGCAAAGGCCCTTGACGTAGAACCGAGTAATGACATTGGATACAATTACCACGGGCTGAAACAAACGGCCGACGGCACTTCCGTACTCCTCGCTACCGGTGTCCAGGCGCCGCTCAAATGGCAAACGGCCGCCGACTTTCAGGGAGCCGCCACGATCCGCCTTTCACTGAAAGGAAGCGACGTGCTTCGGTTCCTGCCGTTCGGCAAATTCACGGAACTTTCCCTGCGCGGCCCGTGGCCCGATCCCAGTTTTGAAGGTGAGTTTCTGCCGACCACCCGGAAGATCAGCAAAGAAGATTTTGAAGCCACCTGGAAAGTCCTTCACTTCAACCGCCCTTACCCGCAACAATGGCTGGAGAAGGACCGCACGTTGGAGACCTATGACATGTCGACGCGGTTAATCATCCCCGCCGACCAGTACCAGAAAAGTATCCGAACGGCGAAGTACGGGATCCTCCTGATCTTGTTGAGTTTCACGGCACTCCTGCTCGTAGAAATTATCCGCAAAATCCGCATCCATCCCTTTCAGTACATCCTTATCGGCGTTGCCCTGATCATCTACTACACGCTGCTGCTGTCATTGTCAGAGCACGTGGGCTACAACCTCGCCTACCTGGTCGCCACGCTGGCTACGGTAGTTCTTGTTTCCTTGTATTCACGGTCATTCCTCCGGGAAATCCAGCTGCAGGCGCTGTTTGCAGGACTCATCACCTTCTTCTACGTGTTTGTCTTTGTGATCATCCAGGCACAGGACTTCTCCCTGTTGATCGGAAGTGTAGGCCTCTTCGTGGTCATTGCCGCGATCATGTACTTCTCGCGGACGATCAACTGGTATGGGAATGAAGGGAACAGAACCGGCGGGTAGACGGTCTTATCTGAAATGGGCGCAAGGCGTTGTTAAAACTCCGCGCTGCCGGGAAACCGCGGGAAGGGGATGACGTCGCGGATGTTGGTCATGCCCGTAACGAACTGCATGAGCCGCTCGAAGCCAAGGCCAAAGCCGCTGTGGGGTGCTGAACCGAATTTGCGGAGTTCCAGGTACCACCACAGGTCTTTCTCCGGGAGGTTCAATTCTTTTACCCGTTGCAGAATGCGGTCATACCGCTCTTCACGCTGGGAGCCACCGATGATTTCGCCGATGCCCGGAAACAGAATGTCCATGGCGGCGACGGTTTTGCCGTCATCGTTCTGGCGCATGTAGAAGCTCTTGATCTCTTTCGGATAGTCCACCAGGATCACCGGCTTCTTAAAATGCTTTTCCACGAGATACCGCTCGTGCTCGCTTTGGAAGTCAGCGCCCCATTTCTCGATGAGGTACTGGAATTTCTTCTTCTTGTTCGGGTTGGAGTTCCGGAGAATGTCAAACGCTTCCGTGTAGGTGAGCCGCTGAAAGTCGTTCTCCACAACAAATTTTAATCGATCGATTAACCCCAGCTCGCTGCGCTGTTCCTGCGGTTTGGAATTCTCCTCTTCGGCCGCTCGCTTGTCGAGGAATTCGATATCCTCCCGGCAGTTGTCCAGGGCGTACTTAACCACATACTGGAGTAAGTCCTGCCCCAACTGCATGTTGTCGTTGATGTCATAGAACGCCATCTCCGGTTCGATCATCCAGAATTCGGCCAGGTGGCGGGTCGTGTTCGAATTTTCTGCCCGGAAGGTGGGGCCGAAGGTGTAGATCTCCGAAAGGCCCATGGCGTACGTTTCACCTTCCAGCTGGCCGGAGACAGTCAGGTTTGTGCTGCGGCCAAAAAAGTCCTTGCTGTAGTCGACGGCCCCGTTCTCATCGCGCGGCAATTTTTCGGAATCCAAAGTGGTCACCCGAAACATCGCGCCGGCGCCTTCTGCATCAGACCCGGTGATCACCGGAGTGTGCACATATACAAAACCGCGGTCGTTGAAGAACTTGTGCACCGCAAAGGCCATTGCGTGTCGCACGCGCATGACGGCGCCGAAGGTATTGGTGCGAACCCGCAGGTGGGCGATCTCGCGAAGGAATTCCAGGGAATGGCGTTTCGGCTGGAGCGGGAATTTTTCCGGATCGCTGTCGCCGAGAATCTCGACGGCAGCTGCCTTGACTTCCACGGCCTGACCTTTGGCCGGCGACGCGATCAGTTCGCCGGTGAGGGACAAGCAGGCGCCGGTAGTGATTCGCTTCAGCAGCGCTTCCGGCTGGCTATCCAGGGCCACAACAACCTGGAGATTTTGAAGCGTTGAACCGTCGTTAATAGCAATGAACTGGCTGTTGCGGAAGGTCCGCACCCACCCTTGCACCAGTACCGACTGCCCCGCAGGTTGAGTCGTCAGTAAATCCTTGATCTTCGATCGCTTCATACGCACCAAATGGGCAGCAAAAAACGTGATTTTAGCCGCTACTTCCAAGTGAAGGGCAGGTGATCCGTCAGGTGCAGTTGTTTTCACCGGGAAATTTTATGACCGCCTGTGATGTCTTACTTTTGCCCCTATGCAACGCCTCGGTCTCAGTCAAAGCCTCCAGCAGAAGCTCTCTCCCCAGCAGATTCAATTCATCAAGCTGCTCCAGGTGCCTACCGCTGAGCTGGAAAACCGGATCGAGGAGGAGTTGGAAATTAATCCCGCCCTGGAGGAAGGTTCTGAAGAACCTGAAACAGAAGCGCCAACTTCCGACGACACACCATCGGATGAAGTGGAAGCGCCGGAAAGCGATACCCCGGAAACCAACGAAGACCTGGACATCAAGGATTATCTCCAGGACGACGACTATAGTGGCTACAAATCGCAAAGCGACGGCGACGAAGAGGAGCGCGAACTGCCGATTTCCGTTGCCAGTTCGCTGCATGAAAGCCTCAATACCCAACTCGGCTTTCTCGGGCTGGATGAACGGCAGTCCGCCATCGGGCGCCAACTCGTGGGCAGCATTGAGAGCGACGGCTATATAAGGAGAGAGCTGGAGTCGATCGTGAACGACTTGGCCTTCTCACAGAATATTGAAACCAACCTCGATGAGGTGGAGCAGATTCTTCGGCGTATCCAGGCCTTTGACCCGGCCGGCATCGCCGCCCGCAACCTGCAGGAATGCCTGCTCCTTCAGCTGGAACGCTTGGACGACGGACAGGATGTGGACGTTATCGTCGCGAAGCGGATTATCCAGGAGTGCTACGAGGAATTCACGAAGAAGCACTATGCCAAGATTCAGAAGAAGCTGGATCTCGACGACGAGGAGTATATCCGCGACGCCATCGAACTGATCGTCAAGCTCAACCCCAAGCCGGGCGGAGAGGTGACTGCAGGTATGGTGAAGAACCAGTTCGTCATCCCGGACTTCATCCTCACCAACAGCAACGGTAAGCTGGACCTGTCGCTCAATTCAAGGAACGCGCCGGAGTTGCGCATCAGCCGATCGTACACCGAAATGTTCAAGGCGTATGAGAAGAGCGATAAGAAAGACAAGAAATTGAAAGAAGCGGTCACGTTCGTCAAGCAGAAACTCGACTCGGCCAAATGGTTCATCGATGCCATCAAGCAGCGGCAACAGACGCTGATGCGCACCATGCAGGCCATCATCGATTTTCAATACGACTACTTCCTGGAAGGCGATGAAACCAAACTTCGCCCCATGATCCTGAAAGATATCGCCGAGCGCATCGGCATGGACATTTCTACGGTGAGCCGTGTGGCCAGCAGCAAGAGTATCCAGACCGACTTCGGCATTTATCCGCTGAAGTATTTCTTCTCCGAGGGCATCAGCACCGACTCGGGCGAGGAAGTCAGCAGCCGGGAAGTGAAGAAGATTATCCAGGAGCTCATCGGTTCCGAGGACAAGAGCAAACCGTTTTCTGACGAAAAGATTGAGGAAATCCTCAACCAGAAAGGCTATAACATTGCCCGGCGCACGGTGGCCAAGTACCGCGAGCAACTCAATATCCCGGTTGCCCGTTTGCGCAAGGAACTATAATCCATCCCATGCGCATCGCTGCCCGAGCCCTTTCCTACGCATTTCATCCCCTGCTGTTCACCACCTACCTGGTCATTTTACTGGGGCTGTTCATGCCCCGATTCCTGCTCATTCCCGCCGCCGCCACCTGGCGGTTCGCCGGGTTTGTCGCGGTCATCACGTTTGTGTTTCCCGCGGCCAACCTGGTCATGCTGAAAGCGTTTGGCACGATCAGCAGCCTGGAAATGGAATCGCGCAAGGACCGGATCGTTCCTTTTATTATGATCACGCTCTTCTATGCGGTCGTGTGCGCCATGTTCTTCTATAAGGTGACGGTCAATGTGAACTTTAATAAGCTGATGCTCATCGTCACGGCGATGATGGCCGTAGCCACCATCGCGACGTTATTTTTCAAGATCAGTGTGCACAGCCTCTCCCTGGGGGGCGCCATCGGTATTCTGATGCCGCTGAACAAGGTCGCTGATGGCGAACTGCTCTACCCGGTCGTCGGTTTGATTGTACTGGCAGGAATGGTGATGTCATCACGGCTGTACTTGCAGGTGCACACCGTAAGAGAGGTGGGGTATGGTGCGTCCATCGGTTTCCTGGTGGGGTTCTTCGGCATGATTACTTTATTCTGAAATCATAAACACAACGAGCATGGGATATCAATTCCTGAAATATGAGGTGGCCAACGGCATCGCGACCGTCACCCTGAATCGTCCGGATGTCTACAACGCGTTGAATGACGAGATTACGTTTGAGCTGCAGGATGCTTTCAAAGCCTGCGCCAAAGATGAGCAGGTGAGGGTAGTGGTGCTGACCGGCGAAGGCAAGGCGTTTTGCTCCGGGCAGGATCTGAAAGCAGGCGGCAGTCAGAAGCGTTCCTTCCTCGATTCACTGCATAAGCGATACAATCCCATCATCCGCGCCATGCGCAACCTTCCCAAGCCGATTCTTTGCCGGCTCAACGGTGTAGCGGCGGGCGCCGGATGTTCCCTTGCATTGGCCTGCGATATGATTATCGCCTCGGAAGACGCTACACTCATTGAAGTGTTTATCAATATCGGGCTGGTTCCTGATTCCGGCTCATCCTATTTTCTTCCCCGGCTCGTGGGCATGTCCAAGGCCTTTGAGCTTTGTGCGATGGGCAATAAAGTGAAGGCCTCCGAAGCGCTGGCGATGGGAATGGTGAGCAAGGTGGTGCCGGCTGATCAGCTGGACGCCGCCGTGGCAGGATACACCGAATATTTTTCCAAGGCGCCCACCAAAGCCATCGGCATCATCAAAAAGATGCTGAACAAGGCGGCGACTTCCAATCTTGATGATATGCTAGACTACGAAGCCTACTGCCAGGAGACGGCCGGCTCGACCTATGATCACCAAGAAGGCGTGAAGGCGTTCCTGGAAAAGAGGAAGCCGGTATTCCTGGGCAAGTAGCTTTTTAGAAACCGTTGACGAAGAGGGTCAGTGTGACCGTATTCATCTTGGTCATTTCCGGGCCTTTTCCTTCCGCGAACAGCGGGGTGTAATTATAATATAGCGATGCGCCGAAACCGCCGTAGCCGGCGCGGAGATAAAATGCCTGGCGAGACCGGTTCATGCCGTGCCACTGCTTGTCTTTCATCGTTCGGTCTTCCCCGTTGACCGTGTAATCCACTTTGGTAAAGGAGTCGTACAGCACACCCACACGCCAGCCGAGCGACACGTTGAAGCTGCGGGCGATGTCGTTGGGCCTGGAGTCGTAGCGGAATTCAAGTGGCGCTTCGATATAGTTGTTGACGATGAATGACCGCTGAATAGTGCCCGGGTAGATATCGCCGGCGGGTACCAGGGGGTATGTACCATCCGGATCAGGTGCTGTCGGGAGCGTGTAGTTGTTGGAAAACTTGAACCGCTCCAGGCTGAGGCCTACGCCGGGGTTGAAGCTGAACCGGGATTTGAAGAGCTGGAAGTTGTAGTGATAGTAGACATTAAAGGTGCGGGATCCCCACCAGCTTTTCTGGAAGTCGGAGGGCACCACGCCGTTCTTGAAGTTCCAGCCGAATTCGATCATGATCGAGCCCGGGATATCGGGCTTCCAGTTCTTCTTTTTCGTCTCCGTTTTCGTTTCCACCGCATCCTGTCCGAGGGCGAGGGAGGCTACCCCCATGAGGAGGACAAGGATGAATGCGCGTACCGTCATGTCGTATTTCCGATTTTGAAGCCCCAAAAATAGCCTTTTTAGGTAAGGGGCAAAACTGGGGGTGTCCGGGTATCAGTTATGAGCAGTGAACGCCGGGAGCACCACATTCCGTTTGAACGGCGCTGTATTTTTTGCTGGAAACCGGATTCTGCTAACTTTGCGCCTCGATTTGGCAAAACAGATCGCTTCCGGGCCTGTAGCTTAACTGAATAAAGCATCTGACTACGGATCAGAAGACTCGGGGTTTCCTGCCCGCCTCGTCAACCGTCTACTCTACTCTGCCAAGTCATACGTTCTGTTACCGAAAGCGTCCTGCCGGCGAGGGCAGGCGGGGAATCCCTGCCGGCCTGCACGCTTCTCTTTTTTGAAGAGATGGGGAATCTATTAACTTTGCGACTCGATTTTGAAAAAGAATCGTCCTGGGCCTGTAGCTTAACTGAATAAAGCATCTGACTACGGATCAGAAGACTCGGGGTTTGAATCCCTGCAGGCTCACTCAAATCCCGCCATGGCGGGATTTTTTATGCCCTATTTTGTTTATGTTATCAGGAGTGAGCAGACAGGCAGGCTTTACAAAGGCATGACGGAGAATTTGGAAAGCAGGTTGGCAGCTCACAATGCGCGAAAGGTAAGGTCCACTAAAGCGTACGTACCTTGGGTTCTGGTGCATCAAGAGGAGTACAAGACGGAAGATGAGGCGAGGAGAAGGGAGCTGTTTCTGAAGTCTGGATATGGACGTGAGTTTCTTAAGAGGCAAGGAATTGATTGAAAATGCGGAAGAAGCGATTACAATGAGGAGATTTCAATTCGCACTTCTGGCCCTTGCGGCCATCATCATCGGCTTCTATCCCGCCATCTATTTCGTCATTGACCCCCGATTCGGCCTGCTCCAGTCGAAGTCAGCAGCGCTGCTGGCGGATGGAGTTTGGAATGCGGGTTTCTACACCCACATCACCCTGGGCGGCCTGGCCTTGCTGTCCGGGTGGTCGCAGTTCAGTTCCACGCTTCGTGCCCGGCGGTTGAATCTTCACCGCACGCTGGGAAAGATTTATGTGGCGGCGGTCCTGATCAGCGGGACGGCGGGAATTTATGTCGGTTTCTTTGCCACGGGCGGTTGGATGGCCTCGCTGGGATTTATCTGCCTTGGGATCGTTTGGGTGTCATCCACCCTGGCCGCCTACAGTTCCATACGCCGGAAGGATACGCACAGACACCAGCGCATGATGATCTACAGTTACGGCGCTTGTTTCGCCGCTGTAACCCTTCGCATCTGGCTGCCGTTGCTCACCCTTGCTTTCGGCGACTTCATCCCGGCCTACCGCCTCGTCGCCTGGCTCTGCTGGGTGCCCAATCTCGCGGTGGCCCACTGGATTGTGCTGGGCTTGAATAAGAAGTCATTGTCGCCCGCCGAATTGGTATGAGCTCAACATCTGATGACCGGGTATTTGTCGCCATCGGATTGACCACCCGGATCGGCAAAGAAAATACGGAAGGCGTCGCCTACCTCACGGGTCCGGCGTTTCGGTCGTTTGTGAGAAAAGAATACCCGGAATCTGCGGAGCACAGCCGCGACGAACATCACCGGATGTTTGAAACGGTCAGAATTCATCTCGAGACCGGCATTCGATTCTATTGTCTTTCGCACGAGAGCTATGACGGGCAGTCGGTGGAGTACACGCTCTTCGATCCGCACGTGATCACCCAAGATGGAACCCGGCTGGCCGCGCTCTCGGTAGACCTGGCACGCCGTCGGATAGCGGTTCCTGGCGATGAAGTGGCGTTCGGTGACCTCTCCAGGGAAACGGAATGACAATAGTCAATGAGGTTTTTGAGAAAAAGGTAAATTGAATCAATGGATATCCCCGTGCGCTCGTC
Source organism: Cyclobacteriaceae bacterium (assembly GCA_044221195.1). GTDB lineage: Bacteria > Bacteroidota > Bacteroidia > Cytophagales > Cyclobacteriaceae > ELB16-189. The sequence goes on from JBGAPO010000029.1 coordinate 26,658, forward strand.
ATAATCGCCGGCACCTACAGGACGCTAAATGAGCGAAGAACGAGTGAAAAAGGTGCGAAAAAAAAGTGAAAAGGGAGCGAAAGCTCTCGAGGATTCGTAATAGATTGGTAATACCTCCCTCGAAGCGACGTGAAGCAGGCTTAGAAGGAGGTCAAGTAACGACTCGAAAGCAACGGGAGCCGACCGCCTCGAAAACACATAACCCCACCCTATGCCACGATCGAAGAAGCAAGTGAAGAATCTGGGACTGCTGGACACCATGACCCACGCCAAAAAGTATGTCGTGGAGAAGATCAAGGGCAAGACGGTGATCACTCCCGTATACGCACGAAAACGAAAGAAGACCTCGAAAGCCCAGGAGGAGGGGGAAGAGAGATTCAAAGATGCCATCGCCTATGCCCGTCACGTCATAAAGGACCCGAAGCGAAAGGCTGCCTACGAAAAGAAGCTCAAGGGAAAGAGGAATGCATTCCAGGCCGCCGTCTCGGAATACATGAGGGGAGAGGAAAAATGGTAACGCCCTGCTGACATAAGGCTGTCACCGGCGACGGTGAAGTTTGATGTCATGACACGGACGATCCGAAAACGATGCATCCTGGAGAAGTGGCCCGGTAAAGGCGGCTGGACCTTTGCCCGCGTTCCGGAGATTCCTCCCGACAAAAAGGCGCCCTTCGGCTGGGTGAAGGTCAAAGGAAGGATTGATTCATTCGAACTGAAACAGTATCGCCTGATGCCGATGGGCGACGGCACGCTGTTCCTTCCCGTGCCCGCCGAGATCCGCAAGAAGATCGGGAAGAAGGCCGGAGATTTTGTTCACGTTGAACTTTCACTCGACAACGACCCAGTTGAAATCCCGGAGGAGCTGGCGCTTTGCCTGATGGAGGACCCTGTTGCCAAACGGGTTTTCCTGAAACTGGCGGACGGCGCACAGCAGAATTATATTAAGTGGATATACTCCACCAAGACCGAGGCCGGCCGGGTAGAGCGGATAGCAAAGGTTTTGAATGAGTTGGTCGCGGGAACTTAGCCCACTTGCTTGTTCTCCAAAATAGAAATCATGAACTCAGCTACCGACTTGCCTTCTTCATCGTCAGCATAACCGGCCCCAGCAACCCCGCCGGCTGAAGGCGGAACGGTTCGTCGCCGCCCGGCCAGACTTCGGCCGTCATGTACGATTGATTGGTCTTGCAATAGCGGTCCTTGGGATCGAGGAGCATGTCGCCCGTCAGGCGGTTCACCCACAGGTTCACGATTTCAATCTTCAGGTCGTTTCTTCCGGGCTGAACCAGCGAACTGATGTCTGCCCGGTAAGGCTTGGTCCAGAGAATGCCCGCCGACTTTCCGTTGACGAACACCTCGGCCACATCACGAACCTCACCCAGGTCGAGGATTATCTTTTTGCCTTCCGCATCCGCCGGCGCTTGGAATGAATTGCGGTACGTGGCCGTGCCTGAGAAATACTTGACCCCGGCGTCCGGTGAATCCGTCCAGGAGATCAATTGTTTCAAGTCAGTGGACGGCGGCGCTCCCCAATTGGGAGGAAACTCTACCTTCCACGGTCCGTTGACTGCTGACCTGGTTTCGTCGCCATGATCCTCACCAAGTTCGGCCAGGTCGGTGCGCTTCTCTTTGTTGAATACAACGAAACCTGAACCGTGGGCGGGCAAGCTTATGTCAAAGCCGATGGTGCCGTCCGCTTCTGAATAGCGCGCCACCCGGGAGAGCGTGCCGGTAGAGGGGTCCCAAAATTCAGGATGCATACCCGTTACCCGGAACCGGCAAGGGACGGTCACCGAATCATCCCGTTCATTTCTAACAAAGTAGATCTCCCCGTCACTGGTGGTGCGATGAATAAAATCAACGCCGAAAGACGGCGGGCTTTGAAAATCGGGCGCGATATTTTTCTGCCGCAGCACGTCATCGGCAGCCTTGCCCCAAATGACGGAGCCTTCTCCGTATTTGTTCTCACCCTGGGCTACATCGTACGACGCCCCCCACAACTCATCGGTCAGTTGTTTTACCAGACCATTTTCTTTTTCAAACCCTGCCAGTCCCGGTACGGTCAGCGGCCGCCGTCCAACGATGGTTGCGCCGGCTTTTACCAGTTCGCTGATCTTTTTCAGCACGCCCAGCGGCATGTGATCCTGTTCGGGCAATAGCAGCAAGGCATAGCTCATCCCATCCGGCAGGACCAACCGTCCATCCCTGACTGACATCCGGTTCAGGATGACATCCGTGTTGACCACATCGTAATCATAGCCGTTACCCAGTCCCTTAATCCTGGGTTTGTCGGGGACATCGTGAAACAGCGGGAAGAAATTGGGAGCCTGGTCGCCGTAGTAGTAACACACATCGCCGACGAACAGTCCTTGTTGAAGGAGGTAGCTGCAGCGCGCGAGGTAGTCGGTGAAGGGTTTGGATTTATCCCACCACGTCGTGCCGGGGTTCATGTCGAAGCCCGCGTGGTACGTGCGTCCCGGAAATCCATCTTCCGGATTCGTACTCGCGAACGTATGGAAGGTGATGTTGTTGAGGCCCTCACAGAAAGCCCGGTCCACCACCTTCTTGACATTGAACGGCGAATCCTTCCAGCGTCTCCAGGTCGTAAAAGATTCTGCGTCGACGAGTTTCTTGCCATAGATATGGGAGGCGCTGGACACTTCCTTGATCAGGAACATGTTCCGGTGCTTGATCCAGAATTCACCGCGAGGAACCGAAACGGCTCCTAACGCTTTCAGCGCATCCACCGGGCAGGTATCCCAGATGGGAGGACCGGGCCCACCGGATTCGGCGACGAGTTCGGCGTTGTAGGTCTTCAGGAACGCCGTACCGGTTTCATAGTGACTGTAGATCAGCTGGTCCGAAACTGCTTTCCTGAAATCGTAGCGGAACCGCTCCGAGCTGTTTTGGATATCCCATCCGGCGAGGATGGGCAGATATTGCTCCAGGTCATAGCCTATCCGATCCTTGAAGATCGTGGGGAAGGAATCCGTCCAGGGAATGCCTTCGGCCATTTCCATGCTGTCGAATTCAAAATACCCGAGACCGGCGTCAGCTGAATTCTCCGGCGTTACGCCCAGCTTGTCCATAAAATATTTCAGATGTCTTTTCGTGGCCTCGGGATCGAGAAAGTCGATGAAGAGACCATTGGAGTTGGGAGAGGGGACAATCAGTTGTTGGCCGTTATTGGAGCAGACAAACCGGACGATGGTCCATTTTCCCGGCGGCGCCTTCCAGGTAAGTTTCCCGTCCTTGAAGGCCGACGTGATATTAATGACCTGGGATAAATCACTGATTTTCTTTTCCGCATGAAAGGGAATCGCGAGAACCGATACGTCGCGGTAGAAGAGTGGCGTGACTTTGTCCTTCATGGGACAGCCTTCGGGAAATTTTGGAAACGGAAGGTCGATGGAAATCTGTTGAGGCCCGGTAATCTCCACCTGCGAGAAGTAGAGCGTCTTCGACGCCCAATCGGGTGTCACCCACGATCCGCCGGCGTTCCATCCGCTGGAGGCAACAATACCGATGCGCATGTTGAGTCTTCTTCCTTCGGCGATGGCGTGTTTGATCAGCGCGACGGACTCATCTCCCAGGAAGGCGCCGCCGGCAGGGATGAACGACGGGTCTTTGATGGCGGCCACGTCCCAGATCTCCGCCCGGTTGATCCCCTTCGACTTCATGGCCTCCAGGTCGCGGGTGATCGAGGTGGTCGACATGTTTCCGTTCAGCCAGCACCAGAATGCGCCGGGCCTGGATGAAGGGGGAGGATCTGCAAACTTGTCGGATAGTTGCTTAATGGTTTCTGTCGCCCCTGCGGCCGGCTCATGACGCCCCGTGGGATTTGCACAACTGACGAACAGAACGACCGACAAGACAAGGTACCTCATGCCATTTGCTTTTTGATGATTGCAACGTACTCGTTACAGGGTTCACTAAAAATAGTGAAATGGCGAGCATTTCTTCTCCCTCGGAAAGAAGTCAGTGTGGGATTGAAAAGAAGACGGAAGTAGCGGCTGGAATCACTGAGTCGATGCGCGCGCTAGTTCCCTGTAAGGGATTTGCGCCAGCCGTCTAGTAGTTCCTGTTCTGACAGGCCAATGGCAGAAAGCATCTCAGCTTTGGTTTTGAATTTCAGCAAGGTGAACAAGGTCTCACGCCCAAAGCGAGTGTCCAGGAACTGAACCATAGAACCGGAAAGCCCGTACCGTTGGCGGCCTTTCCAGAAGTCGTCGAGAGCTGTGGGTGCTTTATTTTCAGCCACCAATTTCTTCACCTCGTTCATCCGCTGGTTCGAAAGTTGTCCGGATGCAAAGGTGGCAAAGCCTTCGGCGAACCAATCGAGGCCGGTATAGTCCATGAAGTCAGGACTTGGATTGTGCTGCCCATGAAACACGTGGAAGAGCTCATGCGTGAGCAGCTGTTGGGTTTGGACCTTATCGCCGTACTTGTGCTCGCACGATGCGGTGTCCCAGGTGATGGGGGAGATCATATTCAGTTGGTAGCCGTCGCCGCTCGCCACCATCCAGCACTCCGACTTGAAATCGGGCATCTGGTAGGCAGCCTGGAATTTCTTGTCCCACGACTGCCGGGTAGGGTGAACGTACACATCAAATGGTTTTGGGAATCCCTTCTTGAAGAACTGTTCCACCGATTGGAGACCGTTGTCGATGAGGCCGGTGTATTCGGCGGTCCTGGCCTGGTCAGTGCCCTGGTAGTAGTACTGGTAGCCTTTGCGTGATGACATTATCCACTCGTCGCCCGTGGGATCAAAGGCAGTGAGCATGACCAACGTGAGAATGGCTGAAACGAAGCGCATGAAGGGTTATTTGTCCCTTCGACGCCCGCAGGCTTGACTTAGTTACAGGAAGATTCTCTATTTTGTAGCCCGATGAAGAAGACCCTTTTTCCCATCCTGCTGGCAACGGTTTGGATCAGTGTGAATGAATTTGTGCGCAACGAGTTTGTTCTCAAGACCTACTGGGCCGATCACTATGCCGGGATGGGCCGGGTGTTTCCGGGTGATCCCGTCAACGGGGCGGTTTGGGGACTGTGGTCTTTATTGATGTCTGTTGCGGTGCTGGTGATTTCAAGAAAATTCTCCTTCATGGAAACACTGGCACTGGGTTGGCTGTGCGGCTTTGTGCTCATGTGGGTTGTCATCGGCAACCTGGGCGTATTGCCGATGGACATTCTGCCGATTGCAGTTCCGTGGAGCGTAGTGGAAGTGGCGGGCGCCGTTTACGTGGCCCGCAAATTTTCTGCCGTGGTGACCGATGAGGCCTAGTGCCGCACGATAACCTTCTCCACCCGCTTACCAACCTGGAGGAGGTATAGTCCAGCGGGCAGGGAAGTCGTGTTGATGATCAGCGTATCTTCTCCCTGTCCTTCGAAAAGTTTCTTTCCTTGCCCGTCCACCAGCGTGGCCGAGAATTTACCGGGTGATGTGACGGTGAGCCGTTCATCGACCGGGTTCGGATAGGAAATCGTCGACAGCGGTTTGTCTTCCAGGCCGGTGACGAGGTCGCAACTGGCGAAGGGCGCGCCTTCCACCGGTTCCTGGGGCACAAGGATCCGCCCGCTGAAGGCCGGGTAGTTCAGTGGATATTTGGACATCCGGAAGATTGGCCGCGCAACGTAGTTGGCGTTGGTGGTCGGATCGGTGCGGCCAACGATCCCTACGGTGGTTACCGGGCTTTTGTATTTCCAGATAATCTGGTTTGACGGGTTCACTTCGATGCCAAAGCCCTGCACGGCAGAACAGATAAACAGGTTGCCGTTCGGCATCACCTGCGCGCTGCTCATGTTCTTCGACGCGAAACTGGTCGGAGGATTTCCGATGTAGGCAATAGTCGAATTATCCGGACCAAACTTGCCGTTGGTCAGGGTATACGAACCACTGGCAGTGACCGGCTGGTCGATGATTTCAACGGTGGAGTAATTGCGGAGCGGCCCGTTGTTGAACACGATGATTTTACCAGCATTGTTCAACCCCGGAGCAATCCAGTGCGGGTTATGCTGTCCCAGCAGCTTGGTGTCCGATGCGGTTCCCTGGCGATAAGCCATCGGGTTGCCCCATCGGTATAGCAAGTCGCCGCCCTTGCCTTGCTTTCCGCCGCTGTGACTGGCTGCCTGGGCAGTCGTCGTGCTGTGATCAATTATCCAGATCTCGTTGAATGCATGGGCCGACAAAATGATCTGGTCTAACTGTGAGTTATAGTCCATACCATTGCCGTGGATCCAGTCTTTCAGACCGTCTTTTGTGAAATTCAGATCAATCAATTCCGGGTGATCGCCGACGGTGCCGTAGTTGGGCTTGGTGTTGTCAAAATCCTGGATGAGATGATCCCATACATGCCATTCCCAAACAATCTCACCCCCGTTCGGCACGATCGGGCGGATTTCAATGATGTGTTCGGGCCACAACTGATTGTCGGGGAGAGTGGCCGGGTTGCGGCCTTGAGCGATGGCTTCTGCCGTTGTCTTCTTTTCCCAGGCGAGGAGGAGCACGTTGCCGTTGGGCAATACCTGTGCATCGTGATGTTGCCGCACGAGGTCGGTGTTGTAGGCGTAGGACCAGAGCACATTCGAATCCCAGTCGAGGATCTCCACGCCGC
>JBGAPO010000030.1:0-28834 GCA_044221195.1 Cyclobacteriaceae bacterium
CACTGTGGCTTGGCGGTTACTCCAAACCGTCAGTTTACTACACTCAAAACTGGATCTTTCTTACCAAGCTCGGGCTGGTCGCCGCCGTGGGTATCCTTTCCATCTACCCCACCATATTCTTTATCCGCCAACGCAAGGGAATGCCTGATGAGCCGGTGAATATTCCCAACGCGGTGTTGTGGAGTGTACGGGTGGAAGTGATGTTGTTAACAATCATTCCTCTCCTCGCAGGCCTGATGGCCCGGGGCATCGGGTTGATGCCTTCCTGAGGCTATCAGCCTTTTCTTTTTCCTGCCATCTTCTGGCCTGAATCGTAAACAACCAGGTCAAAGGTGCCGGCTGCATTCGCGACAAACTCCACCTCTGCCTCCGCATTTTTGAGAAAGAACCGAGTGTCCGACATTCCGAAAAGTTCGGCCTTTGGCTGCCCACTGACTTCCGACATGAGACGTCCGCCTTCGAGCGTTACCACCATATTGAAATTCGGCATCAATTCATAGGTGCCCACGTAACGTCCCAGGATTTCGGGTTTCACCGCAACAACGGTACGCGGAGTTGCCACCTTCGTGGATAATTGGCCAGCGATCTCTTTGCCCGACCGATCCATGAAACGCACTTCTTTCACTTTTCCGTCAGCGACAACAAAACGGAGCGAGGTCAGGCCGGTTTCAAAAGCAAAGGTTGCCTTGTCTTGCGGGAAAATTTTGAAACGGCCGCTGCCCCCGCGCTGGCTAAATAGTTGATTGCCCTCGGCGGAGATGATGCGCGTACTGCCGTCGGCAAAGTCGTACGTGCCGGCCAAGGACTGCGCATACGCCGGATCGAGTTGAACTTTGGCCACCGGCTCGAGGTAGGGTTTGCCGATGGCGATGCCTGCCAGTCGCGCAGACACGTAAATCTCATTGGTTGAATAGCCGAAAATACCGCCGGAGTGTTCCCGGGTCGGGCTGCCGTTGACGGCGCCTAAACCCCAGCCGTAACCATAGTCATGCACTTCCCCGTTATTCAATTTCACCGGGGTGTAGGCCAGCTGCTGCGTCTCTTTGCGGATGAGTTGGTTGCGGTTAATCGCCAACTGCCAGATGAGCAGGTCATCCACCGTCGACATGATGGAACCTGCGGCATAAGGCTGCGTGAGACTCAGGTATTCGGCGCGCACATAGCCGTCCCGTCGCTGATAACCTTGCGCCCTGTTTTTAATAATCTTCGACTGACTGCCGTAGGAGGTGTTTTTCATCCCGAGCGGAACGAAGATGTTTTTCTCCAGGAACTCAGCATATGAAACCCCGGAAGTCTTTTCAATGATGTACCCGAGAATGAAATAGGCGGAATTGTTATAACTCCACTTCTCTCCCGGCGCAAAGTCCATCGGCTCATTTTTAAAGATGTCAATCATCTGCAACGGCGTGAGGTCTTCGCGCCAACGTTTTGCCCAGGCCTCCATGCTGGTATAACTCTTGATGCCGGAGGTATGCGTCAGCAGGTGATGGACGGTTATCCCCTCGCCTTTCGGGTAGTCGGGAATGAACTTTGTCAGTGGATCTTCCAGCCTGAGCTTTCCCTGCTCCATGAGCATGAGGATAGACACGGCGGTAAACTGCTTGGTGATGGACCCGATTTCAAAGACATGGTCGGGGCGAAGCGCCACATTGTTTTCGAGGTCGGCCATACCCACGGCACCCCGGTAGATGGGTTTGCCCCCTTTGGCCACGAGGGCGGTGGCACCAGGCTCACCGGGTTTGTACGCCGCATTCAGTTGGGCTTCAAACTGCGGGTTCAGCTTCTGCGCAAAAGCAGAAAGAGAGAGGAACAATAACAGTACAGCAAAGAGTGTACGCATGGTATGGGGAATAACAAAGTATACGGCTGATGAAGGTGTTGGGTTGGGAACGGCACGGAGGAATTCTATTTCGCGATATTTTGATCAATTTTAAGCCCGTAATGACCCGGCCCCGGGCAGCAATAATAGTTGGTTCTGGTCGATATGAAAACGAAGATGATTACCCCGGAAGGTTTGGAGAAGCTGAAAGCGGAGCTCGACAACTTATGGCGGGTGGAGCGGCCCGATACCACACAAAAGGTGTCGTGGGCGGCCAGTCTGGGCGATCGCTCTGAAAACGCGGACTACCACTACAACAAGAAACGCCTGCGGGAAATTGACAAGCGCATCCTTTACTTGCGCAAGTGCATCGACGAGTTGAAGGTGGTTCACTACTCACCTTTCCAGGAAGGCAAAGTCATGTTCGGTGCCTGGGTGGAAATTGAAAATGATAAAGGCATGAAGAACCGCTTCCGGATTGTGGGCGGAGAAGAGATCGTCGGCTCGAAGAACTACATCTCCATGGATTCGCCCATGGCACAGGCGCTGATGAAGAAAGAAGTGGGCGATGAGGTGGTGGTAAAAACCCCTTCCCGTGATTTTGTCTGGCGGATTAGCCGGATTGAATACCAGAAGTGAATGCGTCAACCTCGCTCACTGGCCCTTTCGACAAGCGTTATCTTCGGCCTTCTGAACAGGGGGTCGTCCATGATCTCCATGGAAACCAGGTCGCCGGGCTCGCAGGCGGTGTAGTCGGACTCATTGACCTTGATCTCTTCATCCCCCAGTGTCAAATAGTACTTGCTTTTGCTCCCCATTCCTTGCTTTCGCTTTCCCAGGATCACACCCCGGATGACCACTTTATTCCCTTCCTTCTTTTGAATACGTGTCACCATAAAATACGTGGCCGCAACTATTCCGACCAGCATGGCCGCAGCATAGACGGAGTCCCTGACATTTGATGGCGGGTTGTAATACCAGGTGATGCAAAATAATCCGACAAACAAGGCCGGCAGCAGCAGCAGAATTTTGTACTGATTCCGCATGTAACGAATCTCCGCTTCCGTCAGGGGAATCGTTTTCTTTTCAAAAGGTGCATCGCCGTAAGGAGCCTGGCTCATCCCATAAAGATAGGTTCTGCGGATGACGTTGCTCATTGTGTTCCCGGAAATCGTTGAGTAAAATTTGCTGGTTGATTTGCCGAAATGCGGTCTCTGGTTGTTCCAATTTACATCCTCGCCTCCGTGATAGTTACGGGTTGCAGTAACCCGTTGAACGATGTAACGAGTACTCCCAATTGGATGGGAACATGGAGTCAGAAGACATGGTCAATGGTAGGATGCAGCGACCCCTCCATGAACGTGCCGGACACACACTGTACAAGTTGCAAGATCCTCACGCTATCGAAGGATAGCTGGAAAATTCTTGTCAACGGTTCTGAGTCCGGCGGCAAATTGAAGTCCACTTCAGATGCCCTTACATTTGTTCTGCCTACCGGGGGCGAAATAGTCTATACCTGTCTGGCGAATGCACAATTGTTAACGCTCATGGAAACGACAGGCAATACCTGCCAACAAACCGAGAAGTACAATCGGATCAACTAACTCTTCTTCTGCCGGGAACCAAAAAGGCTCAGGGGTTGCAGAACGGACGAAAAAGGGTTTCTCGGAATCAAAAAGACCCGACACCCATCAAGCGCCGGGTCTTCACCCCTGTCCGCACCCCAACACTAGTGTTGGTGATGCAGCAGTTGATTGTCGTGCTCCAGATCTTGCTGGGTCTTATCCCATACGTGGTGCTTGGTGAAGTACGGGATCAGTCCGAACAAAATAGCCAATACCAGTGCCAGGAGCGGAACAAACAGGATCGGGAAGATGGCGGCCAAGATAAACAAGGCGCCCAGACTGAATTCTTTCCACATACTTGTTTGGTTTTGGTGGAACTCTAGTTACCCGCAGTATAGTTACCAAATCCTCAACCGATTGCACATGATGGCTGTGGGTGACACCGATGACGGCGGTCATTGACGTTGAAATTGGGGACGGGGGCCGGGGACCGGGGGCCAGGGGCCGGGGATCAGGGGACAGGGATCAGGGTACAGGGATCAGGGTGCAGGGGGACAGGGCACAGGGAACTGTGGCACGAAACAAGAAAAGGCAACTGCCGTCAGCGGAGCACGGCGCGTACTTGCTTGAGTTGTGCTTTCAGGCTCGCGATCTCGGCCTCGGCGGCGTTGATCTTCTCGCCGAACTCGGCCTTCATCTTTTCGGCGCTCTTGCTGCGTCCAAAAAATTCGAGGTTGTTCTTCAATACGGCCAGGTCGTTCTCTTCCTTCTGGATGCGCTTGCGAAGCCCCTGCTCCCGCTGCTGTAGTTTATAGCCGGCCTCGGGATCGCTCTTGATGGTCTCCAACTGCAACTCCAGCATGGCCTTGTCCTTGTCGGCCTGGCTCACCTCGATGGTGGCCATGGCCTGCTGGAACAGCCGGCTGAACTTTGCTTTGATGTCGCCCGTGGCATTCCTGGGCACAAACCCAATGGCCTGGAAGGCGCGCTGCTTTTCTTTCAGCACATCGATTGTAGCGTTCTTGCCGGCAATTAGCTGCTCGAGCTCGGCGCACAAAGCTTCTTTCTTCACCAGGTTGTCGGCGTACTCTTTGTCCGCGGCCTCAAACCGTTCGCGGCGCTGGTTGAAGAAATGATCGCACGCGGTCTTGAACTCGGCGAAGATGGATTCACGGAACTTGTCGGGCACTGGCCCGATCTCTTTCCACTGCGCCTGCAGGGTGCGCAGGGCGGCGGCGGTCTTGTCCCAGTCGGTCTGGTCTTTCAGGGTCTCAGCCTGCTTCACCAACTCGCGCTTCTTCTCGAGGTTGGCTTTGCGCTCGGTCTCCAGGGCTCCAAAGAACTTGCTCTTGGCGGCGAAGAATGCCTTGAAGCCGGACCAAAATTGTTTGTTGACGTCCTTTGACTTGTTGCGGGCAACACCGCCCACGGATTCCCACGATTTCTGGAGCGCGAGAATCTCCTGGGTCTTCTGGTTCCAGTCTTTGATGCGGTCCGATTGAAAGGCGGCCAACGCGGTTACTTTCGCGATGAGGTCTTCCTTGGCGGTGAGGTTCTTCGTCCACTCAGCATGCTGTGTGGCGAGCGCGGCATCGCGGCGCTCGTAGACGGCATCCGATGCTTTCTTAAACCGCTCCCACACGGCGTCTTTGTCTTCGCGGGAAACGGGACCAATGTGTTTGTACTCTTCGTGCAGGTCGTGCAGTTCGCGCAAGGCGACATTCAATCGCTTTTCTTCGGCGAGCTTCTCCGCCCGCTGGCATAACTCCACCTTGGCCTCCAGGTTCTTCCGGCGGTCAAGTTCTTTCAGCTCAAAATAGATGTTGCGGTTATCGTAAAAGCGGTCGACCAGCGCGTGGTAGCTGGCCCAGGTCGGGCGTATTTCCGCAGCCGGCACGGCGCCGACCTCTTTCCATTGCTTCTGTATCTCTTTGAATTTATCGAAGCTGTGCTTGTCGTCTTTGCCGTCGATCAGTTCGCGCAGGCCGGCGAGCAGCTCCTTCTTCTTCCGCAGGTTCTCTGCTTTCTCCAGTTCCTGGTTGCGGAAGTGCTCGAGGCGCCGTGAACGGAGCAGTTTGAAGTTGGCTTCGAAGGCGATGTCCAGCACGTCGGCGCGGTATTCGAAGTCGTCGAGTGTGCCGCCGTTCTCGAGGAATCGCTTCAGCGCCTCGGTCTTTTCCTGGTGCTGCAGATCTTCGAATTTGCTGCGCATCTCGCGCAGGGACGCTTCTGATTTGAGGAAGTCATTGTCGCGGACCAGGTCCTTGAGATGATCAACCAGTTCTTTCTTGGAGAATTTGGAATAGTCGACTTCGTGGACCTCCTCGGGGAGCAGGTCCGTCGTTTCCGGTGAGGTTACGGAAGCCTCATTCACCACCTCAAGCCCTTCTTCTTTCGCTTCTGTTTCCATTCGGTATTGTTGCTATTCCTGTTTTTCCAAGGAATGGCAAAACTAGCCATTCTGCACCTAATTCAGCCTCGGGTCCTTTGGATAATTTGAATAGACGGAGAATCGTCCGCCCATGATTTTAAGGGTCTTTTTCCACATCGCGTCCGGTTCGGTATCAAAGATCAGCTCTTCGCTGGCCTGGTCGGAAACGATCCAGCTGTCCTGTTCCAGTTCTTCTTCGAGCTGGCCTCCCGACCAGCCGCTGTAGCCCAGGAAGAACTTGATGTCCTCGTGCGCGAGCTGTCGGGTCTCCAGCAGGAAGAGGATCCGCTCAAAACTGCCGCCCCAGTACACGCCGTCCAGTATTTCCACCGCGTCATCGATCCCTTCGCGGCGATGCAGGTAGTGGAGGGTATCCTGCTGTACCGGCCCTCCCACCAGGGCGGGCGTATTGAAGTTCTTGATATCGTCCATTACATCACTCACGTTGGCGAGCGACGGCTTGTTCAGCACAAAACCGAACGAACCTTCCTCGTTGTTTTCACAGAGGAGGATGATGGTTCGCTCAAAGTTCGGATCAGGAAGGAACGGTTCGGAAATCAACAGCTTTCCCTTCTCCGGTTTGATCTTGTTTTTGTACTTAAAGAAGTCCATTTCCAATCCAAGAAACTCATCAAAATGCAGACTGCCAAATGCATCTCTAAAAATTAATGCCGAAGCGGAAATGGTTGAAAATATGTAACCATCTTTGCGGTAATATTAATTCCATGCTGTCCCTCGCCGACCTTCGCAAAGAATATTCGATGGGTGCGCTCGATGAAAATTCGGTGGCGAAACACCCGTTGGTACAATTTGAGAAATGGTTCCAGGAAGCGGCGCATGCGGAGGTGCCGGAACCCAGCGCGATGACGCTGGCTACGGTGACGGAACACGGACTTCCCTCCTGCCGCGTGGTGCTGTTGAAGGGGATCGAAAGCGGATCATTCATCTTCTACACGAATCATCAATCCCGCAAAGGCAAGCAGCTCGACGAGCACCCGGTGTGCGCACTTACCTTCTTCTGGCCGGAGCTGGAACGCCAGGTGCGCATCGAAGGCGTGGTGACGCGCGTGGATGAAGATGCCGCCACGGCCTACTTCCAAAGCCGCCCGCGCGAAAGCCAACTCGGCGCCTGGGCGTCACCGCAAAGTACGGTCATCTCCAGCCGCCTGATCCTGGAAGAGCGGGTGAAAGAAATGGAGAAACGCTTCGAAGGACAACCGGTTCTCCCCAAGCCCAAACAGTGGGGCGGTTACCGCGTTGAGCCGCATTGGATGGAATTCTGGCAGGGCCGCGTAAGCCGGCTCCACGATCGCATTCTCTATACAAAAGGAGATAACGGCTGGACCATAAGCCGACTCGCACCCTAGATCAGGTCGGTCAGTTTGTTGACACCCAGCCAGCGGCGGGTGACAAATCCTTCACCATACTTTACCCCGATGGCATGCCCGGTGTCGATGGCACGGGCCTCCAGCATTCGCATGAACTCCGGCGTCGAGATGTAGGTGGCGGGTTCTTTGCTGTTGGGGTCGTAGAACTGGGACTGAAAAGCCTGGATAGACTCCATCTTTTGATTCCACTCGTTCGATATATCCACCACGAAATCAGGCTTCATCGGCTGGCTCTGAATGTAATGGTACAATGCCTTTGGGCGCCACGGTTCTTGCGATTTGCCGTTAGCATCGGTGGTCACGACTTTGGCAAGACCAGCCAGGAAGACGGCTGTGCTAGCGATCTCGGCTCCGCGGCCGTGGTCCGGGTGCCGGTCGAAGACAGCATTGGCCAACAGCACATCAGGCCTATAGGTGCGTATAGCGGTAACTAGTTTTAGCTGGTGCTCGCGCTCGTTCAGGAAGAAACCGTCTGGTAATCCAAGGTTAGCACGGACGGCCAGCCCCATGATCTTTGCCGCATTGGCGGCCTCTTGTTCCCGTTGTGCCGGTGTGCCGCGGGTTCCCAGTTCGCCCCTGGTCAGATCAACTACGCCTACTTTCAGCCCGGCCTTCGCATGCTTGATGAGTGTTCCCCCGCAGCCGAGTTCGGCGTCGTCAGGGTGGGCAGAAAAGGCGAGGATATCGAGTTTCATGCCGTAACGGTGTGGTGCTCGCGGGCGGCCAGCCAGCGCTCGGCGTCAAGGGCGCCCATACAGCCTGTTCCTGCGGCGGTCACCGCCTGGCGATAAACGCGGTCGGCGGCATCACCTACGGCAAAGACGCCCTCCACGTTCGTCCGGGTGGTTCCGGGTTGAACTTTGATATAGCCCGTCTCGTCCATGTCGATCTGGCCTTTGAATATATCGGTGTTCGGCTGGTGCCCGATGGCGACAAAGAAGCCTTTCACAGCGATGTCGCGGCGCTCGCCCGTCACCGTGTTCTTCACCCGGATGCCGGTCACTTCTTCCGTGCCCAGCACTTCCTCGGTTACGCTGTTCCAGAGGATCTCGATCTTCGGGTTCGTCTTCACCCGCTCTTGCATGATCTTCGAGGCGCGCATCTCATCGCGGCGCACCACGAGATAAACCTTCGGGCAAAGCTTGGACAGGTAGGTAGCCTCTTCCGCTGCGGAGTCACCCGCACCGATTACGGCCACTTCCATGCCGCGGTAAAAGAATCCGTCGCATACGGCGCAGGCTGATACGCCTTTATTCATCAGCCGCTGCTCGGAAGGAAGTCCCAGGTACTTTGCACTGGCGCCCGTAGCAATGATTACTGATTCGGCTTCGATCTCCTGGCCATCGCCGACGGCGAAGAACGGGTACCGGGAGAAATCTACCTTGGTTACAAGTCCGTCGCGCACCACGGTGCCGAAGCGTTCAGCTTGTTCGCGGAGTTCCATCATCATCTCGGGGCCCGCAATTCCTTTCGGGTAACCCGGGTAGTTCTCCACTTCGCCGGTGATAGTCAACTGGCCGCCGGGCTGGGGGCCGCAATACATTACGGGGTTTAGTCCGGCGCGGGCAGCATAGATACCCGCCGTATAGCCTGCGGGGCCGGAGCCGATGATCAATACTTTTGTTTTTTCGATTGCCATGGTTACAAAAAAGGTCCCCTAAGAGACCTTTGAATTACTTACGATTTCAAATACTCTTAACCCAGGTAAGGCTTCAGTGCCTTGCTGCGCGAGGTATGGCGCAGGCGGCGGATGGCCTTCTCCTTGATTTGGCGTACGCGTTCGCGGGTGAGGTTGAACTTCTCCCCGATCTCTTCGAGGGTCATGGCGTGTTCGCCATTCAGTCCAAAGTACAACGCGATCACATCCGATTCACGCTGGGTGAGCGTCGACAGGGCGCGCTGCACTTCGCGACGGAGGGAGTCGGTCATGAGGCCCTGGTCGGGCGTATCTTCGCCGTCGTTTTCAAGAACATCGAGAAGGCTGTTCTCTTCGCCCTGCACGAACGGTGCGTCCATGCTGACGTGGCGTCCGGAAATCTTCATCGTGTCCACCACTTCGGCGGTCGTCACTTCCAATACTTCGGCGAGTTCTTCGGGTGAAGGCTCGCGCTCATATTTCTGTTCGAGTTCAGAGAACGTCTTCGAGATCTTGTTCAGCGAGCCGACACGGTTGAGCGGCAGGCGCACGATGCGCGACTGCTCGGCAAGTGCCTGCAGGATCGATTGACGGATCCACCATACGGCGTAGGAGATAAACTTAAATCCACGCGTCTCGTCGAAACGCTGGGCTGCCTTGATCAGACCGAGGTTGCCCTCGTTGATGAGATCGCCGAGGGACAAGCCCTGGTTTTGGTATTGCTTGGCAACCGACACGACGAAGCGAAGGTTGGCTTTGGTCAGCTTCTCAAGGGCGATCTGGTCGCCTTCCTTGATGCGTTTGGCCAGCTCCACCTCCTCATCCGGCGTCAGCAGGTCAACCTTGCCGATCTCCTGGAGGTATTTGTCCAGGGACTGGCTTTCGCGGTTGGTGATCTGCTTGCTGATCTTAAGCTGTCTCATGTATGGCCTGTTTTATCTCTTTTGGTAACGTCTGGTCGATAAATTAGTTCCAAAAATCTTCGTCGGCAACTACACCTGTGCCGGTTCTTCCTTTTTGGGCGGCCTGGGCAGAAGAACCTTGCGGGAAAGGCGGAATTTGCCGGTTTTCTTATCGACTTCGATAAGTTTCACCTTTACCTCCTCGCCGACTTCCATAACGCCGTCCATGGTCTCCAGCCGCTCCCACTTGATCTCGGAGATGTGCAGCAGGCCGTCCTTGCCCGGCATGAATTCCACGAAAGCGCCAAAAGGCATGATTGACTTCACCACGCCGTCGTACACCTGCCCTACTTCGGGCACGGCCACGATGGCACGGATGCGCTTGAGGGCAGCCTCCATCGACGCCTGGCTGGTAGCGAAGACACTGACATGACCTTTCTTGTCTTTCTCTTCGATTACCACGGTCGCGCCGCTGGTGTTCTGAATGTCCTGGATGATCTTTCCACCGGGTCCGATTACCGCGCCGATCAACTCTTTCTCGATCGTCATGGTAAAGGCACGGGGAGCATGCGGCTTCAGGTCGGCAGCAGGCTGTGTGATCGACTTCTTCATCTCGCCAAGGATGTGCATCCGGCCTTCGCGGGCCTGGAGCAATGCTTCGCGGAGCACGTCATAGGTCAGACCTTCAACTTTCAGGTCCATCTGGCAACCGGTGATACCTTTCTCAGTACCGGTCACTTTGAAGTCCATGTCGCCGAGGTGGTCTTCGTCGCCGAGGATGTCGGACAGGATCGCATAGCGTCCCTTGTCGGAGATCATACCCATGGCGATACCGGAGACGGCCGACTTGATCGGCACGCCCGCGTCCATCAGGGCCATTGAGCCTGCACAGACTGTCGCCATAGACGACGAGCCGTTCGACTCGAGGATATCGGAAACGATACGGATCGTATAAGGATTCTGGTCATCGGCGGGCATCACCTGCTTTAGGGAGCGGTACGCCAGGTTGCCGTGTCCTACTTCGCGACGGCCGGGCCCACGGTTGGGCTTGATCTCGCCGGTGGAGAAGGACGGGAAATTGTAATGAAGAATGAATTTGTTCGAGCCGGAGAACATGGCGCCGTCGATGAGTTGCTCATCGAGTTTGGTGCCAAGGGTAACCGTGCTGAGGGACTGCGTTTCGCCGCGGGTGAAGATCGCGGATCCGTGGGCGGAAGGCAGGTAGTTCGTCTCCGTCCAGATCGGGCGGATTTCTGTCGTTTTGCGGCCGTCGAGGCGCACGCGCTCATTCAATACGAGATCGCGGCAAGCCTTCTTCTGGATATCGTGGTAGTAGCGCTTCACGAGTCCCTGGTCGATCTTGGAATCTTCCGGCAGCGCATCGAGGTAATCATCGACGATTTTGGCGAAGGATTCAGAACGCTTCTGTTTGTTGGCGATTTGCTGGCGCGCTACGGCGTAAGCTTTGTCGTACATCAGCTTGAAGAGTTCTTCCTTCAGCGCCAGGTCGTTGGTTTCGTGGCTGTAGGTGCGCTTCTCCGTCTTTCCGACGGCCTTGGTGAGTTCGATCTGAAGCTGGCACTGGGCCTTAATCGCTTCGTGGGCTACGCGGAGGGCTTCCAGCATATCCTCTTCACTCACCTCTTTGGCTTCGCCTTCCACCATGAGGATGTTGTCGATGGAGGCCGCGACGATCAGGTCGAGGTCAGCCTTCTCTTTCTGCTCCAGCGGAGGGTTGACGATATACTTTCCGTCGACACGGGCTACGCGTACTTCTGAAATCGGTCCCTGGAAAGGGATATCAGAAACTGACAGTGCAGCTGAGGCGGCAAATGCGGCGAGCGCATCCGGCAGGGCATTGCTGTCACCCGAAATCAACTGGATGTTTACCTGCGTTTCAGCATGATAATCATCTGGGAATAAGGGGCGTATTGCGCGGTCAACCAAGCGGCTGATGAGGATCTCGTAGTCCGACAGACGTCCTTCGCGGCGAAGGAAACCTCCGGGTATTTTGCCCATGGAGGCGAATTTTTCCTGGTAGTCGACCGACAGGGGCAGGAAGTCTGCGCCCTCTTTGCCTTCCTTATTGGAGACGACCGTGGCGAGGATCATGGTGTTATCCAGCCGCAGCACAATAGATCCGTCGGCCTGGCGGGCGAGTTTGCCCGTTTCGATAGAGATTTGCCTGCCGTCGGGGAGTTGGCAGGTCATGGTAATGGGAGTAGGTTTCATAAAAATTAGGTTGGCCGTTGCGGCCGTTACAAAAGCGAAAAGGGAACCTTGAAAGGGTTCCCTGACCGCGTTGATGATTCTTTATTTTCTCAGTTCCAGTTCAGCGATGATCGAGCGATAGCGCGCGATGTTCGTCTTCTGGAGGTAGCCCAGGAGCTTTTTGCGCTGGCCGACCAGGTTGAGAAGGCCCTGCTGGGTGGAATAGTCCTTCTTGTGGCCCTTCAGGTGCTCCGTGAGAGAGTTGATCCGATGGGTAAACAGGGCGATTTGGGATTCCGGTGAACCGGTGTCTTTCGGGTTTTTTGCCGCTCCGTACTTGGTGAAAAGTTCCTTCTTTTTGGTTGAATCGAGGTACATCAGCTTAAAGGTTTACTGCTTTGTCTTTTTTAATCGCGCAAAAGTAAGGGAAAACGGCCAATCTGTCAACACCTAGGCTGTTTTTACCGCCTGCGATTTGGGTCCAAAGCGCCTTTTGACCTTGTCCAGGATCACCCGGTAGTAGTCGGAGTCAAACAACCGGGCATCCAGACGCGCCTGTCGGAGGAACACCAGCCCTATGGCCGCCAGGATGACGTCGGCGGCCCATATACCCTCGGGCACGGAAATGCGGTTTTGAAGGGCCCACTTTTCGCCGGTACTAATGAACAAATAGAAGAGAATGAAGAAGAAGATGGAGAAGATAACCGGCACTCCCAGCCCCCCCTTCTTGATGATGGACCCCAGGGGCGCGCCAATCAGGAACATGACAATGCAGGCGATGGAGTTCGCCAGGATCTTATGCCACTGGATCTGAAAGACCTGGAACTCGTGCGAGTACATCTCCCGGTTAGAGCGCATGTTCAGGAGCTGGGTCTTCAGGTTGCGGGTCTGGCTGAGCGCCAGGTTGATTTCATCGGTTGAGAATTTCTTGGCGAACAGGCTGTCCGACTTCTTCCGAGTCGACGCCCCGATCTTCTCGGCGGGGACAGGCTTGAAGTCGAGCGCAAACGGTGAACGGAACGGGTCCCTGACTTTGTTCAGCGAATCCTTGTAGCGCTTGTAGGACTGCAGTTCGCGTGGCACCTCTAGGGTATCTCCTTTATGGTGCATGTTGAACATCGAGAACTGGAAGTTGTAGCGGTTGAGGTCGTTCTGGTTGATTTCGCCCGAGAGCGAGTCCATATCGTCTTCCAGTTGCCATACACTGCGCATGATGCGATTGCCCTGGAACCAGCGCTTGTCCGTTCGGGCGAGGCCAAACGAGGACAGGTCGAAGACGATCTCCGACTTGCTGAACTTCGTCTTCCGCAGCGACTCCTGGCTGGTGCCCGGCTGACTCATCCCCTGCCCTTCGGAGCCCTCGGAGTATTCAAATCCGTCATACAGCTCCAGTTTCAGGTACTGCTCATTGAGAATGGTGTACATCCTTCCGGAGTCCGCGCTCATCACCTGTTTGTTGCCCATACCCATCCGGTGGTCGTAGATGATGACATCCCGCAGCGACTTGCCGTCGGGGTACTTCTTGTTCACTTTGATGCTGATGTTGGGGATCCCACCGTAGAAAACGCCTTCCTGCAGGTCGAGGGCCGGCTTCTTCTGTTTGATATCGTATAGCAGGCTGTAGGCTTCCAGTGCCGCTTTGGGCACCCAGGTGTTGTTGACGTAGAAGGCAAACACGGTGAGGCCGAGCACCATGATAAATATGGGAACTAGGCTCCGGGTGAGGGAAATGCCGAGGGACTTGATGGCGGTGATCTCGAAATGCTCGCTGAGGTTGCCGAAGGTGATCAATGACGACAGCAGGATGGCCAGCGGCAGGGCCAGCGGGGTCATGAAGATGGCGAAATAGAACAGCAGGGTGCCCACCACATCCCACCCCAGGTCCTTCCCGATGATGTCGTCGAAGTACTTGAGCATGTGCTGAAGCAGCAGAATAAAGACGACGACAAGGAACGTGAGGACAAAGGGGCCCACGAAGGACTTGATGATAAGCTTGTCGATCTTGAGCATGTCAACGGTGGATCAAAAATAGCGCCATTTTGGCCCGGAGTACCGTAAATGGCAAAAGTTTATAAATTTGCGCCTCCTTTCGGCGAGGTAGCTCAGTTGGTTAGAGCATCGGATTCATAACCCGAAGGTCGGCAGTTCAAATCTGCTCCTCGCTACTTTCTACATCCCCGCGGCGTTACCGCTGCGGGGATTTTTATTGAAAATTCAAATCATTTGGCAATCGCAGCCAAGTCATTTGACAGTCCGAAAAATTCGTATATCTTCCATTCGAATCTGAGAGATGGAAACGAAAATGGCAAAGAAGCAACTTTTTACGACGGACTACGAACTGCATGCTTCTGTGAAAATGCTCTACCCCTACATGCAAACTGCCAGCGGTCTTGCCGAGTGGTTTGCCGATGATGTCCGCATAAGTCCCGAGAAGGTTTTCACCTTTGTCTGGGACCAGGAAGAACACAAAGCGATCCTGGCATCACACCGCACGAATCATTTTGTCCGCTTTGAGTACCTGCCCGAGTCTGACGCCGACAAGAAGGACCCCTCCTATTTTGAACTCAGCCTCGATGTGAACGAACTCACCCAGATGACCTTCCTCAAAGTCTACGACTACTCTGACTTCGACGACATGAAGGAGCTCCAGGATTTGTGGGATGGGTTGATTGAGCGGTTGAAGACGGTGGTCGGCGGGTGATCGGTGATCAGTAAACGGTAAACAGTAAACGGTAAACAGTTCACTGCTTACAGTTTACGGTTCACAGTTCACGGTTCACGACTCCTCAGAGGTTTAGCCAGTAGGTCAGCTTCACCACGATAGCCCGGTTCTTGGGCGCGAAGTTCTCGTTGGGTTGGTCGAAGGAATAGAAATAGTTATCGGTATACACAATGAACAGGTCTGACACGGGCCGGAATCTCCACTGGAAACGAGTGTTGATGTTCATGTTCTCGTACTGACTGTTGTATTGCACGAACGTGGTCAGGAAGACGCTGCGCGTTAGGGTCAGGTCAAGCCGGGGACTAATCAGGTAAATGTCAGCACTCGTGTAAGGCTGCGGGAGTTCGATCTTATTGTAGTTGGCATCCAGCGAGATAACCCCGAAAGGCTGAAAGCGGTAGTTCAGGCTCGCCGTCAGGTTGATCCTCATCCCATTGAAGTAGCTCCCATACAATCCGCCCAGCGTGTAGGTGAAGAGTTTCCTCGGATCAGAGGTGTAGGAGATGGATCCATTGGTGTACACGTAGTCGGTAAAGGCCGGGAGTTTGACGGCATTGTCTTCCGGCGGGGAGTTCGTCGGGTCAAAGGGGAACAGCAACAGCGTGTAGGTATGCTGGGATTGAAACGTCAGTATTGACTGATTCTGGAAGTTGATGTTGTAGCCGGGCACGTATTGATAATCAGATAATCCGTGGATGTCGTCCCAGATATAGGACATGTCCATGACGGGCCCGTGGTTGTTGACTTTGGCGTTGGACGGAAACCACCGATAGGCTCCGGAGGGTGACACGCGCTTATACCCGGCACGGGGTACAAACCCAACGGCTGGATTGTAGTTCCGCCCGATGGCCTGCTCATACACGGTCAGGTTGAGTTTCTGAATGTTGTAGACGAAGCTGGCGCCCTGGGCGTACTCCTGCCCCGGACTCTCGGCGGTAAACTGTTTATGGTAGAAGATCGTGCCCGTATACTTGTTGCCTTCGAAACTGTAGTTGTAGTCGGCGCCGAGCACGCGGTTATACTTATACCCCTCGAGCCGGAAGTCGCCGGAATCGTTCTTGAAAGTCTGGCGGTTGACAAAGATTGCCCGGATATTGGAGTTCCGTCCCAATCGCCGTTGACCCGTGACTACCGTATAGTTGTACGACGGGACTTTCGATTCGGGAATCTCGGAGGTCTGCATGTTGAGGAATCCAATCCGGTAGTATTTGTTCAGGTTGCCGCTGAGCCGCGCGCCAAACAGGATTTGGTTCTGGATATTCTGTCCCGTGTTGGGATCACGGGCAACGCCGATGCGCCGTGAAAAGAACGGGCGTGCGTTCTGGTGGCCGTAGGATTGAAACAAGTCGGCATTCTCCAGGAAGAACTGCCGCTTCTCCGGGAAGAAGATTTCAAACCGCTCCAGGTTGGTCACCTGACGGTCCACTTCCACCTGCGAGAAGTCAGGATTCACCGTGAGGTCGAGGTTCAGCGAGGAAGTCACCGCGACCTTGGCATCACCCCCGGCGGTGATCTTTGACTTGGACGGCTCGTTATGAAGAAAATCCTTGGAAGCATTGCCGGCGACATAGGGTATGACGGAAATGTTTGAGCCCGGGTGCTGCACCGGTTGATCCCAGATCAATTCACCGCAATAGTTAAGATTGCCTGCTTCGAAATACCGCGGTGTCCACGGCCATACCGCGCGCTCGTTCTCTTTGCTGTCCTGGCGGTAGTACTTCACGTTCCACTTCGTCGCACCGGTCTTGAACCGAAGCGTCGTATAGGGAATTGCAAATTCGGCCACGTAGTACCCCTCGTATTGCTTGACCGCACTGTACCACTTGTTGTCCCAGGAAAGGTCGAGGTGATCCGTGGCCACATAACCGTTGGAAATCAACCCCTCCCGCTGCACGCCGGCGGGGCTGACGCCGAAGAAGAACGCGTTGGTCACATCCTGGAACGTGTCGAGGATGACCGCCACACCATCAAGGCCGGGACCCCGAAAGTCGCGGCGAAGCGACGCCACCGCATATCCTCCGGGCTTGTTGTTATAAGCGACCACACTGAAGTAAACAAAGGTGTCGTCATACGTTGCCCTGAATTCCGTCTTCACAGCCGAGCGGCTGGTGTCGTATGGAAACTGCTGCATCAGGTCCGACTGCGGCTTTGCGTCTTTCCACGATTCTTCATCCAACTGGCCATCCAACTTGATCAGGTCGATAGCCCTGCTGATGGTCGCCGAGGGACGCTCGCCCTTGGGAGCCTGACCCAACGCATGTACGGCGAAGAAGCAAAGGAGAAGGGCGAGGACCGGTTGGCGCATTCGTGCAAAAAAACAACCTGCATGTCAACGATCAAAATAATTCGGATGAACGGACGAATCGACTCCTACTCTGGGCGATGATGACTATTTTTGTCGGCCTAACTATCGTTTATGCTACCCGCCATCAATCCCACCGAGACCGAAGCCTGGCGCAAACTCACTGCCCACTTCCTCGAGATGCAGGCCTACAACCTGCGCGAAGCGTTCGAACAGGACCCCCAGCGCTTTGAGAAGTTTCACGTCTTCTTTGAAGATATCCTGGTTGATTACTCCAAGAACTGCATCACCGAAGAGACCCTGAATCTCTTCGTCGAACTGGCTGAGGCCTGTGAACTGCGGTCGGCGATTGATTCAATGTTTCTTGGACATGCGATCAACCAAACCGAGAATCGGGCCGTCCTGCACATCGCCCTTCGCAACCGCAGCCAGGCGCCTATCCATGTCAATGGAGAAGACGTCATGCCGGAGGTTAACAGGGTGCTGGCTCAAATAAAGCAGTTCTCCGCCCGCCTGCTCAGCGGCGAGTGGAAAGGATCGACGGGCAAGGCGATCACCGATATTGTCAACATCGGCATCGGCGGGTCTGACCTGGGGCCGCTCATGGTAACGGAGGCACTTCGCCCCTATCACAAGAACATCCGTCCGCACTTTGTCTCCAACGTCGACGGTACACACCTGGCCGAGACGGTGAAGTCGCTGAACCCGGAGACTACCCTCTTCATTATCGCGTCCAAGACATTTACCACGCAGGAGACCATGACGAACGCGGAATCCGCACGCGCGTGGTTCCTGGACAAGACCGGCGGCAAGGGCGATGTCGCCAAACACTTTGTTGCCGTGTCGACCAATGCCAAGGCGGTTACGCAGTTTGGTATTGCACCAGAAAACATGTTTGTGTTTTGGGATTGGGTCGGCGGCCGCTATTCGCTTTGGTCATCGATCGGGCTATCGATTGCGTGCACCATCGGGTTTGAGGCTTTCGAGCAGCTATTGGAAGGAGCCCATGCCATGGACCGGCATTTCTATGAAGCCTCGTTCGATAAGAATATCCCGGTGCTGCTGGCGATGATCGGCATCTGGCACACCAACTTCTTCGATGCGCAGAGTGAGGCCATCCTTCCGTACGATCAGTACCTGCACCGCTTCGCCGCCTACTTCCAGCAAGGGAACATGGAGAGTAACGGCAAGTACATCGGCCGCGACGGCCAACCGGTCATGCACCAGACAGGTCCTGTTATCTGGGGCGAGCCCGGGACCAACGGCCAACACGCCTTTTACCAACTCATTCACCAGGGTACGCGGCTGGTGCCCTGCGATTTTATCGCACCGGCCATCAGCCACAATCCCATTGGCGATCACCATGCCAAGCTGCTCTCCAACTTTTTTGCACAGACCGAGGCCCTGATGAAAGGAAAGATGCCGGAGGAGGTGAAAGCAGAATTGCAGCAACAGGGCTTTTCGAGTGACGCCATTGAGTTTCATTTGCCGTACCGGGTATTCATTGGCAACCGTCCTACCAACTCCATCCTGTTTCAACAACTCACCCCGCGCACGCTGGGCTCGCTGATCGCCATGTACGAACACAAGATCTTTGTACAAGGAGTCATCTGGAACATCTTCAGCTTCGACCAGTGGGGCGTTGAATTGGGTAAGGTGCTGGCGAAGAAGATTCTGCCTGAGCTGACTTCGCCTGGGGCCGTGTCCACGCATGACGCATCGACGAACGGCCTGATCAATTATTTCAAACGATTGAAGGGACTGCTCTGAGCCGAAGCATGGAAATCCATGCGTACTGACCTATTTTTGGGGCTTACTTTTTTGATTTGAGCAAGACAACCATCACCAAAATCGGCGTATTCACCTCGGGCGGAGACGCACCGGGAATGAACGCGGCGATCCGCGCTGTAGTCAGGGCGGCGAACTATTACGAGATCGAATCCCTCGGCATCACCCGCGGCTATGAAGGAATGATCGACGGCGACATTTCCAAACTGGGAACCCGCTCCGTCGGCAACATCATCCAACGCGGCGGCACCATTCTCAAGTGCGCCCGCAGTGAGACCTTCAAGACAAAGGAAGGTCGCGCGAAGGCGATCGCACACCTGAAGAAGCATGGCATCGACGCCCTGGTGGGCATCGGCGGTGATGGTTCGTTCCGCGGATTGCATGCCCTCACGCAGGAGTCGGGTATTCCCGCCATCTGTGTGCCGGGCACGATCGACAACGACATTGCCGGCACCGACTACACCATCGGGTACGATACCGCCACCAATACCGCGGTGGAAGCCATTGACAAAATCCGAGACACGGCTCTCTCCCACAACCGCCTCTTCTTCATTGAAGTCATGGGACGTCATTCCGGCTATATCGCCATCAACAGCGCGATTGCCGGTGGCGCCGTGGCGGTCATTATCCCCGAAGAGAACACCACCTTCGACGAACTCTATGACCTGCTGGAGCAAAGCGGGAAGGCGAACAAGAAGTCAAGCCTGGTCGTCGTGGCCGAAGGCGCCAAACTTACCGCCATGGATCTCGCGCGAATGGTCGCCGAGCGGTCAAACTACTTCGATATCAAGGTCACCATCCTCGGACACCTCCAGCGCGGCGGTGCGCCTACCTACTTCGACCGGGTGCTAGCGAGCCAAATGGGTTTGGCGGCCGTTGAAGGACTGCTCAACGGAAAGAAGGACTGCATGGTGGGTACCCGCAACGGCAAGATGGTCTACAACCAGTTCGACGACATCATGAACGGCAAGACCCACGAAATCGACAAAGAAGCCTTGCGGCTGGCTAAAATTCTTTCTACCTAAGGGGTCGAATGACACCATACACAGTCGGCATCGACATCGGCGGCACGAGCACCAAGTTCGGCCTCGCCGATCGCGAAGGAAATGTCTTCCACCAGGAAAGCATTCCCATGTCCGACTTTGTCGACTTCCAGGATTTTTTCGACTCACTCGCTGACGCCATCCGCACCGGCATCGGTACGGCACCAAAAGGCTACGAGCTGGTTGGCATAGGCGTTGGCGCCGCCAATGGCAACTACTACCACGGCACAATCGAGAATGCAGTGAACCTCAAGTGGAAGGGAATCCTTCCTCTTGGGAAAATGTTCAAGGAAGACTTCAAGGTCCCCTGCCTGGTCACCAACGATGCCAACGCGGCGGCTGTTGGGGAAATGATCTACGGCAACGCCAAAGGGATGAAGGACTTTGTCATCATCACCCTGGGTACCGGATTGGGCAGCGGCTTTGTCTGCGGAGGCGAACTGATCAACGGTCATAATGGAATTGCCGGCGAACTGGGCCACACCACCGTTAAGGCCACGGGCCGCTATTGTAACTGCGGTAAGCGCGGCTGCCTGGAGACTTACGCGTCGGCAACCGGCATTAAGCGTACCGTCTATAAGCTGCTCGCCGATCACCTGGAGCCCAGCGAATTGCGCGGCATCAGCTTCGAGGACCTCAATACCAAGATGATTTCCGACGCGGCACACCGCGGCGATGTAGTGGCCAAGGAGGCATTTGAATACACGGGCAGAATACTGGGCATGAAGTTGTCGGATACCGTGGTCCACACCGATCCCGAGGCCATCTTCCTGTTTGGCGGACTCGCCCAGGCCGGATCACTCATTTTCGATCCGACCATTTATCACATGGAGAAGAATCTCATGCCCCAATTCCGCGGCCGGGTGAAAGTATTGCCGTCCGGCTTGGAGAACCAGACCGCTCCTATTTTGGGTGCGGGTAGTTTGGTGTGGGACTTCCTGGAGAAAAAGGGGAAGAAGGAAGGGGTTGGAGGTTAGTAGTAAGAAGTGATTACTAATGGCTATGCGGCGATTCCTGCCGCGTGAACAGGCTGACGGCTACCAGGGCGACGATACTGACAAGGGTTGCAGGAACAAGGCTGTGGATGCTGATGTCAACAACAAACTCGAAGATGACCCAGGCGATGAAGCCGGTAATCATGGATGCCATCGCGCCCAGGGACGTTGTGCGTTTCCAATAGATGCCGAAAGCCAGCGGGGCGAGCAGGGTGACCATACTCAACACCGAAGACTCTCCGACCAGTTCGTAGATATTGCTGCGCATGCAGGCCATGACCGTTGCAAGTGCGCTGAACACCAGCACAGAGCCACGGGTGAGCCAAAGCATCTGACGGTCGTTTAATCCACCCATAAGCGGCCTTACCAGGTTCTCGGAGAAGATGGCCGCCGGCGCGAGGATGGCCGAACTGGTGGTGCTCATAATCGCGGAGAGCAACGATCCGAAGAACAGAATCTGTACCGCCAGGTTCGTATGCTGAAGCACCATGGTCGGCAACGTTAATTGGGTGTCGCCCATCACCTGGTCGGGATAGAGGTGCTTGGTGCAGAGGCTGATGAACAAGGGCAGCATGGCGACCGTCAGGTATAAGATCGCCGCATAGTAGCACGATCGGACCGCGGTGCTGGCCGATCCGGAAGACATCGCCCGCTGGAAGACATCCTGCGAGGGAATGGAGCCGAGACCCAGCACAGACCACGCAGCCACATACCCGACGACGTCGCGCCACTCAGCCTTGGGGAGAAAGCGGAAATTCTCCGGTTGCACCTCTTGGAAAACGACACCCGCACCGCCCGCCTTGTTGGCCAACACAATGGCCAGGACGACCAGCCCGATGATAATGATAATGCTTTGGACAAAGTCGGTTATTGAGATGGCCCACATGCCGCCGATATAGGTGTAGAAAGTCACGACGAAAGCACTGGCCACCACACCCACCCACACGTCAATGCCCGACACGGCATTGAGGATGAGTCCCATCGCAACAAGTTGGGCTGCAATGTACCCGACGTACGGCGGTGCCATCAGGGCACTGGATACGAGTTCCGCTTTCTTGCCATAACGCACCTTGAAGAAATCGCCGAGCGTGAGCAGGTTCATCGAATAGAGCTTGCGGGCGAAGAAGAGCCCGAAGAGAAGCAGGCACAGGGCAGCGCCGAAAGGGTCCTCGATGACGGCATAGAGTCCGCCTTTGAGAAACTCTGATGAAGCGCCAAAGACCGTTTCAGAACCAAACCACGTGGCGAAGAGTGCGGATGAGCTGAGCAGGATCGGAAGGCTGCGGCCTGCCAACATGAAGTCGCCAGATGTCTTGACGCGTCGGGAAGCCCAGTATCCGATGAGTACGGTTACGAGCAGGTAAGCGATGATAGCGAAGAGCAGCAACGAAAAACGGTTCGCACAAAAATAGAAGAATTCCCTGTTCGTGCACCCTACCGGCGCAGCGTGAACTCCACGGTTACATCCACCGACTCCGCCACGGTCTTCCAGAACAGCGTTGGAATACGCACGTGGTAATCTTCCAAACGAACGAGAAACGTGGCTGTCAGCTTCAGGCCGTCACCGGTTGAAGTACAGCGTCCTTCCAGGGTCACTTCCCGGCTTACACCGTGGATGGTCAGCAGCCCGGTGGCCTTTACCCGTTGCTCTCCTGTTATGCTCTCCGAGAATCCGGAAATCCGTCCACGGAAAGTGGCAGTTGGATAGGTAGACGACTCGAGGTACTTCTCATTGAAGTGCTGTTTCATCAGCGACTTCTTGAATTGAAATTCCTCCACCGCGACATCGAAGGCTAGTTCATTGGAATGCGGATCTAACGTCCCGGTGGCCTTGGTATTCGTTGCCGCGATATCCTCGACGGACGCCTCGCGGAAGAATGAAACAGTGGATTTCTCAACCGTGTATCGCTGAGCGTGCGCCGACCCCCAGGCGATGAGGAGGCAGAAAACACACGAGCCAAGTTTCATTAGTTGTTTTTCGCACCACCGTCGACCCAACAGGCAATCAATTGAATCTGTTGATCAGAAAGTCCTGTTTGGCCCGACGGCGGCATCGACTTGTTACCGGTCCTCAATTTAATATTTTGTGCGGCTGCCGACACGTTGGCATAGTTGGTCCAGCTGCGGGAGCCATTTCCGGCGCCATGACAAGCCGGGAATCCGCAGAACGTGCTGAGGAGCGGCTGAATGTCTGCTGAATAGCTCACGCCGGTATCCGCCCGACCAACTTCCACATCCAGGGTGACCAGGCAGCCCTCCGCATCTTTCACCAGGGCACGATACGACCCGGCATCAAGGCCATTGAAGTTTGTTGAGCTTCCGAAAGAACCATTGTTGAAGCTGACCTGGTACGGAGCTGTGCCGCCGCTTGGAATGATATTGACGGCACCGTCATGCGGTGGAAAGCACTGGCTATCCTTGGTAGTGCTTGACGTGGCGGAGAGGGTGGAGCCTACCGCATTGACCGAAGCGGTCTTGGCTGCCGTGCATCCGCGAGAGTCCTGTACGGTTACCTGGTAGCTCCCCTGCGGCAGCGCTTCAAAAGTATTGGACGTCTTAAAGGCTGCCCCGTTCAGCGAGTATGAATAAGGCGGAATGCCACCCGAAGCAGTAACCACAATCTTACCGTCAACGGCTGTACAGGAACTGGCATCCGTAACGCTGAGGGTTGGTGTGGATACCGCATTGGACTTGCAATCCGGTACGGAAGGTGAATTGTTGTCGCTGCAAGAAGCAAGAATGATTAGGAAGGCGGTACGGAAGGCAGTCCGAAAGAACATCGGGTCAGGGTTAGGTGAGGTAAAATATCACTTATCCCCTTCCCGGTAACCGCCAAAAAAGAAAATCCCCCAAAGTCCTTGACCCCGGGGGATTCTCCTGTCTATAGTTGGCTTTAATCTGTACCGAAGATAGTGGGACGAGTCAGGGCCGGGAAACCGGCTACGGCAGAAAGGCTCTAGGGCTGTTGAGTTGCCTTTTGAGGCGACGAATTGCTTTTCGTTGTGTCCCGGGCGACCTCCTTATCCCTGCCTTTTTTCCATGGCGGGGTGGTACGGCGGCTGATGTCATATACCGTGAATGCCAGGAAGCCTACAAAGAGGGCGGAACCTAAGAGGAATATCTTTCGGGAACGGGTCATCGATATTTACGAGTGCAAGGTGATCAAGCAGCGCGCAATAAAAAAGGGGCCGTCGCCCCTCTTTTCTTATTTGAGTTTCTTCACCACTTCGGTGAACGCCTCCGGATGGTTCATCGCGAGGTCGGCCAGCACCTTGCGGTTCAGGTCAATGCCGGCCTTTTTGATCTTGCCCATGAATTCGGAATACGACATGCCGTGCAGGCGGGCGCCGGCATTGATGCGCTGGATCCAAACGGCGCGGAAGTCACGCTTCTTGGCTTTGCGGTCGCGGTAGGCATACCCGAGACCTTTCTCGACCGCGTTTTTGGCGACGGTCCAAACGTTTTTCTTGCGGCCAAAGAAACCTTTGGCGAGTTTGAGCACCCTCTTGCGCTTGGCGCGGGATGCTACGTGGTTAACTGAACGTGGCATAGTTACTTTTTTTGGTTACAGGCGCCCCATTTTCTATTTCGGGGACTTTGGGCCATGGAACCGGGTTAAACATAAAAACCTCCCGATCACTCCCGGACTTGCCGGGGACGGGACTCTTACAATGCGTAAGGAAGCATCGGGCGCACATTACCTTCGTCAACTTTCTTGACGACGGCGCTGTTGCCTAACCTTCTCTTCTGCTTTGTTTCTTTCTTCGTCAGGATATGACGCTTGTAGGCGCGCTTGCGCTTGATCTTACCGCTGCCGGTAACTTTGAAGCGTTTTTTCGCACCTGACTTTGTTTTCAACTTGGGCATGACTCGTTTCGCTTTTTACTATTCGTTTACTTCTTGGATACACCCGGCTTGGGAGCAACCATCATATACATTCGTTTACCTTCCAACTTCGGCAGCTGCTCCACCTTCCCTACTTCCTCCAGCGCCGTCGCAAACTTCAGCAGCAGGATTTCGCCGCGTTCCTTATACACGATCGACCGGCCGGCGAAGTGCACGTAGGACTTAACCTTCGCACCTTCCTTCAGGAAGTTGACCGCGTGCTTCACTTTGAAGTTGAAGTCGTGGTCATCGGTATTGGGCCCGAAGCGGATCTCTTTGACGACCGTCTTCAGCGCGTTGGACTTTATCTCCTTCTGCTTCTTCTTCTGTTCGTACTTAAACTTCGAGTAGTCGATGACTTTGCACACGGGCGGATCGGCATTCGGCGAAATCTCGACGAGGTCCAACCCGGCATCCTGCGCAATCTTTATGGCCTGCTGGATGGGGTACACATCAACCTTGATGTTTTCCCCAACCACCCGGACGCGGGGGGCCGTGATGCGTTCATTGACTCGATACGGTTCCTCAACCACCCTGGGGCGAAAGCCCCTCATCGGTCGGTTGCCTCCAGGCGGGCGACTGCCCCCGGGAGGACGATTACTTCCAGGAAAAAATGCCACTCGATGGGTTTAGTTAAACATCAATAATCCTTTCAATTCACCTGCAAATCCACTTTTCGGCAGTTTGCAGGGCCGCAAATATCACCATTATTTCAATCTTTCCACGCCAAAAGGCTCGAAATTTTGCTCGTTTGGCCTACACCGGCATGGCAAACTCCTTAGCTGCCAGTTGTATAAACTCAGCCAACGCAACGGATCCTTCATCGCCTTTACCGTGCTTCCTGACGGCAACTTTCCGGTCTGCCGCCTCTTTCTCTCCTACGATGAGCATGAACGGCACCTTCTTCACCTCGGCATCCCTGATCTTCCGGCCGATCTTCTCGTTGCGGTCGTCGAGGTACCCGCGGATATCCAGGTTCTTCAACTCCTGCAGCACTTCCGCAGCATAGTCGTTGAACCGCTCCGAGATCGGCAAAACAGCCACCTGGTCGGGTGAAAGCCAGAGCGGGAAATTGCCGGCACAATGCTCCAGCAGCACGGCCACAAACCGTTCCAGCGAGCCAAAGGGCGCCCGGTGGATCATGACCGGCCGGTGCTTTTGGTTGTCGGAACCGATATACTCAAGTTCAAAGCGCTGAGGCAATTGATAATCTACCTGGATGGTGCCCAGCTGCCAGCTTCGGCCCAAGGCGTCTTTCACCATGAAGTCCAGCTTGGGGCCATAGAAGGCCGCCTCCCCTTTCACGGCTACGGTCTTCAGCCCGCGTTCATCCGCAGCCTCCTGGATCTCGCGCTCGGCGCGGTCCCATAAGGCGTCTTCACCAATGTACTTCTGCTTATTCGCAGGGTCGCGGAGGGACACCTGTGCGGTATAACTGTCAAAACCCAGCGACTTGAAAACGTGGAGCACCAAATCGATCACTTTGATAAACTCTTCCTTCACCTGGTCAGGCCGGCAGAAGATGTGAGCGTCATCCTGCGTGAAGCCGCGGACGCGGGTAAGCCCATGCAGTTCTCCGCTCTGCTCGTAGCGGTACACCGTCCCGAATTCGGCAAACCGAATCGGCAGCTCCTTGTAGGACCGTGGTTTCACCTTGTACATCTCGCAGTGGTGCGGGCAGTTCATCGGCTTGAGCATGAACTCCTCTCCCTCATTCGGTGTGGTGATCGGCCGGAAGGAATCCTTACCGTACTTCTCCCAATGTCCTGATGTGGTGTATAGAAGCTTGCTGCCGATATGCGGCGATACGACGGGATCATATCCTGCTTTGATCTGCGCTTTGCGCATGAACTGCTCCAGGCGTTCCCGCACGACGGTGCCTTTCGGCAACCAGAGCGGAAGGCCCATGCCGACATTCTCGGAGAACGCAAACAGTTCCAGCTCCTTACCCAGCTTACGATGGTCGCGCTTCTTGGCTTCCTCCAGCATATGGAGGTACTCATCGAGTTCCTTTTGCTTGGGGAACGTGATGCCATAGATACGCGTAAGCATCTTGTTCTTCTCATCGCCGCGCCAGTAGGCACCGGCGACGTTGAGCAGTTTCACTGCCTTGATAAATCCAGTATGCGGTATGTGCGGTCCGCGACACAAGTCGGTGAAATTGCCCTGGTGATAAAAGGTTATCGAACCGTCTTCCAGGCCGTTAATCAGTTCCAGTTTGTACTCATCGCCCTTCTTGCCGAAGTAGTCAAGCGCCTCTTTCTTGCTTACATCCTGCCGGGTGTAGGCATTGCTTTTCCGGGCCAACTCCAGCATTTTGGCTTCCACCTTGGCAAGATCATCTTCGCCGAAAGCCTGGGTGCCGAGGTCGACATCGTAATAGAACCCGTTGTCGATGGGCGGACCGATGCCGAATTTTACACCGGGGTACAACGCCTCCAGGGCTTCCGCCAGCAGGTGCGCCGACGAATGCCAGAACGCGTATTTTCCGCCGTTGTCGTTCCAGGTAAAAATGCGAATAGACGCGTCGCCGGTGATGGGACGCGACAGGTCGCGGATTTCACCGTTGACTTCAATGGCCAGCGCATTGCGCGCCAGGCCTTCACTAATGCTTTGTGCGATGCCCATGCCGGTAGTCCCGGAAGGATATACCCTGGACGAACCGTCAGGCAACGTAATCTTTACTTCACTCATTCGTACACGAGAATTTGAGGCTGCAAATATGCAACTTTTTGGGGGCAGTTGTTGGATTACAACTTGAACTGGATTGTCGCCACAATGCCGAACGCGCGCGCGTCAGGTTTGTTGAGGTAGGTCAGGCGGTGCACAAAATCCACCCGGAAGAAATGGAAGATATTTTCCACCCCATACCCTACTTCAACATAGGGTGTACCTGTGAGATAGCCGGTCGGCAAACAGGTCTTACCGTCAGGTGTCTGGTTGGCAATCAACTGCTGATTCTCCTTGCTGAGCCCGCCATAGATGATATTGGTAGTGGCCACCAGCCGCCATTTGAGCTTGTTCATCAACGGAATCCTGTTCAGGAAAAGTCCCTCGAGGAATTGCCGGTAGCGAATTGTGACATAGCGATCGCTGACAAATTCGCCGAAGTTCATCAGGTTATAGGCGAACTGGCTGTAAAGAAAGGATTGGTTGCCGAGGTGCACACCGAGGAGCGGGTACGGAAGTTTGTCGGGGATGTACTCGCCGGCGACGGTAATGAATCCAACACCGAGAAGGCCCATCCGGATGCGTTTGTCGACCTGCAGCCGGAACTTGTTGTAGTCATAATCACTGCCCATCAGGCCCTTGACCCCGCGTGTGTACCGGAAGGTGATGGCCGGCCATTTGCGCAGCCCCAGGCTGACGCGTTCATTGCCGTTCTGGATGTACGTCTCATCTCGGGCATAGCGCGACTCCACGAAGAACTCGGCCGTCTGGTACTGGTCGTATGTGGGTGCGCCCGGTACATTGGCGTCTTCCGGGTTCTTGTAATAGGCGAACTCGTACGTCGGGTCAAACGTACTGTACCGGAAGGCAAACCGCTGAGAGAATCCTTTGAAGAAATCGCGCTTGTAGGAAGGCATGATTTCATTGAAATAGTAGGCGCGTCGGTAATGTCCCCATCGCACCGCGGTCAGAAATAATTGGTTGTTGGACAGTAAATCATCGTCAATACCAAGTCGAACCACGTCCGTTCGGGCGGAGATATTAAACGTGGTCCATTTCTTTCGGTCGATGATGCGTTCGACAAAGCCGGAGGCCTTGACGCGGTTATCGTTAAACCCATAGGCCAGCATGGCGCCGTACATCATCTTCTTGCTGAACTTCGAATTGGTCTTGAAGCCGCCCTGGATGCGCCACCCTTCCACGGAATTCCAGGTGAAGGTTCTCAGGTAAGGACCCACCTCCACTTTCCCCAGGCTGTAGTAGCCGTCCACGATGGCCTTGAAGATCTCGGTATACGTCTTGACCACCGGAATATTCTTCAGCGTGTCAATCATCTGGTACACACTCCGCTCCGTACTTGTCAGCGGCTCATGCCGGAGTGTATCCCAGTATTTCTCTTCTTCATACACCGTAGCATCTTCAGCCACGTTGATGCGCCGTTCGTAGAAGGACTGCTCATGCGGCTTGTTGATCACAA
>JBGAPO010000031.1:0-30204 GCA_044221195.1 Cyclobacteriaceae bacterium
CGGCGCAGCAGGTAGCTTTGCGCCAAAACAATTACTATGGAAACCATCACGACAACAACCACCAGCATGCCGCGCATCGGCGAACAAGCCCCGGCATTCAAAGCCATAACTACCCAGGGTGAAATCAATTTCCCGGCCGATTATTCCGGCAAATGGGTCATCCTCTTCAGCCACCCCGCCGACTTTACCCCCGTATGCACGTCGGAATTCATGACGTTTGCCCGGATGGAGCCCGAGTTCGAAAAACTCAACTGCAAACTGGTGGGACTGTCCGTGGACGGCCTCTACAGCCACATCGCCTGGCTGCGAACCATCATGGACAAGATTGAATACAAGGGAATGAAGAACATCGAGGTGAAATTCCCGTTGATCGAGGACATCACCATGAATGTCGCCCGTACCTACGGCATGATACAGCCGGGCGAAAGCGCCACCAAAGCCGTCCGCGCCGTATTCTTCATCGATCCGAAGGGCATTATCCGCGCCATCATCTACTACCCGCTCACGCTGGGCCGCAACTTCGACGAAATCAAACGCGCGCTCATCGGCATGCAGACGGCCGATAAGTTTGCCGTTGCCACGCCGGCCGACTGGCGCCCGGGCGATGATGTGATCGTGCCCACCGCCGGCTCATGCGGCGTTGCCAAAGAGCGCATGGAGACTGCACAGAAGGGCGTCAAGTGCTACGACTGGTTCTTCTGCACCAAGGAACTTTCAGCTGACAAGCTGAACCTGAACTAGCCGCTCCATCACCGTGAACAGTGAACCGTGAACAGTGAACAGTATAAGGTGAACAGTGAACAGTATAAGGTGAACAGTGAACAGCCTGCCCGCCACCGAGCCGAAGGCGAAGGTATGGAGGGTAAACAGCTTGCCCCGACGTAGCTTTAGCGAAGTCGGGGTGAACAGCTTGCCGCGACGTAGCTTTTAGCGAAGTCGGGGTAAACAGCAAAACTGTGAGAGGTAAGAGATTAATACCAAACCCAGTGCCCAGTACCCAGCACCCAGTGCCCAGTACCCAGCACCCAGTGCCCAGTACCCAGCACCCAGTGTCCAGTACCCAGCACCCAGCACCCAGCACCTAGCGCCCAGTACCTAGCGCCCAGCACCCAGCACCCAGCGCCTAGCACCCAGCACCCAGTACCCAGCACCCAGCACCTAGCGCCCAGTACCTAGCGCCCAGCACCCAAAGTTTCCAGGCGCTTCTTCATGTCATTCAGTACCGCGGCTGACGACGGGTCAGAAGCTTTGTTGACCATTTCGTACGGATCATCCTGCAGGTCATAGAATTCGTCCATGCCCTCCAGTTCGAGGTAGTGAATGTACTTGTACCGGTCGGTGCGCACGGCCTGGTATCCCATCTTGTACACCCGGGGGAATACCGTGTCGCTGAAGTACTCGATGAATACATCGCTCCGCCAGGGAGCGCCGGCGTCGGCGATGATCGGCTGCAGCGGGCGGCCGTCGATGTAAGGGCCCGGCTCAGCGCCGGCGTACCGCAGCAGCGTCGGCGCCATGTCGATGCTCTGCACCAACGCGTCGCGCTTCATTCCTCCCGTGATGCCTCGCGGGTAGCGGACCAGGAATGGAATGCGGATGGCTTCCTCGTACGCCAGGCGGCGCTCTTCGTTGAGGCAATGCTCGCCGTACCAATAGCCGTGGTCGCTGGTGAAGACAATGATAGTGTTGTCCAGTTGACCCAGTGAGTCCAACGCGGCCATCATCTTGCCCAGGCTTTCATCGATGGCCATGAGCATCTCCGCGCGTTCGCGGATGGTTGACTCCGCCGTGGCCGTCTCGCGACTGAGCGGCGGCAGCGTATCGATCTGGCGCATCAGCGCAGGCTTATCCGTCGGCACAACAAAAGCATTGGGGCGGCGGGTGAATATCTTGTCCTTGTACATTCCCTTGTGACGGTCGGCAGCGACAAACCCGCCTTCGCCAATAGTCTGAATGCTGCCATCATTGGCCTGAAACATGTTCGGGTGCAGCGCCTTGTGGGACAAATACAAGAGGAACGGCGACTGGCGTTCCCGCTTGATGAATTTCATGGCGTAGTCGGTGAGCACGTCGGTGACGTAACCTTTTACCTGCTGGCGGTTGCCGTCGATGTTCAGGTTCGGGTCATTGGCTTCCCCCTGCCCTTTCAGCGATACCCAATGATCAAATCCTTTGCGGGGCGAGTCGTCGTTGCCCATGTGCCACTTGCCCATGAAGGCCGTCTCATATCCGCCCTGGTCGAGCACCTGCGGGAAGGTCATCAGTTCGTGGCTCTGCTTGTCGCGGGCCGTATTGTCGACGATGCCGTTGTGGTGCGCATACTGTCCCGTGAGAAAGCACGCGCGGCTGGGTGAGCAGAGCGGCGTGGTAGCAAAAGCGTTCGTGAAGCTTACCCCTTCCTTGGCGAGGCGGTCGATGTTGGGCGTCTGGAGGTAGTTATGACCTGCGGCGCCGTACTCATCCCAGCGCATGTCGTCGATGAGCACGACGATCATGTTGGGCCGCTCGTCGCGCTTGGAGCAACCGGAGAGGGCGATGAACAACAGAAAGGCGATGTAGAAGCGTTTCATGAGAGCGGGTGTTGGCGTATTTTTGGTGACAAACGTTACACACGAAGCTATGAAAACGATCCTCATTCTGCTACTGGCCCTCCTGCCCATGACCCTGGCCGCACAGAAACTTAGTGTCGAAGAGTATGCCAAGATGAAAGCCGGGAAACTGGCGGAGAAGTCGCCGTTTGAGAAGATCGCCGACCGCGAGCTGCCGGCGACCATTGTCTACGAGAACGACGATGTCATCGCCTTCATCCCCTTGCGTCCCCAGGCGCCGGTGCACTACCTGATCGTTCCCAAAAAGCGCATCGCCACCGTGAACGACATCACCGATTCAGACGCTGTCCTCCTGGGCAAGCTCTTCATCGCCGCCCGCGACATTGCCGCCAAGTTCGGCGTAGCCGAAACCGGCTACCGCCTCGCCGTCAACACCAACCGCGATGCCGGGCAGAGTGAGTTTCATTTGCATGTGCATCTTTTGGGAGGGGAGTTCTTAGGTCCAATGAGAGAGGTACGGTGAACTGGTCTCCCGCATCACATCACGCGTGTGCTGCCCAACGAGAGCATTTCATTGTTTAGTTTGTGCTTGTTCTTTTTTGGCTTGATCCACCCTTCGGCTTCGCTCAGGGTGACGAACCAAAAAAGATCAAGGAAGAAACATGCCTGCCCGCCGCTCGAAGATATGCTTGTTCGATTCTCCACAATTCAATGCGTAGACGAAAATGTAAACCAGAGAAGGCAGGCGGGCTTCCGCGCGCTAGGGCCCCCGCACCCCCGCGTTTTTTCCGGGCCAACGCGCAGGGCTTCGAATCCAGGCGGTACCCAATTTCTTCGCGCCTTTGTGCCCCTGCCCGCCAAGCACTGTAACCTGATAAATAGTCCCGTCATTGGCAGGCGGGTTTGCGGTAAATAATCTCGAGCCCGGCCACAACCCAAAGTCTAGAAGCTTTCTCGAACACGTCTCGAACCTCCCTGAAGGAAGCCTCGAAGCAACCTCGAACTCGTCTCGAAGCGGTCTCGAAGAAACATCTCATTTTCTCGGAGCCGTCTCGAAGCGCGCTCGAACAACGCCGGGATCTTCTCGAAGAAACGCGCATCTGGTCGAAGGAATACTCTCATTTCCTCGGCCCATTTAGTTTATTCTCGGAGAAGGGCCCGGCGGCCCGTACCCTCAAATCGTGTCCTCACAAAGAAGATGAGTGTGTTGGCAAAGACGTTCAACGTTTATGGAGGTCCAATTGTTACTATTGACAGCCTAACGATCAACAAAAAATCAACACGCTATGAAAGCCACTCGCCTTCTGCTCCTGCTCCTGACGGCCGTCCTGGTTGATTGCAGCAAATCCAGTGACCCGGCACCCCCATCACTACTCGGCACCTGGAAGGAAACCACACGGTCGACGACCAACTGCACCGACACGGGCCTGAATTCTCCCGAGGCGGCGTGCACCGACTGCACCACGGTTGTTCTCAGCGCTACGAACAACGTCAACACGTGGACGGCGACTTCGCCGGGCGGGTCGCCTCAGGCCGGGACGTGGTCACCGGGCGGGCCGTATACCAACACCACCGGTTTCATCTCCGTCACTTCAGGCTCATCGACAGTCGCCTTTACCTACACCATGGATGCGACCACGCTGACCCTTGTTCAGGACACCGGCTACCCGGGTGCAGGGTGTAAGATCAACCAGAAGTATAAGCGGCAGTAGATCTCAGCAGCCCGGATGTCGCTTGCTTGCTACCTACCGGCAAAGCGGTAGCCAATACCCACTGCGCCTCTCACATGGTAGGCCTTTATTTCGTCCCTGACCATGGAGTAGGCGGCGCCGGGCTGCATTTCCAGTTTTCCGATCGATCCGATTGTTCCGGGAAAGGTCATGGATAACATGGCCGTGGCATAAAGTCCATGGCGACCAATGCGAATGACCCATTTGAAATCGCTTCCCCAATTGAATTGTACCGCGCTACGGATGCCGGCAATCCCGTAGGTTGACTGTGCTTCCTCCGTTACTTGCGTAGAGACGGCCGACGTAGCGCTGATGAAGAGGCCGAACTTGAAACCGTAATAGCCTTGATTCCTGGTCACGTCCGACAGCTGCATCAGGACCGCAAACCGGGTTGACAGCATGGACGCCGTACCCAATTTCGGGCCGTCCGATGAGGACGCCACCGTCGGAATCAATCCCAATTCCTGGGCGTAAGCGGACAGGCTTCCTTCGTAGGAGAAATGGTTGTGCCGGAATCCGCCGGCCAGTTCCGCTGCCGTGCTCGTACTGAATCCCGGGCTGAGGTGTTGCTTTCCATCATACCAATAACTCGGTCCCACCCCGCCCGCTATTTCCGCCTGCGAACCGGATGGTCCGAAGGTCCCAATGGCGGCGATGTGCACCTCGGCATACCAGGTATTGGTTGAATCCCCCTGGCCCAACGCTGTCCCTGCGATCAGGACAAAAACGGAAAACATCAATGCGCGGTGCAGAAGGATTGACTGCATGGTATTCTAAGTTAACAATTCCCCTGGAGGGCTCCGTCATCAAAAAGCCGAAACTCAAGGCCGGAATTTGGATTAAACCATCATAAACCTATCTTTGCAGCCTTGTTTTAAGGGTACGCCCGAGAAATAAGGGAAAGGACCGGTAGTTCAGCTGGTTAGAATGCCTGCCTGTCACGCAGGAGGTCGCGGGTTCGAGTCCCGTCCGGTCCGCCACTTAGAAATCTAAAGCCCCGTGGGAGAACCTCCTACGGGGCTTTGTTTTTGGATCGTTTTCCGTTTGCGAAATAATCGGAATTGAGGCGCGGCCACTTAAGCTCCTCCAAAGTTTACAATGCAATGTTTTCTATTCAGTGCATCATGTCCTTGGCCCTCTGTTTCCTCCTCCATTTTCTCCAACCAAGACCAGCAAGAAAGACAAGTATGATGTAGACCAAGGCCGAGACCAACAAGGTGGAAGAAGGATCTTCACCTTCGGGTACAGTTTTTAGAATAATCAATAGCCCTGCCAAAAGAAGTGCAATTGAAACACTTCCAAAGATTATCGCATTCCTTCGGTTCCGTTTCAGCGTTTCTTCGTCAATGGTTTGCATACAATAATTGCAAAGGGAAACTACCCAAAGGACGTAATGAAACCAAGCTACCCGACTTTCGGCATCTTTCTTATCTCCCATACTAATACTCGGTGCGGCATGCCGAATAGGCACGGAATCATCACCCGTTTACAATACGGCAAGCATTAAGGTGCCTCTATCCATTTTGTTGCCAGTTTGCTTTGCCATCTGTAAAGGTGAGAAAGTTATGGGATTCGTTTATCAGTGTTCAACTATGTCAATGATCTCATTGTTTACATACAGAGTACTCAGAAACTCAGACTTAATTCTGAACTGACTTCTTTTCTTGATCCTTGGTCGTATGGATGAATCTTCCATTTTAATGCCGGGGTCGTAATAAATGTTACCTTCCGCCATTTGTTTGAGAAAAAGAAGGAAGTCAGTTCCGGCTCCAAGAATTAATCGGTATCCGTAGCTATACTGTCTTGCCGGATCAGTTCTGGACAACGAGGGAACATAACACGCCTGATTGTGTTTTCTATTCCAGTGAATAAGCATAGAAGCAAACGACCAGCTTGCAGCTTCCTCGCCATGTGTATCAATGAGCGCAATTCTCCCTGAAGCGTCCGTGATCATTGACGTTTCAAGGTCAAAGCCGATCAATTCAAGTCTTAAATGCGTTCGGGGGTGTTCGTCTCCCGCCCTGTGTATTCCACCAAAATTCAGGCGATCCTCTATCCCACCAACATCCGGATAGCCATACTTCCGTATGAATGCCTCTGTACCGGACGATACATAAAAGCCATGAGTAGGCTCCGGCGTCATCAATGTAATTATTGACCTAGTCAGTCTTTCAAAACTTGGAACGGCAAACTGCTTCACTTCCCAACCCATATAGTCAGGTTCCGCCAATCCATTTGGAATGATTCCGAGTTCAGCTTCAAGCGTATAGCCACCACAATTGGGCGCATTGCAATCAACTATGTCACCGTAGCGATTCAACCTCTTTGAGTCAATCCATTCCAACAGATGTATTCGTCTCAATTCATCAAGCAGGCGGCTACGTCCGTTTTCGCCAATAGCTAATTGAACAATAGAGAAGACACCGTAAGCCACCATCATTTCATTATTAAGTTGTGCTGCAATTTCGGAGTCAGGGCTATCAACGAACCCGATGATTTCTCTGTTGCTGGTAACCCCTAGAAGCAGGACTCGTCCGGGAAGTCGCTGAGTCATTAAGTCAGAAGGTGCATTTTCGCACCCCTTTAGAAAACCTGAAAATCGTACTTCGGGATATTTTGGATAAAGGATCAATTGGCTATGTGGCGCAGGATAAAGGTTCCCATCTTCACCTACCCACCAAAACCTGATCCTTGCTTTTAGCCGATCACGAATCCATTCACCAGCCGGATCAGTTACAATTTCTTGAATGGGAAGGTCATTGAGAATCTCAAAACTACCACCAAAATAAACTTGGTTCTTTGAGTTGTCGTTGGCAGAAAGTCTTTTTACAAATATTTTTTGACAGCCGTTGTCATTGAATATCTGCTTTACCTGAGTGAGATTCATTTTTGGACATCATTGATTTGATAAGACTCTTTCCAACCGATTGAATCAAAGGGACGACAACTGAGTTCCCAAATTGCTTGTATGCCTGAGTATCAGATACAGGGATGACAAACTTGTCAGGGAAACCTTGCAATCTCGCACATTCACGAGGGGTGAGTCTTCGTGGGTTTTTGCCTTCTTGTGGGATCAGAATTTCTGATCCGTCCTTGTAATATCGGGCACTTAAAGTACGTGAGATGCCCTTCAAATCAGTGAGTCCAAAACCGAAACCGTTACCCTTTTCCTTATGCTTTTTTGCATACTCTTGCAGGTAATTCCATAGC
The DNA here is from genome assembly GCA_044221195.1 of Cyclobacteriaceae bacterium. Lineage (GTDB taxonomy): Bacteria > Bacteroidota > Bacteroidia > Cytophagales > Cyclobacteriaceae > ELB16-189. The sequence continues at coordinate 7,490 of JBGAPO010000031.1, forward strand.
TTATCGGTTAAGGTAAATCTACCATCCGGTTGATGTTCGAGAATTTCCTCGAATGAATGAGTTGCATCAGGCATTTTCGGAAAGTCAAATTTTTCCTTTCCATGATAAACCCGTTTGTCGAATCCGACTATTATTATTCTCTCACGATGTTGTGGAACGAAATACTTACCATCGAGCACTTTGAAGTGAACGGAATATTTCAATTCCGTTAAAGTATTGTATATAACTTCGAAGGTCTTTTTTTTGTCGTGCGTTGTCAGATTCTTCACGTTCTCCAATAGAAAGGCCTTCGGCCGCTTGGCTTCAATGATCCGTACTATATCGAAAAATAGAGTGCCCTGAGTTTCATCTTTGAAGCCATGTGCCTTTCCAAGGCTATTTTTCTTGGACACTCCGGCTATTGAAAATGGCTGGCACGGGAAGCCACCCGCAAGTACATCATGATCAGGAATCAAACCAACGGGAATCTTTGTTATGTCACCAAAAGGAACCTCACCAAAATTTGCATTGTATGTTTTGGATGCAAATCCGTTCCACTCCGATGTAAACACACATTTGCCCCCCAAATTTTGAAAGGCTAGTCGAATGCCTCCTATACCTGCGAACAAATCTATGAACTTGAACTTTGGGTTCTCTATCGGTGGAAAAGGCACGTCCCATTTGATAGGTAAATAAGTTTGGAGATCGGGTTCCTCTGCCAACATTACCGGAAGATTTTTCAGGTATTGCTTGGCAGACTTCTCAAAGTGCTTGTATGCACCATTTTTTGAATTTTGAAAGTAATGCGTGAGGTGAGCCAGTCCATTCTGCTCATGCTTAGGGTCTTCAAATTTCAGACGTTCTTTAATTCGTGAGTACTTTATCATCTCTCCTTTTTTTCAATGCCGATTCAATTTTCAATATACACAGTTCGAGGTTTTTATCAATTTGTGTCCCCCAAAACCGGACTACAATCCATCCGGATTTCCTGAGTGTTTTGCTTACAAGTTTGTCCCGCCTGATGTTGGATTCAATCTTTGACCACCAGAATTTCCGGTTTGTCTTGATCCGAAATTTTTCATTTTTCCAGTTCTTTCCGTGCCAATATTCACTATCAACGAAAACAGCGATTCTTTTCCTCTTAATGGTGATGTCGGGTTTACCAAAGACCGCTCTGTCATTCTTCCTGTACCTTATGCCACGATTCCATAATGCCTTTGCCAAGGTCACTTCAATCTTCGTACCACTTGCCTTGATTGCTCTCATGTTCCGGCTTCTTTGCTCAGAGGTATGGACATCCATCTTAACTGCAGTTTGTAAGTAATTGAAGCGATACTTTTCTCACAGTATTAACAGAAACGTGGCATACCTTTGCCGTTTTCCGCAAACTAAGTCCCCGTTGGAGATTGGTCAGCACTGGTTTATACTTTTTTCTCAAATCTTCAACCGTCTTGCAGGTACCTCTCGGTCTACTACGAACCTTCCCACTTCGTTTGGCATTCTCAAGTCCACTATTGATCCGTTCAATCAAAAACACCTCTATGGCGTGTTAACGCGCGCCATATTGCGCTACGTAAAGTTGCCCGACTTGGCGAACCTGGGCTATGGCCCCCAGCCCCGCTAAATCCGCCTGCCGACGCCAGGAACGTAGCTATACCGCAGGCTCCTTCGAACTTTGCATATACTCTATTCGAACTTTCTATAGGCCCGCTATATACTTTTACCAGTCTCGCTATATACTTTCTTCAGCAAGTGTTCAACATGTGTTCAGCATGTGTTCAGGTACTCTATAGTCTTAGCCCTGATTGGTGACCAGTCCGCCAAAAAACGGCTACTCCGGCATCCGATACCCGGACTGGTACTTCGGCTTCATGAGCGCATTCGCGCGGCGGTCGCTGAACTTCATCTTAGCGGCGTCCCAAAAAACCTTCCCTCCCGTCCGGTAAGAAATGTTCCCCATCTGGCACACGTTGGCCACATGGGCGCCCGACTGGATGGAGCAGGCAAGGTCGTCCATCTTCCGGGACTTCACCACGTCCAAAAAGTTTTTCGTATGCAGATCAAGCCCGCTGCCCTGGTTAGGCTGAAGCGGCACCGCCTCCATCCTCTTTGCTTCCGGAATTACTTCCCACCCGCCGCGGTCAAGGACCAGTGTGCCGTTGTTGCCGATGAAACTGATGCCGTGATCCCGGCCGTAGGGACCGAGGTCGATGCCCTGCGCCTGCTCCCACAGTAAATCATAGCCGTCAAATTCATAGACGACCGCCAGCGTGTCGGGTGTCTCATGGGCTCCGTCGGGGTAAGCGAACTTGCCCCCGAGTGCGGCCACCGACTTCGGATATTTTGCATCCATACCGAGAAGTGCGTAGTCGATGCAGTGTACACCCCAGTCGGTCATCAGCCCGCCGGCGTAGTCCCAGAACCAGCGGAAGTTGAAATGAAAACGGTTCGGGTTGAACGGCCGCTTCGTCGCCGGTCCCAGCCACAGGTCGTAGTGAACACCTGCCGGAGGTGCACTGTCGGGTTTGTTTTCGATGTTGGTCATCCATCCCTGGTACGCCCAGGCCTTCGTCGTTCTGATCTTCCCCAGCTTTCCTGATTTCACAAACTTGAGCGCGTCTTGAAAGTGCGGCGTGCTGCGCTGCCACTGTCCCACTTGCACGGCACGGCTGTAACGCTGCTGCGCGGAAACCATCGCCGTGCATTCATGGATCGAATTGCCCGCCGGTTTCTCGACGTATACATCCTTACCTGCAGAACAGGCATCCGCCATCTGCAGGCAGTGCCAGTGGTCGGGCGTGCCAATAATGACCACATCAATATCCTTGTTCTCCAGCATCTTCTTGTACTCCACATATGTGGCTACGCTTATTCCTCCCTTCACCAATTCGTCTTTTCGCTTGGCCAAAACATTCTCATCCACATCGCACAAGGCAACAACCTGTGTTTCTGGATTCTTCAACAGGGAGTTGAGGTCCACCCAACCCATGCCGTTGATCCCGATCACGCCCACGTTGATTTTGTCGTTGGCGCCAATGCTCCTCTTGGTCGAGGCGAGCGCTTCCCACGGCACCAGGGATGAAAGACCCAGCGCCATGAGGCCACGGGATGTGTCCACCAGGAATTTTCTGCGGTTGCTGTTCATAGGAATTGTTTTGAAAATGGAAGATCGAGAATTTAATCATTAGAGCGCCAGAAATAAGACTCTTTTTAACCTCCGGTGACTTACCATCCCGACTGGTTCTGCGTACCTTGCCACACGGCATCCATTACATTATGGTTCGCGCTGTCGCCCTGTTCATTTTCGTTTTCTGCCTCGCCGTGGCCGGCATGCCCGCCCTCGCCCAGCTCGCCGGAGTCAACAACCGGGCGAAAGCCATTGAACTCTTTGAAAAGGGCGAGAAAGCCCTCGCCAACAAGGAATATTTCAAAGCGCAGGCACACTACACCGAGGCCCTCCGCCTCGACCCGAAGTACGCCGACGCCTACCACTCCCGCGCCATCGCCCGCGAATACCTCGGCGAATCGGCCAAGGCACTCACGGACTTCAACATCTACTGCGACCTGCGCCCCGAAGACTCCGAGGGTCATTTCAACCGCGCCGTCCTCCGCTTCGAAGCAAAACAATACCTCCCCGCCCGCCAGGATTTTCTCAAACTGCTGACGATGCCCACGTCAAAAGAGACGGGCACGATCTACTACAGTCAGGAAAAATTCGGCAATGAGACCACGAAGATCTCCACGGCGCAGACCGGCCTCAAGGACCGCATCTACAACTACCTCGGCCAGTGCGAGACGCACCTCAAGCGCTACCCCCAGGCCATCATCTGGCTCGACTCCGCCATCGCCCTGTCGCCGACCACCGCGCTCTACTATGTGAACCGCGGTGTCGCCAAATTCGAACGGGGCGATAAGGCCGGCGCCGCCGCCGACTACGAAATAGCGCTGAAGTACGACCCCGACAACAGCCTGGCCACGCACAACCTGGCGCACATCAAGTCGCTGGGCGGCGACAAGGAAGCCGCGGAGAAACTGCTCGCCGAGTCCATCGAAAAGAACAGCAAGCTTCCCTACCCCCGCGCCGAGCGCGCCTACCAGCGCATGCAGAACAACGACTTCAAAGGCGCCCTGGAGGACTACAACGAGGTCGTGCGTCTCGAGCCCAACGAGGCCGAGAACTATATCAACCGCGGGCTGGTCAAGGAGAAACTAAACGACCACGCCGGCGCCCTCGCCGACTATAGCCACGCCATCAAGCTCGACGAGAAGAATCCCAAGGCCTGGGTTTGTCGCGGCAATGTGGTCTCTAAGCTTTCTAGTTTTAAGGAAGCGATTGAGGATTACTCCGTTGCCATCTCGCTGGATGCCAATTACGGGCTTGCCTACTTTAACCGAGGGATTGCGTATCAGAATTCAGGGCGCAGCAAGGAAGCGTGCGAGGATCTTAAGAAGGCTTTTAGTCTTGGAGTTAAGGAAGCGGAGGGGGTGGTCGCGAAGGTGTGTCGCTGAGTAGGTGAGTCGGTGGGTCGGTAGGTCGGTGGGTCGGTAGATTGGGGTACGCTTACGGTCGGCAGAACAGGTGGGACTTTTCTATCATGGTTTGGATTTGCTTACCAAGTCTTTCATACTTTGACCGGAAAATCAACGTCTCCTCCGGAGCAAGTAAACCACACCGTTGTGCAGTATTCAACCAATGCTGGGTCTCGAGTTGTTCTCCGTCTGCTTCCGTCAGTTTACTGATGAAGTGTTTGGGGTATCTGCGCTTTGCCCAAGCCTCCGCCAACTGAGCTCCGACCGACCTTGAAGACCGCCGTATCTGGTCAGTCAAGGAATACTTTTCTTCCTTCGGGAAGGCTTGAGTGAGCACATAAATTTCAATGGACAGGTCGCACGCCAGCTTATATACCTCCAGTTCCATGAACGAATTAACTCTTCCCATGGGGCAATGCTAGTCATTCTCATTGCTATCACAATGATTGCCTTTGTCCGGAAATCATGACATTTTTAAAATCCTCCCCCTCCATAGATAATCCCTCCACCTCACCGATCCACCGATCTCACCGACTCACCGATCCCACCGATCCACCGATCCCACCGATCACACCGACTCACCGATCCCCACCGACTCACCGATCCAGCCGCAACCTAAGAAATACCGGCTCGCGATACATTTTGTCGCGTGTCAGTTGCGCGTAGCTGATTTCGGCGATGAGTTTTGGTTCAACCCATTCCGTTACTTTTTCATCGACGACCTTACCTCCTTCCATTTTGGGGGCTTTGGTTTTCTTCAGTTTCTTCAGGTGAGCCAGGACGGATTTCATGGTGGCGTCGTCGAAGCCGGTGCCGACTTTGCCGCGGTAGTGGAGTTCGTCGCCGATGCGCTCGGCGATCTGGAGGGAGCCAAAGGTGGATTCGCGGTTGCCCTTGCCGGCGGTGTAGCCGACGATGACGCAGTCGACGGAGTTGCGGACCTTGACCTTTACCCACAGGTCGCTGCGGCGGCCCGACATGTACTTACCGTCGCGCCGCTTGGCCATGATGCCCTCGAGGGAATGCTCACGCGCGGCTTCGAACAATGCTTCGCCGTCTTCCACAATCTCGCTGATGCGGTACGGCGTGTCCGGCCGCAACGCGTCGGCCAGCCACTCTTTGCGCTTCTCCAGCGGCTCGTTGACCAACGGACGGCCGTCGAGATAGAGGCAGTCGAAAAGGTAGCAGTACACGGGACTGGTCTTGCTGAGCTTCTGGATGTTGGTTTCCCCGCTGGCCATCAACCGGGAGATCACGCGCTTGAAATCCGGGCGGCCGCTTTTGTCGAGGCACACGATCTCGCCGTCAAAGAGCCCGCACGTGGCGCGGAATGCTTTGTCGACCGCGTGGAGTTCGGGGAACTTGTCGGTGACATCATTCTGATTCCGGCTCCGGATCTTCAGCTGGCCGTCCTCCAATGAAATCATGGCGCGGATGCCGTCCCATTTTACTTCGTAGAGGTAGTTGCTGCCGGTCGGCACTTTCTCCTCCATTTCGGAAAGCATCGGCTCAATGGCATCGGTGAGGTAATTGATCTGCGGCTGATCGACCCGCTCCAGCAGCCACTCCTTCTCTTTGATCTTGTAGATGCGGTATTCGCCATTGACCTCCTTGCTGTTCAGCCGGAAGTAGAAGCCGTCTTTCTTGTCCTTGGTGATCTGGTATTTTCCCAACGCGTAGATCCACATCTCCCCGCCGCCGTACTGTCCTTTCGGGATGGTGCCGTCGAACGTGAGGTACTTCATCGGGTGGTCTTCGGTCTGCACCGCCAACCGCTTCACGCCGGGATGCGGCGGCAGTCCACGGGGCACGGCCCACGACTTGAGCACGCCGTCCTGTTCAAGCCGCAGGTCGTAGTGCAAATGTGAGGCGTGGTGGCGATGAACGACGAAGTTGTTGCCTCCCCCGTCGATCACGCGCGGCTCCGGTTCGCTGGTCTTCTTAAAGTCGCGCTTCTTCTCGTAGCTCTCCAACTGTTCGGGCGTTTTTCGTTTCCGGTTGACGGGAAGCTCTTTGGCGATCACTTTCTTCCGGTGCGTATGCAGATCCACCGCATAGGCATCAATTCCTTCCCATGCGTCGCCGTCGCGGAGTACTTTGTCCAGCGCCGTCTTGATGTTAAACTCCACCGGCTTCTTGACCTTGCCGATCTCATCCCACGTCAGGGGCATGGATACCGGGGCGCCGATGCGTCCGCGCAAACTGTAAGGGGAAACGATGCTTTGCCCGGAGCGGATGCGGTAGATGTCAATGAGCACTCTACCCTTCCTCGCTTCCTTTTTAATATGCAGCGTGGTCGTCGACGGGTTGCGGTCGACAAACGGCTGCGCGATGGCCTGCGCCGTTTCGAAGACGGTATGAAAATCGTGCTTGGGTTCGATGGGACAGCAGATGTGAATGCCCTTGCCGCCGGTGGTCTTGGCGAAAGCCGTGTAGCCGAAGCTTTCGATGTAGGTCTTCAGGTCGAATGCGATCGGCAGCACTTTCGTGAAGTCATATCCCTCCGGGGGATCGAGGTCAAAGACCATGTAGTCGGGGAACTCAAACCGCGGCTTGCGCGAGTGCAGCTGGTGAAGTTCGAGCGCCGCCAGGTTGGCCAGCCAGACAAATGTGGCCGGCTCGGTGGCAATGATATAATCTTTCTTCTCCTCCTTGCCCAGCTGGGCGAACTCAATCCAATCCGGCGCCCAGGTGGGACGGTTCTTCTGGTAGAACATCTCCCCGTGAATGCCGTCGGGGAACCGGATGAGCGTCAGGGCGCGGCCCTTGACGTGGTTGAGCAGCGTCGGCGCAATTTTCAGGTAGTATTCGATGATCTCCGCTTTGAGGATATTGTCCTCGGGGAACAGCACTTTCTCCAGGTTGGACAGCTCAATCTTGTGCTTGCCGATCGTGACCCACGTCTGTCCCTTCTTTGCCATAGGTTACTCCACGTCTTCGGGGGTCTTGTTCGACAGGAAGATCATTCCGATGACGAAGCACACGCTGGCGACGATGATGGGATACCACAGGCCGACGAGGATATCGCCTGAGCCCGACATCCAGGTGGCGATCAGCGGCGTGAGGCCGCCGAAGACACCGTTGCCGATGTGATACGGCAGCGACATCGACGTGTAGCGGATGCGCGTGGGGAACAACTCCACGAGGAAGGCGGCGATAGGTCCGTACACCATCGTGACGAATACCACCTGGACAAATACGAGCAAGATCATGGTCCAGAAACCCTCGTCGGCGAGTTTCACCTCTTTCTTCGCAGGTGTTACCGTGCCGTCGGCAAGTTGGGTGGACGTTTCGATGACATCGGTGCCGTCGGAATACGGCTGCGTGACCGTGATGCTGACGGTGCCGGTTTCCGGGTTGGTCTGCCGGTTGATGTTCTTGCTTTCGGCCAGTTCCATTTTCAGCCGCACGTCGGTCAGGTCGTACATGGCCTGGTAGATCGGTCGGTAGCTGATGGCCGCCAGCAGCATGCCTGCCATCATGATGTATTTCCTTCCGATAGTGTCGGAGAGTCGGCCGAAGAGAATGAACAACGGCGTACCCAGCACAAGCGCGACGGCGATGACCGAGTACGACTGCACGAACTCCAGCGTACAGGTTTTCTGCAAGAATGTCAGCGCATAGAATTGGCCCGTGTACCATACCACGCCCTGTCCTGCGGTGGCGCCGAAGAGAGCCAACAGCACAATCTTCAGGTTCTTCTTTTTGCCAAAGCTTTCTTTGATGGGGTTCGTCGAAATCGCTCCTTCCCTCTTGATCTTTGAATACAGGGGCGACTCCTGCATGCGGAGGCGGATATACACAGAGATGGCCACCAGTGCGGCGGATAACAAGAAGGGAATGCGCCATCCCCAGGCGCTGAACTCCGTCAATCCCATCGACTGCCGCACGGCGAGAATAACACCCAGCGACACAAACAGGCCGAGCGTCGCTGTCGTTTGGATGAAGCTGGTATAAAATCCGCGTTTGCCCACCGGCGCATGCTCTGCGACATACGTTGCCGCGCCGCCGTATTCCCCGCCAAGGGCCAGGCCCTGGATGACGCGCAGCAGCAGGACGAGCAAGGGAGCGGCGATACCGATGGTTTCATAGCCGGGCACGAGGCCGATGCCGAATGTCGAACAGCCCATCAGGATGAGCGTGACCAGGAAGGTGTACTTCCTGCCGACCATATCGCCCAGACGCCCAAAGACGATGGCGCCAAAAGGACGCACGATGAAGCCGACGGCAAAGGTGGCCAGCGTGGAGAGGAGCCCGACGGTCGGATTGGTCTTGGGAAAGAACTGCTCCGACAGGATCGTGGCCAAACTGCCGAAGATGTAGAAGTCGTACCACTCGATGAGCGTACCAACGGATGATGCGGTGATGACAAACCAGAGGTTGCGCTTATCCAGTACTTCGTGCTCGTGCTTCATGTCCGGAGGAAGGGAAATTTTGGTTTAGGTACTAAAAGAAAATCTCCTGTGCAAGACGATACGTGTTGGCGTGCGCTTCGATGATATCGCGGAACTCGTGCGAGTACCCGCCGCCCATGCTGGCTACCAGCGGAATACCGTTCTCCTTCGCTGCCGTGAGCACCAGCCGGTCGCGCTCCTTGCACCCGGCACGGGTCACACCGAGCCTTCCCAACCGGTCCGTGTCCAGGATATCCACACCCGACTGAAAGAAGATAAAGTCGGGTTCAACTTCCTCCAGCAGCGTCTTCAGGTTGCGGTCGAGGGTGTTGAGGTAGAACCTGTCCGAGGTACCATCCGCCAAACCAATATCAAGGTCCGAATTCTCTTTGAAGAGCGGGTAGTTGTTGGCGCCGTGCATGCTGAACGTAAAGACCCTCGGGTCATCGCGAAAAATCCGGGCCGTGCCGTTGCCCTGGTGTACATCCAGGTCGACAACAAGAATCTTCTCCGCCAGTCCGTTGTCGAGGAGGTGATGCGCTCCCAAAGCAATATCATTCAGCAGGCAAAAGCCCTCGCCCCTGTCCGTAAACGCGTGATGTGTTCCGCCGGCGATGTTCATGGCCGCGCCGTACTGCAGGGCGTACTCCGCACATCGGACTGTGCCGTTGACGATTGTCACTTCGCGGTTCACCAGCGCCTCCGTCAGCGGGAAGCCGGTCCGCCTGACTTCGCGCTCGGTCAGCTGCATGGACTTCAGCTTCTCCCAATATGCCTTGTCGTGCGTGCGGACAATCCGTTCTTCCGTCATGGGTGACGGCTGGAAGAAATTCGACTCCTGGAGAGTGCCTTCGTGCAGTAGCTGCTGCGGCAGCACCTCGTACTTGCTCATCGGAAACCGATGATTGGGCGGCAGCGGCAACACGTAAGCTTCACTCCAGGCGACCTTCAGCATGCACGCTGGTTTTCCTTAATGGTGTTCAGAATGGCCGCCGCCTTCCCATGCTTCCTGTATCTGGTGGAATTCCTGGTGAAGGGCGGTCAGTGCAGCGGAGAGTTCTTCGTCCGTCGCCCCGGCCTTTACTTTATCGGCGAAAGCCCGTGAGCTGGTCTTGAGGTTTTCGATGCGGGTCATCATCTCGTCGTTGTTGACGCGCTCGGGAAGCGAGGCGGCCGCCCACTTCTCCGCTTCCGCGGCAAGGGCCTCAGCGTTCGCTTTGGCCGGCGCCAGGTTGGCGGAATCTTTCAGCGGGTGATACGATTCGGCCATCACCATGTGATAGGCATCCAGCTCAGCCCAGGTGGTGGCGTCTTCGCTGTGTTCGCCTTCCGCATGTTCCTTCTTTCCGGAGCAGGCGATGATGGCGGCTGCAAACAAAGTAATGACAGACAAGGTGACGATTGACTTCTTCATGTGGGTTATGTATTTGGATTAGGTTGCATTTCTCCTGCGGTACTTGCGGCGGTTTTCCAGCGCACTCACGAATTTCTTCAGCAAATCAAAGTAAAGAGCGATGAACAAGGTGATCGTCATGATCCAGATAACTGTAATGTTGAAGTACAGCGTATCATAGTAGCGGCCGAAGAAATGTTTGACGGGCACAAGGAAATCCGCGCGGAAGTCGAACAGGTTAGCCGGCCGGCGTTCGTCGTTGTAGATTGGCCCATACCGCACATAGATCCTTTCTTCAAATTCCACTTCGCGCGGCATGCGTTCCCTGCCCCTCACCAAGTCGCCCACCGCTTCATTGGTATACCGCAACCGCATAGTTTCCTGCTGGGCAGAATCGATGCCCTGCTCGATGAGACTTTGCACCAGGGCATTCTTGTCCTTGGTTGCTTTGTCTGAAAGTCTATGGTACATGTTTTTCAACGTGGCCAGGAATTTCCGGGTAGAGTCGAGGGCCACAGAATCAAACTTGCCTACTTCGTACTTCCGGGTGAGACCCAGCCAATCCGGGGCCCAGACGCTCATCTCGTAGCCCACTTCATTCCGCAGCACACGCAAGGCACTCTTCACCCGTTCGTCATTCTGGTCCCTCCAGCGATTGCGCCAGCGCACCAGGTCGCTGACTTTCGTCTCCAACGGAGGTATGAAGTAGTTCTTCTTGTTTTGCGCAGCCTGCAGGTCCTTCTCGATCGGGTAAAAGAGCTTCGCATACGGGTTGTCCTTGTATTGCGTCACCATGAAGGCTTCGTAGGCCCAGCGCGAGGCAATCATCTCCCCCATCACCGGGATCTCGACGGGGTTGCCCACCTGCGGGTTAAACTTGTCGAACGGAATCACGACACCGCTCATCAGCAGCTGCGGGATCACCAGCACCGGGATGAGGATATAGATCGTCACCGCCGAATCAAAGGCTGATGAAATATTCAGTCCCAGCACATTGGCAAAGCATGCGCAAGAGAAGAGGATCAGCCAATACCGGGCCTCCGACAGCGGTATTTCCAGTATCAGGTTGCCCACGGCGATAAACGTCAACGTCTGGACGGCGGAAATACCGAACAGGATAATCACCTTGGAAAAGAGGTAGCTCGTGTTGTTGAGGTGCAGGAACGCCTCCCGTTTCCTGATCTTTCGGTCGCGGAAGATTTCTTCCGCGCTGACAATGAGCCCCACAAACAGCGCGACCACCACGCTCACAAAGAAGTAAACGGGGATGTTGCTGTTGCTGTAAAACACATAGTCTTCGGGGCCGTTGTCGGTGATGCTCCAGTACTTGACGAAGTAGGCCATGAACAAGGCCAGCACCGGCGACAGGCTGAGGTTGATCACGAGGTACTGTTTGTTGGCCAGCTTGGAGAGCAGATCGCGCTTGGTGAACACCATCAACTGCTGCAGCCATCCCGGGATGCGCTGCGTGACGGGCAGCGGCGTTTTCACTTCCTCTATCCGGGAGATCTTGATGCGTTGCTTGAAATACTGGTACCACTGACCTGGCGAGATCTTGCGGGTGTTGGTGAAGCGGCCGAACTCATTGACCACGCGGGTCTCGATGATATTGAACACCTGCTCCGGGTTGATGTTCCCGCACTCCGGGCAGGCTCCCGGCGTCTTGGTCGCCGCGTTGATGATATCCTGGAAGTACGACACCGCCTCTACCGGGTTGCCGTAGTAGATCTGGAACCCGCCGACATCGAGGATGATGAGTGTATCGAACATCTTGTAGATGTCGGACGACGGCTGGTGGATCACCACGAATATCATCTTGCCGCGAAGTGACAATTCTTTCAGCAGGTCCATGATGTTCTCTGAATCCCGCGACGACAAGCCCGACGTGGGTTCATCGACAAAGAGGATGGTCGGTTCACGGAGCAATTCCAGCCCGATGTTCACCCGCTTGCGCTGGCCGCCGCTGATGGTCTTCTGCAAGGGAGAGCCCACTTTCAGGTCGCGAATCTCGGAAAGCCCCAGGCTGAGGAGCACCTTGTTCACCTTCTCTTCAGTTTCCTTCTTCGAGAGATTTCCGAAGCAGAGGCGCGCGGCATAGTATAGATTCTCGAACACCGTCAGGTCTTCCATCAGCAGGTCGTCCTGCGGGATGAAGCCGATGATGCCTTCCACCTGCTTCGCGTTTTCGTGGATGTCGATGCCGTTCACCAGCACGCGGCCGCTGGAGGGACGCTCGGAGCCGTTGAGCACGTTGAGCATCGTCGACTTGCCGGAACCGCTGCCGCCCATCAGCCCGATGAGCTTGCCGCCGCGTTCCGACACAGTCACATTCTGGAGACCGGCCCGGCCGCTCTTGAAATGGTAGAAGATGTGTTCAGCTACAAACGAGATCTCCGTGCCCGACTCTTCCTCGAGGAACTTGCTGACAATGTCGCTGTAGTAGATGGTGTCGATCTTCGAGCCGCGGAACGTCGAGCCCGTGGGAAACACTTCAATCTTGCGGCTCTTGAAAGGCTGGCTGTTGATGTAGAGCGACGTGATGCCGAGGTATTTTACAAAGTACGTCTCGATGTCGGCCAGGCGGAGTACCGCGATCAGGCCCGTCAGGTTCTTGGCGATGATTCGGGGACCCGCGTGCTTCAACTCACCGGAGCCCTCATCAATGATCAGGATATTCTTCAGGTTCAGCTCGTCTGAATCCTGGCCCATGACGAAGGTGCGCATGGCCTGTATGTCCTTCATCGGGATCTTCAGCGCTTCGCCGATGTAAAAGATCAGGTTCTCCTGCCTTTCCGAGATATGTCCCTCGGCGTAAACCAGCTCAATGATCTTGATGATGATCACCGCCTTCTGCTGCATGGTGAGGGCCTGGTTCACCTTCTTGGAAATCTGCATGATGTGCGCCCAGTCGTCCACAAACTGTGCGGTTTCATCATCCACATTGGCCAGGTCATGGCCCGATGCCTTGCGGTTGGCCTTGACAAACTCGTCGAAAAGGTTGAGGTAATAGCGGGTGCCCTCCTGGTTCAGGTGGAGGGAAAGGAAGTCTTTGATATTGGCCCGCTCATCGTCGGTTATCCGTTCTTTGGCCACGATGGCAAAGAGTTGGACGATGGCTTTCAGAAGTTCTTCACTCATGCCTCAGCAGGTTCCAATTCCGTGTTAAAATAGGCAAAATTAGGCGTCATGGACTTAGAACGGAACATCTTTCTTTGATGTTCCACTCCCTTACCCAACTTCCGATTCTCCCCGAAATACTTTTTCTTTGCTGTCCAACACCCGACTATGAAAATCAAGATCACTACCCTCCTTCTCGCGTTGTCCTGCCTGACGGCCGTCGCTCAAAAGTCTGTCCTCTGGGAAGTCTCCGGCAACGGTCTCACCAAACCGTCCTACCTGATGGGCACGCTGAAGTTCATCGGCGAAAAAGAGTTCTACCTGCCCAAAGAGGTCGGGCAAAAGATGACCCAATGCAAGCTCTTTGCCATTGAAGACCAGGTAGATCACAAGGCGCAGATGGAATTGAACAAGGCGATGCATCTTCCGAAGAAGCAAACCCTGGCCACGGTCCTTTCCCCCGACGAATACAGCAAGTTGATTGCGTTTGTCGACCAGAAATTCCACATGTCCAAGGCGAAATTTGAAAAGGACCTGGGAAAACTTATCCCCCTCGCGCTTTCCATCAACATGACGCGCATGGGCCTTGGCGAGGCGGTGAAGTACTATGACATTGAATTACTCCTGCTCGCCAAGCAGAACAAACTGAGCACGTACAGCCTGGAAGGAATTGACCGGGAGGCCGAATCGCTCAAAACGTTCCCGATGGATAAACAGAAAGAAGCCCTCAATTTTACCATCAACAATTTCACCGAGCAGATGGCTGAATTCCATGACCTGGAACTCGCCTTCAAGGCCAACGACCTCGACAAGATCTTCTCCCTGGATCACCACCCGACCGAAAGCAATCCCGACTTTATTCGTGTCTTCTACACCGCCCGCAACGAGGAGTGGTTCCCGAAGATCGAAAAGATGATGAAGGATCAGCCCTCGTTTATCAGTGTGGGGGTAGCGCACCTCAAGGGAGAAAACGGGCTCCTTGCCATGCTGCAGAGCAAAGGATACACGCTGACGCCCGTGGCCCTCAGCCGCTAGGTTAACCGATATATTTGGTCAGCATATCCGCGAGGATCAACAATCCTTCGCGCAACGGCTCGTCTTTGAGGTTGTTTAGTTCATCCACCGGCAAGCCTTCCTTCGACACGCGCGTGTCCAGCGGTACATCACCTGACTTGGCTTTGGCCGCTTCCATTTCCTTGCGGCGGGTAGCCTCGTTCAGCGAAATGCGGGTTTCGCTGTAGTTCTTCTTTGCCTCCTCGACGTCGCCGACATACTTCTTCAGTGAAGCGTCAAACTTCAGGCGCTCCTGGTAGTCCTTGGTCAGGCCGGCAACCAGCTTGTCAGTGACATTTCCTGCCTTTTGAAACTCCGTCTTGCGGATCACATCCCACGGCAGCGCGCTCGGTCTTGAGCTTTCCCCAAATTGCTGCGCCGAAAACGGGCTGGGGAGGAGTATATCCGGAGTCACACCCTTATTCTGTGTGCTGCTGCCTGTGACGCGATAGAACTTCTGTGACGTCAGGTTCAACTGGCCTACTTTCTCCTGGTCGGGTATCCACCGGGCGAGGTCAAGTACCTGCTGCACGGTCCCTTTTCCAAAGGTCGACTCACCGACGATCACGCCGCGGTGGTAATCCTGGATGGCGCCTGCAAAGATCTCAGATGCCGAAGCACTGAAGCGGTTGGTCATCACCACCAGGGGGCCGTCATACGCCACGCTGGTGTCGTCGTCAACGCCCAGTTCAACGCGGTTTGCCGGATCGCGCACCTGCACAACAGGGCCTTCCTTGATGAACAAGCCGGTGAGGTCAATGGCTTCGGGAAGCGAGCCGCCTCCGTTGTTGCGCAGGTCGATGACGAGGCCGTTAACGCCCTCCGCCTTAAGCTCTTTGATGAGTTGCTTTACATCGCGGGTTGTGCTGCGATAGTTGGGGTCACCCTTTTGGTAAGCAGCAAAATCCATGTAGAAACTGGGGAGCGAAATCACACCCAGCTTCATGTTCTTTCCGTTCGCGCTGTAGTTGATCACCTTCTTCTTGGCTGCCTGGTCTTCCAGCTTCACTTTCTCCCGCACGAAGGTGAGCACGATGGGAGGACCTGCAACGCCCGTTTGAGCCGGCAGGACCTGCAGGCGCACTTCGGTTCCTTTGGGGCCTTTGATCAGTTTCACCACTTCGTCCAGCCTCCAGCCTACCACATCGACCATTTCACCGTCTTTCCCCTGGGCGACGCCTGAAATGAGGTCATTGGCATGAAGCGTCTTGGCCTTATCGGCAGGGCCACCCGGGATGATCTCGGCAACCTTGGTATAATCATTCTCCGTTGTCAGCCGCGCGCCAATACCTTCCAGCGACAAGCTCATGCTCTGTTTGAAGAGGTCGGCTGTTTTCGGCGACAGGTAACTGGTATGAGGATCATAGGATTCCGTAATGCAGTTCATGTAAATCCCGAACACATCCTCACTGTTGAGTTGGTCGAATGTCTTGAGAAGGCGCTCATAGCGCTTCTTGAGGAGGTCCGTGATCTCCGGCTGCGTCTTGCCGGTCAGCTTGAGCGACAGCGCCTGGCTCTTGATCACCTTTCTCCAGGTCTCATCCAACTCCTCATTAGAAACCGCCCACGGCAGACTGTCGCGGTCGACTTCATAGTACTCGTCCGTGGTATAATCGAATTCCTTCCCGACGAGGTTATTGATGACATAATTCAGGCGGACGCGGTAGCGATCCTGGAACAAGGCATAGATCGCGAAGGCAGGCGTTACATTCTCGGTGCGAGACAAATCATCCAGCTTCAGCCGATAGCTTTCAAACCGTTTGAGGTCGGATTGCAGAAAATAAAGCCGGCTGGGATCCAGCTCGCCGAAATAGCGTTCATAGATAACTGATGATAAAGAATCGCTGAACTTAAGCCTTCTAAAATGATGGTTATCAAGAAGGTAAGTAACAACCCTTACTTCTTTTCCGAATACCGGTTTCGGCTGCAGCCGGGCTGTATCCAAAGGATATGCAAGGGCGCTGAAACTGGAGCCTATGGCGAAGAGCAGAAAAATTAGAGTCCGGATCATACGGAATAATTGGTCGTACTGTGTCTAACGGAGCGTTCGCCCCCGGGGATGCCTTTAAGGCTTCGGTGATTTGTCCAGGTCAAACTCTTCCAGGAATTTCTGTGCCTGTTCAAGCGTCGAGAATTCATAGAACCTCTTGCCCGACAGGACCGAGTGGATTTCAATACGCACGGCGTCGATGTTCCGGGTATTGCGCTTATTCGAATCACGGAATTCCTTAAAGTCGTCGCCCTCGCGACGGGAAATCGGAAACGCCGTGGCCCTGACGTTCTTGCAGTATTCGCACTTGTAGTGCTTGATCATTTCCTTGGGCGACCCGTCTTCGAAGGTCTGCGAGATCTCTTCGGAAATGACGCGCATGGTAAAGAAGCCGCAATTATTGCAGCGCAAAGCCGTCAGATGCCCCTGGTACTTCTCGATGTGCACGTCACCCGTCTTATCGTCAATCCACACATCGTAGTCGATCGAAAAGATGTTCTCCTCCGACCGCTTTCCGGCATCCAGGTGCACATCTTCTTCTTCTTCCGACAGCAAGCGCATCCGGTTGCCTGTCTTGGGGTTAACCCTCGGCATGTAACGCCACTTCTTCAGCTTGGCGTTGACTTTGGTGGGGTAATAATACTGGAGGATCAGTTTAGCCACATAGGCGACGAGCGTCGCTCCTGCTATACCAAAAAAGATGCGGACGAAGAACCATACGCCCACCGTATTGAGTACCCGCTCGTGTGAACCGTAGAGGTTGATGGCAAAGCCGATAGCCGCGCCGAAGCAGTAGAACGTCCACTTGTACCAGCGTACCTCATGCGTGTTGATGTAATCGTATTTGGCTTTGAAGTCTTTGATCAGCGCGACACGGAGATGGTGAACCAGGTAGATGAGGACGCCCAGGGCGACCAAGACAATTGATCCTACCAGCATGGCTTGGTACCAGGCTTGGAGGAAGGGGCTTAGTTCATTCATTGGATCGAATCAATGCAGATTAAAAAACAATCAAAAATACGCATAATAAACGACTCAGGAGCCGTTTTAGTGTCATTTCCCTTGCAAAATTGAAGCCAGGTCAGCCGGCGAATACCCGGTCGATTTAATGGTCTTATTATCCGCCGTGCGGTAAACCAGCCAGTGCTCGCCCTCCTGGAGGTAGTAGCATTCCGTATTGTCCCGCTGGCGGTAATACGCCACGGTGGCCTTTGCCTCCTCCTCTGACGAACAGGCCTTGCTCATGTTGGAACGCTGGACTTCTTCAAACAGCGCCTTGAATTTCTCCGCGAGTCCGAATTCCAGCACGGCGCCCGATAGCACATACTGCAGATCACACAGTGCATCGGCAATACCGACGATGTCCTTCTCCTGGATGGACTGCTCGAGTTCTTTCAGTTCCTCCGCGAGGAGTTCGACCCGAAGGCGGCACCGCTTTTCATCCGGGATGGTCGGTTCAGGAAGTACGGGGTGTTTGAAAGTGCGGTGGAACTCAGCGACCATCTGCAGCGACTCGGGTTGTTTCATGCGGTTGTCTTTGGGGGCCAAAGTAGCAGATAATCCGTGCCCCGGTCAATAGCATTAGGGCCGTCGCTATCTATATTTGCCCCCTGAATTGACACCGCGATGACCCAGAACTTTGTGCAGGAACTCACCTGGCGTGGAATGATCCACGACGTCATGCCCGGGACGGAAGCGCAGCTTCAGAAAGAGCGCACGGCCGGTTACATCGGCTTCGACCCTACCGCCGACTCCCTGCACATCGGCAACCTGGTCCAGATCATGACGTTGGTACATTTCCAGCGCTGCGGCCACAAACCCATCGCACTGGTGGGCGGCGCCACCGGCATGGTCGGCGACCCCTCCGGCAAGTCGGCAGAACGCAACCTCCTCTCCGAAGACATCCTTCGTCACAATGAGACCTGCGTACGCAAGCAGCTCGAACGGTTCCTGGACTTTTCGCCCGGACAAGCGGAGATGGTCAACAACTACGACTGGTTCCGTAATCTTCATTTCCTCGATTTCATCCGGGATGTCGGCAAGCACATCACCGTCAATTACATGATGGCCAAGGACTCCGTCCAGAAGCGCCTGGAGTCTGGTCTTTCATTCACAGAATTCACGTATCAATTGGTTCAGGGCTATGATTTCTACTGGCTCTATAAGAACAAGGGCTGCCGCCTGCAGATGGGTGGATCCGATCAGTGGGGCAACATTGTAACCGGTACAGAGTTGATCCGCCGGAAGGACGGCGGTGAAGCGTTTGCCCTCACCACGCCACTTATCAAGAAGGCCGACGGCACCAAGTTTGGAAAGACAGAGCAGGGCAATGTATGGCTCGACGCCGGAAAAACATCTCCCTACCATTTCTATCAATATTGGTTGAACACCTCCGATGAGGATGCCGGAACATACATCAGGATATTCACCGAGTTGAACAAGGAGGCCATTGACGGGCTGGTTGCCGAACACGCCCAAGCACCACACAAGCGTGCGCTTCAACAGGAACTGGCCCGGCAGATCATGGTTCGGGTACACTCGCAGGCTGATTATGATACCGCGCTGGCAGCAAGCCAGTTGTTGTTTGGCAACTCCGTGACGCAAGACCTGGAACGGTTGGATGAGAGCACCCTCCTTGCCGTGCTGGAAGGCGTTCCCACGGTTGAGATTTCACGGGATGCATTAGCCGGCGCAGCGACGATAACCGATTTGCTGTCGGAGACGACACAAGCGAAGATATTCCCGTCCAAGGGAGAAGCGCGTCGGATGATCCAGGGCGGCGGCGTGAGCGTGAACAAGCAGCGCGTGGAGGATGTTGCAAGCCGGCCGGACTATCGACTGCTGCACAACCGATACCTGCTTGTGCAAAAGGGTAAGAAGAACTATTACCTCATCGTTGTTTCCTGATGGAGATCACCTGGCGCGAATGGCTTAAACATCCGCGGGGTCGCGGCCTGATCATCTTCAGCCTGGCCACGTTGGTCTCGATGGTCCTGTTCATGCCGCTTTATTACGAGCACCTGCTCGGTCCAAAGGCAGGCATTCTGCTGAACGATCCCATCCTCAACTTCTTCACCCCGGTCGACTGGTCTACAGCGGTGTTCTTCATTCTCACCGTCGCTTTGCTGCAGACCCTTATTCAGTATTCCAACCGCCCGGCGGTTTTGATGGCCGGGTTGGCTACGTACTGCGGAGTCAATATCCTGAGGGCGTTTACCATGTACCTTGTTACGTTAGAGCCTCCGGGCGACATGATCCTGCTGGTTGACCCGATCTCTGCTTCGCTTGTCTATCCGGAGCAGGCTTTTGCCAAAGACCTCTTCTTTTCCGGGCATGTCAGCACGATGATGGTTACCGTGTATGTCGAGCGCAATCGATTTTTATACCTCGCCAAGCTGGGTGGCACGGCGCTCATGGCGCTGTTCCTGGCATGGCAGCATGTGCACTATTCAGTCGACCTCATTGTGGCACCTTTTGTGACATATTTCGTATACCTCAGGGTTAGGCGGTTTATCAACACAATCCCCGCCCAAAAACCGCTGGAATGACCGAAAATTCAGCTATTTTTGTATCCCCGTAAAGGAGCAGTTAGTAACAATTACGTAAAATTGCGGTATTTTGCGGGCTAATAGTGTTTGATAACAGACTGAATAAACAATGGAGGAACAGGTCGCGACGGAAAAGAAAGTGGTGAATGGGTCGTACCCCAAGTTTACGCTGGGCGACAGACTGACTGAGGAGCAGTTGAGATTCTTCGATACCTACGGATTCATTCATTTCAAGAACTTCGTCAGCAAGGAAACTGTGGCTGACATGCTTAAAGAGTCCCAGCGCGTTCAGGAACAGTGGATTAGCGAGGGCCGTAAAATGGTCAACGGTGTGCCGATCAAGTTCGGTACCGACGTCGACGGCAAGACCATCGTCCAGCGATTCGCGTTCCTCAACCAGTTCTCTCCCATCTTCGAGGAATTTCTGAAAGATCCCCGCCTGGAAGCACTCTTTCAATTGATCGGTGCCCCGGATTCCCGCATTGGCGTCAATGAAAAAGACGGCCTGGTGTTCAATCACTATGTGAACATCGCCAACAGCAACTACAGCCAACTGGGCTGGCATACCGACGCTCTCCGCGATATTTTCTACGGCAACAAGATCATGCCGATGCTCAACGTCGGCCTTCACCTGGATGCATCCTCCCCGGCTAACGGCGGTCTCCGCCTCCTGCCAGGAACGCATAACAAAGGCCTTGGCACGCTGCTGTTCAGAAAGGTTTACTACCTGAGCAACAAAGCCGACAAGAAAGAGATTGGTCTCACGGTAGAACCTGGCGACCTGACGGTGCACGACGGCCGTCTATGGCACCGGGTAGCTCAATCGCCGTTTGTCGGTGAGCAGAGCCGCCGCCGTGTGATGTATATACCCATCATTTCCGGCAAGTACCAGCCGCGCGACGAGAGCAGCAAACCCCTGCTCTACCAGCGCTTCCATTTCATCACCAACAAGTAAGTCATGGCGTATGCCTTGATCACAGGTGCCAGCGGAGGCATCGGTCTGGCCATTGCACGCGAATTGGCCGGCCGTAAACACGACGTCATCCTGGTCGCGCGCACGGAAGATGCGCTGAAGAAGCACGCCGAGGAAATCCGCCAGACCTTTGGCGTTAACGCCGACTACTGTCCCCTGGATTTGTCGGCACCCAACGCGTCGGTCACCCTGAGCCAGTGGGTCAGTTCCCGCAACTATGCCATAGACATTCTCGTCAACAACGCCGGCTTTGGTTCCTGGGGTGCGCTCCACGAGTTGCCCGAAGCGGAGTTCCGGGGAATGATGCAGGTCAACATGGTGACCCTGGCAGAGCTGTGCCGGACATTCACACCACTCCTCAAGTCACAGCCCAATGCATTTATATTAAACGTCTCAAGTACAGCAGCTTACCAGGCTGTGCCGACGCTGTCCCTTTATGCTGCTACCAAAGCCTTTGTGCTCTTGCTGACGCGTGGGATCAACTGGGAGTTGAAGGGAACAAGCGTCTCTGCTTCGTGCTTGTGCCCGGGGCCTACCTCAACCGGGTTTATTGACCGGGCCAACCTGACGCCCGTAAAAGACCGCGCCGAGAAGTTCAGCATGACGCCGGAGGCTGTTGCCAAGATTGCCATCGATGGCATGTATGCGGGGAAGATGGAGATCATCCCGGGGTTCACCAACTGGCTCAGCGCCAAGCTGGCGGAGATCGTGCCCAAGGGCCTCCCCGAGCGCATCGCGCTCAACCTGTACAAGACAAAAGAATAAGTCTATTTCGTCCGGAGTACAAACGAGACCCGGCCTTTGGAACGCTCGGGCACTTTCCCTCCGGAAGTCCTGATCAATGAATTCTTGCGGATCATGTCCTTGAGCATTTGTTCGGCTCGCGGACTGAGGGTGCGTTCAACCGAAGTGATGCCGGTAATGTCGCCGTTCTCATCACACTCAATTTCGAAGACAACCTTGCCGTCCTCGTTGTCGGGCAACTGGGGTATCACAGGGTTGTCAGCCCACGCCCATCCCGACATCTGGAGATTCATTCCAGTGCCACCACCGCCGCCGCCGGGAGTTCCGTATAGTGCTTTGGCATCCAGCGTTCCCTGCTCGCTTCCCTTGTCGCCGGTCTTATTCGCGTCATCTCCCTGGCTGGCTGCTTGACCTTTTTTGGGTGCGTCAGCCGTTGCCGTTTCTTTGGGTGTCTCTTTCGCTACAGTCTGTGCGTTCTCCTTGACGACCGGAGGTTTCTCCGTCTTCACCGGCTGCTTGACCGGGTTGGAAGCCGCTTTCTCTTCTTTGACTGTCACCGGGCTTTCCACTTTGGATACAGCTTCAACAGACTTATCCGTGGCCTTCTCCTCGTTGGTGACAGGTGTTTCCTCTTGTTGTTCCGCAGGCGCTGCCTGGGACGTCTCCTGAGTATTTGCTTCACCTTGATCGCCGACGGGTTCATCCGGCTGCACGTCGCCGCTGCCCTGGTCGTCCAATCCAAAGTTTAATTCAATACCATATTCCGGAAGCGGGGGATCAGGGGCTCGCCAGGCAACGATAAAGAAAAGTACTGCTGCCATCAGGATATGCAGTCCTGCTGACGTCCATAAGCCAACCCTCCTGTTCTTCTTCTCCTGATCGTCCATGGCTACTTGGGTTTAGTGGCAATCGTCACCCGTGCCTCCAGCGAAGTGGCTACTCCGGCCACATACACCAGTTCTTTCGTCGGTACACTTTCGTCAATGTGCAGCAC
>JBGAPO010000032.1:0-30157 GCA_044221195.1 Cyclobacteriaceae bacterium
TGCCGGAAGCCGAGTGGTACACTTCGCCGTACGACAAGAAGGAGAAGAAGACCCTCGGCAAGCAAAATGCTGATCTGCAGATCACGCGCCTGGATAACAATGCGCAACCATTCTATGTGCTGGTGGGTGCGGATGAGAAAGTGCTGGCCTGGCCGTATGGCTATGATCGGGATCCATCGGGCTTCGTTGAATTCCTGGAGCGAGGCAAGGCCAAGTACAAATCCCTTTATCCCTAGTTTCGTAACTTCGCCGCGTTGAAAAATATCTTCACGCGTAAAACCGGGTTACTCGTTCTGGCCGCAGTGGCCGGAGGCTTGTTATTGCTGGTGCCCGCTATTGACCAGATCACCTTATCGTACGTTAGCGAAGGAGACTACGAACAAGATACGGTTGCGCGCAAAGAACAAGAAGTAGAACAGCCGGTCATGATTTTTGGCATGATGGTCAATCACCTCCATGTGGCCGAAGATCACGTACGGCGCGATCAGCGCTTCGTTGATTTGTTGAAAGGATACTTTGTCTCTCCGGAGGTACACCGGCAACTTCACTTGATCCCGCGTGCCACATTTGACTTCAGAAAAATTGCTGCCGGCAGGAAGTATACCTTGATCGCGCAGCAGGACTCTCTTCACACACTTGAAGCCCTGATTTATGAAGCGAATCCCATTGACTACTTCGTCTTCCGCTTTCACGATACCCTCCGGGTAGAGGCCGGTCATCGCAACGTAGAAGTGCAGGAGCGACAGGCCGCCGGCGTCATTGGATCAACGCTCGCAGAAACCCTGGATCTGCAGGGTAACTCACCCGAACTAACGAACCGTTTTGTTGACATTTTTGCCTGGCAGATTGACTTTCAGCGCCTGCAGCGCGGCGACCGTTTCAAAATTTTCTACGAAGTGCAGCTTGTTGAGGGTTCAGTGATAGGTATTGGAAATATCCTGGGCATTTTCTTTGAACATGCAGGCCAGCCCTATTATGCCATTCCGTTTGATCAGGGCGATGGCCTTGACTACTTCGATCATTCGGGCAATAGTTTGAGAAAGGCGCTCTTGAAGTATCCCATCGAGTTCACCCGGATCAGTTCACGTTTCAATCCTCGTCGGTTCCATCCGATCGCGCACGTTTTCAGGGCTCACCGGGGCACTGATTTTGCCGCTCCCACGGGAACCCCAATTCGCAGCGTCGGGGATGGCACCGTGCTCGAAGCACGCTACAATGGAAACAACGGCAATTACGTCAAGGTCCGTCATAACAGCACCTACACTACACAGTACCTCCACATGTCAAGAATCGCAGCCGGTCTGCACGCCGGCGACAGGGTCAGTCAGGGAGAGACTATTGGCTATGTGGGGAGTACCGGGCTTGCCAACGGGCCGCACCTTTGCTATCGATTTTGGAAAAACGGCGTGCAAGTGGATGCCCTGAAGGTAGAATTGCCGCCTTCTCAGCCCATCAAACAAGAATTCTTCGCCGCATTCGAATTGGCGCGACAGCAAGTGCAGCGCCGCCTGGAGAAAATTCACCTGCCAGAACCTCCGCTGGCCGTTATTGCAAACTGACCTTCCAACTTAGCCGCAACCGGGGTAACTTAGCGCGCCATGCGTCTCGGCCTTCTCCTGGTTTATCTGCTCCTGTCGCCGTTTTTGGGTATCGCTCAAAAGGTGGCTGTCGTCATGAGTGGAGGCGCTGCAAAAGGACTTGCCCATGTGGGGATGTTAAAGGCGCTTGAAGAAAATGAAATCCCCATTGACTACGTGGCGGGCACCAGTATGGGCGGCATTGTGGCGGGGTGCTACGCCGCCGGCATGAGTCCGGAACAAATTGAAGACATCATGCTCAGTGATGACCTGATTCGCTGGGTCAATGGTCAGCTGGAAGAAGGTTACAATTACTACTACAACAAAGACGACATTCACCCGTCGTTCGTTCGCCTGAATCTCCAGCTGGACACAACCTTCTCCCTGAATTTCAACAGCAGTATTGCCAATGACGTTTCCCTGAACTTTGCCATCGCGGAGAAGATGGCCCAGCCATCAGCGATCGCCAGGGGCAACTTTGACAGTCTGTTTGTGCCCCTTCGGCTGATGGCGTCAGAGATTTTCACGCAGCAGGAGGTTGTGCTGCGTAGTGGCAACCTGGGCGATGCCATACGCGCCACACAAACTGTCCCCTTTTTCTACACACCCATCCGCATCGATGGCAAATATTTGTTTGATGGCGGCGTCTACAACAATTTTCCCGTTGATGTCGCTGAATCAGAATTCCATCCCGGCATTATTATAGGTTCCAACGTTTCAAGTAAGATCCATGACAAGTATCCCACGGGGGAAGATGATAAGTTGTTGTCGCGATCGATGCTCTATTTGCTTATGGATAAGTCCAACCCGGGAAGCATTCCTCCGGGTGGCATTTATCTGGAGCCAAATTTACAGGGCGTATCCAGTTTTGACTTTGCCAAAGCCAAAGCCATCATCGACAGTGGATATCAGGAGACCCTTCGCCACATGCCTGAGATCAAACAGAAAATCACGCAACGTCGATCATGCGAGGAAGTAGCCGCTGAACGGAACCGATTTAATAACCGCATGACACCCCTGCTGATTGACAGCGTTAAATTCAATGACAACAATCCACATCATCAATCGTATGTTAACCGGATTTTCCAGACCCGGAATCGCCCGCTTACGTTCACGGATGTCAAGCGGGGTTACTACAGCATGGTATCCGAAGATTATTTCAAGACGCTGTATCCCAGTTTCAGTTACAATCCGAAAACCAGTCGATTTATTTTTGCGCTTTCCAAGCGCCCGCAAAACAACTTCCAGGTTGATTTTGGGGGCGTAGTGGCTACACGCAACATCAGTAACCTATACCTCGGTCTCAACTACTTCAATTTTAATCGCGTGCTGACTCACGTGAGCGCCAATTTCCATACGGGCAGTTTTTATCAGTCAGCCCAGGCAAAAGTCAGGCTTGACTTTGCAGGCAAGGCACGATTTTATCTCGAACCGGAAGCCTTGCTCAACAACTGGAATTTCCTCGAGGGAAACGAACTCATCGTCAAACCCTCAAGTGCGACCGTTCTTAAGCGACTGGACCGCAAGGTTGGGGCTACGCTGGGGCTTCCGGTTGGCCGGCAGTTCCGGGCTGGGATTGAAGGAAGTTATATAAGCAACAATGATCAATTCATTAATACCGAGGTGTTGGTAGGAACTGACACCCTTGATCAGCTCGGGTTGACTGGTTCCCGTTTTGGTATCAACCTCTCAACCAACACGCTAAACCGTAAGCAATATGCCTCGGCCGGAAAATATTTCTTTGCCGGGCTTGATTGGTTTAATATGAAGGAACGCCTGATACCCGGAAATACGTCAACGTATGCCGTTGGTGTTCCTATGGATTATCAACGTCAGTGGATCCGGGGCACGGTAATCATGGAGCAATACTTCCGGACGGGCATTTACAGTTCAGGCTACTACCTTCATGCGACCTTGTCCAATCAGCCTCTCTTCACGAATTATTACGGAACCATCATCAACGCACCCGGATTCTATCCAATGCAGGATTCCCGTACATTGATTCTGGAAAATTTCCGTGCTTTTAATTTTGTCGCCGGCGGCTGGCGAAATGTGTTTGCCCTACGGAAGAAGTTAGATTTAAGGATCGAGGCCTATCTCTTCAAGCCATTCGAATCGATTGTGAAAGGCCCCAACCAGGAGCCTCAACTTAGCCGGGAGATACGACAGGTCTATTTTGCGGGAATGGCCAGCGTTGTCTTGCATTCCACCATCGGCCCCATCAGTTTCAGCGTCAACTATTATGATGATCAGAAAACGCAGTGGGGGGCATTGCTGCACGTCGGATTCCTGCTTTTCAACAGCCCTTCCATGGAATAGGACCCGGTTGGTGCCAAGGGGTCAAATGTTTCAAATTCTCCTTTTTTTGCTATGTTTAACCTCCTAAACCCTCACCTGCACCCCTCATGAAGCGCTGTCTTCTCACCGCGATCACCCTGCTAATTTGCTATTCCGGATATGGCCAAACCGTGCAGTGGGCATCAAAAGTGCTTGAGTTTTCCAGCGAACTCACGCCTGTTCAGTATAGCTCCCAGCAGATTCTCGGCAAGCCCAACGTCCTGCCGGCCGGTGGGCAAAACCCAAACGCATGGACGCCTGAAAAACCAAAGCGACAGGAATTCATCAAGGTAGGATTCACTACGCCCATGCAGATCCGTCAGATCGCCGTGGCCGAATCCTATAATCCCGGCGCCTTATTCAAAGTATTCACCTACGACGAAACAGGCACCGAGCATCTCTTACACAGCTTGTCACCAGGGCCCTCACCGCAAAAGGGCCGCATGTTGAATGTAATGACGGAGCGAACTGCCTATAAAGTTGCCGCTGTAAAACTGGTATTCGATGGTGAGGCCGTGGTCGATTACTTCTCCATCGATGCCATTGCCATTGCAGACGCCGGCATCCCCATTATAGCCGACATCGCCACACCTGAACTCTTAAGCAAGGGACTCGTGACCGAAGCCCTGGACAAAAATGTAAACAGCGATTATACGGAACTCAACCCCATGCTCTCCCCGGATGGAAAAACCATGTATTTCTCCCGAAAGAATCATCCGGAAAATATTGGAGGAGTAGCCGACAAGGAGGACATATGGTACTCTGAGCTTGGATCAGATGGCAAATGGACACTGGCCAAGAACATGGGTGCACAATTCAATAATGCAGGTCCCAATTTTGTGAATGCCGTTACTTCAACCCCAGACGGCCAGACGGTACTTGTACTTGGAAACAAGTATCTGCCAAATGGAAAGATGGTTGCGGGCGTCTCGGTGAGTACCAATACCGGTGGAACGTGGTCGCCTCCCACGGCCATCAACATCCAGAATGACTACAACTACAACGAGAAGGCAAACTACTTTCTCACCAATACGCGCAAATCCTTGCTCATGTCTGTTGAGCGCGACGATTCTCATGGTTCGCGTGATCTGTATGTGAGTTTCCTCAAAGATGACAATACCTGGAGCGAACCGCTGAATCTGGGTGATGTGGTCAATACCGCCAATGAAGAGTCGGCCCCCTTTCTTGCCGCAGATGACAAGACGCTCTATTTTTCTTCCAATGGTTTCAGTGGATTTGGGGGCGTAGACATTTACATGTCCAAACGACTGGATGATACATGGACGAACTGGTCGGAACCTCAAAATATGGGACCCGACATCAATTCATCGCTTGACGACACGTTTTTCAATATCCCAAGTTCAGGTGAGTACGCTTACTACTCCCGTAGCATTTCGGAGACCAACGCAGACATCTTCCGGGTCAAGATGCCTATCTACAAGTCACCCGAGCCTGTTATTCTGGTTAAGGGGCGCCTGATCGATGCAAAGACCGGAAAGCCGTTGGGGGCAAAAATTATCTATGAGCGCCTGCCTGATGGAAAAGAAATCGGCATCACACAATCTAATCCTGAAACAGGTGAATATCAGATCCTCCTTCCCGGCGGTCAGCGGTATGGTGTTCGCGCTGAGGCCGAAGGCCACATTTCGACCAACCAAAATCTTGACCTCACCGCCTATACGAAGGATGCCAACCTTCAGCAACCCGACATTACCCTGGCCCCGATTGAAGTGGCCGCTATTGAGCCCAGTACCACCATTACCTTGAACAACATCTTCTTCGACTTCGATAAGTCCGTACTAAAACCAGAATCATTTCCGGAGCTTGATCGGATCGTTAAGTTGATGAACGAGCGACCGGCGATGACTGTTGAAGTGGCCGGACACACGGATGCAACGGGTCCTGCTGAATACAACCTCGGCCTATCCGAACGCCGGGCAAAAGCCGTGTCCGGATACCTGATCAAGAAGGGTGTTTCCGCCGATCGTATTTCGACGCTGTTCTTTGGCGAAACCAAGCCCAGAGAGACCAACAATACCCGGGAGGGCCGGGCCCGCAACCGTCGCGTAGAATTCACAATCGTAAAATTGTAACAGAGGATGAAGCGCAGTGCACTTTTGATGGCCATGATAATGACCGCCCTCCGGGTCTTCTCGCAAGACCAGGATCAAACCATTTATGCAGAGGGAAAGATTATCAACCACAACACCAAAGAGGCGGTTGCTGCCAAGATCTCGTACCGAAGCGAACCATACGGAAATATCGTTGGCGTGCTTAGCGGTTCCGAGTTTTCTATTCCATTGTACGGCAACGCCAAGTTTACCATTACCGTGGAAGCTCCTGGCTTCGGGACTTCCCAGTATACCTTGGATCCTGCGCTGGCCAGTGCCGGTAAACTGATCCACAACATTGAACTGGGCAAAGCAGCACCTGTTGTTGCGGCGACCCCCGCAGCGCCTGCGCCAGTTCATCACGTCGGAAAAGTGATCCGTCTGGAAGCGCTAATTTTTCAACAACGCTCAGCGGTAATCAGCCCTGAATCCTATCCGGAGCTCAACAATGTGGCTCAGATGCTACACGACAATCCCAACATGGTGATCCAGTTGGAGGGCCATACCGATACACGAGGCGATAAAAATCTGAACCTCAAATTGTCCGAGGACCGGGTGGAGTCAGTAAGAAATTATCTTGTCCGTCGTGGTGTTGCGAAGAATCGTATCAAACTCAAGGCCTTTGGCGGCAGTCAACCGCTAAGCCTGGAAAACACCGAGGAAGCGCATAAACTCAACCGTCGGGTTGAAGTGCGAATCATCGAGAATTAATAATCTAGTTGGCTGCCACCGCAATGCTGCGGTGCATAAGCAAC
Organism: Cyclobacteriaceae bacterium; assembly: GCA_044221195.1. Lineage (GTDB taxonomy): Bacteria > Bacteroidota > Bacteroidia > Cytophagales > Cyclobacteriaceae > ELB16-189. The sequence goes on from JBGAPO010000032.1 coordinate 6,781, forward strand.
ACCTTCAGGTGCATAAGGCAGGCGCTTCGAATTTCTGCCGTCATCTCCTTATGCTCCACCAGGGTACGAACAAGGACGTCGCCCAACTCAAGGCAGCGATCTGAAGAATAAGCTGCATACGCCTTTTCAAGGGCTGAAGCGCACGTAAGGAATTTTCCCAGGTTATAGGCCTTCACGGCCTGGTTGAAAACGAGCAACCCGGTCAGCTTGTCCTGGGGGACATCCTGATAAACATCGCAATGATACCGGTACCCGTTCTCCGCAACCGGCTGGTCATGGCGGTACTTTTCAATTTTCCAGTCAATCTCTTTAGGGTCAGTAACCAACCCGGCAACGGGGTCGGTCGATTCAATAAGAATTTTACCTCGGTTGGTCTGAACCAACAGGAAGATGTGATAGTTGGTCTCTATTATCTCGAAATCATATTCCAGGCTTGAGAGGAGGACAGAAAACAGTGCCGTTGCTGTAAGGCAGTCGTACGTTCCCCGCTGAAACAGCGTATTGAAATCGGCGTACGCTTCGTAGTGCTTCAACATGGTGCCATGCACTTTCCGAAACATCTTCTTTATCAATTTAACATCCGATATGCCCTCCGACTTTAGCTCTGCGACCAATTCATCAACTTGCTGATTGGCCTGCATCCTCTCTTCCGCCGTGGCCCCACTGATTTGCATCCATTCATCGAGGTGCGTCTGGGCGCAGACGTCCGAAAGAATGACCACCATCAATAGCGAACAAAGCCCCTTCATAACAATTTGGTCATGAAAGTAACGATTTCGTAACATTGGAAACAATGACGTAACATTAACTTAACATAAGGCAGGCCCGTCGATTCTCCCTATTTTTAGCATCTTATGGTCTCCTCTCTTAAGCCGGTTGAAGACGATAGTCTGAAAAGAGCCTTCTTCAGGCTAAAATTGAAGAGTCTGGAACTCCGAGGGGAGCCGCTTGCTCATCGGAAGAGACGCTTGAAAAGCCTGGAGTCATGGATTCATGCCAACCGTGATCGCATTAAGGAGGCAGTTCATGCGGATTATAAGAAGCCTCTTCTTGAGGTTGACACCTCGGAGATCTACCCCGTTCTGGCCGAGCTGCGTCATGCCTTAAAGCACCTCGATGAGTGGACAGCACCCAAAAAGGTTGACGCCACCCTCACGTATTTGGGTACCCGGGCCGAAGTACGCTTCGAACCGAAGGGCACCTGCCTGATTATCGCACCCTGGAATTTCCCCTTCAACCTTTGCGTAGGCCCGCTCACTTCCTGCCTAGCGGCCGGCAACAATGCAGTGATCAAACCGTCGGAGATGACTCCACACACCTCGCGCCTCATTGCTGACATGGTGAAGGAATTATTCACCGAGGACATGGTCATGGTGGTTGAAGGCGGGGTAGAGGAATCCCTACAATTGCTTGACCTTTCGTTTGATCATATCTTCTTTACGGGAAGTACAACGGTCGGCAAAGTTGTCATGCAGGCCGCCAGTCGCCATCTTTCAACCATCACGCTTGAGCTGGGCGGAAAATCACCTGTCATTATCGATACCACGGCTGATCTGGATGATGCAGCGCGTCGAATCGCCTTTGGAAAATTCATGAACAATGGCCAGACGTGCATCGCACCCGATTACGTGATGATTGAGGCCTCGGTCCAACAACCGTTTATCGACAGGTTGAAGAAAGAGATTCAGCGGCTCTTCGGCGATCAAAAAGAAATCACAGAAAGATCCCCCAGTTATTCAAGACTAGCCACTTCGAAACAGTTCCATCGACTGCAGGCACTCCTTGATGATGCTATCGCGCTTGGGGCGCATGCTGAGCGTCTTGGCCCTTCCAATGAAAAGGAGAATTTCATGGCGCCGGTAATTCTCACCGACGTGTCCGCAGGTTCAAAAATATGGAAGGAAGAAATCTTTGGCCCCGTTCTACCCATTTCCAACTTTACGACTGCCGAGGAGGCTGCAGCAAGGATTAACGAGGGGCCAAAACCCCTGGCACTCTATATTTTCAGTCGTAGCAGGTCGTTCCAGGAGGGCATCCTGCGTCAGACTTCATCAGGAAGCGTGTGCATCAACGATTGTGTACTCCAGTTTACCCATCCCAATCTGCCTTTTGGCGGTATCAACGATAGCGGATTTGGTAAATCGCACGGCTACTATGGATTTATGGCCTTTTCGAACGAGAAATCGGTACTTCGCCAGCGTCGTGGTTGGGTTACGCCCTATCTTCTTCATCCTCCTTACACTACCGGCATGAAGCGCATCGTTGATCTGCTGTTGAGATGGTTCTAACCGTCTCAATTGTTTAAATTTGTTCCCCGCAAAACGTGTTGGTGAAATGAAAATCGTGAAGAAAATACTCCTGGGCTTTGCCGTTTTGCTGATCCTCCTCATCGCCGCGGCAGCCATACTCCCCATCGTATTCAAGAATGATATCAAGGCAGCTATCGATAAGCAGCTGGCCAAAAACATCAATGCCGATGTGGTCTTCGATGTGAACAATTTCAGCCTCACCGTTTTCAGGAATTTCCCGAACATAACGGCCGAGATCAAGGAACTGGGCGTCTTTAACCGGGCGCCTTTTGAGGGAGAACATCTCTTTGTCGTAAGCCGTATGGACGTGGAGATCAATCTTCGCGATGTCTTGTTTGGCGATCAGTTGCGACTGAAGGGCATTACCCTGGTAGAGCCCCAAATCAACGTGAAGGTGTTGCCTGATGGCCGGGCCAATTATGACATCGCCATACCCTCATCCGACACCACGAAGAGCGCTGAACCTTCCAAGTTTTCGTTTGGTATCGATCATTGGGGAGTAATCAAAGGAGAGTTGACCTACGATGATCAGTCCATACCATACTACCTCAGTCTCAAGGGACTTAACCATACAGGAAGCGGAGACTTCACCCAGGATGTCTTTGATATGAAGACTCACACGGTCGCTGATAGTGTTTCCACCTCGATGGGCAAGATGGAATTCCTTACCAACAAGCGCGCAGAGATAGATGCCGTTATATCCATCAGTGAAAACTACTCCAAATATACCTTCAAGGAAAACAAGGCGCTTGTCAATGACTTCGCGCTTAGCTTTGACGGCTGGTTTCAAATGAAACCTTCCGAATACGCCATGGACATTAACTTCAAGAGCCCGGCCAATTCGTTCAAGAGCCTGCTGTCGTTAATCCCGGGTATGTATACCCGCAGTTTTGAAAACATTCAGACCAGCGGAGACCTTACTTTCTCGGGATTTGTGAAGGGTACTTACAACGAAAAGCAACTCCCCGCCTTTCAGGTCAACCTGGGCGTCAACAAGGCCATGTTCAAATACCCGGATTTGCCAACCGCGGTCACCAACATCAATGTTGACCTGTTGATTGATAACAAGGACGGGATCGTTGACAATACCGTGGTGAATTTGAAGAAGTTGCATCTGGACTTTGGGAACAATCCGGTCGATGCGCGGTTGCTCGTTGAAAACCTGAAGAACTACAAACTGGATGGCAATGTAAAGGCCAAGCTAAACCTGGCTGAGTTGTCCACCATGTTCCCCATGCAGGGCACCACTATGAAAGGCCTGTTCTCGGCAAATGTTACGGCCAAGGGCACTTACGACCCGGCAACGAAAACAATTCCTGCAGCAGGAGTACTCGAATTGAAAGATTTCACTTATGCCACAGCCGGGATGCCTGCGGTAATGCTGCAGGAGGCCAATGCTTCCTTTGACCCGAAGATGATTGAACTCAGCAAATTAAACGGCACGATTGGCAAGAGTAATTTCAGGGTAGAAGGCAAAGTGGAAAACTATATTGGTTATGCGCTTCAGAAGGCAACACTCAAGGGTGTTGTGTCCTTTCATTCCACGATGCTTGAACTCAATGAGTTCATGACAGATACAGGTACTCCTGCCGCCAAGGATACAGCAGTGTTCGGCGTCATCCCTGTTCCACAGAACGTTGATTTTGTTCTGCACTCTTCGGTAAATACGGTGAAGATGATGGATTATACGATGACAAATGCCATGGGTGATATCATTGTGCGGGACGGTGTCGCTAATCTCAATGGTTTGCGATTTGGCATGTTGGGCGGAAATTTCGTCGTCAATGGGAACTACAATACCAAAGACCTCAAGCATCCCAAATATGATCTGGCGCTCAAAATCGAAAAGGTATCCATACCACAGGCTGCCAGTTCTTTTTCCATGGTGAAGAATTATGCGCCGATTGCCGGCCTGGTTACCGGGGATTTTTCCACTGACTTCAAACTGAACGGGGAATTGACCCAGCAAATGACACCCAATCTCGCTACCGTAAATGGTGCGGGGTTAATCAAGATTGCTCAGGCTGCGCTGAACAAGTCCTCCTTCGTTTCCAGCCTCTCCTCCCTAACGAGTCTTACCAGCCTCAGCAGCACCAACAACGTAAGCCTGAAGGATGTGCTTATGTCAGCGAGCATTGACAACGGCCGGTTCAGCGTAAAGCCATTTGACATCAAGATCGGAGACTATACCACAACCATTAGTGGCAGTACCGGCCTGGATATGTCGCTCGATTATTCCCTGAAAATGATGGTGCCGGCGGGCCAACTCGGTTCACAAGTTCAGGGATTCCTGAATCAGTATACTGGCTCCACCAAACCGACGGACAAGATCCCGGTCACCATTGCGGTGGGTGGAACTGCCAAAGACCCCAAGACCAAGCTGGTGGCCACCGAACAAAAGCAACAGGTTCAGGAAGCTGCCAAAGCCGTGGCAACCCAAAAGACGCAGGAAGCCACACAACAACTGCTGGAAGGAAAGAAGCCGGAAGACGTGCTGAAAGGATTGACCAGTCCGCCCAAGCAAGACACCACGAAGAAGGATACCACCAAAGCAAAGGATCCGGCCAATCAGCTGCTTCAACTGAAGGACCTGCTGAAGAAAAAGAAGAAGAACTAAGGGATCTTCCTTAGCTCGTTCCCTGTAAAAAATCCTTCGTTGATCAATTGCATCAACTGATCGCGCGTGGGATTGATCTGATAGAAGGTGTCATCCTTCTTCTGAATCTCTTTGACCGTGAGTTTCTTGGAAAGTTTCTTGAGAATTTCCTTTCGCTTGGCGTCGTCATTGACCGGAATTGACATGAACTCAATGGAGCCGTCAGGTTTTTGGTGGATGAGTCGCAGAACCCACTGATCTTCAGTTTTGAAATTGACGAAGTAATAGTTCTTATAGAACTTAAGTACCAGCGAATCACTAATCACTCCTTTGCCCAACCAGTCTTTCTCTTTTGCATCGCGGAAGTGATAACCCCAGGATTCAATTACCAGCGTATCGGTATCTTCTCCTTTTTCATCGATTCCTCTGAATCGGCCCCTCAGCGCCTGAGGCACTTCGGTGAGCGGGGCAATACCCGCCGGTTGGGGCTCACGAAAGGATACTTCCTTGCAGGAATAAAGCAACAATGTCCAGGCTACGATCAACCCTAACTTCTTCATGCACGCCTTGTTTACCCTAAATTACGAGGATATTCCCAAACGGATCAAACTAGAATGGTTCGGCTCAGGCTTTCTTTCCATTGGTCAGCTGTCCGATATAACGAAGGCCGTCCAGCGTCAATTGTGGTTCCACGCGTTGGAAAAATCCCCGAAGGCTGGTGATTACAAAAGAAAGTCCTCCAGTAGCAATGGCTGGACATGTTTCCTTCAACTCGGTACGGATTGATTGCACCATGTTTTTCACCAGTCCCTCATATCCGATTACCACTCCCGATTGTATAGCGGTTACCGTGTTAATACCCAGTGCCGACGAAGGCATTTCCAGGGGCACGTCGAACAATTTGGCTGTGTTCTGGGAAAGCGCCCGAAGGGCGGTGCGCAATCCGGGGACGATGGAAACGCCAAGAATTTTCCCCTTCCCGGAAACCGTTGTGAACGTGAGCGCGGTGCCAAAGTCCACAACGATGCATGTCTCCTTCATCAGGTAATGGGCTCCAACCGCATTGGCCACAAGGTCCGATCCGATCTCATAAGGATTCAGCACTTCAATCGGGAGTTTCTCATAAATACCCGGGCCCAGCAGCACGGGCTCCCGTTTGAACAGGGATCGTAGCACATTGCGCACCTTGTCCGTAAGTCCGGGTACCACGCTGCTAAGGACGATCGTATCAACGAGTTCAACCGGGACCGAGGCTTCGAGAAAATAGTCCCTGACCTTTACCCCATAAAAAAGTTCGGGCTGATCAAGCCTGGAGGGGATACGCCAGATTTGCCAAGCTTCATCCTTCCAAAGACCCATGGTGATGTCGCTGTTGCCAATGTCGAGAGCGAGCAGCATGGTATTATTTGTAAACACGTGTGCGCAACCCACCGGTATCAATCTGTACCCCAATTGATGCCTGCAATTGCTGGTATTTGAAATAATCACCGCCCGAGACAGGCAAGGCAAATCCCAGTTGACCTACACAGAACAGGTTGCCTGCCAGGTGAAATTTCATCGATACAGCGGGCTCCAAAAATATGCTTGCTCCTTCATTGGGCTTCACCGTAACCCCCTGGGATGTGAATTGGGAAAAATCCACCCACGACACCTTGGGGGTAAACGCGAAGTTGGTGCCCCGGTTGTTGGTGCCTATCGATGGTTGAATAAAAATGCGCTGGAGCTTCCCGGTGGCAACGGTTTCAGTTCCCTGTCCGAATACAGGGGCAAAAAAGTAGTAGACATCGCTGGATGTGCTCTCGCCAAAACCATAACCGGCCAATATTTCCCAGCGTGTTGATCGTGTTGTATTGTAGATGCCTAACCCCAATTCCGCATAGCTGTTTTTTCGAGTATACTCTACCCCATTGCTGGTCTTCTTCTGATTGGCGTAAGCGTAACTTCCGGTGACGGCAATATTATCAGTCAACGCGTAGGCCGCTTGACCTTCCACGCCGGCAGCGGAAAGGTATCCTGAAAGTTGCGCTTCTCCACCTTCCGTGAACAGCGGTGCATTCCGGGTAGCCGGCAGATACAGCGGAGCACACGAACTCAGCAGCATCAAAACAATTAGGTAACGCATAGACAAGGGGTGACGAAAAGTTAACTTCGCCATAAAAATAGTCAGATGCAATTCAATTCAACTGAAATACTAAGGCTCATGCGATCACGCCGGTCGGTCATGCCCGCAAACTACACCGGTGAGCCCGTCGATAAAGCACTTGTTCGCCGCATATTAGAGAGCGCAACCCTGGCTCCCACACACAAACGAACCGAACCGTGGCGATTTGTGGTATTTGAAGGGGATGGATTGAAGCGACTGGCCGAAATGCAATCCTCCTGCTACCGGAAGGTTACTGAGCAGGATGGAACCTTCAAAGAAGAGCGCTTTCAGGGGTTGCTCACCAAGCCCTTGCAATCTGCATGCATCATTGCTGTTGGCATGAAACGCGATGAAAAAGCGAGTGTTCCCGAAGTGGAGGAGATGGGTGCCGTCTTTTGCGCCATTGAAAACATGTACCTCACCGCGGCAGCCAACGGCATTGGCTGTTACCTGAGCACCGGCGGCATCACTTATTTTGAGGAGGCCAAGGCGTTGTTTGGTCTTGGGTCTGCTGATCGACTCATCGGATTCTTTCATCTTGGCATGCCTAAGAGTTGGCCAGAAGAGCGTCCTCGTAAACCGGTTGACGAGGTTGCCCAATGGGTTACTCAATAATAGCTGTTTCCCTTTGCCGGAAAGTTGTTACTTGGCATCATGAATCTTCCTGACAAAAGTTCCATACTGGCTGCCCACGAACGAATCCGGAGCCACGTTCACCGCACACCGGTTATGACCAGCGCTTCGGTTGACGAGATTGCCGGATGTCATCTCTTTTTCAAGTGTGAAAATTTTCAGAAGGTTGGGGCATTCAAGGCACGCGGCGCGATGAATGCCATTCTTAAACTCAGTCCCGAACTTCGTGCCAAAGGTGTGGCCACGCATTCTTCAGGTAATCACGCGCAGGCGATAGCTCGTGCCGCAAAACTCCTCGGTGTTCCTTCATTTATTGTCATGCCGCGAACCGCTCCCGAGATCAAGAAGCGCGGTGTGCGGGGTTATGGCGGCCAAATATTTGAATGTGAGCCAACACTGGCAGCCCGGGAAGCAACCCTCGAAGAAGTCATCCGAAAAACCGGCGCCACTGAAATCCATCCTTTCAACAATTACGATGTGATGGAGGGCCAGGCCACCTGTGCCAAGGAACTGTTTGACGAGGTTCCCAGTCTCGACTTTTTGCTCGCACCCGTCGGTGGAGGAGGACTGCTCAGCGGTACTGCACTCGCGACCCGGTATTTTTCCCCGACCACCACGCTTATTGCCGCCGAACCTGCCGGTTCAGATGATACGTTCCGATCATTGAAGAGCGGGAAAATTGAACCGGCCCAGTCAAATACGATTGCCGATGGTCTGCTGACCACGTTAGGAACCAAAACATTTCCCATCATCCATGACCTCGTGAAGGAGGTAATTACCGTAACCGATGACGAAATTGTCCACGCCATGCGGATGTTGTGGGAGCGACTCAAGATTGTGGTAGAGCCTTCGGCGGCTGTCCCATTTGCCGCCGTGCTGAAAGAAAAATCCCGATTCGCGGGCAAGCGCGTCGGGATCATTCTCTCCGGAGGAAATGTTGACCTGGAGAAGGCGGCGAAGCTTTTTATTGGAAACTAATTCTTCCCTTTCTTCAATTTTTCAAACTTACTTTCAATCGGTTTCTTCGGGAATACGTTGTCATGGGTATTGATGTCGGCCGTTTCCAGGTTCGGATCAATGACGATGTTCACAACTTCTTTCTCTTTCAGGAACACCTTTTTGACTTCAGCTTCATTCATGCGCCAAATCTCGGCGGGGAGCCTGTCTATTTCTTTTGAACCATCTTTGAATGTCCATTCGATTATTACGGGCGAGATCAGTCCGCCGGTATTGCGCAGGGTGACCTCATAGAGGTTTTTCCCTTCCAACCGGGCACGAATGGCCTGGTCATCGACTTTGTTGCGAAAATCGCGGTAGTCCGTCTCCGGGGTATTCATTACCGTGATTTCCTGCGGACCCTTTCCAAAGTCATCGGCCTTTCCGGCTTTGCCGCCGCTCACGGTGAGATCTCCCTGCGTTACCCTCACCGATTTTTTTTCAGGGTCAATCGTGGTTCCCTTCACCTTAAACCATTTTACTTCGTCCAGCGTCACATCGACGTGGTCGGTGGTGTAGAACCAGCCTCGCCAGAACCAATCGAGGTCCACCGCAGAAGCGTCTTCCATGGTGCGGAAGAAATCTGCCGGCTTGGGATGCTTGAAGGCCCACCGATTGGCATACTCCTTGAACGCCTTGTCAAAGAGCTCGGGGCCCATAATGGTCTCACGGAGCAACGTAAGTGCCGCCGATGGTTTCGTGTATCCATTGGGCCCAAAGCTCCCAGACTGATTATCGGACATGGCCATAACCGGACGCATCACCGACTTGTCGCCCTTCATAAAACTGACAATGCCCCGGGGTGTTCCCGATGTTGCGTCAAAATCCGGATAGCGTTCGCGCGTGGTTTCTTTGTCCAGGAAGGAGTTCAATCCTTCATCGAGCCACGTCCATTGACGCTCGTCGGAATTCACAATCATGGGAAACCAGTTATGTCCCACTTCGTGAACGATCACCCCGACCATGCTTTCCAGCGTGCGCTGATCATAGGTACCATCCGGCTTCGGGCGACGACCGTTGAAGCTGATCATCGGATACTCCATTCCGCCGCCAACCCAGTTAACAGAGAAGGCCGTGGGGTACGGATAATCGAAGGTCCGCTGCGAGTATACCTCGATCGCATTCTTCACAGCCTTCGTTGATTCTTTCGACCAAAGCGGCACCGCCTCCTTGGAGTACAGAGATTGGGCCAAAACGGTGCGTGAAGGGAGCTTCACGGCCTGCGCATCCCAAATAAATTTCCGGGACGTAGCGAATGCAAAATCACGGACATTCTCAGCATGAAAAATCCACGTGCTGGTCTTCCTTGAGCGCTCCCTTTCCTTCTTTACGGCTTCTTCCTGCGTCACAATCCAAACCTGCTTGTCAAATGATTTCTGGGCTTGCTGAAACCTTTCGATCTGCTCTTTGCTCAGCACCTGATCCGGATTCTGGAGCCAGCCCGTGGCGCCAACGATATGGTCCGAGGGCACCGTAATCTTCACCTTGTAATTGCCAAAGGTCAGGGCAAACTCACCCGCACCGAGAAACTGTTTGTTTTGCCAGCCGATGTAGTCATCAAAAACGCACATCCTGGGAAACCACTGAGCCATGGTATAGATATAATTCTTATCAGCCGGGAAGTACTCCATACCTCCACGGCCATTGAGACTGCCCAGCATGCGGTCATTGATGTTGTAAGACCAGGCGATAGAGAATACAAATTGTTCTCCCTGCTTAAGGGGCTTAGGGAGGTCGATCCTCATCATGGTGTTATTAACCAGGGTGGGCAGCGCATTTCCCTGCATGTCCTTTACGGCCTGAATATTGAATCCGCCTTTGTACAATTCCCCCAGATTTTGGGCCAGTGTCTTGGCCGGTATGGAGTCCCGAATGGAATTGGTCTTGCTCGATTGAGCAATGCTGTTGGCTGCTTCAATATTCTGATCAAGTTGGACCCAGAGATAATTGAGGCTTTCGGGTGCACGGTTGTAATAGGTTATTGTCTCCGCGCCGGCAAGCACCTGCGTTTCATCGTTAATGCTCACGGTGATCTCGTAGTCCGCCTGCTGCTGCCAATATCCCGGGCCGGGAGCGCCGGAACTGCTTCGGTAGGTATTGGGCGTGGGCAGCATCTGATCCAGCTGCTCGAATTTTCCACTCCACGGTTTCTGTTGTTGAGAAAAGCCCTGCCACGTCGTCAAGATCAGGCCAACGGCAAAAAAGTATTTCATAGTTCTGCTGCTGATTATTTCTTTTTCAATTGCTCAAACTTGCTCGGCGCTGTAACGCGCGGATATGCATTGTTGTCTGTGTTGATATCCGAGGTTTCCGTTTGCGGGTCGATGACGACTTTGGCCACTTCTTTATCTTTCATGAAGACCTTGGTCACAGAGGATTCATTCATGCGCCAGATCTCAACGGGTAGGCGCTCAATTTCCTTGGTGCCATCCTTGTATGTCCATTCGATGATCACTGGCATGACCAGGCCTCCCCGGTTGGTCAGCTTCAGTTCATAGAAATTCTTGTTCTCCATGCGCGTGATGATTGCTTTGTCGTCAACGCGGTTCTGGAATTCGCGGTAAAGTCGGTCATCCGTGGGCAGCACGGTAAAATATTCGGGGCCGCCCGAAAAATCGGAGGGGGATTTCCCGGACGCTCCAATCGTACCTTCGGAGGCCTTCTTTCCTTTATTTTCCACGGGAGTTGACTCCTTTCTCACTTTGAACCACTTCACCTGCTCGAGTTCCTGATCACATACCTCCGTAGAGTAGAACCAGCCTCGCCAGAACCAATCCAGGTCTACCGCGGAGGCGTCTTCCATGCTCCGGAAGAAATCTGCAGGCTTGGGGTGCTTAAAGGCCCAACGGTTTGAGTACTCTTTGAACGCCTTGTCGAAAAGCTCCGGGCCCATGATCGTCTCGCGCAGCATGTTCAGTCCGGTGGAACACTTGCCGTATTGTTCGGCGCCAAATTGCGGAATTTGCTCGGAATTGGTCATCAGCGGTCGCTTGGTGGCCGGGTCGCCCTGCATATACGACACCACGGAAGATGCGGGGCCGCGACGACTCTCCATATCGGGATAGAATTCGACCTCGGTGCGATACTGCACGAACGAATTTACTCCTTCATCCATCCAGGTCCACTGGCGTTCATCGCTGTTGATGATCATGGGAAAGAAGTTGTGACCGACCTCATGGATCACCACGCCTACAAGTCCCCACTTGGTACGGTCGGAGTAAGTGCCATCGGGCCGTGGACGATGCCCGTTGAAACAGATCATGGGATACTCCATGCCAATGGATGCGTGGTGCACGGAAGTAGCCTGGGGATATGGATAATCTACCGTGTACTTGGAATAGGTGATGAGGGTTGCCCGCACAGCCTTGGTTGACTCCTGCTCCCACAGCGGGTTGCCCTCTTTCGGGTAATACGACATGGCCAGCGGTGTCCTGTTTCCAATTTTGACGGCCTGGGCGTCCCAAATGAATTTCCGGGAAGTTGCGAAAGCGAAGTCCCGGACATTTTCCGCCCTGAATTTCCATGTCTTTTTGTCCTTTGCCCGATTCTTTTCCCTGGCGATCGCTTCCGCCTGGGTCGCAATCACCACCGGTTTGTCAAACGAAGTTTTGGCTTTTTCAAATCGCTCCAGCTGCTGCGGGGTGAGTACTTCATTGGGATTTTGAATCATCCCCGTCGCGGCAACGATATGATCCGACGGAACGGTGAGGTTGACATCATAATCGCCAAAGGCAAGGGTAAATTCCCCGTAGCCAAGAAACTGCTTGTGTTGCCAGCCCACGACATCGTCATAGACGCACATGCGAGGGAACCACTGACCAATGATGTAGGAATAATTGCCATCAGCCGGAAAGTATTCGAGACCACTGCGCAGGTCATTCCGGTTCATCCCCTGCATACGATCGTGAATGTTGTACCACCAGTCCACCGAAAAGGTGTAGGTCTTGCCGGGCGAGAGAGGCTGAGGCAAGTCTACACGCATCATGGTGTTATTGATTTTATACGAGAGTGCCTTCCCGGAAGCATCAGCCACACCTTTGATCTTGAACCCTCCATCGTAATCAAACAGGCTCAGGTCCTGGGCCATCTTGCGCGTGCTTGCCGAATCCCTTACCGTGGTGATCTCCGTCTTTGAGGTCATGTTGTCCTTGGCAAAAATGTTTTGATCCAGCTGCAGCCAGAGGTAGGTCAACACATCAGGTGAATTGTTATGGTAGGTGATCTTCTCTGACCCGGTAATGCGCTGCGTGTTATCGTCCAGCTCTGCGCTGATCACATAGTCCGCCCGTTGCTGCCAGTATTTGGGACCTGGTGAGCCTGAACTTGATCGATATTCATTGGGCGTGGGTAGTAGTTGGTCAAGCTGTTCAAATTTTCCCTGCCAGGATTTGGTCTCCGTGGCTTGACCCCATGTCTGCAGCGATACCAAGACAGCTGCCAGAACAAATAATCGCATCATAAGAAATCTCAACGATTGATTAAGAGCCGGGGAGTCTGTCTTTCATCAACATCAACGCAATCCCGGCCACCGCTGAGGAGATGATCATTTTCCAATCCCGCCGGTTGGCTCCGGCCAGGTTGACCACAATAAAACTCACGGCGAGGAAAACCCCAACAATAATTATCTGACCGACTTCAAGCCCTATGTTAAAGGCGAAAAGCGGCATGGTAATATTTTCATGGCTGCCCAAAAGGGATTTCAGGTAGGTGGAAAAGCCCATTCCGTGAATTAGGCCAAAAAATAGCGCCAGGAGGTAATTGGTCTGGACCCTGACGCCCCTGTTCAGCTCTTCGTTGCGAAAAAGATTGGAAATGGCCGTGGTGAAAATGGTCAGCGGGATGAGAAATTCAACCCAGGCGACATTTACAGATATGATGTCGAGTGTGGCAAGGGCAAGTGTAATGGAGTGCCCGATGGTAAATGCCGTGACGAGGATCAGAATCTGCTTCCAGTCAGCAACAAGGTAGACGGCACACAACGCCAGGACAAAAAGGATGTGATCATATCCGTTGGCATAGTCGAGAATGTGGTCCTTGCCAAGAACAAAGTAGAGTTCAAACGTCGACATGCCCGCAAGATATCACCAAACCGCCTAACTATTGAATCTGGTTTTTACTCTATACTTTTGAAACATCATGCTGCTTGCACTTATTCTTTATCTATTACATCCCATTCATGTCTCCGTTACGGAGATTGAGTACAACGAAAAGAACAAGAGCCTCGAAATCATCAGCCGCATCTTTATTGACGACCTCGAGCTCTCTGTTCGCAAACAAGTCAACAATGAATCCCTTGACCTGTTGAGCCCGGGCGTTGAGAAGACTACCGACCAGTTGGTGAGCGACTACCTTAGGGGACATTTCATTGTCAAACTGGATGGCAAGGTGTCCAAGATCAGCTACCTTGCTCATGAAATTGACGGCCTGGCCATGATTTGCTATCTCGAAATAGAAGGCGTACGAAAATTCAAAACCATCGAAGTCACCAATTCCGTGATCCAGGAAATCCACGGTGATCAATCAAACCTGGTTCATGTCACCTATAACGGACCGATCAAGAGCATGCGGCTAACGCGTGACCTTCCCGTCGGTTCGCTCAGTTTTGAAAAGAAATGACCCCACCAACCCGAACTGTCATGCGCACCAAAATTGTCGCCGGTAACTGGAAGATGAACAAAACCCTCGCGGAAGCCAAAACGCTGACCGCTGAAGTATTGAATTATTGCACGTCGGAAACAAAACCTTCCGCAAAAGTCATCCTTTGTGTGCCTTTCCCCTTTCTCTTGCCAACGCAAGAACAGGCACAAGGGACGGCTGTTGCCGTGGGCGCGCAGAACTGCAGCGAACATGAATCGGGCGCCTACACCGGTGAGGTCTCCGCGGCCATGCTCCAGTCCATCGGCGTACCGTATGTCATCCTTGGTCACAGCGAAAGGCGTCAGTATTTTGGGGAAAATGGAGCCCTGCTTTCCAAAAAGATTGATCGGGCTCTTGCACACAACCTCATCCCGATCTTCTGCTGCGGTGAGCCTCTTGAAATCCGTGAAAAAGGAACCCATGAGGCCCTGGTGAAACAACAAGTTCAGGAAGCCCTCTTCCACCTTTCATCCGAAGCGGTTTCCAAACTTGTCGTCGCCTACGAACCCGTGTGGGCAATTGGCACGGGCAAGACGGCCACCACGCAGCAAGCCCAGGATATGCACGCGGTTATTCGCAAACAACTGGCATCGAAGTACGGTGATGCGGTGGCGCAACTTGTACCGATTCTGTACGGGGGAAGCGTGAAGCCGGATAATGCCCGGGAGTTGTTTGCCTGTCCCGATGTCGACGGAGGCCTGGTGGGTGGCGCCTCCCTCAAAGCAAAAGATTTTGTCGAGATCATCAAAGGAGCAGCCTGATCGGTTGGGCTTCTACTTCATCCATTCGAAAACGGTGTAGTGTTCACCGTTCATGCCAAGGCCGCTGTAAACCTTCTGCGCTATCGCGTTGGTCTTGTCAACGTATAGCCGGATACCTTTTAAATCAGGGTCATCGCTTACCAGTTGATGTATGTGCTGGTACATTTGTTTGAATACGCCCTTGTTTCGCCATGCCGCGGCAACATAAACAGACTGTATCCAAAGTATGGTGCCACATCGCCATTCACTCCACTCAAACGTTGTCATCAAGCAACCGATCACCTCTCCCTTTTCTTCGGCCACGTAATATTTTCCTTTACCCGGATCCCTGAACAACTTATTCATTCCTTGTGTGAGTGGCTGAATTTCGAGTTGAACATTCTCCGTTTCCAACGCCATCTTGAGTTGAAAGTCCAACAGGGAAGGGATGTCGGACGTTCGGGCTTCTCGGACAATCATGAATTACAAGGCTTGTTGAATATCGCCGATGAGATCGTTCACATCCTCGATGCCCACTGAAAATCGAAGCAGGCTGTCGGAGATACCCGCTTTCTTCCGTTCGGCCGGGGTGAGCTTGGCATGCGAGGTACGCACCGAGGAACAGATCGTAGATTCCACCCCGCCTAAACTCACTGCACGATGGATCAGCTTCAGGCGGCTGAGAAACCGGTCCGGGTTCTTCTTGACCTCAAAGGAAACCATGCCCCCAAAACCTCCGGTCATTTGCTTCTTTGCCACTCCATGATTGGGATGGGATTTCAGGCCGGGGTAATACACCCGTTCAATACCTGGTTCGCCGTCCAGGAAGTTTGCCAGATCCATGGCATTTTCATTTTGTTGTTGCACACGCAACACAATTGTTTTCAGGCTTCGCTCCACGAGCGCACAGGTTTGAGAATCCAGCGATCCTCCGAAATGCATGCCGCTGCCTTTAATTTGAGCAATGTATTTCTTGTTGGATACGGCAATACCGCACATCAAGTCGCTGTGTCCGCCGATGTATTTGGTGCCACTGTGAAGCACGATGTCTATTCCCAAATCAAGGGGATTCTGATTGACAGGTGATGCGAACGTGTTGTCAATCAGGCTCACCAGCTTGTGTTTGCGGGCGATGGCAGCAACCGCCGCGATGTCGGTAATCTTCAGCAGCGGGTTGGAAGGTGTTTCAATGTAGATCGCCTTCGTTTTCTTCGTGATTGCGCTTTTAAAGTTATCTGGATCCGAGGCGTCTACCAGGGTGTGAAGAATTCCAAATCGATGAAATTCATTGACCACGGCATGATGTGTTCCTCCATAGAGATCTTCCTGCAACACCACGTGATCACCCTCCTTCACGAGCGCAAATAAGGAAGTCATGATGGCGGCCATCCCCGTGCTGAATACCAAGCTGTCCTCACCATTCTCGAGGGCTGCCATTTTCTTTGCAACCGCCGCCTGGTTGGGTGTGTTGAAGTAGCGCGGATAGCGAACTTCCTGTTCATAATCATACGCAGAGGCTGTGTAAATCGGGCTAACCCGGCCGCCATACAACCGGTCTTCCTGGGTCCCGGCTTGCACAGCCAGCGTACGTTTGGAGAGGGATTTCTTCATCATGAATGGGGCTGTATTGGGATCAACCGATTTCAAATTCGTGAAAAAAGTCTGAACTATTGTAGCCCTGACCCGCGTATGGCTGGAACTATTTGAGCCTGATCAGGCCTGACCATTCCTATAACTTCCCTCCCTTCTATTCCCGGGATTTCGGATATTACCTGTCCTAACCCAAACGTCTATGCGTAATCTCCTCCTCGCGCTCTGCTGCGCTCTTTTGGTTTCTCCAGTTCTGGCTCAAAAGTCAAAAGCAAAAACAGAACCCGCTGCTTCCCCGACCTTTAAGACCGATGCCTTCAAGGGCCTCAAATGGCGCAACATCGGGCCTTTCCGTGGGGGACGGGCCAATGCAATTGCCGGCGATCCCGTCAATCCGATGGTTTACTATGTGGGCTATACCGGTGGCGGTGTTGCCAAGACCGACGACGGCGGCGCCACATGGAAAAATATTTCCGATGGCTTTTTCACGGTTGGCTCTATCGGCGATATCGCCGTGTGTGAAACCGACCCCAACGTAATTTATGTAGGTACGGGTGAACACGCCGTTCGTGGCGTGATGACCTCCTACGGCGATGGCGTCTATAAGAGCACGGACGGAGGCAAGACATGGAAAAACGTCGGCCTTGCCAAGACGCGACACATTTCCGATGTGATCATCCACCCGAATAACCCCGACGTGGTCTATGTCGCCGCGCAAGGTCCTGTGCACGGACCCAGCCCTGACCGCGGCATTTATAAGTCTACCGATGGGGGGACCACCTGGAAGAAAACCCTGTTTGTGGATGACAACACCGGGGCCTCCTCGCTCAGCATGGATATGACGAATCCGCGCATTCTCTACGCAGCGACCTGGCAACATCGCCGCTACCCGTGGAAGGTGGAGAGTGGTGGTGCTGGCTGTTCACTCTGGAAATCCACTGATGCAGGCGAAACCTGGACCAAGATCAACGAGGGCCTTCCGAAAGAAATGGGCAAGATGGGTATCAGCGTGTCACGCGCGAACCCCAACCGTGTCTTCGCCATTGTGGAGGCCGAGAAATCCAAAGCCGGACTCTATCGTTCCGACGACGGAGGAAAGAAATGGAATTTACTGAGCAGCGATCAGAACATCACCTCGCGCTCCTGGTATTACATGGAAGTTTTTGCCGATCCGGTAAATGCTGACATCGTGTATGTGCTCAACGCACCCATGACCCGTTCCATCGATGGCGGCCGCACGTTCAGCACCATCCGGGTGGGTCACGGCGACACCCACGATCTGTGGATCAGCGCGAAGAACAATCAGACCCTCGCGTTGGCAGACGACGGCGGCGGAGAAATCACCTACAATGCCGGCCGCACCTGGTCACCGTTGAATACGCAGGCTACCGCACAATTCTACCGGGTTAATGTCGACAACCAGTTTCCCTATTGGGTGTACGGCGGGCAACAGGACAACTCATCCGTAGCCACGCCAAGCCGGAACGGGAGCTTTGGCATTACCGACAAAGACTGGATCAACGGTCCGGGTTGCGAGAGTGCCTGGGTGGCTTTCAACGACTTTAACAATCCGGAATTGTTGTATGGCGGATGCTACCAGGGACAAATTGATGTGCTCGACACACGCACCGGCGAAACCAAGGATATCCAGGAATACCCTTCCATCAATCTGGCCTGGGCTCCGAAGAAAATGAAGTACCGCTTCAATTGGAATGCTCCACTCATCAATTCGCCCCATAACGCGAAGGTCATGTATCACGGGGGGAACGTCCTGTTCAAGACCTCGGACGGCGGCTTGAGTTGGTCGGTGATCAGCCCTGATCTTACGCGAAATGACACCACCAAGCAGGATGTGAGCGGTGGTCCGATCACCAACGAAGGCGCTGGCGGAGAAAACTACAATACCATTTACTATGTCACGGAGTCACCCAAGGAACCGGGGGTCATCTATACCGGCAGTGATTGCGGTCTTGTACACATTACCCGCGACGGCGGAAAGACCTGGAACAACATCACTCCCAAAGATCTTCCGGAGTGTATGATTCATTCCATTGAAGTTTCTCCGCACGACAACGGCACCGTGTATATCTCCGCATCCCGCTATAAGTTCAATGATTACAGCAACATGACGATGAAATCAACGGACTATGGCAAGACGTGGACCAAGATCGGCTCCGGTGTGGAGACTGACGATTTTATCAAAGTGATCCGCGAAGACAAGGTGGTGAAGGACCTTCTGTACGCAGGTTCCGAAAGGGGCTTCTACATCTCCACCAATGGCGGTAATAGCTTTACTAAGTTCCAACTTAACCTGCCGGTTGTTCCGGTGACGGATTTGGTGATCAAAGACAACGACCTCGTGGCCTCGACCGCGGGCCGGTCCTTCTGGATACTCGATGACCTGAGTGCCATCCAGCAAAGCAAAGGACAGTTTGGGGTTGTCACCGCCAAGCTCTTTACTCCGAAACCCACTTATCGCTTATCCTCGGTTACCATTCCGGAGTACTTCGGCGATATACCCGGGTTGGGCCGCAATCCTCTCAATGGCGTGGCCTTCGACTATTACCTCAATGAAAAAGCCGACACCAATAAAGTGACGCTTGAGGTCATGGATCTTGCCGGCAAAGTAATTCGCAAGTACACTAACAAGAAAGATGAGAGCTTCAAGCCCTATCCCGGCGGTCCCCCCGCTCCCGAAACCATTCCCGCGGAAGCAGGAATCAACCGGTTTGCCTGGGACTTCCGAACGGAAGGATTGATCGGCGTGCCCGGCATTTATGTTTATGGAGACTACCGTGGCTATCGCGTGGCGCCCGGAAAATATAAGGCCCGTCTTACCTACAAGGGCCAGCAATCCGAAACCGAGTTTGACTTGATTTCGGATCCTCACGTCACGGCAACGGCCGCAGAATGGGCCGCGCAGCAGGAGTTTATGAAGCACGCCGGGGAGCAGTTTGAGGAACTTCACCGTTCGGTCAACAGTCTCCGTCAGGTGAAGAAACAGATTGATACCTACAATGAGTCGCTTAAAAGTGTGCCCGAGGCGAAGGATTTTGTGAACATGGGCAAGGACCTTGCGAAGAAGATCGATAAGTGGGAGTCGAACCTGATTGAACCACGCTCGAAAAATTTCCAGGACGTAATCAACTTCCCCAACAAACTGAATTCAGAATTCCTGCAACTGCGCGGAGTTGCCGATCAACATGACCCGCGGCTCACGAAAGGTGTTCAGGACCGCGCCAGGGATGTTCAATCTGAATGGGGAAAGTACAAGTTGCAGATGAACCAGCTCATCGAGAAAGACATCGCCGAGTACAACCGTGTGTTTCGCGAGAAGAACATGCCCGCGCTGATGCCGGAAAAGAAAGATGTCGTTATCAACAATTGATTTAAGGTTCAATATGAGTTTGCGTAACCTCCTCCTTACGTTGGCACTGGTTGGCCTGTTGCCAGCCCAGGCGCAAAAGAAATCCGCCGCACCGGCGTTGGCAACAAAATCGTATGATCAATCCCTCTACGCTGGCATGCGCTGGCGCGAGTTGGGGCCATTCCGCGGCGGCCGATCCACTACGGTCACCGGGGTCAGGGGAAACAACAATCGCTATTACTTTGGTGCCGTCGGTGGCGGAGTATGGCAATCGAATGACGCTGGCCAGACCTGGTTCAACATCACCGACAAATACTTCGGGGGAACCGTGGGCGCCGTAGCCGTAGCCGAAAGCGATCCTAATGTAATCTACGTGGGCGAGGGCGAGCAAGGGCTCCGCAACAACGTGTCGAGCGGATGGGGTGTCTGGAAGTCGACCGATGCCGGAAAGACCTGGAAGCACATCGGCTTGCCGGATTCTCGCCACATTTCACGCATCCGGATTCATCCGAAGAATCCTGATATCGTCTATGTAGCTGCCATGGGCAACCTGTGGAAGCCTAACGAAACCCGTGGTGTATTCAAGAGTACCGATGGTGGAACAACGTGGCGTAAAGTGCTGTACGTAAATGACAAGGCCGGCGCAGGTGACCTGATGATGGATCCAAGCAATCCGCGGATACTGTACGCAGCTACCTGGAACATGCGGCGCAACGGATGGCGAATGGACAGCGGTGGCCCGGATTCCAAACTGTGGAAGAGCTCCGACAGCGGTGAGACGTGGGAGAATCTCTCCGATAAACCTGGCATGCCCGGCGGCATCAACGGCATTATCGGGGTAACCGTGTCCCCGGTCAACTCCAACCGTGTTTGGGCAATTATCGAAAACTCAGAAGCACCGGGAGTTTACCGGTCAGAAGATGCCGGCGCCACCTGGACGCGCCTTAACCAGGACCGTGCCCTGCTTCAGCGGGCCTGGTACTACTGCCGGATTTATGCTGATTCACAGAACGAGGACAAAGTGTGGGTCATGAACGTGAGTTACGGCGTTTCCAAAGACGGCGGGAAGACCTTCGAATTGAAAAACGCTCCGCACGGCGACCATCACGATCTATGGATTGATCCGGATAACAATCAACGCATGATCATTGCGGATGACGGTGGCGCCCAGGTATCAAACGACGGCGGTGATAACTGGACAACCTACCACAACCAACCTACCGCTCAATTCTATCGCGTCACTACGGACAACTCCTTTCCTTACCGGATTCTCGGCGCGCAGCAGGACAATACCAGCGTCCGCATTCCGCACCGCGTTGACGGCAACAGCATCACAGAGCATGATTGGGATGCGTTGTCTATTGGAGAGAGCGCCCACTTAGCGCCCGATCCACTCAACAACAATATCATTTACGGCAGTGACTACAAGGGCTACATGAGCATGCAGAACCTGGACAACGGTCAGGAGCGCAGCACCAACGTATGGCCATTCCTGCCGGCTGGCTCCGGCGTTGAAGTAATGAAATATCGCTTCAACTGGAATTATCCGCTCTGCTTCAGTCATCACGACCCCAAGAAACTTTATGCAGGCTCCAACCACTTACATGCAACGACCAACGGCGGTGCCAGTTGGGAAGAGATCTCTCCCGACCTGACCCGGGGCGAACCTGAAACACTGAAATCATCGGGAGGCCCGATAACGCAGGACAATACCGGCGCCGAATACTACGCGAACATTTTTGTGATTACCGAATCACCGTACACGAAGGACGAGATCTGGACAGGCTCGGATGACGGCCTCCTTCATGTAACCACCGACGGCGGCAAGAATTGGAAGAATGTGACCCCACCCACTTCGCCCAAGTACAACATGATGAACAGCATCGATGTAAATCCTTTCGTGGTTGGTGGCGCATATGTTGTGGCGAGTTCCTACAAATTCAGCGACTACACACCCTATATCTACAAGACAGTGGACTATGGAAAGAGCTGGACGTTGATCACCAACGGAATTCCGAAGGAAGAATTTGTCCGGGTGGTTCGTGCTGACCCGAAAAGGAAGGGATTGCTTTATGCGGGCACTGAAAAAGGAATGTGGATCTCATTCGACGATGGCGCCAGCTGGAGCCGGTTCCAACTCAATCTGCCCCCGGTCCCCATTCATGACCTCGCCATCAAGAATGACAATTTGATTGCGGCCACCCACGGTCGCAGCTTCTGGATGATCGATGATCTTACGCCTTTGCACCAACTGGACGCCGAGTTGGCGTCAAAGGAACTTGCGCTATTCAAGCCCATGCCGACCTATCGGATGCCCGGGGGCGGCGGCTTCGGCGGTGTTGACAGGCGACTTGAAGGCGAAAATCATCCCGGTGGCGTGATGGTTCACTTCTTCGTGAAGCAGATCAATCCCAAAGACGAAATCAAACTTGAATTCCTGGAGGCCGATGGGCGGACGATCAAAGCCTATTCCAACAAGTCACGAACGGATATGCTTCCGGTGAAAGCAGGCGGCAACCGGTTTGTCTGGAACATGCGTCATCCCGGGTACAAGACGTTCCCCGGTATGGTCTATTATGGGTCACCGAATCTCGGACCGCGTGCCGTGCCTGGCAAATACAAGGTTCGCCTCACCGCAGGCACACAAACCCTCGAGCAGGAATTTGAGATTCTGAAAGATCCGCGGGTGCAAACCACTCAGGAGGAATTTCAGTTGCAGTTTGACTTTTTGGTCAAGGTCCGTGATAAGGTGAGCGAGGCAAACCAGGGCGTCATCGACATTCGCAAGATCAAGGATGATCTTGGCGCACTGAAAACCCGCATCGCATCCGATCCCCAATACAAGGAACTTGCTGACGCTGTCAAGAAGTTTGAAGATGCCCTACTTGTTCATGAAAACAATATTCACGAAACGCGAAACCGCAGTGTGCAGGATCCCCTCAACTATGGTATCAAAATGAACAATCAGCTTGCTCACCTGATGGTGGAACAGGGCGCGGGTGATTTCCCGCCTACCCGCCAGGGGGAGCAAGTACGTCAAATGCTCACCCGACAGATTGACGAGGAGTTGGGTAAGCTCAAAACTACGATCAACCAAAACGTTGACCGGATCAACCAGATGGCTAAGGAAAAGGGCATTGAGGTGATCACCCTCCAGCGCAAGCCGGCCGATATGTAACAGTTGACGGAAAACCTGATTTTTTTAATCAGGATTTCAGGATGGACAACCACGGGTTGTCCATCTTATTTTTGGGGCATGCACTACATCGTTTACGTGCTTTGCAATCCGGCAAGGAACCTGTTCTTTCTCGGCATTACCGGCGGATTTACGGACGCCATCTTTGAGGCGGATTTCCCCCTTCAGGA
>JBGAPO010000033.1:0-26820 GCA_044221195.1 Cyclobacteriaceae bacterium
AAGCCTGGGCAAGATGATGGCCGCGTTGGACTCACTGGGTCAACTGGACAACACTATCATTGTCTTCACCAGCGACCACGGCTATTGGTACGGCGAGCATTGCCTCAACGAAGAGCGCCGACTGGCGTACGAGGAAGCCATCCGCATTCCATTCCTCGTCCGTTACCCGCGAGGCATCACGGGAGGACTGAAGCGCGACGCGTTGGTGCAGAGCATCGACATGGCGCCGACGCTGCTGCGGTACGCGGGCGTTGAGCCGGGCCCTTACATCGACGGCCGCCCGCTGCAGCCGATCATCGCCGACGCCGGCGCTCCCTGGCGGAGCGATGTATTCATCGAGTATTTCAGCGACACGGTATTCCCCCGGGTGTATAAGATGGGATACAGCGCTATTCGGGACTCACGGTACAAGTACATCCGCTACAAAGAACTGGAAGGCATGGATGAATTGTACGACCTGGAGAAAGATCCCTACGAACTCCACAACCTGATTAATGACCCATCCGACCAGGAAATTCTAACTGATTTAAAATCCCGCCTCAGCTCTTTTCAAGATCAGCCACAATTATGAGTCGTGCTTTGATAATGCTTTTAATGTCTTTGTTTACAGGATGCAGCACGCGTGTGGCAGGAATTGCAGAAGTAGGACCTCAGGGCCCCATCGCCGTAGGTAAACTGCCAATTCCCGGACCGGCTGCCAAATCCAAGCCTTTGGTCAATAACTTTTCGGCACTGTCCGGGCGCTGGAATTGGACGGGCCTGGCTGTGTCGCGATGTTCCGACCGTCAGGACAGCACCTATTCTTTTCCCAGGGTTGAGCAATGGACATGGCTCATTACCGACAAGGAGATTACGCTGGCGCGAGACGGCCAGGATTTGCGCTCGTTTCGTTATTCATGGAAAGCTGGAAAGAAGAATTACCGGATTCACCTCAAAATCAGCCAAGGTCACACTTCTCTTTCCGGAACATTTGGTACGAGCGGGGACCGGATGATCATGGAATTCTATGGATCATACTTTTCAGAAGGAAGGTTAGGGTCTGGATGCACGGAGACCCTTACCTTTCAACGGACCGATCCTGAGCCCTAACGAGAAATAACCTCCGAAGCGGACTCTGCAAGAGGGAAGGCGGTCACTTGTACGCGAGCAATAACAGGACCAGGCATCCAATGAGCAAGTTCTTTCCGAATGTCGTGAACTTCTTCCGGGGCTCCATGATGTCCTTGATCTGTTGACGCGGGATCGTGGTGGTCGGCTGGTAGGTGAAAGAGGAAACCACTTCCTCTCCTTGCTCCTTGGTAGAAGTGTTTGTGTTGACAAGCTGGGGATCTTTGTAGCTGCTCGCACCTGTCACCGAACCATAATCACGGGCACTGACCCTGAGTTCGATGAGCGAGTCGTTATAAAGCCGGAAGGCATACGTTTTTCCGACGACCAGGTTGGCCAGTTTCACAGAGTCGAACAGGGGAGGCGGATGACTCTTTTCTTCCGTTGACAAGCTCATGCTCTGCACACCCGTGAGCCCATCCGTAAAAATAGACTCATACGACGCGCAACCGAATGCAATTGCGGCCATAAATGTCGGCCATATCAACAAGCGGACGGGCTTCATAGATGCCCTGGTTACTGGTTACTGGTACTGGGCACTTGGTGCTGGGCACTGGGTTCTAGGCATCAGGTTCTGGGCACTGGGTTTGCTATTCAACTCTTGCCTCTCACAGTTTTGCTGTTTACTGTTTACTGTTTACGGTTTACTGTTCACGGTTTACTGTTCACCGTTCACCCCGACTTCGCTAAAGCTACGTCGGGGCAAGCCGTTCACCGTTTACTGTTCACTGTTCACGGTTCACCGTTCACGGTTATAGAGACGGCTAGTTCAGATTCAGCTTGTCAGCTGAAAGTTCCTTGGTGCAGAAGAACCAGTCGTAACACTTGACGCCTTTCTGTGCAGTCTCCATGCGCTCTTTGGCAACGCCGCATGAGCCGGCGGTGGGCACGATCACGTCATCGCCCGGACGCCAGTCGGCCGGCGTGGCGACCGCGAACTTATCAGCGGTCTGCATGCCGATGAGGGCGCGTTTGATTTCGTCGAAGTTGCGGCCCAGCGTGAGCGGGTAGTAGATGATGGCGCGGATAATGCCCTTCGGATCAATGAAGAATACGGCGCGGACGGCTTTGGTGGCGCTTTCACCCGGCTGTATCATGCCGTAGGTGCGGGCGACATTCATGGTGATGTCCTCGATCAACGGGAATTTCACCTCGATGTTCTTCATTCCCTTGTATTCAATCTTGTCCTTGATGGTTCTTAGCCAGGCGATGTGGCTGTAGAGGCCGTCCACGGACAGTCCAACCAGTTTGCAGTTGAGTTTCTCGAACTCGGGCTCCATCCGGGCAAACGTCATGAATTCCGACGTGCACACAGGGGTAAAGTCGGCGGGGTGGCTGAAGAGGATGACCCATTTGCCGGAGTAGTCGGCCGGGAAATTGATTTCACCCTGGGTGGTTATGGCTTTGAATGCCGGGGCTTGTTCGCCGATGCGCGGCATGCTGGTGGTTGTTGTCGTGATGGTTTCCATAGTAATTGTTTTGGCGCAAAGCTACCTGCTGCGCCGCACGTGGGCAGTAACATCGGTTACGAATGCAGTTGATTATGTTCAGGTGGTTTCGTGATGCGGGTCATCCACGTCGGCGTGACAAAAATCAGCGGGCGCGCTAACGGGAAACGTTGAGTCCGGCGCCCGCTTGCTGTACTTTCGAATGTGTAAAAAGCATGCGTATGAAAAAGCAAACCGGAATCTGGATCGATGGCAGCAAGGCCGTCATCGTGCACCTGGTGGATGGAAAAGAGCGCGTCGAAGAAGTTGACGCGGAAGTGGAGAACAACGTGCACCATTTTTCCGACGGCAACGCTGGTGTGCACATGGGATCGCGCCACCTGGTCCCCGAAAAGAAATTCGGCGAACGCGAAAAGCACGAACTGGACAGCTACCTCGACACGGTGATCAAACACCTGAAAGGTTCGGATGAACTATACGTGTTCGGCCCTGCCGAAACCCGACTGCATCTGCAGCACAAGATGGGCTCCGAAAAGTCCTACGGCGACCTCGCCGCCCGCCTCAAAGCCGTTGAGCCGTCAGACTACCTCACGCACAACCAGATTGTGTCGCAAGTGAAGCGGTTCTTCTCGTAGCGTTGGCCGTTGGCTGTTGGCCGTTAGCTGTTGGCCGTTGGCTGTTGGCCGTTAGCCCTTGGCCGTTAACTGTTGGCTGTTGGCTCTTGGCCGTTGGCTGTTGGCCGTTAGCTCTTGGCCGGAGTAAAGCCAAAGGCAAATTGCTAATTGCCAATTGCCAAGCCGGTCCCCGGTCCCCGGTCCCCGGCCCCCATTACTCCCCACCAACTACAACAAACCGTCTTGTCACGACTTGCCCCGCTTCATCCACGACGCTGAGCGAGTGCGGTGCGCGGCGTGCGGTGGGCGACTTCAAAGACAGTGCTGCCTTCCGATCCATCCAACTCCCGCGGCAAAAAGATGCGGGCATTGGGGCGGGGATAAACGAGGTCCATGGTGGCCACGGAGGCAGGATCGGGACAATCGCTGCGGTACGGCGGGAGAGATTTGTACGTGATGTTTTTTGATTTGTAGTAATATTCTTGAACAGGCGGCAGGACAAACCATTTGCGCGGGGTGAGTTCGTCGGTGGTTGCACAAGATGCGTTGATCCGGTAGCGGTCGTTGCCGGACAAGTACACAACCTTGTGGAACCGACACGGCGCGGTGCGAAGTCCTGCGCGCGTTACCCAGGTGCTGTCTGTTTGCGAGCAGTTGTCGGTTACGCGCTGGCCGCTCTGACGACACACGGCGATGTACTCCATCTCGTCGAGGGGCTCGCGGAACCAGGATTGCCCGGGAAGCTGCGCGAACAGTTCAAAGAGAATGGGAGCGGCGGCTTCAGTGCCGATCAATCCCGGCCGACCTTCGCCGTCAGCATTGCCGGTCCATACGCCCACGACAAATCGCGGCGTCACGCCGACAGCCCAGCCATCGCGGAAACCAAAACTGGTACCGGTCTTCCATGCAATCGACTTTGAACTGCTAAAGCTCTTCCATCCTGTCTCTTCTCCCGGGCGGTTCAGTTCTTTCAGTGTTTGGAACGTCAGCCAGGTGGATGCGGCGCTCACGGGTGCGTGAAATTCGGAGCTGCGGCTTGCGGAGTCCTGCAGGTAGCTGATATGAAAAGATGACGGCTGTGTACCGCGGTGTGCCAACGGCGTTTGTCCATGAACATTGAGCTGGTGGGCCAGCGCGCCATAGCTGCCGACAACCTCCCACAGTGTTGCTTCCGCTCCGCCGAGAATCAACGCGAGTCCATAGTGATCGGCCGGCTGGGTGAGGGTAGTAAGCCCGGACTTCTTCAATAGACCGTAGAACTTTTCATACCGGTAGTCGCGCAGGGCGTGGACGAACGGCACGTTGAGTGAGCGAATGAGCGCCTGGTCGATGGAGACGGCGCCATCGTAGGTGTGTGAGAAGTTGCGCGGCGCAAAGCCGTTGATCGAGGTGGGAATGTCGGGCATCAGTGTTTTCGGAAGAAGTGCACCTTCATCGAGCATGGCCGCGTACAGGAACGGCTTGAGGATGCTGCCGGTGCTTCGCTGTGCGCGGATGATATCCACTTGTTCGTGATGTTCTGACCCCGACGGTGTGTTGCCTACATACGCCAGTGTCTTCCCGGTCTGTATGTCGATGATAACGGCGGCGGCGTTGTGAATCTGGTTGCCGCGCAGCCGGTCGTAGTGTCGGGCAATCACTTCTACTGCTCGCTGCTGCAGGCGGGCATCCACGGACGACCGCACTTTTGTTTCGGCAAGGCCTTCCTGCATGGCGCGGTCAAGGAGGTGGGGTGCCAGCCGCGGAAGGGCCAGCGGCTGTTGTGGGATCGGCTCGTCCATGGCCAGCGCGAGTGCCGTCGCATCAAAGTGGCCGGCGTTTGCCAGTCGCTGCAGAAGCCGGTCGCGTTTCACTTTCAGCTTCTCGTGGTTCTTACCCGGCCGCAGCAGCGAGGGATTGTTGGGCAACACCGCCAGCAACGCTGCTTCGGCCCAGCTCAGGTCCTCGGGTCGCCGCCCGAAGTAGCGCCAGCAGGCGGACTCCAGTCCAACGACGTTGCCGCCGAACGGTGCGTGCGCTGCGTAGAGGTTGAAGATCTCGTTCTTCGTCATCCGCAACTCGAGCCGTGTGGCCATGAGAATCTCAATGACTTTCTCATAGTAGGTGCGCGACATGGATTTCCGCGAGAGCTTCACCACCTGCATCGTCAGGGTGCTGCCGCCGCTGATCACGCGGCCTGCCTCGAAGTTCTGGCGGATGGCCCGGCCGAGCGCCATCACATCCACGCCGTGATGCTCGTCGAAGCGCTTGTCTTCATACGCCAGCACGGCGATCCGGTATTTCCCCGGAACACTATCCATCAGTGGGAATCGCCACTGGCCGTCGTCGGCAATGGCGGCACCGAGGAGCGCGCCGGAACGATCTTCCAACACAGTCGAGTAGGGCTCCTGAAAGAGATTCTTCGGCAGCAAAATGAAGACGTAGTAGATCACCCATCCGGCAAGAACTGTCGAACCGATGATCCACTTCCGTTTCTTCTGTACCGTCATCACTTGACTACGGGTTGGCGCCTTTTCTCACGATCTCCACTTCCTGGCCCTTGGTACGCGCCGATATGGAATGATCGTACATCGCTTCCGCACTCACGGCGGGCATGAAGTAACTGCCGGCATAGGCAGCTGTGACGAGGTAGCGGAACGTCTTCTTCTGGCTTGGCGACAAATCGAAGTAGGTGTACACGCGGTCGTCGCGGATATCCTGGTAACTGAATGCATCCGACTTCAGTGCATCATCCGAGTCGGCGAGCCGGAGGTTATTCACTTCCCAGCCGGAAGGGAACACATGATGAAGCGCCAGGTTCTTGTAGGTGCCGCGCACTCCGGGATTACCCACGGTGACCGACACGACAAAGCTGGTGCCTTGTTCAAGGGTGGCGGGATTTATCGCGTTGCCGTCCTTGTCCCAGTAGCTCACATTCAGCGTCAGGTTTTGTTCGGTGGCTTCTTCTTGCGACCGTGACGGTATGCCCTGGAGGATCGTCCGCACGAACATCGTGCCGTTGGACTTGCTGGTTACTTTCACCGCAGCATCACCCTTTTCTTCCACCGGCAGTGCAAGCTGGAAGAAGGGCTGATCGCTTTCTACCGTTTCTTCTTTGCCCTTGTAGGAGTAAGAGAAAGAGAACGGTCCGCCGGCATTGGCTCCGGCAAACGCGCTGATCGCTTTCAGGCACCAGGCCAGCGTCTGGGTGCTGTACCATTCGCCGGAATTGCCCAGGCTGTTGGAGATATCTTTCACGAGGTCGATGCCGCGTTTCTTGTCGTCCAACAACACCAGTGCATCCAGGATGATGGCCTTATCGCGGAGATCGGAGCCGTAGGTATAGCCCAGTTCACGATAGGCTTTGACCATCGTCGGCAGGTTGGTGATCAATTGTTGTGCAGCTTCGCGCTGTCCCGCTTTTGCATAAGCGGCGGCAAGCATCCAGGCGGCGGCAGGGGGCAGGCCCGATGTTTCACGCATTCGGTTCATGGCGCCGAGGTCGGGATCGCCGGCATTGGCGAGGGTGTACAACCGGTATGCCTGCACGAGGTCGGAGTTGTAAACCGAAGGTGAGCGGCGCCAGTTCTGGGCCTTGTTGCGCTGGTACGATTTCCACCGGCGCATGAGGTCTTGAGGAACGAAATAGCCTTTCGCTTCCGCTTCGATAAGGAAGTGACCGGCGTACGAGGTGCCCCAACTGTCGGAGTCGTCGCCGCCGGGCCAATAGGCGAATCCGCCGTCAGCGACCTGGAAGGACTTGAGCCGAAGAACACCGGCCGTAATGTTGGCGCTGATCTCCGCCTTGTCGGCCACGGAAAGAACTTTGATGCGGTCGAGGTAAAGCTGCGGGAATACGGACGATGTGGTCTGCTCAATACAGCCGTACGGATACTGGATGAGATACCGCAGCCGCTGTCCCAGGTTGATGGGAGGAAGCGTGGAGACTTCCAGCACACCGGTGTTGGTGCCCGTGAGTCCAACAGGTGACGCGGTACCGCTCCATGATTTACCTTGCTCCACAATGGCATCGCTTACCTTGATGAGCGGAGGGTTGGGATTGCGGATCTCGATGGAGATGGCATCGACGGCGTTGGCATTTCCGGAAGAAGCCTTGATGGTAACCTTTCCGTAACCGGTTTGCGGTTTGACGGTGAGGTCAAACTCCATTGTGAGGTCGTCGCCGCTCATCACCACATTCTGTGTGGCGGGGCCTTGCAGGGCAAGCGGACCTTCAACGGCAATTTCCACTTTGACATTCTTGATGCCGGGCTCCATGCGGAACAGCGTCACCGGGAGTTTGAGTTTCTCTTCGGGCCCCAACACGCGCGGCAGTGTGGCGAGCACCATCAGCGGTTTGCGGACGGGCGTTGTCTTCTCCGCTTTGCCGTAGGCGCCATCGTAGCCGGCCACGACCATCGTGCGCACCGAGCCGATGTAGTTGGGCATGGTGAACGTGTGCTCGTTGGTGCCGCCCTTCAGGGTGAACGGTCCGAGGAATTTCACCACGGGCTTGAAGCGGTTGTTCTTCTTCTCTGAATCTTTGCCGGCGATTTCATTGTCGCCGCCCACGGCCATGAGGCGTTCTACTTTACCACCGAAGGAGCCCATAACGTCGTTGTACAGGTCCCACGTTTTCACACCGAGCGCTTCGCGGGAATAGAAGTAGCTCCACGCATCCGGCGTCTTGAAGCGGGTGAGGTCCAGCAGTCCGTCTTCGACTACGGCCAGGGTGTACGTCATCGTGCGGTTCTTGGCCTCGGCGACCTTTACGGTAACCTGTTGCCCCGGCTCCAGCACATCGGCCATGGTGATGGTGGGATTGAGGTGCGTCTCCGGATTCTCCACCCGCACGGGTATCACGCCGTAGATGCGGATGGGGAGATCGTTGATCGTCTGTGCGTGCGGCTGGAGCAGTGTCACGTAGATGAAACAATTGGGCGTCATTTCGGGTGTGGCATCCAGCGTGATGGTGTTCAGGCCTGCCTGTGTTTCCACCCACCGCGATTCGATGACGCGGCTGCCGTTCTCTACGGTGATCAGCGCGCGGCCGTTGGCGCTGCCGGGAACGGCGAGGTTGATCTTCTCGCCCGTGTTGTACGATTCTTTGTCGGAGGTGAAGCTGAGCAGGGTTGCGCCTTCACGGCCGTCGGGTCCGTTGCCCGACCAGCTGATGAAGACCATCTGGCCTGTGGTGTGTCCTGATTCGGGATCACGCGCGCGGAGCAGGTAGCGTCCCCATTCGCCGGCGCGGAATGTCCACGTGCCTTTGCCGTCGACGGTCTTGATGGTTCCTGTCTTCACTGTCTTTTCCAACTGACCCTGCATGTACTCTGCATTATTGATGTCGTCGGAGTCCCACCACCAGCGCCAGTCGAGTTTGTGCAGCGACATCTCGACGCCGTTCACAGAAGTGGGATTGCCGTTGGCATCCACGGTCGCCACTTCAACCTTGTGGTCCTGGTTGATGGCCAGCATACCGAGGTACTTGTCGCCGCGCGGCACGCGGACGCCGACAAATGTGGAGAAAGGATAGTAGGGCATGCTGAAGCGGTCGAGGCTGTAGTTGCCGCCTTCTTCAAAGACCTTTCCGCGGAAGGTGGCACGGAGCACGCCGGGCGGATTGCCTTCGATGCCGATGGAGAAGTTCATCGTGGCTTTGCCCTCGCTGTCGGTGGTGCCTTCAAAGATGCGCTGGTCTTCGGAGGTGAATTCGTTGAAGGGATTGTCGAAAACAAAATTGGGATACTTGTCAAATTTTGTCTCCGAGCGGGAGAGCAGGAGATCGAATTCGGCTTTGAGATTCTTGCCGGGATTACCCTGCAGCCAGTTGACGGTCAGGTTGCCGGTAATGCGGCCGTCGTCGATGGTGAGCTTGTCTTTGCCGAAGTCGAGGTTGATCTTCAGCCGGTTTGGCTTCACCGTCTCGATGCGCACGCGCTGGGTGAACGTGGCTTGGCCCACTTTCGCTCTCGCGGTCCAGTTGCCGGTGGGAGCGTCCGGGTCTGTCTTGGTGGGAAAGGTGTAGAAGCCGTTGACGGAACTCGACCGAACCATCCGGGAGGTGATTTGTCCTTCCGGGTTCTCCAGTTCAAAGATCACCGGGTGATTCTCGGGCAGCGCTTTCATCTTGCTTTCCAGGATGAAGGCGAGGTAAAGCGAATCACCGGGACGCCATACGCCGCGCTCGCCGTAGAGGAAGCCCTTGAGTCCGTCCTTGATGCGCTCGCCGGCGATGTTGAAGTTGCTGAGGGACAGCGACACGCCGTCGTTCACTTTCAGGTAGCCGCGCTGGCTGCCCGACTTGGCGACGACGAACGCCGGAGTCTCCGTGGAGTTGACGACCACTTTGCCATCGGAACCGGTAGTGCCGCTGCCGATGACTTGCTGCTGGTAATCATAGAGCTCAACATTGACGCCTGACATCGGGGTCGTGTTGCGCAGGTCGTTGACAAAGACGACGGTATTGCCGTCGCTGCCGCGCTTGGCGAGCAGCCCGAGGTCGGAAGCGATCAGGTTGCGCTTGATGATCCGCGACCGGTTGTAGTACGAACTGTTGCACGGGTTGTCGCGCTCCGACCATTCGTAACCTTCGTCGTAGTAATAGTAGTCTTCGTCGTACTCATCCCAATACCCGCCGCGGTCGGCAGGGGCGCCCCAGCTTTCGGCGTCGAACTGGCTGGCGCGGTCGGTCATCTGCAGGGTGTCGCTGCAGGGATAGGACATGTACTGCTGGCGCATGCCCATTTTGATCTGGTAGATGGCGCCCGGCTCGGGCTGGATCATCTTGCTGAGGTCGAGGGTGAACCGGTTCCACCGGCCCAGGTCGGCCACACCCATGTTGTCGAGCCGCAATGTCTGCGAGTGCACCGGTTTGCCGACACGCCGCAGTTCGTAGTTGCCGTCGAGGTCGTTGACTTGCAGGAACTGCAATACGTTGGATTCGAATACGCGTACGACCTGGATATCCACCGCGTTGAGGTTGACCGCCTCGAAGGGCATGAAGACCTTCCTTCAGTTTGTACTTGAGCACGTTTTCGATGCCGGCTTCAATGCGCACCGTCTTCGTGCCCGCCTCTTTGGACGGCAGGTACACGTGCAGGATGTTGTCGGTGATTTCAAAGTCCAGCGACTGCACATCGCCGACGCGGACGAGGCCCTGGAGGACTTGCTTCTCATTCAGCGGATCGGAGAACTGGATGACCACGTGCTGCGTGGCACCCTGGTCGACGCGCACGTTGATCACCTTAAAGTCACTGAGTGCGGGGATGTCCACCGTCATATCGTCGGCCCGGTCGATGCCGAGGGGTGTGCCGCTGGTAGAGAGCGTCACCGTATTCTGTTTGTCCTGACGTGTGACATCTTCCACCACGAGGTCGTGGGCTTTGCCGTCGGCGGAATGCGCCCACGTGATCTTGAGCGTTTTGTTATCCTGCCGCGCGGTGTAGGGCCTGACGTTGTTGATCGTCAGCTCGTAGTTCTGCGGGATGATCTGCACGTTGTAGGTGAACGAGCTGAGCGCTTTGGGCACCTCGATCAGTTTCCCAATCTTGAAGGTGATCTCGTACGTGGCGCCCGACGTGAATCGTCCTTCAGGTTTAAACCGGATGGTCCGTCGATCCTGCCATACCGCTGTTCCTTTCACCGACGGAGAAAAGCTGAACAAGGAGGCGTCGGCCGGTTCGCCGATCATCCCGAAGTCGACCACATCCTCATATAGGCTGATGGTGATGGGAGATCCCGAGCTGATGACGCCGGCGGTATAGGCCGAGATGAACTCGCCGTAGGCCGGGTCGATGGATGAAGGAGGAGTAGCGCCCCGGTCCTTGTTGCCGGAGTAGGTAAAATACAGGATAATCACCGCGATGACGCCCACCGCTGCCGCGATCTTCGGCCAATGTTTGTTCATAGAAGAGAAGAATGGTTGTGCCTTCAAGATAGGAAGAAGTTTGTGTGCGGGGTACAGGGGAGAGGGAACAGGGGACAGGGCCTGCCCGCCAATGGGTCACCTTTAGGAAAGTGTGAATCTTGCAGGCGGGTGCAGGGAGACAGGGAGCAGGGAGACAGGGAGCAGGGTGCAGGGTGCAGGGAGACAGGGTACAGGGTACTGGATTTGTACACGAGCCGTCAGGCTGCTGCCCGCCGGTGGGGATCACCTTGAAGAAGGTCAATAGCCCCGGGCTTCAGCCCGGGGATTAGGATAACGACAGGAGAGATGGCCACAGGAAATCGTTCTCTGTGTGGTGAATGGTTTGGCCCGCATGGGTGAACTTCCGATCACGCATGCGCCGCACAGCTGGTCGCGAGCGTCCCAATTTATTGTCGCTGGTGGTGTGTATTCGTATCTTCGATTTGCGCTCACTATATGCAACCCATTGCAAGTTCCCGACATATTGGATTGACCACAAAATGGATACTTAAATTGAAGCTCTGCCTTCAAGCCTGCCTAATTTTTATCATCATACCAATAAGGAGTTCAATTGCCCAAGTCTCCCTTATTGAAGATTACTTTGATCTCATGAAGATATCTGGAACAGATTCTGTTGTGGTGTCTTCGCCATCCGGATCACGGGAAGCCCGGCTGGATTATCATTCCGGGATTTTGGATCGGATAACCTATTATGATACAATCTCAGGTACACCAAACGTAATGTCCGTGTTTGAGTACCACCCAGAGAAGAGGGAAAGAATAAAGGAAGTCCGGGAAATAGGTTCTATGCCTGTCGAGGGATCGGCATATTCGGTTTGGCAAAGGACGATTACCAGTGTTGATGATGCAGGAAATCCTTTACATGAATGGATTTCCGGTCCCGGAGTGAGCTTAATTGAGGCCACGTATAAGCAATCGAAGAATTCACTGATAATAGAATTTGCTTACAAGGACCATCAGGTGTTTCGCCATATTGTTTATGATCATGAGGGGAGGCGTATAGCTGTAACGGATCAAACCAATGATCATAAGCTAATCAGGTCGGAATATTATGATTACCAACCAAAGGCTTGGGTGGTAATTCGGAAGGAGTTGATTCTTGAGTACTATTCCGGCGCTAAGTTGCCTAACAGGTATGCGTGGTTACTGCGATACTCGCCTGATCAAGGTCATCCGAAGAAGTTCTTTGACGGACGGAGTATGCACATCTTTACCTATTATTGATTTCACCTATTTTGTGCTTCAGCCCGGGGGAAGAGTGTTCACGTTCAGATTGGCCGGCCGGCAGAGCGGCGATGTGGATCATGACGGATACAAGCGACACTTTGCGAAACCCCGGATAGATGGAATCTTCATAAATTGTATCAGCAATACCGATACACGGTTGTTGGCAGCCATAGGGTAAGACAGTAAAGAGTTACTTGTCTGGAGAGATCTACATCTTCACAGAAGGATAGGAAAATGAAGATAATAACAGCATTACTATTACTTGTATCGGTTACCGCATTTCCTCAGCTAACTGATGAGGAAATGGGTGGATTCAATCAAATCATCGATATCACCAATTATCGAGGTGGTCAATTCAAAATGACTGTTTATGCGAAAACAGAGTCGTCAAAAATAAATATGTCAACAGCGCGGTTGTTTGCTTCCATTCTTGCACCAAATGAGGGAGTGTTCAATGATTATAAACCAGTATTGGAAAATAAGTGGAAAGAATATTCTATAGAAGGGCCAATTAATGAGAAGGCTGACAGGCTTGTTTTTGGTGCGTATTATTATGGAGTTGGTAAATATTACTTCGACAAATTCTGCATCCAAATTAAAAAGCCCAACAGCGAATGGGAGCCTTTGAATATCAAGAATAATAGCTTTGAAGATGAAACCATTAACTATACTCAATGGGTTTTCGGAGCGGCTAACGGTTTTTCAAACAGGGTTATCAATGAAAATCCTTTTGACGGGAAACACGCATTGCTTATTGACGGAAGCTCGAAAACAAAATATGGAAACTATGTGGAAACGAATGGCATAAAAATCTACTACGAATTTCATGGACAAGGCAATGATACCATTTTGCTATTACATGGTAATGGACAGAATATAAAAGCATTTAACAAACAAATTCCCGAATTATCAAAACACTTTATTGTATTGGCGATGGACTCGCGAGCACAAGGTTATACATCGGATGATGAAAAGGAAATTACCTATGAACTTATGGCCGAAGATGTGAATTCTTTGCTCAACCGTTTAGAAATAAGAAGCATCAATATTTTAGGATGGAGCGATGGAGGCAACATAGGTTTGATTATGGCCATGAAGCACCCTGAAAAGGTAAAAAGGCTTGCTACTATGGGAGCTAACCTATTTTGCGATAATACATCAGTCGATGAAACATTAACAGGACAATTAAGGGCACAGAAGAAGAACTTGGAAGATATAAATACTCCTAAGACTGATTATCAACTCCGAATGCTTCATCTGTTATTAGAAGAACCAAATATAAATCCCACAGATTTAGAAAAAATAACTTGCCCAGTTTTAGTCATGGCGGGTTCCAAAGACGTGATAAAAGAACGACATACGAAATTGATAGCTACAAATATTCATAAGTCGGAACTCGTAATTTTTAAAGACGGCACACACTTTGAACCGCAAGAGAATCCAGATAGATTTAATAGAACCGTTGCGGACTTTTTTAAAGGAAGATGATCATTAACAAATAAAGAGAAGGAAACCCTACGGCTGCCAACACAGGTGTATGCACCATGCCGGGCGTTCCCTCTTGAATTAAATCGTTAACTTCGCTTCGACTCGACGGTCAGTGTTGCGGTGCACGGTCAGTCGGGCTTGTCAGCCTCGTACCAGCGGCTTTAACAAGCCCTCCTACCTCCCGGCACGGCGCATACACGGGTCGTTGTGTGTAATTTTTTATGACGGAGCAGACCACCGAACAACTACTCAAGACAGGATACATCAGACCAGACGGAGAAGACTGGTACGATATGATTATGGGGACATTTATTGGAAGCACAATATTTGGAGGAAGTGGGGTATTACTCATGATGAAAATGGGAATTTCAAGAGACTTCCATTGGATTTACATTCTTTTTATAGTGGGACTTATCGTCTATCTGTATTGGAGGGACGGACAAATTAAAATAGTAAACACGGGACTGACTAAAAATGAAAACCTAAACTTGTTGAGAGGAGTGCTCAATAAATTAGACTGGACGGGACAGGAGACGTCAGGCGTGATTTTAATCGGAGACGACAAGTACATAATGAAGTTCATAAGAGCAAGAATTTTCTACTCGGACAATTTCATTGGTTATAATTTTCAATACACCTCTAATGTGAAAAGCGGACGACCTGCATTCTTTCTCGGAATTCGGACATATTTGAAAATTAAATTTGAAATTAAATTACAAGACTTCATTGAGGACGCGAACGAGACAAAAAAACTACGCACAACATAGATGTATACGTCATGCTGGGCATTCGCTCTTCAAAGAAATACTTAACTTCGTTTCAAAGCAGCGGATTGTGTCTACGGCGCGGCTGGTCGGGCTTGTCAGCCTTGTGCCCTCCTTCGCCAAGGCTTCGGCGGGCGAGGCCGGCGGCTTTAACAAGCGCACCTAAAGCCCGGCACGCCGAATACACGGATTGTTGGGCGTCATTTTTATATGAAGATTCTACTACTAATTGTTGGACTGTTGACAATCATTGGTTGTTCGACAAAAAGCAACAACCAAGACAATTGGGACAAAGAAAGTCTCAGAGACCTTGAAGCTAATGACCCAAGAGTTTTGAGAGCAATGAAGGCCACCCAAGACAGCATGAGTTATTATATTGATTATTTCAAACGGTTTTACGGACAATTGAATTACAAATTTTTCTTAAAAAGTTCAATTCGTGACAATGAAGAAATTGAACATATGTGGTTAAGACCGTTTTCATTGGACAACAATGGATTTAACTGCATACTGGACAACGAACCATCGACATTAACAAACTATCAACTCGGAGATACAATTCAAATTAGGTTGGTTGACATTGAAGACTGTATAATCATAACAGCTGACACAACGATAATTGGAAATTATCTTGAAAAGGAATTGAGGAAATAAAAGCGTCGGCCAACACTAGCTATTTGCAATTGCGGGGCTCGGTGGTAAATTGAAGCGAAGATTTCAAACGCAGTCTCGGTTCGAGGAACGCTCCCAACTGGTCGGGCTTGCCTGGCTTGTGCCGGCGCATTAGCAAGCCCTCCATCGCCCTGCACGCCGTATACACGGGTCGTTATAAGCCACTTTTCATGATAACCTTCGAGATTAAGCGTCATATTGAAATTGACGAGAATCATCAAGGAATAAACTTGACTGAATTCTTAATTGAGGATGACAACAACACCGATACCGACCAAATAGTTGAAACATTTATTCATTCGACCAATTTCTCTGTTGACTCTCTACGAGATGTTGTTAAGAATAGTGCCCAGGATAAGCCATACCTCAGACAGGCATTTGATATGGACAGGATACAAGTCACTGACTTTAGAAGACAAAGTAAAGAGGAGACAACAAAGTTCTTAGTGAACTTCATGAATCAATCAGACTTGGGTGACGAAAAGAACGACTTTATGAAATTGTGCGACAAGTATTTCGAAATTCACAACCCACTTCTCGGCGCAGTTTTTTACGTAATCTCTAAAGACTGGTTTGACAAGGGAGATGAAAGAGTAGTCGAACCAGAGAGTTGGATCTATACTTATTACTTTCTTCTTATCTCGGTGGACAGAAGAGAAAAGTCTTTGACTTTAACGGAGTGGACGTTTGATTAACCAAACGGAAAGGTGGAAAAACGGCTTATGACATGGATGTATGCACCATGCCGGCAGTTCGCTCTTGAATTAAATCGTTAACTTCGTTTAGACCCGACGGTCAGTGTTGCAGTGCACGGTTTGTCGGTCTTGCCATCCACCTTAGGCGGATTTTGCAAGCCCTCCATCGCCAGCACGGCCCATACACGGGTCTTTACAAGCAATTGGGCCGGCTTCGTGGACAGTGACGTGTAAATGGAGAAAGCGGCCGACTGAAAACCAAAAAATACCTTTCTCTGTTGGCAATTCGCAACGCGGAGACTCAGGATAAAGGAAAAATTAAGAACGAAAGAATATGCATTTTACAAATTTAGTACCCAGTGTATTTTATAAAGACCTTTCAGACGGATTGAAGTTATTTGTCGATTGCCTGCAATTTAAAGTTCTGCACAAAGACTTAAATACTTCACAACCTTATTGTGTATTAGGAAAAGATGGTTTAAGCATAATGGTTTTTCAAGATGAACAATTGGCGAACGAACATAATCCAGAGTTAAGGCTTGTGACGAATAGTATTGAGGAAGTGTATCTAGCGGTGTCTGCATCACATCCTCATTTACTTCACCCGAATCTTAACAAAGTTACAGTCAGACCCTGGGGAGCAAAAGAGTTTGCGATTGCAGACAATCAACTCGGCATCAGATTTCAACAATGGTGACAATTGGAGAGATAATGAATTAAAATTTCAGCGTTGATTACCGACCACCGACCCACCGATCACCGATCACTGATTACCGATCACCCCTCCATCGCCGGCACGGCGCATACACGGGTCGTTGGCGGCAATACCAGAAAATCAATTAGACATTTCATTTGCATTGCAATACCTATTGTATTTAGCTCATGTTCCATCTCTAATACACAGAGCTCCAAGGAGTCGGGTCTTTCTCACTCAGTAGATGGGTTGCCATCGCCAATTAACAACTCTAAGGAACTTCAGATGCGAGACTCGCTTGTCCGCCAAATCGATCTGGCACCTACTGCAACTCCTTCGAATCTAAAAAGCAC
This sequence comes from Cyclobacteriaceae bacterium, assembly GCA_044221195.1. Lineage (GTDB taxonomy): Bacteria > Bacteroidota > Bacteroidia > Cytophagales > Cyclobacteriaceae > ELB16-189. Next base: position 16,972 of record JBGAPO010000033.1, read on the forward strand.
AATACTGATAGTTGAAACCTATGATTATCAAGACTGGCTGAAGCTATTTGATGACAAATACACAATTAATAGCGACTCAAGAGTCAGCCGTAAGAGCTACAGATCTTACCAAAGAAAAAAGAAAAAGCTACACCCACCTTATGAAGGCAAAAAGATATATGCAACAAAGGGAGAGTACCAGCAGCTCGATCTCAAACAATATAGATATGTTCTTCGTACGACAGCTCGATTTACTGAAAAGAGAACTGAAAATTCAGTCAGTGCAAGCACCAGTTTAATATTCTTCATTATCGACCGACAAACCAACGAGGTATTTAAGGGACTGGGTGAGTGGAAAGTTTCGTCCTGGGCAGTTGGATCGTTTAAGGAGTAATCACTGGCTACTGCTGCAACACGGTGTATGCGAAATGCCTGGGATGCACACTCACGGCACGCGTTACAAAACGCGCACCATATTGTGGTGACCTTCCTATCACGCACCCACCCCATCAGTGAACGAAATTGTGTAACTGCCCATTCAACGATGGTACCACGTATTGGTGCGCACGAACCTGACCTCGCATCAATGCGGGCCAAAACAATGCGGATCATTAAACAAAAATTTCCTTTGGCCCTCGGGCACCAGGGGATTCTATAATCCCCCGAGCTAAAGCCCGGGGCTATGGCTTTCTAGATTTCACCGGTCGGTATTAGCGACATCCCACCGACCCACCGATCTACCGACCCACCGATCACCGACCCACCGATCACTGATCACCGATCACTGATCACCGCCCCGCCGGCATGCTTCCGGCATACGGCTGGCATACGGCTGGCATACCTCCGGCATCCTTCCGGCATGCTTCCGGCATGCGGCTGGCTTGTCGCCGGCTTATAGGTGGCATACTACTGGCATATTGCCGTAATGATTCAGGCTTGCGCCAGGCATAGGTCATGCATAGCCCGGCTTCCGAGTGCTTCCCCTTTAGGGGATCAAGGGGTGGGGTAAGCGTTGAACTGTTCAACCGTTGAACCTTTAACTGTTGAACCGTTGAACCCGCCTGCCAAGTGCGAAGCTTAGTTAGAGCAGTGCATGTGGCGGGCAGGCCTTGAACCGTTGAACTGTTGAACCTTGAACCTTGAACCTTGAACTTTGAACCTTGAACTTTGAACCTTGAACTTTGAACCTTGAACTTTGAACCGTCTCAGTCCTATTTCACAGCACCCGAAAAGATACTGTTAAACAACAGCTTATACGTCCCATGCGTCTGCCCCCTGAACTGCGGGCGGAAGCCGAAGAGGATGACGCGGCCTTTCTCGTAGCCTACGTTCAGCATCGCGGACTTGTCTTTCAGGTAGCGGTCGTGGCCTTTCGCCCAGCCGCTCATGACGAGGTCCTTGCTGGCATAACGCGCAACTTCAACGACGTCAGGTGCGGGAGCGAGGGCGGTGTTCTCGTTGCCGCCTTCTCCTTTGCGCTGCGGAATAATCTTCTTGAAGGAACGGCTCCGCTGGAAGGAAGCTGCCGCCTCAGGCTGCATGCCCCACGCCAACGGGTTGTCGACGTTCACGTTCATGCGAATCAATGAACCCGGGATGAAGAAGTCGTTGCTGGAAAGTCCTTCGGTCAGATCCTGGACGGGCAAGCCGAACTGTTCGATGGCGAGGTCGCTGGACTGGTCGAGGCAAACCAACGTGCCGCCGTTGGCAACGTAACGCTCCAATGCCTGCACACCGACCAGGCCCATGCCGCCGGTGAACTGGTCGGGCATCTCGCCTTTGCGGTTGCCGTGCATGAGTTCTTCGCCGCGCTGTGAGGGAAGGACGATCGCGCTGTACATCGACAGGTTCTTCGTGCGTAGATCGGTGTCGTGGAGGGTGTCGATATCAAACTCAAACTGCTCGAGTACCCAACGGGTCCAGCCTTCGTCGATGTTGTCAACCCAGGATTTGTACAAACCGACTTTCACTTTCATCATCGGCTTGCTGGCCGACGGCTTGGCGGAAATGGCCGAAGCGGTCACGCCGGTTTCCTGGGTGATCTTGGAAAGGTTGTTCTGTGTCTTGGAGCCTTTCTCTACGAGGAAGGTGCCGGCAGGATAGTTGGTGCCGCCGTCGCTGAACGCTGCGGTGGCGACATGCAGTTTCTCACCGGCCTTCTGCAGGCGGTTGATGGCTTTGGCGCTGGCATTGTCTTTACGCATGATGGCGTAACCAAATCCGGCGGTCCCTTTGATGCTGCCGGCGATCACAGGAACTTTTGCATCCAGCTTCTGCGCGGTGGCGGTGAATGAGGTGGTGATGCGATCGACTTTGATTCCCATTTGCATGGGCAATGTCCAGCCGGTGAGATCATACGGAGGAATGGGAGGTCCGCCGGGGAACTGGAACAGGTCGGGATAGTTCTGACGTTCCATCAGGTCGGCGAGGAACGGACGGAAAGCTTGCGCACCGTACAGAATGTAGGAGCCTTCCGGGTATTCGGTGTTGCCGACTTTGAACGCAGCTGTCGCGCGGTGAACTTCGATACCGCCCTGCAGCATAACGTTCACGAGGTTGTTGCCGGAAGCTGCATCCCACTGGTCTCTCGAAATCACATAAGCAAAAGCGCCGCTCTTGTCTTCGATGGCATCGCGACCCATCTGCCACATGTTGAACAACAGTTCGTCGTGTTTCTCGGATGCCAAGTCAAGTACCGCCATCGATGCTTCGAGCATGTAGTTCACGGCATCACGGAAGTGTGACTCGCCGCCTTTCCAGGGATAGGCGTAGAAGATCTCCGTGCCATCGGTGGTCTTGCCGCCGACGTTGCGCGGGAGGGAATCCGGCGGATAGTAGCGGGGCGTAGGGCTGGCGTGTGAGGTCTCGGTGAGAATACCGATCTGGTTGTGATAGTAAGGTGCGGTGCGCATACCGCCGTTCCACCACATCTCGAAGGTGGTCTGGGCAATGGCGCCGGGCATCTTCTTCATGGCGAAGCGATTGGCCATGGCTGTGCCAACAAGGTTAACGCCGGTGGTCACGCCGGGGTGAATCTTCGGGTTGACCGGGCTGCGGAAGGGAGGAATGAATATCCGTGCCCACGCCGGTGCGGTCTGGTGATGGTTGTGAACAATCTGGGGATACCACTGGCTGTACAATACCGTGGTCACTGCTTTGGTCTCGGGCATGTTGCTCATGAACCAGTCGCGGTTGTTGTCGTGCCCAACGTATTCCTGGTAAAGAATAGGAGGGTCGGATGTTTCATAAGGTGTACCCACATACTTGCGGTACCAGGAGCCGACGATATCCAGTCCGTCGGGGTTGATGACGGGCACTACCAGCGTAACCACATTGTTGCGGACGCTCTTCATTTCATCGGATTCTTCTGATGCGATTCGCCACACCAGCTCGGGTGTCATCTGTGCGTGGGCTTTCTCGCTGGCGTGCATACCGCCGTCGAACCAGATAATGGCTTTGCCTTCTTTGGAAAGCTTGCGGGCCTCGTCGGCGGGAATGGTCGCACGCGCCATCTTCGCACTGATGTCCTTCCACTTGTCGAGCGACTTCATGTTCTCTTCGCTGGAGATGAAGATGAGCTTGATGGGCCTTCCGCGTACCGACTTGCCGATGTCGATCATCTGCACCCGGTCGGTGGCAGCGTCGAGTTTGGCGTAGTAGGCCAGCATCTGGTCGTACGTAGCCATTTTGTAATCGGCACCGGGTTCAAACCCGAAGGTCTCCGAAGGCTTGGGAAGTTGGGCGAAGACCAGCGTCGCGGCGATCAGCAGCGACAGTGAAAGCAGAAGGCGTTTCATGGTGATGGCGAATTGATTTTCTGCAAAGCAATCACTTCCCCGCCAGCGGCGCGGCCGGAATGTGGTAAGTGGCAAATAGTTGTGATGGGGCGCCGTGCGGACGGCAGCGTGCCTGGGAAGGCCTGTAAAACCGGAATTTCTTGTAATTTTGCGTCCTCTTCAACGCGACAGAAATGAACCTATTGGATTTTGAAAAGCCCATCGCCGAACTCGAAACCAAGCTCCAGGACATGAAGCAACTGGCCGACGACAGCGATGAGAGCCTCAAGCAGGCCGTTGCCGCGCTCGAGAAAAAGATTCAAGACTTGAAAAAGGAGACATTCGAGAACCTCACCGGGTGGCAGCGCGTGCAGCTGTCCCGGCATCCGGACCGCCCCTACACGCTGGACTACATCTACGAGATCACGACCGACTTCATCGAACTTCACGGCGACCGCAATGTGTCTGACGACAAGGCGATGGTCGGCGGGCTGGGTATGATCGATGGTCAGACGTTCATGCTGTTGGGCCAGCAGAAAGGAAGGAACACCAAGCAGCGCCAGATGCGCAACTTTGGTATGGCCAACCCCGAAGGGTACCGCAAGGCCCTCCGCCTTATGAAGATCGCGGAGAAGTTTAACAAGCCGATCGTCACGTTCATCGATACGCCCGGGGCATTCCCTGGATTGGAAGCCGAAGAGCGCGGCCAGGGTGAAGCCATCGCGCGCAACCTGAAGGAAATGTTCATGCTCACCGTTCCCGTCATCTGCATCGTGATCGGTGAAGGCGCTTCCGGCGGCGCGCTGGGAATTGCTGTCGGCGACCGCGTACTCATGCTGGAGAACACATGGTATTCGGTGATCTCACCGGAATCCTGTTCTTCCATTCTCTGGAGGAGCTGGGACTATAAAGAACAAGCCGCCGAAGTGCTTAAGCTCACGGCCAAGGACATGAAAGAGCTTCGCCTGATTGACGGAATCGTGAAGGAGCCGCTCGGCGGCGCGCACACCGACATGAAAGTCATGGCCGCGGAAGTGAAGCGGGTGATTGTCGAGACCACGCGTGAACTGTTGGCTATCCCTTCCGATGAACGCATCCGCCAGCGCATCGAGAAATTCTCCGCCATGGGCGTCGTGAGGGAATAGAGGGCTTCGCGTATGACCCTGCACACCATAGAGACCGGATTCTTCAAACTAGACGGTGGCGCCATGCACGGCGTGGTACCCAAGTCCATCTGGCAGAAGCTGAATCCCCCCGACGAAAACAACCTCTGTACCTGGGCGATGCGGTGCCTGCTCATCGAAGACGGCAACCGACTCATCCTCATCGACAACGGCATCGGCGAAAAGCAGGATGCCAAATTCCTCAGCCATTACCACCTGCACGGCGACGACAGCCTGATCAAGTCGTTGGGCAAGGCCGGCTTTTCACCGGCGGACGTCACGGACATGTTTCAAACCCACCTGCACTTCGATCATTGCGGCGGCGGTGTGCGCCGGGAGAATGACAAGTTGGTGTTGACGTTCCCCAACGCGACCTACTGGACAAACCCGGAGCACTGGCTGTGGGCGACCCAGCCCAATCCGCGCGAGAAGGCGAGCTTCCTGAAAGAGAATATCCTCCCGGTACAAGAAAGCGGGCAGATGCGCATGGCGTATGCCGACCAGGACAGCCCCATTCCGTCGATGGACATCCTGTTTGTCTCCGGGCATACCGACAAGATGATGCTGCCGCTCATTCCCTATAAAGGAAAGACGATTGCCTACATGGCCGACCTGATACCATCGGTTGGCCACATTCCGGTTCCGTATGTCATGGGATACGATACGCGCCCGCTGTTGACGATGGAAGAGAAGGAGCGGTTCTTACAATTGGCCGCCGACAATGGTTATGTGCTCTACTTCGAACACGATCCGCACATCCAGTGCTGCACCGTCAAGCACACCGAAAAAGGAGTGCGCGTCGACAAGACTTTTTCGCTCACTGAACTTTAGGCTGCCATGAAATCGATCGGTCTGGTCTTGTCGGGCGGCGGCGCCCGCGGCGTGGCGCACATCGGCGTCATCCAGGCGCTGGAGGAATTTGGCATAAAACCTACACACATCTCCGGAACGAGCGCGGGCTCCATCGTCGGGGCCATGTACGCGCACGGGATGTCGCCGCAGGAGATGTTCAAAGTCGTCAGCCAGGTTTCACTGTTCAATGCCGTACGACCGACGCTGGCGCCCGGCGGGTTGTTGCGCATGGATGGATTGCGAATTTTACTGAAGACGCATTTACCCGAAGACTTCTCCGCGCTGAAGAAGCACCTGACGATTGCCGCGGTGGAGCTCAAGCTCGGACAGGTGAGTTATTTTGATTCCGGCGACTTGGTGGGCGCGATCATGTCGTCGTGCAGCATCCCGGGCGTATTCAGTCCCATGCCATACCGCGGTGCCTTGTTCGTGGACGGCGGGATCATCGACAATTTGCCGGCGCGGCCGCTCTATGACGCCTGCGATGTGCTGATCGCCTCGCACTGCAACCGCGTGACGCCGTGGTTTGATGTCACCAACATGAAGGTGGTGATCGAGCGGAGCCTGCTCATGGCGATCGGGGCGAACACACAGCAGAGCAAGGAGTTGTGCGACGTGGTGATCGAGCCGCACGGATTGGACAAATTCAGTGCCTTTGATATTGGGAAAGCGAAGGAGATTTTTGACCTTGGATACAAATTCACGAAGGAGAACCTGAAGAGGTCGCACCTTGAAACGATACTAGGCTAAATGCCCCATTCGCTCACATTCCAGGAGGAAATTTTGCAGGGAATACCCGACGAACTCCCTGATCCTCAGCCGTTCGACGAGACCATCAACCACGCCCCGCGCCGCAAGGACATCCTGTCGGCCGACGAGAAGAAACTGGCGCTCGCCAACGCTCTCCGCTATTTCCATCCACGTCACCATGCCGTGCTGGCTCCGGAGTTCTACCAGGAACTGATCACCTACGGAAGGATCTACATGTACCGGTTCCGCCCGACGTATGCCATGCATGCCCGGCCGATACAGGAATATCCCCACCGGTCGCAGCAGGCCGCGGCGATCATGCTGATGATCCAGAACAACCTCGACCCGGCGGTGGCGCAACATCCACACGAGCTGATCACCTACGGCGGCAACGGGGCGGTGTTCCAGAACTGGGCGCAGTACTTGCTCACCATGAAGTACCTCGCCACGATGACCGACTTGCAGACGCTGCATATGTATTCCGGTCACCCGATGGGTTTGTTCCCGTCGTCAAAAGGTGCGCCGAGGGTGGTCGTCACCAACGGCATGATGATTCCCAACTACTCCAAACCGGACGACTGGGAAAGATTCAACGCGCTGGGTGTGACGCAGTATGGCCAAATGACAGCGGGCTCGTATATGTATATCGGGCCGCAGGGCATTGTGCATGGAACCAACATCACGCTGCTTAATGCAGGAAGAAAGATTTCAAAACGCGGAGAGGGGCTGGAAGGAAAACTGTTTGTCTCCAGCGGGCTGGGCGGCATGAGCGGCGCACAACCCAAAGCAGGGAAGATCGCAGGATGTATTTCCGTCATCGCCGAAGTGAATCCCAAAGCGGCACGCAAGCGGCATGAGCAGGGGTGGGTGGACGAACTAACCGAGAGCCTCGACGAGTTGGTAAAGCGTGTGGCAGTTGCCAAAAGAAACAAAGAGGCGGTCTCCCTGGCGTACCTCGGCAATATCGTGGACGTGTGGGAGCGCTTTGCTTTTGAAGAAATTACGGTCGACCTCGGATCAGATCAGACGTCGCTGCACAACCCGTGGGCGGGAGGATATTACCCCGCTAACCTGACATTCGATGAGGCCAACCGGAAGATGACGAAGGACCCCGCCGGTTTTCGTCGTGACGTGCAGGACTCGCTGCGGCGCCAGGTGACGGCGATCAATCACCATGCCGCACGCGGAACGTACTTCTTTGATTATGGCAATGCCTTTTTGCTGGAGGCCTCCAAGGCGGGCGCCGATGTGATGAAGGAAGACGGACGGACGTTTAAGTACCCGTCTTATGTTCAGGACATCATGGGTCCGATGTGTTTTGATTTTGGTTTTGGACCATTCCGCTGGGTGTGCACGTCCGGTGACGATGCAGACCTTGACAAGACTGATGAACTGGCGGCGGGAGTGATCGAAGAATTACTAAAGACAGCACCGGAGGATATCCGCTCCCAGCTGAAAGATAACCTCGCGTGGATTCAGGCAGCCAAAGCGAACCAGCTGGTGGTCGGGTCCAGGGCGCGCATACTTTATGCAGATGCCGTGGGAAGAACCCGAATCGCCGAGGCGTTCAACCGGGCGATTCGCGAAGGGCTCATCGGTCCCGTCGTGTTGGGCCGCGATCATCACGATGTGTCGGGAACGGACAGCCCGTATCGCGAGACATCCAATATCTACGACGGATCACAGTTCACCGCCGACATGGCCATTCACAATGTCATTGGTGATTCATTTCGCGGCGCCACCTGGGTATCCATCCACAACGGCGGCGGAGTAGGGTGGGGTGAAGTGATCAACGGCGGCTTCGGCATGCTGCTCGACGGCACACAGGATGCCGACCGCAAGATTCGGAGTATGCTTTCCTTTGATGTGAACAACGGCATTGCCCGACGTTCCTGGGCACGCAACAGCGGCGCCATGTCCACAGCGGCACGCGCACAACAGGGCACCGATGATCTTTCGGTGACGATGCCTTACCTTGCCGATGAAGCGTTGTTGAATAAGCTGGTGAAGTAATCGCACGAATTCCACGGGTATGCTGCGGCCGATCTATCTGTTGTTATTTAAGTTGTTGGGTTGGAAGACCAACGGGCGCATGCCCGACCTTCCCAAGTTCATCGTGGCGGTGGCGCCACACACCAGCAACTGGGACTTTCCCGTCGGGCTTGCCGCGCGCAGTATCCTGCGAATCCGCAATGCGCAGTTCCTCGGCAAGAGTCAGTTGTTCAAGCCGCCTTTCGGATGGTTCTTCCGTTGGCTGGGTGGCCACCCGGTTGACCGGTCCACGTCCCATGATATGGTGGACCAGGTCGTGAAGATCTTTGATGCCCACGACAAGTTTATCCTGGCGCTCGCACCGGAAGGGACGCGAAAGAAAGTAGAAAAGCTCCGCACGGGGTTCTACTATATCGCGAAGGGTGCGAAGGTCCCGATTGTGCCGGTGGGATTTGATTTTGCCAAGAAGGAAGTGATCATACGGGAGCCCGTATTCACCACCGACAATATGGAGAAGGACATGGAAACCCTCCTGCAGTTTTACCGTTCAGTGAAGGGCAGAAACCCGGAATTGGGTTTGGGCTGATTTTTGCAATTTCCAGTTACGTCAACCGTTTATTAAGTATTTAAACAAAACCATTCAACCATGAAGAAATTACTATGGAAACCCTCCTGCAGTTTTACCGTTCAGTGAAGGGCAGAAACCCGGAATTGGGTTTGGGCTGATTTTTGCAATTTCCAGTTACGTCAACCGTTTATTAAGTATTTAAACAAAACCATTCAACCATGAAGAAATTACTGATTGCAGCAGTATTTGTGATGATCGCCTCCGGGGCAGCTTTGGCCCAGGCTTCGGTGTCGCTGGGCCTCAAAGGCGGTCTCAACTTTGCGAATTTGAACGTGAGCAGCGCTGCAGCTGCCTATAATAGCCGGACAGGTTACCACGCCGGGGCTTTTGCCAATTTCAAGTTCACCAAGATTGCCATACAGCCGGAACTGATTTATTCCGTGCAGGGCTCGGATGTATCGGGCAGCAGCCTGGAACTGGGTTATATCAACGTACCCATCCTCCTGAAATTCTATCTTATCGGCGGACTGAACATTCAGGCCGGCCCGCAGTTTGGTTTCCTGTCCAGTGCGACCCAGGGAGGAACAGATATCAAGAATCTGGTAAAGGGTTCGGATACCAGTATCGCTCTCGGAGCTGGTTTTGACATCAGCAACTTCGTCATCGATGCGCGCTATAACCTCGGCTTGTCGGAAATACAGGATGCAGCCGCCGCCTCGGCAACCAAGAACCAGGTGTTCCAGTTGAGCGTAGGCTTTAAGCTGTTCAA
>JBGAPO010000034.1:0-25100 GCA_044221195.1 Cyclobacteriaceae bacterium
GCCCACGACCCTTGTGCTCATGGATGGAGAGCCCAAGCTGCAAGACGACAAAGAGCTGAAGATGAAACGGGTGATCAACTCCGCTTTCCTGATCGTGCAGAGCAACGAAGACAAAAAGTACTACCTCAATGGCGGAACGAATTGGTTTGTATCAGCTTCCATGAAAGAGGGTTATCAACCGGCCGCGTCGCTGCCCCAATCCATCAAGAACCTGGACCAGCAGATGAAGAAACAACAGGAGGGCAAGCCGAAGGAAGAGCCCAAAGCTCCGGGCGCTATCCTGGTGAGTACGGAGCCCACGGAGTTGATTCAATCTAACGGGCAGGCACAGTTCGCCAGCATACCGGAGACCAGCCTGCTCTACATATCCAATTCAGAAGACGACATCTTCAAGAGCATCAACGACAATCAATACTACGTGCTGCTTTCGGGACGCTGGTATGCTTCCGCCAAGCTGGAGGGGCCTTGGACGTTCGTTGGTTCCGACAAACTGCCGGTCGACTTCGCGAAGATTCCCGAAGGTTCACCTAAAGACAATGTGCTCTCCAGTGTCGCCGGCACCCAGGCGAGTAAAGATGCCATTCATGACGCGCAGGTACCGCAAACGGCCAAAGTAGATCGCAAGACCGCAACCACTACCGTGACCTACGACGGCGAACCCAAGTTTGAGAAGATTTCTGGAACAAGTCTTGAACTGGCGATGAATACCAGCAGTACGGTGCTAAAGTCCGGCGCCACGTACTACTGTGTCGACAAAGGCGTGTGGTTTGCTTCCGCCTCAGCCAAGGGGCCGTGGAAAGTGACCGAGACTCGTCCAGCCGATGTGGACAAAATACCCGCGACCTCACCGGCATACAATGTGAAGTATGTCTACGTCTATGATTCCACACCTGAAGTCGTGTATGTGGGTTACACGCCCGGCTACATGGGGTGCTATGTTTACGGCGGCGTGGTTGTTTACGGCACGGGCTACTACTACTCACCCTGGTACGGACCATATTATTATCCCCGCCCGGCCACCTATGGTTTCAGCATGCATTACAATCCGTGGACAGGTTGGAGCATGGGCTTCCACTACAGCAGCGGCTGGTTTCATTTCAGTGTCTACGGCGGCGGCGGGTATTGGGGACCTCCGGTGTATCGTCCGCCGTATTATCCTCCGTACCGCGGCGGTATGTACGGCGGCCGCGGCCCGACCTACATCCACAACGATGTGGACATCAACGTGGACCGGTCCAACAACATCTATAACAAACGCAACGATGTCTCCACGCGCGATGTGCAGCGGGGACAGGGCGCAGGGAGCAACCGCGGACCTTCCGCCTCCACACGCGACCAGCAACGGCCGTCGCAACAACCCGGTGTGAGCCAGCAGCCGGCCGGCGGCAACCGTGGACGCGGTGATGTGTATTCCGACCGCAGCGGCAACGTGTACCAGCGCAACGACAACGGCAACTGGTCGCAGCGGCAGGGCAATCAATGGCAGAACACGCCGCAGACATCGCAAATGGACCGTGACTACCAGAACCGCCAGCGAAGTGCGCAACAGAATTCCAACTTCCAGCAGATGAACCGCGGGGGCAACATGGGCGGCGGTATGCGCGGCGGCGGCGGCGGGGGAAGACGGAGATAAAATCAGTTGAGTACCACGATGCGCAACACACTGCTCCTGGCGTTCCTGCTTTTCTCTTTCGTCCTTTATTCACAAGACAAGGAGAAGGTTGCGGCCACCGATTTCATCCTCGTCACCGGCCAGGTGGAAAAGGAAGTGACGCTGGGCCTGAAAGAAATTGCAGCCATGCCTTCGCGCGCCATTCCCGACGTGCCGATCACCAATCACCTGGGCGAGCCGCGCGGAACGGCCAAAGGCTTGAAGGGTTTGTTGGTCAAGGACCTGTTGACCGGGGTAGTGATCAAATCAGAAAGCCCGAAGGTGTTGAGCGAGTTCTACCTGACCTTCATTGCCTCTGATGGCTACACTGTCGTCTACTCCTGGAACGAGTTGTTCAATTCACCGAACGGCGACAACTGTTACCTGATCACCGGTAAGGATGGAAAGACGCTGGGGGAAATGCCCGAGCGGATGCTCGTCATCACCCCCACCGATTTCAAGACAGGCCGCAGGCACATCAAGGGATTAAGCCGCATCGTGATCGGTAGAGCAGCAAAGAATTAAAGAAAGATGGCCGACACTCAGCCGACCGAACAAGTTCCAAAGCCGCCTTCATCAGAAGGCAGTGGCGCGGTAGTTGACCTGCTGAAAGAATCGGTGGGCTACGAGCAGGGATTGTGGCGGACACTGATTGACCTTCGCACCAAGCCCAAGGATGTGCTGGAAGATTACCTGGCCGGAGATCGCAAATACGTCAGCCCCTTCAAACTGCTCACCACTTCCCTTTCGCTCTGGATTGTGATCAATGGCTTCTTCGTTGATTGGTATACCATCTGGTCACAGATTTTCATAAAGTCAGTGAACCTGGAGGCCTCGCTGATTGCCTGGATAGGTGACTTTGACGCAGGGCGGCGCGCGGCATTTGACCAGAAACTGCAGGAAGTGACGTTGCCGATGTTGTCCATCGTGGGCCGCATTGCGGGCGATTTGTTCTCCCGCTGGTACGTTCCCTTTGCCATTCTTGCTGTTATCGGGACGAGCTGGCTCTTCACGAAGAGAAATCCGGATGCAGGGATATCGATGAAAAAGATTATGTCCGCCTTTTCCTATTCGGTGGGTTCCAACATCCCCTTCTACCTGGGCATGTCGATCGGCTTTGGGATCAATCTCTACCTGGGTATGGGAATGGTGCTCGTCATGGCCATGCTCCTGTTGGCGGGCAAAGCCGGTAAAATCATGTACGCTTCTCCGGGTAAATTCTTCGAGGATCAAGGAAAGCAAATCGAAAAGAAGCTCATCCGGGCTTCGTTCATCGTGACCTTCTTTCTGCAAGGTCTTTTAGTTATTGGCTACATCATCTATTTCAATTGGTAGCGGGGCCGGTCGCGTTGTCAACGTGGTGAAGGCTTGAGCTGCAGTTCTGCAACCACCGGGAAATGATCCGACGGGTAGCGCCGCTCACGGGATTCGACGAGCATGACAAAGCGCTCGGTGTCCAACCCGCCCCACACGAAGATGTGATCGATCAATTGAGTCGCCGGCTTGGTTGAATCAAAAGCATTGAAGCTGCCTTCCTGCGGCAGCGTACTGGATTTTGCAACCAGCCGTGTGTCGGTGAACGCCGACTGAAGTTTTTTTACCGCTTCCGAATCCGGAGTTGAGTTGAAATCACCAAGGAGGATGACCGGCCATTGGCCTTTGTTGAGTTCGCGGGATTTTGCCACGAGCAGCGAAGCGCTTTGTTTCCTCGCCTCCACGCCCACATGGTCGAAATGCGTGTTCATCACCAGCACCGGCTTTCCCGTGGATTTATCTTTCAGCACCGCCCACGTGCAGATGCGGCGGATGGCGGCGTCCCAGCCTTTGGAGAGCTGATCCGGCGTTTCCGACAGCCAGAACATACCCGACGATTGAAGTTCAAATCGATTGGTGCGGTAGAATAGCGTTGTCGATTCGCCGGTTCCATTCTCATCGCGGCCCACGCCCAGATGGGAATAAGCCGTGAGCGCGCCGGCCAGCCAAGCCACCTGGTGCGGAAGGCTTTCCTGAACGCCGAGAATGTCGGGGTCCGATTTCTGTATTTGTTCCGCCAGGAAAGTCCGCCTCACCGGCCAGGCGTCCAGCCCGTCGCCGGGGTTGTCGTAGCGGATGTTGTAGGACATCACGTGGAGCGGTTGGGCGAAGCTCATGGATGAGATCAATAGCATGGCGGCCAGCAGGGAAGTCAGGCGGACCCGGGCAAACTTCATCATGAACAAACTTACAAAGTCGCCGGGTCAAGGGTATACGTGATTTGCCTATATTTGCACTCCCCAATCACGTTTGGGCGCATTTGGCTCCGTATTTCAATGGATAGAATTTCAGATTCCGATTCTGAAGATGCAGGTTCGATTCCTGCCGGGGCTACAATAGCTACTTACTTCCCGAAAAAGGAGTGCCCGCCAATCTTCTTGGCGGTCGACCTCAATTCACATCCTGCCCTTTCTCCAGCTTCTCAATCATCGCCGTGATGTTGGCTTTGGCAGCCGCATCGGTACCAACTCGCTCCAGTCCCGACTTCATCAGCGACAAGGCCTTCTTGTAGTCGCCCTGGGCGGAGTATGCCCGCGCCAACCCGACGTGGGTGTAGTAGTCCTCCGGGTGTTTGTCGTAGTTCATCTTGAATACCTGCTGTGCCTCTTTATACAGTTTCTCGCTCAGGAGCTGCCGGCCGTAGAAGTGCACTTCGCGGGACGTGCCCAACGGCAGGGCCTCGTTCATGATCTGGCGTGCCTCGTCCGGGCGTTTCATCGCGTTCAACACTCCCGCTTTGGCGGCCAGCGTGCGAAAATTCTTCTGCCCCATCACCCGCATGGAGATCGCCCGGTCTGCCCACGCGAGTGCCTGGTCAAGCTCGTAGTTGTTTTCAATACACCAGTATACGCCAACCAGGATATCTTCATATCCCCGTGTCGTGCGGTAGCTGTTGCGGAACTCGGTCATCTGCAAACCCTTCGTGTCGGCTTCCACGCGGAAGGGAATACGCCGCTTTTCCCAGCTCATCGCGATCGTGACGGCATTGTCCGCCTCATCCGAGAACGCGTACGTCAGCCACTCCACCGATTCGGGAAGATTCTGATGCTTGACGGTGACGCGCAAGGCGTCCTGCGTCTCGTCATAATAAAAACTGCCCCACGAGTTGTTGATCTTGTTGAAGATGATGGTATTCTCGGTCTCCCCGAGGGCGATAAAGAAACCATACGTGCCGGCCGGGAGCGGTTTGCCTTCGATCGTCACGGGATGGGAAAATGAAATGGTGGTATTCTCGTTTGCGCCCGCACGCCACGGCGCCGCATTCGTTGTGCCGTGGCCCAGGTCAACGAAACCGTAGTGGGCCACACCCGTCCCGTAGATCTTTCCTTCCCTGCCCTTCACACCCGGCCGGTTGTAGTTGATGTCGATCTTCACCACGCCGAGTTGCTCGCCGATCCAGGCGTGCTTGTTGCCGCCGTACGGCTCGCGGCTGACCGGCATGACTTGTGAAAATGCCGTGTGGCAAACGGCCAGAACCAGACATAGCAGTGCGTTTCTCATGGTGTTTGGGATTTGCTTCGTAAACGGAACCTGCCGCCCGACGGATGAATCTGCGCTGAAATTGCAGCTGCCGTTCATCATATTACCGGCAGACGGGGGAGTCAATAGGGATTATGTCCTAACTTTCTCCCATGAAGATTCTCCTCCTGGTCGGCGTCGGCGGATTTTTGGGAAGCGTGGCCCGCTACCTGACGCAGCAAGGGATGGGCAGGCTGCTGCCGGTCATTTTCCCGTATGGTACACTCACCGTGAATATTGCGGGCAGTTTTCTGATCGGCATCATCTACGGCCTGATGGACCGCACCAACCTGATGTCGGCCGAATGGAGGATATTTCTCGCCACCGGTTTCTGCGGCGGCTTCACGACATTCTCTACTTTCTCCTATGAGACGCTGGCCCTGCTCCGCGACGGCGAGTATGCCTTCGCCGGAATTTACGTGGGCGGGAGCGTGGTCTTCGGACTGGCGGCCGCCGTCCTGGGAATTGTATTAACCCGGATGCTATGAACCTCGACAAGAACTCAAAACTACTCCGGATCTTCCTCGGTGAACTCGACAAACACAAAGGCGTTCCCCTGTACGAAGCGTTGACCATTGCCGCGAAGAAACAGGGCGTCGCCGGCGTCACTGTTTTCCGGGGCATACTCTCCTATGGCGCCAGCAGCCGCATTCACACGGCGAAGCTGCTCGAACTCTCCTCCGACCTTCCCATCATCGTGGAGATTGTCGATACGCAGGAGAAGATTGACAATTTCCTCACCCTCGCCGATCAACTGATTGAAGAGGCGGGCTGCGGCGCCCTCATCACGATCGAAGCCGCGGAAGTCATCCGGTACAAGTCGCGGAAGTAAACTGGCGCGGTTGATCGCCGTCAGCGCATGTCAGCCCGGATACACAAAATTCTGCCAGGCTGATTTAAGTCAGATGAATCGCTGACCCAACTCATTCCACACTATATGGCCCGGGCGTAGGTTGCTTCCCCCTGCAGAGACCTGCCGGGTGAACTTAACGGAGCCCCGTGTGGCGGTCCCATGAACGCGCACATCCTTGTTGTAGATGATCATGTGGAGATGGCGGACAACATCTCCAGCGTACTCCAGCTTGCCCAATACCGCGTCACCACCGCCACGAGCGGCAAAGAAGGCGCGTATACCACATCGTCCGGTCAGATCCGGAAACTGCCGATATCCCGTTTGTCTTCCTCAGCGCCAAATCGACGCTGCAAGATGTGCGCGAAGGCATGAACCTGGGTGCCGACGATTATCTCACCAAGCCGTTCGACAACAACGACCTGCTAAAAACCATCGAGGTGCGGCTCAAGAAGAAGAGCCTGCTGGACATCCCCACCCGCACGCCGGAGGGCGTCATCGAATTCTTCAGCAAGGCACGCGAACTGAAAGAGTTTCAGAAGCTGTCGGAGAACCGCCCCGTGCGCACGTTCCGAAAGAAGGACATCATCTTCATGGAAGGTCAGTCGCCCAATGAACTTTATTACATCGAAAAAGGCAAGGTGAAGACCTACAAGGTGAATGAGGAGGGCAAAGAACTCATTACGGGTATTCACCACGAAGGAGACTTCCTGGGTTACCTGCCCCTGCTGGAAGAGTCGGCGTGCAACGAATCCGCCGAAGCGCTTGACGCCTCGCGCATCATGCTCATCCCGCGGAGCGATTTCATCCACCTTATTTACAGCAGCAAGGAAGTCGCGCACAAGTTCATCAAGATGCTCTCCAATAACCTGGAGCACGTCGAAAACCGGCTGATGACTCTGGCCTACCAGCCTGTTCGCAAGCGGGTCGCCGGCGCCTTGCTCAACATCCAGGATCAGCTGGGTCAGCAGGATCCCGCCGAAACGATCACCATTTCCCGGCGCGACATCGCCAATATTGTGGGCACAGCCACCGAGTCGCTGAACCGCACCCTCTCCGACTTCCGCGACGAGCGGTTGATCGACATCCGCCACGAGGGAATAAAGATTGTCAGCAAAGCGGGGCTGGAACGGCTCATGCACGCCTGAATTCATTTTAGATTTCCTATTTTGACGTATGGAACGACTCTTCGCAGTACTTGCGCTATCAATTTGCCTCTTTTCCTGCAGCCGGATCAAGGCCCCGGCCCCGCCGCACACTACAGTAGACTCGACACTCGTTGTCCCTGTCTCCACGCTGAATGTGCCCGTCTATTACGTCATCGCCGATGTTGAGGCGATGGCCAATGAGAAAATCGGCAGCGCCCCGAAGGAGGCGAACATCGCCCTCAACAAGAAGGGCGACAGCCTCTTCCTGACCATTGCGCGCTATGAGCCTGTCAGCATCCGCTATGACGGTATCCGCAGCCTGACCTGCCGGGTGCCCGTGGATATCAGCGGGTACTTTCGCGCCAAGAAGCTCGGCATCACCGTGAAGAACAAGACACCCGTCCATGCCCGCGTGGCGCTGACGGTAACGACAAAAGTGTCGCTGGATAAGACGTGGAACCTCAAGACCAAGACCACCTTCGACAAACTCGAATGGCTGGAAGAACCGAAGCTCAACATTGCCGGCGTTAAAGTGAATCTGCGTCCGCCGATGGAGAACGCTCTCGAAAAACATGAGGCCGATATTGTTGCCAAGATTGACGGATCCGTCGGAGGCCTCGTGAAACTGGGTCCTTCGATCGAGAAGGTCTGGCTTGATTTGCAGAAGCCCATTTCGATCAACCGCAAAGTAGTTCCCGTCTGGCTCAAGACCGAAGGGAAGAACATGAGCGGGCGGCTGGTGCAGTCTTCCAAAGACACCATTGCCGCAGAAGTGAGCCTGGAGACCAGCATCGAGAGCGTGCTGGACTCGGCCGCCAACGCCGTTCCCAAAACGCCGTTACCTCCTTTCCATCGCACCGACAGCCTGAATCCCGGCGTGCACGCTTTCGTGAAGGCGACCATTCCCTTTGAGGTCGTCAATCGCGTGATCCGACAGGTTACAGATACCATGAAGTTCAGGTACGGCGATCATGTGGTTCGCGTCAAATCGAGTGAAGTGTACGGAACGACCGAGGGGATCGCCGTCGGACTCTCGTTGGCCGGCGATGTGCGCGCGGATGTCTACCTGCGCGGGGACATCGGCTTCGACTCCGTTACCAATCAATTGCGGGTCACCAACTTCATCTTCGACATCAACTCCGAGCAGTCGCTCGTCAATGCCGCCGACTGGTTCACCCACGGCACGATCATCGAACGGATACAGCCCTACCTGACCTTGCCGATGGACAACACCTTCCGCGTCGTGCCTTCGTTGATGACGAAAGGCATCGAGAAGGGAAACCTCGGCCGCAAGATCGACGTCACCTGGTCGAAATTTGACGTCCGCATTTACACCCACCTGGTCACCACCAAAGACATCCAGGTCATCCTGGAAGTCGACGGCAAGGCCGAGGTGAAACTGGAGAAAGGTTTGCTCGACAAAAAGAAAAAACCAACGTAGCACGATCGGCCCGGGTGGACTATCTTGGGCCGATGAAGTATTCCGTCTTAATGTACTTTCACCTGGCGACGGTGCTCCCCTGTGTCGTTATGGGCGCCGCGTTGTTTGCCATGAAGAAAGGAACGCCCCTCCACAAGACAACAGGAAAAGTTTACCTGGTGATGATGATCACGACCGCCATCATCACCCTGTTCATGCAGGCGCAAGTGGGGCCCCGGCTGTTCAACCACTTCGGATGGATACACAGTTTCAGCGTGCTTACCCTGTACTCCGGACCAAAAGCCTACTTCGCCATCCGGCGCGGAGACGTGAAGTCGCACCAATACAGCATGATTGGCCTCTACGTGGGCGGCATCATGATTGCCGGGGCATTTACGCTCGTGCCGGGCAGGTACCTTCACGATCTGTTGTTCAAGTAGAAACGGATACCCTCCGCATTACATACGTGTTGGTGACTCTTTTTGCTAACTTGGTTCGACCTGCGTCAACTCATTGTAATCCGTGACTTCAAAGAAATCCATCGTCGAAGAATACATGTCCGCTTTCCGCGTGACAGACCACGCCCGCATTCTGGCTTGCCTGACTGACGACGTGATCTGGGACATGCCGGGCTTCTTTCATCACAAGGGCATCAGCGCCTTCGATAAAGAAATCGAGAATCCGGAAGCCGACGGTCACCCTGATATCGCGATCACCCGGATGGTGGAAGAAGGCGACGTGGTCGTGGCCGAAGGAACCGTTAAGGCCCGGTTGAAGGGCGACCGGCAGATCGATGCCGTATTTTGCGATGTCTTTCATTTCCGGGGGATGAAGATCTGTAAACTCACCACCTACCTCATGTTCCCCGGGAACAAAGTGAACTAACGGGATCGCCGATGGCACAACTGACTTCCTTCACCTTTCTCACGCTGAACGGCTTTTACAAAGGTCCGGGCAACGACATCAGCTGGCATCAGCACGGCGGCGAGGAGGCACAATTCTCCGTCGATTCACTAAAGGGACACAACACGTTGATTTTTGGCCGCAAAACCTACCAGCTGATGGCGAGTTTCTGGCCGACGCCCATGGCCGCCCAAGCGTTTCCGGAAGTGGCAGACGGCATGAACAAGGCATCGAAGATCGTTTTCTCCAAGACACTGAAGAAAGTAAACTGGGAGAATACCCGGATCCTGCGGGGCAACCTGGTCAATGCCGTGAAGAAATTGAAATCCACTTCGACATCCGATCTGACGATACTCGGTAGCGGCCAACTCGTCACCCAACTGGCCGCCGCCCGCCTCATCGACAAATTCATCATCATGATCGACCCCGTCGCGCTAGGCAAAGG
Organism: Cyclobacteriaceae bacterium; assembly: GCA_044221195.1. Lineage (GTDB taxonomy): Bacteria > Bacteroidota > Bacteroidia > Cytophagales > Cyclobacteriaceae > ELB16-189. The sequence continues at coordinate 9,970 of JBGAPO010000034.1, forward strand.
CACCCCCCTCTTCCAGGGTATTTACAAAAAGCTCGACCTGAAACTAACCTCAACCCAAACCTTCAAAAGCGGTATCCTCTTACTCACCTACCAACCAACCGCTCACTAGCCATTCCCCTTGCATTCATCCGTGTAAATCCGTGTAATCCGTGGCAATCACCCTCAGCACCATCATCCTCTTCGTCCACAACCTGGAACGCCTCAAGCAGTTCTATACAAACCATTTCCACCTGACTGTCAAGGAGGAAATCCCCGGCGAATGGGTCCTCCTTCATGCTGGATCCTGCGACCTTGGGCTCCACAAGGCCTCGCATGGACCGGGCAACACGCTCGCTGAGACGAATAGCAAACTTGTATTTGATATCGAAGAAGACCTCGACAAACTGCGCGACCAACTGCTCAGCGAACATGTTGACATGAAGGAAATTAAGCAATGGGCCGGGTACCCTTACCGGATGTGCGATGGAACGGATCCGGAAGGGAATGTGTTCCAACTCCGGGAATCCTGAAGGCCCACCCCCCTTGCATTCATCCGTGTAAATCCGTGTAATCCGTGGCAAATACCGACCCCTGGACCGAAAGATGGAACGAACGCTACCGCCGCAGCGATTACGCCTACGGTGAAACACCCAACGACTACCTCCGCGAGCAACTCGACCAGCTGACACCCGGCCGAATCCTGTTCCCCGCAGAAGGCGAAGGCCGCAACGCCGTTTACGCCGCCAAGTCCGGGTGGACCGTTTCCGCCTTTGACATCAGCGACGAAGGCCGGAAGAAAGCGCTTCAACTGGCCGCCAAGAACAACGTCACGATCGACTATCGTGTCGGCACACTTGACACGATGGGTTATGCCCTCCACCAGTTCGATGTCATCGCCCTCATCTACGCCCACTTTCCCGCGGCCATCAAGACAGCCTTGAACCAGGCACTGGCCACTCACCTCCGCCCAGGCGGAGTCATCATCTTCGAAGCCTTCAGTAAGAATCACCTCGCCTACATCGCGCGAAATGAAAAAGTCGGCGGACCGAGAGATGTGGAGTCACTCTACTCCATCGACGAGATCAAGTCGGCCTTCCCCAATTTTGAAGCGCTGGAATTAATTGAAAAAGAAATCGAACTCAGCGAGGGCAGCTTCCACCAGGGCACCGGCTCCGTCATCCGGTTCCTGGGCCGGAAGAAATAAACACGGCGGTTAGAAACTCCACTTGAACCGCAAGAAACCCCTGTACACCACCGGCTCCATCTTCTTCTGCTGCTCCGCGTAGAAGCACTGCCAGAAGACATCCACGTCGATGTTGGTGCCGAGGTTGTAGCGGAGGGAAGGCAACAACAGGACAAGGTTAGTACCCGGTGAATAAATCGTGGTGAGATTCACGGAAAAGAGCGGCGTGACCTGCTTCATCACAGTCAGCACCGCGTTGTATTTCGTGGGCATGAGGTTGCGGGGTGAAATCTGGAAGTTGTACAGTCCCCAGTTGTCAATGGGCGAGCTGTAGCCGGCCGAGTTCAGCAGGAAGCCCGCATCGGCATACCAGCCTTTGGCGAACATATAATCCCATTCGACCACGAGGTTCACTTGGGCCGCCGTGTCTTTGTGGGCGGAGTACCACTGCATCTCCCCTTTGAAGCCTGCCTCGCCGATACTCCCCGACCAGCCCATCCCCGCCGTGGCCGTTTCATGAAACACACCGCCGGTAAGCTGGAAATCATAATTCCATTTGTTGGTCGTGTACCGAACCGAGGCCACGCTGGAGTAACTCGCTTCCGCGGCGGCGCCGGCGAACTCCAGGTTTGAGAAGTCCGACAGGTGATAGATGAACTTCGCCGCATCGCGTCCGGGTCGTTCTTCGTAGTCGAAGTCGAGGAAGTTGTACGTGTTGAAGATATCATTGGGGTTCCACAGCGTGGCGATGCCCCAGTTGATCCGCTGGCGCCCCAATCGCGCCTCCCACTTTGTCGCCCGGTACTCCAGCCAAAAGCGGTCCACCGTTGTGTGCATTACCGCGCTTTGCGTTTGGAACCAGATCCACTGCATGTTCGCCGCTTCATTGCGGTTGCGCAGGCCCGAAGCGAAATTCGGAGTCAGGCGAACCTGCTCGCCCCAGAACAGCCGGGTGCGAAACTCCGCCGCTGCCGTAAAATGCGCCGAGGGTGTAAAGCGGAAATTAAGCCGGTTGTGAATGAGGTTGCCCGTCACGAGGCTGTCCGGGTTCTTTGCATACGTCACCGACTGCATGTCCTTGACATAGCCCCGCACTTCCCACACGGGCGCTTTGACCGAGTCTTGCGACTGGGCCAGCGCGGTCATCGCGGCCAGGTTTAACAGGAGAACAATGGCGATGCGGTGTCGCATACTTTAAGACGTACCGGTTGCTACCCTGGCGGTATCGGACTGCACTTGTCCGTCGACGAGCGTGATCACCCGCCGCGCGCGCTCAATAACCCGGGCGTCGTGGGTGGAGAAAATGAAGGTGATGTTTTCTTCCCTGTTCAGGAGGGCCATGATGTCGAGGAGGTTGGCCGCCGACTTGCTGTCGAGGTTCGCCGTTGGTTCATCGGCCAGCACGAATCCGGGCTTGGAGGCCAGCGCCCTGGCCACCGCCACGCGCTGCTGTTGGCCGCCGGAGAGCTTGGCCGGCCGCTCGTTCATCTTGTCCACCAGGCCGATCTGCTCAAACAACATCTTCACCCGTTTGTCGACGTCGTCCTTTTTCCACCGCTGCAGTTCCATGATCAGCTCCACATTCTCGCGGGCGGTGAGTACGGGGATGAGGTTAAACGACTGAAAGACAAACCCGATGTTGCGGAGGCGGAAGTCGATCAGCTCGTTGGGAGAAAGGCGGGTGATGTCCACGCCGTTGATAACAATCGAGCCCGAATCGGGGCGGTCGAGGCCGCCGATCAGGTTGAGCAGTGTCGTCTTGCCGGAGCCGGAAGGGCCGACCAGCGCCGTAAACTCTCCTCGTTCCAGGTGCAGGTGGACATGATTCACAGCCGGCACCGGGATCGTATCGGGGTTGAAGATCCTGCTGATATCGTGGGCGTCAATGACGGTGTTGTTGTTCATACCGGTTCATGGTTTACACGCGGAGCGCATCGGCCGGTTGCAGTCGTATGGCCCGCAGGGAAGGAAACAGCGCCGACACCAGCGCGGTGCCTGCTACGATGGCCAGCACCGTGGGGATACTGCGCCATGGGAATTGAGGATAAATCACGGAACTGAATCCGAAGTTGGACATAGTGGCTCCCGAAAGCGAGGAGATGTCGATACCGGCGGTGGAGAAATGGCCGACGACCGCGAGGGTGGCGAGAAACCCGACAGGGACGCCGACGACGGTCAGCAGTATGGTCTCCGTCACGATCAGGCGAAAGACCTTGGGCCGGTTCATGCCCAGCGCGGTGAGCATCCCGATCTCCCGCGTGCGCTCCAGCACGGCCATCAGCATGGTGTTGATGATGCCGAAGGCCAGCGCGATCATGATGATCACCACGATGATGTAGGAGAACTGATCCACGGAAGTGACCATGTAATCGGTCTCCGGCGAGTTTTCTTTCCAGGTCTTCACGCTTTCCGCGGGGTAGATGTTCAAAAATTCTTCCTTCGCTTTGTCCAAATCCCTGTCGTTGTTGAGGATCACGGCGATTTCGTGGCCTCCGGTTCCGATATCGAGATAATTATTCAGTGAGGCGTAGTTCACATACACCTGCTGCTCATCGCGCGGGCCATTGTCGGTTTGGTAGATGCCGGTGACCCGGAAGGCGCCGGCGGTTATGTTCTGATCGCGGTCGGTAAAGGTGAGCACCACTTTTGAACCCAGCCGCAGTTTCATCTTGTCCGCGAGTTTACGTCCGACCAGCACGGCGCCTCTCTTCGCGCTGTCGAGGGTCACCCCTTCTTTGATCTTGCCGCCCAACTGCGACACCACATTTTCATCGGCGACGGTCACGCCGAGGATCTGGACGCCGGCGCTTCCCGTGGCGGTGGCGAGCATTCCTTGCGTCACCGATCGCCAGGCGGCATGCCGAATGCCCGCCACGCCCGACAATCGATTCATCATCGTCTTTCGGTCGCCGAGTACCAGGGCAGGGTCATAGTCGTCCGTGAACCCGGCGTGATGAACCTGCAGGTGCGCCACTTCCTGGTCGATGACCGTGCGCACGCGGGCTTTCAGCATTCCTTCGTAGAGGGCCAGTACGAAGATGCCCGCGAACAATCCCAGCGCCACCGATGCCATGATGAGGAGGCTGCGCACTTTGTTGCGCCAGACATTACGCCATGCGAGGATCAGGTTCATGTTCATTTTTTCATGGCCTGCACCGGGTCGAGCCGGGCGATACGGACAATCGGGTACAACGACAATAGCAATCCGAGCGCGAGCACGATCACTCCCTGCGACAGGAAGATCGACGGATCCAGCCGCGCGGGGAAGATCGGTTCGAATCCAAATTCCTGGTAGACATCGCCTAACGTGCCGGTAAAGCGAATGGGATGTTCCTGGAGCCAGTAGACAACCGGAAAGCTCGCCGCCAGGCCCAGGGCGCACCCGGCAAGTACCGTAATCACCGACTCCACCGTCATCAGCTGCATGAGTTTCACTTTCTTCATCCCGATAGCCACCAGCATACCCATCTCGTACTTCCGTTCCACCATCATCATAAGCAAAGTTCCCAGGATGCCCAGGGTGACGAGCAAGTAAAGAATACCCTGGATGATATACATGCTTCCTTTGTCGGTCTTGATGTGCTGTACAATCTCCGGCATCATCTCCTCCCAGGTCATCACTCGCAGTCGGGGTTCGAGCTCGTTCGTTACCGATGCGGCCGTTGCGGCGAGATTCGACGGGTCGGCCAGCGCCAGCACATAACTCGTGAGCCGGCCCTCGGCGCCATAGAGCGACTGGGCTTCCGCGATGGTGAGGAACAGGAATTGGTTGGTCAGTTCCGGGGAGCCAAACTTCACGAGGCCCCTGACCGCATACTTGCCGGCGGCGGTGGCGCCCTGGTAGCCTTGTCCCAGGAGCACGATCGTATCATTCACACCAACGCGCAGGCGTTGCGCCAGCCCTTTGCCGATCAGCACGCCGCGGTCCGAGTCATCGAGGTATTTTCCTTCCACCACTTTCCCGGCAAGGGCGGTAATCTTGTCTTCTGCTGTTGGCAATATGCCCACCACCATGCAGCCTTTCGTAAGGTCTTCCGATGAGGCGAGCGCAAAAGATTCCAGCCGCGGGGCCACGGCCGTGACATTGGAGGTTGCGGCGATTCGCTTCGAGAGGCTGTCCGTGCCTTCGAACGTGTTGTCGAGAATCCGCTCATCCCAATACGCCTTCTCCTGCACCTGGAGGTATCCGCTGTAGAAGCTCACCACGTTCCTGACCATGTTGTCGAACACGCCGTCTTGCAGGCTGCTGGTGACCACCGACAGCAGCACCGCGAAAAAGATGGAGGCCATCGCGATGAGCGTGCGGTGGCGGTTGCGCCACATGTTCTTCCAGGCGAGCCGGATCAGCCACATATCATTTCAGGTTGCGCATCTTGTCCAGCGTGAAGAAGTTGTCGGCGATAGGCCTGTTGAACTGGATGCGGTTATAAATGATTTCCGTTTTCTGGTTCTTCTTGTCGGCCGGGATCATCTCGAGCCGTGTGGGGATGAGGCGGCTGTCCATCACTTTCACGTCGTAGCCGTTCATGGTGTTCACCAGCACACCATCGTCATCATAGAATCGGGAGTGAAGTTGCAGATAGTCCTTCTTGTCGACGCTGACGATGATCTTGCCCCACACGACCGCCGCATCCGGTTTGGGGATCATCTCGATGAGGTAGCTGTCGCGTCCCGCTACCGTGGTGTCGGACAGGAAGCGGTGGTCATAGTCGTCAACGATCGACGACTCTTTGACGAGGTCGTCGTTGGTGAAGTCCGTGCCCATCCACGACTGCGTCATCATGGACGGCGGCAGTTTAATGGACCGCTCCAGCGTGGGCAGCCAGTTCCACACTTCCTTTTTGCGTTTGAGAAAGACCGTGCCTTTGTCTTTGGCTGGCGAGAGGATGAGAATCACCGCGTAGTCGTTGCCCGACATCCAGGTGTGGACGGCCATCTCGCGTGTCCATGCGGGCCGTGTGGTGCGAATGACCATCTCCGCCTCCGATGTTTTGCCCCGGGCTTTTTCGTCAGCGCGCCGGATGATCTCACGCGCGTCTTGCGCCGCTGCCGTCACGCAGGCGCACAGGCCGGCAAGTCCGCAAACCAATGAACGGATCATCTCCTAAGTTACCTCCTGAATGTCACAATTTACGTTTGTTTAGGGCCTTTTTGCTCTGAGTAGGGTCACAGTACCGGGTGACGAAGGTCATGCCGGTTTCTTTTCAGGGAAGCGCTTCATTACCTAACTTTCCTTCCATCCCATAGAGGGTATTTGCATGCATCAAGGCCTTACATCCGCCGAAGCCCAGGAGCGACTGAAGAAGTTCGGCTACAACGAACTGCCGTCGGCGCGGCCGAAGTCGGTGCTGAAGATCGCCGGCGAGGTGATTCGCGAACCGATGTTTCTCCTCCTGCTCGGCTGCGGAAGCCTCTACATCATCCTCGGCGATTACCGCGAAGGTCTCACCCTGCTCTCCGCCATCGTGCTGATCATCGGCATCACCTTCTACCAGTATCGGAAGACGGAGCGCGCACTGGAAGCGCTTCGCAGTCTTTCTTCTCCGCGGGCGCTCGTGATCCGCGACGGCAAGGAAATTCGCATCGCCGGCCGCGAGGTTGTGCCCGGCGACATCATGCTCCTGCACGAAGGCGACCGCATCTCCGCCGATGCCACCGTGATCGAAGCCATCAACCTGAACATCGATGAGTCCCTCCTCACCGGTGAATCCGTTCCGGTGATGAAAGTCCACGAAGAGGGCAAATCATCCATCTTCAGCGGCACAGTCGTCGTGCAAGGCAAAGGCATTGCGGAAGTGAATACCACCGGCATTCAAACACAGTTCGGCAAGATCGGCATGTCGCTCAAGTCGATCGAACCCGAAGAGACACGGCTCCAGGTGGAGATGAAAGGGCTGGTCCGCCGCCTGGGATCTGCAGGCACCGTCATCATTCTGATTGTCATCGCCGCATACTATTTCACCCGCGGCAATCTTCTGCAGTCCGTCCTCAACGGGCTGGCTGCCGCCATGGCCTTGTTGCCGGAAGAGTTCCCGGTGGTCATGACAGTCTTCCTTGCTCTGGGCGCCTGGCGCCTGTCGCGGAGGAATGTACTCACCCGCAAGCCCACGGCCATCGAAACGCTGGGGGCCGCCACGGTGCTGTGCAGCGACAAGACCGGCACCATCACGCAGAACAAAATGGAAGTGGCGACGGTATATGACGGCACGCGTGTGTTGAGACGCGAACAGTTCACCTCCAAAGACCCCGCCTTCCTCCACATCCTCCGCACGGGAGTGCGCGCTTCCCAAATTCGCTCCATCGACCCTATGGAACAGGCCATCCACACCGCCAGCAAACTCGGTGAAGAGCCTGATGACCGCGACACACTCATCCGCGAATACCCGCTGTCGCGCCACCTGCTGGCGATGACGCGCGTGACAAGAAGCAAGGTCGACAACTCGCTGGCCGTCTCGGCCAAAGGAGCACCCGAAGCGATCTTCAAACTGTGCAACCTCAGCGCCGCCGAAGAGGAGAAACACCTCAACGTGGTGCATGAGCTCGCCGAGGAGGGCTACCGCGTCATCGCACTGGCCACCGCCTCACCCATCGACAAGCTCCCCGATCACCAGACCGGTTACCAATTCAAGTTCATCGGGCTCATTGGGCTGGAAGATCCCATCCGTCCCGAAGTGCCGCAAGCCATCAACGAATGCCTGCGCGCCGGCGTGAAAGTCATCATGATCACGGGCGACTTCCCGACCACGGCCCGAAGCATCGCCCGCCAGATCGGGCTGCCCGCCGAAGGCGGTATTATCTCCGGAACGGAGCTGAACAAAATGGATGATGAGACGCTGAAGGTGCGGATCAAGAACACCAACGTCTTTGCCCGCATCGTTCCCGAGCAGAAGCTGCGCATCGTCCAGGCGCTGAAAGCCAACGGCGAGATCGTGGCCATGACCGGCGACGGCGTCAACGACGCACCCGCCCTGAAAGCCGCCCACATCGGCGTGGCCATGGGCAACAAGGGCACCGACGTGGCGCGCGAGGCTTCTTCCCTCGTCCTGCTCGACGACAACTTCGCATCGATCGTGGGCGCCATACGCTCCGGCCGCCGCATTTTTGACAACTTACAAAAGTCGATCGCCTACATCATCGCCATTCACATCCCCACGATCGGCATCACGCTCCTTCCCGCGCTCATCCCTTCGCTGCCCATCCTGATGATGCCGGTGCACATCGTGTTCCTGGAACTCATCATCGACCCGGTCTGCGCCACGGCGTTTGAGTCGGAACAGGAGGAGTACGGCATCATGGACCGCAAGCCGCGGGAACCGAATATGCCGTTCTTCGGCTTCCGCAGTATGGCCTACAGCGCTTTCACGGGTGTACTGCTGTTCATCGTCGTCCTCGCGGTATACTTCCTCTCGCTGAAGGAAGGCCACACGGAGGGAGAAGTGAGGGCCATCGCCTACTCGACCTTAATCATCGGCAATATTTTCCTGATCCTGACGGACCTTTCGAAGACGCGGAACTTCTTGTCGGTGATCACGGAGCGTAACTACGCGGCGATCGGCATCCTGCTGGTGGCGTTCCTGATCCTGGTGGCAGTGATCACGATACCGGGTCCTCGGGAGCTGTTCAGCTTTGAGTTCCCGGGCTACGGCCATTTCCTCCCGGCCATCGTGGCCTCATCGGCGATGCTGGTGGTGTTGGAGGGGATTAAGTTCTGGAGAGTGAAAGGTGGGAGTGTGGCTCGACGGGTTTAACCGCAGAGACGCAGAGGCGCAGAGTTCTTTGCGTCTCCGCGCCTCTGCGGTGAAAAAAAAGCGCTCTACTCGTGGTACACTTCAATATGATTTACTGGAATCAGGTTGACCCCGAATTTCTTCACAATCATGTTCATGATCGGGTCATTGTTGATCTTCATGAGGATGCGGCTGGTCTGATCCTTGTCGTAGCCCATGACCATTTGATCCGTGAGGCCGAGGTGCTTGACGGCGTAGAAGAAGCCGGCGATGACGTAAGGGCCGAAGGGCGTGCTGGGGATGTCGAATGAACTGCCCGACATGTTGAAGACGGTGTTGGGCATGTACTGGCCGCTGCTTTTGATTCCTTTCAACTTGAGGTAGTACTCCGCCGCATGCAGGCGCGACGATTGGCGCGGGTCGGTCATGCAGAGGAGGCCGGCCAGGGGCTTCTGCTTCTGCGACTGGGTGATGAGGAGCTCCTGCTTGGTCCTCTCGTTCTCCGAGTGCTCGCGGATGTAGCGCTGCACATCGTCCCAGAACGGCACGACGGGGTCGCCGTCATCGACGCGGATCAGGCTGTGGATGGAATAGTCCATGATGCCGCAGGTGATCTTCAGATCGAGGATCTTCAACTCCGGGTCGCCGGCAATCGCCTTCTCGAGCAGTGTGCGCTGGTGACGCGGGTGGGTACGGAGCAGGTCAATGCTGAAAATCCAGTCGCCGGCCAGGTAGCCGTCGTAGGCGTAGTGATAGTGAAGGAGCTCCTTGATCTTCGTGTCGTTGTCGACAATGACCTGCTTGTTGCCGATCTCCAGCGAGGGCTTCTCCTCCACGATCATCTGCTCGATTTCGACGCCGACGGTCGATGCGTGCAGCATACCACAGTTGAGGGGCGAGTTGGGCACCACGTGCAGGTCGTGCACATGGCTGATGTAATCTGACTTGGAGTCTTCCGTGAGGTGCGCGTGGGTCTGGATGTGCACGAAGTACTTCAGCGGCGTGAGGTCGACAACGTTGCGCTCGGCCTGCTCGATGGTGCGCTTGATGTCCATGACGACATCGGGCGTTACAAACGAGCCAGCAGCCCGCACGACGTGGTACTCAATGTCGATATTCTTCTTGCGGTACTCTTCGCGGACGACGCTGACGGCGTCCAATTGTACCTGGCTCAGGTCGCGCGCGTCGGCACAACCGATGAGGATGTGAACTTGTTTTTCTTTGGTCATAGTGGTTAATGTGAAAGGTGGTGGGTGTACCTTCGGTCTGAAAAATAACACATTCACGGCATATGCATACGGCCCACCGCGACCTGTTGAAGCAAATTGTCGGCAAAGCAGGGAAACCAAAGCCGAACCCCTTCCTGGACAACTACCTGGGCAACAAACATCCGAAGTACGCCATCAATTCCCCGACGCTGCGCGGTATCGCCAGGGAATGGGTCCGCAGCCACAAAGACGTGCCGCCCGACGAGCTCGCCGACGTGCTGAGGAGCCTGGTGTGCGGTAAATCGTGCACGGAGAAAATGCTCGCCGGCCTGCTGCTCGATTCCGCCCACAAGGAGCAGCGAGCAATCACCCCGGCCTGGCTCGACCGATATCTCAACCACCTCGTCGGATGGGTGGAAGTCGACACCTTATGTACCGGGCGCTATGCCGAGGCGGAGATTCTCAACCAGTGGAGCGCCTGGCGGCCGCAGCTGAACCGGTTCGCCAAGAGCGACAACATCCAGAAGCGTCGCGCCTCCCTCGTACTGCTGTGCTCACCCCTGCGCAAACACGGCGACCCCCGCCTGTTGAAGCAGGCCTTCCTCACCATCGACAAGCTGGGCCATGAGAAAGATGTGCTGATCACCAAAGCCGTATCGTGGGTGCTGCGCAGTGCGCTGACGCACTTCCCCGGCGAGGTCAAAAAGTATGTAACTTTGAATGCCGACCGCCTCCCGAAGATCGCCGTGCGGGAGACGATGACGAAGCTCACCACCGGCACCAAGACCAAACGCAAAACCAAATGAGACTACTTCTCTTCATCACCCTCGCCGTACTCACCGCCTGCTCTACCAAAAAAGCCGAGACCACGTCCACCGCCGTCGATTCCACGGCCGTCGACAGCGTGCTGGCCACCACACGCGCCAACGCGCTCCTCGCCTACGACGCCATCCCCGGCTTCTCCGCCAACCCCAAGGTGGCAGTACCCGACTCGCTCAACTACTTCCTCATCGGCAGCCAGGAGCAACTCGACCTCGCCTTCGCCGCAACCCCTGGAACCCCCGCCCCCGATTTCATCATCAACTACATCGTCGGCGTAGTCGGCCAGCCGTCGGCGTACGCCACGACGATCGCCATGGAGAAAGTAGAAACCGGAGAGAGCAGCATCGATGTCTACCTCACGGTAACGCGCGGCGAGAAAGGTAAGCCGACCAAGCCCGGCCAGCTATTCGCCATTGAGCGGCGCGAGGGTTATCCGGTGATGCAGTTCTATGTAAATGGTAAGAAGGATAAGGCGCTGGTGTTGGTGCAGTGACCTTTTTTCACCGCGAAGGCGCTAAGGCGCGAAGAGTTCTTTGCGTCTTTGCGCCTTAGCGGTTTAAACCCTACCCCGTCACCGCTGCCAACTTCGGCTCGAGCTTCACGGGCTTTCCGTTCATGATGATCTCCAGCGGGTCGCCGGATTCGAGGAGGGTTTCGGTTTTTTCTTTGGAGACTTTCACGCGCACCACCCGGTTGCGGAACTCGAGGCGGAAGGAATAGGCCTTCCACTGGTCGGGGATGTAGGGCGCGAAGTGGAGCCGGCCGTCGCGGACGCGCATGCCGCCGAAGCCTTTCACCACACTCATCCACGTGCCCGCCATCGAGGTGATGTGGCAGCCATCGTCGGTATCGTTGTTGTAGTCGTCGAGGTCGAGGCGCGAGGTGCGGAGGTACATCTCGTAGGCTTTCTCTTTGTAGCCGAGGCGCGAGGCGAGAATAGCATGCACGCAGGGCGACAGCGACGATTCATGCACCGTCATCGGCTCATAGAAATCAAAATTGCGGCGGATGGTGTCGAGGTCGTAGTGCTCTTCGAGGAAGTACAATCCCTGCAGCACGTCGGCCTGCTTGATGAAGCACGAGCGGAGGATGCGGTCCCACGACCACTTCTGGTTCAGCGGGCGGTCTTCCGGCCGAAGGTCGTTCACCACCATGAGGTCCTTGTCGAGGAATCCGTCCTGCTGGATGAATACGCCGAGGCGCTTGTCCTCGGCCAGGTACATGTGCTTGATGATGTCGTTCCACTTCGCGCGCTCTTCCGCTTCGTCGAACTTCGTGTGGCTGACGATCTTGCTGTAAGCTTCGGCGTCTTCCTTTTGCACCCAGTCGGCGGCCTGCTGGGTGTATTGTAAGGTCCAAACGGCCAGGCGGCTGGTGTACCAGTTGTTGTTGACGTTGTTCTCGTACTCGTTGGGGCCGGTCACGCCCAGCATCACGTACTGCTGCTTTTCGTTCGACCAGTTGACCCGCTGCGCCCAGAAGCGCGAGATGGCGATGAGCACCTCGAGGCCGTATTGACGCAGGTAGTCTTCGTCGCCGGTGTAGCGGACATAATCAAAGATCGCGTAGGCGATGGCGCCGTTGCGGTGGATCTCCTCAAAGGTGATCTCCCACTCGTTGTGACACTCTTCGCCGTTCATCGTCACCATCGGGTACAACGCCGCGCCGCCGGTGAAGCCGAGCTTCTCGGCATTTTCGATAGCCTTGGGAAGGTGCTTGTAACGGTAGACGAGCAGGTTTCTCGCCACCGACGGATCGGTGGTGCCGAGGTAGAAGGGAATGCAGTACGCTTCCGTGTCCCAGTACGTGCTGCCGCCGTACTTCTCGCCCGTGAATCCTTTCGGTCCGATGTTCAGCCGCGCATCCTGTCCGGTGTAGGTCTGCATCAGCTGGAAGATATTGAAGCGGATGCCCTGTTGGGCGGCGACGTCGCCGTCGATGGTGATGTCGCAGAGCTCCCAGGTGTGGGCCCAGACGGCCGCATGTTCCGAGCGCAGCAGGTCGAAGCCCTTGGAGCGCGCCACGTTCAGCTGCTGGCGGCAGGCCTCCACCATCCGGTCTTTGTCGTGGTTTTCCGACGACAGGACGGCGGCATACTTATATATAAGGAGTTCCTCCCCTTCCCGGAAGTCGATTTCCACGACGTTGTCGGCATACTTGGGCCGGACGTTGGTGGTGGTCTTTCCGGTAACCGGTTTGCCCCCGGCGAAGAGATCGTAGGTCATGCCGGCGCAGACGTGGAAGAGCGTCTTGCGGGTCTGGGCCGTGACGATGGCCATGCCGGCCTGCGCTTCCTCGTGGATTTCATGCCAGAACTTCTCCTGGTAGTTCGAGTCCTTGTTGACGACGTCGGCATCGATATCCAGGCGGATGGTGCCGGCCGCGGAGAAGTTGAGCGGCGTGAGGCTGTAGCGGATGGCGCCGATCTCGCCGTCGGCCATGGAGCAGAAGCGGGCGGCGCTGACTTTCACTTTCTTTCCGTCGGGGAAAAGGGCGGTAAAAGATCTGCTGAGCACGCCGGTCTTCATGTCGAGTACGCGGCGGAACTCGACGGGCACGCAGGTGGCGAGGTCGAGGACCTGGTTGCCCAGGGTGATGTGGATGCCGATCCAGCTGGGTGCGTTGAGCACTTTGGCAAAATATTCCGGGTAGCCGTTCTTCCACCAGCCCACGCGGGTGCGGTCGGGGTAGTAGACGCCCGCGACGTAGGTGCCCTGGTGCGTATCGCCGCTGTAGTCTTCTTCGAAGTTGCCGCGCTGGCCCATGCGGCCGTTGCCGAGGCTGAACAGGCTTTCCGACACGCGGTTATGGCGGTGGTTGAAGTCCTCTTCGATAATCTCCCAGGGATGATGCTTAATAAAATGTTTCATACCTCTTTCAACAAGGTCTGATGAATGTCTTATAGAGAATTCAATTGTTCAATTCTGAAATCGCCCGTGCGCTGGATCACCAGGTTGGCTTTGCCCAGTATCGTGGGTGAGCCGATGCCTACCGACTTCATCCCCGCATTGATCGCTGCTTCGACGCCGGCTTCCGCATCTTCGAAGACGACACAGTTCGCCGGCGGCATGTTGAGTTTCGTGGCGGCGAGCAGGAAGACTTCCGGATCCGGTTTGCTGTTCTTGATCATGCGGCCGTCGACGACGCAGTCGAACAAGTTCGCGATGCCGAGGCGGTCGAGGACCGTGCCCGCGTTTTTGCTGCTGGAGGCGAGGCCGACTTTGTAGCCTTTGCTGCGCAGCTGTTGGAGCAGTTCTTTCGCGCCGGGGAAGATTTCGTCGGGCTTCATGGCGTTGATGTAGTCGACGAACCACCCGTTCTTGCGCTCTGCCATGAGGTTACGGGCTTTCTCATCCGCCGTCACTTTGCCGATGCGCAGGAGGATATCGAGCGACTCCATGCGGCTGATGCCTTTGAGTTGTTCATTGTCGTGTTCGGAGAAGTCGAAGCCCAGTTCATGGGCGAGGCGTTTCCAGGCGAGGTAGTGGAACTTGGCGGTATCGACGATGACGCCGTCGAGGTCGAAGATGCAGGCTTTGATCACGGTCGAGTATGCGCTAAAACGCACACAAGTTAGTCCCGTGAACACATTAATTGAACCGATGGCAGCGACTTAAGTACCGCAAACGATTTAGTGGGGCTGGTGTTGGTGTGGGGTATTAACCGCTAAGGCGCTAAGACGCGAAGAATGCAGTGCATTCTGTACTCTCCTCAATTACTGACTCCCCGCCCAGCAAAGAATAGCTGCTTTCTCGGTTGCTGTCAGTGTCGTCGATCCTGCCGGAGGCATGGCGCCGCGCGATACCTGGAAGACGATGTCGGCGGCATTACTCTGCGCTTCTTCTTGTGTGACCAGGCTCGGGAGTTTGCCGTTGCTTCCATCGTGGCAGGCCTTGACGCTGCACTTTGCGTTGAGAATCGGGCTGATGTCTGCCGAGAAATTCAACGGGTTGCTGGGGGAGCAAACGGGCACAACTTCTTCTGCACGTTGGTGGACGCACGCGGAGAGGACGAACAGCGGCACGATCCAGCGGCAGCGTTTCACGGCATTGATTTGCCGACAAAATTACCCGTGCCGGTTTGGCTGCGTGTGACTCGGCGGTTAACCAATTGTTACCGTAGTATTGGAACTTCTAATGTGTGGGGAGCTGTGTGTTCGCAGGAGGGATAAGACGGGGAACCAATTTTCTTCTATTTTTGTCATCCGTTTCG
>JBGAPO010000010.1:0-132765 GCA_044221195.1 Cyclobacteriaceae bacterium
GGAAGCAGGTCTGAAATTCTGGTTGATGGCATACAGAAAATAGTTGATGGCCACATCGTGGTTGCCCTGGTCCATCATCATCAGGCCCAGGGTGTAGTTGTTAGCCCCTTCATTCGTGCCCAGGAATACTACTTCCTGCAGCCATTGCACGGCCCGGTTGACCTGGCCGGCAGCATAACTGGCTTTCGCCGCCGATTGCATAATCATGTGCCGGAACGCCAGATTCTCCGGCTTTTGGGACATGGCAACGCAGGCGGCGATCCACGCGGTATCGATCTTGTTGGTGTGGTTGGTGAGGAGATTGGCAACCGCCGCCGCGGTGAAGAGGTTAAAGAGGGAATCTTTTGGAAGCGGGATACTCTGGTCAATGATCCTGCCCTGGTGATTGGCCAGTGCCAGGGCATTGGCTTTTACCGACCACGCATCGGCCGGGGCCCGCTGGAAGATGGAGTCCGCATCACGGGTTGACCTTGTTTTAGCGAGGACACCCAGCAGGTTCATTTCGGCGGTGCTGCTCGTTCTGTCATCTTTCTCTGCGCGGGAAAAATAGTATACGGCCGAATCGGGCAGGCGCACGCGGGAATAAGCAAGTCCCAGGTTATTGAGGATAGGTCCACTGGACGGGAACAGGCTCCTGGCCGTTCGCAACAGCATGATGTCCTCGTAGGCGTTTTCGGAAACGAAATAAAGATGGTCCGCATTGAGCAACGTGAACTCGGTAGGCTTGAAGCGGTTGGCATCCACCGCATAGGCCAGCTGTTTGGGCAAATTTCCCACACTGGCCTCCATATCTGCGAGTCGTGTTGCGGCGTGCTGGTTGTAAGGCGCATAGAGGTGCGCGCGTTTATAAAAGGTCAGCGCTTTACCGGTTGGATCTTCGCTATAAACGTCTCCCAGGGCGGTGTAATAACCGGATGCAAAATGATTGACGTGCGTTGTCCAATTATTGTAAAAGACGAGCGCCAGCGTGAAGATCAATCCCGCGAAGCGATACGTGAAGTAAGGCATCGTGGTTGGCTTGTAAAGAACTTTGTTGACAGGCAGACCTTTTTCAAACACACCCAGGAAGTTGGAGGCCACATACAACAGGAACATCATCCCGTACCCAAGGTGCGTGTAGAGAATCAGGTCGCTGATGGAGAGCAATGCGATATCATTGGAGGTGGCGATGAAGTAGCCGTAAGTCGTGAACGCCAGCGCGGAAAAACCCAGGATGAACACAACCAGGAGGATCTCATTTTTGACAATGCTTTCATAGAGCACAAAACGTTCGCGAATCGTCCATGCCGTCAGTGCAGCGGAAACGACAAAAAGGATGAAGGAAGGAATAGTATAATCCCATTCCATCCAACCAATGCGGTCGAGGTAGGTCACCCACAGGTTGAGCAGGTAGATGCCACTAATCCATAAGAACTGTTTCAGGCTGTGAGTCCTGGATGCGGAAACCGCAAGCGACACGAAGGAAGCCAGCAGCTGGTGCGCGATGAGGATGATAAAGATGATTAGGAGTACCAGCGAGCTGTTCAGGGTGTTGACGGCCAGCAGTCGCAGTGCATGGCTGGTGCCGGCGAATTTCACCAGGATGCCCGTGCCGGCGGCGAGGAGGAGAAAGGAGAACAGGCGAAGGGCAAGCGAAGCGTAGTTGCGGAAAAACTGAAAATACGAAAGCAGGCCCAGGATGGTGATAATCAGAACCAAACCGACATATCGATTGTCGAGACCAAAGAGGAGCAAGGAGTCCCAGCGGAAGCTGGCCAGTAAAAAGGCAGTGATCAGCGCACCGATGTAGAACCAAAATCGCGGCAACGTGGAAACAATAGCGAGCAGGACGGCGATGCATGCAGCATACAAAATCATATACGCATCAAGGGCGGCAAGATTTACCGTAAACGGATTGCCGGTCCAGCGCTCGAAGATGATGTAGTTTTCGCCACTCAGTGTGAACTGCAGGTTCCCCCGTTCAAAGGCGTAGAGCGGCAGTTCCTGCGGCTGAAGTTCCTGCAACTGCTGCCAAGTAAATGCCGGCCAGGGATAAACGAAATAATACAGCGTGGTCGTGACAACTGTTACGATCAGCAGGATGCCGAGGAGGTTGACCAGGTTACGGTATGGAGAGGGCCAGGAAGGGTCGTTGAGCGGTAAGTTCATTGCAGAGGTAACACCGTCGACGTCAGTCAATCACCTTAGGGACGCGAAAATGACTGCCGTCGTGCAAGGGAGCACGTTTCAGGGCTTCTTCTTTGCTTAACGAAATGGAAGGTTCGTCATTGCGGAAGGCGTTGACTTCCTGGCTCATCGAGGTTAACGGCTCAACGCCTGTAGTGTCCACTTCGCGCAGCTTGTCAACCCAGCTGACAATTCCGGACATGTCGGCCATCATCTTCTCGGCCTCGGCGCCGTCGAACTCCAGGCGGGCGAGGTGAGCAATTTTATCCAGCGTTGCGCGATTTATTTCCATGCGCTTTCAGTTCTGCATCAATTACCCCGTAGGTTTGGTCCATTAACCGATCCAGGTCGGCGACTGCCATGCCGGTCGTTTCAATGGCCTCATGGAAGATGACTTCCACCGTTCCCAACCGCAACAGGAATTCGTGCGGAGGCAAAATTATCCAATTGTTGGGTATGGTCACGGGCACAATCGGGATTTGTTTCTCGATGGCCAACCGGAATGGCCCCTCTTTAAACGGCGCGAGCTCCGGCGGATAAGGAGAAAAAATTCCTCCTTCCGGGTAGATCATAATGCTCTTCCCTTCATCGAGGGCCTGGCCTGATTTGAGATAAGTTCCATACTTGCTCCGAAGCCTGGCCCGGTCCACGGTAATGTGAAGCCGGCTATACATCCAGCCAAAGACGGGGACTTTCTCCATGCTGCTCTTCCCGACGAAAATAGCGTCGATGGGATTCAGCCCCATGGTCGGGATGTCGAGGTAAGAAAAATGGTTTGGACAAAAGATGTAGTTGCGTGCAGGATCGAGCCTGCCCTTCACGACCACCCGGTAACGCAGGAAGCAGAAAAGGAAAGTCCACTTGGCCCAAAAGCGATTGAGCTTGCCGGTCCAGTGATGCTTGTCGGGTGAGTAGATGGGAACGAGGAAAAGCGGCAACAACAAGGCGAAGCACAACAGGAACCCGAACATCCCATAGATCGTGTGAATTCTTCGCAGGAGCTTCATGAACTGTTGCTGAATGATTTGGCTCCTTTACCGGGCGTTGGACGCCGGCTTGGGAATCAGAATCAATTCGCGTTGGCGCCCGTCAATATAGCGGAAGCCATTGCTGTCGAAGTATCCGTCCTCTTCCAGCTGGATACGGACGTCCTTCTTCCATTCGGCCACCGGAACGGAGCAGTTGAGCTCGATGGAGTATGCCGTGTTCAGGTGCATGGGGTAGTCGCCGGTGTGGGGTACGCCGTTTTGCATGTCCCACATCCCGATGGTCGTTCCGGAAGCGTGACCGTGAAAGCCGATCGGGTGAGTGTAGATGGATGGGGTGATCCCTGCGTCCTGGGCCTGCTTCCGGGCGTCAGCGAGAATCTGGTTGCCCGTTTTGCCCTCCTTGAAATTATTGGTCAGGAAATCCTGCAGCGCATTACCCTTGGCGAAGGCATTCCGCAGGTACTCTGGTGCATCGGTCTCGCCGGCACGAAGGATGTAGGCATGTTGCTGTGTATCGGTGTTCAGGCGCAGGTACGTGATCCCAAAATCCACATGCAGAAGATCGCCGGGAAGAATGACCAACGGCTGAGGACGCTTGGACGTGATCGTTTCCGGCTCGTTGCGTTGAATGGACACGGAGGTGTGAAACCAGGTGTCGAGCTTGAGTTCCTTGATCTTTTCACGGTACCACCAAACCACATCTTCTGTCGTGGTTACGCCGGGCTGAATGACTTTGTCGGAAAATCCTTCCGCAATAATCTGGTGGGCGATGCGGCAAATCTGTTGATACAGCACCATTTCTTTCTCGGTGCGCGATTCCAGCCAACTGACGGCAAGTTTCTCGGCGGAAACGACATTGCCTTTCAGTTCTTTGGGCAGCACGCGCATTAGGTTGTCATAGTCGTTGGCGGTGAGCCCGTCGGCATGACCATAGTGTTCGGCCTTGTTGATGCCGATCTTCTTCGGCTTTCGATCGGCAATCAGTTTGCCCAACTGCGCCCACTGGTCGGGGTTGGCGTCAGGGTCCCAGGCGCGCTTGAAGACTTTGCCTACGTCGTAGCGGGCGACAGCAAGGTATTCCACTTCCTGTCCTGCACCGCGGTCGAAGACGATGAGCATGGTGGTGCGTCGTGCGGCGAGCCAGGTGGCTGGCAGCATGGTCTTCAGCACGGGATCTTCGTTATTCTCGCGCGCGATGAGAACCCACATATCGAAGCCTTCCCGCCGCATCAGTGAGGGAAGAAGTTGCCGAAGCCGATCGTCAAGAACGTCGTCGATCACGCGGGCCTGATCCCGCTGCGACAGGATGGCGGGATATTGGGCAACAGCAGCAGAGAGGGTCAGACTGAACGCAATCAGTAAAATGAATTTCATAGTGGTGGGATATTAATGATCAAACAGACTTATTTCCACGCCAGCACACATCGTTCGTTCTTCAGCAATTCGGCTGCGCGGGCCACATCGATGTGGGAGCGGGCATCGGACATCTGCTCCTTCGACGCGGCTTTGATTTTTCGCACGTTAAGTGTTTCGATAAAGCGTTTCACATCTTCCTTTGTTTCCAGTATCAGTCGGGGAACTTCCGTTGGCCGCTCCTGGTCATCTTTGGCGACCATCGTGAAGAAGGAGGAATTGGTGTGTTTAACGTTGTTCGTTCTGACGTTGAGCGCTTCCACCCGAATGCCAACCACCAAGGAGCTGCGGCCAACGTAGTTGACCGATCCGTGCAACGAGACCAATTCTCCAACTTCCACCGGCTGCAGAAATTCAACATGGTCAACGGACACGGTTACACAGTAGGTTCCGGCATGTTTGGTTGCACATGCATAGGCAACCTTGTCCATGAGCGAGAGCAGGATCCCTCCGTGAATTTTGCCCCCGAAGTTGGCATAGGAGGGCACCATCAGCTCGGTGATGGTGGTGCGTGAATGGCTAACCGTTCGGGCGCTTTCGGTCATGGTTTAGGGTGGGTGAATGTACGTCTTACGGCTGAATTAATGCAACAGCCCTTACAATGGCCGGTGTGAAAGTCGGTTGAACCGAACGACCATTGCCGCCGCCGTCAATGTCAATCCCAACAGGAGACCAAACCAGATACCCAAAGCGCCATACCCCAATGGAAAGGCAAGGATGTAACCGGCCGGCAGCGCGAGAATCCAGTAGGCTACAAAAATCAGCAGCGACGGAATCTTGACATCCTGAAGCCCGCGCAAAGCTCCGGCGCAGACCACCTGCATACCATCGGAGAGTTGGAAGAACCCCGCAATAACCATCAGGGGTGCGGCGATGGCGAGCACGTTAGGATCGTCGAGGTAAAGACCCGGGAGAAAACGTTGGCCCCAGATAAAGGCGATCGCCCAAAGCAGCATGATGGCGACGCCAAGCCCGATAAGGGTGAAGCCTGATCGGCGTACGGCCACTCCGTCGCGCTGCCCCAGGAATGTACCGACGCGTATGGTGGCAGCGGCACCCAATCCGGAGGTAGTCATGTAGCTCACCGTTGCCAGGTTGATGGCAATCTGGTGTGCGGCGAGCGTATTGGCGCCGAGCCATCCCATCATGATGGCAGAGAATCCAAATGCCGCCGCTTCGAAAATAAATTGTGCGCCGGCAGGAATGCCGATGTGGAGCATGCGGTTGATAAGTTCACGCGAGTAGTGACCCAACCGAATGCCCGACCGAAAGGCAGCAAAGCGGCTTCCGTAATAGACATACAATCCCATCCATACGGCCATGACTACACGCGAGATGAACGTTGCCCAGCCTGCACCCAGGAGGCCCATCTCCGGGAAGATCCACACACCATAAATGAGCAGATAGTTCAGTACAATGTTGATCAGGTTGCTGACGATCATAACCACCATCGCCATCCGGGTCCGGTGCAATCCTTCGGCAAACTGACGGAATGTTTGAAAGATCATAGTGGGCACAAAGGAGTACGCAATGACCAACATGTACGGGATTGCGAGATCGACAACCTCCTGCGACTGACCGATGTGGTTGAGCACCGATTGACCACCGATGATAATGGCCGTCAGGATAACACCGGTAACCAGGTTGATGATGAGTCCATGGCGAAGGGCGTCTACGATACGGTTGTTGTTCCCTGCTCCGGCTGCCTCCGCCACCAATGGGGTCATGGCGTACGATACACCGATGCCAAAAAACAACAGCACGCTGAAGAAACTATTGGCCAACGACGAGGCCGCCAACGGCACGGCGCCTGTCCATCCAATCATGATGCTGTCGGCAACGCCGGTCATCACCTGGCCCAGCATGCTGATCATGACAGGGTAGGCGAGCAGGAAACTTGCCTTCGCTTCCGATTGATAAAGGGAACGTGTTGTCACCGGTTATTGGCTTTGCTTCGTTCACGGCAGTGCAAGAGACCGATTACGCTCATGCTGTCGGTGATCTTCCCGTCCAGGACCCATTGAATGGCTTCTTTCAATGGAAGTCTTTTCACCTTCAGATCTGCTTCGGTGTCTTCCAGTGCACTTGGTCCTGGTGTGAGATCTTCTGCGAGGTAAATGAATCCCTCCTCATCAGAAACCGAATTCGAAAGGTGAATCCGCTGAAGGAGAGTCCAGCGAGTGGCGGTCAGCCCGGTTTCTTCACGCAGTTCCCTGCGCGCTGATTCCAGCGGATCGGTGCCCAGCGGGCAGCCGCCTTCGGGAATCTCCCAGCTGTACGCATTCAATGTATAGCGGAATTGACCGACGAGGTACGTGTTATCCGATTCATCTATGGCGACAATGCCGATGGCGTTGTTCTTAAAGTGGATCTTTCCATAAATCCCCGGCTTCCCGCCCGGATTCACCACCTGGTGCTCCGACAGACTGATCCAGGCGTTGTCATAGACGTCCTGGACCGAGCGTGTCGTCCAGGGATTATTTTTGGGATCGTCCACTGTTTTTCTTGGTTTTGAAAAACAAAAAAAGACATTAATCACCGAACTTTGGACACACCGTTCAAAACAAACCTCAATCCGGACGCCCTTGCTGAAATCTTCCTTTACCCACGACCTGGTGGAGGCCGGCTGTGACGAGGCGGGCCGGGGCTGCCTGGCAGGGCCGGTTGTTGCGGCAGCGGTCATTCTTCCCAAAGGATATCGGCATTCCTTATTGAATGACTCCAAACAGTTGACGCGGGAAGAGCGATTGGAACTTCGAGAGGAAATTATAAAAGATGCAGTGGCCTGGGCTGTCGCGGAAGCCAGCCATGTGGAGATTGATGAGATCAATATCCTGAATGCATCCTACCTGGCCATGCACCGCGCTGTCGATAAACTTACGGTCCGACCCGAAATGCTGCTCATCGATGGCAACCGTTTCCGCCCGGCGCATGATCTTCCATACCAATGTATCATCAAAGGTGATGCACTATTCCTTTCGATAGCGGCGGCCTCGGTGCTGGCAAAGACCTGGCGCGATGAGCGCATGGCAGAGCTCGCCCGCGAATTCCCCGGCTATGGCTGGGATACCAACATGGGATACCCGACACCTGAACATCGGGACGGCATCCGTGCCATGGGGATAAGTCCCTACCACCGAAAGACTTTTCAACTCCTTCCCAGCCAGCTTGAACTGTTTGAGAAGTCTTGAGCCGCTCCTGTATCCCATGAACTTGCGCTGTCTCATTCGTGTTAAACTGTAGTCATTGCATAACGGCAACCTGCATGTGCCTCATTTTCTTTTCTATTAATCATCATCCAAACTACCGGCTCATTATTGCCGCCAACCGGGATGAGTTTCATGCTCGCCGCACAGCGCCGGCTGACTATTGGCCCGACGCGCCGGGGGTACTCGCCGGGCGCGACCTCGAAGCCAACGGAACCTGGATGGGCGTATCACGGCAAGGACGCGTGAGCCTGATTACCAATTATCGGGACCCACACCATATCAATCCCAAAGCTCCTTCACGCGGTCATCTTGTGTCCGACTTTCTCGCTGGCAATGAGCCGTTACAAGATTACTTGCGGAACGTTGAACAGCATGGACACCAGTTCAATGGCTTCAACCTGGTCACCGGGTTTCCTGGCGAACTGTGGTACTATTCAAACTACGGCAAGGGTGTCCAGCGTGTGCCGGACGGGCTGCACGGGTTAAGCAATCATTTGCTCAATACACCCTGGCCAAAAGTTGAGCGGGGGAAGCAGCGCATCCAGCCGTTGCTCAAGCAGGATTCGATTTCACCGGATTCTCTCTTCGAATTTCTTTACGATGACCAGGTGGCGCCCGATGAGCGGTTGCCCGATACCGGTGTGGGGCTCGAACGCGAGCGGGTCTTGTCTTCCATGTTCATCAAAAGCCCGAATTACGGCTCGCGATGTTCTACGGTTGTTCTGATCGACCGCAACAATCACCTGTTGTTCTCGGAGCGGGTCTATGACCTCACTACCTTTGCCCACGCCACGCGTACCTTTGAATTTGATATTGCGCAGGCGTCCCATGAAGGATAAGAAAAAGAACGTTCCCTTATTGCTGCGCATCGTCCGATCCGCCTTCCCTGTGCTGGAGCGCGTTGCCCCGGTACTGTCAGACAGGATATTTCGACTCGTATTTTATGTACCCCTCCGTTACCCCGTCCCCGAAAAGGAGAGAGAGATTGAGCAGGAGGCGGAGACATTCCAGTTGACCGTTAACGGTAAAACCATTCATGGCCGACGCTGGGGTGATGCTTCTAAACCTTATGTCCTGCTGGTTCACGGTTGGGCTGGAAGGGCCACTCAATTCAGAAAGTTTATTCCCATTCTCCTGCAGAAGGGTTTCTCGGTGATTGGTCCCGATGGCCCGGCCCATGGTCGGTCGGAGGGACGGGCAACATCTATCCCTGAGTTCGATCAGATGTTCCGGGCGGTTTACGAGAAGTTCGGGGAGCCGGTGGGAATTATTACCCATTCGTTTGGCGGTGCGGCGATACTCTATTCCGCGATGAACGGTCTGCCCATCCGAAAGCTCGTGAATATTGCCAGCCCTTCCATCGGCGACGAGATACTGAAAACGTTCCTGCGGGCCATCAACGGATCCTGGAAGTCAGCGGAGCGATTTAAAAAGTATGTCATGAAGCGGACGGGCAAGCCGTTCGAAGAATTCACTGCGCTTTACGCAGTCCAGCATTTACCGAGGCCGCTTGATCTGCTCGTGATCAATGACACAGAAGACAAAGATGTAGTGTACCGGAGTGCCGAAGAGTTGCTGAAGGTATACCCGGCAGCAAAGCTGCATCGGACGACGGGCCTCGGTCATACCCGGATTCTTCGGGATGAGGAAGTTATCGCCCGCGCCGTAGAATTCATCTCGGCCTGAGTAACATCCGCCAAGACCGAACGTCTGCAGGGGAAATGGCTTCCCGGTCGTGGAATTATTGTACCTTCGGGCCCTTAAAATGGCTTATTTCAACATTTTAGGGCATAAAGTGCAACTCTAAGGCCGTTCATCAGTTCAAGGTAAAAGATCAGCAACCGCATCCATGGGCAGAATTATTGAGACACACGAGATTTCCAAGGTTTATAAGATGGGCAACAACATTGTGAATGCCCTTCAGTCGGTTTCCATTTCAATTGAACGGGGCGAATATGTGGCCTTCATGGGACCTTCCGGCTCGGGGAAATCAACCTTGATGAACATTGTGGGATGCCTGGACACGCCCACCAGCGGAACCTATATCCTGAACAACCAGGTGGTGAGCGAAATGACGGAGAATGAACTGGCAACGGTTCGCAATAAGGAGATTGGATTTGTGTTCCAGACGTTTAACCTGCTGCCGCGCGCCACGGCTCTTGAGAACGTTGCCTTGCCGTTGATTTACGCCGGCTACAGCAAAGACGAACGGAATGAAATGGCCATGAACGCACTGGAGAGCGTCAGCCTTGCCGACCGCCATCACCACAGACCCAACGAGCTTTCCGGCGGTCAGCGCCAACGCGTAGCCATCGCCCGTGCCTTGGTCAATAACCCGTCCATCATCCTCGCCGACGAGCCGACCGGTAACCTCGATTCGAAGACGTCGCACAGTATCATGGCGCTGTTCCAGGAACTTCACGATAAGGGAAACACCATCGTTATGGTGACGCACGAAGACGACATTGCGCATTATTCCCACCGCATCATTCGCCTGCGCGACGGATTGGTGGAGACCGATAAAGTGAATGATCGGATTACACGGCATGCGGCCGAGGCTCAGCCGGCGCACTAACGCGCCGTTTCCTTTTCTCTCGGGTAAATCGCACCTTTGGTAAGGAACATTCCAGGTGCGATGAAAATCTACACGAAAACCGGCGATCAAGGCACCACCGCTCTTTTTGGCGGCAAGCGCGTACCAAAGTCGGATTTGCGCATTGACGCCTACGGCACGGTAGATGAACTCAACTCGTGGGTGGGTGTCCTGCGCGACCAGCAGGTGAATCACCAACGAGCCGCCGAACTGATCGAAATACAGGACAGACTTTTCACCATTGGATCCATCCTGGCGGTGGAGCCGGGTAATACCAAAGTGAAAGTACCCTCGCTGGTTTCAGCCGATGTTGTTTTTCTCGAGTCGCGCATTGACGCGATGGAAGAAATGCTGGAACCGATGAAGGTGTTTGTCTTGCCCGGCGGCCACCCTTCCGTTTCATTTGGGCATGTCACACGAACGGTCTGCCGCAGAGCGGAGCGCCTGGTGATCGCCCTGGGCGAAGCGGAACCTCCCGTTGAGCCACTGGTCATTCAATACTTAAATCGCCTTTCTGACTATTTCTTCGTTCTCTGCCGCAAGATGACCTCCGAGCTCAATGCAGCGGAAACGCCATGGAAACCGCGCATGTAGGGTTCGAAATTGGCGTCCTGCTTAAGAATCAATTAAGTGGGGATTAAGAAATTCTGCAAAACCCAAAATTTCCTAACATCCGTTAGCCGGCCTATTGGAATAAAATTATCTTGCCAACCATTAACAAAACGGCCATGGTTGAAACGCTGGATATCAAGGTCACCAGGGTGGGAGTTTCCCGGCTTCCGCATGTTGATTTTAACAACATTCCGTTCGGCAAGGTCTATGCGGATCATATGTTCGCCGCCGATTTCCGCAAGGGCGATTGGGGAAACTGCCGCGTGACGCCGTACGGTTTGATCCAGGTGAGCCCGGCTACACCGGCTTTACACTACGGTCAAACCATCTTTGAAGGGCTCAAAGCATTCAAGAACGATAAAGGAGAAGCGCTGGTTTTTCGTCCGCTGGACAACTGGAAGCGCATGAACATATCGGCCGACCGGATGTGCATGCCTTACCTGCCGGAGGATGTATTTATGGAAGGCATGGAAACCCTGGTCAGGCTCGACCGCGAATGGATTCCCACGACACCCGGAAGTTCTTTCTATATCCGCCCCTTTATGTTCTCCGCGGAAGAGTACATTGGTATTCGCCCCTCGCTCGATTTTACTTTTATGATCATCAACTCGCCCGTGGGTCCCTACTATTCCACGCCGGTTCGGGTCAAGATTGAGACAAAATATGCAAGGGCAGTCGAAGGCGGCACCGGGTATGCCAAGACCGGCGGCAACTATGCCGGTTCACTCTATCCGGCGAAGCTGGCGCAGGAGCAAGGTTACCACCAGCTGATCTGGACCGACGGCAAGGAACACAAGTATGTGGAAGAGTCGGGTACGATGAACCTCATGTTTGTGATGAACGATGTGTTGGTGACGCCGGCACTTGGCGATACCATTCTCCCCGGTATTACCCGCGACAGTGTGCTCACCTTGGCACGGTCCTGGGGAATGAAAGTGGAGGAGAGAAAAGTCACTGTCAAGGAACTGGTCGATGGACTGAAGACCGGAAAAGTGACGGAAGCATTTGGTGCAGGGACGGCAGCCACCATTGCGCACATTGAACTCATCGGTTACGAAGGCCATAACTACTTCCTGCCGCCGGTGGAGACCCGTAAGTTCTCGAACCGCGTCCTCGAAGAACTCGACGGCATTAAGCGCGGCACGCACCCCGATCGCTTTGGCTGGATCCATACCATATAATCAAGTATCGGTGTAAATCCGTGCAATCCGTAGCAAAAAAACCCGAACTTACTTCCATGGTTCGGATTCTCGTTTGCTTTTTGCTCCTTTCGTTTTCCGGCGTTGCTCAAAAGCAACTGATCCTGCTGAAGAACGATCGGGTTGTCGGTCGGTTTACAGAAGGGGATTACATCCGTCTCCTCATGAAAGACGGCAGCCACCGGGAAGGCATGATCATTGAGTTGGCTGAGTTTTCGGCCATTACTTCCAACGACACCGTCGCCTTTAATAAAATTGCCAAAGTGGGGATACCCAAAGGACAGCGGAAGGGTTTTGCGCCCATTTTCGGCGGGTTGATGCTGGGAGTGGGTATCACGATGCTCGGTCTTGATGCCATCAACAGTGCTACCGGACACACGGCGAAAGGCGGCATCGATCCCCAGATTCTCCAGACGTCCGCGATTCTCATTGGCGTAGGGAGCGCCTTGGTTTTCATCAAACCAAAATACCGGCGCGTGAATAACGGCACCTTCCTGAGAACCATCGACTATAAGTCCAGGTGGTACAAGAGCCCGTACTACAACTAGCCTGCGGTTAGCGGCTATGCGTGAAAATGCTACCTTTGCGCCGGAACAATTTTTTCTATGACAACTGACCAGCTGAAAGACTTGAAGGCCCGCGTGGCTGCCTTGAGGAGGTATCTTTGACTACGATCGCAAGCGCGTAGAAATCGAAGACGAAGAACGTATTACACAGCAGGCTGATTTTTGGAATAACTCCAAGCAGGCCGAAGCGATCCTGAAGAACATCCGGGCAAAGAAAGTATGGACTGACGCCTATGAGGCGGTGAGCAAACAGGCCGATGACCTGGACGTGCTCAACGAGTTCCATGAGGCCGGCGATGTTTCAGAAGATGAGCTCGATGTGGAGTATGCCAAAGCGGCCCGTGCCGTGGAGGAACTCGAGTTCAAGAAAATGCTGAGCAAGGAAGAAGACCAGCTCAGCGCCATGATCGAGATCAACCCCGGTGCCGGGGGTACCGAAAGCCAGGACTGGGCCGATATGCTTCACCGCATGTACATCATGTGGGGCGAGAAGAATGGTTATAAGGTTCGGGAGGTGGACTACCAGGCCGGTGAAGTTGCGGGCATCAAGTCGGCGACCATTGAAATCGAGGGACCTTTTGCCTATGGCAAGCTGAAGTCCGAGTCGGGCGTGCATCGGTTGGTGCGTATATCGCCCTACGACTCCAACGCCCGGCGTCACACTTCGTTTGCTTCAGTGTTTGTTTATCCCGAAGTGGACGACACCATCAATATCGAGCTGAATCCCGCCGATATTGAAATGCAAACCTCGCGTTCGGGCGGCGCCGGCGGTCAGAATGTGAACAAGGTGGAAACCAAAGTTCAGCTGACGCACAAGCCAACAGGCATCGTGATCGTCTGCCAGGTGGAACGCTCACAGCATGCCAACCGGGAGAAGGCCATGCAGATGCTCCGCTCCAAGTTGTACCAGATGGAAATGGACAAACGAAATGCCGCTCGCGACAAGATTGAGGCCGGCAAGATGAAGATCGATTTCGGTTCCCAAATACGAAACTATGTGCTCCATCCGTACAAGCTGGTGAAAGACACCCGAACCGGTGTGGAACGCACCGATGCACAAAATGTGCTCGACGGCGACCTCGATGATTTCATCAAAGCCTTTTTGTTAGGTGCCCAGGAAACGGAAATATCAAAATAGATGAGGTGCCGAAAGACCAGTCAAACACGTCTCCCACTTGCCGTTCACCGATTACTGATTTACTGTTTACTGATCACCGATTTACTGATTACCGATCACTGATTTACTGATCACCGATCACTGACCTTGTCACTCCCCAGCAAGATATACACCCGCCCTTTCTGGCTGCTCTGCACGAGCTCGTTCCTGTTCTTCGCGAGCTTTAACATGATCGTACCGGAGCTCCCGTCCTTCCTGGCGTCGCTGGGTGGAGGACAACACAAGGGATTGATCATTGCCTTGTTTACGGTCACCGCTTTGCTTTCGCGACCATTCAGCGGCAAGCTGGCTGACCGGATTGGACGTAAGCCGGTCATCATGGCCGGCTCGCTGGTGTGCTTTGTCTGCAGCCTGTTGTATCCCTGGATGACCACCGTATTTGGATTTCTCTTTCTCCGACTGGTGCACGGGTTCTCCACAGGATTTACCCCGACGGGCCAGACAGCCTTCATCGGCGATATCATTCCGGCCGATCGGCGCGGGGAAGCGATGGGACTTCTGGGCACGGCCGGCACGCTGGGTATGGCCGGCGGACCGGCATTAGGCGGATTACTATCAACCACCATTTCACTGGACGCGATGTTCTACTGCTCCTCGCTCTTCGCCATCGTTTCATCGCTGATCGTTTTTTCTATCCAGGAAACTGTCACTGATAAACACCCGGTGTCGTGGAAGTTGCTGAAGATCGACCGGCATGATCTTTTTGAACCGCGCGTACTGGCGCCCTGTCTTGTCATGGTGCTCTGCGCGTATGCCTATGGGAACCTGTTCACTATCATTCCCGACTTCGGCACCCTGATGGGCATCAAGAACAAGGGGCTGCTGTTTACTTATTTTACTGTATCCTCCTTCATGATCCGGCTGGTTGCTGGCCGGACTTCCGACAGGATCGGTCGTGTCCGCGTACTGCGCATTTCCACGGCGCTGATGGCATTGTCGATGCTGTGGATTGCGTTTTCAGATTCTAAATTAATGTTGATAATAGGTGCATCATTATATGGCTTGGCGCAGGGTGCAACTTCACCGACACTGCTGGCCTGGGCTGCGGACCTGAGCGACCCGGAGCACAAGGGCAGGGGAGTAGCCTCGTTTTATATTTTCATGGAGTTCGGCATTGGCGTGGGTGCCTTTCTTTCCGGACTGATTTACGCGGATCGTGTCCCCATGATCTTTGTCACGTTCCTGATCAGCAGCGCGCTGAGCGGCGTTGCCTTCTTGTACCTGCTCTGGGTCCGTCGTCGGGAAGTGGAACCGGGTTTGCAAACTACCACTTGACTTTTCCGCACCTGTTGCCGGACCGGAACGGAAGCCAGAAGAAGAGAGTTGGAAGAAACCTGCCTCTTTCGAATCTTCCATAATCCGTATCTTTAAGTTGCATGCAGAGATATCCCGCCTTTCTTATTCTGTTCTTTGTGGTCAGTGTTGCCGAGCTGCTTTCCGTATCGATAGGATGGATCGAAGTTCACACGGTCGCCAAGACGTTGATCATGCTGAGCCTTATTGGCTACTACATGTCATCAGCGCAGAAACGCAATGGTCACTTTCTGCGGGCGCTGTTCTTCTGCTGGACCGGGGATGTGCTGCTGCTGAAACAGGACGGTGATGAGATTTTCTTTATCCTCGGCCTCGGCGCATTCCTGGTTGGTCACTTGCTCTACATGCTGGCCTACCGCGAGCTTCGCTGGAAGGAGGGCGGTATGTTGCCGACACAAAAGCTGCGCGTGAGTTTTCCAATTGCGCTGGCGGGCACGGGCCTGATCGTTGTGCTGCTGCCGTACCTGGGAGGCCTTATGATTCCGGTGATGGTTTATGCCGTCGTCTTGATGGGCATGGTGATGGCCTCGTTCTTTCGCTTTGGCCGCACAAGTCCGGACAGTTTCTGGCTGGTAGCAGCCGGCGCGCTGCTGTTTATGATTTCGGATTCAATTCTCGCCATCAACAAGTTCCACACGCCGTTTGCTTCCGCAGGCCCCCTCATCATGCTGACGTATATCCTCGTTGAATGACCGGATGGAGGAATTTCATACACTCCTTTACAAGGAGAATGACATCAAGACGCACAATAAGCGGATCGCCCGCGAACAGGTATTACTGACAGGGGTACTGATAGTGCTTATTGGTTACGTCTTCGAAATACTCGAATGGCCATTTGTCACTCCGATATTCTTTATTGGCGTTTGCATGGTGACTATCGGGAGGTTCTTGATTTCAGGAAAGGATGTTACCGTGGGGCACTCACCACTCGGGTTAAGGCTAACGAGGGATGCGATCTACCTCGGTCAGACCAGAATTGAAATGCCCGACAAAAGCTTGCTTGAAATCATTGTGATGGCTCACGAGGGGGAGCCACGATGGGCGAGTGGAGGAATATATCATGCCTACAATGGCACGGAGAATATCATGCGATTACGTCGGGGGGAATCCATTGTTGAATGGCGGTTTGTCCTTGGTTCAAAGGAGCATAAAGAAAAACTGCTTAATTTCTGCCAACGAAATGGGTACACGAATATTGATTATTCCCCATCCTGGAGTGAAAGGGTTGAGCAATTTATCTCAAAACACATATGAAACGCGAAATCTTAGACAGATTCAGGTACGTAAAAATCCTGGCGGTGACATTTCTGGCCATCCTGGCAATTCCATCACTTGCCCAGGAATCCACCACGTCAGACTTGTATCGCGTGCTGCTGAAATACGACAGCCTCGTCTTTGAAGAAGGCTTTAATAAATGCAACCTCGCCCCGCTGGAAAAACTAACTGCCGAGAACCTGGTGTTCCTTCACGACCAGGGGGGCATGCAGAACAAAGCAGCTTTCCTGGAGGCAATGCAGAAGAATATCTGCGGCAATCCAAACCAGAAGCCGATCCGCAAACTAACTCCCGGGACGCTGGTGGTGTATCCGCTTAAGAAGGACGGGGTGCGGTATGGGGCCATCCAGATGGGTGACCACGAATTCTATATTGCGGAACCGGGCAAGCCGTTGCGCAAAACCGCAACGGCGAAATTCATCACAACATGGTTGCTTGTAAACGGAGAGTGGAAAATGTCCATCTGTCACAGCTACCACCACGTACCCGTCAAGTAAGGCAGATCGTCGAGCGGCTCCTTCAGCGTTTCCGCACGTGGCCGCTGCCGGAGGCGTGACTGTTTACGCGCTTGGGCTCGCCGCTGTAGGTTACGCTGCCGCTGCCGCTGATGTTCGCCTCCAGTTCCTCCTTTACATTGATCTCTGCATCACCGGAACCGGAAATGCGCACATTGCAACGCTCGGCGGTCATGTCGCCGGCATTCACGCGGCCTGAGCCGCTGATCCCCACGCGGACTTCCTGGGCGTTCCCCTGGGCTTGCACCTTGCCGGAACCGGAAACACCAAAGTCAGCCTTGCCCTTGATGGCCGCGGATACAAATACCTTCCCTGAACCGCTGACATCACTGTCAAAGTTGTTGCAGCTGCCTTTCAGGTCCAGATCCCCGGAGCCTGAGACATCACCTTCTACGTTGCCGGTGGCGTTGAAGGCCAGCCGCATGCTGCCGGAACCGCTCACATTGAGGTCGAGGTCGGCCACGTTGATCTTGTCTTCGCAGTACAAATCGCCGGAACCGGAAACGCTGACGCCTTCAATGGTCGGCATCGTGACATAAACAGTAACCTGGTCTTTGCTGCTCCAGCCCCAATCGTTCCAGCGGTTCTCCTTCCCGATAACGAGCCGGTCACCGCTTACTTCTGTCTCGATTTCTGCAAGAATATCTTTGGGTCCTTCGAGTTCCACTTTCTGCGGGCTGCCTTGTTTCAGGTAGAGTTTGCCAGGAACCCGGTAAGAAAGGCGGGTGAAACTGGACACGTTGCGGGTTTCACGGGTTTGGGCTTCTGCCCAAAAGGCTATCGTTACAAAACCGAGCAGGAAGACGATCTTTTTCATAGAAGGGTAGGTTAACAGGCTAAAGGACGCACCCCAAAGGCAAAGGTTGCTTACGCAACAGGGAATCTTTTTCTTTGACGCTTCCGGACGGTGTTCCGGTTACAAATGGCAGTCTTTTCCTACCGTACTATCCAGTCGCCCGCTGAAGGGCATTTCAAGGACAAGGGCAGCCGGTTCCTGGCGTTTGCTTACCCGGTATCTTCGGAAAGCGAGATCAAGGACCGCCTTAAGGAAATCAAAAAGAAGTACTACGATGCTCGCCATCACGGATACGCCTTTATCCTCGGCCCGGAGAAAAAGCAGTACCGCGCCTTTGACGATGGAGAACCCAGCCACAGCACCGGCGACCCGATCCTTGGCCAGATTCGGTCCAAGGATCTGACCGACATCCTGATCATTGTGGTGCGCTACTTCGGCGGTGTGAAGCTTGGGGTGAGCGGGCTGATCTCGGCATACAAGGCAGCTGCGGCGGATGCGCTGGCACATGCTGTTCTTGTGGAAAAAGAAGTTACGTCAACCCTGGAACTTGAATTTGACTTTGCGGCGACACCCGGTGTGATGAAACTTATTAAAGAGTTTGATTTGGTAATTCTATCCCAGGATTACGCGGATACGTCCCGGATGAAATTGCAGGCCCGCCTGCGGGTTGAACCACAAGTGCGGGCGAAGCTGGAATTGTTAAAGGCGACGGGGACGCAGGTCTTTCTGCGCTGACACCGGGTAAGGTTTCGGGTGAATTCAGTTACTTTTGTCGAATGGCCAAACGCAGCCCTGCCGTCTTTTTCATTTTCATCACCCTGCTGATTGATGTAACGGGCTTTGGAATCATCATACCGGTGATGCCCAAACTCGTGCTGTCTCTATTGGGCGAGGGATCCAACCTGAGTGATGCGGCCCGATACGGTGGCTGGCTGATATCCTCATACGCCGTCACGCAGTTCTTTTGTGCTCCTATCGTCGGCGGACTCAGCGATCAGTATGGCCGCAGACCTGTTTTGCTCGGCTCTCTCTTTGGCTTTGGAATTGATTACCTGATGTTGGTTTTTGCGCCGACGATTGGCTGGCTATTTCTTGGTCGCATTGTGGCGGGAGCCATGGGTGCAAGCTTCACCACCGCCGGCGCTTACATTGCGGATATCAGCACGCCGGAAAACCGGGCACAGAACTTCGGCGTGGTCGGCGCGGCATTTGGGTTGGGATTTATAATCGGCCCTATGATCGGCGGTTTGCTCGGAGACTTTGGGGCACGCGTACCTTTCATGGTGGCCGGCGGACTCACGATGCTCAATTGGCTATACGGATTTTTTATTCTCCCCGAATCATTGAAGCAGGAAAATCGACGCCGCTTTGAATGGAAGCGAGCCAATCCGATAGGTACGCTGGTCAGTCTCTGGAAATACCCGGTCATCGCCGGTATGCTGGTGGCATTGACTTTCGTATACATCGCGGCTCATGCCGTGCAGAGCAACTGGTCGTACTACACGATCGAGAAATTCAAGTGGACGCCGACGAACATTGGCATTTCACTGGCGGTAATTGGATTTGCTTTTGCGTTGGTCCAAGGCGTACTGATCCGGAAAATTATCCCGGCGCTCGGTCAGACCCGCAGCGTCTATTTTGGATTGGGTTTCTACGCGATGGGTTTCCTGCTGTTTGCGTTTTCTACCCAGGGTTGGATGATGTATGCCTTTACGCTGGTGTACTGCCTTGGTGGAATTGCAGGACCGGCTATGCAGGGCGTTATGTCGGGGGTGGTGCCACCCAACGCACAAGGCGAACTTCAGGGTGGGTTCACCAGCTTGATGAGCCTGACATCTATTTTCGGACCGTTGCTGATGAATAACCTTTTTGCCTATTTCACTGCGCCCGGTGGAAGCATTTACTTTCCCGGCGCCTCCATGTTCCTTGGAGCCGTTCTCACGATGATCAGTGTGATACTTGCCAGGCGAACGCTAAAGGCCAACCTGGCGCAACCGACCCAGGCACCGCCCGCCGGAACCGCCGGTTAAACAACAATGCTGCTTCGGCCGATCGCGTTGATGTTCGGTGTGCCCGCCTGCCCCATCACCATCTCCAGTTCATCACGGAGTAGCTGAAGCACGGCTTCAACACCTTCCTGCCCAAAGGACCCAAGTCCCCAGATGTAAGGCCGACCGATGCAGACAGCGTCGGCACCCAGGGCGAGTGCCTTAAAGATATCGGTGCCCCGTCGGAAGCCGCCGTCGATGAGTACCGGGATCTTGCCTTCAACGGCGGCCACCACTTCGGGCAGGGCCTCCAGTGTTCCACGGCCTGTCTCCGAAGCTCTCCCGCCGTGATTGGACACGACAATCCCGTCGACGCCGTGTGCCAGGCAGAGTTTGGCGTCTTCGCCGGTCTCCAATCCTTTGACGACCAATTTGAGTTTGGTCGTTGCTTTCAGTTTGTCAACAAACTCCCAGGTAAGGTTAGGGCTGAACTCAACCCCCGGAATACTCGGCACCATGGGTTTTCGTTCAAAGCGATTGCCGGTATGGCACTTCGAACAGTTGCGGGTGTCCATCCTGCTGAAGCGCTCCAGGGTTTCGCGATTGCTTCCAGCCGCCAGGTCGACGGTAAATACCAGTACTTCTGATCCGGCATCTTCCGCACGTCGGATCATGGTCTTCGTGCCCTCCCAATCGGTGAGTGCATAAAGCTGATACCACACGGGCGCTTCACGTTCTTTGCTCACGTCTTCAATGGAAAAGGTCGTCACGGTTGAAAGTATCTGAAGATGATTCTTTGCCTTGGCCGCCCGGGCCGTCGCGAGTTCACCGTCCTCATGAAAAGCCCGCTGACTGCTGACAGGGTCAAGCACGATGGGAGTGGGGTACTTTCTGCCGAACAACTCCGTCGTCATGTCCACGTGGGTGGGATCAATCAACCTGCGCATCCGCAGTTTTACCTTATTGAATGCATCCCGGTTGGCCTGGAGGGTGAGGTCGTCGTTGACGCCCGTCGATAGATAACCCCAGTGGGATGTGGGTATTTTCGCTTTCGCAGCTTTTTCAAAATCAAATACGTTCAGCGCTTCGGAAGGATTTTTTATTATGCCATCCAGGATGCTGTCAACCGCGACTTTCTTTTCTTCGGGCGATGCGCATGCACCCAGCGCCAGCAGCGGGCTGCCCAACAGGAATTTGAGAAGCAGGCGCCGCTGTTCGGTTTCAAGAGGACTCATTCAGGTGAGGTTTAGTTAATTCAATGAGACGATGCACCGGGCGTTATTCATTAATACCGGTGCTGCCTTCAGGAGCGGCTTTCGGGTGAAGTCAAAATCCCACGGCTTACCGGCAAATTCAAAACGGATGATCGTCATCGGGCTCTTCGCGAGTTGGTCATATACAGCCCGGTCAACTTCGAAAATCGGGGAGTAGGAGGTTATGCTGGTTGTATTGGTTACCGCCGTACCGCTTTGTCGTGTTACCGAAGATGTGCTCACGCCGGAACCGGCGGTGGTTGTTCGACTGACTTCACCGTGCGACGGCGGCACATCGGAGTTTGGCCGAAGTTTCAGGATGGTACCGTCAGCCAATTTTATCCTCATCGTATCCTGCATGGTAAAGGACTGAGTTGATTCTACTGACATGAAGTTCATCTCAATAAAATACTTCGATCCCCGCCTTGCGTTCACCCAAGTAAAACCGTTTTGCTGGTGAACAATGGTGTTGACGTGTTCACCGGTGAACGGATCAGTTTTGTCCATGGTGTATTTGCACTTTTGGCCGAAGACGGGTGACCATCCCGTCAGCGCCATCAACAAAATCATGCACCCTGTTTTCATAGGATTGGGTTATCCTACGAAGTTAAGGAATTGGGCTCATTTGGTGCTTCGACTCAGGGCGTATCGTCCCAGGCAAGCGACACCCGGATCGCTTCATACATCCGCAGGCACACCCACGCGTCCGTAGCCGCGTAGCTGATTTGCTTTTCATCCAGTTTGGGAGCTTCCCAGTTGCTGGTTTGCGCACTTTTGGAAATGCGGAACCCGAGAATCAGTGCGGTAAGCTTTTTCAGTCCTTCTACTTCAAACCCCGCAGCCTTGGTCAGGGTTGTCAACTCGACAAATCCCTGGGGATGGAATTTCTTCAGCGCCTGAAGAGCCTTGATGTCGTCGCGAATGGCAAGTCCAATCTTCAGAATCTTACTGCTTTCGAAAAAAGTTTTCATTTCAGGGCTAAGCCCCGTCGCGGTGAGCCGGAAAAGGTAGACTTTCTCCGGGGTGGCCAACTGGAGGATGGCCACCTTGTTGTATTGTCCGCGTACAAAGACTGGTTTGGTTTCCGTGTCGAACCCCACACGGTCGTGCCGGTTTATTTCTTTGAAGGCCGCGTGCACGTTGGCAGGATCGGAGATCACCTCAACCTTGCCATCGTAGGCGCCGAGAGGAAGTTCGTTGAGTTCCTCGGGTGTGATGTTTTTGCTAAAGTTTTTCGGGCTCATGCGCCGATTACATCAACGCGGTACGTGACGCCGCGCTCTTTCAGGTAGTCGATCATAAAAGGGTAATGCTCGCCAAGGTATTCGGGCGGTGAAATGCCTTTGCGGGTGTAGCCGTTCCCGAGCACGAGGTGAGCGGCCGCGGTGCACGTATAGCCTGTGGTGCGCGCCATGGAAAGTGTGCCAGATTGGTCTGTTTTGTCGAGGAGGTTGTACTCATAGGTGAGGTTCTTTCCATTTTCCTCGCCGGTGATCCGGATGCGCATCACGGTGAATTCTTCTTCACCGGGCTTGAGCTTCCATTTTGGAAAAAGCAGTTTGGCGGTAACGTCGATCGGTCTGACCTTTTTGCCTTTGACGTCGACCTCATCGTAAGAGAAGAATCCGGTTTCGCGCAGCACCCGGAGGTATTCGATGCACCCCGGATACCTCAGCGTTTTCTCAATCATGTTGGGAATGTGGCTCATGGTTTTGATGAGGGAACGAAGGCCATCCGAGTTCCACGACTCCAATGTCCCAACGCCTTTGAAAGGAATCAACTCCGCGTCAGAGAGAGCTTCTCTGACAACAACAGCTCCATTTTGAACATAGCGGGCCGGACGGATGTATTCTTCAATCACGTCAATCGGGGAGAACACGGCTTTGTACTCATAG
The DNA here is from genome assembly GCA_044221195.1 of Cyclobacteriaceae bacterium. Taxonomy (GTDB): domain Bacteria; phylum Bacteroidota; class Bacteroidia; order Cytophagales; family Cyclobacteriaceae; genus ELB16-189. The sequence continues at coordinate 22,961 of JBGAPO010000010.1, forward strand.
GGCCATTCCCGCACCACCGGCAATCCGCCGACCAGGCACTCGTAGTTCGTGATCTTCATCTTCCTGTCGTGATAACCCAGGATAATGTTGCCCATCCCTGGCGCAACACCACAGTCCGTGACCACGGTAACGTTCTTGGCAACGGCCAGGTCATTAAGCAGGAAAGGATCTTCCGGGAAGAAACTGATGTCCACCATATTTTTCCCGGCCTCGATGACCGATTTGGCCACCTGGAAACCCATGAACCCGGGAACGGCGCCAACGACAAGGTCAAAAGGTTTGATCGTTTCGGCCAGGATTTTTCCATCGCTGAGGTCTGCCTTTTGTACGGCTACCCCGGCCTTCTTGACTTCGGCCAATGCTTCTTCATTGATGTCAACGGACGTCACTTCAAAAGACTTTGCCAGGTCTACTGCCATGGCCTTACCGACCAACCCGGCGCCAAGGACTACCACTTTCTTCTTCATACAGTTTCTTGTGCTATCTTACTTTCCATGCGCCGAGTTGTCATCTCGCAGACATGTTTATGATAAATGCCGCCAAGATACTTGAAAAAGCCAAACACTCGTCTTTTTGGCTGTGGGTTCTGAACCGGGCCCACCCCCGGCAAGTGCCCTTCAACCGTCCACACCATTTCGAGATTGCTGCCTTCTCGGATGAGTACCTGAAAGCCCGTATTCCCTACCGCCGCAGCAACATGAATCACATCCGCGGGCTTCATGCCTGCGCGTTGGCCACGATCTCCGAATTTACCACCGGGTTTCTCCTGTTGTCGCGGTTGGATGCATCGAAATACCGAATGATCATGCAGCGCATTGAAATGGACTACCACTACCAGGGCAAGATGGATGCCTTTGCTGAGTTCACGGCGCCGAATGATTGGATCCAGTCAACGATCATTCAACCGCTGCAGTCGGCTGATGCGGTAGTGGTTCCCTGTGTGATCAAGATTCACGATGCCCAGGGAAACCACCTGACTACGGGCAAGGTCTACTGGCAATTCAAGAACTGGTCGAAAGTGAAAACGAAGACTTGAGGTTTCTTTCGATTTGCTTAACTTTCATCTTGTTAAAATCGCTATGCGCAAGATAGATCAACTACTGGCCGAGTACGGTGAGAGCCATCAAAATGCGACAAACAAGGCCATCCATTGGATTTGCGTGCCATTGATTTTCTTCAGCGTCGTTGGGATGGTTGCCTCAATTCCTTCCGGCCTGGTACAGGAGTTTTTGAGCGACAACCCGTATGCGAATTGGGCAACAGTAGCCCTGATCGTGATGATCGCCTATTATGTCGCCCTCTCCATTCCGCTGGCCGTAGGCATGATGCTGTTTAGTGCGTTCTGCCTGTACCTGACGCGCGTGGTCACCGCCCAGGGGCTAACACTCTGGATCACTTGCCTGGTCGTGTTTGTGCTCGCGTGGATCGGGCAGTTCTACGGTCATAAGGTGGAGGGTAAGAAGCCTTCATTCCTGAAGGATCTGCAGTTCCTGTTAATCGGGCCTGCCTGGTTGATGCATTTTATTTTCAAGAAGATCGGAATCCCCTACTAATTGGAGACGGGTTACGGCGTCGTCACTGAACTTCCGCCGGGCTACAAACCGGACTTCGACTTCTTTCTGTTCGGCCAGCCCAGGCACCTCCTGTTGCAGAGCCCTGACTGGGACCATTTTTACCTGCTTCGAAAGACGAACCAAAAGATAATGGCCCAGGTGGCGTTGCACCTGAGCGACCACATCGCCCGATCACCGCTGCGGGCGCCTTTCGGCTCCTTCCTGTTCTCGGAGCAGATACTACCGCAAACATTATTTGAGTTTGTTCAACAGGTGGAGCGATTACTCATCAAACGGGGAATTTCGATCCTGTCTATTGCGGAGCCTCCCTCGCTGTACCGCCGGCGAGGCGACTTGCTCCACACCATTCTGCTGAACCTGGGCTACCGGGTGTCTAATGCGGAATTGAGCTCTTGCATCCGCATCGACCGCCTCGCCTTCGAAGAAAAGATTGAAGTCTGGGAAATGCGGAAACTCAGACAGGCCAAACAGAAAGGTCTTGTCTTCCGACAACTGGGAATCGATGAACTTCCGGAAGTTTATCGGTTCATTCAGAAATGCCGCGAGCAGCGTTCGCACTCCCTGAGCATGACACTGGCGGAATTGGAAGCAACGGCAAGTGTCTACCGCAATGAGTTTGTCGTTTCCGCAGCTTACCTGAACCAGGAAATGGCTGCCGCATCCATCGCCATCCGGGTTCACCGCAGCATTCTCTACAATTTTTATTCCGGCCACCTGAAGAAGTTCGATTCGCTGAGTCCGGTGGTTACGCTGCTTTCCGGATTGTACAAGTATTGCGAGAAGCAGAATATCCAACTGCTCGACCTGGGCACATCGTCAATCAACGGCCAATTGAATTTCAGCCTGCTGGATTTCAAATTGCGCCTGGGGGCCGAGCCGTCCATCAAACTCAGTTTTGAAAAACAACTCACCGGATGACGCCCACGGTGTCGGTTATTTGCCTGTGCTACAATCACGCGCGCTTCATCGTGGAGGCACTGGACTCGGTACTGGCACAGACTTATGTTCCCGTTGAATTAATCATTGTGGATGATGCGAGCAGCGATGGGAGTGCGGCCGTCATCCAGAAGTGGCTGGAATCACATCCTGGAATCCTATTTATTCAGCAACCGGTCAACCTGGGCAATTGTCGGGCGTTCAATCTCGGGTTGAAACGAGCAACGGGCAAGTATATCATCGATCTGGCCGGTGATGATCGTTTGACGCCGCACCGGGTCGAACGCGGAGTCGCTGTCATGGAATCACAGTCCGACGTGGGCGTACAGTTCTCCGATGCCGAATTGATTGATGAGAATGGGAAGCCCTTGGGATTTCATTCCGATCGTTTTCCCCACCATACGATTCCACAGGGGAAAATATTCCGGGATATTCTCGCCAGGTACTTTATCAATAGTCCAACGATGATGATGCGTAAGTCGTTACTGGATGCACTTGGCGGCTACGATGAGTCGTTGGCCTACGAAGATTTTGATTTCTGGGTCAGGTCCTCTCCGCTGACCAACTACGCATACCTGCCGGAACCCATCGTCCAGCGGCGAGTGCTGAGTTCATCCATGGGCAAGCGGCAATATGCACGGGAAAGCGCGCAGCAGATGTCTACCCTGACCATTTGCCGCAAAGCGCTGGCTTTGTGTCGTGAGGAGGCGGACCATGCTGCTTTAAGGAAGAGAATAAACTACGAATTGCGGCAGGCCTTGCGTTTCGGCCGCTTAAAACTTGCCTGGAATTACCTTCGGCTACGGCAGGAAATTCACTGACTATTTCCGGTTGTCTTTACCGGTAACCATGTTGGTATAGCTTTCATAGCGCGACGGGTAGATTCTTCCGTCCTCTACCGCTTGTCGAATGGCACATTTGGGTTCCGTCAAATGCAGGCAGCGCGATCCAAACTTGCATTCCAGCCGGAGTTCGCGCATCTCCGGGAAGTAGTCGGAAATTTCTTGCGCTTCCATGTCATTCAGGCCCCACTCTTTCACCCCGGGGGTATCAATGACAAATGTTTTCGGGTCGATCATGAACATTTCGGCGAACGTTGTGGTGTGCGTTCCTTTGTCAGTGGCCTGCGACAAGTCACTTACCGTCTGCTGGAGATGGGGGAATAGCCGATTGAGCAGCGTGGATTTTCCAACGCCGGAATGACCCGCAATCAATGTGGTCTTGTTCCGAAGAAGGTCACGCACCGATTCCAGCGTCTCATCCGTTTTGGCGGATATCAGTTCCGTATTGACGCCGACCGCGCCATACAGGTTCTGCAGGTGGTCCACATCCTTACATTCTTCCTGGGTAAGAAGGTCCTTCTTGTTAAAGATGATCACCTGTGGTATGCGGAACGCTTCAGCGGAGACCAGGAACCGATCGATAAAACCAGTCGATGTCCGGGGCTGCTTAAGGGTGGCGATCAGCATCACCTGGTCAATGTTAGCGGCCAGCACATGGCTATGACCGGTTTTCTTGACCGATTGGCGCAGCATGTGGTTGTCGCGCGGCTTAATGGCCGTGATGGAAGCATCACGGGTTTCTCCGATGAGTTCGACCATATCGCCGACGGCGACGGGATTGGATTCCTTGATCTCCTCCAAACGCAGTTTTCCCTGGAGGCGGCACAAATACACCTTGCCGTCCTCGCCGAGCACGTCATACCAGGATCCCGTGGACTTCATCACGCGCCCTTCCATGACGACAGAATGTTTTGAAGGTATTCAGTTATAATCTTCGTGGCACCCAGGTTTGACTGCACATAGTCTCGTGTGACGGTGGAGGCATTGGTGTAGACGGCCGTCGAAGCGGTCAGGGCTTCAAACGCCTTGTTCAATTCTTCCGTGTTGGCCACCGCGAACGCACCGCCGCGCAAAACCAGGTCGACCGCTTCCTGGTACTTGTCATAGGGTGCTCTGCTCCCGAAGAAGATGGGGATGCCGTAGCAGGCTGCCTCCAAAATATTGTGGAGCCCTTCTTTGTAGCCTCCGCCGATGAAGGCAAATTCTCCGTATCGATACAATTGTGAAAGCAGGCCAATGGTATCAATGATAAGGGCATCGGCATCACTCGCTTCCTGTTCGCTTGTACGGGTATAGCGGATCGTGCGTCCGCGAAACCCTTTTTCAATGGACATCAAAAAGGACTCGCTCATCTCGTGTGGCGCGATGATGAACTTGATGGAGTCCCGGTGGGCATTCATGAAGGGAAGCAGGACGGCCATGTCGTCAGGCCACGAACTTCCAATGACCATGAGTTTCTTGTTGCCCTTGAATTGTTGCGCAATCCGATTTTCCGCGGCCTGGTTTACAATTTCCGAGACCCGGTCAAACCGTGTATCACCGGCTACACGAGCATTCGCGATGCCGATGGTCTTCAGTAAATTCAGTGAGTCCGCGTTCTGCACAAAGAAGTAACTAAAATTTCGAAGGACGGCGCGGAAAAGAAATCCTTGCGGTTTGAAATAAACGTGCGTTGGGCGGAAGATGGCAGAAATGGAGATGAGCGGAAGGTTGTGCTTTTTCAGCGCCGCCGAGTAGTTGTACCAGAATTCATACTTGACAAAAACGGTAACAGTTGGACGAACTTTTTGGGCAAAGAACGCAGCATTTGAATCGGTATCCCACGGCAGGTAGAAGACGAAGTCCGCCAGTTCGTAGTTCTTGCGAACTTCATAACCTGATGGTGAGAAGAACGTAATCAGTATGCGGAGATCGGGTCTCCAACGCTTGAGCGATTCAATGACCGGCCGTCCTTGTTCGAACTCTCCGAGGGAAGCGCAATGAAACCAAACCAGCGGGGCGCCGGCGGGTAAGGGAAAGGTTTCCCGGAGTTTGACTGCCTGCGCACGCCGGCCTTCCCGAAAGGCCTCTGCCTTGGGATGGAACCCGGCAGCAAGAACATAGGCAGAGCGGAGCAGCGCAAGGCCGAAGTTGTAGAGAAGGGCAGTCATTTAGATTTCCCAAAGATAACGGTTGTGGTCGCTCCCCGGGTCACTTTTAGGTTTTGTCCCCTTTGACTATCTTTCCCAAAACTATCCTGTTGAAACCATGAGAAAGCTAGTTACTCTATTTGTATTTGTATCCGGATTGCTGGTGGCGGGCAAAGCATCTGCCCAAGGCAACCTGAACGATCTCCTGAAGGGCAGCCAGGCCGACGCCAACTACCTGGCGCAAGGTTACCTTGAGCCTGCACTGAACGCCATCGGAAGCGGGTTAAACCAAGGCTGGTACAACACGGCGGCCAACCACAAGAAGTTTGGTTTTGATTTGACGATCTCGGCAAGCTCAATTCAGTTTCCTTCAAACGAAACGACATACTTCGTTGACAACAACAAACTGCAAACCATTCAGATTGTCGGAGATCCCAATGCACCAACCTTTGTTGGTTCCGATGTGGCTCCGACATACGCATACAAGTCGCCGTTGACAGGAACCTTCCAGGGACCTCCGGGTATCAACGTGAAGGACATTCCGCTCGGCGGCCTTCCGGTTCCCATGGTGAACGTCGGCATAGGCCTGCTTTGGAATACCGACCTAAAATTGCGGTACGGTTCTGCCAATCCCTCGGGGGGAGCAAATGTCAGTCTGTTTGGCTTTGCCATTCAGCACGATATCAAGCAGCATATCCCTGGTTTGAAAGAGGTTCCCTTTGATCTGTCTGCTTTGTTTGGGTATACAAGTTTTAGCTCTGAAGTTGGCTTTGATTCTAATTTCCCTGATCAAAAAGGAAAAGCAGATTTCACCGCCACCACTATCCAGGCATTGATAGGAAAGAAGTTTTCTGTGCTGACCGTTTACGGCGCTGCCGGCTACAACTTTTCCAGCGGCTCGTTCAAGGCTACGGGAACGTATACGGATACCACAACGGGGAATACGTTTACAGACCCAATCAATATATCCAGCAGTATCAACGGTCCTCGCTTCACAGCCGGCATGCGATTAAAGCTTGCGGTGTTCACATTCCACGGCGACTACACCTTCCAGCGCTACAACACGATCACGCTTGGCTTTGGCATAAGCGTGCGCTAAAGAAAGTTCCGGCGCGCCGGACCCCCGAAAGCCTTCGTTACTTCCCTTGGAACGAAGGCTTTCGCTTTTCTATGAATGCCTTCATGCCTTCTTTTTGATCTTCACTCGCAAACGTGAGGTAGAAATTCTTCCGCTCGAACATCAGCCCTTCATCCAGCAGCGTCTCAAAGGAACGGTTCACGGCTTCTTTGGCCAACTGCACGGCCACCGGGGAAAGCTGAGCGATTTCCGTGGCAAGGGTGATCGCCTCCTGGAGGTAGAATTCCACAGGAACTACCTTGTTCACCAGTCCGTAGAAGTGGGCCTCTTCAGCAGAAAGGAAACGGCCTGTGAGGATTAACTCCATGGCTTTGGCTTTTCCAACGGCCTTGGTCAGCCGTTGCGTGCCGCCCGCGCCGGGGATGGTGCCGATCTTGATTTCCGGCTGGCCAAATTTGGCCGTCTCGGAAGCAATGATCATATCGCAGGTCATGGCAAACTCGCAACCGCCGCCCAACGCAAAGCCGGAGACAGCGGCGATGATCGGTTTCTTGGTCTTCCGGATTTGATCCCACGTGCTGAATTGATCCAGGACCAACATGTCGATGGCACTCTTGTCGGCCATCTGCTTGATGTCAGCACCGGCAGCAAATGCCTGGGCATTGCCGGTAATGATGATGACCCGTACCTGGTCGTTGCGGTCCAACTCCTGAAGGGCATCGCGAACCTCCTGCATGAGTTGGGGATTCAGCGCATTCAGTTCCTTGGGACGGTTCAATTCAATCAATGCGATATTCGGCGCAGCCTGTGAGTTTACTTTGATCAATTCCATGGTTGAAGATTTGTCCCAAAGCTAAGAAGCCTTTGCTATTTTTACGCGATCACTTGCATGCGTATCCTTTTTGTTTGCCTGGGCAACATTTGCCGATCCCCGCTCGCTGAAGCGTTGTTTGTCCACAAGATCACCGCCCGCGGCCTGCACCACGAGTTCGAAGTGGATTCCTGCGCCACAAGCAACTATAACACCGGCGATGGACCTGACCACCGGACGTTGAAAAACGCGCTTCGAAACGGCGTGACCATGAACCACGTTGCACGGCAGATGGTCCGGGAGGATTTTCAATATTTTGATCGGATCCTGGTAATGGATCGGCAGAACCTTAAGAACACCCACACATTCAGTGAACCTGTTCATCATGGTAAAATAATGATGATGCGCTCTTATGATCCGGAGGGAGAAGGCGACGTCCCGGACCCCTACTATGGCGGTGAGGCGGAGTTCCAGGAAGTGTTTGAAATCCTCGATCGGTCGATCGAGGGTCTTCTCAACGACCTGCTGCGAGAAAGGGAATCTAGGGTTTGATCAAAACCTGGAGGGTAGACCGCGAGGTTTGTTCCAGAATTACCCCCGGACGATTTCGGTATTGCTGATACGTGGTATCGTCATAATTCTTGACCGTAATCAGCGTAAGCCCTGTGTTGTAGTAGACTTTGAAATCCTCGGCCAGTTCTTCGATTAAGGAAAGTACCTTGTCTTCGCGGAAGTCGACGCAGAAGGAGAAGGAGATTGCGGAATTCTGCATCAGGTTTACTTTCAGATTCTGGCGCGAAAGGGCATTGAAAATTAATCCGAGTTGCTGCTCGTCAATGAAGGTATAGTCGGTCACCGCACAGGAAATGAGGCACTGGTCTTCTTTGAAGACAATCAATGGCGGAAGCCGTTCCACCCTGGTCTCATGGATACGCGTTCCTTCCAATGACGGATTGTCAAAATTCTTTACCAGCAGCGGGATGCCCCGGTTGGCGAGCGGCTTGATGGTCTTCGGATGGATCACGGATGCACCGTAGTAGGTCATTTCGGCAGCTTCCCGGAAAGGGAGTTCATGGAAGGCCTTGGCATCAGGAATCCGCTTGGGATCCGCATTCATCACACCGGGAACGTCCTTCCAAATGGTAACACTGGCTGCCCCAAGACAAGATCCGAAGATGGCTGCCGTGTAGTCTGAACCTTCGCGACCGAGTGTGGTGGTAAAACCATCGGGAGTGCCGCCGATGAACCCCTGGGTCACCACCATCTGTTTGTCCAGAACGGGGGCAAGTTCTTTTATCTTCTTCTCCGATGTTTCCCAGTCAACTTTTCCTTCCCGGTAGGTGCCATCGGTCCGAATGTATTCGCGGGCATCAAGCCACAGGGCCGGCAGTTCCTGGCGTTGAAGGAAGGCGGCGACAATTTTTGTGGAGATAATTTCCCCCAGCGACACCACCTGGTCGTACACCTGATCCCTCGAAGCACTGGACTTGCATTGGAGAGGGATTGAGTCAAACTCCCTTTCCACCACTTCCCAAATCGGATCGAGGCGGTCAAAGAGCTCGTTCATTACACCCTGATGGTATTCCTTAACGACGCGTATTTCCTGTTCGTAGTCTTTTCCCTGGAAGAAATTATTAACTACCCGTTCGAGGGCGTTGGTGGTCTTTCCAATCGCGGAAATGATGACTACAAGGTGTTGATCACGAAATGGTCGGACGATGGAAGCCACATTCCGGATGGCGGCGGCATTTCGGACGGAGGCACCGCCAAACTTGAATACGTGGTATTGAATTTTCATGGGTGCCCCGGTTGCCGGTGGTGGTTTCTTGGGTAATTTAGGTCCGCAATCCCTGCGCGAATTACTTAATTTTTATGGAAGAATCCCGAATTGCCCAGCCGATCGGAATCGCCCTCGACCGATTCATCAAGAACAACCAGGAACAATTCCAGTACGCCAGCGGGGAGTTATCTCAGTTGCTTCGGGATATTGCCCTGGCCTCGAAGGTCGTGAACCGGGAAATCAACAAGGCAGGCCTGATCGACATCATGGGGGCGATGGGATCCCAGAATTCAACCGGCGAGAACCAGCAGAAGTTGGATGTGCTGGCCAACATCCGATTTACCCGGGCGCTGTCAAAAGGCGGAGAGGCCTGCGCCCTGATTTCTGAAGAGACCGAGTCCTACGTCGATCTTAACAATGAAGGGAAGTACGTCATCGCCATTGATCCGCTGGATGGCTCATCCAACATCGATGTCAACGTTTCCATTGGAACGATCTTTTCGATTTACCGGCGCCTGAGCCCAGTCGGCCAGCCGATTCAGCCGGAAGATATTCTTCAGAAAGGAAGCCAGCAGGTAGCGGCGGGATATATCCTCTACGGTTCATCCACCATGCTAGTCTACACCACGGGTCATGGCGTCAATGGGTTTACCTATGAGTCAACCCTCGGGGAGTATTTCTTGTCGCACGCTGACTTGAAAATGCCGGATGATGGAAAGATCTATTCCATCAATGAAGGGCAGTCCTTATCCTTCGCGCCGGGCGTCACCCGGTATATCAACGATTGCAAGGAGAAGGGATTTACCGCGCGCTACATTGGCTCACTCGTCGCTGACTTTCACCGGAACATGCTGAAAGGAGGGATCTATATCTATCCAGCCACGGCAAAAGATAAAAGCGGCAAACTTCGCCTGATGTACGAATGCAATGCGTTGGCTTTTATTGCTGAACAGGCCGGCGGCTTGGCGACCGACGGAAAAACAAGGATCATGGACATCGTACCCACCACGCTTCACCAGCGTGTGCCCTTTTTCGTGGGTTCAAAGAAGATGGTGGAAAATGCCGGCGACTGCCTGGCTTAGTCTTGCTTTGCTTCGGCGGCAGCAGCAAGTATCTCCGGTGCCAATTTGCGGATCACCTCAAACCACTTGACAAGTTTCTTGATATCCGAAACATATACCCGCTCTTCATCATAGTCGGGAAGGACGGCCTTCATGAAACTGCGCAACTCCACCGGATCGGAATTGCCGTCAACCCCGAGGTCACCCGGGAATTCCTTGTTGATCTTCCGGATCACATCGCCAAGCGGCATGGTGCCTTCTTTGCTGGTGGTGTAAATCGAAATCTCGTCCAGCAGGGAAAGTTTCATCGTGGGATTGGCGACAATACGAATCTTCGGATCGTCGAGTGATTCGAGGATCATCCCCGACTTCCCGGGCTTCAATACCTTGAACAATCCTCCTTTGCCGGAGACACTGGCAAGTTCTTTCAGTTCCATAGTTGATTAATTCGCGACAAAATTAGCATTTAATCCTTGCTCAGCAGCGTGTCGATGTAGGCAAGCAATTCCTCTCGCCCGGCGTTGGTTGTGGCGGCGGTTGAAAATGTGGGCGGAAATTCTTCCCAGGCCTCGCTGAGCTTCTTTGTCCACAAGGCCTGGGTCTGGCTTAGCTGTTTCCGGGAAATCTTATCCGACTTGGTGAAGACCATGGCGAAAGGAATCCCTTTCGTCCCCATCCAGGTAATAAACTCGAGGTCGATGCGCTGCGGTTCCAGCCGCGAATCAATGAGGATGAACGTGGTGATGAGGTTGGTGCGTTTGTTCAAATAGGTTTCGATCATCGGCCCCCAGGCCCGGCTCTGGCTGCGACTCACCGAAGCGTAACCGTAGCCGGGCAAGTCGACGAGATACCACGCCTGGTTGATAAGAAAATGATTGATGGTTTGCGTCTTGCCGGGTGTTGATGAAGTTTTTGCCAGGCTCCGCCGGCCCACCAGCATATTAATCAACGAGGACTTGCCCACGTTGGACCTCCCGATGAACGCGAATTCCGGCTTGTCCGGAACGGGACAGGAAGCCGGGTTGGTATTGCTAACGACGAAATCTGCGGAATGGATAACCATGGCGACGCAATAATACCGATAAGATCGGTTTAAATCGGAGAGTGCGGGCTCCGCCGTGACGGTTGTCAGCCAAAAGTCGTAAATCGCAGCACAAACGCTACTAAAGATCAGCTATGAGTGTTGTGGTGCCGTACGGGGAAGACCCCGGAGCCAAGAAGCAGCAGGTGGCCCGGATGTTTAACAACATCAGCCGGCGGTATGATTTTCTCAATCATTTTCTCAGCCTGGGCATTGACATCCTTTGGCGTAAGAAAGCCATTGGGCTGCTTCGCGATCTCCAGCCAAAAATGATCCTGGACGTCGCGACAGGCACCGGTGACTTTGCCATCGAGGCCTTGTCCTTGAAACCCAACAAGATAATTGGCGTGGACATTTCAGAAGGTATGCTCGCGGTGGGTAAGGAAAAACTGAAGCAACGCGGGTTGGATGCTCAAATTGAATTGTGCACGGGTGATTCAGAGAAACTTCCCTTTGATGATAATTTCTTTGATGCCGTAATCGTTGCATTTGGCGTGAGGAACTTCGAGAACCTGGAACTGGGGTTGAAAGAGATGCTGCGGGTGGTGCGTCCCGGTGGGAAAGTGGTCATACTGGAATTCTCCAAGCCGACAAAATTCCCGATGAAGCAGTTGTACAACCTGTATTTTACCGCCATCTTGCCATGGATAGGCCGCGTGATTTCCCGGGATTCTTCCGCGTACCGCTACCTCCCGGAATCGGTAAAGGCCTTTCCGGACGGCACCAATTTTCTCACTGTACTTTCCTCGCTGGGCTATAAGAATCCGCAATGCGATCCACTTACCTTCGGAATAAGCTCGCTGTACTGGGGATCCAAGTAGCGTTCCTGCTGCTGGCGAATGCCGCCATGGCGCAGCACTTCAAATGGGCGCCTCGAAACAATCCGGAGTTCGACCGCCGGAAATTCAGCTATGGCTTTATGATCGGTATTCATACCTCTTCGTACGAGATTAAGTATGCCGATCAGTTTGTGACTCAAAACTTTGACACGGTTCATTCCGTTCAGCCCAGTTTCTCCATGGGCTTCTCCCTGGGATTCCTCGTCAACCTGCGCCTTCATGAGATGCTAGACTTGCGAATCCTTCCCAAGGCAGGATTCTACAACCACAAGCTGACTTATTTCTACACCAACTACACCAGCAGGACACAGCTGGTGGAAACGACCATGGTTGAGATCCCGGTGTTGTTGAAATACAAGTCCATGCGGAGAGGAAATGTCAGGATGTATATGGTGGGTGGATTTACTCCCGGCTATGAAGCGTCGGGAAAGAACGACCAGGAAACAACGAGTGAGTCCATCGACATCCAGCGGTTCAACCTCAGCCTGGATGCCGGAATCGGATTTGATCTTTACTTTCCGTTGTTCAAATTCTCTCCGGAAATCCGGTACTCCTATGGCCTGGTGAACATGCTTGGTTCGGCGAGCAGTGTTTACAGCCAGCCGCTGAAGTACATCAATACGAACACGATTTCGATTTATTTCATCTTCCAATAATGACCTCCAAACGAATTGCGTTGATCACGGGAGCCACGTCTGGCATCGGTGAGGCAACCGCCCGGCTGCTCGCCAACAACAATTTCAAACTGATTCTTACCGGCCGCCGCAGCGACCGTCTGCAGAAACTGAAGGATGAACTTAAAGAGAGAACGGATATCCTTACCCTTGAGTTCGATGTCCGTGACCGGAAAGCCGTGTCTTTGGCGCTGCAGTCGTTGAGCCCCGAATGGAAGAATGTGGATGTTCTCATCAACAATGCAGGCGGGGCCCATGGCTTGGACCCGATTCAATCAGGGAATGTCGACGACTGGGAAGCCATGATTGATGCAAATGTCAAGGGCCTCCTGTATGTCTCACGGGAAATCTTGCCGGGAATGGTAGAGCGAAAGTCAGGACACGTCATCAACATCGGATCCATCGCTGGCCGGGAAGTCTATGCCGGGGGAAATGTGTATTGCGCCAGCAAGTTTGCCGTAGACGCACTGAGCCGTGGAATGCGCATCGATCTCAATGCAGCCGGAATAAAGGTCACCCAGGTAAATCCCGGCCTTGTTGAGACCGAGTTTTCGATGGTCAGGTTCAAAGGAGATCAAGGCCGGGCGGCAACCCCCTACAAAGGCCTTGAACCGCTGCAGGGAGCAGATATTGCCGACCTTATCCTATTCGCACTGACTCGACCGCCGCATGTAGTTATCGCTGATTTGGTGGTCTTCCCGGTCGCCCAAGCCAGCGCAACGGTGGTCAACCGAGGCGCCTGAAGGTTAACTTGGGGTTAAGATGACGTAACACATTGTTAATATCCGGGGATTTTGTAATACTTAGGGTATTAAACCCCCGGACCATGGAAGCAAGTCGATTAGTTCGAAGCTTTACGCTCATCATTAACTGGAAGACCTACGTCCTTACCCTGCTGGCCGTCCTGTGCAGTTATTTGTGTTTTACCTTCGGCTTGACGGCCAAGTTTCCCGACATGCTGGTTGGCGTTGCCATTGTCTTCCCTGTCGTTTTCTCGATTGGCTCCGCCTATAACCGGCGTGAGACCGCGCTCCAACGGTGGGCGGATTTTCGCGGCCACGCAATCGCCATCTACTATGCTACACGCGATTGGCCGTCGGATCAGAACAACGATCTCGCCGAGCGTACGCGTGAGCTAACAACTGAAATGGTCCATAAGACAAAAGAATTGTTGACCCTGAAGAACAAAGACAAGTGGGAAAAGAAAGAGGAGGAGTTCTACCAGCTGTTTTCGAAGCTCTCGCACATCACGATGGAAATGAGGAAGTACGGCGTACAAAGCGGGGAGATATCCCGCGTGAGCCAGTATCTCAGCAAGATGGTCATCGCCTTTGACAACCTGAAGATTATCTTCCAGTACCGGACGCCCATAACCCTCCGGACGTACAGCAAAGTTTTCATTTACGTATTCCCGATTATCTACGGCCCGTATTTCGCCAGCACGTTCCATGACTTTTCTGCCAGCCTGGAATACGTCATGCCTATCCTGTACAGCTTCATCCTCGTGAGCCTGGACAATATCCAAGATCACCTCGAAGACCCGTTTGATCAGGTAGGCGAGGACGACATTAATATTGATGCCAACGAAACGATCCGGCTCCTGGTGTAAACCGGGAGAAGCTCTTACTCGCTGACTTTTATACCCAGTTCTTTTAGCTGAACCTCCGAGATGGTGGACGGTGTGTCGATCATCATGTCACGGCCTGCATTATTCTTGGGGAAGGCAATGAAATCGCGGATGCTGTCGACGCCGCCAAACAGGGAACAGAGACGGTCGAAGCCGAAGGCGATGCCTCCGTGCGGAGGGGCCCCGTATTCGAAGGCCTCCATCAGGAAGCCAAACTGTTTCTTTGCTTCCGCTTCGGTGAATCCCAGCTTGCTGAACATTAATTGCTGGGTGGGGCGGTCATGAATCCGGATTGACCCGCCGCCCACTTCAGTACCGTTGATCACCATGTCGTAGGCATTGGCGCGAACTTTTCCGGGCTCCTGGTCAAGGAGATGAAGGTCTTCTCGCTTGGGCGATGTAAAGGGGTGGTGCATGGCGTTGTAACGGTTGGCTTCCGGGTCCCATTCCAGGAGAGGGAAGTCAATTACCCATAAGGCAGAGAATGTGTTTTTGTCCCTCAATCCAAGTTGAGTACCCATCAACAAGCGCAGTTCACTTAACGCTTTTCGTGTGCCCTCCGCCGGCCCGGCCAATATCAGCATCAGGTCGCCGGGTTGGGCCTGGAAGGCGGTTGCCCATTTCTTTAGATCGTCTTCACTATAAAACTTGTCCACGCTGGATTTCAAGGTGCCGCCTGCCTCATAGCGTGCATAGACAAGTCCTTTAGCCCCCACCTGCGGCCGCTTCACATATTCGGTGAGTTCGTCCAGCTGCTTGCGCGTGTACCCGGCAGCCCCAGTGGCACAAATTCCAACTACCAATTCGGCACTGTCGAATACCGGGAAGTTCTTGCCTTTGACCAAATTCGTCAGCTCAACGAATTTCATTCCAAAACGCGTATCGGGTTTGTCAGAGCCGTAATTGACCATGGCGTCTGCATACGTCATGTGCGGCAAGGCCGGGAGATCGATTCCTTTGACGGCTTTGAATAAGTGACGAATCAGGCCTTCAAATGTGCTGAGAATATCCTCGCGCGTCACAAAAGCCATCTCGCAGTCGATCTGCGTGAATTCCGGTTGACGGTCTGCACGAAGGTCTTCGTCGCGAAAACATTTCACGATCTGGTAGTACCGGTCAAAGCCAGAAACCATCAGCAGTTGCTTGAACGTCTGGGGCGACTGGGGCAAAGCGTAGAATTCACCGTGGTGGATTCGGGAAGGCACGACAAAGTCGCGTGCTCCTTCTGGTGTAGACTTGATCAACACCGGGGTTTCCACTTCGATGAAGTTCTGGCTGTCAAGATAAGCCCGCGTCTGTTGGGCCATTTTATGACGCAGTTGAAGGCTCTCTCTCACCGGCGCACGACGAAGATCGAGGTAACGGTACTTCATGCGCAGATCATCGCCGCCGTCGGTGTCGTCCTCAATGGTAAAGGGAGGAAGCTTGGATGGATTGAGGATCGTGAGTGATTCCACGCGGATCTCAATGTCGCCGGTAGGCATCTTGTCGTTCTTTGAATGACGCTCGGTAACGATGCCCACCGCAGATACCACGTATTCGCGGCCCAGGCTGCGTACGGCCTCGATGAGTTTCGGATCAGACTTCCCCTCTTCAAGAAAAAGCTGGGTAATTCCATAGCGGTCACGCAAGTCCACCCAAATGAGGCTTCCCTTGTCGCGCAGGCGCTGCACCCAGCCCGTCAACGTTACACGCTGTTGAACATCCTTAATCCGCAATTCGCCGCAGGTATGGGTCCGAAGCATTTTGAAATTGATTAATTTTGGGCGTGCAAGTTAGTAAAACCACCTTGATAACATTACGGCTCACCCTGAAAACGCTCTTGGTCGCGATGGTCGTTGGACTGCTGTCGTTTGCGCCCGTGAAATGGGTGAAGACGAAGCTTCCCAGTGGCGTAACGGTATCCGTTCCGGATCAGCTTTCCCCCATGACCCCCGAGGATATGGCGCAGCGGTTTCCATCCGTTCGGGCCCCGCTGGGCGCGTTTACCAATGCCGACCGGGTTACGGACTTCAGCATTAACATCAGTGCCACCAACTGGCCTGACGCCGACGTCGAGATGGCCCGAAAGTTTTTTAAGGCGAGTCTCCAAAACCTGTATGACCGGGTCGATTTCATCAGTGAAGGAGTGCAATCGGTTCACAAGAAGAAGTTTATCTATTTTGAATTTGAATCCCGCATCAGCGGCGATCGCCGAAAGCAGGGATTGCAAGACCCCATTCTGAAGTACACCTTTATCCAATACCTCGTACAGAATGACCGGACGCTGGTCTTTACCTTTTCCTGCCCGAAGGATCAGGTGGAGGAGTGGAAGCCCATCGCACATGAAATGATGAAGCGAATCCGGGTCAATTGATCCTGATCTGGAGTTCATGGAAACCCCCAACGACGAGCACTTTATGCGGGAAGCCCTCAAAGAGGCCAGGAAGGCATTTGAGGATGGTGAGATTCCCGTTGGCGCCGTGGTGGTCTGCCGAAACAAAATTATTGCGCGTGCGCATAACCAGGTGGAGCGACTTCATGATGCAACCGCGCATGCCGAGATGTTGGCGGTCACTGCCGCAGCACACTACCTCGGATCAAAGTACCTGGATGAATGCACATTGTATGTCACGCTGGAGCCTTGCCCCATGTGCGCTGGTGCGTTGCACTGGTCGCAGCTGCAGCGGCTGGTATTCGGTGCAGATGACGTGCAGCGGGGCTACCAGTTGGTCAAGTCACCGCTCTTGCATCCCCGGACGGAAGTCAGCAAAGGCGTCGAGAGCGCCCCGAGCAAAGCGCTCATCGAAGAGTTCTTTCGCAACCTGCGGGAAAAGTAGTAACCTTGTAACATGAGCATGGAATTAAAAGGAAAGGTTACCCAGCTGCTTCCTTTGCAGTCGGGAATGGGCAAAAAAGGCCCTTGGAAAAAGCAGGAATTCATTGTCGAGACTCAGTCCCAATATCCCAAGAAGGTGTGCCTTAGCATCTGGGGAGATAAGATCGATCAGTTTGGTGTGGCTGTTGGCGACCAGGTGAATGTTGCTGTCGACCTGGAAAGCCGCGAATACAACGGCCGGTGGTATACAGAGGCCCGGGCCTGGAAGATTGAGAAATCGGGCAGCAGTTCAGTGAATGCGGGCGCTGATCCCATCGGGGAGGAACCGTTCAGCACGGGTAATAATCAGTCAACAGCAGATGATCTGCCGTTCTGAAAGAGCCCGGAAACCAGCGGATTAAGCTTTTACCTTCTTCTTACCTTCTTCTACGACGCGCTTGCCGTTTTCGTGCTTGCCGAGGATAATCACATCCTTAGTTGTCTCGTATTGCTTGGCGGCCTGGAGCATGGCCTGCTCGGTGTCACGAATGATAATCGTGCCTGACTTGGCGCCCTTGTTGCGGATTTCGATATAGTAACCGTCTTTTTTCTTTTTCGGAAGGATCGGAGGTCTGCCCATGTATCGTTGAATTTTAAGCGTTGCTGACTATGTTCACTCGTAGAAACCCCGAACCGGTTCATTAAGTTCATGGGTGAAAACCCATCAAAACAGGCTGAATTCGACCAGGGGTGCACAAAGATAGCGCTTTTTGGCGGGGATGCGCAGCCGCGGCTCAGCGCTTCAGGTAGGAGGGTAAGGCCACACCCGGTTTTAGCTGCGGGTCGGGAATGCAAGTGCCCCGCGACAGACTCAGCGGCTGCACACCTGCCCAAACATCCATGGCGTAATCTTCCTCATCATCTTTCGGCGCCCCGGTACGAATCTTCGCTGAAGCTTCGTCGATGGAAAATGATAACACCAGGGTGGCCTTCCACTCATTGTCCGTCGGTTTGCGGACGTCATCCCACCTTCCCGGGCACATCTTGTTGGTGAACACTTCCAGCGCCTTATATATTTCGTCACCATCGGTAACGCGCTCTGGCCGGCTGAAGATCACCACCGAACGGTAGTTCACTGAATGATGAAATGCAGAGCGGGCCAGCACAATGCCATCGATCAGGGTAACACCGATACACACAGGTGATCGCTTTTCCGCCAGCAGGCGCATGTAATGGCTTCCCACGGAGCCATGGAGGTACAGCTTGTCACCGATACGGCAAAACCCTGTTGGAATCTGAAAGGGTTGATCGTTGTCCGACCAGGACAAGGTGCAGTAAAGCGCTTCGTCCAGGATGGAGTAGATGGTGTCCTGGTCATAACTTCCCCGTTTTGGCAGCCGGGTGATGGTGGTCTTGTCGGTCTTCCGGAATTCTTTCATGATGCGAACCAGTTTAAAAGGGCCAATGACTTCTTACAAGCGGATGACAATCTTTCCGAAGTGGTCGGCCGATTGCATCCGGCGGAATCCTTCGTTGATTTGTTCCAGTGAGTACACCGAATCGATAACAGGCTTCAGCTTCCGGCTTTCGATGAAATCAATCAGCGAAAGAAATTCATCGCGCGTGCCCATCGTGGTGCCGAAAATGGAAAGCTGTTTCCAATAGAGCAGCCGCGTGGCAATCTCCGTGATGGTTCCTGCTGTCCGTCCGAAGTTCACAATCCGACCGCCGGGCAAGGCCAATTCGATCAGTTTTGAAAACCCATCACCACCGGCGCTGTCAATAATGATGTCGAATCCGCCCGCTGTTCGCGCTGCTTCTTCGCTCCATTTTGCGTTGTGGTAATTGAACCCGCCGACGGCACCGAGTTTCACTGCTTGGTTGATTTTTGCATCCGAACCGGACGTTACGAAAACGCGAGCGCCATAGGCCGTTGCAAGCGTCAATGCCCACAGGGCGGCGCCGCCACCAATACCCGTGATGAGCACCTTCTCCTTGGCACGGAGCCGGGCTTTTGAAAACAAAGCGCGGTAGGCAGTCAGCCCCGACAAGGGGACCGCCGCGCATTCTTCCAACGTAAGTCCTTCCGGCTGTTCAAAAATGTATTTCTTCGAGACAGTGACAAACTCCGCAAAGGTGCCGTTGTCAGGGAACCCAAGAATCTTGAAATTATCCGCCTGCACCGCGGGATTGGGGCCCCAGTCCATACTGGGATTAATAATGACCTCCGTCCCCACCAGCAGCGGATCCGCATCTTCTCCGACGTCGGTTACGACGCCTACTCCGTCGGAGCCGAGAATGATGCCTTCCGGACGGTTGACAATTTCCTGTTCCTGCTGAATCCAGATGTCGCGATGATTCAGGGCTGCGGCCTTTAGCTGGATGAGCACTTGGTCCTTGACGGGCCTTGGCTTGGAAAATTCGCCAACCTGCAGCGGATGTGCGCTGCCTTTAAAAATAGCCGCTCTCATAGCGGAAGTATCAGCCTCGAACGATATAGTTCCAACCGTAACGGTCAGGTGCTGCGCCGGTCCGGATGTCCAGCAGCCGTTTCTTCATGCGAAGTTGGATGCTGTTGTCGTCGACGGGCGGGAAAGCATAGTCGATGCCGCGGATATTGATGACGGCAATGGGCGCAACAACGGCGGCCGTTCCGCAGCCGAAAGCCTCCGTCAGCGTTTTGTTCTTAAAACCGTCTTCCAGGTCATCGATGCTGATGCGCCGCTCCTCAACGGTAATACCTTCTTCCCGCGCAATCGTGATGATGGAGTCGCGCGTAACGCCGTCGAGAATTGCCGTGCTCAACTTGGGCGTCACCAGTTTTCCGTTCATGACAAACATCACGTTCATCATGCCGACTTCATCTATGTACTTGTGTTCTTTGTGGTCTGTCCACAAAACCTGGTCGAATCCTTCTTTCTTGGCGAGTTGGGTAGGATAAAAGGCTCCGCCATAGTTGCCTGCGCATTTGGCAAAGCCCGTTCCACCTTCGGCGGTACGCGTATAATGACCCTCCACCTTGAGACGGAAAGGCTTGTTATAGTACGGTCCAACCGGGCTGGTCATGACTACAAACTTATACAGGTCAGAAACTTTTACGCCCAACCGCGACTCGCTGGCAAACACCACCGGCCGAATATAGAGCGAAGAGCCATCCGTGCGCGGCACCCAATTCTTGTCCAGTTCAATCAATGCGTGCAACGACTGGATGAACAGGTCATACGGTATTTCGGGCATGCACATCCGGTCGAGCGACTTGATGAGGCGTTCGTGGTGCCTGTGTGGTCGGAAAATATTGATACTTCCGTCCACCATCCGAAATGCTTTCATTCCTTCAAAGATGGCTTGTCCATAGTGAAGGGCCAGCATGGCCGGTGTCATCTTCAGTTCACCAAAAGGTACAATGGACGGTTCAGACCATTCACCCTTGGCCCAATCGGCCAACACCATGTGATCGGAAATGTATTTTCCGAACTCAAGATTATTGAAATCGGTCTCCGAAATTCTTGAGTGCGTCGTCTTTTGTACGGCAAGGGAAGGCGCAGTTGTCATGATCTGGAAATTTTGGTCAAGGTAGTTATTATTTCATTGATTTTGACGAGGTGATGGTCGTCGTGCTCGGCGTCGAACCAGGCAAGGTCTACCGGGCTCATCGGCACTTTTAGCCGGGGATGAATGGACGACTTTGCCAGGTCTGTTTCTGCAATCGACGCATACGCGCGGAGGTTGGAGCGGCGTGACGAACGAAAAAATTCTAATACTTTTTCAATCGGCCACGGATTGTAGTCTTGTGGTTCAAACACAGCCGGCGACATTTCTGCGGTTCCATTCAGGATTTCCTGGATCCGCTTGTTGGCGATGTGATCCACTTCAGCCAGATGCCCGATGTGCTGCTTGATGGACCATTTATCGTCGACACGGAAGGATAGCACAGCATCCTCCAGGTGGCCGACTTTCTGTTCGATCCGCGCAACAGTACCGTCCAGGCGCTCCAGGTAGAAGGGGAGCATGGAAGAAGGAAGTCCAAATGTCATCTTCCGATCAAACCAACGAAGTGTACTCATGAGCGAGTGTTTTGTTTGAATCAATGAAACCGATCCCACAACGGGGCTGTTGATTGAATACCAAGAAACCCTCCATCGACGATAAATAACCTCGCTCCCTGCTGCGTTGAACTCCGGTGCAGGCTGGCCTTGTCGGTCACCTGGTACGACATTCCCGCACGCAGCCGATGGATCGTGCCGTCCTGAAGTTCCGTATCCATTTCACCGTCGAGGCAAAAGAGAATATGGCCACGAGCGCACCAGTGATCTGCTTTGTAACCCGGGGAGTATTCCACCATCCGGATCCGAAGTTCGCCGTACTGCCGGGTGCGTTGCAACACGAAGCCCGATTCACCCGGCAGTTTTGTTACCGGCAATTCATTCCATTCAGTTATCTGAAAAGGTATCATGGTCATGGCTGCTGTTTGGAGAGTTGAGTGCGGAGGAAATTCCGAATCTGGTAACCGCGGTTCACCACGTAAATTCCAGCGAGGGTAATCAAAATGCCCATCCATATCCGGGTATTGAGTCGTTCATTCAGCAACAGGGCGCCGAGCACGACAGCGACAATCGGATTGATGTAGGCGTACAAAGAGACCAGCGTCATGGGCAGTTTCTTGATGGCATACGAATAGCATGCGTAGGCGGCAACGGATCCGAAGAGGATGAGGTAAACCAGCGCAAACCACATGTCTGTATTCGTTGTAATCGTGGCGTAGTCATCGAAAACGAGACTCATCGGGATCAGGAAGATTCCACCAAAGAGCATTTGGAGTCCTGCGGCAAGGAATGGGTCGGTGGATTGTGTCTTGCGCTTCACCCAAACGGTTCCCAAGGCCCAGCAGATGTTGCCGAAGAAGGTTGTGAATATTCCGAAGGTATAGTCGGGATCAGAGAAATCGCTCACGTGCTCGCCGAAGATCATGACGATGCCGACCAACCCCACAACCAGTCCAACGACAACAGGAAAAGCGGGGGTATCATCCGAGGCGACGGCAAAATTGATGAGCATAACCCAGATGGGCATGACGGAGCAAATAATGGCGGCGAGGCCACTGGAAACATACATTTCGGACCATCCGACAATGCCTACTCCAAACGTGCAGAGCAGAAGCCCACTCACCGCCTGTTGTGCCAAAACCTTGCGCGAGGGTATCGGCAATTTGCCGAGGACAAAAACAATGGCCAACAGGATGGGGCCCGCGGCGAGGAATCGGATGGCAGAGAACAGGAATGGCGGGAATTGTGTTACGCCCACCCGCAAGGCCAGGTAGGTAGTCCCCCAGATAATGCAGACGGCGCCCAGGGCGAGGTAAGCCAGGAAGTTGTTTTTTGTACTCACGTTGGTCATGTGAATTTCGCAATAAAGGGTTTCAGAGCACAGCCAGCACAGTATATTTCATGGCGACTAGCAGGGCGCATACAAGGATGCCGAGAAGTACAACCAGTTTTCTTCGATTCTTCTTGATCAGTGCAGTCATCAGTTTTTTCATTAGTTGATCGAAATTCCAAGGGATGCAAAGATGCCGCTGGCGTTGTTCAAGGTTTCGGCTTCGGACGCCGTGGCCATCCACAGTCCCGTCACGCCGGCCTGGAGTGTAATGGCATCCACCAATTTTATCCGGCTGTAGAAGATACTTGCGCCAGCGGTCATGTACGAGCTGCGGTCGAAAGCGGCATTGTTATGCCAGCCGAAGAAGGTAATATCGAGGTGACCGTGTGAATACAGCAGCCTGAGACGATTCACCCAGTCCCGCAAATCCGGTGTAACCACCAGGTTGCCTGCCAGTGAACTGTGCTCGATGGCCCACGCCTTATTAAACCGGTACGTCGTGGTGATCAGCAGAACTGCATCGGACCCATGATCGGCAAAGGAATGATACTGCTCGAACATGACGCCGACACTGGGTGTAATGGTAAGATGACTCCCCACATGAAACGGACGGTTCACCAGCCCGAAAGCAAAATTGATAGGAGTTTGGCGATCGCTAAGGTCAGCAGCTTTAAAGAATTGGAATCCCCACGTCTTCCCGGCATAGGATATAGCCAGATCGGCGACCGGGTTGGCAGACACCAGTCGCCCTCCGTAAGAAAATAATCCGCGGGAGTGAAGACGGGCGGTCACCTTCCAGCGCGACGGAGTCTTCTCGCGGACAACAAGGGAATCCTTGGGCGACGACCAAAGGGCCGTCGCCGTGAGCATCATCCCTACAAAAAGCATAAGCGTTTTCATGCGTGCGTATTTTTTAATGACGCAAAAGTCCTTTGCTCCTGGCCCGTCATCAACCCGATTCTTGTCAACTGTCGGATGGATAACGAAACAATTTTCTACATTTGAACGTGTACTAAACAGTTTCAGTTTTTAGTATTTCAACCATATCAGTTTTCCAGCTTATGAAATGCGGTGCGACGACGGTTCGGGCAAATATTCTGTGGCAAAGCCCGCAGCAGACCGCATGGTGTTGAACTTTTCAGAAACCCAGACAAGAAAAAAATGAGACCATCAGCCGCGATTTCAGATCACCTCTACCAGGAAGTGGCCGATCGAATCGAACAATTGATTGAAAAGCGAGCACTCAAAGTAGGTGACAAGCTCTTGTCGGTGCGCTCGCTGAGCAAGGAGCAGGGCATTAGTCTGAGCACAGCGTTCCAGGCATACTACCACCTGGAGAGCAAAGGGTTGGTCGAGGCACGTCCGCAGTCCGGGTATTATGTGAAATTTTCCCCGACCCACACCTTGGATGTGCCGCAATGCTGCGACCCCGCGGAAAAGGCTGTCCCGGTAACGATCGATGAGATGATCAACAGCGTCTATAAGGATCTGCGTTCGGATCGGCTGCTGAATTTTGCCTTGGGGGCGCCGTCACCGGAATTGCTGCCGGCGGCCAAACTCAACAAGGCGGTCGCCCAGGCGCTCCGAACAGCCCCGGATAGTTGTTTGAACTATGAGCATGTCCAGGGAAATGTGGAACTGCGCAAACAAATTGCCCGCCAATCGTTCAATTGGGGAGGCACGCTGGGGGGTGATGACATTGTGGTGACCGCTGGATGCATGGAAGCGTTGTCGTTGACCTTGAAGGCGATAACCAAACCAGGCGACGCGGTGGCCATTGAAAGCCCTACCTACTTCGGCATCTTCCAGGCGATGGAGAGCCTCGGTCTCAAAGTGGTTGAGATCCCGACCGATCCGGCAACAGGCATTGACCTGGAACAGCTCGAACGGGCGATCCGCCGCTTTTCGATTAAGGCCTGCTTGTTTGTCTGCAACTTCAACAACCCCATGGGCAGCTGTTTGCCGGATGAGAAGAAGAAGCAATTGGTCGAACTCATTACGCGGAAGAACATCCCGCTAATCGAAGATGATATCTACGGTGAACTATTCTTTGGCAAGACGCGTCCCCGCACGTGCAAAGTGTATGATACCGAGGGCCTCGTCATTCAATGCGGTTCGTTTTCAAAATCCCTTGCACCCGGCTATCGCATCGGCTGGGTAATACCGGGGAGATACAAGGAGCAGATCATCCGGCTCAAGCGCATGAATAATGTATCGACCAATACCCTGGCCCAGGCAGCTATTGCCGGCTTCCTGGCCAACGGCCGTTATGAATTGCATTTACGTCACCTGCGGCGGGCTCTCCACACGCAGAGCCTCCGCTATATTGAAGCCATATCACGGTACTTCCCCGAAGACACACGCATGACGCGTCCCCAAGGCGGGTTTGCGCTTTGGATCGAGCTCGGCAGAGATATTGACACGTACCAGCTTCACAAGAAAGCGTTGAAACACGGCATTGGAATCGCACCGGGACAAATCTTTTCCTCCCAGGGGAAGTTCAAAAATTGTTTTCGCCTTAGCTTCGGGCTGCCCTGGAGTTCAAAAGTCGATAATGGCTTGCGAACGCTGGGGGAGCTCATCCGGAAGATGTGAGAATGCTCTAATGAGGCTATTTTAGGCATCCCGAAAACTTTCCGTTCGTTTCTCCGGTTGTATATTTACTCATCAAACAAAACGCACCAGATCATGGCTTTTACCTTACCTCCACTGCCCTACGCACCCACGGCATTAGAGCCGCATATCGACAGCCGTACGATGGAAATCCATCACGGCAAACACCATAACGCATACGTTACCAACCTGAATAATGCCGTTGCCGGCAAGCCGGAAGAAAGCCTTTCCGTGGAAGACATTTGTCGCAACATATCAAAGTACCCGGTAGCCGTTCGTAATAACGGTGGCGGTCACTACAACCACAGCTTGTTCTGGACGCTCATGGCGCCGAATGCCGGCGGTACACCGTCGGGGCCTCTGGCCGATGCCATCAATGCCGCCTTCGGAAACTTTGAAGACTTCAAAACTAAATTTGCCGCGGCCGGTGTCGGCCGCTTCGGCTCGGGTTGGGCCTGGCTCACCAAGGATGCAAACGGCAAGCTTTCCATATCTTCCACCGCCAACCAGGATAACCCGCTGATGGATATCGCAGAAGTGAAGGGTACACCCGTATTGGCCCTGGATGTGTGGGAACATGCCTACTACTTGCACTACCAGAATCGCCGCCCCGACTACATCGCCGCCTGGTGGAATGTGGTCAACTGGAATGAAGCAGCCAAGCGCTACGCAGCGAAGTAGGAGAGCAGAAGATTAGGATTCAAAAAGGGATGCAGACCGCATCCCTTTTTTATTGGCGTTCCTCGATGAGCTTCTGCAACGCAAGATATTCGTCGCGAAGCCGGGCGGCCTCGATGAACTCCAGTTCCTTGGCTGCTTTCTCCATCGCCCGCCGGGTCTGATCGGCCAGTTTGGTAAGTTCTTCCTTGCCCATAAACGCAACCACCGGGTCGGCAGCGAGCGATTTTTCTTCGTTCTCCACGTAGAACTTCTTTGCTGATTTCTTCGAGTCGGCGACAGCGGTCTGACTCAAGATGGAGTCCTTGGAGCGAATGATGGTTTGCGGGGTGATGTTATTGGCCAGGTTGTAATCCTGCTGAATCTTCCGGCGCCGGTTGGTTTCGTCGATGGCTTGCTGCATCGATTCGGTGATGGTGTCCGCATACATGATGACACGGCCGTTGACATTTCGCGCCGCCCGGCCGATGGTCTGCACCAGGGAGCGCTGGTTGCGCAGGAAACCTTCCTTGTCCGCATCCAGAATGGCCACCAATGATACTTCCGGCAGGTCCAAACCCTCCCGCAAAAGGTTCACGCCAACCAGAACATCAAAGATGCCCAGGCGCAACTCCCGAAGTATCTCTACCCGGTCCAGTGTGGTGACCTCGGAGTGAATGTACCGGCATTTGACCCCTGCGCGTTCCAGGTATTTGGTCAGTTCCTCCGCCATTCGTTTCGTCAGGGTGGTCACCAGCACGCGCTCTTTCTTCTTTACCTGCTCGTCGATCTCTTCCAGGAGATCGTCAATTTGATTCTTGCTCGGTCGCACGTCAATGGACGGATCCAGCAACCCGGTAGGCCGTATCAACTGTTCGACAACCACACCCTCGGATTTCCGAAGTTCGTACTCGCTGGGCGTGGCGCTGACGTACACAACCTGGTTGACCAAGGCTTCAAATTCATTGAAGGTCAACGGCCGGTTGTCCAAAGCGGCCGGCAGCCGGAATCCATAATCGACAAGGTTAACTTTCCGTGAGCGATCTCCACCCCACATGGCGCGCACCTGTGGAATAGTCACGTGACTTTCGTCAATGATAATAAGGTAATCGTCCGGGAAGTAGTCGAGGAGGCAAAAAGGCCGGTCGCCTGCTTTTCGACGGTCAAAGTACCGGGAATAGTTTTCGATGCCGCTGCAGTAACCCAGTTCGCGCATCATTTCCAGATCAAATTCAGTCCGCTCCTTCAGGCGTTTGGCCTCCAGGTGGCGCTTTTCCTGTTCGAACATTTGCACCTGGAGCATCATGTCGTCCTGGATTTCGCGAATTGCCTGTTGAAGAGCGTCTTTGCCGGTCACAAACAGGTTCGCCGGGAAAATCGTTACCGCCGTCTCATCGGATATCCGCTTGCCAGTCTTTGGGTCGATCCGTTGAAGCGATTCGATCTCATCGCCAAAGAAGTAGATGCGGATGGCATAGTCGGCGTAGGCCAGGTAGACATCTACCGTGTCTCCCTTTACGCGGAACGTGGCCCGCTTGAAATCGACTTCGGTGCGGCTGTATAATATATCGACCAGGGAAAACAGCAGGCGGTTCCTTGAAATGACTTCCCCAACCTTAAGTTGAATCCGGTTGTTGCCGAAATCCTCCGGGTTTCCCATACCATAGATACACGATACGGATGCAACGACCAGCACATCCCGCCGCCCGGTGAGGAGCGAACTCGATGCACTCAGCCGGAGCTTTTCGATTTCCTCGTTGATCGACAAGTCTTTTTCGATGTACAAGTTGGAGCTCGGTATGTACGCTTCCGGCTGGTAGTAGTCGTAGTAGGAAATGAAGTATTCTACCGCGTTATCCGGAAAGAAATTCTTGAACTCACCGTACAGTTGGGCGGCCAGCGTTTTATTGTGACTCAATACCAGCGTCGGACGGTTGGTTCTTGCAATGACATTGGCTATCGTGAACGTCTTTCCGGAACCGGTAACCCCCAGCAGGGTCTGGTGCGCTTCACCCTCATTCAGCCCTTTAACCAATTTCTCAATGGCCTGGGGTTGATCGCCGGTGGGCACATATTCGCTGGATAGTTGAAAGTCCACGTTACAGGCAGGTTTACGACAGAGGATAACACTCCTTCGCGAAGGAGCAAGTGCCAAGCTAATACAATTTGAAGCTTCTTTGGCAAAGATGCCGAGCCGATTTCCAGGATCAGTTTTTCAGTAAGTGCCGCGTCAGGTTTTCCGGCAGTATCGAACTAGGAGTTCCAGATCTTCCACGACTTTTCCGCCTGGACGTGAAGCATCTCCAGGCCGTTCTTGATGGTGCAGCCATGCATTTCGGCCTTTTGAAGGAACAGGGTTCGGGCTGGATTGTAGATCAGATCATAAACAAAATGGTTCGGACCCAGCATCTCATAGTCGATGGGAGGACAAGCGTTGGTGTTCGGGCTCATTCCCAGCGGCGTAGTGTTAATGATCAGGTTGAAGGCGGCCAGAACTTTGGACTTCTTGCCCAAGTCGCCGTAGTCATAATCGGCATTGCCCTTTTCGCGTGAAACCAGCTTATAGGGGATGTTAAGTCTCTTGAGCGCCACTTGAACGGCCTTTGAAGAACCGCCGGTGCCGAGGATTAGCGCCATAGAGCCGGGCGTGTTGGGGAACCACTTTTCGATGGTTTCCCTGAACGCATCGCTGTCGGTGTTATATCCGGTCAGTTTAGAACCGTCGATCCGTATCACATTCACCGCCCCGACGGCCTTCGCTGCGGGGTCGATTTCGCTGAGGTACTTCATCACTTGCTCCTTGTATGGAATCGTGACGTTGAGCCCAACGAGCTCCGGAACCTCTTTCAGCAAGCCGGGCAGCCCATCGACACTGGGCATGGGATACAGATCGTAATGATAGTCGCGCAGTCCTTCCTGAAAGAATTTCTCGTCAAAGTAGGCCTTTGAAAAGGAGTGACTGACGGTGGAACCAATGAGACCAAAACGTTTTTCCATGGTTAGCTTTTGGAGCGGATGAACGCTGCCGTTTTTTCAATGGCGACCACCAGGAACACCCCGGCGGCGGCAAACAATATGGCGTAAAATAATTTCGGATCCTGACCGCTCACCTCAAGGTAACGACCGGGAAACACACTCTTGTCAAAGGCGGGCACCTGTACACCTTCGTGGTTGAACCGGTAAGCAACCACCTCTTTCCAGGGCCAAACCTTGTTCAGGGAGCCGATCATAAAGCCGGCCAACAAGGCCAGCGCCGGGTAGCGGTAATTTTCCAGAATCCAGCTGAGTACATGCGAGAAACTGATGAGACCGATAACGCAGCCAATGGCGAAGACAATAATCACCGGGAAGTTGAATTCGATCAACGCGGTAATCATGTACTCATATTTTCCGATGAGGAGGAGAACAAAGGCGCCCGAGATACCCGGCAAAATCATGGCGCAAATGGCCAATGCCCCGCAGAAGAAGATGAAGAAGAGATTCGTGGGTGTATCCGTGGGCGAAAGAATAGTTATGACGTAGGCAATGACCGCTCCCAAAACAAAGGCAATAGCGGTACCCATGTGCCACCGGTGAATATCGCGCATGATCAGGGGTGAGGACACCAGGATGAGACCGAAGAAGAAAGACCAGATCGCGATCGGGTGGTTTTCCAACAAATAGGTCATTAACCGCGCAAGCGAAAGCAGGCTGGTCAATATGCCCGCCAGCACCGTGGCCAGGAAGTTTCCGTTGATGTGCTTCCAGAACGCGGCCAGCTGAAAGCGGAGGAGCATCCGGAGGGCCTTGCCGTCGATGGACTTGATGGAGTTGATTAGTTCCTCGTAGATGCCGGTAATGAACGCGATGGTTCCGCCAGAAACACCGGGGATCACATCGGCGCCGCCCATGCTTACGCCTTTGAGGTATAGCAGCAGATAATCTTTCGGTCGTCTCATTGCCAGCCGGTCGGCTTAGTCAATTTCAAACGCGGGCGCTGAATTGTCACGTTTGCGTGTCAGGCCCAGGAAGTGCAGAAAGGTATCGCCGCGCAGACCCAGCCGGATCGTCTCCAGCGGAATCACTTCTTCCGGGGCAATATTCCCCAGGTTGACGTTTGCGCCCAGCAGCTTGATAAACCACACTTGCTGTGCCTTCTGCGGGGCTTCCCAGATGATTTTCTCGAATGGAATCTTGGTGAGGATCTCTTGCACAAGTCCGGAACGCACCTCGCCCGTACCACGGAAGAGGCCGACATTACCGCCTTCGCGGGCTTCGCCGATCACTTTCCAGGCACCGGCCTCCAGTTCTTTCTGCATCAATTCAATCCACTTGTAAGGAGGTATGATTTTGTCCGCGTCCTTTGAGCCTACTTCGGAAAGAACGGTAACCTGCTGGGTTAACTGCCGGATATATTCGCACTTCTTGTCGTGGTCGAGGTCGATGGAACCGTCGCTGACTTCGGCGTAGCCCAGGTTAAACTTTTCCAGCAGTTTCCGGTAGTCGTCAAATTGATCGCGGATGATAAAGGCCTCAAACAGCGTTCCGCCGAAATAGCAGGGAACACCTGCGTCGGCATATACTTTGATTTTTTCCTTGAGCCGGGGTGTCACGTACGACGTGGCCCATCCCAGCTTGACGATATCGATATGGTCTGCTGCCACCGACATGAGGTCTTCCGCCTGGCGGACGCTGAGTCCCTTGTCCATGGCCATGGTAAATCCCAACTCCCTGGGCTTCGTGGTCCGCTCAGGCAAGTTCTTTAACGTATAATTCATGATGGATTGTCTTTACGAAATTGGTCAATGATCTTGAACAGCGCCTTCTGTGTTTCGGGCTTTTGGAAGAAGTCGAACAAGACGGAGTGTCCTTCAAAGTTCAAAAGTAGTGCATTTTCAAGATACTGGAATGCTTCCTTGAATTTTCCCGCCTCGATGAGGTAGATGGCGATACGGTAGAGAAATTCCGATTCCTTCGGAAGTTCAGCCATCCCGTTCAGCATCACCTCGACAGCCTTGTCGTATTCTCCACGGTCATAATAAATAAACGACCAGTTCAGCCAGATCTCTTTGTCGCTCGCACCGAGATGACTGGCCTCCTCGTAGGCACTGATGCTCGAAATGGTATTCCCGATTTTAAACTCGGCATGAGCGGCCGCCTTCCAGTAGTCTGGATTTTGGGAATCCAATTTGATGGCCTTGTTAAAGAAATGAAGTGCTTGATACCATTTCTCCTGCTTCTCCAGGCAACTGCCCGCACCATACCAGGCCTCGTCGTAGAGGTTGTCCAGTTTGGTGGCTTTCTGGAAATACTTCAGGCCCAGGTCATATTGCTCAAGCCCTTCGTAAGCAGCGCCCATGCAGCAGTACACCTCCGGACTGGGTCCTTCTATCTCGACGGTGCGGCGGAACGAATCAAGCGCTTTGGTGTAGAGCTGCTTGTTCATCAGCGCATTGCCGAGATTGAACCAGGCTGAAGCAAAATTCTCATCGATCGCCAGGGCGTACTCATAGGCCTCCACGGCCTCGTCGTAGCGCTCCAGCTTATTGCACACGATCCCGAGGTTGTACCAGGCCGGTGCAGAGAACGGGTCTTCGTCGATAAACTTGCGATAATATGAAATACTGGTCTCGAGTTGCCCGACAACGTCCAGGCAATACGCCAGTTCGTATAAGGCGCCTTCGTGATTCAGGTTTTCCTCGATGGCCTTCTTGTAGTTCTCAATGGCCTTGCCGTATTCTTCTTTGCTTTGATACGCGAGCCCAAGGCAATAATATAATTCGTCCTGGTCTCCTTCAGAAAGAGTGAGGGCCTGTTCATACAATTCGATGGCCTTGTCGTGGTTGCCTTGCAGCGAGTGGATGGAGCCCATCGACAGGATGATGTCGAGATCGCCCGGGTGAAGGTTTATGGCTTCTTCCAGGAGTTGAAGTGCTTCGTCGTATTGCTGCAGGTTGGAAAGGACTTGCGCCTTGACGGCGACCAATTCATTCGAGTAGGGATACTGTGTCATCGCCATCTGCACGGCCTGGAGCGCCTTCTTGTGCTTGGCGCGGTCCATGTAGTAATAGATGATCGTCTCGTATGCTTCGAGATCGAAAAATGCCGCCGTCTTTCGCTTTAGGATTTCTTCGAACTGCCGGACCAACTCTTCTTCCTCCTCACGTTTCCTGAACTCTTGCGCCATGCTCAACGGTTTGACCAAAATACGAAACCCGCCACGAATACGGAAGGACTGGCGCCGCTTCGGGCTTTTGGCCCTGATTCGGCACAAAGTTCGGGCTTATTTAAAGCAACTACAACTTGCTTATTTTATTTGTTCCCGTTAACATGTTCTGCGTACTCGGTGCAGCAGCGACCAATCGTCTCATCAAGACTGCGGTAGTGGATGTTCAGCAGGCGCGTAGCCTTGCTGGTATCGTAGCGGAAATTCCGGACGGTCATGGCTGCGGAATGACGGGTGACCAGTGGCTCGGCACCCGTAAGCCGGCAACGGATCTCCTCCGCCATGCCGAACAGTTGAACCCATCCGCCCGGGATGCGAAAAGACGGCGGGCGCTTTTTCCACTGCGTTGCGACGCGCGTGAAAAATTCCAGGTAGTTCACACTCCCGGCCGATAAGATAAACCGTTCTCCAGGCTGGGGTTTCTTGACGAGGGTCACAAGTGCGTCGGCGACGTCCAGCACATCAACATAATTCAGGATACCATCTGTATAGAAGGGCCGCTCTTTCCACGCATAATCAAATAAAACGGCACTGCTGCGATGAAGTGCCTGGCCACTGAGAATGACGGATGGATTTACCAGACTCACGGTTAATCCTTCTTCCGCGCCGCGGTATACCTCCAGTTCGGCGAGGTACTTGGATGTTCCGTAGTCGTTGGCATACTGTCCCGTCCACGGATCGTTTTCGGTGATGACGCCACCCAGCGTGCGGCCCAGCGCCGAAACGGAGCTCACTTGTATGAAGGTCTTTATTCCCATTTGAAGGCAGGCGTTGACAACGATTCGGGTGCCTTCCACGTTGGTGCGAAGAATCTCATCGCGAAGACGGGGATTGAATGACACAAGACCGGCAGCATGAATGACACCCTCGGCTCCCTGCAGCGCCTCTGCCACGGCGAAATTGTCGAGAACATCTGCTTCTCTTACGATAACACCTTCGGGGAATTGAACATTGTTCTTTCTGATCACCGCTATGACCCCGATGCCCGCCTCGTGCAGCCGGTTAACCAGTGTCCGGCCTAATAAACCCGATGCCCCTGTAATCGCAATCACCATCAGAGGCTCTGGTTAATGAGGGGTAGTTCCATCGCTTTGCGATAGGCTGTGGTTCGGAACACACCTTCCAGCAGTCGGGTGTGCTCCAGGTTATGGCAGTCGGTGCCCAGCATATCCACCCATCCTTTGTTGATTAATTTTTCGGCCAGCCGTTGAATCGGCGGACCGTAATGTCCGATCAGCGAAAGCAGGTTTAACTGCAGCAGCACACCGCGGTTGCGCAGGTCCTCGGCTTTCTCCAGTGTCATGTATTGATACCGCTCAGGATGTGCGAGGATGGGCTTGTAGCCCTGGAGCGTAACGGCGAAAATAAACTCCTTCAACTGCAGCGGTTCACTGATTACGTTGGTCTCGAACAACAGGTAGTTCGCGCCGAATGTCAGCAGTTTGTCTTTCCGTGCAACGGAAGCAATCAATTCGTCGTCCAGGTAATATTCGGCAGCGAATTCGAACGGTACGGTGTAGTTCTTTTCGGCAAGCAAGGGAAGAAATCGTTCGTATGCCGCCCGGACGGACTCCGCCGTGTTGCCGAAGTAGTCCGTCATGATATGGGGCGTGGTGATAAACTTCTTGTAACCGAAGGCCAGAAGCCGGTCGATGACTTCAAACGCTTCTTCGGGTGTCTTGACGCCGTCGTCGATACCCGGGATGAGGTGCGAATGCATGTCGGCCCCCAGGGCAGTGGGCAGCGTGCTGGGCTTTCGAAAGAAGGAGAACACGTTATTGACGGAATAGCTTCTTTTTCCAGGACTTCTTCAGGCCGTCCTCCTGGTAGTAGCCGTAGCCATAGGTCTTGCCGCTGTTGGGCAGGGCGTTCAAAACGACGGATACGTTGCTCAGTTTGTTGATTGATATAATGCGGTCGATGTTCCGGAGAAACTCCTTCTTGGAATAATTGGCCCGCACGACATAGATCGACAGGTCGGCCCGCTTCATCGCCATGATGCCGTCAGTAACCAGGCCCACCGGCGGCGTATCGATAACGATGTAGTCGTAGGTCTCGCGAAGTTTGCGTAGCAGGCCTTCAAATTCACCGTTCAGCAGCAGCTCCGACGGGTTGGGCGGATGGATGCCCGACGGAATAAAATCAAATCCCTCCACGGCCGTGTGGATAATGCACTCCTCCGGTG
The DNA here is from genome assembly GCA_044221195.1 of Cyclobacteriaceae bacterium. Taxonomy (GTDB): domain Bacteria; phylum Bacteroidota; class Bacteroidia; order Cytophagales; family Cyclobacteriaceae; genus ELB16-189. Next base: position 57,226 of record JBGAPO010000010.1, read on the forward strand.
TGTTCCGATGGATGAGGATGGAGCTTACCCCTTTGTTTGGATCGGCGTTGGCATAGGCATGGGCTTTGGCTTTCCGCATATCCAGGTCCAGCAAGATGACCTTCTTGCGCGACAGGGCCAGTATCCCACCCAGGTTCATGGCCAGGAACGATTTTCCTTCGCCTGAAACTGTGGAAGAAATCACGATGACCTTCTTCGTATGTTCAGAAGCGAAGAAATCCAGGTTGGTGCGCAGCGTCCGGATGGCCTCGCTCACAACGGAGCGCGGATGGTCAACGATGTAGAACGGGCTGGTGGATTTGTTTCTCATCTCCGGGATCACACCCAGTATTGGGGCTTGCGTGCCGCCCTCGATCTCCTGGACACCCATGACCTTGTTATTGATGACGTAGATCAGCCCGATGAAGAAGAAGTTCAGCACCACCCCGGCCACAAACCCGATACCGTAAATCATCGGACGATTGGGCGCCACGGCGCGGTCGGACAAGGTCGCCGACGAAAGGATTTTGAAGTCCGGCGTACTCCCGGCCTGCGCAATTTCAAACTCCGCCTTGGCCTGCATCATGCTGAGGTAGAACTCTTCGTAGAGTTTGTAGAAGCGCTGGTTCTTGGAATACTGCGTGCCTTTCTGCGGCATGGTGGCGAACTGCTTCTCCAGTTTGTCCTTCTTGTCATTCAATTCGGCCAACGATGTGGTCCAGCGTTTGCGCAGTTCCTGAACCTGGTTGAACAAGTTGGTGCGGGCCGCATTTAATTCGTGCTCTTTCTGCTGGTAAGCGTACGTATTGTCTTTATATGAGAGCGTCAGCCGTTTCTGCTCCTGCGTGATCTTTTGAAAGCCTTCGATTTCCTTGTTCAGGTGCTCGGGAAGTATACCGCTGGGCGCCACAATATTTCCCGCCGTAAGATCTTCGGCCAGGGAATTGATTTCATTGAGCCGCTTCGTGACTTCGAACCGTTGAGAGTCGATGGCGTTGATGAGAAAGATGGTCTTGCGAAGGTCGCTGTCGACGTTGCTGCTCTTGTTTTTCAGCGTGAAGTTTTCGAAGTAGTTCTCGAAGTTCTGCATCTTGATCTCCACCTGGGCAAGCTCATTGTTGAGCCATTCGATCTTTTGCTTGTTGGCCCGGTTCTTCTGCTCATTGCTGTAAAGAAGATAGACGGAATCAATCTTGTTGACGATCGAATACACTTTCACCGGGTTGAAGTCGCGGAGTGAAACGCGAATCGTGTTGGCCTCGTAGTTGATGGGCTCGATCTTCAGGTTGTTCGCCAGGAAATCAAGCAGTCGTGCCCGACTGTTGATCTTGAAGAAGTACTTGTTGTCGACATCCGGTACGCTGTTCGGGGTAAGACCCGCGGTAAGCGAACCTCCCGAGAGCCGGATAGCGGAGTCCAGCGGCGCCTCGTACTCTTCGCCGGTCTGTTCGATTTCGATTCGGTACCTTCCATTCTTGAGGAACTCGAAATAGATGGGAATGTTCATGTAGCGCTCATCGGCCAGGCCATAGCTGATCCGGAACGGCGAACCACGATACATCTCGAATTCCAGGACGTTGCCTTCGCTATAGTAGCTGACCCATAGGTCCAGTGAATCCAGCACGCGGCTGAAAAACAACTTAGACCTCATCTGTTCAATTTCCCCGGCGACGATATTCCGGTTCTGGTCTTCTACCACCTGGGCGATGCCAAGAGCCGTGGCGTCTTGTTTAATATCCAGTTTGAGCTCTGAACTGGATTCATAAACATCTTTCGTCCAGCGAAGGCCCAAATATGCGGTCAGGTTGGTAGCGATGAAGATGGCGAGGATGACCCACAGGTTCTTACGCACCAGCGTGGCCAACTTGTCAAAGTCGATTCGCTCCACGTTCCCCGACGGTTGCATCCTCGTATTCACGGCTACTTGGTGCTTTGTATGACCACGATGAGTGACAACGTGCTGACGAGCAGGCTGGCCAGCCCGGCGTAATCCCTGACGCCTTCCGCAAAGGGCTTGCGTACCGGCTCTACATAGATGATGTCTCCGGGCTCAACAATCATGTTGCCGGCCAGGAAGCCCTGGACGGTGCTGAAGTCAATGACGAAGACCTCGCCACCCCGGACGACGCGAATGTTGCGGGACTTGGAGTCGTTGGGCAAACCCTTTGCCGTGGCCAGGATCTCGGCCAGCGTGACGTTATGATTCTCCAGCGGCACCACAATTCCACCCACCGCGCCGAGCACGACCACGCGCTTGTTCATGAACGTGAGCACCACATATGATTCTTTGAAGTATCGATCATACTCGGCTTGGAGCACCGACTCCGCTTGCCGTAGGGTCATGCCTTCAACCTTGATTTCGCCGATCACGGGAAACTTGGCGATGCCGTTAAGGTCCACCAGGTACTTTACTGCCGGAAGCTCTTCGGTGTTGTCTGCTTTGTTGACTTGCGAGAGAGCAGGGTTGGGGTCGATGATGCGCTCACCTTTGTTGGTATACACCTCGAGGTGAAGCAGGTCGTTCTTCTGGATGACATAATTGCGCTCCGCCTCCAGGACTTCCCGGGAAACTTTCGCCGACTTGAAATCGTCGGGAGTCTTCAGCATGATGTTCTGCTTGTAGCTGCTGCACCCCGCCATGGAAGCGGCAGACAACAGCGCCACCAGGAGCCGGACATATGCAGGTAGTTGACGTTTCATCAAGAGGTAAAAGTACCGATTTTCCGGCAAGTCTCCCGGTCAGGAGGCCTTCTGGAAGGAACCGATGACATCAAGGTATCGGTTGATCACCAGCGCCTCATCGAATTCCGCCTCCATCTTCCGGCGTCCATTCATTCCGAACTGACGCAGGGTCTCGTCGTCCAGCCGGCTCATGGACCGCATCTTGGCAGCCAGGTCTTCCGCATCCTTCAGCCGGCAGAGCAGGCCATTGTGGTTATCCTGAACAACCTGGTGACAGCCGGGCACATTGGTTGCCACGATGGGCTTGCCGCAGCTGGCGGCCTCCAGCAGGGTATGGGGGGTGCCTTCACGGTAGGAGGGCAACACTACGCAGTCTGCGGAGTGGATAAACGGTCTCACATCTTCTGTCGTGCCAAGGTATTCTATCGTGTGGTCGTCAATCCATTGCTGGACCGTCTCCACCGGGATGCCGCGGCGGTGCTTGGGATCTTTCGCCCCGAGAATCTGAAATTTGGCGTTCACGCCTTCCGCTTTCAGCTGACGAACAGCTTCCACATATTCCAGGATACCCTTGTCGGTGATGAGACGCGAGATCAGAAGGAAAGTGAACGGTTGATTCCGGGTAAATGTGACAGGCGTAAAATGTTTCAGGTCGATGCCAGAACCGGGGAGCAGGTCGGCACGATTCGCCGGCACTAATTGCTTATTGACAAACAGATCGCGGTCATCGGTATTCTGAAAGAAAACCTTCTTCGGAAACCGGAACGACCAGCGATACAAGAGCAAGGCAATACGGGAGAGGAGATTGTTGCGCAGGAACACAGTGCCAAGACCGCACACATTATTGACGGTGGGGATACCCAGCGAGGCAGCGGCGAGCGCTCCGTAAATGTTGGGCTTGATCGTATAGTGAAGTATGATGTCCGGCTTAACCTTTTTGTAGATGCCCCTCAACTCAAGGATGAGGGCCAAATCCTTGACGGGATTGATGCCCCGGCTGTCCATCCGCACAGGATGATGGTGACATCCGGCCTCTACCAAACGTGCCGTATAGGGATCCTCCGGCGCTATCGTATTAACTTCGAAGCCCTGTGAGACCAACGCGCGCACCAGGTTCATCCGGAAGTTGAAGATGTTCCAGGAGGTATTAAGTACGATTGCTACTTTCATCAAGCCAACGCAGAAATCGACAGGGGGATATTCAGCGCGTTTATGCCCCAAAACTAAAAAAAAGTAACCTTGTCCGAAAACCCGCTGGGAAAGAATGCGGTAAGTTTGCGGCCTTGAACATGCAAAACAATCAGCTTACCCAGTCCAAGGCAGCCTTGGTGGCCGTCGCCACAGGGGCAGACCCCGCGGAGCTGGTCACGGAGCACCTCGACGAGTTGGCTTTTCTGGCCGAAACCGCAGGAATCAAAGCCATGAGGCGGTATATCCAGAACCTACCCCACCCGGATGTGCGCACCTATGTGGGTAAGGGGAAGCTGGCCGAAATCGTCGAGTTTGTCAAACAGGAAAAGATCGACAACCTGATCTTTGACGACGACCTTAGCCCCAGCCAGTTGCGCAACCTGGAGAAGGAGCTGAACGCGGGCGAGGACCAGCTGAGCGTGCGGGTATTCGACCGGAGCCTGCTGATCCTGGATATCTTCGTCATGCGGGCCCAAACGGCGCAGGCAAGAACGCAGGTGGAACTGGCGATGAACCAGTACTTGCTCCCCCGGCTCACCCGGATGTGGACGCACCTCGAACGTCAACGAGGCGGAACAGGAACGCGGGGCGGCGCCGGTGAACGCGAGATTGAAACCGACCGGAGGAATATCCGCTACCGTATCTCGCTGCTTAAAGACGAGCTGGAGAAAATCGAAAAGCAGAAAGCCACACAACGGAAGTCCCGAACCAATATTGTTCGCGTCGCCCTCGTGGGATATACCAACGTGGGCAAGTCAACGCTGATGAACCTCCTTTCTAAATCGGATGTGAAAGCGGAGAACAAATTGTTTGCCACGGTGGACGCCACCGTGAGAAAAGTAGTGATCGGGGATATCCCTTTCCTCCTGAGCGACACTGTGGGATTTATCCGTAAACTACCGCACCACCTGATCGAATCATTCAAGTCTACGCTGGATGAAGTTCGTGAGGCGGATCTCCTGCTGCATGTGGTCGACATGGCGCATCCTTTCCATGACAACCAGATTGAGGTGGTGAGCAAAACCCTGGCGGAAATCGGCGCCGGCAATATCCCCACGGTCTTGGTGTTGAATAAAATGGACCTGGTCAGCGGGCTGGAAGATCCTTCATCGTGGGAGGCCGTCAAGGGACACTACCGGGAACTCGGCTACGCATCGGTTGTATTTGTATCCGCCACCACGCGGCAGAACCTCGACGAGCTTCGCAAAGTGATCTTTGAAGCCGTGAAAGAGAAGCACATGAAAATCTATCCCAACTATGTACTCCCTGCCTGGCAGACGCCGGAAGGGTTGTGATCAAACTGTTGGCGTCTTACCGCTTACGACGACCGATACGCCATTTCATAAATCGACTTCACGTGAGGCCCCAGGAACACGCGGGCGTACATGCGGATGATGGCCAGGCCGTCGATGATGAAACTCAGCGACACGAACAATGCCAGCAAAGGCTGGTCCTCATGGATGTGCGAGAAGATAAGGTCCTCTCCGATGAATGTCGGCGTGATGGGGAAACCCGAAACGCCGAGACACGCCAGCAGGAAGGTGAACGCAAAGAGCGGATGCCGGTAGGAGTGACCGTGGAACTGATCCAGGTGGATGCTGCCCTCATGTGATTTCAACCAACGCAGCACTTCGAAGCCGAGGATGCCGCTGATGGCGACACCGCTCAGGTAGATGTGCACCTCATTGAAGCTGAACCGCTCATTGAATGAAACGGCCAACGCAACCCAGAAGTGATTCATCACCACCAGCGTCCAGCTTAACCGGGCGTGCATGCGTTCCGTAAAGGCCTTCAATACCAGGATAAGGGCGATGGCGCTGAAGAGGTAAGGGAAGTAAGCCTCCACTTGTTCGGGCAACACTTCGCGGTTGTAAACAATGAACAAGCCGGCCAGGTAAGCCGGTATGCCCACGGCGACCACCCGGGTGAGCGTAATGAACTCCAGCTTCCGCCCTAACCACTTCAACGGGTTCCAGAGGTAGCGGTACATGAGAGAATCCAGGTTCCATTCCTTCAGGCACATCACGTAGATGGAATATTGCAGCCGGCGGGGAAAGGAATCCTCAATGGTCACCGGGCGCGGCTGGAAATTGTAGAACTGTTCGCGAATCAGGTAACTCACCACGGAAGGCGACACCAGCAACTGGTACGTGCGGAGGAAGGCATTGCCGGCGAAGTGAATGAGTGCAACCGTCTCCAGCCCGGCGGCAATCTCGATGAAGATCAAACCAATCTGCGCGATGGAGGAATAGGCAATCTGGCTCTTAACGGACGACTGTACCCGGGCAACGCCCGTGGCGACAATGGACGTGGTAAGTCCCATGAGGGCGATGAGGATCCGAATGGAGATCTGCTGCTCCCAAAAGGGGAAGGTCCGCAACATCAGGAACACACCCAGGTGAACGGAAAGACTGCCGTAGAAGATGGCGCTGGACGGCGTCGGGCCTTCCATCGCACGCGGCAGCCACGAAGAGAACGGCAGCTGGGCCGACTTGGCGGCCGCGGTCAGTAAAACCATCAGCGAAATAAATACGCCGATCAGGTTGTGCGATGCCAGGTGATCGTGCACCAGCGTCGCATTGCTCAGTTTGAGGAATGTAATGTTCTCCTGCCAGAGGTGATGGCTCATCCACATGGCGAGAATCAAACCCACATCGCCAATGCGATAGATGGAAAATACCTTGACGGCATTCTTCACAGGCAGGTAGCGGTCGCGGTAAAAGGCAATCAGCAGGAAGGATGAAATGCCCAGGATCTCCCAACCGATGAACAAGGTTTCCAGGTTTCCGGAAACAATGGCCAGCACGTATCCCACGTAGAAGAAAAGAATGGTGTTGAAGAACCGCTTGTATCCTTTTTCGCGGTGCATGTAGTAGCGGCTGTACAGCGTCACGAGAAACGTCAGCACGGCCCCAACGATCATGTAAGTCGCCGTGATCCGGTCAAAGTAGAAGTCGAGAAAGAACGAGTAGTCCGCGCTTTCGTAGAGAACAATCTCCTTCAGGTTGAGCACGGGACTGCCCTGGAAAATCCAGTAGATGATGAAGAACGTGACGACGAATAGATGGATGCCCACCGTGGTGAATGCCTCCCAGGAGAGTAGGTCTTCTTTGTCGGGCGGGATGAGGAAACTGACGATGAATCCCAGGATCGGCAGAACAATGAAGAATTCGAGGAAGTGAATCATGGCGATCTCAGGATATTACGTAAACAGGAAGGTTGTCGTGCTCTTTTTCAATCAGGGGTGTGACATCGTCAACCTTTTCGATGGTTTCCGGCACGGGGGTGAACTCGGTGAATTTCCCGTCGCGGAAACGATACAGTACTTTGGTCTCCGGGTTAATGACGACGAGGTGCACCCATTCGTTGATGAACCACTCGTAGGTCTCCGGCTGGATTTGAATCGTTTTCAACACCACATCCGGGAAATGCTCAACGATGATCAGCAGCCGGACGGGGTCGTGAACCTCGATCATTTGACTGGGAAGCCCCGGCCGCAAATCGCCGTCAATACCGTTGGCGACGCCGAACAGGCCCATGACGTTGTGCGGCAGCTTGGTGCCAGCGCCTAACTTCTGGTTATCGGTGCGCGAGAAGAAATACTCCAGGTTGATACCGCCGCATACCGGCGCTGCCGCCTTGAGGATGCTGAACAAGTACTTCCCTTCCGGGTCAACCTTGTAGTCGAAGGAGTTCATGAAGGCGCGTCGGTCCAGGAACAAATGTGAAGTCATTGAACGGCGGCCGACGATGCAAAGCGAGTTCGTCGCATGGTTCAGCTCAGGGCGGGGTTCAAACAAGGAGACCGAACGAAGTTTAACCAACTCATGGACCACTTTCGGATCCTGCTTTGGATTGACAGAAAGGAAGCGGCGTGAACGTTCTTTTGAATTCAAGTCGAGCGCCTGCTCAAATGATTTGTGGTTCGTGTCGTGCTGTTTGCGGTTCTCCGGCGACAGGCTCTCTTCGTCAAAGAAAATAATCTCATCACGGGTAGTGTCGTGCAGGCCGCCCACAAACTGTGTTTCGTTCGGGATGCGAATGCCGCGCTCAGCGAGTTTCTTCCTTACCTCGGGATGATTGATCATATAGCACATCACCCGTGAATTCACGGAGCCTGCCCGACCGGAGCAGGCGCCGCAGTCGTAAGCGGCAAAGTGTGGGTTATTCACACTGCTGGACCCGTGACCGATAAGGTAAACGATGGGAGCGAAGTGCTCGACCAAGCCTACACTTTTCAGCAGGCTTTCGGCGCGGTTGACCATCTCATCAACGGTGAAGCCAATCTGCAAACCGTTCTCCACATCGCTGGTGTCTTTGTTCTCGATGGTCAGCCGCGAGAACTTGTCCATGTGCCTGAATGACGAGGCCGTCGCCGGACTCATGGAGGGCTTGAAGATATTGACGAACAATTTCAGGGCCGACCAGAAACCGAGGGTCTGTGTAATGAGCCATCCGCCAACCAGCGAGTGTGAACTCTTGGAGAAGTGCGCGTCGGTTTCCCGCTTGACTTTACTGTCAACTTCCTTGATGAGGTACTTTGGCGTCACCGGCCACGGGCACAGCTTGGAATAGAATTTACCGTCCTGCGGCTGGTAGAAGAATTCCACGCTGAAGAACCCGGGTGTTCCAAACGTCTCGCAATGGGGGTCAACGTGTTCGATGTACCGGCGGAAGGAACACTCCCGGTCATCAATACAAAACATGGCCTGGAAGGTTTGTTGCCGACGATCGCGTTCTTGACCATTGGCCACGATGATGCCGGTAAGCACCTGGTTATAATAGGTCCACTCGTACGCTTCCTGCCAGATGACGCGGATGGTGTCAAGTTCTCTTTCGGGAACCTCGGCAAAGAGGTCCTGCGGCTTTTCCGGCAGGCGCGTACTCAGCGGCGTCCAATCCTCGCCGAAGTGCATGTCGAGAGCGTCTATTTCCAACAGGCACTCAAATACTACGAGGTCGTGAATGGTGATGTTCTTGGTGTCAAGAAGCGTTTGAGGAACATCCTCTACGGTAGAAACAATACCTGACCAACCCTGGTGCGCGAACTGCTGGTCAAAGAGGTACTGTTTGAACAGCGATTGATCGCCGACCAGCATGTCGAGAAGTCCGGCAAGGGTGCACGGTGTCTCCAGGAGCAGCTTGCGCGCCCGCTCGGTCTTGAAGAAACTGGTAAAACTCATCCGCTCGATTTCGCGAATGGAGGAGAGGAAGTCTTTGTTGTGGACGGGGAAGTTCCAGCTGGAGATCCCCTGGTCAAGGTAACTGCACAGGGTGCGGAACAGCAGCGGGTGCACCATTGAGTCGAGGTCGATCTGGTAGTGCCGCTTCCACCCGGCGCGGAGTGACCCGATGCGTGGAAGCGGGAGACTTCCATAGGTTTTGGATACCGCACGCTCCTTCCACTTGGCAGCTTCCGCCTCGCCGACTTTCTCCCGGATGGTCCGGTCGAGGATATCTTCACGAATCTTGCCGGTCTCGTAGAGATGGCGGAACTCGTGGAGCGACAAACTCACCCGATAACCGAGGATCTCCGAGGCGCGCCGTACCGCCGGGTGAAACTTCATGTTCTGAAACGCATGAAGCGTGTTGTGGTGAATGAAGTCCTTGAGCGGCGATTGCGCCGGCAGGTAGTGCTTCAATTCATGAAGCACGGCATGTTCATCGAAGGTGGAAGTGTGTGTTTTCATGCAAGAGGTGCGGAGGGTCTTTTGTGGGTTCAAAGCGCACGGACACCGACTCGCATACGCTGTTTAAAGGTCGAAAATTGCACGGCCCTTTTGGATGGAAAAAGCGTTCGGTAAATTAAAAACATCTAATATCCTCCGGGAGCAAGGGTGGATACCCTTTCACTTGTCCGGAACCCGGTAAGGTTTGCGCTGAATGGCGGTATCAGTCGCCAAACCGGGCACGACATAACCCCCAAAGTCAACTTCTGCTCCCGGGAAATGACGCCTGATGGATTCGAAGTCCGCCGAGGTAACACGGGATTGATACAGATACAGGTGTGTAAGCGAGGGAATCGAAACCGAGACCAGTCCACGTTCGGTTACCGGCGTTGATACAAGGTTCAAATAGGTGAGATGAGTCCAGCCGGCGAGGATATCCATCTCCTTGTCTGAAAAATTGGAGCCGGTGAGGTAAACCCGTTCCAATCCCGCCAGCACCTTGAACTGCATCCACTCCTCGTGGCTGAACCGCGCCCGCGGCAAGCGGAGTTCTATGGCTTGCGACGACAACCTTCCCAGCAAAGGAAACACGCGATCCCAGGCGGTTGTATCGACATTCATGCACTGAAGCGAGATACGGCCGTCTTGGCCGGATACAAAGCTGACAACAATCCCGGCCTGCCGCAGTACCCGCAGCAGTGAAGTGTCGGGAGGAGCTACTTTCTCCTCGCCGCCGGTTTCGGAGACGGGTGCATTCAGGACGGCCAGCAGGGAATCACCGCCCTCCAGTTGCGCGAACGTCTGATCAAAATCAGCGCCGCCTTCGAGCCAGGTTTGCATCAGGCCAAGTTCGGCAAGGGTCAGCTGTGTCTTGCCGTCGGGCGGCATGTGATCATCATCTTTCATCGGAAGTGAAATCCTCCGATACCACTCGCCTTCCGCCGGGGTTGAACCAAGGATGCTGCCATCCTTACCTCCCGTCAATAGATAATCGCGTGTATCCAACCGGAGCTTTCCCTTCTGACGAGTAGGCCCATGACAACTCACGCACTTTCGGTCCAACACCGGCTGCACTGCACTGACAAAGACGCGCGAGGAGGAGTCAAAAGAAATATCTGCTTGCAAGTTTTGACCGGCGTTCAACTCCAGGTAACCTGTGCCATAAGTCAACGTGCCACCCGTATGCCCGGTGTAGGCGACTGCGCAGAACAGGAGAATCAGGATTAACGGGTAAACTCTTCTTGACAAATTCGACTTACGGTGATGGAAACCAATCGCGGCCAGCACGAATACCCCAAGCACACAGGCCGTGTTTCGATGTGTTGTTACTAACGCTTCATTGAATTCGTTCGCATCGGCATGGAGCAGGCCGGTCACTCCGCTGAGCGCTGCGACCACCATTGCCAACCAAAGCAATACTCGTGTTGTGCGTTTTACTTTCCGAATCTGACCGGCATACGCAAGCGCTTCCACCAACACTACGGCAGATATAATGCCTATGGGAAGGTGTACCAATAAAGGATGAAAACGCCCGACGTACTCCCAATACTTCATGCCGTCACATAGCGCTTACGCAACAACTGCATCATGTGCACATTGATGTCCCATTGATTGGCAACAGGCTGGCGGGTATACGGTAGCGCAGGCAGGTAGTCCGGCGGACCGAATTCAGTGAGAAAGGTAATAAGCGTGGCACCCGTCCGGATTTTTTCTTTCACGACCTTGTCCCACCACGCCAGGTGTGCTTCCACCACGCCGTTCCACTCCGGGGCCCGGGGATCGCTAACCTGCGGCCCTTCGGCGTGCCCGATGCGCGCGTGGATATGATCGGTGCGACTCAGCGCCAGGTCAACCGTCGCCTGCTGATCGCCCAGCAATGACTCATGCACCGCGCACCAGTGGGAAATATCCAAGGTGAGACGGAGGCCGGGAACCTTTTCAATATACTGCCGGGAAACCGGCGCACTATAAAGTATTCTGCCGCGGTGGGTTTCGTGGTAGATGGGCACCTTCTTCTCGGCCGACAACTTCAACGTCAGGTTGATGAACGGGAGATTCTGATCCATGCTGAAGTGATCTTTTCCCGCATGGCAGTTAATATAGAGCGGCGCAGTGGCCAGCGATTCGTGCAGTTTCTTCTCAAAGCTTTGCAGCAGGGCCTTCTCATCCACGGGTTCCCAGGTCTGGAGCAGGAAGGCATGGCTGAGCTGGTTGGCGCGCACGGCATCCATCAGCCGTTGCTGATCCGCGGCAGAGCCAGGCCACACTACTTCGATTCCATCGTACCCCGCTTGTTTGGCTTTCTGACAGAAGGCTTCGATGGTTCCGTCGAAGCCCCAGTTGGTGGCCATGATCTTCAACGACAGTGCGGCGGGTAAGACAACTTGTGTGTCCGCAGCGGCAGCCTCACCAGTTGGGAGCAGCATCGCGGCACCCGAAGTAACCGAGGATGCAAGAAATGTTCTTCTTTTCATATCAGGCAATTATGTTCTTGATGACGGTGCCCTCCACATCGGTGAGACGGAACGGGCGACCCTGGAATTCATACGTTAGTTTTTCATGATCAAAGCCAAGCTGGTTGAGGATCGTCGCCTGCACGTCGAAGGTGCTCACGCGGTCCTTGATGCCGCTGTATCCGATCTCATCGGTTTCGCCGAACGAAAACCCTTTCTTGATGCCGCCGCCCGCCATCACCAGGCTGAATGCTTCAACGTGATGGTCTCTTCCCTTGAAACTGTTGGTCTTCCCTTCGCGGTTCTCCTGCATGGGAGTCCGACCGAACTCACCGCCCCAGATAATCAACGTGTCATCCAGCAGGCCGCGCTGTTTGAGATCAAGGATCAGCGCTGTGGTGGCTTTGTCGACGGATCGGCATTTGTTAATTAGTCCAAGGTCCAGGGCTGTGCTCGCGTCGGTGCCGTGGCTGTCCCAGCCCCAGTCGAAGAGCTGTACAAATCGCACTCCATTCTCCACCAGCTTGCGGGCCAGCAACGCGTTGTTGGCAAAGCATGTCTTGCCGGGCTGGGTTCCGTACATCGCGTGGATGTAATCCGGCTCTTTGGAGATGTCCATTACCTCAGGCACCGTAGTCTGCATCCGGAACGCGAGCTCGTATTGCGCGATGCGGGTTAAGGTCTCGGGATCCTTGAACTCATCGTGCGTGATGCGGTTGATTTCATTGATGGCGTCAATCGACGACTTGCGCATGTCGCGGTCTACGCCGTCAGGATCCTGGATGAACAGCACAGGGTCGCCCTCCGACCGGCAGTGTACGCCTTGATATACGGTCGGCAGAAACCCGCTGCCGAACACGCTCTTGCCGGCGTCAGGGGCGTTGCCGCCCGACGTGAGGACGACAAACCCGGGAAGGTTCTGGTTTTCTGTTCCAAGGCCGTAAGTCACCCACGCACCCAGGCTCGGCCGGCCCATGCGCGGCGTGCCGGTGTGCATCAAGAGTTGTGCAGGCGCATGGTTGAATTGGTTGGTGTGCACGGCCTTCAAAACGGTGAGCTCGTCGGCGATGGTGGAGAGATGCGGTAAGTGATCGGACATCCAGATACCGGATTGCCCTCGCTGGCGGAAAACCGCCTGTGGTCCCAGCATCTGCGGCACGCCGCGGATAAAAGCAAAGCGCTTTCCTTCCAACAACGAGGGCGGACAAAGCTGTCCGTTCAGTTTCTGCAGTTCGGGTTTGTAGTCAAACAACTCCAGCTGCGACGGCGCACCGGCCATGTGCAGGTAGATGACCGACTTCGCCTTGCCGGGAAAGTGAGGAGCCTTTGGCGACAGTGGATCAACCAGTGCCGCCGGGGCGCTGGCAGGTGATTCGCATCCGCCAAGAAGTGAGGCGAGGTAAATCGATCCGAGACCCACGGTACAATCGCGCAAGAAATGCCGACGCGTCTGCAACGACGCTGCTTCCTGGCGGGTTTGTGCGAGTAACGCTTCGAAATTCATCTTCAATCTTTTGTTAGGAATTCATCCAGGTTCAGGATGGCGTTGGCCACCAGCACCAATCCCCAGTCAACCGGTGTTTCTTTCTTCCTTCTTGTCTTTTGGAAAGGGCGGGAAGTCTTTTCGTAAAGCGTCAGCAACGCCGCTTCCCGCGCCGGCGTGATGGGTTTGCCCATCGCTCGCTCGTATCCATATCGTATTTGTCCGGACGGACTGTCTGCATGCTCCCGCATTCGCAGCGCCAACGCGCCGGCCGCCTCAATATATACAGAGTCGTTGAGGGTGACCAATGCCTGCAGGGGTGTATTGGTTCGTATTCGCCGCGCCGCGCACACTTCACGGGTGTTCCCGTCAAACAGGATCATGGACGGATATGGAGCCGTTCGCTTCCAATAGGTGTACAGGGCCCGACGGTACTTGTCTTCGCCTTTGCTGGGGATCCACGTCAGTCCGTTATAAGGCGACTGCCAGATTCCGTCCGGCTGGTACGGCATCACGCCAGGGCCGTACATCTTTTCGCTCAGCAACCCGGATACGGCGAGCACCTTGTCGCGCACCTGCTCGGCGGAGAGCCGCACCCGCGGGCTATGCGAGAGATAACGGTTGGCCGGATCATAGGCCTGCGCCTCCGGTGAGACAATGGCGCTCTGCTTATAGGTGGATGACAATACGATCTTCCGGATCAGCGCCTTGAGCCGCCATTGGTCGTCGTGGGTGAACTGCCAGGCCAGGTGGTCGAGCAGCTCGGGATGGGAAGGAGGCATGCCCTGCGTTCCCATGTCTTCGAGGGTTTCGCAAAGGCCCGTGCCGAACAGCTGTTCCCACACACGGTTAACGATGGTACGCGCCGTCAACGGATTCTTGTCGTCGATCATCCACTGCGCGAGACCAAGGCGATTGGCCGGGGCTTTGTCAGGGAACGGGTTGAGAAGCGGCGGCGTCCCGGCGCTCACTTCGTTGCTTTTGTCCAGCCAGTTGCCGCGCGTAAATACAAATGTCTTGCGCGCCATGTCCGGCGGATTCTCCATCATGATCGGCGTGTTGGTCGTTGATGCGGAAATCAGTTTGCGAAAAGCGGCCTGTGCTTCTTCATGGCCCGGCCGGCCCTTGCCGGGAAATTCCTGCGTGAAGTACAGCCAGTCGAACATGATGCCGTTCTCGCGCATGTCCTTGAGGAGCGGGTTGGAATAGGTGACGAACAACGTGTGGCTGCCGCTGATCTTCTTCAGCGGGATTTCGCCGACAGACCATTCGCCCTTGGTTTCAGGTGCTGTGAAGCTTCCCAGTTCGGGGCCTTGCTCGCTGTCGAGGTGAAACACCGCCGTGCCTTTCGGTTTCCAACTGGCAAAGCGGAAGATCAGGTGGTCTTTGCCGGTGAGATCTACGGTCGCGAGTCGGGCGGTACTCTTGTTGCGGAGCAGGAGCCACTTCGTATCCGAGAGCGCGCTGTTGACCAGCGGTGTCGATACAAGGGAGTTGACGGCCGGCTGCCCCGTCTTCAGAAAATGTTGGATTTCTTTCCCCCGCGGTTCACCCACCCAGGCGATGATCTTCGCCAGTGAAGCGCTGTCTTCTTTCTTGAATTCGCGCAGCAGCGGGTAGTCGTCGTAGGTGTCTTCGTCGCGGGTGTTGTTGAAGAAGGCCATGAACCGGTAGTAGTCTTCATGGCGGAACGGATCATAAGGATGGCTGTGGCATTGGGTGCAAGCGAACGTGGTGCCGAGCAGCGCTTCCCACGTGGTGTTCACGCGGTCCAGTACGGCGGCCGTGCGGAACTCTTCGTTGTCGGTGCCGCCCTCATCGTTGGTCATCGTGTTGCGATGAAAGGCCGTGGCCAGCAGCTGGTCGTCGGTGGGATCGGGGAGTAGGTCGCCGGCGAGCTGTTCAGTGATAAACCGGTTGTACGGCATGTCGCGGTTGAAGGCGCGGATGAGCCAGTCGCGGTAGCGCCAGATGGTGCGGATGTAGTCGCGCTCGTAGCCTTTCGTGTCGGCGTAGCGGGCGAGGTCCATCCACGGCGCGGCCCAGCGTTCGCCGAAATGTGGCGAGGCGAGGAGTTCATCGACGAGGATTTCGTAGGCGACGGGCGACGGGTGGCTGAGGAATTTCTTCGCGAGGGGTTCGGGTGCCGGGAGTCCGATGAGGTCGAGACTCACGCGGCGGAGGAGTGTGTTCGGATCAGCTTCCGACGACGGCTCCAGTTTGTGCTCCCGCATTTTTTTGAGAATGAACCGGTCGATGTCGGAGGTGGCCCAGTGTTTTCCGGCGAGATCCCAGAAGGGCGGCTTCGGCGCCTCTTGCGGCGTTACTGCGGTGTAGGCCCAGTGGTCGCCCCAGGCGGCGCCTTCGCGGATCCAGCGTGTCAGCAGGTCGATTTCATCTTCCGACAGCGGGTCATGCTGGTAGGGCATGCGTTCCTCGGGGTCGGTGTGCGTGATGCGGCGGATGACTTCGCTGTTTTCCGGCTGGCCGGGGATGATGGCGGGTTTTCCGGACTCCGTGGGAGCGAGGGCATCTTCGCGGAAGAGGAGGGAGAAGCCGCCCTTGCGGCGCACGCCGCCGTGGCAGGCGATGCATTTCTTGTTGAGAAGCGGTTTGACTTCGGTGATGTAGTCGACCGGCGGGTTGAACCACAGCAGCCAGGCCGTGACGGCGGCGATGGGGATGAGGCTAATGAGGACGACCCGCTTCATACGGGAAATTAGCCAATTGCCCGAGAAGATGTTAGCGGGATGTGACGGGCGAAAAGAAGACGGTGTGCGGATGAACCCGCACACCGCCGGGTGACATCAATAGAAGAACTGTTCCTTGACGATCTTCCCGTCTTTCACCTCGTAGAGTGCCACTTCGTCCATCTGCATGCGGCCGCGGCCTTTGAAGGTGGCGTCGAAGCCCATGGTGCACGTGAAGAAGTTGCCGGCCACCTGCGGCGCATTCGTGTAGCCGCCGTGGACTGCTTCGATGGTGGCTTCCCACGCCTTGCCTTTCGCGTGGATCTGGTCCATGCCTTTCACCGACTGGAGGCCCTGCGCGGCGGGCGGTTCAATGCTCTCCGCGTCGCGGTGGTAGAGCTCTTCATAGATCGTGTTCCACTGGCCGGTTTGGGCGAGCGTGTGGAAGCGGTTGGCGATTTCCTGTGTTGTCATTGGTGTTTGGATTTGAATACGACAAAAATCACAAGGGCGGGTGACAGCCCTGTGTCAGGAGGGAGAAAAATACCGGTCGGAAGGGGATATTCGCTTCGTTCTCACGCTCCCGCTCGCACTGTTTGTAGTAGCCCCGACAGGAATCGAACCTGTATCAAAAGTTTAGGAAACTTCTATTCTATCCATTGAACTACGGGGCCGTAGGTTCAGGGAGGGCAAAGGTAATAAAAGGAAAGTGGTCGTTAGCGAGAGAGATCGAATTCTGCCAGTGGTGGAAGCCGAATAGCAAAGACCCTTATCAAATTAACAGAATCTGCGATGAGTAGGGGGTTGCCTATCGTATCACAACAAGTTTCTTGGTCCAGCGATGCCTTCCGTTATTGTAATCAAGGATGTATATACCCGCGGCCCATGTGGCAGTGGAGATCTTGATTGTTGATTCTTCACTGATATCGTAATCAGCGTCAAATACAGTTTGAGATTGCTGATTTCGGATCAATAGTTTCCCTGATGAAGGCATACTTACATAAACTTCATGTCGCGCTGGGTTAGGAAAAATACGCACATCTCCTGGGACTGCGTACTCTTCCAACCCAGTAACCGGATTGCCTTCACTTGGTCCAACGGTCACTTGCTGGGGGGGTGAGAAAGCAGAGCCACGGTTGCTCGCGTCTACAGATTGTACCGTCCAGGTATACGTGCCTTCTGGTAATTTAGAGAAAGTGGCATTATTTGTTACCAATAGTGGCGCAAGTCTGGTCTTTAGCAACTTGCCATCCATGTTTGAACCAGAAGCGACGAATGGGACCCCATCCTTGGAAAGCTCGAGGCGATAATTCTTTCCCTCTCCGACACTGGCCCACGACAACATTAACATGCCTCCAGTATAACTTCCATGAAGATTCGTAGGTGCTTGCGGCGGGGGAGACATGTTGATCAAAGTGTTCTTGTAAGCATCTGTATACAAAGCGTCATTCAGGATGATATCCAGCTTCATATCCCCATCAATATCCTGAAGAGAGAGGTTTGTATCTCTGAAGGTCTTGATACCAGGGTTTGTCGATTGAAAATTAATATTAGTGGTTGAAGACTTATTCAAGAAGACGGTGACATAGCCCCAATCTCCATTGGGTTCAACTACGACAAAATCAGGAAGACCGTCAGAATCAATATCACCAACATCGGCGTTGGGTGATGATGTTGGAAAGGGATAGGCAATTTGAAGTTGTGCCTTGCCTGTTTCTTTGAATTCATTCTTAAAGAGTTTCCAGCCGGATGAACCGAGGGCAAACATATCCACATCGCCATCATTGTCAGCATCCGACCAATAAAGCTTAGGATGCGGGGTGAATCCGATTCCGCGGATAACTGAAAAGCTGCCATCGCTAAGCGAGATCGACTGAACGATATAGCCAGCGGACACGCTAATGGCAAGAAAATCCATAGTACGATCATTACTAAGCTCAGCAAACGTAATAGAAGAAAAATCCATTGGATAATTTACGCCTGTTGCACCAGGATTTACTTGTTGATTCAATAGTAATGTGTAGTTGCTGTTGGAGAGCATGGTTACAAGATCAAGATCACTGTCGGCATCAATATCCACCCACTCAATGGAGCCTTGATCTGTGTTCACTATAATTCCGGTATCCTGAATTGTGAAGGAGTTATTACCGTTATTCTTGGCTATTTTGATTATGTTGTTTTCGATGAAAACAAAATCAAGTAGGTTGTCATGGTTGCCATCTGCGATGTAATATGATTTGGCATTTATATTCTGAAAGCCGAGGATTGGGCTGGTATTTCCGACAAAGCGACCGCCATCATTGATGTAAAGAGATACACTGTATTTCCCTGAGAATTCATTAAAGGCCAGAATATCCAAATCACCATCCCTGTCAGTGTCAAGCCATTCCAGGGTAACCTCGGGCTGAAATGGTGGGGAAACACTTAGCGGGTAGGGTCTAAAGGGAGTTTGGTTGGTTTCGGAAACCACGAATTGACGCGGTGTACTGAAGGCTGATCCTCGATTACTTGCATCAATTGCCTGGACCTTCCAGATGTAAATGCCAGCCGTTAGACCTTGGAGGTCAATGTGGTGGTCAAGAACTTGACACCCCCCAGATCTTCGTCTTGGATCCCCTGTATCCGACGATTCAGAGGACACGATTCGCTTTCCATCTCTGAATAGTTCAATTCTGTATGTGGCGTTTCCGCCATGATTCCATGAAAGCTGCATGTATCCATTGGGTCCCGCTACTTCAGTAAGATTTGTTGGTGCGGCCGGCGGGTCACTCAAAACTGATAATGTATTCAAATAAAAGTAGCGAACGACCGTAGTTCCCTCTGCATTCTCCGAGGACCAGAGCAAATCGGGACCTGCCTGCTCATCGATGTCGACTATTGAAACACTGGATTTCCCGGGGCTTACAATCCCCGTGTTCACAGCATCAAATACAGGCCCCGAGGTTGTTGTGCGATTAATGTAGAGCATGGTTTGTTGGCCGGATAGCACAACATCAACCAAGCCATCTGAGTTAAGGTCTGCAACGTCAAGAAATTGGCTGCCTTCTTCAGAACCTATTGCCACTGGGGCATAAACTCCCGTTCCATATTCCTTCAGGGCGTTCCTGAAGATTTGCCACTGCCCCGTTCCTTTTGTTACAATGAGATCCAAGTCCTGATCATTGTCGATATCCACGAACTTTACATTGGGATTATTTTGATAGCCTGACGCTATAGTCAAAGTGATGACCTGACCTCTTCCTTCATTATACGCAATGGCAAGCCAGCCACCATCACGCACAGTAATGAAATCTGAAAGTCCGTCGTTATTAAAGTCTACCGGGAATACCGATTTCAGTTCAGGGTAGTAATCAAACCGACCCGCATAGGTGCCCTCTCGATTCCACACAATACTGTAATAGTCAGGCGTAAATTGTGTAATGATATCCATTCCTTTGTCGCCATCCATGTCGGCCCAGTAGACTTGCGCTCCATCCCAATTAACATTAAGCCCGGTTTCAACCAAATTGAAGGTCTTGTCGCCATTGTTCATGGCAATCTTGATTCTTCGATTTTCAACATAAAGAATATCAGCATCATTGTCATTGTCAGGATCTCCGAAACAGTAGGATCTTGCTTCGATGTTGCCGAGAGTAACCAGAGACTCATTGCTACTCAGAAATGTGTGATTGCTGTTCTCATAAAGCCGGAAACGGTAGGCGCCAGCAACGAGCGGACTGGGATACGCGGAGAGGATATCCAGGTCTCCGTCGCCATCTACATCCATCCATTCGAAATTACTCCCAATCTCAAGAGATGGAGTTGTTGAAAAAGGCAGGACCGGCATGGAGATTTGTATTTGCCTGGTTGCTGAAAAGGCGGAAGGCTGATACATAGCATCTATCGCTTGAACTCTCCAAGAATAGATTCCGAAATCTTCAATTTTGACAGCAATCGAATTCTTAAGAAGCTGCGGGATTCTATCCTTTTGTCTGAGGACTCCATTTTCAAGTGAACCTGCTGATGCTATTTGAATACCGTCTTTAAAAACCTCAACCCGATAAGAAAGCCTGGCATGGTGAGGGTGATTCCATGAAAGTAGAAGTACACCAGGGCTCGAACCATCTTCTGACAGGTCAGAGGGAGCTTCGGGTTGAGGCAACAAACTAGTCAATGTGTTCAGGTAAAATGATTCTGTATGCTCGAGCCCACTCTCATCCTCGGTTCTGAAGAAAAAATCAAGGCCATTGCCTTGATCGAAATCGATCGTTTGAATAGTTGTGTTAACGGAGGGAATAGCAGAAAGGTCACTCCCTTGAAATTGAATCGTCCCTGCCGCTGATTTGTTAAGGTACAGCATCGTTTTTGGAAGCCCGCTAATGATAAAGTCTAGGAGACCGTCCGAATTGATATCGCCTATTTCTAAGTCGGGATTGGACAACGCGGTACATTGGAAGCCCTGTTCAAAACTCAGCTGACCAGTTTCATTCAACTGGTTCTGGAAAATTGTCCATCTGCCCTCCGCATCAAGTATGAAGAGGTCAACGTCCTTGTCATTGTCTACATCACCCCACTTGGACTTAGTATGAAAAGGTAGGCTTAACGAAGTTGATATTAGGAATCTGGAAAGAACCTTCCGCCCGGTAGCCAGCAATATGGTGGGTACAGTGGAGTTACCATCGCTATAACTGGTGCCAAACATATCGGTTATTCCATCATTGTTTATGTCCGCTAACGTTGGGAAATCAAGAAAGGTGTTCGTTTGAGTTTCTTCCAGGTAAGTACCCTTATGATTCCAGTAAATGTCCACCGATTGGAAAGCGGTTACAAGATCAAGGTCAAAGTCACCATCCATGTCTACCCAAAAGACGGCAACATTGTCTTGACTCACTTCTCGGCCTGAAAGTTGAGCTGTAAAAGTATTGTCGCCATTATTCCAGGCAATCTTTATGTTGGAATTTTGCGTATATGCAATGTCCGCATCACCGTCTTGGTCCCCATCGGCGACAAAAAAAGTTCCGGCGGCAATATTAAGCCCACCACGAATGGGATTTTCAATTCCCTGGAAATGTTGATTATCATTTACGTAAAGCCTGATCTTGTGTCGGCCCTCCAAAGAGAGACTCGGATAGAAAGCCATGAAGTCCATATCCCCGTCGCCTTCAGAATCAAACCATTTCAATATGGAATGCTTTTCCAGTGGTGGATCGATGGATAAAGGGCTGGTTACGAAGGCAGGCTGAGCAAGAATCCATTCGGGACCTAGAATAATTAGGAGCAAAATGAGCAGTCTCGCCATAACAATGTTCCGAAGTTAAGAAAATTCATTTCAAAGCGATTTTGGAATGCAGGCAGTTTCATGAACCATCAGCCCGACCAAATAGTTGATGTCGCGCGACTTGCTAAACCACTTTACGGCAGGAGACTCGGCCTTTTTCTTACCTCCCCACCCTGAGAAACTCCATCACCCAACTCGTCTCCCACGTCCGGCCGTTGTCTTTGGACAACGCCTGTTCCCAGCTGGCATAGGTCTCGCAGATGCGGGTCCACTCGACGTGGATGAGCACGTCGCGGGTGTCGAGGTTGCCGCGGGAGATGAAGGAACCTTTGTTCTCCCAGAAGGTGCCCTCCAGCGGCGTCATGACGAGGTTGGTGCGGCCGTCGAGACGGTCTATCTTCCAGTAGTCGAAGCGCTCGTTGTAAGACCGGAGAATGTTGCGCTCGTAAGGAACACGATCCATCACGTACTGGTGGTACGCCACCGTGCCCTGGCCGGAACTCAGCTTGCGCTCTTCGTGCAGCGACTCAAACTCCATCCACTCCCGGCTGCCGCACAGCCAACGGCTGAGCCGGGTGTTCATCACCCTCCAGGTGCCAAGAAGAAAATCGAAGTCGCTCGACATGGTTAAGTTCAAGGTTCAAGGTTCACAGTTCAAAGTTCAAGGTCCGTCCGCCGATTGGTTCGTTTCAATATTAAGAGCGGATGTGGCCGGCGGGTTTAAAGTTCAAGGTTTATAGTTCAAAGTTGGCGAAGGTTGGGATTAATAGTTTGTTAAGACAGTCCGGCTTTCATCTTCACCGCCAGCACCGCACCATAATCGGCGAACAATTTCGCTTCCTGCTCATTGGCCATGTCGGCCTGGCAGGTGAGGATTACACCATCTTGGGTGAAGAGTAACCCGAACTGGTCGACGTTGCCCTCCCGCGTGAAACCCATCTTCTGGTGCTTCCAGTTGGAGATAACACCCGCTGTTGCATCGT
Source organism: Cyclobacteriaceae bacterium (assembly GCA_044221195.1). GTDB lineage: Bacteria > Bacteroidota > Bacteroidia > Cytophagales > Cyclobacteriaceae > ELB16-189. The sequence goes on from JBGAPO010000010.1 coordinate 79,613, forward strand.
CGAGAAAACGCTGGGCAATGGGTGAATCGTTGGTGAGGATAAGAAAGTCTTTCAACGCCGGATGATCGACTTTTGAACTCTCCCCGGTCACGTTGATCATATCCTGGTATTGCGGCCCGAAATAACTGGTCACATACATGTCGAGGGCAAAGTCCGCCGCCTTGTTAATCATCGTGTTGAAGAAACCTTCCTGCTTCACAGGACCCAGCGGCGTGTTGTTGCCGGGTGTAGACATCAGCATGAGGTACTTGCCTGCAGGCATCTTCACCGAAGAGGTCTCCCAACGAGTGGTGCGCACCCACGCGCGGCGCCGGCCTCCCGTGCTGTAGACGGCCTTCGACTTCAACTTCCAGTCAATGCCGCCCGTGTTGCCGGAATAGTCCGTCTCTCCCTCACCGGGCGTACTGCCGACCGGCTGGTTTTGCACCTCGCTCATCTTCTGCGCCAGCGCCTTGCGGCGGAAGAAGAAGAAATAGAAGATGGCGCCGATAATGGCGAGGGTGATCAGGTTGGAAAAAATCCACCCAATAATGCTGAAGATGGCTTCCATGGTGAAAGGGGTTAGGTCCTACGGGTTCTGACTCCGCGTTTCGTTGATCCAGCGGTTGATCTTCTTCTCCAGCAGCACCAGCGGCAGGCTGCCGGAGCCAAGCACCTGGGCGTGAAACGCGCGAATATCAAACTTGTCGCCGAGCGCCTGCTCTGCTTTGGTCCGTAATTCCCGGATCTTCAACTGTCCAACCTTGTAGCACAAGGCCGCTCCCGGCGTGGCCATGTAGCGCTCAACTTCCACAGTGATCTTCTCCAGCGACTCCGCCTCGTTGTCGAGGGAATACTGAATGGCCTGCTCCCGCGTCCAGCCTTTGGCGTGAATGCCGGTCTCGAGCACGAGCCGGATAGCGCGGTGCATCTCCATGCTCAACATACCGAAGTACTGGTACGGATCTTCATAAAGTCCCAGTTCTTTGCCGAGCGATTCGGCATACAACGCCCAGCCCTCGACGAACACGCTGATGCTCTCCGGGTGCAGAAACTCCGGCAGTTCGTTGTTCTCTTGTTGAAGGGTGAGCTGGTAGTAGTGGCCCGGGATGGCTTCGTGCAAGAACAATGACTCGTCGGCGTAGGTGTTGTAGTTCTTCACCTCGCGGATGGGAACGTAGAAGATTCCCGGGCGTGATCCGTCCTTGTTGCCGGGCAAGAACTCCGCGCTGGCGGAAGCTTCGCGGAAGGCTTCGGTGCGCCGGACTTCAAACCCACCCTTCGGCTTCAGTGCAAACAGGTCGGGAAGCCGGGCTTCTACCCGCCGGCGGATCACATTGAAGTTGGCAATGACGTCCTCGGGCCGCTGGAAGGGAATGAGTTTCTTGTTCGACCGCACATGATCGAAGAACGCCCGCAGGTCGCCCTTGAAGTTGAGTTGTGCCTTGACAGCTTCCATCTCGCCGCGAATGCGTTGTACCTCGCTCAATCCCATCGTATGGATTTCTTCGGCGGTCATGTTGGTGGTTGTGAAATACTTGATGAGGTATTGAAATGTCGCTGCCCCGTTCGGCAATGCGTTGATACCTGAGGTTTCTCTGCCTGCCGGCAGGTAGGTGTTGATCAGGAAGTCCTGGAGCATCTTGTACTTTGGCGCGACCTTGCCGGTGATCATCTCCGCGTAGGCAGTTGTCAGTCGCTCTTTGTCGGCCGGGGAAAAATCGGACGGCATCAGCAAAATGGGCGAATAGAACAGGTGATCTTTCACCGGCGCTTTGACAAAACCATCGAGTTGCGAGATCATCCGTTGGATGAGCACTTTGGGAAGGACGATTCCTTTCTTCATTCCCAACTGCATTTTCACCACTGCGGTATCAAGGAACGGCAGGAAGGCGTCCACACGCTGGAGCCAGGCGTCGTAGTCTTGAACCGTGTTAAAGGGCTGCAGGCTTCGTCCGCCGGCCAGCTGGGAGAAGTACAGGTGCAGCGACTGAATCTGGATGAGGGGCATCAACTCGAAGTTGGGCATGTCGTACATCGGCGATGCGATGGTGACCAGCGGGTTGATCAATCCTTCCAGCTTGAGCGTGCAGTCCCACTTCATCACCTGCAGGCTCATCCACTGCGAGGCGGTCATCTGGGTGGAGTCATACTGCGTCAGCTCATCCAGGAATCGGCGGTAGTTGGTCTTGAGATCTTGCTGATACGGGGTGGAGATATAATTCGCCACCTGGTTGTTGTATTCCGAAAATCCGGCTTTGGTGGCCTCGATCGGGTTGATGCGTTTCTTAAAGTCGAAGTACTCTTTAAAGAGCGTGTCAACCGACTTGGGCGCTGTCGCCGCTTTCTTTTCAGAACAGGAGAATGCCACGCAAAGCAGCGCGACGATGAGGAAGGATCGGATCATGGGTAAGAAGGGTGCCCTAAGGGCATTGATTACAAGCCTAAAGTTCGGAACAGTTGTTGGTATTCCGGGTTGTTAGGGTCCAGACGGCGAAGGGTTTCTGCGAACGGCCGTGCCAGTGGTTGCCGGTTTTGCTGAACGTACAGCACGGCCAGCGCGTAGTTGAGATTGGCAGCCATCGGCTCTAACCGGAATCCCTTCAAGAGGATTTCTTCCGCCTCTTTGACCCTGTTCTGTTGCTGGAGGAGCAAGCCATAATTGTAATACAACCCGGGCATCCGTGAGCGGAGCCGTACGGCTTTTTGGAAGTGCTTGATGGCGGAAGGCAGGTCGTTCATTTCATAGTAAAGCAAACCCAGGTTATAGAATGTGCGATCATTGGCGGGGTCAATGGCCGCAGCGTCCAGGAGTGTCTTCAGCGCAGCGTCGTTCTTGCCCGTCGCGTTGTAGGCGGATGCCAGGTTGAAGCGCGCATAGTTCATCAGGCTGTCTTTCTTCAATCCCCGGACATAATGCCGGATTGCATTGGCGGCATCGCCCGATTGTAACTCATAATCTGCCAGCATGACGTTGCCTGCTGCGAAGTCAGTTTGATATGCCAGGTACTGCCGGTTCTCCGCGTCTGCCTGCTGGTAAGCCGGCCGCAGTGATGCAGGGAGTTGCTCGAGTGGAAGTTGGTGAAAGAGGTCAGCGGCGGCTATGCGCACGGCGCGTACGGGATCGCTCAGTAAAGGGCCGGCTGTCTGCAGCCAGGTCTCGGGAGGGAACTGCTGCAAAGCGCGGAGGACGTAGTATCGAATCACGGCGTGGTTTTCTCCCAAAGCGCCGGCAAGCGCATTCGCGCTGGTAACCGTTATGATACTGCCCAGGTAGTTGGCCGCCGTAGCGCGTGCGATGGCAGGCTGCATGCGGTCGGCGAGGAGTGCTGTCAAATGCTGTTCGCTTTTTGCGTCAAGCCGGCTGCCGGGAACCAGGTCGTCGGAAAAATGATAGGGACGTTTGGGCCCAAACCATTGATCGATTGCTTTTGCGGCCCATGTCGGAGATTTATCCTGGTGACAACCGTTGCAGGCGTTCGGTGTTCCGAAGGCGGCTGTTTGATCGGGACGTGGAATGCGGAAACTGTGGTCGCGCCGTACATCGTTGCCCATGTAGGTCTTGCTCGTCATATGGCAACTGATGCACTGCGAGCCTTCCGTGTTGACGGTATGAAAGGTATGTTCTTTGGTATTGTACTTCGGCAGGTGGCAGCTCATGCACAGGTCGTTGCCGGTTTTTACCAATTCTCCGGAGTGGGGGTTATGGCAGTTGCTGCACCGCACGCCGAGGTGGAACATCTTGCTCTGCGCAAACGATCCGTACTCATAATCCTCTTCGCGTATCTGACCGTCGGCGTGATAGAATTCCGTGCTGAGTACTTGAGGGATCAGGTTATCGAGGAGTTCGTCGCTGTGCACGAGCGCGGCGCTGATGTCGGCCTTGCGCGCGTGGCAGGGGGCGCAGGTATTTAGTTGCTGACGCGGCATGGTATCGCGGCTGTACATAAGCCCTGAATTCGGAATCCGCTCGCCGTCTTTGTACGCCGCCGATTGAACAAAGTTGATATGCCTGCTGCCGGCACCATGGCAGCTTTCACAACCTACGTTGATGTCGGTCCAGGTGGTGTGGTAGCTGTCGGAGTTGAAGTCATAATTCTTCTGGAGGTTGGTGGAGTGGCATGTGGCGCACATGGTGTTCCAGTTCTGGCCGTTGCCGGTCCAATGAAGCCAGTCGTGGGGCGGAATACGCTGACCGGCATATTGGTGAAACCACTTCTTGTTCCTGGAATCCCAGCTCACGCGGGCGGGCTGCAGTCGCCCGCCGGAGAACTCGACCAGGTACTGCTGAAGCGGGAAGTACCCGAACGTGTACTTCACTTCGTAGTCGTGGGTCTTGCCGTCGTCGCCCTGGGTTTGGATGATGAACTTGCCGTCCTTCCGGAAGAAACGGCTCGTCACGCCGTCGGCAGTGAAAGTCTTGTCGTTGAAGTCGCCCAACACCGTCGAGTCGCGGGGTTCCTGCATCGCGCGGAAGTGATCGGACTGTTGCCAATCCTGAAATGCTTTCGTGTGGCAGGACTGGCAGGAAGCGGAGCCCGTGTAGGTGGCCGGGGGTAAAGGCGCAGTTTCTTTCTTTACTTCCTTGCCGCAACGGCTGAACAAGGAGAGAGACAGAAACAGGATCAACGCCGGGCGCTTCATGGTTCAAAAATCCGGATAAGATATTTGATTTCGTTGATATGCGGATAATAATAATATAAGAGGGCATAACTTTAGGTTTTGTCCATCGCATGATCAAGAAGCTGACTTTCCTGTTGGTGATGTTACCCCTGCTGGCTTCGGCCCAGGAGGAGGGCGAGTCGTCGCGACGCAGCAGGCTTACGCTGGGAATCGGTCACACCATTGTAGGCCAGGGAGTCGACGACAAGGGAAGTCGTTCGTGGCGGGCGCTGCCGATGTGGGTGATTGATTACGACTATTCCCTCAGTTCACGCTGGTCGATCGGTATTCACAGCGACCTCATTATGGAGAGTTTTAAAGTTGAGGGTTACTTCCTCGAGCCCGAGAACACCGCCATTGAGCGGCACTACCCGGTGGCGGGACTTGCTGCCGCTTCTTTCAAGCCTGGCCGGCACTCCATTTATTCCATCGGCATGGGCGGTGAGTTTTCCGACACCGGCAACTACTACATGACCCGCCTGGGATTTGAATACGGTTTCGAATTGCCCGGCGACTGGGAACTGGCCCCATCATTGACCTACGACATCAAGTGGAAAGCCTACGACTCATTTTCCATCTCACTAGCCGTAGGAAAGAAATTCTGACCGAACTGGCTTAACTCTAGATTCAAGGCCTTAAGGTGCTGAACCCTGCCAGCGCTCAACTGTTGAACTGTTGAACTTTGGACCTTGAACTTTGAACCGTTGAACTTATTTCCCCCACCTATACAACTCCGCCTCCGCCGCAATAAATCCAAAGGCCCCAAAATGCCGACCGGCGACTACCTGCTCGAAAATGGATTTCGCTTTGGCGGAGTCTCCATTATATAGGTACCAGTTGCCGACCCCGTAGCCTTGGGTGGCCAATGCAAGGTCAGCCTGCTCCGGGTCATCGTTGGAGACGCTCAGTACGGAATCCGGCGACATTTTTCCCTGGTACATCCTGCAGCGCTTGAAGTAAGAATCATTTTCGACGATGGTCATCTCGTTGCGCACATTGCCGAGGATGGATTGGGCTTCCACCAATTTCCCTTCGCGCCGATAAGTCATGTACATCCAGTCCACGCAAGCGACGAGGAGATCGTCGTTGTTGCAGGTCTTCAGGCACTCGATATAGGCCTCTTCGGCTTTGGCGAAGTTGCCTTCGAGGTAGTAGGCCAGGGCAAGGTGATACCGGATGTTGAATTGCAGCGATGACAACGGCTTGTTGATCGCGTTGGGAATGCCGTCGGGTTCCATCTCCAGCGGAAAGCCGGGTACTAACGAATTGGCCTGGTTCAGGTCGTCGATGGCGCGATGGAACAGCCGCATGGAAATGTAACGGTGGCCGCGGTGCCGGTAAAGTTTTGCGGATTTGGGATACTTCTGGATTCCCTCCGTGAACACATCGATGGCTTCCTGGAAGCGGGACAGGTAACCCAGTCTTCGGCCGTACCATACGTAGTTGTCTTCGGATGGATCGGCCTCCCAATTCTTCTTTGCCACCTGGAGGTTGCTGTCCAGACGCGCCTGCGCCTTCTCGGGGCGGATGGGTTCGTAGTAGGCATTGCCGAGGAGGTTAATGACTACCGGCGCCTTTTCTTTCGGCGGAGGAGTGCAGGCGGTGACCAGGACCGCTGCAAAGGCAAGGTAATAGGCGCGCATATTGTTCAGTCTATTCCAGGTTGTTTCAGCACAAATCCGGTCTTTGCCTTTTCGGCATCCACCATTTTCTTTACGTCGCCCAGGAGTTTCTTTGCGTCGTAGATGATGCCGTCTTTGATGGTGTACTTGACGCCGCCAACTCGCGTGACGGTATTGTTGTCCCTGAGTTTGATCGCCCCGGTGCCGTAGAGCACCTGGAGGTTTTCCAGCGGGTTGGCGTCCACGATGACGAAGTCGGCGAGTTTACCGACTTCCACGCTGCCCACGTCTTTGTCCATGCCCAGCAACTGTGCGCCGTTGAGCGTGGCCGACCGGATCACCTCCAGCGGATGGAAGCCCGCCTCCCGCAGCAACTCGAGTTCACGGATGTAGGCGAATCCATAGAGTTGGAAGATGAAGCCGGAATCTGACCCGGTGGTCACGCGGCCCCCGCGGTTCTTGTATTCGTTCACAAACCGCATCCACAGTTGGTAGTTCTGACGCCACGCAATCTCTTGTTCGGTACCCCAGCTGTGCCAGTAGGAGCCATGCGAGATGAGGCTCGGCTGGTAGAACTTCCACAACGACGGCAACGTGTAGGTCTCATGCCACTCAGCGCGACGGGCGCGGTGAAGGTCACGGCTCGCTTCATAAATGTTGAAGGTGGGGTCGAGGGTGAAGCCCAGTTTGAGCAATGTATTCATCACCTCGTTCCATTTCGGTGAACCGGGCTTCGCCGCCTGTTCCCACAAGCGGCCGGCTTCGCCGAAGCGATGCTGTTCATTGGTGTAGTTGTAATTCAGCGGATAATCCTGGACAGTCTTGTCGTCGAAGAGGGCTTCAGGAAGTCCATACCAATGCTCCATACTGTTCAGTCCCGCTTTCGCGGAATTCACGACGTTCCAGCGCGCGACGTAGAGTTGTGTGTGGTGGCAGTTGGAGCGCAGGCCAAGCTTTTTGTTTTCATCCAGCGCGGCTGCCATGATCTCGGGGGCCTGCCCGCCAAACTTGATCCCATCGGCACCCTTGGCTTTGTTCTCGCGAACCCAGGCGCGGGCCATTTCGGGAGTGCTGATGGGCGTCTTGCTGCCGAGGCCAAAGTAAGTATAGGCTTTCAGCCGTGGCGCGGTGATGAAGTTGCGCGCGCTCTTGTTGCGCTGATCCACCACCCAATCAAGTCCATTTCCTGAACCGGGGTCGCACACCGTGGTGACACCGTGTGCCATCCAGAGTTTGAATACATATTCAGCCGACGGTGCCTGCGTGCCGCCGATATGCCCGTGGCAGTCGATGAAGCCGGGCATCAGGTACATCCCGGTGGCGTCGAGCTCGCGCCCGCCGGGTTCTAACGGAGTGCGGTTGCCCGAACTGGGCATGCCCGGTGTCGGTAGTCCCAAGCTGATAATATTGACAATGCGGTTCTGCTTCACCACGATGTCGACCGGCCCGACGGGCGGCGCACCGGTGCCGTCCACGAGCATGACGCCGCGGATAATCAGTTGCGGAAAGGGTCCGTCGCCTTCCTTGACTTCCGGGGCGGGAATCACCTTTTCAATTTCAATGTCAAATTGGGCGCGGCTGGTCAATGCGACCAGCGTCAGCATGAGCACGAGGAGATTTCTCATCGGCGATTGGGTAAATAGGTGCGTTGCCGATCAGTTCATGCCCGGCTGCTTCAGTACAAAGCCGGCTTTGGTCTTTTCGGCATCGACGATCTTCTTCACATCGCCGAGCAGTTTTTTCGCGTCGTAGATGATTCCGTCTTTGACGGTGTAACTTATCCCGCCAACGCGCTTCACCGTGTTGTCATCCATCAGCTTGATGGCGCCGACACCGTAGAGCACCTGCAGATTCTCCAGCGGATTCTGGTCGACAATCGCAAAGTCGGCCAACTTGCCGATTTCTACGGAGCCGATCTCTTTGTCCATGCCCAGTGCCTGCGCGCCATAGAGTGTGGCGGAGCGGATGACTTCGAGTGGATGGAAGCCGGCTTCACGCAGGAGTTCCAGTTCCCGGATGTAGCCGAAGCCATAGAGTTGGAAGATGAAGGCATTGTCTGAACCGGCAGTCACACGGCCGCCGCGGTTCTTGTATTCGTTCACAAAAGTCATCCAGAGGCGGAAGTTTTCTTTCCACGCCACTTCTTGTTCGGTGCCCCACGAGAACCAATACGATCCGTGCGCCATGCGGCTGGGCTGGTAGAACGCCCAGAGTCGCGGCAGGGTGTAGGTCTCATGCCATTCCTGGCGGCGTGCGCGGTGCAGGTCGCGGGAAGCTTCGTAGGTGTCGAAGGTGGGATCGAGGGTGAAGTCCATCTTCAGCAGCGTGTCCATCACGGCGTTCCACTTGGCCGAGTATGGAGCCGCGGCCTGCTTCCAGAGACGGCCGGCTTCTTCAAACCGGTTTTGTTCGTTGGAGTAGTTGTAGTTGAGCGGGTAGTTCTGCACGGTGGAGCTGGTCAGCATCGCCTCCGGCAGTCCGTACCAGTGTTCCATGGTGGTGAGTCCCGCTGCGGCCGACTGCACCACATTCCATCGGGCGACGCCGAGTTGGGCGTGGTGGCAGGCGCTGCGCAGACCGAGGCGCTTGTTTTCACGGAGGGCGGCGTCCATGATCTCCGGGGCTGCGCCGAAGAACTTGATGCCGTCGGCGCCTTTCATTTTGTTTTCATTGACCCAGGCGCGCGCCATATCGGCGTTGCGGATGGGCTCTTTCGCGCCGGAGCCGAAGGTCACATACGCTTTGATCCGCGGTGCGGTGATGGCGTTCTGCTCGCTGAGTTTCTTTTCCTCAAGGACCCAGTCGATCCCGTTGCCGGATCCCGGTTCGCGGATAGTGGTAATGCCGTGTGCCATCCACAACTTGAAAACATACTCCGCATCCGGCGCCTGGCCGCCGCCGATGTGGCCGTGCATATCGATGAAACCGGGCATGAGGTACATGCCTTCGCAATTGAGTTCTTTGCCGCCCGGCTCCAGCTTCGGCCGGTTAGACGAGCTGGCCATGCCCGGCGTGGGCAGCCCGAGGCTCGCGATGCTGACGATCCTGTTTTGCTTCACCACGATATCGACCGGGCCGACGGGCGGAGCGCCGGTGCCGTCGATGAGCATGACGCCGCGGATAATGAGTTGGGGGTAGGGGCCGTCGCCTTCTTTAATGACGGGCGCTTTCTTGACGCCTTCCTGGGCTTTGATGGTGAGCGCAGAAAGAAACAGGAATCCAAACAGGAGTTTCTTCATGGGTTTTGGTTAGGAAAGGAAAACTACCAAAAAACTCCTGATTCGGAAGTTGAATTTACCAGAGGGCGCTAATCCTGTACGACAATGGTGCCCTGGCTTCGGATGATGCGCCAGTGGTTGCCGTTCTTCTGGTAAATCCGCATGAAGCGGGAAGCGCCGATCACCGTCCCCGACTTGCTCTTGTTTACCTGTTTGCCCGTGGTAACCCCGATGTTGCCATACACAGAGGCCTTCACATCCTCAATTCCGATCTGGATGTGGGGGCTTCCCGACAGGTGGAACTCAATGACGCCGGCCTTGTCGACGGCGTGACCCGAGGCGAGTACACCCTGGTAGCTGTCATCGTAGATCCTGGAAATGGTCGCCGTATCCTTTTTGGTAATGGCAGCCATGCGTTCATTCTCGATGCGAACCAATGTTTGCTCAGGTGTTTCCTGTCCCTGGCAGGGGATCATGGAAAGAACGAATAAAACAGCAAGAATCGATTTCATAGTGGGGGCGTTTTAGCATTACCAAATTTAACGATATTGGAGAGTCCACTGCAGGGCATTTCACACCTTAATGACTGATTTATGTCAAGAGATAAGTTCATTTCGGCGATCAATACTTCCTATTCGCCGACAGGAGCATCCATATACCTGGGAGCCGGAGTCTTTGAGAAATCCATTGTACCGGAAGCGAAGGTTAACCTGCCGTTGCGCATGATGAACCGGCACGGGCTGGTAACCGGCGCCACCGGCTCCGGAAAGACCCGCACGCTGCAACTGATCGCCGAGCAGCTCTCCGCGGCAGGCGTACCGGTGTTCATGCCCGACATGAAGGGCGACGTCACCGGCATGGCGGCAGAAGGAGTTGCCAACGATAAGATTCTTGAACGCGCGACCACACTCGGCATCAAGTTCCAGCCGTCCGCGTTTCCTGTGGAGCTGTATTCGTTAAGTGGCAAGTTGGGTGGACAAATGCGCGCCACGGTGACTGAATTCGGACCGGTGCTGCTGAGCAAAGTGCTCGAGTTGAATGAAATCCAGTCCGGCGTATTGATGATCATCTTCAAGTATGCCGACGACAAGGACTTGCCCATTGTGGACCTGAATGACCTGAAGAAGGTGCTGAACTACTTGTCGGAAGGAGTTGGTGCCGCGGAGATCAAAGACACCTACGGCAAAATCTCAGGAGCGACGGCCGGAACAATCTTGCGGAAAATAGTTGCCCTCGAACAACAGGGCGTCAACCAGTTATTTGGAGAGAAGTCATTTGATGTGGAGGACCTCCTCGAGAAGATCGACGGCCGCGGGGTAATCAGCATCCTCAATGTGTCGGATGTTCAGCAGCAGCCGGCGATCTTTTCCACGTTTATGTTGGCCTTACTGGCGGAGATCTACCAGACGCTGCCGGAAGCAGGGGACCTCGACAAGCCCAAGCTGGTTTTCTTCCTCGATGAAGCTCACCTGTTGTTCAAGGATGCGCCGAAAGCGTTCATGGACCAGATTGAACAAGTGATTCGCCTCATCCGCTCCAAAGGCGTCGGCGTCTTCTTCTGTACGCAGGTGACGCAGGACGTTCCGGCTTCGGTGCTTTCGCAGTTGGGCAACCGGGTTCACCACGTCATCCGCGCCTTTACGCCCAACGATGTTCAGGCATTGAAAGATACCATCCGGACGTTTCCGAAGTCGGAGTTCTACGACATGGAGCAACAGTTTACCCAGCTGGGGATAGGCCAGGCGTTCATCACGGTGCTGAACGAGAAGGGCATTCCTACTGAAACAGTGGTCACCCACCTGGTGCCGCCGTCGTCCCGCATGGGGCCGCTCACGCCGCAGGAATACCAGCAGAACCTGGACCAGTCGGAGATGTACAAGAAGTACAAAGAGACGATCGATCCGAGGAGCGCCTTTGAAATTCTGAACGAGCGTATGCAGGCGATCAAGCAGGATCAGGCTCAATCGGCTCCGGCGGCAGGTCGGCCGGCCGCGCGGACTGGACGCCCGGAGAAGAGCACTTTTGAGGAGGTAATGTCGTCGCCGGTGGCGAAGCAGGTGGGAAGAGAGTTGGTGCGCGGCGTGTTCGGGATGCTGTTTGGTTCGGCACCCCGAAGAAGTACGCGGCGGCGATACTGAACGTAAATAACCGGGAGCGGCGGGATGATGAACATCATTTTCACCCGGTCTCGCCGTCATCGGTTTAACGATCCGCGCGGTGTAGTTTCGGGGTACTAATCTTCAGCCCTATGAAAAAGATCACCCTGATTTTACTGTTGTTGGCAGTCGTTACGGCTTCTGCACAGGATGAAAATGCAGCTCCATCAAAAGTAGACTTTGGATTGGGTATCGGCATGGACTACGGAGGATTCGGGGGGAGACTGACTTTTCGCCCCGTCCCCGCCATAGGGATATTCGGTGCCGGCGGCTACAACCTGAATGACTTTGGCTATAACGTCGGCGCCATGGCCAGGCTTTCACCCGGCAAGAAAGTGGTGCCCACGCTGGGCGCCATGTATGGCTACAACGGCGTTATTGTAGTGGAGGGAGCAAGCCAATACAACAAAACCTATTACGGTCCTTCGATCAGTGCAGGGTTGGAGATTCACTCCCGGGCGCCGGGAAAACACTGGAATATAGAAATCATCGTTCCGTTCCGATCGCAGGCGTTTACCGACGACTTAAACGGGCTGAAGAACAATCCCATGATCCAGCTCAAGAGCGAGCCGTGGCCCATTGCCATCAGCGTCGGCTATCACTGGGCGCTTCGTTAACTGGCCTTGCCGAGTAAGTATTTCTTCGGCGTGACGCCGAACTTTTTCTTAAACGCGGTGATGAAGTGACTGGGATTGGTATACCCCACCTGGTAGGCTACCTGGGTAACTTGAAGTTTCCCGGAATCCAGCAGTATCCGCGCATGGTCCATCTTGTGATCCAGCAAGTACCCATACACCGTGTTGCCGTAAATCTCCTTAAAGCCCGACTTCAATTGGTTTTCATTCAGCCCGGAAAGACGGGCAAGTTCACGGATGGTGGGCGCATCATTCTCATGAGCCAGCAGGTGTTCCTTGGCGTTCTTGATTCGACGAACGACGTCTTCGTTGTTGAGGAAAGGGCAGTTCTCTGTGTCCGGCTTCCGCTCGGAGAAGTACAACGCGAGCAGTTCCAGGATCTTGCCCTGGTAAAACAACCGGTTCGACTGCGCGCTGAGTTGAGTAGTAAACAGTTGATTCAATTCCACCAGCAGGTTCGATGGAATCTCGCGCTCATCGTAGTATTTCTGCTTGATATTCTCCGGGCGCAGGAAGGGGAGCGGCTCGTGTGTGAAAAGTTCATGGAGGCGCTCCAGCGTAATGGTCATCAACACCATGCGTGAATGGGGCGCCAGGCGCAACCGGAAAGGCAATTCCTGGTCGGGATTGAAAAAGAAGTAGTTGCGCCGTCCCTGGATCTCCCGTTGATAGTGCGGACCAAACTCGAACACCGTGCTGCCGTCCAGGCTGAAGTAAAAGTGAATGATGGATTTTCGGATGACGCTAGGTATCGTGAGCGGCTCACCACCCTGGTTTTCCACGGTGGAAAGCGTTTGCTCTGGCGATTCGAAGAGCTGCCGTACACTACCGATGGAGGTATTTTGCTGGCCTGGAATTGCTGGCGTCGAATGAATCATGGAACAAAAATACCGGATTAGAAGCCTCTAATCCTATCAAAAGTCAGGTTTTACCCCCGGTAATACCCGAAAATGAATGACTTTGATCAGAAAGGCATTATTCCTCCCGATGCGGGTATTTTTCAGTTGGAGCATCTTTAATCTTTGCCGCCGTGAAGACTTTCTGGCTGCTGCTGATTTCCCTGCTTTCGGTTCCTGTGTGGGCACAGGAAGCCGATACGCTGGCGCCCCAGCAGTTGGAGGACCTCGTGGTCACCGCGACGCGCACGGAAAGAACAATGGGTGCGTTGCCGATGCCTGTCATGCTGGTCCCGAAAATGCAAATCCGCACCATGGGCTCTCTGCGCTTGACGGAGGTGCTCACCGAACAAACGGGCCTTACGGTGGTTCCGCAGGTAAATGGTCAGGGCAGCGGTATCCAGATCCAGGGCCTCAACCCGGACTACACGCTTATTCTGTTGAACGGCGAGCCGCTCATCGGGCGCTATACCGGCAGTCTCGAGCTGAGTCGCGTGGCCGTCGGCAACATCAAGCAGATTGAAATTGTCAAAGGACCGTCGTCCAGCTTATATGGATCGGATGCACTGGCCGGCGTAGTCAATATCATCACAGAACGACCGGAGGGAACACGCGGGAGTTTCTACACGCGTTACGGTACTAACAACACGCTGGATCTCACCGGCGACTACGGCACCACGGCCGGCAAGTGGAGTGTGTATCTCTTCGGCAACCGGTACAGCACCGACGGCTACGACTTGTCGCCGCAGAACTACGGCAAGACGGTGTCGCCGTTCTACAGCTATACGGGCAATGTTCGCGTGAGCTATGCTTTCTCGCCGCGTACCGAACTGACCGTCGCCGGAAGGTATTTCACCGAGCAGCAGCAGTTTGACTTTGAGGTGCTGAGCGGCGCCAATGAGATGATCAAGACGACGGGCAGCGGCACAACCACCGACTGGAATTTCAATCCCGTGTTGACGCACCGCTTCAATGACCGCACGAAGTTGACGGCGCGATTCTATGCCACACACTACCAGACAGCCACGCGGCTTGTTAATCCAGCGACGGATACGCTGACGTACACGGATGGATTTCAACAGGGATTCATGCGGCCGGAAGTCAACCTGGAGTACTTCCTGGGAAGCAAACATGATCTCATCTTCGGCGCCGGTGCGAACCTCGAGTCGGTGGAAACGGCACGCTATGGCGATGCGCTGACCCGGAACCAGGACACGAAATATGGCTTTATACAGGATGAATGGACGCCGACCGAGAAGCTGAATATCATCGCCGGCGCGCGGTACGATTTCAATAACATCTACGGATCACAGCTCAGCCCGAAGCTGTCCTTGCGCTATGAGCTCGGAAAACGCGTTGCGCTGAAAGCATCTTTCGGCGTCGGTTTCAAGGCGCCGGATTTTCGGCAGCTCTACATGAATTTCAACAACACGGCCGCCGGCGGATACAGTGTACTGGGAACGGAAGTGGTGGAAGATCGGCTTAAGCAGATGCAGTCGCAGGGAATTATCGGCGGCTACCTGATTGACCCGTCGCTGCTGGGAAAACTGGAAGCAGAGCGGTCCAGAGCGGTCAACATCGGTGCCCGCGCCGACTTGCCTGGTAAGTTCACCGTTGATGTCAACTTGTTCTACAACTCCATCGACAATCTCATCGAGACGCAGGCAGTTGCCGTGACCACGTCCAATCAGACCATCTACAGCTACCGGAATATCAAGCGCGTATTTACCCAGGGCCTGGAGGCAAACCTGGGCTATCCGCTCACCCCCAAGATTTCTCTTTCACTCGGCTACCAGTTGTTGTATGCAAAAGACGCCGACGTCGTCGACAAAGTGGCCAATGGCGAAGTCTACTGGCGCGATCCACAGACGCTGGTCACCCGACGCCTGCAGCCGGATGAGTACTTCGGCCTTTACAACCGCTCACGCCACATGGGCAATTTCAAAATCTTCTTCTCGGATCCCACAACGGGCTGGGAGGCGAGCGCCCGCGTGATCTACCGTGGTCCTTACGGCATGGGCGATATACGCGGAAATATCCAGGGCGAGGTGTTGCCGCCGTCCGACATCAACGGCAACGGCATACTGGATGTCCACGATCACTTTGTTTCCGGCTATGCACTGGTGAACCTGTCTGTCGCACGCACCATCCGGGGCGGCCTGCGGATGCAAGTCGGGGTCGACAACCTGTTTGATTATACCGACCCTATTTACATCCCCAACATTCCCGGCCGGCTCCTGTATGCCAGCGTGGGCTACACGTTTCAAAAAAAATCAAAATCAAAACCGTAATAAACTATGACAACCAAGTTGATTCTCGCCGCCGTTGGCTTTGCAGCGGCCGGCCTCGTAAGCTGCTCAAAGAGTGATCCTGCCCCGGTAACGATTCAAGCCTCATCGGTCAGCAACCTCCCGGCCGACCCGCCCAGCGGTGGCTACGACCCCATGTCCGGCCAGCCTATCGGCGTAACCAAGAAGTTCACATTCTTCAGTTTCAAGACGGGCGCCATCGTGGCCAATGCGGACAGCGCGACCAGCACCTGGGATCTCGGCTTCAACGGCACCACGATCATCGTCAACAACACCAGCAGCGGCCCAGGAACAGCGGGTGTTCAGGTAGTATCCGGCATCTTTGATGAGCTGGCTACGGCGCCGGAAACGGGTTATAAGACGGACGACCGCACGACCGTTCCGGTATCGTATGCTATTCCCAAGGGTTCCGACAACGGCTGGTATCATTACGACGGCGCCACCAACGTGATCACTCCCATCGCCGGAAAAATCATCGTGGTGAAAACATCGGAAGGGAAATATGCCAAGATGGAAATTCTCAGCTACTACAAGGATGCGCCGACGACACCCAACAGCTCTAATCCGGATCGATACTATACTTTCCGGTATGTGTACCAGTCGGGAACCGGCACAAGCTTTAAATAATCCTCGCCCGGCGACTGAACCACGCTTCCCATGGAAAACCTGTTGACGATCGTTCGCCTTATCCCGGTCTTGACGACCATCCTGTCCGCGGCGTTCTTCATTGTCTTGTATAGACATTGGAATGTAAAAGGTCGGCCGTCGTATCTTCTCTGGTGGACGATCGGGGTACTGTGTTATGGCCTCGGTACATTGACGGAGGCATGGGTGGGTTTGTTTGGCTGGAGCGAAACAGCATTCAAGAGCTGGTATATCCTGGGTGCCCTCCTAGGGGGCTTTCCCCTCGCACAAGGGTCGGTGTACCTGATTTTGAAACATCGGACAGCCACCGTGCTGATGTACGCGGCGGTGGCATTAATTTTTGTGGCCGCCATCTTCGTCCTGTTATCCCCGATTGACTTCTCCCTGGTGGAGCCAAACCGACTCACGGGCAAAGTGCTCGTTTGGAAGCAGGTGAGGTTGGTTACCCCCGTGGTCAACCTGTATGCATTTGCATTTCTTGTCGGCGGTGCGGTGTTCTCCGCCATTCAATATTACCGGGATAAGAATCTGAACCGGTACCGGGGCAATGTACTCATCGCTATGGGTGCATTGCTGCCGGGCATCGGGGGTTCATTTACGAAGTTTGGATACACCGAAGTACTGTATGTCACCGAGCTGATGGGAATCTGCCTGATCTATCTCGGGTATCGGTTGATGCGGTCGGACAGCACGACGTCCATTTATACGACGCAACAACGGGTCAATCCCTGAGCGTCATTCGTATTTTCTTTTCGCGGGTATTATTGAGACCGCGAAAAACCTAAAAGAGTAACCGGCTGAAATGCAGCAGCAAACATTGGCATTTTGCTGTTTTATCCCAGTCCCAATTGGGCTGGATTCTGTCGGGTGTCCCAAACTCTTAAGATTTCAATTTGGTGAGCGCTGAGTTTGTAAAAGAGTTTGTGATTCCCTGCGATCTTAACCCTGATGCCTTTGTAATCTGTCACTGGTCCGATCTCCGGATACTCGGCAATGAGCTTTGCTGTTTCATTGAAAAGCACCTCTAGCTTTTCGCTGTAAGTATTTGATTGATTATGCGCCAGCCAAAATTCGTAAATAAGAAGACGGTCCCCGGACTGCCGTTTCAGTCCAAACTATTTCTTTAGCCATTCTTTGATCAACGCATTGGCCTTTTGTGAGCTGACAATCTTGCCGTCTTCAAGGTCTTTTAATCCGGCATCAATGGCGCTCTTTTCTTCGTGGGTGAGATGGTGGACCGTATCAATTGTTGACTCTATCTTGATGAGGTCGTAAATCTCCCGGAGGATAATCTCATCCTCAATCGCCCCTAGCTTTTCAATTATCCTTTTTCTGAGTTCAATGACTGACATTCTGGTATTTTGATTACTCTAAATTCGTAGAAATTCTCTTTTGTAACAAGACTGTCGGGAACACCACCACAGAAAGACATTCAAGGGCAAATGCTCTTGCGGCCACATTCCCGATCAATCCCTGAGTGTCATTCATATTTCTTCTCGCCGGCCCTAATGGCCACCTTCAGCAGGTTCTCCTGCGGCGGCAAGGGACAGGAGAAATTGTGGTTGTACGCGCAGTACGGGTTGTAGGCCTTATTGAAATCCAATTCAATGGTGGTGGCGGCCCGAACCTTCTTAAGATCAAGGTAGCGTCCGCCTCCATACGTTTCCCGGGCGCTGGTTTCATCGGCGAAGGCGAGGAATAACTTCCCCCGATTGGGCCCCATCTCCATGACTTCAAGAATGAGCAGCCTTTGCTCCTTGCCGTCCAGTTCAAAGACGGCCCAGGCGTAGTCGAGGTAACGCTGGTATTCGAAGGTGCTGGTGATGAGTTGGCGCACTAGCTTTTGCTGAATGGGCTCAAGGCGGGCGCTGATGCGAAATTTCAGATCGGGCGGAAAGTAGGTGGGCGGCACAAAAGCGTCGCGCTTGTCATAGAGGGGAGATTCCTTGTCGGTTTTTAGGAAATCAATCTTCTGCTCCCGGTCTTCCTCGATCTCCTTGGCGTATGCTTCCGGTGAGGGCCCGGAAGAAATGGAGAAGTACACCAGGGTCGCGACGGCGGCAAGGGTAAGTGCAATCCAAAGGGCAGAGCGTTTCATGGGTCTTGACGAGGGTCAAAGCATCCCCTCGTCTGCAAAACTAAAATACTTCGGGCCACAAACGATGAGGTGGTCCAGCAATTGAATCTCCAGGAACTTCCCGGCCTCTCTCAGCTTGCGGGTGAGGTCGATGTCGCTTTGACTGGCCGAGCGGTTGCCCGACGGATGATTGTGAACCACGATGATTCCGCTGGCGAGGTGATCCAGCGCCCCCTTGAAGATCACTTTCGGATCGGCGACCGTCCCGCTCACACCGCCTTCGCTGATCCGCTGCTTGCGGATGAGCCGGTTGGCCCGGTTGAGGAGGAGTACCCAAAACTCTTCGTGGGAAAGGTCCATCAAATCGCCGCAGATGATATCATAGGCCTCGCGCGAGGAGCCGACCTTTGGTTTTTCCTGGGTGTCCGTTTCTTTCCGCCTCCGCCCCAGCTCCAGGGCTGCCACGATGGTGATGGCTTTGGCCGGGCCAATGCCTTTGATGCGGGTAAGATCGCCGGCCTTTAATTTGGCCAGCTCGGAAAGGCGGTGGTCAACACTATCGAGGATCCGCTTGGAGAGGTCCAATGCGCTGAGCTTATGTGAGCCGGTGCCCAGCAGAATGGCGATGAGTTCTGCATCGGAGAGCGCTGAAGTTCCTTTCAGCAACAGCTTTTCACGCGGGCGGTCGTCGGGCGACCAGTGCTTAATGGTGAGCGGTTGTCCGTCCCTGATTTCCATGCCCGCAAGGTATGGGGACTTGTACGCCCGGCCATGAAGCGGCCCCGACGGAAATCAGGACAATTTTGGGCATAAAAAACCCTCCCCCGCAAAAGAGCGAGGAAGGGAAAAATTTCGTTGGGCGACCCGATCAGGCCAGGCTGTTGACCTTCTTGGCCAGTTTCGACTTCTGGTTGGCAGCCTTTTTCCAATGGATAATATTCTTCTTGGCCAGTTTGTCGATCATCGACGTTACTTCCGTCAGGAGGGCCTGGGCCTCATCCTTCTTGGTGGCGGCCATCAATTTCTTGACTTGGGTCCGGGTGGTCTTGTGCTGGTAGCGGTTGCGTACACGCTTCTTTTCGTTGGCCCGGATGCGTTTTTCGGCTGATTTATGGTTTGCCATGTGTCTTTTAAAAAGGACTGCAAAAATATACCCTTAATCCGGATTTGCAAAACGCCGGCCCATTGTCCTTACCGGCCCTGCACCACCCCCTCAAACAGCAGCCGCGTGCCCGGATCGAGCTCCACCCCGGTCGGTTTGGCCGGCACGGGAAGCGATATCTTCACTTCAGCCCCGTTCACCGTAACCGTTCGGTCTACCGGTGCCCTATCGGGAATGCGGAACCGGATGTCCAGCGGAAAATCAAACCTCGGCTCCTTTTGTTGAATGGTGACGATGACTTCCGACCGGGCTTTGTTGTATGTCCAATTTAAGTTGAAGTTAGGGTGCCCGGCCTGGTACAGCCACTGCCGGAAGAAGGCCCCCAAATCCTGGCCAGACGCCTGTTCCATGATCTTTTGAAAATCCGCGCTCAGCACGTTGGTGTTCTGATAGGTCTTATAATAAGTCCGGATCCCTTTCCAGAAGTTTTCATCGCCGATTCGCTGCCGCAGCATGTGCAATACCCACGACGCTTTTTGATAGGTGTTTGTGCTGAGCACTTTCCCGATTTCCGTGATGGTGGTGTCGACAATGGGCTTGGGATTCTTCTGATAGTATTTCAACACGTTCTGCCGGTCGGTGGCAAGATCGGCGGCGAGCCGCTCGGGTCCGTAGGTGTGCTCCAGATAAAGCAGCGCGAAGTAGGTGGCAAAGCCCTCGCTCACCCACACATGGTGCCAGTCTTTTTCGGCGACGGAGTTCCCGAACCACTGGTGCGCCGTTTCGTGCGCAATCAGTTTCTCAATCGTTCCCTTCCCGTTCACCGCCGATTCCCGGTAAAAGATGTTGCCGGCGTTTTCAAGTCCGCCCCAACGGGTCTTTGACTGCACGTGCGCCAGCTTCTCGTAGGAATACGGCCCGATGGAACGATGAAAGTATTCAAACACGTTCACGCTCACCTTGAAATCGCTGAAGCCATCATCACGGTTTTGCGGGTAAACCCAGGTGCTCTGCGGAATGTTGTCGATCACAGCGCTCACTTCCATGGCAAACCTGGCCACGCCGACGGCCATCACTTTCACCGGGATGGGTACTTCTTCGGAATACCGCGTGAGTTTCCGGTGCCGATCTATATTGCTTTCTTCCACCAGCCGCCCGCTCGCGACGACTTGGTAGTATTCAGGTGCGACGATAACAAATTCAACTGTCGACTTGTCGGAAGGATGGTCGATACACGGCAGCCAGAGATGTCCCCGGTCAGGCCAATGATCGGCAAAGAAGGTACGGTCGCCGAATTTGTTCTTGCCGATAATGAGCCCGTCTTCCGGAATGCCGGCATATTGGATTTCGAAGGTGCGGGTATCACCGGCCGCCACGGTCGTCGGGAGCTGGAGTGTAAGCTTGCCGTTGGAATGTGCGTAAGTCAGATCGGTCCCATTCATCCTGACCTTGGAGACCGTCATGCCGGTTCCGTTGGACAGGACCGATCCCAGGTCAAGATAGAAACTGCCCATCGCCTTGTTGAATTGAATCGCGATGGACGCTTCGCCGCCGATAATATTCGTCGTGTCATTCAGTTCGATGCGAAAACGATAATGCCGGACATCAATGGCCTGCCGGGGATAAGGATCCGCCAGGGATGCGATTGTCAGGAAAACCGTCAGCACGAAAACGAATAGAGATTTCATGAACAACTTATTTTGAGCGGTCAATGTAATGGGATGAAGTCAACCGTAAAAGTTCTTTTGTGTGCGGCGCTGGTCCTCTTCCCGGGGTGGGGATTTTTTGGACATGAGTCGATCAACCGACTGGCGGTCTTTACGCTGCCGGCGGAGATGATCGGATTTTACAAGCGGCACATCGACTACCTGTCGGAGGCCTCCGTCAATCCCGACCGGAGAAGGTATGCCGTCAAAGAGGAGGCGCCGCGACATTACATCGACCTGGACAGCTATGGTGACAGTGCATCGGTGCATCTCCCTAAGTACTGGCGCCAGGCGGTGGAGATGCTGGGTGAGGATACGCTGGTGGCTCACGGGATTGTTCCCTGGCATATTCCCCGCATGGTCGAGCAACTCCGCGAAGCATTCTTCCTCAACGACCCGGCGCGGATCCTCCGGTGCTCCGCGGAATTGGGTCACTATGTTGCCGATGCCAATGTGCCGCTGCACACGACGCGCAATCACAATGGCCAACTCACCAACCAGCACGGCATCCACGGGTTCTGGGAGTCGCGGCTGCCGGAGTTGTTTTCGAAACAGTACAATTTTATGGTCGGTCGGGCAACGTATGTTGACGATGTCCAGCAACGTGCGTGGGATGCCGTCCGACGAGCGCATGCCGCCGTGGATTCGGTATTGGATGAAGAGCGGATTCTCGGCATCAACCAGGAAGCAAATAAGTACAACTATGAAACCAAGGGGAAGCAAACCATCCGTGTATACAGCACGGATTATTCAAAGCGCTATCACGACCAACTGCACGGCATGGTGGAGCGGCAGATGCGGGCCAGCGTGAAGATGGTCGGCGACTTATGGTACACGGCGTGGGTCGACGCGGGGCAACCGGACCTGCAGCGGCTGATCCAGTACACACCTTCGGCGGAAGAGATCCAGCAGAGGAAATGTGAGTGGGAGCAGTGGAAGACTTTAAGGTACGCGGTTCGGGATCACGAATCAGATGGTAACTAGCTTGCTGTGCGGCGGTGCCTGTTCATCGTGACAGATCGAAAATGACCGGCAACACCAGATACGAAGACACTTCTCTTCCCTTGCGAAGAGCCGGGCGCCAGCGACCGGAGGTAGCCTTCAGCGCTTTCTCTATCATCTTGTTAGTAGCCTTGTCAACCGATCGAAGCGGCTTAATTTTTTTTACCTCTCCTTTTTCGGTCACGACAAAGCTGAAGTGCGCTACTCCTTCATTGCCATTCAGGCGAGAAACCCATGGATAGCGAATTATCCTTTTCATATAATCATAAAACGACTTCATTCCATCCTTGAATTCGGCGCGCTTGTCTACAATTAGGAAGCCGCCATTAATCGTTATGACTTGCCCCTCTTCGTAATAGTCGACCACGGTATCCCTTGTCACGAGATCAACCTTCAACCAATCCCCATGCTTGGTGTAGCACAGGCAACTTCCGCTTTCAAGAACACTGTCCTTAACGAACTTCACAGTGGGCATTTCACGGATCAAATCATCGGCCGTGGTTGGGGTTCCGTCCGCACGGAAATACTGCCATTGTCCTACCTTCTCACCTTTTTCATAACTGCCTTTTGCGATCACTGAGCCATCGGCCCGGGTATATTCGAAATCCCCCTTCTTTGTCCAGCCGTTTCGGGAGCCAGACAGTCCGTGTGTGACCGGCCTGCCTTTATTGTCGAAGTCCTCGAATTCCACGTCCGTCAACTTCCCTGGGATTGCCTTTGTGACTCGTCGAATGGAGTAGTTATTCGGGCTGACGAAGTTTTCACATGAGTCCAGGTATAATATTTTCTCCTGCGCCTGAGCAGCCGAGAAAACCATCAAAGCCCAAAGCAGAAACGCCTTACGCATGGGTAGGGTCCGATTTAGTGGTTGATAAATTAAATGCAATGCGTCCCCTATGCCACAGGCCGTGCACAGTATGCCCGATAGGTTTATAGGTCATTTTGATGCGATAGCCTTGGATATATGACGAAAAATCGAAATCTTCGACACACTTAAAATAACCATTCCTATGGGTTTATTCAACGATCCTAACCGAATTCCCGAAAACTACGGTTTGAAAACGGCCGCGGGACTCATGGCTTACTTCCTCGCCATGCAGGTGATCGACAAGCACCACCACGTGGAGCTCCGCCTGTTGAACCTGGTCATCCTGGTCATCGGTATTTACTACGCCCTGAAGAAGTTTAAGAATACCCACGAGGATCACATGAACTACTTCCGCGGACTCATCGTGGGTGTGGCCACCGGCTCGATCGCTTCCGTGGTTTTTGCGGCCTTCCTTTTCATCTACATGAAAGTCAACCCGGCCTTGCTGGCCTCCATCCAGGAGAATGAGCCCATGGGCCGCTACCTGAATGAATACATGTCGGCCTTTATTGTCGCCCTCGAAGGAGTTTTCTCCGGGCTCCTCGTCACCTTCGTGCTCATGAACTACGTTGATTCAGACGAAGTGAACGACCCGGCGGGCGAAAGCGATTAGGACTTGTTTCGTCAGGCTTCGGCTCCGCTCAGCCTGACGGTGTTCCCCCTTGACTGTAGTTTGCGTTTTCGTCAGGCTTCGGCTCCGCTCAGCCTGACGGTGTTCACACTTGACTGTAGTTTGCGTTTTCGTCAGGGTTCGGCTCCGCTCAGCCTGACGGTGTTCCCACTTGACTGTAGTTTGCGTTTTCGTCAGGCTTCGGCTCCGCTCAGCCTGACGGTGTTCCCACTTGACCAAGAGAGTGAAATTTAATGAAACTTGTACCGTCACCCTGAGCGAAGTCGAAGGGGGACGGAGTGCTGGTGGCGAAGCAGAGATTCCAACTTGTTTCATTACAAGAATGTCCTGATTTCCTGCAATATCAAGTTGCTACAATGACAATTGGAATCTTGTATTTGCAGCGCCATGAAGAAATTCTGCGTTTACATTCTCAAGTGCAGCGACGAATCTTATTATGTGGGTGTTACAAGCAATCTCAGGAGGAGGTTAAGGGAACACTGGACGGCAAAAAATCCCAAAGCCTATGTCTCCTCCCGACTTCCTTTCGAGGTCGCATTTGTTAAGAACTTCACTCGGGCACTTACTGCTATTGCATATGAAAAGCAGATCAAAGGCTGGACCAGGAAGAAGAAGGAGGCTTTGATTGCTGGGTTTACGGAAGGACTCCATGACCTCTCAATTTGCAACAATGCATCACATTATTTAAGACGTAAATAATACTTGGGCTGCTCACCCTGCGGTGGACCGACTTTACTATTGCCACGATGTCGTCAGGCTTCGGCTCCGCTCAGCCTGACGGTGTTTACACCTGACTATAGTGTGCGCCGTCGTCAGGCTTCGGCTCCGCTCAGCCTGACGGTGTTCCCCCTTGACCAAGAGAGTGAAAATTGAATGAAACTTGTACCGTCACCCTGAGCGAAGTCGAAGGGGGACGGGGAGGTGAGAAGCGAGGTGGTGTACGCGTTACTCAGGGGTTGACTCAGCTCACCCTGACGTTGTCCCCACTTGACCAAGAGAGTGAAATTTAATGAAACTTGTACCGTCACCCTGAGCGAAGTCGAAGGGGGACGGGGAGGTGGGAAGCGAAGTAGTAACCTTCCCCTGAATGACCTCCCGTCACAGGGGGTTTTTTGTTTAACTTGCTCTTCGATTTGACGATTTCGATATGCGCTATACTCCCATTGACTCTGCCTTGTTTATTTCGAACCGGAAGCGCCTCGTGCGCGAGATGAAACCGAACGCGTTGGCCGTTCTGAATTCCAACGACACCATGCCCACGTCGGCAGACGGGACGATGGCCTTCAAGCAAAACAGCGATCTTTTCTACCTCACGGGCATCAACCAGGAGGAATCCATCTTGCTGCTCTGCCCGGGCTTCCGGGAAGAATCGAAGCGCGAGATTTTGTTTTTGCGGGAGCCCAACGAACACCTGGAGAAATGGTACGGGCACAAGCTGACCAAGGCGGAAGCCACCGCCGTTTCCGGTGTGAAAACCATCATGTGGTTGTCTGAATTCGAAGCGACGTTTCACCACCTCATGGTCATGAGCGGGGCGGAACACGTCTACCTCAATACCAATGAACACTACCGCGCCGAAGTAACCGTGCAAACCCGTGACGCCCGTTTCATCGAATGGTGCCAGGCGCGCTTTCCGCTGCACACCTACCAGCGCATCGCACCCCTGCTGGCCGGACTTCGCACGGTTAAACAGCCGCAAGAACTAAAACTCATGCAGCGCGCGTGCGATATCACCGAGAAGGCATTCCGCAGGGTGCTGAAGTTTGTCAAGCCGGGCGTGATGGAGTATGAAGTGGAAGCGGAATACACCCATGAGTTCCTGCGCAACGGCTCCCGCGGCCATGCCTATACGCCGATCATTGCGTCGGGCAAGAACAACGTGATTCTTCACTACATCGACAACGACCAGAAGTGCGCCAAAGGAGACCTGCTGTTGCTGGACGCCGGCGCCGAGTATGCCAATTACAATGCCGACCTCACCCGCACAATACCCGTCAGCGGGAAATTCACCAAGCGGCAGAAGGATGTGTACAACGCCGTGCTGCGCGTTCAGCGCAAGGCGATGAAGCTGATGAGCTCCGGCATGGTGTATTTCGACTACCACCGCGAAGTGGAGAAGATCATGCAGAGCGAACTGATCGGGCTGAAGCTGATTCGGAAGTCAGACCTGAAAAACCAAAAACCCGGGCAGGAGGCGTTTCGCAAATATTATTACCACGGCACGTCGCACATGCTGGGGCTGGACGTGCATGACGTAGGCAACATGCACAAGGTCATGGCGCAAGGTTCTGTCTGGACCGTGGAGCCCGGCATCTACATCAAGGAAGAAGGCATCGGGGTAAGGCTGGAGAACAACGTCGTCATCAGGAAGAACGGCGTGGATGACCTGATGAAAAACATCCCCGTTGAAGCGGAGGAGATCGAGGAGATCATGAACAGTAAATAAACCATGAGGGCCCTGGTTGTTGGCGGTGTGTTGTTGTGCTTGTCCCTGCTCAGCCAGGCGCATGAATTCTGGCTGCAGACCGGAAAGTACCGATACCAGGTGGGCGAAGAATTGCAGGTTGCCTTTATGGTGGGCGAGAACTTCCAGGGAGAGCCTTGGGATCTGAACCGTCACAAAGTAGAGCGACTGGAGATTCATACCGGCGCCACGGTGAAGCGGCTCGAGAAGCAGGTGGTGCAGTCAAAGACCAAGAACCTCACGTACAAATTTGATCGCGAAGGCACCCACCTTGTGGCGCTGGAAAGCAACTTCGCCACCATCGAGCTCCCGGCGGAGACTTTTAACAAGTATCTCGAAGAAGACGGCCTGGAAAATATTATGGAAGAGCGGAAGCGCTCCGGTCGTATGAACGACGGCGCGAAGGAGTTCTACAAGCGCTACGCCAAGCTGATCGTACAGTGCGGCACGAAACTCGATGAGACCTATCGCCGCAGCGCGGGGTTCCGGTACGAGATATTTCCCCTGGCGAACCCGGCGACTCTCAAGCCCGGTGACTACCTCGATTGCCAGGTGATGTGGGAGAAGAGGCCCGCCGCCAACGTCATGGTGAAAGTCTGGAGCCATGTGGGCAACCGGATCTTTTTACAGAACATCTATACCGAGAAAGACGGCACCATCCGCTTTCCCATCAGCAGTCCCGGCCCGTGGATGGTGAGTTCGGTCAAAATGATTCCCTCCGAGCAGGCGGGTGCCGACTATCAGAGCCAGTGGGCCAGTCTAGTTTTTGAAATACAATCACCATGAGTGCTACTCCCATCACCTCCGACAAAGCCCCCGAACCGGTTGGTCCGTATCCGCATGCGCGGCGCGTCGGCAACCTGCTCTTTCTTTCCGGCGTCGGTCCCCGCAAGCGGGGCTCTAAGGATATTCCCGGCGTTACACTCGACGACCAGGGCAACCCGGTGATTTCCGACATCGAAATCCAATGCCGTTCCGTGTTTGAGAATGTGCGCCATGTGCTGGAGGCCTCCGGTTCCCGCTGGGAGAACCTGGTGGATGTCACTGTCTTCCTCACCGACATGAAGCGCGACTTCGCCACGTACAACCGCATCTACAAAGAGTACTTTCCCGACTCGGCCACCCAACCCTGCCGCACCACCGTGGAGGTCGGCGCCCTTCCCACGCCAATTGCGATTGAGCTGAAGTGTGTGGCGGTGGTTGAGTAGGAGTAAGGCACAGAGGGGGGGCCGGGGACCGGGGGCCAGGGGCCGGGGGTACTAGTCAATTTACTTTCGCGGTTCACCGAAAGGTGAGGTAATTAACCGCAGGAGTCGCGGAGCCTCAGAGGTGCCCAATGGAAACCTGGGGTCGCGCTGAAATAGACTATGCCGTTGATTCACTTATATTTCGTCGACCGGTCACGTCGTTTGAGATGAGTGGAGTATATTGTGTAGGGAGGCATGCGCCATGTTGATATGAAAATTCGAATGAGGGATTGGAATATCTATTACGCCTTCTTGGGTGTGGGGACGTTGGCAGTAGCGATCTTTTTGGTTTCAACCGTTGTTGAGGGACGCCAAACTCTCATTGAACAAGAGTTTAAAGGAATAGTTGATGAAATTGATTTCAAACGACCGAATCATGGTTTCCCCGATGTATTGATTAACGGGAGTCGGCAACCTATGTGGGAAGATAAAATGACTATTGAAGGCTATCTGCAGATAGGTGATTCCTTGGTTAAAGAACGAGGGGAATATCATACTCGTATCTATCGCAGAAGTAATAATAAGTTCGTTTTGATTGATGGGGACTAAACTGGGCTCTCCTGCCTTCAAAACTTACAGTTCACCGGGGGGGGGTAGTTGTCGCTTATGAAAGGAAACTCTATTTGCCCTGCGTTCATGGTCTTTTGTTTTCTGTTTACAGTCGCCATGCTGGGCTGTAATGCCCAGGTTCCCAAGGGACAAGCTGACCGTAAGCAATTGATCGTCGAATTCTACGACCTGTTATTCTCCAAGAACGGCGCAAGCATCAGCGACAGTAAGCGGATTTTTGGTTTGGAAGCCGATTTGTGGGAGGAAGGTTTGTTTATGGACTCATGCCAAAAGAAGAATACTGAAGATAAGTGCCTGGATGCCCTTAACAAGTGGTTTGATCAGCCAGGGGTTACACGATCTCTTTTCTTTGCTGAGATTGCCAAGAAGCGGGACTCTATCGCTCCGAGTAGAAGTCAGGTTGAGAACGCGCTTAAGAGGATTCGGTTTAAGTCAGAAAATTGGGTAGAACTCAGGTATCAGAATAAGAAAGTGACATTCTATTTTATCAATTCTGAAGAATTCTGCATTAACGAAATATTCTTGAACAGCGGAGCATCAATTTTTAATGATATCCCTGGGGCTCAAAAGAATTATCTCAAATAGTTGATCGAGCAGTTCCTCTCACAACTCAAGCTCTTTCACCGTCCTGTTCCCCGGCCGGTCAAGCCCCTTCGTTTCCGCTGGCTTCGAGTGCCTCAGCCAGCGAGTGTGACCAACTTTGGAATGCAAAAGTGAAAGAAAGCGGGCGGGCGTCCACGAACAGCGCGGCGCAAAGCGGCGGCATGTGCGGTGGGTAGCATGCGGGGCGACTAGGCGCGGCGGGTGTCCGCTGCGCAGTGTTCGTGGGGTCCTTTTCTTTTGGTTACTTTTCTTTTGGACAAGCAAAAGAAAAGTGACAAACTAAATCAGGTGGGAACACTTAATTGGGCCCCACTATTCTTCGTCAACCTTTCACTTCACTTTAAACTTCATAATCACAATATCCTGCAACTCACTGTCGGGCTTCAGGACGTGCTGGTCAGTGTAGCCGCCCCACTGACTGTTGGCGACGTAATAGAAATAGTTTCCTGCGACTGTACCCTGAGTAGGTTCATTCAAAACAGGTATCCCCTGGTCAATGATCTCGGCTTTGATGAGGGTGTCCATCGTGCGGTTGAGCGTGAACCGCATGACGCGCAACGGCGAGGTGCCGTTTTGCATGGCGAACAACGAACCTTTGTAGTAGAGCAATCCATCGATGCCCTTCAGGGAATTCTCGACTTGCGTGCTGAGCCTGATGAGTTTTCGGGTGGCGAGCTCGAGTCGGTAGGGTCCTTTGATGTAATCGGAGATGAATAAGTACTTGCCATCGTCTGTAAATGATATGCCCTGGATGTTCCAAAAGTCTGTGTCGACGAAGAAGCGGTCCAGCGTATGCGAAGATTCATTGACGGTATAGATTTCGTTGGTCTTTGAGTCGGAAACGAGCACTTGTCCGTTCGGCCCGATGACGAGATCCCCAAACACATGCCCTGTTTTGGCGTGCTCATAGCTCGCGACCAGCTTCCCGGACTTCAGGTCGAACTTGTACACGCGCGAAGGAGCAAGGCTGTCGTATCCTTCCATCTCTTCCATCGGAGACGAACAGGCCCATAGAAACTTGGAGGATGGATCGACGCGCACGCCGAGTACCGCGGTCATCCCCTCGTAACCGGAAGGTGTGAAGTCCCGCGCGACACCTTTCTTGTCGATGGCCACAATCTTTCGCTGGTGGACACTGCCGACATAGATGGTTCCGGTGACTGGGTCTACCGTTACAGATTCCACATGAAGGCGGCGGTTTGTAATGACGGCGGCCGTGTCGGAATGGCTTACGGGTTGCTGGAGTTGTTGCTGAAGGGTGAGCAAAGCCTTAAAGTCTTCGCGGTCTTTCAACGGACCAAGCTCAGGCAGGTCGAGTTTGTAGGAGGCATTTACATGGAGCGCCTTTCTTAAGTACCCGACACTCTCGTCGAGTCGTCCGGTTGCCGCGCTCGTCACGCCCAGGTTGTAGAGGATGGCCTGGTGGTACGGATGAAACGCGTGGGCGCTGGTCAACGCCTCGTACGCGGCCGCATAGTCTTTCTCAGAAAGCGCCTTCCGGGCAATGGCGAGGTAACGGTTGGTTTCCGGGTTCTGCCCGTGTGCGCACATCACGACGAGCAGCAGCAAGATAATGCGAACGATCATGCAGAAAGGTAGGCAGCGGATTTCCGTGCCCCATACCCACCGACGGTGGATTTTCGACTACACGGCGAAACTCTCGCCGCAGCCGCAGGTTCGGGAGGCGTTCGGGTTGATGAACTGAAATCCTTTTCCGTTCAGCCCGTCGGAGAAATCCAGGGTGGTGCCCAGCAAGTAGAGAAGGCTTTTCTTGTCCACCAGGATCTTGATACCCTTGTCTTCAAAGACCTGGTCGACCGGCTGGATGACGTCATCGAAATTGAGGTCGTACATCAGTCCGGAGCACCCGCCGCCTTTCACGGAAACCCGCACGTTGTTGTTCGGCGGGAGTCCGTCCTTGGCGCGGAGTTCGATGATTTTTTCTTTCGCTTTATCGGTAACGAGTATCATGGGATTTTAGCTGATGGGGTTCAGCACGACGCTGAACACGGTGATCGTATTGCGGTCTCTGCCGTAATACAGTTTTTCTAACGCCTCCAGGATGTTGCCGGCCCGGAAGTAGGAGGTATGCAGTTCGTGTTCGGCCCGGGCGACCCACTGGATGGTATACGAGTTCTCTTTCTCTTTATAGTTCTTCACATAGTCCAGCATCTTCCGCAGCGCATCCACCTTGTCGGAAGCGCGCTCGGAATGGAAAAGGAAGGACTGGTTGTGGCGGGGATTGATCGTGATCAGGTCGAGCTTTACGGTGCCTTCGAAGGTGCTGAATTCGAAGATGAGATCAGCCGTCCGCAGGCCAAGGTAATCCTTGATCTGCTGTTGGATTTTCGCCGCCTCTACATGCGTATCGCTTGTCGTCTCCATTGTCTGACCGCCGTATTTGGACCTAAAACCTTGGGAAAAAGGGAAAAGTTTCTTCCCTTGGACAAAAATAGCAAACAACCGCCAATTCAAAGGATATGAACAAGCTGGAGCACATCGGCATTGCCGTGAAGAACCTCGAGGAATCCAACGCCCTGTTTACCCGTTTGCTGGGCACAGCGCCCTATAAGACGGAAACGGTCGAGCGCGAAGGTGTCCGGACTTCGTTCTTCAACGTGGGCAACGTGAAGATTGAGCTGCTGGAGGCGACGCGTCCCGATTCGGCCATCGCCATGTTCATCGAGAAGCGCGGTGAAGGCATTCATCACCTGGCCTTCGATGTCGACAACGTGCAACAGAAGATCCAGGATTTCGGCGCCGACGGATTCAGGGTGCTGTCTGAAAAGCCGTTGCCCGGCGCGGATAACAAAATGATCGCCTTTCTTCATCCGAAGTCCACCAACGGCGTGTTGACGGAGATCTGCCAGGACAAGTAGGGATCAGAAATTCGGGCCCTTCTTCGGGTGCAGTCCGTACTGAGTCTTGTTGTAGTACTTCCACTTCTTCTTTCCAATCGCCGTATCGGAATACGACTTGGGGCCGCAAGCTGCCAACACCACTAAACACGCCAGCAGGAGAGAAACCACGGTTTTCATACTTCTGGGATTTATCCTGAATACCGTCCTTTTGGCCCTTTTCTCGAAATATGCCGCCATCCCTCTATTTTTGCCGGTGAACGGCGGTGTTTGATCGCCCAGTTACCCTTACATCAATCCATGAGTAATCCTCCCCGCACTGATATTTCCACCCTCGGCGAATTTGGCCTGATCGACCGGATTGCCTCCGGCTTTACCCTCAAGAACCGCACCTCCCTGAAAGGCATCGGCGATGATGCCGCCGTTATCGATGCAGGCGATGACGTGATGCTGTTGTCGACCGACATGCTGGTGGAAGGGATTCATTTCAATCTGTCGTACATGCCGCTGCAGCACCTGGGCTACAAGGCGGTGGCGGTCAATGTCTCGGACATTGCCGCGATGAACGGCAAGCCCGAGCAAATCATCATCTCGCTCGCCGTCAGCAACCGGTTTTCCGTCGAGGCCATCGACGCGTTGTTCGAGGGTGTCAAAGCGGCGTGTGACCAATACCAGGTCGACCTGGTGGGCGGCGACACGACGGCGTCTCCCGCCGGTCTCGTTATCAATATTGCCGTGCTGGGCCGGACAAAGAAGGGGAACGAAGTATACCGGAGCGGTGCGAAAGACACGGATGTATTGTGCGTCACGGGCGACCTCGGCGGCGCCTATATCGGCTTGCAGATACTGGAGCGGGAAAAGGAGGTCTTCCTGGCGGACCCCAACATGCAGCCGGACCTGGAGAAACATGAATATGTCGTCAGCCGTCAGCTGCGGCCCCAGGCGCGAATGGACATCATCTACGAACTGGCTGATCTCGGCGTCAAGCCCACGTCCATGATCGACATCTCCGACGGGCTCGCTTCGGAGTTAATGCACCTGTCAAAGAACTCGGGGGTAGGCGTGAGGGTATTTGAAGACAAGATTCCCATTGATCAGGATGCGTTCAATACGGCGGTGGAATTCCACCTCGATCCCTACACATGCGCCCTCAACGGAGGAGAAGATTACGAATTGCTCTTCACCATCCGGCAGGCCGACGTGGAGAGGCTGAAGAACCACCGCGATATCCAGTTCGTCGGTTATGTGCATGCGAACCCCGCGGAAAATGTGCTGGTCACGAAAGGTGGAAATGCCGTCCCGCTGAAAGCGCAGGGCTGGGTGCACTTTTGATCTTCGGGCGTATTAATCTTCCGGGTAGGGAATGAATACAAAGCGGGTGAATTCCTTGTCGATCACAAACAGGCAGCAGAATTCATCCGGATCTTTATACGCCTTTCTGAAATCTTCCTCTTTGTCCTTCGCGATGAGTTCCCGTTGAATGAATTCATCCAGGAAAGACGCGTAGTAGTACCACGTGGTTCCCAGGTCTGACGGCTGGATCAGGAGCTGACCGATCGGCTGCTGTTGGTGACAAATCGGGAATATGGGAAATTCAAAACCTGCTTTGCGAATCTGGTACGACGCTTCTTTGACAGAATCGGATATCCTGGCGAAGTCGCTGGAAATGGTGCCCAGGTATTTACCGCTCAGTTCGGGGTCGTTAGTCATAGGAATATGCCGTTTGCGTACGGCCGGCTCCGCAAATCACGCCAACGGAAACGTCCGGCGCAAACGGACGTTCACGTACGAAAACCCTTATGCCTATGAACCGGACTGAATTTCTGCGCCGTTCCCTCATCGGGGGAGCCGTGCTAACCCTTCCTTTCATTACCCGCGGTCAGCAGACCCAGGAGCGTCCGCCGGCCATCAATACCGATATCGTGAAAGAATTTGTCGGCGTGTGCCACGGCAAATTTGATCGCGTAAAAGAAATGCTGGAAAATGATGCCCAACTCCTGCACGTTTCCTTCGACTGGGGCGGCGGCGATTTTGAATCGGGCATTGAAGCCGCAGGTCACGTCGGCAACCGGGAGATCGCGGACTACCTGTTGGGAAAAGGAGCACGCTACAACATCTATCTCGCCTGCATGCTGGGACACCTGGACACGGTGAAGAATGTGCTGACGTTCAACCCCGGCCTGCTCAATTCAAAAGGTCCCCATGGATTCACCATGCTGCATCATGCGAACAAAGGCGGAGATCCTTCCAAGGCGGTCGTGGAGTATCTCGTTTCACTGGGAGCCAAAGAGACGAAGCTGAATTTCTACGCCAAGGCCTGAGTCTACTGCTGACTCCTCCACGTTTCTGAAAAGGACTTCAGTTCCGGGAAAAACAACCGGAAGTCGGATTGAAATTCGCCGTAGTATTTGCGCAAGTCCTCGACGGCCTGTTCCATCTTCGATTCAAATGTCGCCCGGCGCGACATGCCCGTAAGGGCGCGCTGGATGCCTTCGACCTGGGCATAGTTGACCAACCAGTTGCCCCGGATCATGTAGCCGAGCATGTATTTAACTTGTTCCGGCAGGATGTGATTGTGGCTCGCCATTAGCTGGTAGGTACGCTGCGCAAACTGATCGAGCGGTTCGCCGGAATGATCATTCCAATCGGCTGCCAGGAAGTGGTCATAGAAGATGTCAACAATAACAGCCGAATAGTGCCGGTACGTTGGCCACAGCCTCGCCTTGCTTTGCTTGACGATCGCGTGCCGGTCGGTGAACTCATCAATGGCCCGGTGAAGCTCAACGCCTCGGGCGATGCCTTCGCCGAACTGGGCTTTCAGGTCGCGGCCCTTGACGAAGTCGCCGATGAAGTTGCCCACCATCACCGCCTCGTCATTGCCCGACAAATGAAGGTGTGCGAGGAAGTTCATGACGCAAGGTACAAACCCGGCGGCTTCATCAGGTTCTGCCGGCCGGACTGAGATTTCTCATTGGTGGAAATGAATTAATTCCTTTCATTCGCATATCGTTTACCATGGACAATAACCAACGACTCCAGGCGCTCATCGCCCTCGCTTCCGCCGACGGCGAGCTGGCTGAAAAAGAACGTCAGTATATCATTTCCATCGGCTTGGCCAATCACATGATGGTTGCCGAAATACTGCCCTTGTTCTCGGCGCCAGCGGAAAAGAATCAGTCACTTGTTGCTGACAAAGACAAGGAGGAGGTGCTTTTTCAGTTGATTCAGCTGATGCGGATCGACGAAAAGATCTACAAGACCGAAATGCGTTTCTGTGCGCAGGCCGCCGCCAAGCTGGGGTTCCGCGAAGAGGCCGTATTTGAATTGATGCTGCGCGCGCGTGAGTTGGACGGCGCCAGTCCCGGAAAATTGCGGGAAGTGATGACGGCTTATAAACTAGCCTGATCGCCTAATGTTCGTGTTTGCGAATGTTGCCGCTCTAGAAGCCGCGCGTTATCCCGCGGACACAAACGTTGTTCAATAAAAGTACTAGAATTTAACCGGTCGACCGGCCATAGCGGAAACATGTTGTTGTGGCGCGTTTTTATTCTCCGCTTTTCTTCTTTTTCCAAGTCAATTCTGAGTTGTCTTCACCTCTGGGTTCAATATCTTTTCTATCCACCAATTTGAACCTAGAAAATTGTCCTCAGAAAACATTTCCTTCAACGATACTTTGTCAAAGTATGTACAACCGGAACAAACTGAAACTTTGTCGCCCGAGGTTTTAATTTTTTTAATTAGTTCTTTCTCATTGTCCGATAATTCATACTGTCCAAGTGCTGCGAGTTTTTCAAGTGAAACAGTTGCTAAGAATTGTTCTCCTCCGTGTCCGCTTTTTAGTAGGTCTGAAATTGTCTTGTATTTCTTTTTCAAAAGCAATTCAGTTACTTCTTCAACAGTCTTTGTCGGCTGTCCATCAAAATAACATCCAAATCCAACCATCTTTTTCCTATTAACATTGTTTTGTCCGAAGACGCAACTTGTCGTAAGTGTCAGTAGAATAAAAATTAGACCTAGTCTCATGTTGTCTCAATATTTGCCCGGTCTGATTTTAAAAATATCTCGCTACGTCGGCGGCCGGCTGATTGACCTGCTTACAGTCTCAGGTGGTTCTCTTTGATAATCCGGTCCAGGATGGTGGCGGTATTGACGATCATTTCCAGGTGTTGGTTGTTTACGGCCTTTTGTTCCTCGCCAATTTCCTCCAGCCTATTCATGATCCGCTCGTGAGCCTGGTCGTGTTTGATTCGGTCAGCAGCCACTTCCAATGAAACCCGGGTAAGCTCCTGTGAGTGCCGGGTAAGCTCTTGTGAGTGCCGGGTAAGCTCTTCGGTATGGCGGTCAATGTTCATGAGCATTTCCGCAAAGAGTTCGTCGTAGTTGCGTTCCATTCTGATCACTTTCTTCGATAACAAAAATACGCGGTTCGCCGGCGAAGTGGTTAAACCAGGGCGTACGGTTTTCAGGACATTTTGCAGCAAAGCCAGATTGACAAGAAATACCCTGAAACACGGATTTTTGGCTACTTTTGCACCTCATTATTCAGGCTGACTTCCCGGGGAATGGAAAATATCCGCAACTTCTGCATCATCGCTCACATCGACCACGGTAAAAGTACGCTGGCGGACCGCCTGCTGGAGTACACCGGCACGCTTACCGACCGCCAAATGCAGGCCCAGGTGCTGGACAGCATGGACCTGGAACGCGAAAAGGGGATTACCATCAAGGCCCACGCCATCCAGATGAACTATAAGCTGAATGGCAAAGAATATATCCTTAACCTGATCGATACGCCCGGCCACGTGGACTTTTCCTACGAGGTTTCCCGGTCCATCGCGGCCTGCGAAGGAGCCCTGCTCATTGTGGACGCGGCGCAAGGTATCCAGGCTCAGACGATCTCTAACCTTTACCTTGCCCTTGAGCACGACCTGACCATCATCCCGGTTCTGAATAAAATCGACCTCCCGGCCGCCATGCCGGAGGAAGTCACCGATCAGATTGTAGACCTGATCGGATGCTCCAGGGAGTCGGTCCTGAAGGCAAGCGCGAAAGAAGGCGTCGGCATCAAAGAGATCCTGGAGGCCGCCGTGGAGCGTATCCCTCCGCCCAAAGGTGATCCCAACGCGCCGTTGCAGGCGATGATCTTCGACTCAGTCTTTAATTCTTTCCGCGGCATCGAGGTTTATTTCCGTGTGTTCAACGGCACCATCCGCACCAACGACCGCGTCAAGTTCGTGGCCGCCGGCACGGAGTACGGCGCCGACGAGATCGGGGTACTTAAACTCGACAAGCATCCGCGTCCGGAAATCAGCGCCGGCAACGTGGGGTATATTATTTCGGGCATCAAGGTGGCCAAAGAGGTGAAGGTGGGTGACACCATTACCCTCGTGAGCAACCCCGGAGAAGCCATCCATGGCTTTGAAGATGTGAAGCCGATGGTCTTCGCAGGTATCTACCCGGTGGATACGCATGAGTTCGAGGAACTCCGTTCGTCGATGGAGAAACTCCAATTGAACGACGCGTCGCTCGTGTGGGAACCGGAAACATCGGCCGCGCTGGGCTTCGGCTTTCGTTGCGGATTTCTCGGCATGCTCCACATGGAGATCATCCAGGAGCGCCTGGAGCGTGAATTCGGGATGACGGTGATTACCACCGTGCCGTCGGTTCAATTCCGCGCGCTCCTCACCAGCGGCAAGATGATCAACATCAACGCGCCGTCCGAAATGCCGGACCCCACGCATTTGGAAATGATCGAGGAGCCTTTCATCGCAGCGCAAATCATCACCAAGTCGGAGTACATCGGAGCGATCATCGGACTGTGCATGGACAAGCGCGGCATCATCAAGAACCAGATGTACCTGACGTCGGACCGCGTCGAGCTGACGTTCGACATGCCCTTGGCGGAAATCGTATTTGATTTCTACGACAAACTCAAGACCATTTCACGGGGTTACGCCTCCCTCGACTACCACCTCATCGGCTTCCGCGAAAGCGACATGGTAAAACTGGATGTCCAGCTGAATAGCGAGCGGGTAGACGCGTTGTCGGCCATCGTGCACCGCGACAAGGCCTACGATTGGGGCCGCAAGCTGTGCGAGAAGCTGAAAGAACTGATCCCGCGCCACATGTTCGAGGTAGCCATCCAGGCGACCATCGGGCAAAAGATCATCGCACGGGAAACCGTTAGCGCCATGCGCAAGAACGTGTTGGCCAAGTGTTACGGCGGGGATATTTCGCGAAAACGCAAACTGCTGGAAAAGCAGAAGAAAGGTAAGAAGCGGATGCGCCAGGTAGGATCCGTGGAGATCCCGCAGGAAGCTTTCATGGCCGTGCTGAAAATCGACTAACCAGACCGGAAAATGACGGATACAACCACCAAGCCTTACACGCTGATCGACGGACGACGGATCGCCGGCGAAATCAAGCAGGAAATCGCCCAGAAAGTGGTTGAGCGGAAACAAGCCGCCAAGAAAGTTCCTCACCTCGCCTTCATCCTCGTCGGTGACGACGGCGCCAGCCAGACGTACGTGGATCACAAAGTGAAAGCCTGCAAAGATGTCGGCTACCACTACACCATGATGCGTTTTGCCGACACGATTTCGGAAGAAAAACTCGGCAAGCACATCACGGCCGTGAACAACGACGACGACGTGGACGGCTTCATTGTCCAGCTGCCGCTCCCCGCCCACATTTCGGTCGAGCGCATCACGGACAAAATCCGGCCCGACAAGGATGTCGACGGATTCACGAACCGAAATTTCGGCAGCATCATTTCCAAAGTCCCGCTGCTCATGCCGGCGACGCCCTACGGAGTGATGGAACTCCTGCGTCGCTACAGCATTCAGACCGAAGGCAAGAACTGCGTTGTCGTAGGCGCAAGCCGCATCGCCGGCGCGCCCCTCAGTATGATGCTCGTGGAGCAAGGTCATGCCACGGTGACGATCTGTCACAAGTACACGCAAAACCTAAAAGACTACACCCAGCATGCCGACATCCTCCTCGTTGCCGTCGGCAAGCCCGGGCTTGTCACTGCCGACATGGTCAAAGACGGCGCCGTGGTGATCGATATCGGAACGACGAAGGTGGACGACCCGAGCAAGCCCAATGGATTTGCCATCAAAGGGGACGTTGACTTCAAGAACGTAGCGCCCAAGTGCTCGTTCATCACGCCGGTTCCGGGCGGCGTGGGGCCAATGACCATCGCTTCGCTGCTCCTCAACACCCTGCGTGCGACGGAGCTGCGACATCCCTAGTCGGCACGGTCACGAATACCTTCTTTCGAATTTGAGCACTTCGGCATTTCCTACACTTCCTGTCATGGAGTCGTTTCTAACCCTCCAGGGGGAAGGATTCTACCAGGGAAGTGCTGCGTTCTTCATCCGCCTCGGCGGGTGTGATGTCGGGTGCGTGTGGTGTGATGTGAAGGAGTCGTGGCCGGCAGAAGCCCATCCCGCGGTATCCGTTGAAGAATTGGTCTCGGCGGCAGTGAGGAGCGGCGCGCCCATAGTAGTGATCACCGGCGGCGAACCTACTTTATACAACCTGGAGGCACTGACGACGGCATTGAAGGCTCAGGGTATCCGCACGCACCTGGAGACTTCCGGGGCTTATCCGCTCACCGGTACCTGGGACTGGGTATGTCTTTCACCAAAAAAATTCAAGTCGCCCGAGCCGTCGATCTACGGTCGCGCTGATGAGCTCAAGGTGATCGTCTATCACCGGAGCGATCTCGAATGGGCGGAAAAGGAAGCTGCCCGCGTAAGCCCTGCATGCCGCCTGTACTTACAGCCGGAGTGGTCGAAGGAGAAGGAAATGGCCCCCCGGATCATCGAGTACATCAAATCACACCCTAAATGGCGGCTGTCGCTGCAGGTACACAAGTACTTAAACATACCCTGATGGCGTTAATGCTGCGGTGTCTATCTTCACGGCAGATGAAGCGTCTTCTAATCCTTTTTTTCATCCTTCCCGCCTGGCTGGCGAGCGCACAGGTGCCGCTGAATACCAAGAATAAGAAGGCCATTGAACTTTATACTGAAGCCGACAACTACCGGGTCAGGGGCCAATACCGGGAGGCCATGCAGTTGCTGAACCAGGCCATCGAGAAGGACCGGAATTTTACGGAGGCGTATTTCCGACAAGGAATTATCCTGAAGGCCGTACGAGACTACCCACAGTCCTCTAAGGTGTTTCTCATCGGATTGAACACGACGGCCGATCCAAAAAAACAAAAGGGGTTCTTCTATGAGTTGGGAGACAACTACATGCTGGAAGGTAACTACACCAAGGCCATGGATGTCCTGGACCACTACCTTCAAGCGGAGTCGATGAACCGGCAGAAAATCGATCAGGCCCAGCTGTGGAGGCGCAACGCACAGTTTGCCTTGAGAAACCAAAAGACAGCGAGCGAGTTCCTTCCCCGGAAGCTTTCGGATACCGTCAACGCCTTTGCCATGCAGTATTTTCCGGTAATGACCGCTGATGAGACGGAGTTGATCTTCACCCGCCGTGTGGGCGGCCGCGACAACGATGATGAAGATCTGGTGGTTTGCAGGAAGGATTCGCTGGGCCGATGGATGCCGCCGGTTTCCTTATCCCCCAACATCAATGGCCCCATGAACGAAGGAACGTGTACCATTTCGGCCGACGGCCGCCAACTGATTTTTACGTCGTGTATGGGTCGCCGCGGTTACGGCAGCTGTGATCTTTTTGAGAGCCGGAAGGTGGGAGATGAGTGGACCAGGCCGGTCAACCTTGGTCCCGAAGTAAATTCGCCCGCCTGGGAATCTCAACCTTCGCTGTCGTCTGATGGTCGTACGCTGTTCTTTGTGTCCGATCGCCGGGGCGGAATCGGCAACAAGGATATTTATGTGTCATACAAACTGGAAAGCGGCAAGTGGACCAAGGCGGAAAACCTGGGACCCAAGATCAACACGCCCTATGATGAAATCTCTCCCTTCATCCATGTCAACGGCAGAACCCTTTTCGTAGCCTCCAGCGGCAAACTCGGTTTCGGAGGTTATGATATTTATCGGAGCGAATATGAAAATGGCGCGTGGTCGGAGACGGAGAACTTCGGTTCGCCGGTGAACAACCACGAGGATCAGTTCTCCCTGTTCATCACCCGCGACGGGCAGCACGGGTTCTATTCCCATGAAGACAATTTCAAACTCAACTCATCACTTCTCTATGAGATCACGGTGCCGGCGGAGCTTCAATTGAAGTACAAAAGCAACTACGTCAAGGGCGTGGTGCGCGATGCGACAACGAAGAAACCGCTGGGCGCGCGCGTCGAACTGTTTAACATCAACAAAAACGAGCGCACTTCCTTCGTGCAGGCAGATTCGATCACGGGCGAGTACCTCATGGTGCTCACGCAGGGTGCCGACTATGCTTTGTATGTTTCGCAGCCGGGCTATCTTTTCAAAAGCTTGAACTTCAACTATGAGATCCAGGAGAACCTGATTCCCGTGTCACTCGATGTGCTGCTTGACCCGGTCAAGGCAGGGGCGACCGCCGTGCTCAACAACATCTTCTTTGAATACAACAAGTACGACCTGCAGGAAAAGTCGGTCACCGAGCTGGATAAGGTGATCAGGTTTTTGAATGACAACCCGACGCTGCGCATTGAAATCAGCGGCCACACGGACAACCAGGGGACGCCGGCATACAATGTTCAATTGTCCCTGAAGCGCGCCCAGGCGGTAGTGAAGTACCTCACCGATCATGGCATTGTATCAACCCGGTTGACCCAAAAGGGTTACGGTGCGGATAAGCCGCTGGCGCCAAATGATACCGAGGAGAACCGGCAGATCAACCGCCGTATTGAGTTCCGGCTGATCCGTTAGCGAATATCCAACTTCGCCAGGTAGTTCCGCACATAGTCCGTCGCGCCTTCCTCCAGGGTGTGGAAAGGCTTGGCATAACCGATGCTGGCTAGTTTGCGCATATCTGCTTCCGTGAAGTACTGGTACTTGTCGCGGATGTCGGCGGGAGTATCGATAAATTCAATTTGCTCCGGCTTGTTCATGGCGCGGAAGACGGCGCGCACGAGGTCGAGGAAAGTGCGGGCTTTTCCCGAGCCGAGGTTGTAGATGCCGGAATTCTTGCGGTGGTGCATGAGCCAATAACAAACATCCACCACATCCAGCACATAAACGAAATCGCGCATCTGTTCTCCGTCTTTGTAATCCGGATGATGCGACTTGAACAGTTTCATCTTGCCGGTCTTGAGGATCTGGTTGTAGGCATGCCAGATCACGGAGGCCATCCGGCCCTTGTGGTACTCGTTAGGACCGTAGACGTTGAAGAACTTCAGCCCCGCCCAGAAGAACGGTTTGTCGCGTTGCGCGAGCGCCCAGACATCAAAGTCCTGCTTCGATTGCCCGTAGGGATTCAACGGCTTCAGCCGCGGGATCAGGGCCTCGTCGTCTGAATAACCCAATTCGCCCAACCCGTAGGTGGCTGCGGAGGAAGCATAGACGAGGGGTATCTGGTAACGGATACACCGCGCCCAGATGTCTTTCGTGTATTGCGTATTGAACCGGTTGAGTTTGTCTTTGTCAAACTCGGATGTATCGGTGATCGCCCCGATGTGGAAGACGAATTCGACCAGTTCCTGGTTGACGTCGAACCACGACATGAAGTCGTCAATGGCGACGCGCTCCTTGAGCCGGAGTCCTTCCAGGTTCTTGTTGCGCTCGGCGTCCTGGAATGAATCAACCGCGACGATGGCGTTGAAGTTCTCCTGGTTGAGCCTCCGGACAAGGCAGCTGCCGATAAACCCGGCAGCACCGGTGACGACGATCATGACAGATAAATTTTGCCTGCAAGTTAATGTATATTTGCGGCTCATCCGCCGCGGTATGGTATACGTCAGTCGAAAAGAACACTTCAACGCCGCCCACAAACTCAGCAACCCGGCCTGGTCGAAAGAAAAGAACTTCGAAGTCTTTGGCCCGTGTGCCAATGAAAACTGGCACGGTCATAACTTCGACCTGATCGTTACCGTCAAAGGCAATCCTGACCCGGACACGGGTTTTGTGATTGACCTCAAGAAACTTAGCACGCTGATCCGCACGACGGTCGTGGACAAACTCGACCACAAGAACCTCAACCTGGATGTTGATTTCATGAGAGATAAGATGGCCAGTACGGAAAACCTCGCGATGGAAATCTGGAAGATCCTCGCGCCGGCCATCGCCACCGTTTCCTCCTGCGCCAGCCTTCATTCCATACGGCTGTTTGAGACGCCGCGGAACTATGTTGAATACTTCGGTGACTAAATCCCTATGCGTTACTACCTGA
Source organism: Cyclobacteriaceae bacterium (assembly GCA_044221195.1). Lineage (GTDB taxonomy): Bacteria > Bacteroidota > Bacteroidia > Cytophagales > Cyclobacteriaceae > ELB16-189. The sequence goes on from JBGAPO010000010.1 coordinate 122,170, forward strand.
TAGCCGGCGAACGTTCAGGCGACCTTCACGGGAGCAACCTGATCCGCGCGCTGCGCCACCGGGACCCACAGGCTGTTGTCCGGGGATTTGGAGGTGATGAAATGAAATCCGCCGGAGCCGAGCTCGCCGTGCATTACCGGGAGTTGGCCTTCATGGGCTTCACCGCCCTGATTGTCAATTACACGACCATCCGCCGCATGCTGAAGTTCTGCAAGGAGGACATCCTCCAATTCAAGCCGGATGTCGTGGTCCTTATCGATTACGGGGGATTTAACCGGCGCATCGCCAAGTTTACAAAGCCCCTGGGCATCAAGACCTTCTACTACATTCCTCCCAAAGTGTGGGCGTGGTATCAACGACGGGCCAAAGAGCTTCGGCAGACGATCGACCGCATGTTCGTTATTCTTCCGTTTGAGAAGGAATTCTACAAACGATACGGCATGGAGGTGGACTATGTCGGCAACCCGGTGCTGGACGCGGTGAAGTCGTTTTCGCCGTCACCCGATTTTCTCGAACGCAACGGACTGATCCGGGAGAAACCCATCATTGCCTTGCTGCCCGGCAGCCGGAGGATGGAGCTGAAGCGGATCATTCCAGTGATGGCGGAGCTGGTCACTCGGTTTCCTGAATCCCAGTTCGCGCTCGCCGCCATCAGCAATCTCGACGGTGCGCTCTATGAACCCCTGCGCAGTCACCCGCAAGTGCGGTGGATCCTCGACGATACCTACAATCTTCTGCACGTAGCTACCGCCGCGGTAGTCTGCTCCGGCACGGCCACGCTGGAGACGGCCCTGTTCAATGTTCCGCAGTTATGTGTTTACAAAGCCGGTTGGTTGGAAATGAAGATCGGAAAGGCCGTGGTCCAGGTAGAACACATTTCACTGGTCAATCTGATCGCCGGCAGAAAGGTGATCCAGGAATTGATTCAGGAAGATGCTTCTGTTGGCGCCATCGCAGACGAATTGCAACAGCTGGTTCGGCCGGGCGGATATCGTGATGACCTGTTGAGCGCGTATGCAGAAATCTACCGGACGTTGGATACAGGTTCCGCCTCCGACAATGCAGCCCGCCTGATGATCGGGTATCTTCAAAATCCTAAGGAAGGAACTGACTGAGGTCCAGGACGTACATCTTCCGGTCGAGCCAACGCGGATGGCGGAAGAAGACGTCCCGGATTTTTGGATTCTCCTTCATTCCCGCGAGGTAGTAAAGCTTGTTTTCGTGGACAAAGGCGAGTCCGTGTGTCCACGGGACGTTGGTTTCATAGCGTCTCCACGTCCCTCGTCGGACGTCAAAGACCAGCAGGAAGCCTTTATGATCCTGCAGGCCCAATACGAAAAGGTTGCGGTTCCATTCGGCTACTGCTCCGGCGAGAACGGGCAGCCTAGCCAGGCTGTCCCATTGGTTGACCACGGGGTTATAGCGGACGACATCCGTGGTGCCTGAACGTACTTCGGGACCAAAGGCGTAAAGGGAGTCGCCGGAAAAGGCGCCCAGCCGGAAGTGCGGCCCCGGAAGAGAATCCAGTTGTTCGAACCGGAGCGTCGCGGGATCAAAAGCCATGAAGTAGTGAGTGGGCAAGATCACTTTCCTGGGAGGTTTGATGCTGGTAGTTCTTCCTTTTCGGATATCGAATTCCGGCTCTTCATTCAGGTTGAAAAGGAGTGAACTGCCCAGGAGGTACACTTTTTCCTGCCAGACAACAGCTCCACCGGGTACCGGTACCGTGCCTTCAATGGGATAGTAAGCCAGGCCGAGCTTTTGCAGATCGAGCACTTCCAATTCCTCGCTCAGGGTGAGGAGTTTCCCAAACGAGGGAAGGTAGGCGCACGTAATCCATCCCTGGCTGTGGAGTGGCTTCATCTGCTGCGATGGGAATCGTGCCTTCTCCCATGACTTTGTCCCAAAGGAATAGATGTAGTAGTCCTTCCAGTCGCGCACGACAATGGAGCGACGCGTGACGGCGCCGCCGAAGGTGGTCCCTACCAGGGCCGGGGATTTCGTCAGCACTTCAAAACTAACCGGCTTCTGCGCCAGCCCCGGGAAGCCCAGCAGCAGGCAAAGAATGAAGAGTGGTAATCTGGGGTGGTTTGGCGCCAATGGGTCAGGCAACCTTCAGCTTGCTGTAGCGCGACTTGCTGAATTTTTCCTCGGCATAGGCGCGATTAACAATCAGTTTGTCGGTGCCCTTTTCTGACGGAAGCTCAAACATGGCGTCATTGATGATGGCTTCGCAGATGGAGCGAAGACCGCGTGCACCCAGCTTGAAGCTCATGGCTTTGTCGACGATAAAATCGAGCGCGCCTTCTTTGAAGTCCAGTTCGATACCCTCCATTTCGAAGAGTTTCTTGTACTGCTTGACAAGGGCATTCTTCGGTTCTACGAGGATCTTTTTCAATGCCACGGCATCCAGCGGATTGAGGTAGGACACGACGGGCAGTCGGCCGATCAATTCCGGAATGAGGCCGAAACTTTTCAGATCCTGTGCCGAAACAAACTGCAACAGGTTGTCATTGTCGATGTCGCTTGGGTGGAGACCATCCCCGGAGGCAAAGCCCAGGGGGCGGGTATTCAGTCGTCGGGAGATCAGTTTGGAAATTCCCTCAAAGGCACCGCCGCAGATGAACAGGATGTTGTCGGTGTTAACCGTGATCATTTTCTGATCGGGGTGTTTGCGGCCGCCCTGCGGGGGAACGTTGACGGGCGTTCCTTCCAGCAGTTTCAGCAACGCCTGCTGAACGCCTTCGCCGCTCACATCGCGGGTAATGGAGGGATTATCCGACTTCCGGGCAATCTTATCGATCTCGTCGATGTAGACGATACCGCGCTCAGCGGCTTCAACATTGTAATCGGCGGCCTGCAGGAGCCGGGTCAGGATGCTCTCCACATCTTCGCCGACATACCCCGCCTCGGTGAGCACGGTAGCATCGGCAATGCAAAAAGGTACCTGAAGAATCCGGGCCAGTGTCTTGGCGAGATAGGTCTTTCCCGTACCCGTCTCACCGGCCATGATGATGTTCGATTTTTCGATCTGCACATCGGACACCTCCGATTTACGCTGCATCAACCGCTTATAATGGTTGTAGACGGCAACCGAGAGTACCTTCTTGGCCTGGTCCTGGCCGATGACGTATTCATCCAGGAATTTCTTGATCTCCTTCGGCTTAATCAGCTTGAAGTTCGGCGCACTGCCGGGTTCCACCTTGTTTTTCTTCTCCTCCTGGAGAATTTGCGTGGCCTGGGTAACGCACTTGTCGCAAATGTGCGCATGAATGCCGGAGATCATCAGATCGACATCCTTCTTGCTTCTTCCGCAAAATGAGCACGTTACTTCTGCCATGTCGTGGGGTGACTAAGGTTTCAAAGGTACTGACTATTTGACCAATAGACTAATAGCCAACTGGTTCCGGCTCCTCCCCGGAGGGGGCACCGTTGCCCGGGGTTACCCGTTACTTCTTCTTCTCGAGCACTTCGTCAATCAGCCCGTATTCCTTGGCCTCAACGGCGCGCATCCAGTAGTCGCGGTCAGAATCCTTCTCAATCTTGTCAAAAGTCTGTCCGCTGTGCTTAGCCAGGATCTTATAGAGGTCTTCGCGAATCTCTATCGTCTGTTTCAAAGAGATCTCCATGTCCTTCGAGGTGCCTTGCATGCCGGAGGAAGGCTGGTGGATCATGATGCGGGCGTGCGGCAGGCCGGAGCGTTTCTTCGGTGCGCCGGAAGCGAGGAGGACGGCCCCCATCGATGCCGCCAGGCCGGTACAAATCGTGGCCACATCCGGGTTGACATACTGCATGGTGTCATAGATACCCAGGCCGGCATAGACTGATCCGCCCGGACTGTTGATATACATGATGATATCTTTTTTATGGTCGGCCGACTCCAGGAACAATAGCTGTGCGGTAATCAGGTTCGCTATCTGGTCGTCGATGCCCATGCCGAGGAAGATGATGCGGTCGGAAATCAATCGCGTAAATACATCGATGGCGCGGAAGTTACCCGGGCGCTCCTCGATGACGTATTGGGTCATGTTTTCGATTTTCTGCGCATAGCCGTCGATCGTATTGCTGCTCATGCCCAGGTGCTGGACCGCGTATTTCCTGAATTCGTTGTTCTTATCCATAGTCGTTTAGTCGTTTTACTGCTTATGATGTAGACGGGCCTGGGGCAGTTTTAGTTTACCCGGACCAGCCGATAACTCAATGTTAAAGAATAAATCTCCGGGAAAAAAGAACCTCCCCGGGGTTCACAACAGCGGAAGCCCCGGGGAGGTTCAACCGATTAACAATTATTCGTGGGCGTGCGCGTCGGCCGCCTTTTTGAATTCGTCGAGTGTGACCTTCTTTTCAGCAATGGTGATTTTTTCTTTGACGGCAGCAATGACCTTCTCGTGGCGGAGCTGGTTGTACAGGCGCATGAAATTCTCCCCTTTGCCGTCCTGGCCTGACAGGTAATTATCTGCAATGGCATCAAACCGCTCGCCGAGTTGCTCCACGATGGCCGGGCCTCCGAACTGTTGCGCGATCAACTGCTTGGCGCGGTCGCGCACTTCCGCGGTCTCCACGGTTATCTTGTTTTCGTCGGCAATCTTGTTCTTGATCAGGTCCCACTTAAGACCTTTCTTATAGTCCTCATATTCTTTGCCGATAATCTCATCGGTGATCTTGCCATCCCCGCTGGATTTCAGCCAGGCTTTGAGGAATTGGTCCGGCATGCTGACGGCGGTGTGATCAACCAGGTAGTGCTGGATTTCATGCTCCAGCAAGTGGTTGCTTTCGCGCTGGTAGTTCTCGCCGATTGTTTCGCGGATCTTGTTGATGAATTCTTCTTCACTTTTCACCACATCCTTGCCGAACACTTTGTCGAACAGTTCCTGGTTCATTTCAGCCGGCGTCATGTGGCTGATGTTGGTAACCTTCAGCGTATAGGAGCCTTTCAGGTTCCTGGCTTCGTCCTCGGTTACGTTCATGATTTGGGAAATGACAGCCGCATCCTCCGACAGTTTTTCAACGTCAAAGGTCACTGTGTCTTCTTTCTTCAGGCCAATGAATTTCTTCTGTTCGCCCTTGGCGATTTTCGGTATCTGGAGATAGGATGATTTAGATGTTCCTTCCGCGGTCGTGATCTCCCCAAAGATGTTGTCGTCTGCGGTGCTCACGTCGGGGTTGGTGATATTGCCGAAGCGGCGCTTCATGTCCTCGATGGTTTCGTTGATCACGTTGTTGTCCACTTCAATCTGATACGAAGTCAACTTCACCTTGCTGGACAATTCGACGGCGAAATTCTCCACCAGGCCGATCTGGAATTCAAATTCAAAGTCCTTCTGGTTGTCCCAATCGATCAGCCGCGCTTTTTCATGGTTGGGGATGGGGTCGCCCAGCACCGTCAGTTTCTTCTCTTTGATGTAGTCGGTTACCGAGTGGGAGAGGAGGTGATTGACTTCCTCGACCAGGATGGTGCGTCCGTACATTTTCTTCACCACGCCGGTAGGGACCTTTCCCTGGCGGAAGCCTTTGATATTCATCTTGCGTGAGTATTCGCGCACCTTCTCCTCCACTTTGGGAAGGTAGTCGGTCTCGGCCAGTTGAATGCGGATAATGCCGTCGGTGGGCGTGGGTTGGTCCAGTGTAATGTTCAAGGTGCTCTCAGTTTTAGTTCGTTCAATTGTTCAAAATCACCATTCAAATGGTGCGGATGGAGGGACTCGAACCCACACGCCTTTCGGCACCAGATCCTAAGTCTGGCGCGGCTGCCAATTACGCCACATCCGCATTACGCCAACGATGGAACTCTTTCCCGCCTGGAAGAAGTTCTGATGGTACGACTCGCTGGCAAAACCCTTATTGCAACAAGGTTTTTGCAAAAAGGAGTGCAAATTTAGAGATTATTCGTTAGCATAGAAGGTCAAAATGCGTTCTGCTTGGTAACTGCGGCTGTAACAGATTCGGTGGAGGAGAAAAGGGAGATTATCAACCGTTACCGGCGCCTGCTCCGCAAGTGTAAACCGGTACTGAAGGGTGATGATGCCAAGCGTATCAAACGGGCCTTTACCCTGGCCCTGGAGGCCCATAAGGATATGCGCCGCAAGTCCGGGGAGCCATTCATTTTCCACCCCCTCAGCGTTGCCGAAATCTGTGCGGAAGAGATCGGCCTGGGTACCACGTCGATCATCGCGGCGCTCATTCATGACGTGGTGGAGGACACCGACATTGAGTTGGCCGACGTGGAGCGAATGTTCGGCAAGAAAATCGCCAAGATTGTTGATGGCCTCACCAAGATCAAAGGCGTCTTTGAGTACGGTACCTCGGCCCAGGCAGAGAACTTCCGCAAAATGCTGTTTACCCTGTCGGAGGATGTGCGGGTCATCCTGATCAAGCTGGCCGATCGACTTCACAATATGCGCACGCTCGACAGCATGCCGCGCAACAAGCAGCTCAAGATCGCTTCTGAAACCATCTACCTCTATGCCCCGTTGGCCCATCGCCTGGGTCTCAACGCCATCAAAACAGAACTCGAGGATCTCTACCTGCGCTTCACCGACGCGGCCGTCTACGTTGACATCAACAACAAGATTGACGAATCGAAAGCTTCGCGTAACAAGTTCATCAAACAGTTTGTGGCGCCGATCAAAGAGGAGCTGGATAAGCTGAAGGTGGAGTACGAAATCAAGGGGCGTCCGAAATCCATATTCTCCATCTACAATAAGATGCGGAAACAGAACATCCCTTATGAGGAGGTGTATGATCTGTTCGCCATACGAATCATCATCGATTCACCGCTCGAACAAGAGAAGAACTTCTGCTGGCAGGTCTATTCGATCGTCACCGATTACTATACACCCAACCCCGATCGCCTGCGCGACTGGATCAGCACGCCGAAAGCAAACGGGTATGAATCACTGCACACCACCGTCATGGCGAAGAATGGACATTGGGTGGAGGTACAGATCCGCACCAAGCGGATGGACGAGATTGCAGAGAAGGGATACGCTGCTCACTGGAAATACAAGGACAGCACGGCCAGCCAGGAATCGAACCTGGAGAAGTGGCTCATCCGCGTACGCGAAACCCTGGAGAAGCAGGATACAACGGCACTGGAATTCGTGGATGACTTCCGGGGCAACCTGTTCACCGAAGAGGTTTTTGTATTCACCCCTCGCGGTGAACTGAAGACGCTGCCCGCCGGATCAACTGCCCTCGATTTTGCCTTTGACATTCACACGGACATCGGCGCCCGATGTATCGGGGCTAAAGTGAATCAGAAATTGGTCCCCATCAACCATACGCTGAAAAATGGTGACCAGATTGAAATCCTGACTTCCTCCAAACAAAAACCGAAGGAAGACTGGCTGCGGTTTGTGGTCACACAGAAAGCCAAGGCCAAGATCAAGGACCTGCTGAAGGAGGCGAAGCGCAAACTGGCCGAAGACGGCAAGGAAGTTCTTCAGCGAAAGATGAAACAGCTGAAGATAGATGCCACCACCCAGACCTTCGACCTGATGCGCTTGTACTTTAACGTCAACTCACAGCTTGATCTGCACTATGAGGTGGCGATTGGGAAGATCGGGCTCAATGAACTCAAACGGTTCAAGGAGTACAAGCCGGAAGTGCAACGACCACGGGAGGAGCAGAAAAGGGAAAGCGAAGCACCGCCCAAAAAGCCGCATGAAGACATTCTCCTCATCGGAGAAGATATGGATGTGGTGGAGTATAAACTGGCCAAATGCTGCACACCGATACCCGGTGACGATGTTTTTGGATTTGTCACGATGAACGAAGGGATCAAGATCCACCGCACCAATTGCACCAACGCCCCCGAATTGCTGTCGAATCACGGTCACCGCGTCATCAAGGCGAAGTGGACATCGCAACATGAGGTGGCCTTTCTCACCGGGCTGAAAGTGGTCGGTACGGACCGGGTGGGCCTGATCAACGACGTGTCGAAGATCATCTCCGAGGAGTTAAAGGTGAATATGAGTTCGATATCCTTCCGGACCGATTCCGGCATTTTCGATGGGGAAATCATGCTCTATGTCAATGACACCCGGCATCTTGACTTCCTGATCAAGAAATTGGAGAAAGTAGAGGGCGTGGTGAAGGTTTCACGGTTTGATTCCGCCACGATGCAGCGCTCTTAGAGCAGCCGGCAGAATCCTGACGCATCCCCTATATTTACTGTCGGTATGCCGCACCATCAGAAACTTTACGACGAAGTAAGCACGATCTTCAAGGCCTATCTCGAAAACCAGAAACTCCGGAAAACGACGGAACGCTATGCCATCCTGGAAGAAATCTACTCCATGGACGGGCACTTTGATGTCGAATCGCTCTACGTCAGTATGAAGAACAAGCGGTACCGGGTGAGCCGGGCCACGGTTTACAATACCCTTGATCTCCTTACCCAATGCAACCTGGTGACGAAGCACCAGTTCGGCCAAAATCAGGCCCAATATGAAAAATCATATGGATCCCGGCAGCATGACCACCTCATCTGCCTGGACTGCAATAAAGTCGTTGAGTTCTGCGACCCCCGGATACAAAACATACAGAATACCGTGGAGGAACTGATGCAGTTTGAAGTTGCCCACCACTCGTTAATTTTGTACGCGCACTGCAAGAAGGTTAACTGCGAAAACAAGAAACCATGAACGTAGCCCAGGAAATCAAGTCAAACACGTTAATCCTCAGGATCTCCGGTGATCTTATCGGAGAAGATACCGGCACCAAGCTGGTCGAGGTCGTCAACGAAGCGGTCAGTCACCAGGTGTTGACCTGTGTCATCGACATATCCCAGCTGCGGTACATCAATAGCAGCGGAATTGGCGTGCTCATTACCTTGCTGACCAAGTTCCGCAACAAAGGGGGAGAGGTGTACCTGATGAATCCGTCGGACAACGTGAAGAAGTTGCTGGCGATCACCAAGTTAAATGCCATCTTTCAGGTGGTTAAGAATGAGAACGAAGTTGTCGGGGCTAAGAAATAGGTTACTTTATCAATTCCATACATGAAAGTGGATGTGCTTCTCGGTCTCCAATGGGGAGATGAAGGCAAGGGAAAAATTGTGGATGTGCTGGCTCCCCGCTATGACGTGGTGGCACGCTTCCAGGGAGGCCCGAATGCCGGCCACACGTTGGAATTTGACGGGATAAAACATGTGCTGCACCAGATTCCGTCCGGCATTTTCCGTCCCAAGACGCGCAATGTGATCGGCAATGGCGTGGTTCTTGATCCGATCGTTTTCAAGTCGGAAATCGAGAAGCTTAGCCAGTACAAGCTGGAGGTTCGTTCGAATCTCTTCATTTCGAAAAAGGCCACGCTGATTATTCCTTCACACCGGCTGCTCGACCAGGCACAGGAAAAGGCCAAGGGTGAAAACAAAATTGGCTCAACCCTCAAAGGGATTGGTCCTTCTTACCAGGACAAGATCGGCCGTCAAGGCCTTCGTGTAGGCGATGTGCTGTCGCCTTCGTTCCCCGAAAAATTCCGCAAGCTGGTGGACGTCCATATGGAGATTCTGAAAGGGCACGATTTGGCGTTCAACTGGGCGGAACTTGAGACGCAGTTCCTGAATGCGGTGGAATTCCTAAAAACCTTTCAACTGATTGACAGTGAGTATTTCTTGAACAAGGAGTTGGCATCGGGGTCCAGCATTCTGGCTGAAGGCGCGCAGGGATCATTGCTGGATATTGACTTCGGCAGCTATCCGTTTGTTACGAGTTCGAACACCGTGACCGCGGGAGCATGCACAGGCCTTGGCATTGCGCCGCGGCATGTCGGCGAAGTGTATGGCATATTCAAGGCATACAGCACCCGCGTTGGGAGCGGTCCCTTCCCGACGGAACTGCTGAACGCGGAGGGCGAGGCCATGCGGAAGGAGGGTAATGAATTTGGATCGACAACCGGAAGGCCGCGCCGCTGCGGCTGGATTGATCTCCCGTCATTGAAGTACTCCATCATGATCAACGGGGTGACGCAGTTGTTGATGATGAAGGCCGATGTGTTGAGCATTTTCCCTGCCATCAAGGCTTGCGTGCGTTACCAGCTGGCGGATGGCACGGTGACCGACCAGGTGCCCTATGAGTTGATTCATGAGCGGATTACACCGGTTTACGAGCAGTTGAAGGGCTGGAATTGCAACCTGAAGGGCCTGGGAGAGGATGAATTGCCCCGGGAATTGACCCAATACGTAGAATTTTTGGAGGGTCACCTGGGGGTTCCTATCTCCTTGATATCCACGGGTCCAGACCGTACGCAGACCATCCATCGGTTCAAGAAATAGGGCTTTCGTCCCTAAAATCTTAGAAATCCCGCATTGTTTAATTGATTTTGCCTGCTACCTTTGCACTCCCTTTTGTAAAAGGGGCTTTCTGAAGCGCAGAAAGCGGTCTTTAAGACCTGATTTCTTTGGAAATCGCGATGACCCGAAATCAGATGGGGTAACCCGGATGAGGAAGGTGTCAAACGTTCTTTGAATATATGGAATTGATAGCGGACCCGTCATTAGTCGATAGAGGTTAATGACGAGTTGATTCTTAGAAGTTTGGTGAACCTGTAAGAGGGTGAGCTGAATGGATAGGAGACCAATGAAGCCAGAGTGAG
>JBGAPO010000011.1:0-131563 GCA_044221195.1 Cyclobacteriaceae bacterium
CTGGAAGTGGATGAAGCCCGCGACGGCGCGGAAGGACTGCAGAAACTGGAGTCTACCCACTACGACCTGGCGTTCTGCGACATCAAGATGCCGAAGATGGATGGCATGGAGGTGCTGACCCGCGCCAAAGACAAGAACATTTCGTGCCCGTTCATCATGATCTCCGCGCACGGCACCACCGAAATGGCCGTGGACGCCATCCGGATGGGTGCTTACGACTTCCTCCAAAAGCCACCCGACCTGAATCGCCTGCTCATCACCGTCCGCAATGCCCTGGACCGGCAGTCGCTGATCCGCGAGACAAAGTCGCTCCGGAAAAAAGTCTCCCGCAAGTATGAAATGATCGGCAATTCACCCGCGCTGGAGCAGGTACGTGAAATGGTGGAGAAGGTCGCGCAAACCGACGCCCGGGTGCTCATCACCGGGCCTAATGGCAGCGGCAAGGAGTTGGTGGCCCGGGCCATCCATGAAAAGAGCAACCGCAGCGAGGGGCCGTTTGTCGAAGTGAACTGCGCCTCGATCCCCGGCGAACTCATCGAAAGCGAATTGTTCGGTCATGAAAAAGGTTCTTTCACGTCGGCGGTAAAACAGCGGATCGGGAAGTTCGAGCAGGCGGAAGGCGGCACCATCTTTCTTGATGAAATCGGCGACATGAGCCTGGCGGCGCAGGCCAAGGTGTTGCGGGCGCTGCAAGAGCACAAGATCACCCGCGTGGGCGGTGAAAAGGATATCCCGGTGAACGTGCGCGTGCTGGCGGCCACCAACAAAGACCTGAAAAAGGAAATCGCCGAGAACCGGTTCCGCGAAGATCTATATCACCGGCTGAGCGTCATTCTCATTGCCGTCCCGTCATTGGCCGAGCGCAAAGAAGACATACCGGTACTGGCTGATAAATTCTTGTCGGACCTGGCGGAAGAGTATAGGTCGAAGAAGAAGAAACTGGACCCGAAAGCAGAAAAAATGCTGGAAAGCTACCCGTGGACGGGGAACATCCGCGAACTCAGAAATGTCATCGAAAGGCTGGTGATTATGGCCGGAGACACCATCAAAGCCGAGGACGTAAAAAAGTACGTCTAAAGCTTAGATTCGGTTCTCAGAAGGCCGCTTAACCTCTTTCTTGCTATACGTCGGGCAGGTGTACTGGCTGCAAGAAGCGAGCAGAACAACGAGAGCGACGAAGGCGAGCACTTTTTTCATAATAGCGGGTTTACTTTAAGCAAAAATAGGAAACCGGGTCTTTAAAGCAAATTCGACGTACTTTTTTGTCGTTTTATCGATAAAAACGCCTATTCCGCCAGGAGGTTGCACCCCCGGGCGTCAGCTATATCCATACGTCCAAGTACCTCAAAGTGACCAGCCTGCAGGCGCTTTCCTAAATCCTGAGTTTCAACGAAGGCACACGAGTGGAAATTTGCGAGGTCTACGACGTTAATTACCCCCGAATCCGGGTGAGACGTGGAAAACGGGTCGTTTAACTCCCGGATAACCACCCGCATGGAAGCCGGACAATCGTATACGCCATCCCCCTTCGAATAGGCTTGCGACAACAATTCGGTCATCCCATACTCGGAATGAATGGCCGCCACATTGAAATTCTTTTTCAGAATCTCGTGCAACTCGGCCCGCGTGATCTCCTGCCGCCGGCCTTTCATCCCTCCTGTTTCCATAACGATGCAACGGCTCAGGTCCAATTCATATTGCTCGGCCAGGTCGAGCAGCGCAAACGAAACGCCAAGGAGCAGGATCTTTCGATCATCGCGGATGGATTCCAGCACCGCCGCAAGCCGGTCCAGGTCACGAAGAAAGAACCCGGAATGAACAGACTGGCTGGCTTCAATAAAGTGACCGGCCATCGCCACGAGCGACGAGCCCGTACGCTCCAGGTAGGACGGCAGCAAACACAGCACATGAAAGTCGGCCAGCGGACCGTAGACTGACTCAAAAATCCTCCGACTGTGGGCCAGGTAGAACTCCTTTGATTTAACCAGGTGCTGGCTGGTCGTCGCCCCTGTCGTGCCACTGCTGGTATAAACTACCTCTGGCTGCCAATCGCCGGTCTTTATTTCATGTGTCTTGAAAAGCGAAATCGGGAGAAAGGGAATCTGTTCCAGCCGGGTTACATCCTTGGGGTCTACCGCGATATAGGCGAGGTATTGACGATAAACAGTGTTGTGCTCTGCCTGGAAGCGAAATAACCGCAGCGCAATTTCTTCAAACGCAGTATCGTTAGAGGGATATAATTCCCGGTCGAAACTTTCAAAAGTCTGCAAGCGTTTCCAATTTTACGGGATTATAAATGTATAAGGAAATGAAGTCGCTGGGAAATTGGCTCGTCTACACGGCTTTCATTGCCCTTTTCCTGGCCTCTTGCTTTGAACCGCCGGTCTATTCCAAGATTCCGGCCATTGAGTTCGATAATATAACGTTCATCGATGTTGCCAATCCTTCCGACCCGGATTCGCTTATACTGTCGATTAAGTTCAAGGACGGCGACGGCGACCTGGGACTGGATGCCAACAATCCCTATGATACGATGTACCCGTATCACAATAAGGCCTTCTTCGACACGACAGGTGCCAAATACTATTACCCGGCGTTTGATCCCTTTTTCATCAGCTACAAGACGAAACGGACCAACCCCAAATTCGACACACTGCCTGCTTTTGCCAAACCCTACTACTGCGTGAACTGGGAAGTAAAGACCAGCGGAAACAAAGTCGACACTTTCTATTACGAGTTGAACCCCAATCACCACAACATCTTTGTTGACTTCCTGGTCAAGAACAACGACGGGACATTCAAGGAGTTTGACTGGATGAAAGAGTTCGCCTACCCCAACTGCGGCATCACCCTGGACGGACGCTTCCCCGTCTTGTCCAAAGACCTGGGACGCGCCTCACCGCTGGACGGGAAGATCCGGTATGCGATGGGCTCGGTGGGATACACCATTCTCTTCAGCATCAAAACGCTGAAGCTTCGAATCATGATCCAGGACCGCGGCCTGAATAAGAGCAACATTATCGAAACGCCGGAGTTCACACTCCAGCAAATCAAGAAAGCCGGTTAGCGATTTTCGTACAGCGGCGGGAAATTGCCGGGATCGGACTCCTGGACGAGCGCGTAGATCCGGTCAACCATCTCTTCTGCATTGGGCTTTGAGAAATAATCGCCGTCACTGCCATAAGCAGGACGGTGCTCTTTGGCGGTGATCGTTACAGGCTGGGCATCCAGGTAGCGAAACGCGCCCTGCACCTCCAGTACCTGCTGCATCATAAAGGCGGTTGCTCCACCGGGAACATCCTCATCCGCAAACACCACGCGATTGGTCTTGCGAACGGATGACACGATACTGTGATGGATATCAAACGGCAGCAATGATTGTACATCGATCACCTCAACCGACACACCGAGCTTCTCCAGTTCCGCGGCCGCCTCAAGCGTGATCCGGCACATCGAACCGTATGTCACTACCGTCACATCGGTTCCTTCGCGCAGGATTTCAGGAGTACCCAGCGGCACCGTAAACTCGGCAATATTGGAAGGGAGCCGCTCTTTCAAGCGATAGCCGTTGAGACATTCGATGATCAACGCGGGATCGTCGGCCTGCAGCATGGTGTTGTAAAAGCCGGCAGCCTGCGTCATGTTGCGGGGCACCAATACATGAATCCCACGTAAACTTCCCAGGATCATGCTCATCGGGGAGCCCGCATGCCAAACACCTTCCAGGCGGTGACCGCGCGTACGGATTATCAACGGCGCCTTCTGGCCACCTTTGGTTCTATATTGAAGGCATGCCAAGTCATCCGACATGATCTGGATGGCGTATAACAAGTAATCGAGGTATTGTATTTCGGCAATGGGACGAAGTCCGCGCAAGGCAAGACCAATTCCTTGTCCGAGGATTGTGCACTCGCGGATACCCGTATCGGTTACCCGGTACTCGCCGAACTTTTCCTGCATTCCGGCCAGGCCCTGGTTGACGTCACCGATCTTGCCCACGTCTTCACCGAAGGCGAGCACGCGAGGATCGCGCTCGAAGGCAGCCCGAAAGCATGCCTGCAGCACTTCACGGCCATCCAGTAACGGAGCATTCTCCGGGATGAGTGCTTTAACTTCAGCAATCTTGAGGGCGCCATGATCCGATTCGGAGAACAAGTGCGAACTGAATCGATCCTGGCTTTCCTTCATGCGACGCTCGAGCCAACCGATGATTTTCTCGCGCGCGTCAGACGGCTGACCCCGCAAAAGCCACGCGGCACGACGAGCGCACTTCATGGCATCCAGGCGGAGCGGGTTTACGGTAGTTGAAAGTGTATTCCGAAGCTCCCCTATTTCAGGAACCATGGCGGCCGCCTCATCAAGGTAAGCTTCCAACTCATGCTGTTCATGCTGAATATCGGTCATGAACGATTTCCAGGCGCCTTCCCGTTCAGCTTTTGAAAAAGCCTTGGCTTCCTTTTCAATCGCATCCAACTCATCCGGTGTGCTGAAGCCTGATTCGAGGATGTAGTCGCGCATCTTCCGGATGCAGTCGTGTTTCGCCTCCCACTCGAGCCGCTCCTTGCTCTTGTAGCGTTCGTGTGAGCCGGAAGTCGAGTGACCCTGGGGCTGGGTCATTTCGGTGACGTGGACGAGAACCGGCACGTGTTCTTCACGGCAGATTTTTTCGGCCTTTTGGAAAGTTTTGATCAGCAACTCATAATCCCAACCGGGAACGGTCAGGATCTCCAATCCATTTTCTCCCGGGTCGCGCTGAAAGCCGGCGAGGATTTTGGATATACTGCCTTTCGTAGTCTGGTACTCAGCGGGAACAGAAATTCCATATCCGTCATCCCACACGGCAGTGAGCATGGGAATTTGAAGAACGCCTGCCGCGTTGATGGCTTCGAAGAACATGCCTTCCGAAGTCGACGCGTTCCCAATCGTGCCGAAGGCGATTTCATTTCCCTTCCGGGACAGGTTCGTGAATTCGGCGAGGCCTTTGTTGTTGCGGAACAGCTTGGAGGCATACGCCAGGCCCACCAACCGCGGCATCTGCGCTGCTGTCGGGGAGATATCTGCTGAACTATTCTTGCTCTTGGTTAGGTCGCGCAGCTCGCCATTTTCGTCCAGCATGCGCGTGGAGTAGTGACCGTTCATCAGGCGGCCGGCCGACGACGGATCGGCGTGCACATCGGGGTGTGCATAGAGTTGGGCGAAGTATTGCTGGAGCGTCAGTTCCCCGATCGCCAGCATGAACGTCTGGTCGCGGTAATATCCGGAACGAAAGTCGCCGGGCCGGAACACTTTTGCCATGGCAATCTGGGCAACCTCCTTGCCATCGCCGAAGATTCCGAACTTGGCTTTGCCCATGAAGACTTCCTTGCGGCCGATGAGGCTGGCCTCGCGGCTCGCCACTGCCAGCCGGTAGTCGTTGAGGATCTCCTCCACATTCTTCCTGGCGGCGGGCGGTTTGAGTGTGCGTGTTTGGCTCAAAATGTCTCGGGGGATGGTATCAAAAGTAGGGAAAATCAAAGGGGCATTCAAACGATTGAACAGCCCCCAAATAAAATAAGGGGCCGCTTAACGTGAACCGAAGAATTTTACCCAATCGCCGTCTTTCACCAAAGGTTCCGCGCCGCTTTCCGGGTAGAGGTAGATGCCCACGCGTTGACCTCGAATTTCCACTTCATCATAGTAGTAGCCCACGCTCATTTCAAGTTCGTGAATAGACTGCTCGATGCCCGGGTCTGTCACCTTGCATATCTCCGCGACAATCCGATCCTCCGCACTTCCTGTTCTGACGGCGTATGGAAAGTGTCGCAGGGCATGAAGCCGGTAACCGGTTATCGTTTCGGTAAACACCAGCTCTATTCCGTGCTGGTAGCGGCGGTGATTGCTCATTCCTTCGCGGAGCGAGCCATAGAAAGCGTATAAGTGGTCGCGGTTCACCGTTCAAAATTGGCTGACTGGAGACAAAACTAGCCCGAATTCTTATAACTTTGGGCCCGCTGATCAGCTTGCCCCGACGAAGCTTTTGCGAAGTCGGGGTGATCGGTAAACAGCTTGGCCCGACGAAGCTTTGGCAAGTCGGGGTAGAACCGGAAACCTGGACAAATAATACTTCAGCTCCTCAACACTTCAACTATGATTGTCGGCGTACCCAAAGAAATCAAGAACAATGAGAACCGTGTTGCCCTCACTCCTGCCGGTGCGCAGGAACTGACCCGCCGCGGACATACCGTTTACATCCAGGCTTCTGCCGGCGAAGGCAGCGGGTTCTCGGATGACGAGTACGTGAAAGCCGGCGGCAAGATGCTGCCGACCGCGGAGCAAGTATTCTCCACGGCGGAGATGATCATGAAAGTGAAGGAGCCGATTGAGCAAGAATACAACCTCATCCGTAAGGACCAACTCGTCTTTACTTATTTCCATTTTGCTTCGTACGAGCCGCTCACTCACGCCATGATCAAGACCGGCGCGGTGTGCCTCGCCTACGAAACGGTCGAGCGTGTCGACGGCAGCCTGCCCCTGTTGGTGCCCATGAGTGAAGTGGCCGGACGCATGGCGATCCAGGAAGGTGCGAAGTACCTCGAGAAGCCGTTGAAAGGTCGCGGCATTTTGCTGGGCGGCGTGCCCGGCGTGATGCCCGCCAAAGTGCTGATCCTCGGCGGCGGCGTGGTGGGTACCAATGCCGCGAAGATCGCCGCCGGTATGGGTGCTGATGTTATTATCACGGACGTGAATCTCAACCGCCTGCGCTACCTCGATGATGTGATGCCGAAGAACGTACACACGATGGTATCCAACGACTATGTGCTCCGCGACCTGGTCAAGACGCACGATCTGATTGTAGGCGCCGTACTCATTCCCGGCGCTAAAGCACCGAAGCTCATCACCAAAGACATGCTCAAGTCGATGCGCCCCGGCACCGTATTGGTTGACGTGGCTGTCGACCAGGGCGGATGCATCGAGACGTGCAAGCCGACGACGCACGAGAACCCCACCTATATCATCGACGATGTGGTCCACTATTGCGTGGCCAACATGCCGGGCGCCGTTCCCTATACATCAACTCTTGCGTTGACAAACGCGACACTGCCCTACGCCCTCAAGCTGGCGGGCAATGGTTGGAAAAAGGCGTGCCAGGACAGCACCGAACTCCGCAAAGGACTGAACGTAATTGCCGGCAAGGTGGTGTACAAAGCCGTTGCCGAAGCGTTCAATCTGCCTTACACGGACGTCAAGGACTTCCTCGCCTAAGCGTTCTGAACCCCGCTCTCCGAAGCGCGGGACCATAATGCGTAACCGGGGTCACGGTTTGATCGTTACGTCCGTTATGCGAATCCTGCTGTCCGGGCTTATCCTCATCTTTCATACAGGCTTAAGCCAGCCCGAGTCAACTGTTCGACTGATTGCGGAGACGAATCATTCCACGGTTCAATTCAGCGTACCGATATCCAAAGGCATAACACGGATTACCGGGAAGTTTAATGCGTATTCCATCGAAGTCACCCTTCCCGGTCGCGATCTCACACGCGCCCAGATTCGTGCGGTGATCAACGTCAATAGCATCAATACGGGCGATCAAGCACGGGATGCTGACCTTGTCTCCAAGGACTTCTTCGATGCCGGGAAATTTCCCGAAGTTGTTTTTACCAGTGAACGCATTGAAAAGACAACCGATGGATACGTCGCAACCGGCACGCTGATGTTGCACGGCGTTAGTCGACAGATCCAATTGCCCTTTTCCGTCACGGAATGGCGGACGGACACGGTGATCGGGTTTCGGTCTCGCACCTCGCTGCTTCGAAGTGACTACGGTGTCGGTACAACGTTCAAGCACACGACTGATGATCACTTCATCAGCGATGAAATCGGCATTGAGATTGATTTCTGGACCAAGCGGCCGAAAGCCTGATCCAACCTCCTCATTTGCTTCGTCCCGAAGGGAGACAGCTCACACGCCATCCAGGCGCTAACCGATTGCTGAAATTGAAGCCCGCGCTTGGGGGAGCTCCACCTCTCCTGGAAATTCCTTTGAAATAATCGATCGAATAATTGCGTAACCAAAAGGTTTCATTACATTTGTAACCGATCAGTTACCCAATAAACCTATGCGAAGAGACGTATTTCAAGCTATTGCTGACCCTACCCGGCGGGAGATCCTCAACATGCTGGCGCACAAGTCGCTCAATCTCAACGCCGTGGCGGAGCAGTTCGACGTGAGCCGCCCCGCCATTTCCAAACACATCAAACTGCTCACCGAATGCGGACTAATCTCCATCCGTCCCCAGGGCCGGGAACGTGTCTGCGAGGCGCGTCTCGAGAAACTCAGCGAGGTTTCTGACTGGGTGGAGCAGTACCGCAAATTTTGGAACAACAAACTCGATGCCCTGGAGAACTACCTCCACACACTTCAGTCCTCGCCGGGTCAGGAATCGGCAACCAGCAAATCTCTTCCTTCTTCATCACCAACCACAAAAAAGAAAAAGCATGGAAAACGTAAGTAACGCCACGGTCCTCACGATCACCCGCGTGATCGATGCGCCCGTAGAACTTGTCTTCAAAGCATGGTCTGATCCAAAGCTGGTGTCTCAATGGTGGGGTCCGGGCGGCTTCACGGCGCCAACAATCAAAATCGACTTCCGTGTCGGCGGCACGTACCTCTTTTGTATGCGGGATCCGGACGGCCAGGAATTCTGGAGCACGGGGGAGTACACGGAAATCATACCCCTCAAAAAAATCTCGTACACCGATTCGTTTGCTGACCCCAACGGAAACAAAGTACCCGCGTCCTTCTACCAGATACCCGGGGAATTCCCGGAGCAGCAGCAAGTGACCATCCTGTTCGAGGCCATTGGAAAAAACCGGACCCGGCTGACCCTGCAGCACGAAGGGATCCCTGCCGGCTTGATGAGCGAAATGACGGAAGCCGGGTGGACTGAATCGATAGTCAAGTTTGAAAACGGCGTAGAGGGATACGAACCAGGCGTACGCAAGCCGCTTGAAATCAGCCGCACATTCAATGCCCCCCGTGAATTGGTTTACAAAGCGATGACGGAGCCTGAACACCTCGCCCACTGGTGGGGACCGGTGGGGATGAAGCTGGATGTATTAAAGCTTGACCTGCGACCCGGTGGCATGTTTCATTACTCCATGGAAGCCCCCAACGGCCAGCGGATGTACGGCAGGTTTGTCTACCGCGAAATACAAGCGCCAGAGAAGCTGACATTTATTGTTTCCTTCTGCGACGAAAAATGTCGTGTCATGCGCCATCCGGCCAGCAAGACCTGGCCTTTGGAGCTGCTGAACATCATGCGCCTGGAAGAAAAGGATGGAAAGACCGTAATGAGCCTTCGCGGCTGGCCCATTCACGAAAGCGACGAAGAGCGCGCCACCTTTGAAGCCGAATTCTCCGGCATGAACAAAGGCTTCGCCGGAACCTACGATCAATTGGACAGCTACCTGGCCACATTGACACGCTAACCCGATAGCGCCATGACGACCGAAGAAAATATCAAGCAGCGCCAGCTCATCATCACGCGCCTCCTTCATGCTCCCATCGAATTGGTATGGGAGGTGTGGACGAAACCCGAACATATCCGGCAGTGGTGGGGTCCTACCGGCTTCACGAACACCATCCACAAGATGGAAGTCAAACCCGGAGGCGAATGGGAGTTCATCATGCACGGGCCGGACGGCACGGATTACCGGAACAAAAATGTCTTCAAGGAAGTCGTTCCTGAAGAGCGCCTGGTTTATGACCATGTCACCGGTCCCATCTTTACCGCAACGGTTACCATGACTCGCCAGGGAAAGAACACCCTCGTGACCATGTCTTCCCTATTTGAATCCGAAGAACAACTTCGCAAAGTCATTGAAGTGTTCAAGGCCGACGAAGGCATGAAGCAGAACATGGACCGCCTGGAGAACTATGTGATGAACATCAAGACTTCATAAATAGAGTGTACCTCTTGTTTATAAAATTCTGACTGACCTATGAACCAACCCGTAATTGTGGAACGCGTATTCGCCGTCGGCAGCGAGCGCTTGTGGAAGGCGCTAACGGACAACCACGAAATGAAGCAATGGTACTTTGACCTCCCGGAATTCGACCCTGTTGCCGGGTTTGAGTTTCAGTTCTACGGCGGCAAAGACGAGGCTAACCAATACCTGCATCATTGCTGTATCACCGAAGTGGTGCCTGGCAAGAAGTTATCCTATAGTTGGCGGTATGCCGGCTATGAGGGAAGTTCGCTCGTAACATTCGAACTGACAGAAGAACCCGGTGGCACACGACTCAAAGTTACCCACTCCGGCCTCGACACCTTCCCTCCGATCGACGACTTCGCACGCCATAATTTTGAGACTGGATGGACGGCGATTGTAAACCAATCGTTGAAACAATACCTGGAAAAAAATTAACTTTCACCCGCTTCAACCGCGAACCATGGGAAAAAGTATCTGGGCGATCGTTGCCGGAATCCTCGTAAACGTTGTGCTCTCCGTGTTAACCGACACGGCGCTCCAGATGACGGGGGCAGTCACCGCGCCCGGTGAGGGGACTTGGCCAACCCGGATGTTGGCCGTCGCGCTGGCCTACCGGCTTGTTTACACGTTCCTGGGCGGCTACATAACTGCCTGGCTTTCCCCAAGCCGGCCCATGCGGCACGTGATCATCCTTGGTTCCATCGGCACTGCCTTGTCCATCGTGGGCACCATTGTCGGCTGGGACTTGTCGGAACATTGGTACCCCATCGCGCTGGCGGTGACGGCATTTCCGGTAACCTGGATGGGCGGCAGTATGCGCATGAGGAGATTGATTGATAAGAATCGGTGAGTCGGCTTGCCCGCCGCCGAGCCGTAGGCGAAGCACTGGCGGGTGGGTCAGTGGGTCGGTGGGTCAGTGGGTCGGTGGGTCAGTGGGTCGGTGGGTCGGTGGTGTGGCTGAACCATTGGCAGAAAAAATACCCATGAAAACCTATTAACAATTCTTTATGAAGAAAACGCTTCTTCCCATCGGATTGATTTTCACACTGGCCATCTTGTGGTCATGCTCAAAAGACCAAGCGGCAACGAGCGAGTTGGTTGGAACGTGGAGGCTGGTGGAGTTTGCCAACAAGGACAGCGCCAGCGGTGAATGGGTGCATGTGTACGGCCGACACCCAAAGGGATATTTCACCTATTCGAATAAGGGAATCCTCAACATCAACATCTCCAGCGAGGTGCCCCTGGAGGTAACTGAATCCATCGCCGATACCTTGAAAGTGAGTTGGAAAGACCTGGTGTTCTCGAAAGCGATGGGATATTTCGGCACCTATTCCATCAAGGCAGACAGTGGAATCGTCATTCATCATGTCGAAGGCGGATCGATTCCCTGGTACATCGGCAGCGATCAGCCCCGACCGTTCCAATTGCGAGGCGATACGCTCGTGATCGGAGACAACACGACCTGGAAACGAATTCTTGTTCGCGCTGACGACTAAAACAAACAGCATGCAAAAGATCACCACCTTCCTTTGGTACGACGGAAAAGCTAAAGAGGCTGCTGAATTCTATTGTTCTTTGTTCAAGAACGCCAAGGTCATCAATGCAAGCCCGCTGATTGTCAATTTTGAAATTGAAGGACAGCGCTTCATGGCGCTTAACGGAGGACCGCAGTTCAAGTTCACCGAGGCCGCTTCGCTGTTTGTCGACTGTGAATCACAGGAAGAAGTGGACAGGCTCTGGAAAAGCCTGACGGCCGACGGCGGCGAAGAGTCGATGTGCGGCTGGCTGAAAGACAAGTACGGCCTCTCGTGGCAGATCATCCCCCGCCGGCTGATGGAACTCATGGGCGACAAGGACCAGGCCAAAGCCCAGCGCGTCATGCAGGCCATGCTGAAAATGCGGAAGATCGAGGTGAGCAAACTGGAAGAAGCAGCGAGGGGATAACCCGGATTGGCTCACCGTCCCCGCTGACGATCGTCATTGGCCATCAAAACCGGCGGCATTTCATTTGTGCCGTCATGATGAACACACGGCCCTTCCTCGCCTGCGGAATTCTTTCCTCTCTTCTATACATCGCCATGAACATCTTCGTCCCGATGCTGGACGAGAATTACCATTCGCTTTCCCAAACGGTGAGCGAATTGTCTGCGATTGGTGCCCCCACCCGCGCGATCTGGGTATGGCTCGGCTACTTGTACACGATCCTCTTCGGCGCCTTTGCCTATGGCGTAGTCCAATCGGCGGAAGGTAATACCCGTTTGAAAACCACTGGAATTCTGTTGCTTGCTTACACCTTCGTCAGTCTCTTTTGGCCATTGGCACCCATGCATCTTCGGGAAGCATTGGCTTCCGGTGAGAAGTCATTCAGCGATACCATGCACCTGGTCTTGGCCGGCGTCACGGTAATTCTTATGGTTGCCGCCATGTCCTTTGGTGCCGCCGCCCTCCGTAAGTCCTTCCGCATCTACTCGATAGTCACCATCTTCCTGCTGCTTCTTTTCGGAATTCTCACGGGCATCGATGCACCCAACGTCGAGCGCAACCTGCCGACGCCGTGTGTAGGCGTTTGGGAAAGAATCAACATCGGCGTATTCCTCTTGTGGGTGATTGTGCTGGCCCTCCGGCTAAGCGTGAAACGACCAACAACCGTTCCCTATGAATAGCGAATCAACCGGTTCGAGGAAACTGAGGATGATCAAACTGATTCACACCGCCATCTGGGTTTTCTTCAATGTCGTCATCTTTTACATGCTGTATGAAGTCACCTGGGGGAAGATCGATCATTGGCTGTGGATCGGGTACGGGATCATCGGTTTGGAAACGATCACCCTGCTCGTGTTCAGACTCTACTGTCCGCTCACCGTTTGGGCCCGCAAGCACTCCGACTCAACGGCCGCCAATTTCGACATCTACCTGCCGGAATGGCTGGCGCGTTACAACAAGGAAATCTACACCGGGATCATGGTCATTATCATCATGCTCACCTATTACCGGCTTAGCTAGGTTCTTCTGTGGGTGAACTGCTCGCGGTGATTACTTGGCTATTGGCACTTGGCTGTTGGCTGTTGGCCATTAGCTATTGGCTGTTAGCTGTTGGCCATTAGCTATTGGCTATTGGCAGGCCCCAACGAAAAGCGGGGGCGGATCCCTGGGCTATGCTGACTTGGTTCAGGTTGCTTCAGAGTGCTTTGCAGACCATCTGACAGCCAAGTGCCAAAAGCCAACGGCCAATAGCCAAATGCCAACCGGCCAAATGCCGCCTGCCCCTCCTGTCCACTATGTGTCCACTAAGCGTCCACTAAGGGGTTTCGGCCCCGGGTTCTCCAACGGATAAGCCAGGCGTTGACTGTAAGCGCGGAGATGACGGGAAAGAAAGTCACGAATAACCACACCGCCACTGTCAGGTTGTTCTGGGGCTGGGGCTCGACGGGGATAAACAGCTGGTTGCCGATGGGCCCGCTGGAGAAGATGGACTGCTGAACGTAGTTCCAGCCGAGGTGGATGGCAACGGGCAGATAGAGTGAACCCGTACGCGCAAACCCGTAGCCAAGTACAAGCCCCATGGCTCCGGTTATGGTAAAGTCCCAAACCATCGCCGCCGGGTTGCCGAAGGTGCCGTGCGAAAACCAATGGTAGACGCCAAACGCGGCAGCGCCGATCCAGATCGCCCGCTTTGCACCCAACTTTTGGATGAGGAAATAAAATAGCGCTCCGCGGAAGATCAGCTCTTCAAACATCACCGACTTGAAGTTCCACCACACGCCATCGACGACGAGCCGGCCGGTTGCATCCGGATTCATTTGCCAGTGTTGATCAGCCAGCAGCATGCGCAAGCCAAATCCGCTGGCGCAGAGAAGGCCGGTCACTGAAAAAAAGATGATGAAATCCCCCAGCCGTCGGCCCGTAGGCACGAAGCCAAGGACGCGAAGATCCTTTTTGTAAACCAACCAGAGGAAGATCCACGAAAGAGCGAGTTGGACGAGTATGCCGATCATCGGGTTTGTGCACCGCCAAATTAATCTCTTTTCTGCAATCCACTTTCGCTTTGAGCTGTGAACCGTGAACTGTGAACCGTAAACTGTGAACAGTAAACAGTAAGCTGTCACATTGGGATATTGCCCAGTACACACGAAACTCGAAACCCGAAACCCGGAACCCGCTTGCCAAGAGCAAAGCCTATTCAAGAGCAGTGCATTTGGCGGGCAGGCTCGGAACCCGGAACCCGCCTGCCAAGAGCGAAGCCCATTCAAGAGCAGTGCATTTGGCGGGCAGGCTCGAAACTCGGAACTCGAAACTCGGAACTCTTGTTATCTTCGCCCCCGATGGTTCAACAGTATCTCCTCTTTGTCATCAGCCTGCTCTTCGCGGTGATGCTGCTGGTGATGGCCGGCGAACGGCTGCGCATCAGCTACCCGATCTTTCTCGTGCTCGGCGGACTGCTCATCAGCCAGGTGCCGGGTGTTCCGGTGATCGAGATTAATCCCGACCTGGTATTCCTCATCTTCCTCCCGCCCATTCTTTACTCCGCCGCCTGGTACACCTCCTGGCATGACTTCTGGAAGTGGAAGCGCCCCATCGGTCTCCTCGCCTTCGGGCTGGTCATCATCACCTCCATCGTGGTCGCGTATGTCTCGTCCTCGCTGATCCCCGGCTTCACACTCGCTGCCGGTTTCCTGCTGGGCGGCATTATCTCGCCTCCCGACGCGGTGGCGGCCACGTCGGTGCTGCGGGGCATGTCGATCCCCAAACGGGCGATCACGATCCTCGAAGGCGAAAGCCTGATCAATGACGCATCCAGCCTGATTGTCTTCCGGTTTGCCCTCGTCGCTATGGTAACCGGAAAATTCGCAATGCAGGATGCCGTCATCGACTTCTTCCTCATGGCCTTCATGGGCGTCGCCATCGGCCTTGCGATTGCGGTACTGACATTCTACCTGCATCGCCTCTTACCTACGACGCCCACGATCGATATCACGATGACCCTTCTCACGCCCTACGTCATGTACATCGTGGCTGAGCACTATCATTTCTCCGGGGTGCTGGCCGTCGTCAGCGGGGGTCTGTTTCTTTCCTACCGGTCGCACAAGTTCCTCAACTACAAGTCGCGTCTCGCGGCATGGGGCGTATGGGAGACATTGATCTTCATCCTCAACGGCACCATATTCCTGCTGATCGGCCTGAATCTGCCGGTAGTGGTTCGCGGACTCCAGGACATCTCGGTCGGTCAGGCCGTCGCTTACGGATTGATCATCTCTGTTTTGCTTATTGTGATCCGGGTCATCTGGACGTTCACGATGGCTCACCTGCCGCGGTGGCTATTCAAATCCATCCGCGAGAAAGAATCCAGCCCCGGTTGGAAGGGACCGTTTGTAGTGAGCTTCGCCGCCATGCGCGGCGTTGTGTCGCTCGCGGCGGCATTATCGATTCCTTACCTGCTGCCTTCGCACGAACCGTTTCCATTTCGCAACCTCATCCTGTTCATCACCTTCATCATTATCCTGGTGACGCTGGTCGGGCAAGGTCTCGCGTTGCCGTGGCTGATCCGGCTGGCGCGAATCAGCGAATTTGAAGATGTCCGGCCAAACCATGAGCAGGAAGCCGAGATAGAAATCCATTTGAAGAAAGCTTCGCTGAAGCTGCTCGGCGACAAGCACGCCGAACACTTGTCCCGAAACCAGCTGGTTGCCAATCTCAAGTCGCAGCTGGAAAGCGACGTACGGCTCACCGAACAACGCCTCAACTCCCTTGATTGTAAATACAGCGAGTGGGAAACTTACCGGCTCGTGCTAACCGACGTGCTCCGCGAGCAGCGCGAAGAACTGGCCCGCTTGCGCGGCGGCATGGTCTACTCCGACGAGGTGCTGCGCAAACACGCCGACCAGCTCGACCTCGATGAAGCGAGAATGCACAGAGGGTCAGATTAAGACAGCAATGACAGCCGTCGTCGACCCGGCAGTCAATTGGGTAACATTCGTCATAACGGGCTCCTTGGGCGGAGGGTAGTTTTACTGGAGACTTATCCCTCTGCACTATGAAGACCACTACCCTTTCCACCCGGAATTTCATTCTTCCATTCTGCTTTTTTAGTGTACTGAGCACTGCTGCCTGGGCGCAGAACTTCGCGAACTTCTCCGGCACCTGGGAATATGACAAAGTCAAGAGCACCGCTGGCACTGAACAGGCCGGCTATGACGGCAAGGTTGTCAGAAAGATCACACAGAACGCCACCTCCATCGCCTACCGTGACACGTACAGCCGACCGGGCAGCGGCGACTGGAGTACAACCGACGAGGTGTTCATGCTGAACGGCAAGAACAAAGTGAAGAAGCAAGGGCGCGAAACCGTCAAAAAAATGGTGAAGTGGTCGGCCAACAAGGAGACCCTGACGCTCACCTACATGAGCATCTATGAAGAAAAAGGCCTTTCCAGCGATTTGGCGATTGCCGAGACCTATTCCCTCGCCGACGGCGGAAAGACGCTCATCATCGAACGGCTTTTCAAAAACGGAAGTACCGGCGAGACCAAAGCCACCAGCGTTTACCACCGGCGATAGCAGCAACTCAATTTGTTTACCTTTAGGTCCACGATGATCTTCATGGACCTATGAACATTTTGCTATGAACGGGTTACGCTTATTGTTGTCATCTCTCGTACTCATCCTTGGCAGTACGGCCTTTGCCCAGTTACCGCGCGTAGCCTCCGGCAAACTCGAACGCATCGAAAACCTGGCCTCCAACTACATAACTCCGCGCAACGTCGATGTATGGCTGCCGGAAGGGTATGACGGAAAAAAGAAATACGCCGTCCTCTATATGCACGACGGGCAGATGCTCTTCGACTCCACCACCACCTGGAACAAGCAGGCGTGGGACATTGATG
The DNA here is from genome assembly GCA_044221195.1 of Cyclobacteriaceae bacterium. Classification (GTDB taxonomy): domain Bacteria; phylum Bacteroidota; class Bacteroidia; order Cytophagales; family Cyclobacteriaceae; genus ELB16-189. The sequence continues at coordinate 16,852 of JBGAPO010000011.1, forward strand.
AAACACTGGGTCGCCTGTTGAAAGAAAAGAAGATTCGCGATGTGATTGTTGTAGGCGTATGGAATTCCACGACCCGTTACACGGACTACTTTCCCCAGCGCGCTTTTGAATCCCTTACCCATGCCGAGCGCGACACCGTATTCGCAATCGTGCAGAGGAGCGGCGCAAGCTTGTTTGCAGCGGGGCCCATCAACTCCGACAACTACCTCCGGTTTCTCGTCACTGAGCTGAAGCCCTACATTGACTCACACTATGCCACACGCCAGGGTCGCGGCGACACGTTCATCGCGGGCAGCAGCATGGGCGGACTCATTTCCATGTACGCCATCTGCGAATACCCTGATGTCTTTGGCGGCGCCGCCTGCATCTCCACCCACTGGCCCGGCATCTTCACCGCCGACAACCCCATCCCCAATGCATTCTACGGATACCTGAAACAGCATCTTCCCAATCCCAAAAAGCACAAAATCTATTTCGACTACGGCGACGCGACACTCGATGCGCTGTATCCGCCCCTTCAAAAAGAAGTAGACAAGATCATGCAGGAAAAAGGCTGGACCTCCCGCAACTGGATGACCCGGTACTTCCCCGGCGAAAATCACTCCGAGCGCGCCTGGCGAAAACGCTTTGACATCCCGATGATCTTCCTCCTCGGCAAGTAAACTATTCTCAACTCCTCGAAACTCTAAACTCCTCGAAACTCGAAACTCGGAACCCGCCTGCCAAGAGCGAAGCCTATTCAAGAGCAGTGCATTTGGCGGGCAGGCTCGAAACCCGCAACTCGAAACTCAACTCCCCAACTCCTCGAAACTCGAAACCCGAAACTCGAAACTCGAAACTCGAAACTCTATGCGACATTCCCTCCTCGCCCTCACCCTCCTCACCCTCTGCGCCGCGTGCAGTACCAAGTCCACTGACGAACGCAACATCACCGTGGGCGATACCATCACAACCGAATCGGGGTTGAAATACGTCTTTACCCGCATCGGCACCGGCCGCCCGGTCGCAACGGGGTCAAAGGTCTGGACCTACCTCGCACTCAGCGTGAACGGCAAGGAGATCTGGAACACGAACGACATGAAAGATTCTGCAATGGTCTTTGTCGCCAACAAAGACCGGATGATCAAAGGGTTTACTGAAGTGACGATGAAACTCCGCGAAGGCGACGAGATTGCCTGCGTGCTGCCTCCCTCCCTTGCCTACGGAGAGAAAGGCGTTGGCAGCGACATTCCTCCAAACGCGACTTTGGTCTACACGAAGTACATCATGAAGAAAGTGAATGAACCCAAGCTCTCGCTTTCCGACACCCTTTTCGCCGCGTACCAATCCGGGGGCCATGAGAAGATGGTGGCCACACAGCAGCGCATTCTCAACAGTGCTGACACGGCAGGCTACTACTACGACAAAAGCCAGTACCGCATCCTCTGGAACCTCCTCAACGATGCCAACATGCACGCGGAAAATCTCCAGATGATCGCCTACGTCAACACCACCAACGAGTCAGGCATGCGCTGGTACCGCGTCCGCACCTACGAGAAGATGGGCAACTTCAAACTCGCCCTCGACAGCCTTGACGCCCTGCTGAAATCGGATACAACCATGCGCCTGAACGAGCGGGCTGCCCAATTGCGTGAAGACCTGGCGGCGAAAGTGAAGTAGTCCAGAGTTGCATTCCGAATGATTTTTTTGCCATATTCCCGATGTGACACCTGGGAAAGTGAAAATCATCATGGGATGGGCTGTCGCCAGCATGGTCTGCGCCCACGTATCGGCCCAGACTGCGCCGGCATACCCGGATGCCCTGGCACTGCGTGAGAAATTTCCCAAGGATGAGATTGCTGCGCTGCGTTCGGTTACTACCTATGAATTTGTGGTTGACCCCTCAGACGGTTTGATCATTCACGAGAAGGAATTCGCCACGTACATCGCCCTCCAGACTAATGCCCGCCTTACCCAGAGCAATTATACCAATAGTTATCTTCAGCTTGACCGATACAGCCTGAAAGACCCATCCGGTAAGAAGGTGCCGCACAGCACTTATTGCGGTCAAGAGATCGACGAGAGCATTTTTTATACCGATGGCAGCCGTTGCTTGTACGCCGCAACGATTCGTCATACAGGAGAAACGGTCAATTATGAAATAGAAAACACGTATTCCGACGCCAAGTACCTGGCGAATGCAATATTATACGACCGCTATCCTTGCCGTGAGCGGGTGGTTCGCTTCATCGTGCCGGAGGGTGTTGATATTGAGTTGATCGAATACAACTTCGCAGGATACAACGTAAGGCGGAAGCAAGAACGGGTTGAGGGCAAGATGATCTACACGTTCGAGTTGTCGCTAACGTCGGCTTACCATGGCGAAGACCACCTGCCGGCTCCACTCCAATATCTACCTCACCTGCTCATCATCTCCAAAGGTTACACCGACAAGCGAGGCGCCTACCATCCGCTCCTGGCCCGCACGGCCGACCTATATGCGTGGTACAGCTCCCTCACCGGCAAGTTGGTCAACGATTATACTGTACTTCGACCGTTTGTTCAAGGACTGGTGAAAGACGCCAAATCGGACTATGAGAAGATGGCCCTGATTTACTATTGGGTCCAGGATAATATTCGCTACATCGCTTTCGAAGATGGCGTAGCGGCGTTCAAGCCGGCCGAAGCAGCCGTCGTGTTTTACAACCGGTATGGCGACTGCAAAGGAATGGCCAACCTGACCAAAGCCATGATGACGTTGGCCGGCCTGGATGCACGACTCTCCTGGATCGGTACCGATCGCATCCCGTACACCTACGCCACACCGTCGATTGCCGTTGACAATCACATGATCTGCACGGTCATGCTCGACGGAAAACCATACTTCCTTGATGCGACCGAAAAGTTTAACCTCATTGGATCTTATGCCGAACGTATTCAGGGCAAGGAAACGATGGTGGAAGACGGAAAAGGCTTCATTATCGAAAAGATTCCTGTTTCTTCCCAGGAAGTTCCGGACGAGCAATCTGTCGTCCAGGCGCGCATGCAGGAGCACGGACTTGAAGGAACGGGCCATCTTTCCATCTCCGGTGACATGAAGCGAAACACACTTCAGGCACTGCGGCTAATGAAACCGGATCATCAGCAATTATGGCTGAAATCCGTCGCCCTCGGACAGGTCAAAGCGGAAACCGTTACCCTTACGCGCAAGCCGTCTTTACACCGCGATTCCGCTGCTGCCATCGGTTTTACTTTTCGCGCCGCCAACTCGGTGTTCAGGAACAACAAAGAGGTGTACGTCAATCTCGATCTTGACCGCGTGCTTGCGAAAGAAGTGATTCCCAAGGATCGTAAGGCACCCTACCAATTGGAGGACCGCATGTTCAAAACCTCACTCACTACCCTCGATCTCCCCGACGGTATGAGCGTTCAGCAGCTTCCGCCTCCCTTGTCCGTACGCAACGAAAACCTGGAGTTGGATCTGGGGTACGAGGTAAAGGATAACGTGCTCCGCTACAGGAAGAGCATTCGGGTCATCAACCGGAAGGTTCAGGTATCTTCCTTCGACGCCTGGAACCGGGCCATTCGTCAACTAAAAGACTACTATGAACAACCTGTCATACTTGTCGGCCGGTAGACATTTGGCCGGCGTTCTTTTCCTGCTGGGTGCCTTGACTGCCGGTGCGGGTGGCATCAATGACAATGTTGCGCGGGCAGAAGCAATTCGAAGAGAAATGTGGTCAGGAAACGAAGCTGGATTTCAGCTGACCAACGCCCCCGACAAATGGAAAGATGAAGAAGCGGTATACCTGATGCGGTCACTCGCCTACCGCTACCACAAAGAAGCCATCTCCGGTGTACTCCGCTATCAAGCCCACCGACACATCCGCATCAAGATTCAGAGTGAGCGCGCCCTCGAACGCTTTTCGACATTTACACTGCGTGGGAGCGATAGCCGTTTCGAACTGGTTTCCCATACCTACGCTGGATTCCGGATCATCAAGCCTGGGGGCGCCTTCTCCGAGGTACCCCTGGTGCTGGCCGTCAAGGAAACGGAAACCTTGAACAAACGCAGTGCTGATTCATACAAGCTCGCTATACCCAACCTGGCAATCGGCGACATTCTCGACTATTACCTGGCCTATGAATATGAAATCAATACGATGTCCGTCAATTACTATGAGTTTGACCCGGTGGTACTTCCCCTGACTGCAGAATATCCAACGGTGAAGCTCAAAATTAACTTCGACGTGTTACGCCGTTGCTTTCTGAATCTAAAATCGCTGAATGGCGCCCCGGAGCCGAAGCTGACGGATCCGGAAGAAGACGAGAACCGATACTTTCTGGAAGTCAATGACCTTGACGGCGTTCCGGAGTCCACTTTCCTCTACCCCTACCGCCAGCTGCCGGCCATTAAATTCAAAGTAGTTTATGCTTCGGCAATGATTGCAAGTGCCAGCCCGGGGTTCCTGGGTGAGCCCGGCAAAGTGAAATCATCCGTGAGCAACGGCGAGTTGCTGACCTATATGTCGCGCGTTTATGCCAGCAACCGCTCGACCAATGTCAAATCGTACATGAAGAAGAATTTTAAGTCAGAAACCGATCTCTCGAAGCTCGCGCGGTTGGCTTATTATGCTGCCCGAAATGAGTATTCCGTCCGCCATGCCGAGGCTGACCTGGTAACTGGCCGCACAGCCAACCCGGAGCGCAGCTTTGTTCGCGCGGCCCTGGAACTATCCCAGTATTACAAGTCTCAGAATATTCCCCATGAACTGTTTATCGGGATACCCCGGCATATCTCCTCCATCGACAACCTGCTCCTGGAAGAAGAGTTGACACTGATGCTAAAGGTCAATACCAATCCACCCTTTTATGCCAGTCGTCTTAGCAACCATTCTCTGATCAACGAGATTGACGAAGACCTCCAGGGTACTTCCGTTTGGTCAGTCGACGGCCTGGTGCAACCCGGCTATTGGCGACTGAACAAAATCGCAGTTCCCATCGATGATGCAACAGCCAACAAGCGGCAACTGGATATCAACGTCACTTTTACTGATTTGAAAGAAGGAAAGGCTGAGGTCGACTACGCATTCTCCGCCCGGGGCACCTCCCGGTCAGAACTGCAGGACCTGGTCATGGATTTCTATGACTACAAGGCGGAGGAACAAAAGCGGTTTCCATTCATCGGCATCGAAGCGCTGAAACCCAAGCAACAGCAGGAGGCCGCCAAACTCGTCCAGGAATACCTCAAGAGCAAGCCGGCAAAAAGTTACGAACGCTTAAGGAAGAGTCTGGAGGAAGATTTTGCGATAACGGTAGACAGCCTCCACCCGCCGGTGATCACCCAAACCGGCCGCTTCGACGAGGCACCGGATTTCAAATTCAGCCTGAAGTCAAAAATCAGCGGCCTGACAAGGCCGGCAGGACAGAACTACCTCTTCGAAATCGGCAAGTTGATTGAAAAACAATTTGTCGCCTCCGAATCCAAATCGATCAGAAATTTCGATGCCTACCTGGCTCCCCCGCACCAAGTCTCTTACACCATCACCGTTAAGCTGCCGGAAGGCTACACGGTCCGCGGTATTGAAGGACTCTCGACCGCAGCGGATAACGAGATCGGCTCCGTAGTGATGAACGCCCGCCAAAAGGACAACGCTCTCGTCGTCACCTTTGTAAAAACATACAAGGAGAATTTCGCCGACAAAGCCGCATGGGCGCAGTTAGACTCTTTCCTTGAAACGGCAAAACTCCTTAATGGCAAGCAGGTGCTCCTGGAGTCGGTAGGCCGGTGAGTCGGTGGGCGGTGGGTCGGTGATCGGTAGTCAGTGAAGCGTAAACAGTAAACGGTGATCGGTAGTCGGTGGGTCGGTAATCAGTGAACCGTGAACAGTGAACAGTAAACGGTGAACAGTGGTCGGCCTGCCCGCCGCAGAGCCGAAGGCGAGGCACTGGCGGGTGATCGGTGGGTCGGTGATCAGTGATCAGTAATCGGTGGCAAGGAGGTAAACACTGCGCGACTTTGCGTCTTTGCGTCCCTGCCCGCCAAATAATGGAACCTGATAATTAGTCCCGCCATAGGCAGGCGGGTTCGCGGTGATTACCCGACCGTTCCGCAAGGCAGTACAAACTTCATCCAAGGGTACGTTTCGTGAGTCAACGCACCCACACCCCTTCCTCCCCTAAAGGGGAAATCCGTTAACACTTCGACACGTTGGCACCCTGGCACGTTGGCACGTTGGCACATTGGCACGCTGGCACGTTGACACGTCATTCCAGTCGAAGACTATTCACCGGGTTCGTGCGGGCAGATTTAATCGCCTGGTAACTTACCGTGAATACAGCGATGGATATAGCGGCAAGGACGGCGATGATGTAGACTCCGGCACCGATCTCGGCCTGGTAGGCGAAGTTCTGCATGATGAGCTTGACGACATAATAGCCTGCACCCACGCCGATCAGTGACGCAACGATTACGATGTTCGCAAACTCCACGACCATCAGCTTCCAGATGTTGGTCACCGTCGCGCCGTGGACTTTGCGCACGCCGATCTCTTTCGTGCGGCGCTCGGCGGAGAAGGTCGCCAATCCAAACAACCCGATGCAGGCGATGAAGACGCCCACATAAGTGAGCTCCTGCATGAGCGTTCCCAGCTTGCGGAACTCGGCGTTCTGATTTTCCCTGCCGTCGGTTTCACGCCAGATCTCAAACGGCCAACCGTCGTCGTAGCGCATCCAGGCAGCAGTGATGGCCTTTTCAGTTGCCTTGGCATCCTTGCCGGTCAGCCGCATGGCGGTGTAACCGAAGTTGTTCAACATGGTCGTCACAAATCCTATCCCCTGGATCTTCACGGTCAGGGGCTCCATATGAAAGTCTTTCAGTACACCAACCACGGTGTATGCGCTGTCACCCTCATAGAGTTTGACTTCCTTGCCAACGGCGTCGGCAGGCGTCCAGCCGTAGTCGGTCACGGCGGTCTCGTTGAGCAAGATGGTGTGCTTGTCGGTGCTGATGTCCCGCGTGGGGTAACGCCCCGCCACCAACGGAATGCCCATGGTCTTCGCATAGTCGGGCCCGGTGTTCATGATGATCGCACCCTTCCGCGTAGTCACCGGCATGCCTTCATACTGAACGGTCTGGTAGGAACCACCGGCTACACCCGACATGTATTCCACACCGGGCAGGTTGGCCACTTCGGTGATGAAGGCCTGGTAGTTGTTATTCTCCTGGCGCATCTTGTCGGATGAACGCAGGTAGACCAGGTTCTCCGGGTTGTAGCCCATGTCTTTGTTGTTCATGTAGTGCAGCTGGCGGTTCAATGTGATGATGCCAATGAGCAGCGCAGTCACGACGATGAACTGGAATACCACAAGTCCCTTCCGCACAAACATACCTCCCGCAGGACCCTGGCTGCTCTTCAGCGTGAGAACTGGACGGTATGAGCTGAGAAAGAACGCCGGGTAGATGCCGGACAGCACGCCGATGAGCAGGCTGATGCCGACGAGGCTGCCAACGGACTGCAGGGAAAGGAAATCGATCTCGAGGTTTTGACCGAGGTTCTGGTTGAACAGCGGCAAGAGCAAGTAAGCCAGTCCTGCGCCCGCGATGATGGAGATCATGCTGATCACCACCGACTCGCCAAGAAATTGCGTGACGAGCGAGATGCGTTGTGCGCCCAAGGTCTTACGCATGCCCACTTCCCTCGCCCGACGAGCGGAGCGCGCCGTGGTCAGGTTCATAAAGTTGATCGAGGCCAGGATGAGGATAAGGAATCCCACTGCCGACACGGCCGTGACATAGATGACACTGGAGTTCTGACCCAATTCATAGTATAGGTTGGAGTTCAGGTGTATGTCAGTCATCTTGATCACGGGCAGGTGCGCATTCTCACCGCCGTAGGCCACCGGGAAGTGCTTCGCGATAAACTTGTCGAGCTCCTTCTCATTGAATGCCTTCGCCCCTTCCTTGTCGGGGATATAGAAATAACTGTGAACAACGGGGTTGTTCCAGTTGTTCTCCACCTCCTTGCGGCGCGGATGACTGTAGATGGGCAGCAACATGCCGAAGTTGAAGTGGGAATTGCGGGGCAACCGCTTCACGACGCCCATCACCGTGTAGCTCATGGAGTCCTCGAGGAAGGTGATGGTCTTGCCGATCGGGTCTTCCTCGCCAAAGAGGTTCTTTGCTTCCTCTTCTGTCACCAGCGCGTCGTTGGTTTGGGTGGCAAACTTGTACTGCGCTTCATCCTTGCTGCCCTTGACAAACTGGATGTCAAACAGGTTGAAGAAAGAAGTGTCTACAAACACAATCCCGTTGGCGATCACGTTGCGGTTGCCGACACGACCGCGGTTATCTCCCATGAAAGCGAAGCTGGTGGCCTCCTTGATCTGGGGGTAATCGTCGACCAGCGCCTGCTTAATGGGATAGGAGATGTCGGCCGTGGTTCCGCCGTCGTTGAACTTCTGGTGGACGCGGTAGATGTCATCGGCCTTGGCGTGGAAGCGGTCAAAGCTGAGTTCGTAGTAAACCAGGCTCAGCGTCAGGAAGAATATCGCCATGCCGAGGGCCAGGCCCAGGACGTTGATCAGCGAGTAGCCCTTGTACTTGATGATGTTGCGGATGGCAATGAGGAAGTAGTTGCGAAGCATAAGGTCAGATTTCAAATCCCTGTACGGATTCTACTTGTCAAGGTAAGTGGGATATTGCGGGATTTGTCGGGGCTATGACAAAGTTTTACAAACGAATTCACGCTCTCCTCCAAATTGGCCCACCAAGGGCAAAATGATGGCTATTAACTACATTTGCCTTGACCCCGATATGTTCATTTCTGTGAAAAAATGCCTCTTTGCCTTTGTCCTGGGCCTCTTTTTCGTTCCCCTTTACGCCCAACCCGCCAACGATAATTACGCTTCTGCCATTGACGTTTCGGCGTACTTGCCCAATTCCTGTTCTGCGGATGCGGCCTACACCACTGTCAATGCCACGGCCGACAACCTCAAAGGGGCGCAATGGGACAGCGGACCCAATTACAATGTGTGGTTCAAGTTCACCGCCACCACCAGTTACGTTAAAGTACAACTGAAGACCGGCGCACCGGAAGGGACACTTCAGTATCCTTATGTAGCGCTGTGGGCCACCAATGGAACAACCGAGCTGGCCTCCATGAATCGCAATGGGCAATACACCGATCTGGAACTGGACTACCTCGGACTCACGCCGGGCACGGTATATTACATCTCCGTTGATAATCTTACAGGCGCAGGCTATCGAGGTACTTTCAAATTGTGCCTGGACCAAACCGTGGACTATAATTTCTATGAAGGCGCCACGGATGTGTCGACTTATATCAACGGCTGCTCTCCCGATGCTGCCTTCAGCACGGTGTACGCTTCAGCCGACAAGAACAAGGGCAGCGCCTGGGACTCCGGGCCCAACTACAACCGCTGGTTCAAATTTACCGCCACCACCAACTACATGAAGGTGCAGCTCAAAACCGGGGCCCCGGAAGGAACATTGCAATACCCGTACGTGGCCATGTGGGGCAGCGACGGGGTGACCGAGTTGGTTTCCATGAACCGGAACGGTCAGTATACCGACCTGGAGGTAGACTATTATGGCCTCACACCGGGAAACACATACTATGTTTCCGTAGACAACCTGACGGGAACAGGATACCGGGGCACCTTCAAGCTCTGCCTCAGCGACGTTGTCGACTACAACTTCTATGAAGGCGCCCTCGATATTTCCGGGCTCATCAACAGTTGCTCTGCCGACGGAGCCTACACCACCGTTAACGCAACGGCCGATAAGAACAAGGGCAGTGCCTGGGACTCCGGGCCCAACTATAACCGCTGGTTCAAGTTTACCGCCACTACCAACTACATGAAGGTGCAGCTTAATACGGGTGCGCCTGAAGGAACGCTGCAGTATCCCTACCTGGCACTGTGGGCTGCCAACGGTACGACAGAAATCGCTTCCATGAATCGCAACGGGCAGTATACCGATCTGGAGGTAGACTACTACGGCCTCACGCCGGGAAACACGTATTATGTTTCCGTAGACAACCTGACGGGAACAGGATACCGGGGCACCTTCAAGCTCTGCCTCAGTGATATTGCCGACTACAACTTCTATGAAGGCGCCGTCGATATTTCCGGGCTCATCAACAGTTGTTCTCCGGACGGAGCCTACACTACCGTTAACGCTTCAGCCGACAAGAACAAGGGCAGCGCCTGGGACTCCGGGCCCAACTACAACCGCTGGTTCAAGTTTACCGCCACTACCAACTACATGAAGGTGCAGCTTAAAACCGGGGCCCCGGAAGGAACATTGCAATACCCGTACGTGGCCATGTGGGGCAGCGACGGGGTGACCGAGTTGGTATCCATGAACCGGAACGGTCAGTATACCGACCTGGAGGCTGACTATTATGGCCTCACACCGGGAAACACGTACTATGTTTCCGTAGACAACCTGACGGGGACAGGATACCGGGGCACCTTCAAGCTCTGCCTCAGCGACGTTGTCGACTACAACTTCTATGAAGGCGCCCTCGATATTTCCGGGCTCATCAACAGTTGCTCTGCCGACGGAGCCTACACCACCGTTAACGCAACGGCCGATAAGAACAAGGGCAGCGCCTGGGACTCTGGGCCCAACTACAACCGCTGGTTCAAGTTTACCGCCACCACCAACTACATGAAGGTGCAGCTTAACACGGGCGCGCCTGAAGGAACGCTACAGTATCCCTACCTGGCACTGTGGGCTGCCAACGGTACGACAGAAATCGCTTCCATGAACCGCAACGGGCAGTACACTGATCTGGAGGTAGACTACTACGGTCTCACACCGGGAAACACGTATTATGTTTCCGTGGACAACCTGACGGGAACAGGATACCGGGGGACGTTCAAGCTCTGCCTCAGTGATGTTCCCGATTACAACTTCTATGAAGGTGCGACGGATATCAGCAGCCTGATCAACAACTGTTCAGCCGCGGGCGCTTATACCACCAACAATGCGACGGCGGACCGCAACAAAGGCTCCAATTGGGACAGCGGACCCAACTACAACCGCTGGTTCAAGTTCACCGCCACCGCATCGGGTTATATCCGCGTGCAGCTCAATACGGGGGCGCCCGACGGGACACTTCAGTATCCTTACCTGGCCTTGTGGGCCACCAATGGCACCACCGAGCTCACGTCCGTCAATCGCAACGGTCAATACACTGACTTAGAAGTGGATTACCTGGGCCTGACACCCGGGTTGGTCTATTACATTTCGGTCGATAACCTCACCGGCACCGGCTACCGCGGCACCTTCAAACTTTGTTTGTCTGACGGGGTCGGTTATAACTTTTACGAAGGAGCGACAGACGTAACCAGTTTCATCAACGGGTGCACGGCGGATGCTGCCTTTACCACCGTGGACGCGACGGCGGACAAGAACAAAGGATCCACGTGGGACAGCGGCCCGAATTACAACCGGTGGTTCAAGTTCATCGCCAGCACCAACTACATCAAGGTACAACTCAATACCGGCGCTGCCGAAGGAACCTTGCAGTATCCTTACCTCGCCTTATGGTCCACCAACGGGACGACAGAACTTACCTCGGTGAATCGAAACGGCCAATACACCGACCTGGAAGTCGACTACATGGGCCTGGTTCCCGGAGTGACCTATTATATCTCGGTCGACAACCTGACCGGCACCGGGTACCGGGGCTCGTTCAAACTCTGCCTGAGCGATGTGCCCGACTACAACTACTACGAAGGGGCGATTACGCTCACTGACCTGAACAACTGGTGTTCGGCGGACGGCGCTTACACCACGGTGAACGCAACGGCCGACAAAAATAAAGGCGCGTTGTGGGACTCCGGACCCAATTACAATCGGTGGTTCAAGTTCACGGCCCTGTACACCTCAACCACAATTCAGTTAAAAACCGGCGCACCGGAAGGCACCTTGCAATATCCATACGTTGCCCTGTGGGCCAGCAACGGCACCACCGGCCTGGCTTCTGTAAACCGCGCCGGGCAGTACAATGACCTTACCCTTACTTACAACGCGCTGGTGGTGGGCAACACCTACTATATCTCCGTTGACAACCTTACCGGGACCGGCTATCGCGGCACATTTAAGTTGTGCATCACGAACGTGGAACCAACCATATTCTATTCACGGGCCGACGGCAATTGGAGCACCGCCAGCACGTGGTCGACCATCGGCTATGGTGGCGCCGCCTCGGCCATTCCTCCGCTCGTCGGCAGTATTGTCAACATCCGTGATAATTCAGTAACGGTTACCGGCAACACACAAACCGCTGAATTGAACTTATCAGCCAGCGCTGCCAATACAGCGTTGACGGTTGATAACGCAACACTAACCGTCAACGGAAAAGCAGCGATAACCAACTCAGCCAATAACTCTGTGACGACAACCGTTCAAAACAACGGCACACTGAATGTCGCCAACAATTTTTCCATTGCCCGCAGCGGCGGGACAGGTGCTGTCCAGCTGAACGTCACGGCAGGTTCGCTGGTAGTCGGGCAAGACCTCCTGGTAACCGGTTCTGCCGGCACCGTGGCCGACAATCTATTTACGTGGGGAAACGCATCGACACTTTCAGTTGCGCGTGACCTCACCCTCACCTATTCAGGAGGCCGAAAGCTGGGATTCACCTTCAACAACACATCCGGCCTAACGGTGGGACGCGACCTGACATTTACTTCTACCGTCGCATTGCAGACAGAATTGATTTTCAACAACAGCTCTACCATGAGTATCAAGCGCAATATTGTGCGGGGCGGCACACCGTATGGGACGCTTACCTTCAACGGAACCTCTACCCTGACGTTCAATGCCACCGGCAATCAACAGGTCATCCCCGCCTCGGCGGGTTCGGGAGGAGACGCCATCACCTATCGGAATGTGGTGATCAACAACTCGAGCGGTTTTGCCACTGACTTTACCATGGGTGGAACAGCCACCCTGCTTGGCAATCTCACGATGTCCCAGGGAGTCGTTCAAACCACGGGCGCGAGCTTCATCGCATTGTCGAACGGAAGTGCTTCAACCATCGGAAGTGCGAGCTCCTTTGTCGACGGACCAATGACCATCGACCTGGGATCTGCTGCTCCTGCCACGCTCAACTTTCCGATCGGGAAAAGCGGTACCTACAGGCCCATCGTCCTGAACGTCACGCATTCGGATGCCACAACAGCCACGTATACCGCTGAAGTGTTTAATGCATCGGCGGCCGCGCTGGGATACACCCTGCCCGGAACCATCGACCGCGTCTCCGGCGTGCGGTACTGGAGCGTCAACCGGTCGGCCGTAGCCAACCTGACTTCAGCCACCGCCAAACTCTACTACGGTATCGGCAGCACCGATGGGGTGACTGACCCGGCCAACTTGCGCGTAGTAAAGACTGTCGGTGCAGGCACCACATGGTTTGACGTCGGCGGCACCGGCTCCGCAGCAGGAACAGGCACCATTACCTCCAATCCTTTTACCAGCTTCAGCCTTATCTCCCTGGGAAATGCCACCGGAGGAGCTAACCCACTCCCCATCGAACTCAAGTCGTTTGAGGCCCGCGCACTGGGACGGCGTATCGGCCTCCGATGGTCAACCGCATCCGAGCTCAACAACGATTACTTTGACCTTGAACGGTCGCCCGACGGGAAAACATTCACCGCTTTCGCCCGCGTGAACGGCCAGGGAACGAAGGCGACAGAAACGGCGTACGCGTACACCGATGAAAAGCCGTTTGCCGGAAGGTCCTATTACCGCCTCAGGCAAGTCGACATGGACCTGACCGTCCACTACTCCCACATTGTGTCGGCAGAATTGCCAACCCTGGATAAGCCTTCGCTCCTCGTACATCCTAATCCGTCGCGTGGAGACCAACTTACGGTTCGACTGCAGGGGTTTGAACCCGGCTCACCGCTCGTGATCCGTATCACCGACCTGCTTGGAAGGATCGTATACCTTGACGAATGGTCGCCGGGTGCGGGCGATACCCATGATCTGAAAATCCATCGAAATGGACTACCGGCAGGGATATATGAGGTCACCGTTCTGGGCTCTCACGGCCAGTTCTCATCCCGGCTTGTGCTGGAATAATTCCCTTCCTCCGGGGTTCCTGGAATACGTATTCAAGGCCTTGTGAAAATTCGTTAGTAGTTTCGTCCATGATGAAATTACTGACGCCGGTCCTCGCGCTATTTGTCTTCTTTTCCTCCGCAGGCCAAACCCGTGTAACCCAAACCTTGGGGTCGAATTGGAAATTCACGACAGACAATCCCGCCGGCGCATCCGCCGCAGACTTCAATGACAGCGGCTGGCAATCAATAACAGTGCCCCATGATTGGGCGATCGCAGGCCCGTCAATTCCCGACGGCGATGGCAACACCGGCAAACTCCCCTGGAAAGGCGAAGGCTGGTACCGCCGGGCGCTGGATATGCCGGCTGCCTATTCCGGTAAGATCATCTACCTGGTTTTCGACGGCGTGATGGCTTCGCCGAAAGTGTATGTGAATGGTCAGCTGGCCGGCGGGTGGGATTATGGGTACAACTCCTTCTATATCGACATCACCAAGTTCGTGCAACCCGGCAAGTCAAACAGCCTCGCCGTCTACGCCGACACACGCGAGCACGACAGCCGCTGGTATCCCGGCGCCGGCATCTACCGCAAGGTTCAGCTCGTCGTCACCGACCCGGTACACGTGGCCACCTGGGGAACGTCTGTGACCACACCCCTCATCAAGCCTCACTATGCTGATGTGCAGGTGTCCGCAACTCTTAACAACTTCACCTCCGCAGAAGAGTCCGTGCGGGTAGAGTTTGCCATCCTGAATCCCGCGGGAAGCGAGGTAGCCAAAAAAGATGCGATGTTGAGATTACCTCCCTCTTCATCGCGCGAACAGGAAATCACGCTGACGCTCTCCAACCCGAGCCGGTGGGATATTTCCAACCCGGCGCTTTACCAGGTGCGGACCTCGGTATTTCGCGGCGACCGGCTGGCGGATGTGACCCTCACCTCCTTCGGCATCCGCACCGCCTCCTTCACCGCCGACAAGGGTTTCTACCTCAACGACCGCCGGGTGCAGCTTAAAGGCGTGAACCTTCACCACGACCACGGTCCGTTGGGCGCCGCGTTCAACACCCGCGCCATGGAACGGCAGATCGAGATCATGAAGGCCATGGGCGCCAACGCCATCCGCACCAGCCACAACGCGCCGGCCCCCGAACTACTCGATCTCTGCGACCGCATGGGCATGCTGGTGATCGACGAACTCTTCGACAAGTACGACCGCAAAGCTGATTACGATCCGGCATCCGACTTTGATGAATTCGCACACCGCAACGTGAAGAACTGGGTCATGCGCGACCGCAATCACCCTTCCATTTTCCTTTGGAGCGTAGGAAATGAAATCGGCGATGTGCAGTACAATATTAACGGCGGCTTCCGCAGGTTGCAGACGATCGTGAACTACACTCGCCGTTACGACCCTTCGCGTCCCGTGACCCTCGTGTGCGACAACCAGGCCAGCGCCAGCCTGCGGCATTTCGACTACTACGACGTGCACAGCTGGAACTACGGTCGCCGGTATGCCCTCGCGCGCCAGTTGGAGCCCAACAAGTCCGTCATCATCACCGAGTCGGCTTCGACGGTGAGCACGCGCGGGTTCTATGAACTGCCCCTGCCGGAACGCACCCGACTGGGCCGAGATCGCCGACGATGATTTCATGTGGCAGCAGGAAGAAGCGTATGTGGCGGGCGAGTTTGTCTGGACCGGCTTCGACTACCTCGGCGAGCCGACGCCGTACACCAACGAATGGGTCAAAGCCAACGGACTCACCGATCGCCAGGCCGCACGCGGATCCTACTTCGGCATCGTGGACATGTGCGGGATACCCAAGGATCGGTTCTACTTGTACAAGAGCTACTGGAAACCCGAGGAGACCACCGTGCACATTCTCCCTCACTGGAATTGGCCTGCCAATACCGGCAACGTGCCCGTGATGGTCTACACCAACGGCGACTGCGCCGAACTCTTTCTCAACGGAAAGTCATTGGGCATGCGGTGCAAGAAGCCAAAGTCGCAGCAGTCGACTGAGCGCTTCCGGTTGATTTGGAACGAAGTGACTTACCAGCCCGGCGAGCTGAAGGCCGTTGCCTACAAAGAAGGAAAAAAGATAGGTGAACAAACCATGCGTACGGCAGGCGAACCGGCGACGTTCAAACTCACCCCCGACCGCAAGACCATCGCCGCCAACGGCGAGGACTTAGCGTACGTATTGGTAGAGGCCGTCGACAAATCCGGTAACCCCTGTCCCCTGGCAATGAACGAGCTCGACGTCACCGTCACCGGCGCCACCCTCCGCGCGGTGGGCAACGGCGATCCTCAAAGCCTTGACTCCTTCCGGGACACAAAAGTCAAGTTGTTCTACGGCAAAGCGATGATCATCATCTCCGGAGAAACCCGGGGCGCGGCGAAAGTCAGCGTGAGCGGGAAGGGACTGGGGAAGGTGGGTGTTGATTTGGGGGTGGACTAGAACTAAGTTCAACAGTTCAAAGTTCAAGGTTCAAGGTTCAAAGTTCAAGGACTGGCCGCCGATTGACAAACCTCTACACCAAGTGCGAATGTGGGAGTCGGGTTCAAAAGGTTCCAAGGGTTCAAGAGGTTCCAGGGGTGTTTCGGGTTTGCCCAATCTATCCGTTGTAACTGCGGTTATCCGTGGTTATAACGGGTAAATACGGATAAACAGTGGTAATACACGGTTGGGTTGAACCTTAGTATGCGTTCAGCTGATGCATATTTCTTACTAAATTGGGATAGTAGTTGCTGATACACGGGTGTTGTGTGCTATTGCACTTTGACAATGAAGAACCTACTAACTATACTGACCCTTTTGGCATTTTTGACTGGGTGTTTTCCAGAAGAGAAGTACAAAATTACTGATGACGCAGTTTACAGGACTGGATGGACTGAAGCAAACGGTGATTTCATTGTAAGACTTGAAGACGCAGACCCCAAGACCTTTGAAATAATTGAGACCGACTGCAATTCTCTGTTTGGTAGGGACAAAAATCATGTATACGTTGACCATTCAATAATTCAAAATGCCGACCCAAGTACATTTAAGTATGTTGGAAACTACTTCTTTGTTGACAACGACTCAGTGTATTTTTTTGGATTCTATAATTCTCTAAACGACTGTGAAGTGTGGGGAGCAAATCCTGAGACATTTAAAATTTACGACACCTATCCGTGGGCCAATGATGGGACTAAAATTATCCATGGACAAACAGCTACAGTTTTAAAAGACATTGACAAATTTGAAATCCTGGGTGAGAATTGGGGAAGAACGACTGACAAAGTATTTTATAAAGGCGTATTATTAGATTCAGTCGACATTCAGACTTTTGAGATTGTTAGTAAGGACAAGGCAAGAGATAAAAAGTACGTCTATTTGAAAGGTGATACCTACATAAGGAAATACAACTAAGTGCAACAGCACACAACACGGTGTATGCAACATACCGGGGATTCGGTGAGAAAATAACTGCTTAACTTCGTTTCAACGCACCGACCCGTGGGGCAGCCCGGAACCGTCGGGCTTGTCAGCCTTGTTCCCTCCAACGCTAAACCTTCGGCGGGCACAGCCGGCGGCTTTGACAAGCGCACCTACAGCCCGGCACGCCGCATACACGGGTCGTTAGCGTGCATTATTTATCGAGAGATGAGACTACTAATAAGTTTGACAATCCTGACGACCCTTTTAAGTTGTGAGAAACAAAAAGAACAGATTGAGAAATTCGTTTTTGACAACAAGCAAATTTCGACCAAGGACATTCATAGATACCAATTTGACGAGAGCGGTAGAATAAAGACTGCTGAGACAACAACTTTCATGTATATGGCAGGTGTGCCATTTGACAGTTCAACGCATGTAAAGCAATACGAATACAATGACAAGGGGCAAATAGCCAAGATTTTTGACACGCTTGACTCCACCTGGCAGACTAAGTTTTACAATGAGTTCGATTCCCTGATTGCAGATTACACCATCAATAGCTATGGTGACACAACTCGGTTGACAACATTGAACTACACAAAAGGGAAAACTTATAAAAAAGTTGACAGGATTTTAACAAAGAAGCTTCCAGACCATTTTCAAAGCCTAAAGAAAGCGGACTTGAGAAATTATGACACTATGCTATTCATAACAGAGTTTGTATATGATGGTGACCAACACATGAAGTCATTGTCGTTTGACAAAGAAGGAACTCTGACTGAAGAGGTGAATCTCATTTACGAGAATGGTAAAAAAATAAAGACAATAACTTATTCATTCCTGGGTGACAGTAGATTCATAAGTGAGACGACAGTTTACAACGACAATGAGGAGGGTGACTTTGGCGCGGTTACAATTGGAACTCAAGGAGACACAACAGGCTTCCAAAAGACAATAATTCAAGACCAGAATAAAATAAAGATCAATTACATGAAACAATTCAATATGCAAGACATTGCATATTATGACAAGAAAGGCCGACTAATTGGGACGGTATTGGTGGACTTGAATGAAAACGTAAGGACTGTTTACTCGTATGCCTATGACGACAGGGGTAATGTAATTGAAGAGGCCAACTATAAAGAGCGAATAAATAACGCGCGCTAACACGGTGTATGCAACATGCCGGGTGTACACCGAGAAAATAAATAGTTAACTTAGTTTCAACGCACCGACCCACGGGACAGCGCGGAGTTGTCGGCCGGTTGACAATGGAAGACTGACGATGCTAAGTAAGCTTTTGACGGACTATGAACAACGGAAGGCAAAAAAGCAACCAAGGAAATAGGTCCGGGAACCGATAGGCATGACACAAATAATATTGAAGAGCACGCATTGGGCGATATTTCTCGGCATTGTCCTGCTGACTTTTTTGGCAGAGTATCTAACCGATATTACAGCAAGCCTGTTGCTTTACGATTTCCAGACTGATGAATACAGAGCGATAAGAACAACATTAACAACCTTAATATTGCTCCCGTATCCGTTATTTGCAGGATTTGAGTTAGACGACAGGCTGGCGAAATGCGAGAAGTTTGAGAGAGTACCTCGTTGGAGACCCATCGCATTTGTCATGATTTTCTTAACGACATCCTTTCTCGCCATTATCACAACGGAAAGAGGCTCCCTTGCCTTCTTTGGGCTGGGTGCCATCAACATTGTAAGTTTCCTGGGGGTTTTCTCATTTCCGGCACGCAGATTAAAATCAATAGAACTGAGAAGAAATGCTGGAATCTGGGAGTATACACCAGAAACATTTCAGTTTCTGGTTTGGCCATTGGGCGTCTGGTGGTTACAACCAAGACTTAACAAGATCGCGGCAAAGGAAACGATCATCATTGAAGAGTGACTGCAAATTGAAAAACGCGCTGCCATAATGTATACCCAATACTTGGGCAGTTTGCTATTGAATTGTTAACTTGATTTCCACCAACAATAAAAGCTGGAAAGGAAAATGGCATCACTTTCTGATCTATATACGGAGAATAAATTAGCCTTCTGGGTATCACTTGGCTACGTTGGCATTGGAACGCTGGCCGTCTGTTCTTTATTCCCGAGCGATACCTTCTTCGGAGACTGGGTCTTGTATGCTTCTTTTCTTACTATGCCAGTAACTATTCTGAGTTTCATATACCGGTATGGGCAAGCATACCCACTCTATCCTGTTTTCATCATACAAACCATTTCGTTTGTCCTTACCTTCTTGGTATTGAAGCAATGGATCGGCAAAAGAAAAAAGTGATGGTTCCGCTGCGAACAGCCTCGTGAGGACTGTATACCCGAGGCCAGGCGTTCGCTCTTGGATTAAATCATTAACTTGGTTTCAGCCCAACGGCCTAGCTAAAGCTCGATAGGGCGCATACACGGGTCGTTGGGCGCAAGCATAACGATCAGGTGGAAAGTTTTCGCAACGGTTAATGAATTCCAATTTGACTAACCATGAATAGACACATCTTTATTATCGTAATCAGCCTTCTGACAATGTCGTGCAACCAAAATTCAAAACGAGAAGAAAGCAGCCTCTTGAAACAATCGATTGATTCGTTAGAGCAACAAAACCTTTCTGAGATAGACACAACAGAAATAGACTTTGTAAAATCCACTCCCGACAAAGCCAAAATACTTTTAGAAAATGAATATGTGCGCGTAATCGAATATTCGCTCAAGCCTGGAGAAAGGGACAGCACACATACGCATCCTCCAAAAACATCTTATGTCATTTCAGGTGGACTGCTAAGAGTTTATCCCGCAAATGGAAATCCGTTTGACGCTGAAGAAATAGCAGGCCAGGCAGCGTGGAGCGACAAAGTAGGCAAGCATAATGTGGAGAATATTGGCAAGACGACAGTGACGATATTACTAACTGAGATAAAGTCGGCCCGCAAATAAAGACTGAAGGGCGCAAGCTACCACCTTGAACAGGCAGTCCTGGCTATCCTGATGCCAGCTGTGGCTATGCGCTGGCTATAATGGTGGCATTCGGGGCGATCCTCTGGCTATGCTCTGGCTATAATAGTGGCATTCGGGGCAATGCTCTGGCTATCCTCTGGCGATCCTCTGGCTATCCTCTGGCTATGCTCTGGCTATCATCTGGCGATGCTCTGGCTATAATAGTGGCATTCGGGGCTATGCTCTGGCTATCCTCTGGCTATGCTCTGGCTATAATCGTGGCATTCGGGGCAATGCTCTGGCTATCCTCTGGCGATGCTCTGGCTATAATGGTGGCATTCGGGGCAATGCTCTGGCGATCCTCTGGCTATGCTCTGGCGATCCTCTGGCTATGCTCTGGCGATCCTCTGGCTATGCTCTGGCGATCCCTGGCTATTCTGTCCGGGACAAATCTGGACAAAAGTGGACAAAACTGGACAGAAGTGGACAACGTCCTTTTTGGGTGCTTCACATTTGACCCAGGCAAGGCGCAAACGCTGACCAACCGACTTGTCCACCGAAGCTAGCAAAGGTGGAGCGATCATAGTTCCGAGTTCCGAGTTTCGAGTTTCGAGTTTCGAGTTCCGAGTTTCGAGTTAGAGTCAGGGTTAAACCCACCGATCACTGATCACCGACTCTACCCCGTTGGTCCGGACATTCTTCCGGCCCCCTTCGAAGCACACACCTCCATCGAAGATGGCGCCACCAAAGCTATGGCAAGAGCCAAATCTCCCGCGCAAGCCTTCCCTTGATAGTAATGTAAACACTATCTTTAATCCACAAATAATAATCTGTGTCGCCTATCCAAAATTTAGTTTCTCATTTTGACCGTTATCTTTCTTTGGACGATAATGAAAGCCAGGCCTTAACCAGCCGTTTAACCGAGAGGCAAATAAAACGCAAACAATACACCTTACAAGAAGGTGACATTTGTAAATATTTTACATACGTTGTTGAAGGTTGCTTAAAAATGTATGGAGTTGATAAATCAGGGGCGGAACATAATCTTCTGTTTGCAGCTGAAGACGACTGGATTACAGACTTGGACAGTTTACACAAAGAGCGACCTTCCAAATTATTTATTGAGGCCATAGAGCCTTCAACAATACTTCAAATATCAAAAGGAGACCTTTGGTATTTGTACACAAACCATCCAAAGTTTAACAGAAACTTTCGTGTTATCATTGAAGACAAATACATTGAACTTCAAAACCGACTGCTTCAGACTTTCAGTACAACGGCATATGAGCGATACGAAAGTTTTTTGGAGCAATATCCAAACCTGTCCAACCGACTGCCCAATACACAAATAGCATCTTATCTTGGCATTACCCCCGAATTTCTTAGTAAAATAAGGAACGAGAGAAGCGGTAAATAGTGCACTCTTAATCTACATTAAGACTATTTCTTAAACCATCTTATAAGCACAGCCAATTGCCTCACTGCACCTTTGTATTGTCAATTTTGACACAAAACAAATTCAATACAAAGCAATATGAACACAGCAAATTCAAAAGTTGCCATTATAGGGCTTGGCAAAATTGGTGAGGCTATTGCGGCAAATCTTGTTAAAGGAAAACATTCGGTAATCCTTGCATCAAGGGATTTGGAAAAGGCAAAGTCACTCGCTAACAAGCTGGGTAGTCTTGTAACAACCAAAGAAACATCCGCTGCAATCAAAGAAGCCGATGTCATTATTCCGGCCATTTATTTCAACTCCCTACCCGAGTTTTTCCAAACCTATGCCAAAGAGCTGGAAGGCAAAATAATTGTTGACGTTTCCAATCCAATCGCACCTGATGGAAATGGTGGATTTAAAAGAATTGTTGGAGAACATGAATCGGCCGGACAAATTCTTTCGAGCCTAATTCCTAAAAGTGCCAAATTGGTTAAAGCCTTTGGAACATTGGGTGCAGCCTCATTGGCTGGAGCAGCGTTTAACAGTCCTGAGAGAAAGGTTCTCTTTTATGCTTCTGACAGCACTAACACCAATCAACAAATTGAAGAGCTTATCTTAAGCAGTGGTTTTGAACCATTCCATGTTGGAGGCATTGACCAATCTATACGAATTGAAGTTTTTGGTGACTTGCACGAATTTGGTCGACTTGGCAAGACCGTAACACTTGAAGAAGTAAAGGGAACTTTAACCAACTCGTAATAAACGCAACCAAATGAAACAGCTGACTTTAATGGCTTTGCTGTTACTATTCGTAGCGGCTTGCCAAAACAAAACAGAAAATCAATCAGGCATTTCAAACCAAAATACAATGGAACAGACAGCGGAAAAAACAGCCATCGAGAAACTATTGTTCTCCTACCGTGATGCACTTAATACTTCTGACGTAAACAAAGTGCTCCCACTTTATACAAACGGTGGCGTATTTATGCCATCTAATGCTCCTTCGGCAATCGGACAGGAGCAAGTAAAAGCCGCCTACGAGTTTGTATTTTCTCAAATTCAATTAAACATTGAATTCTATATTGACGAAATAGTGGTTAATGGCGACTATGCTTTTGCCCGGACGACTTCAAAGGGCACCACATTAATACACGCTAACAAACAAACCGTGGCAGAAGAAAACAGAGAACTTTTTGTTCTTCAAAAAACAAACGGACAATGGAAAATAGCCCGTTACATGTTTAACAAAATGAAATAAACCACAGACATCAATCGCACACACTTTGTCTGGCCACATAGGCAACTCGCATCCCCCACGCTTGGGCGACATGATTGGCATGGTGGCCCCAGGTGGCCGCGACTAAGACCCAATTCCAATCTCTCGCTGATCAACAGTCACGATTTCCCGGTTGCGTTGTGCCCCTTGTCTCTTAAATTTATGTTCTGTTGGCGGGACAAGGCCACAGAAAGTCATGAGCCGTGCCGAAAGTCAATTCTTTCAGGCCCCCGTAGAGGTGCTGCCCATACCCCTTATTCATTCTGTTAAAGCAAACAAAATCAAGTCCCGCTGGTTTATGAGTCATGCGGAACATGGTTATTGTGGGTGCATCGTCCGGTATTGGGCGGGCCCTCGCCCAGCAACTCATCAAAGAAGGTGACCAGGTGTATGGAACGTTTTCTCACGGAGCCGCCAATGGCCCGGAGGGACTGGCGGGCTTCTATCACCTCGACGTTCTGCAGGAAAACCCTGACTTTTCATTCCTGCCAGACACCATTGACGGCCTTGTCTATTGCCCCGGCGCCATAGCCCTGAAACCTTTCCTTCGCCTGCGGCCGGAAGACTTTGTGGCCGATTACCAATTGCAAGTCCTGGGGGCCGTCAGAACCATACAGGCCAGCCTGCCGAAAATGAAGAATTCACCCGCCGCCTCGATCGTCGTGTTTTCCACGGTGGCCGTGCAAACGGGCTTCCCCTTCCACTCCATGGTGGCTGCCTCCAAGGGCGCCCTGGAAGGATTGACCCGGGTATTGGCCGCCGAACTGGCGCCCAAAATCCGCGTGAACTGCATCGCTCCCTCCGTTACCGATACGCCGCTGGCCGCAGCGTTTCTTAACAGTCCGGAAAAAAGAGAAGCCAGCGCACAACGTCACCCTCTGAAGAAAGTAGGTCAGCCGGAAGACATCGCGGCACTGGCGGCTTTTCTGCTCAGCCATACGTCGGGATGGATCACCGGGCAGGTAATCCACGCCGACGGCGGCATGTCCAGCTTGCGCCTGCCGTGACCCACAAGAAACCTCACCTTCCTCAAAAGATCTGTGCCGTGTGCGGCCGACCCTTCACCTGGCGAAAGAAATGGAAGGACGTGTGGGACGAGGTGAAGTATTGCAGCGAACGATGCCGCGGGAATAAGGGAAAGAAACCATGAAGGAAGCCACGCTCATCTTTCCCCACCAGCTGTTTGAAAACCATCCGGCGGTGGTTCGCTCCCGCCCGGTGTTTCTGACCGAAGAATTCCTCTTCTTCCGGCAGTACAACTTCCATCAACAAAAACTGGCCTTTCACCGGGCCAGCATGAAAGCGTACGAGAAACACTTGCAGACGCTGGGCTGTCAAGTGAGCTACATTGAATCCAAAAGCCCATGGCAGGACGTACGTGAACTGATAAAACACCTGCGGGAAATCGGCGTGTCGGTTTTGCATTACGTTGAAGTAACCGACAACTGGCTATCGCGGCACATCTCCGCCACGGCATCCACCCACGGCATACGGTGCGTGGAATATGACTCCCCGTCCTTTCTCCTGGATCGAGGACAGGTGACAGACTATTTCGGAAAGCGGAAGCGGTTTCTCCAGGGCGACTTTTACATTCAGCAGCGCAAGCGCTTCAACCTCCTGCTGACCCCGGATAACCAGCCGGAAGGAGGTCAATGGAGCTTTGATAAGAGCAACCGGAAGAAATACCCGGGAAACAAGAAGCCGCCGGCAATCGCTATTCCGAAAGCCAACCCCTTTTGGATGGAGGCGACCGGCTATGTTCAGAAAAACTTTCCGAACAACCCCGGCCGCATCAACACGAATTTCATCTACCCCACCACGTTTGAGGAGAGTCGAAGCTGGTTGAACCAGTTCCTTGAATCACGACTGACGGAATTCGGTCCGTTTGAGGATGCCATCGTCGCCCGGGAGACCATTCTTCATCACAGCGTGCTGACGCCGATGCTGAACACCGGCTTGTTGACCCCCCAGGGTGTATTGCGTGAAGTGATGAAGCGGGCCGCAGAGCAGAATATCCCGCTCAACTCTCTCGAAGGCTTTATCCGGCAAATCGTCGGCTGGCGTGAATTTAACCGGGGTATATACACGCACCACGGGAGCCGGTCACGAAGCCGTAATTTCTGGAAGTTTCATCGCACCATTCCGCCGTCCTTTTGGGACGGCACCACGGGCATTCTGCCGGTGGACAGCACCATTCGAAAAATCCTGGACACCGGCTACTGCCATCACATCGAGCGATTGATGGTACTGGGCAATTTTATGCTCT
Source organism: Cyclobacteriaceae bacterium (assembly GCA_044221195.1). Taxonomy (GTDB): domain Bacteria; phylum Bacteroidota; class Bacteroidia; order Cytophagales; family Cyclobacteriaceae; genus ELB16-189. Next base: position 42,281 of record JBGAPO010000011.1, read on the forward strand.
TGTGCGAATTCGATCCCGACGAAGTCTACCGCTGGTTTATGGAAATGTTCATCGACGCCTATGATTGGGTGATGGTTCCCAATGTGTATGGCATGAGTCAGTTTGCCGATGGAGGCCTTATGGCCACCAAACCCTACATTAGCGGAAGCAACTACCTCATGAAGATGAGCGATTACCCGGCAGGCGACTGGCAGGACACCTGGGACGCCCTGTTCTGGCGATTCCTGGACACGCATCGCGCCTTCTTCCAGAAAAATCCCCGGTTGGGAATGCTGGTCAGAACCTACGACAAGATGAAGGAGGACAAGCGATTCGAAATGCGCCGTAAAGCAGAGACCTTTCTGCACAAGCTTGATTCGGGTCACGCTGTCGGCGCCGACGGCCTGGCGGGTTCAACGGTTTCAATAGTTAGTCTATGCCGATATATCTGTTGTAACCGCGGTTATCCGTGGTTATAACAGGTAAATCCAGATAAACACTTGTAAAACACGGTTGGCTTGAACCATTGGCTGCCTACATCGGGTACATTATTTCTTACTAAATTGGGATAGTAGTTGCTGATACACGGCTGTTGTGGGTAATGCTTTCTGGAAAGAGTAATCAACTTATGAAGAGAACAGTATTTTTCATTTTGACAATTTTGACCTTGACGACTTACGGACAAGGAACAGAGGAAAGAGTTTTGTATGTCGTTGACTCAATTGCAATAATTGAAGACCCAGGCGAAGAAGACGGAACACTTGCAGAGACAGATATTGAAACTTTGACCGTTATAACTAACAAAGGTGAGATTGAGAAACTCGGATACAAAGACCTTGACAAAATCATCTTCATTAACACTAAGGAGTTTGCAAAAAGACCTGACGACATAAAGAGGATACCTACAACAAAAAAAATGGAGCGTAAGAACGGAAAATGGTATTACAAAGGCTCGACAGTCCCATACTCCGGACAATTCACCGACTACTTCTTTAACGGAAAGAAGCAGGGGGATGGGACATTGAAAGAGGGAGTATTGGATGGACGTAGAAATGTTTATTATCAAAATGGAAACTTGAGTTATTATACTCATTATGTAAATGGAATCGAGACGGGTGAATCAAAAGAATATTTCATGAATGGAGCTCTTCATCAAGAAGGCAGTTTCAAAAATGGTAAAGATGATGGGCTATGGAAAGAATGGTACTCTACGGGAACCCTCAAAAGACAGACAGAATTTAAGGAGGGGCAAGTCATTGGAGCAACCAAAGAACATGATAAGTTTCATAAATTATTGTCGAGTGGGATAACAATGTTCAGGGAAGGAAATTTCCAAGGAGCAATTAAATCATATGATAAAGCTTTAGAGCTAAACCCAAATTATAGTGACGCCTACTTTCATCGGGGGACAGCGTACCTTAATGACTTTAAGTTTGACGAAGCAGTTAAGGATTTTGACAAAGCGATTGAATTAGAACCTCTTTACATGGAGGCTATAAGTAATAGGGCATTTGCCCGACTGAGAAAGTATGAATTCAAAAATAGTCGAACATTAAGCAAGAGCAGTGGCGTGACGGTTTTGGCATCTAAGGACAAAGTTGAAATTCCAAAGGACGAACTTGATAAGATATGTGCTGACCTTAAAAAAGGAATAGAGCTTGGAGACAATAAGCTGATGATTCTAGATGCACAGAAAACATATTGTCAATGAAAGCCCTACCCACAACAAAATGCATAATCAACCGCCGTATGGCGCGCGTTTGTAACGCGTGACATACCGTGAATGTAACTCGAAGGCACGAATACCAGCGCTTAAATTCGACAGCTCCTGCACGTTGCCAAGTGGTTAGTCGCTCCAACTCAGTTGAAGCGAATTCTTACTATTTGATCGGCTACCACCTTGAAACAGGCAAGCTGTTTCAATCACCGCCCGCCGCTTCTCAACTCCACTCTTTCAAAGCACATTAACTCACGGCACGCGTTGCAAACGCGCGCCATATTGGGGAGCCGCCAACATGTTGTATGCACCATGCCGGGCAGTTCGCTTTTGAATTAAATCGTTAACTTCGTTTCAACTCGACGGTTCGTGGTGCTGTGCACCGCCGGTCGGGCTTACCCGGCGGTACCGCCGTAGTGAGCAGCAGCACTAACTTCATTCAACCACTCTATGAGCAACCCCATCGAACCCGGAAAGATATTTCTAGCCGCCCATTCCGTCGACTATGCCGATGGATCGGTGGTCAGCAAGATGATCGTGAAGAAGCCCACCGGCAACATCACGCTCTTTGCCTTCGACCAGGGCGAAGGGCTGGCGGAACACAGCTCGCCTCATGAGGCGCTGGTCCAGCTGCTGGACGGCACGGCCGAAATCATCATCGGCGGAACGCCGCACACGGTAAGGAATGGGGAAAGCATCATTCTTCCCGCCAACATCCCCCATTCCCTCAAGGCCAATGTGCGCTTCAAAATGATGCTGACGATGATCAAAACCAGTTGAATGGACATCTTGCCTCCGCCACCCATGTGAAATAAGGCTATCCATTACTATATTCACTTTGGTTCTATCGCCGGAACATCACTTTCTATGAGACTACTTCTTCCAGCGACCATCCTGCTCGTGGCCGCCGGTTTGACCACGGCCAACCGCGCCATCGGGCAAAGTGGATACAACTACTATCAACGGGCGGATCGGGTTGGCTCCCCTAACCAAATGGCATTCTCCTATTTCAAGAAAGCCTACTACGACCACATATGGAACTGGACGCGGACCGGCAGCGATAGCGCCGTGTACTATCTTCAGCTGGCGATCAAGGAAGATTCTCTTTACGGCGCCGCGTATGCCTTCCTGGGTCACGTGTACAAATTCAAAACCTACGACGGCGCCGACAACGACGAATTCAAGAATCAGAAGTGGTATGCGGAAAAGGCCATCGCGCTGAGCCCGAAACTGGGCGATGCGTACACGCTCATGGCCACCGTAAAATGGACCGAAGGCGACAAGGCCTCCGCATTGAGCTACCTGAGAAAAGCCGTTCGCATTGAGCCCGACCATGTCGGCAACCACTTGTGGCTCGGTATGAGGCTATCGACCTTCCCGGAAAAGAAGGACAGCGCCGTTCTCTGTTTTCACCGGATCATGAAAATGGATCCGGAATACGGACAGGCGTACATGAAACTGGCCGTATTATATGGCGATTACCAGGTACATGACAGCGCCTTGTTCTATTTCAACAAGGCCATTCATCATTTTGAAACGGTACGGCCCCGTGACCTGCGGATGATCAATGGCTACTTGTCGTCAGCCATTTTGCTGAAAGACCATTTTAAAGACTATGAACAGGCGGAACGCAATCTCAAAACCTACATCCGCGAACTGAACAAAACCGACTTCATGGTAAAGGACCAGTCGCTGATGATGGCCCATGAAGCGCTGGCCGATTGCTATCGCAGGATGGCGGAAGAGGAAATCCATAACCTCATCACGCACAACGACCGCTTTCTTAAAGACTATCCCGGCGACATCGAACGAACATTTCAAGTCATCGACAGTTACTTCGCCCTGCGCAACGATTCTATCACGCGCAACTATGCGATGCCGCTGGTGAAGCACGCACGGGAAATCGCCTCGACACCGGATGAGAAGGTAACCTCCCTGCTTCTCCATGCCTACATACTGGAAAATACAAATAGAATACCGGAAGCCATCGGTCAGTTGATCAGCCATGACGCCACGTACCCCGGCGATTACCGTGTACTCATTGAATGCGGAAGGCTGAATGCGAAACTGGGCGACCGCAAAAAGACTCTGAAACACCTGAACCAGGCCAGTAAGAACCTGAAATCAGATGGTGACCGGACGCAATTCAAAAACCAGTTGAGCGACAAGTTGTTTGACTTCCTCAAAGATGACCCTGACTTTAAGCGACTGCTGAAGTAGGAAATCCGATAACCGCGTGAAGTCGAACCTCACGCCTTCGTCCAAACCCGCGTATTCAGGTTCAACTCCTCCACGATGCCCGCGAAGAGCTGCAGCTGCTGGAAGTACTTCTCCATCGGGCTGTCTGTAAGCGACTGAAAAATCCCCGCTTCAAAAAGATCCTCTTTCCAGGGAATGGAGATGAACACCACGGAATTGTAGAACGCCAGCTGGATAGCGCCCAATTTCGCGCGAAGCTGAAGGATGCGCTCCATGAGCGAAGGGGTCAATATGTAATTTGCCTCGACGGCGTCGGAGGCATACACGACGAATGCTTTCTCAAAGTCCGTGTTCTCCATCTTCACCAGCGGGTCGCGCTGCGCATTCATTCGCTGAAACATCGCGCCCAACCCGCCCAACGACTTCTCGGCCTGGTCGGTGAGCACCATGGTGCGCCCCTTGAAATGTTTATTGAAGTCGGCGATGAACACCAGCCCGCGGAACAACGTCACATACCGCTTGAATCCCGACGAACTGTCTTGCGATTTGACCTCCTGCTTCCGCTCGGTGTGCACCTCGGAAAACCGGATGTCCGTGTTGCCGATCTTTCCGCTGACCAAATCCTCACACCGGTAGCGATCGCCCGCGGTATCAAAGATGGTGCTGTCCATGAATTCCCGCCGCGATATGCCCGACTCCGGACTGTAGTTCAGGTTCTCATCATAAAATTTCACCACCCGGGCGATCACCTCTCCCTTGAAGCGCGCGCGAAACGCCTTTGACTTCGGCCGGAACCAGAAGAAGTAGCCCAATGCACCGGCAATGGCCACATAGAACAACGCGCTGGTCCATCCGCCGGAATAACTCGTGCCTGTCGGTCCGCCCGAGCCAATCTGCTGCTCCACGACCGTTGCCTTATTCAAACTGCTGTAGAGAATAATGAACCCGATCGCGATGGCACCCGCCACGTAGATATTTTTTGCCAGCTTCTTCCGGTCCGCCTCCAGCGACTCGATCACCGGCACCAGCGTGGAACGATAGAATGCCTGGAATTCTTCAGCCGATTTCATGCCTGCTAGTTGCCAAAAAGGTTCTTCGCACTGATGTTCTCACGCTCGGCCTGCGCGATTTCAAACACCGCTTTTCGGGAGTGACCAAACATACCGGCCACCAGGTTCCCGGGGAAGGTCTCCACGGCATTGTTGTACTGTGTCACCGCCGAATTGTACGCGCGGCGGGCCGCGGCAATCTGCTCTTCGGCCTCATTCCAGCTACGCTGCAGCTGGGTGAACTGCTCGCTGGATTTCAGGTCGGGGTAACTTTCCACCGACACCATCACCTTCCGCATCATCGACGACAGCTGGTTATCGATGGCTACTTTCTCTTCCGTGGATATTCCGCCGGAGATCGCTTTGGTCCGCAGTTCGGTCACCTGGTTCAGCGTATCCTTCTCGTGCTTCATGTACGCCTTGACCGATTCCACCAGGTTGGGGATCAGGTCATAGCGCTTCTTCAGCATGGCGTCGATGCTGCCGAACGTGTTCTCCACGGCGTTGCGGGAGCTGACGAGGCGGTTGTAGATAAGCACCGGGAACAGAACGACCAGGCCGACAATGACAAGTATGGTAATCATGGTTTAGGAATTTCAGCAGGTAAGATAAATAAATCCGGTCACGCTATTTCTTGGCAGGGCCGGCCTTCGATGCCGCCTTCTTCAGGAACACACCTTCTGCCCGGAAAACGCCGTCCTGGAGTTTGAACTCACTTAACAGACCGTCGCCCTTATCGCCGCTGTCGCCCATGTCAAAACTCGTCTGGATCCATCCGTCACCGGCCTTCCACGTTCCTTTGTTGCTCACCGGGGCGGCGCCATCGGCAAAATACGTCCACGTGCATTTGCCGTCGGCGGCGAATACATACTTGTCGGTTTTGGGCGTCACGGCCTGCCCGTCTGCCAGCATGTGATAGGTGCCGGCATACTTGGCAAGGTAGTGGGCGGGCGGTTGCGGCGGCAGCGCCTTTTTCAAATGATTTCCTCCCCGATCGGTGAACACGCCGTTCTTCATGGTGAATTCCGTCATCCGGTCTTCTCCTTCTTCGGAAAAGGTCATTTGAATCACGCCGTCATTGGCCTTCCAGGTTCCCTGTGCGATTATCGGCGTCTTCGTCACCGCCCCGTTGTCATCAACGGCCGGTGTGGACCGAACGCACTTTCCGTCGGGCTTGAATGTGACGGTCTCCGTGAATTCGGTAGCTTTCTCTTCCCCTTCGGCCAGCACTTGGAACGAGCCGGCGTACTTGGCGGTGAACGCCGGGTTGGAAACAAATATCTTTTGCAAATATGTGCTGCTTCCCAGGAACAGGCCGCCATCCAACTTAAACTCCGTCGCCCCGGCGCTGTCGCCCGACAACTGTATCAGTCCCTCACTCGCTTTCCACGTGCCGGATTTCTTCACCGGTACTTTGGCAACCTCGCCATCGTCATTAACCGGGTACCCGACGCTCGTCCATTTGCCGTCGGCTGTCAATGTGAGCTTCTCCGTCGAGGCGGTTGGGGTTTCTTCTCCAAAATTCAACAAGTGGTATGCCCCTGAATACTTCTTCAACAGCGGATTACCCTGTGCTGCGAGCAACAGCGGCGAAGAACAAAGGAGCAACAGAAAAAGATAGCGTACTTTTCTCATGATGAAATTAGTTGGGGTGAGTAGTGATAAAGGAAGATTCTTATTTCAGCAGTTCACGGGCAAAAGCCTCGACCGTAGCTTGTGGGCTGGGAAGGTTGATGGTAAACGACCGATCCAGCGGCTCGCCGGCGTAGGTGCCCCTTACCTTCATGCTCACCATGCCGCCGTCGGCCACACTGAGTTTGCTTTCGAAGTAGGCGTAGGTGACTGTCACCACGCCTGTGCTTCCCTTCTCCACAATGTACTTGGTTGCTTTCAGCGATCCGCCGGTGATCGCGCCGGTTCCCTGCACCACCACTTTGGCGGCTTGTAAACTCTTGTCGGCCGTCTCGCGGGCGGTGATCACGCTGGCGACACGCGGGTCGAGGTCGATGGGCGTCTGGTCGCAGCCCTTGCCCAATCCTTCCAGCACTTTCTCAGAAGCCTTCAGCACGCCCTTCGCGGTAGCCACTGAAGCCTCAAGCGCCACTACTTCTGCCTTCAGCTTCGTGATCTTTGCCCCGTTGTCGATCGCTTTGGTCGGATCCTTTTCGATCTCCTTCGCCAGCTTCTTGATTTTGGCTTCCTTGTCGTCAATATCATCTTTCAAGCCATTCACTTTCTTCCGGTCGCGCTTTACATCTGCTTCCGCTGCGTTGAATTTTTCGCAATCCTTGTTGCGCTCGGCCTGGACGATACCGCGCTGCTTTTCAATCTCTACATTCAGCACGTTCACTTCCTGCTGCTTCTGCGTCAGTGTCGCCTGCGCGTCGCGGAAGGCTTTCTGCGAATCTTTGGTGGCCTTGTCGATTTCCGCCGATGCTACATCGCTGATGTACTTCTGCAGGTCGGAGTCCATCGTGGCCATTATATTGTATCCGGCGCCGTCGCGGGTGCTGCCGGCGGCAACGCGCAGTTTTGCCTGGAACTTGTCGAAGATTTTTCCATTCATGTACAGGTCAAATCCCTTGTCGCTGAGCATCATGTCCGATTCGGCCGTCAGCTTGAGTACCGAAGCTTTCCCGCTGTAGGCAACCTTCGATGACTTTGGATCAGTGGTGCTGAGCACCAGGTTGAAATACGGTTCGGGCTTGCCCAAGGCGCCGGTGAATGAGAAATACGGCGGGTAGACGATGGCGGTAATGCCCGCCCCCGCTTTGATCCCCGCGGCGGAGATGCCTACCAGCAAGTTGGTGTTGTAGCCGTCGATGGTGCTGTTGCCCTTGATGAGGAAACCGGGATCATACACCTTCTCCAAAACGGTGACTTGCGTGATACCCGGAACGATGGTCAGGCGCGCATCGGTGATGGCGATGGAATTGACCGTGTTGCGTGAGTCCTCCGGAACGGTGAATGACGGGTTCGAATATTGAACAACCTTCACGATGTCGCTCATGCGGATTTGGGCGAAGCCCGCGTCGATCATACACTGTGTGGGGTTTGACGGGTCGAGGGCAAAAGTAACATCGCCGGCAAAGGCGGGACTTGACGGATTACCAACCTTGATCTTTCCTTTGAACTGCATGGTCGGCATCGGAACTGGCGTTGTCTTGAAACTCACGCCTACTCCGATCCCCAGGTCACTAAGCTGCACGCCGTTGTTGTCGAACGGCCGGTCCCACGTGCCATTCATGATGCCTTCCACGCCCAGCTCGAGGTTGGTGATGTCGACGGCAATGTTGGCTTTGAAGTTGAGCGTCTTCTTCTCTGTTTTCACGTCCATCATCCCGCCGAGGCTGATCGTAAAGCTGGCCGGGTTGGGCGACAAGGTAAAGTTGACATTCTTGAGTATCACCGTCGACTTGGCGTCCAGCGGAATGCTGGCATCCAGGGAAGCCATCAGCTTGAGGTCGGCCGGGTTGGTGCTGACCGTCGCCCGCAAGAGCAATTGGCTCTTGCCCATGAGCTTCTCCAGTTCCTTAGAAGCCGCGGAGATGTCGTACAGCGACAACAGCGTAAGACCGCGTGTCACTTCCGTCTCCTGTCCCAGTTTCTGGAACAGCGACAGCTTGGTCTTCTGAGTGGACGATGCCAGCACGATAGCGGTGTTCTTTAAACCAACGTTGTCGAGAACACCCAAATTCGGATCGAGACGCTTGAAAGAGAAATCAGCTGGCGGGCTGACACCGACCATAAATTCCAGCGGAGTGCGGCCTGCGTTAATGTAGAATTCCAATTGGCCGAAATCAGTTGTCGTATTCAGTTTAAGAGTCTTGGCGAACGGCGCGACCGATATTGTCCCCTTCGACATAGACAGGTTCCAGAAGGCGTCGGGCCATTCAGGGGCTTTGGTCATGCCGACGGTGGTGAGCACATTGCCGAGGCTGAGGTTGCTGATATCGCCGGTCAGCACACAGTCATTGGGGTTGCTCGAAAGTGTGGCTGTCGTCTTGATCACCGCGTCGCCGATGCTGAAGTCGCTCATCATCGTCGCCGAAACCGAAACGGCATTCAGCGGGTTGTTGAGGTTGAAATCGACGGCAATATTCTTCGCGGCGATGCCCGTCACTGGGTTCCAGTCCTGCTGCGCGGTAAAGTGAATGCCCACCGTGCTGATGGCATTCTGCGCCAGTTCCAGGTATAGGGATTGCAGGCTGACCAGTTTCTGGATATCGCCAGGAATCCAATTCACAAAATTCTGTCGGGCCATCTTCTGCTGTGCGGCATCGGGCAGCTTGGCGCCATTGGGGAATTGCAGTTCGAAGCGGGCCATCACATCGGCGGAAGCGAATGTGGCGACCAGCGTCACACTGCTTTGCTGGAAGAACGTGGCTGTTCCGCTTACCTTGAATCCGCCGCCGCTGGCCTCTGTTTTCAGATCGGAGAACACATAGTCCTGGTTCTCCTGAAACAGCGGAGCGAGCGCCGTTTTCATTTTGGCGATCACCTCTTCTGAGGCGAGTTGTGAATTTTGAGCGGGGAGAGTTTGAGAAACGAAAAGTGCAAGACAACAGAAAAGCACCGACTTGATTGAAGTCATTCGCGGGGGTTTAGTGTAGCCGGACAAGATACGGTCTTTTGCTTAGGAGGCATCAATCGTGCCAAAGAAATTGAAGATCAAGGTTCCTAAGGGTTCCAGAGTTCCTGAGGTTTCATCCTAAGGGCGCCAACCATCGGAATCTCCTAAATACCAACTAGTAAGGAATTTCCGCCCCTATCTTTAACTTGCTAACATCTGGTTCGGCTTCGATACATCAACTTCAAACCCAGAACATGATTGCTCCAATTTCCAGGCCGTCGCCGATACCATTGAGGTCCATACTGGCCGCAGGATTCACCCTTGCTGCGCTTACTGTCGCGGCACAACCCAAAAGCATTGTCTTTAGACCAACGACATTCTATAATAACTTTTCACACAAGACTTCTCCAGCACTTAGAATTTCACCGGGCGACACGTTGAAAAGTGAGACGGTGGATGCCGGTGGATTCGATAAGTCGGGCCAACGCGTCGCGGAACGTGGGAATCCACAGACTGGACCCTTCTACATTGACGGTGCCATGCCGGGTGATGTTGTTGCCGTTACATTGACTCGCGTTTCCCTGAACAGGGATTATGCAACCACGATGGAGCAGTTTGTAAAAAGAAGTCTTCCGATGGACGTAATAAAACCGGTGTATGCGCGGAATGCGAAATTGGTCAAGTGGACGCTTGACAGGCAATCCGGTTACGGCTATCCGCAAAAAACACATGAACACCTGGGTCATTTCAAGGTCCCACTGCGACCGTTCATGGGCTGCCTGTCCGTTGCAGCGCCTGCAAAGGACGACGAGCCCCAAACTTTTTTCGCAGGCCCTTATGGGGGCAATATGGACTTCTTTAAGGTGACGCAAGGGGCGACCATCTACCTGCCGGTGTTTCACGAAGGAGCACTCTTGTATATCGGCGACGGACATGCCGCGCAGGGAGACGGGGAGATAACTGGTGACGCACTGGAAACATCAATGGACTTCTCCCTGGTAACTCATGTAATCAAGTCAGCTGAGTTGCAGCTCACCTTCCCGCGGATGGAAGATGCTGATCATATCATGGCGATGGCGACAGCCGATACCCTCGAGGAAGCACTCAAACTTCCATCGAATATCGCATCCCAACGCTGGCGGGACCGAAAGTGGAAATCATCGCGATGATCAGGAAGGAAGTATTGAAAGGTTTAACAAAGTAGCCCTGTAGAAATGAACGTGATAAAGATATTAATCCTGATTAGCGCTCTCGTCGCCGTCGGCTGCGGCAAACGAGAAAACCCATCGTGGTGCGACCAGCCCTTGCGCCCGGAATTGACCCGTTACCCGGAAGTCGACACTGGACAGCCATGGTTCAAGGTGTACAAGGTCGGTGAAGGCGTATTTGCCATCGCGGAGCCGTACAACTTTCAGGAAGTCATCTCTTACCTCATCGTGGGCACCAACCGCAACATCCTGTTTGACACCGGCATGGGCATGGCGAAGATCTCGGACGTCGTGAAACAACTATCACCACTGCCCATCGTCGTCATCAACTCACATACTCACTATGATCACATTGGCGGTAATACCGAATTCGATACCGTCTTTGCCGTGGACACCGCCTACACGCACCACTTCTCCACGGCCGGTTGGCCGCATTCCAGTATCCAGGAGGAAGTAACTCCCCAAGCCTTCTGCGCAAAGCAACTTCCGGGATTGGATACGGCGCAATATGCCGTTCGGCCGTACAAAGAAAAGATCCGTCGCTACCTGCATGATGGCGACACCCTTCAGCTGGGTAACCGTATCCTGGAGGTGATGCTCGTCCCCGGCCACACGCCCGACTGCGTGGCCCTACTCGACCGGGAACACGGCTACCTGTGGACGGGCGATATGTTTTACGAAGCGCTCATCTGGTTGTTCATGGAAGGCACCGACCTGGATGCCTACGCGAAAAGCATCGGCCGCTTTGCCGCGCTTTCACCTGAACTGCGCCAAGTCTTTCCGGCCCATAACAAACCCGTTGCGCCGCCTGAACACCTCCTCGACCTGGTCGTTGCCTTTGATTCGATCCGGTCAGGAAGAAAAACCCCTGAGCCTGTAAATGATTTTGGACTCCCGAAGGGCAATGCTGCCGAGCAATTTACATTCCGTGATTTTTCGTTTCTGATACGGGGTGAATTGATTCACCCGGATGTGAAATAGGGTCCCCGTCAAACCGCGGGTACTTCCGGTTGTGTGCGCGAGTAGAACATCACGAACGCAATTCCAGCGATGAAGAGCCCGAAGTCTTCCGGAACTGATAGACTGGTCGCGGCAGTGAATCCAATCAATGACCAAAGCACGGGTATGATGACAACATACCACGCGAATCGTTCCTTGACCAGCAGCAACAGCCCGAACGTGAAAATGGTTGTGGGGCATGGTACTCCAAATGTGGGGGCTTTGGGAAACACATGGCCCAGGAAAAAACCCAGTACCGGGTAGCCCGCCAAGGCATAGGCGACAATGAGGATCGCCGTCCACTTCTGAAGGCTTCCGGCACTGAGCAGCACTGCGCTCCGTTTCCATCCCCAATAAAGAAATAGCAAGGCCTGCAGGATGAAGACCGCGCCAAACAAAGTTGCCGCCGCATTGATCTTTTGGAAGAAGCCCAGGTGATAGACACCGCCCATCCATAACCAAAGAAAGGCCAGGCACAGCAGCAGCGGCCGGGTGGTCTTCAACGTGACGGTAGCGGTTAAGGCAAAGCAGGCTAATGCCAACGCCGTCAAAACCAACTGAGCAGGCCAGACAGCGAAATTGTATTCTGCAAAGACCTGGAAGAAGGCTTCTGGTGTGAAGGGGAATTTCATCGGCCGAAATTGCAAACGCCAGCCGTGACTTTCTCATGATGGTTGTCAGCGAACAGGATAACGCCCGTCGCGAATGAGGCGGCATTGTCCTGGCGTTCGGGCGCCGTTGGGTTGCTCTTAAAATAATTACCTAATTTCGGTTTCTTCCCTCCCATTGAGCGCAAGGAAAAAGAAAGAGAAGATCTTGAGGAAACAACAGAACATCGAGCCTGCCGGAATACCTGTCCGATCCATCCCGATCGCTCCGAAAGAACCGGAGCTCACGGAAGGTTTCCGGATCCGGAATATTCGGACGGTGATGAATGGCCAACCGATGAACCAGGATTTGCATCGTCATGATTTTTATTTCATCCTGGCGCTGACCAAGGGCAGCGGGAGTCATCACATTGATTTTACAAAATACCCGGTGCGTGATCACTCCATATTCTTCATGCGACCGGGCCAGGTACACGAGCTCTCACTGAAGGCGGGCTGTGAAGGCTACCTCGTGGAATTCAAGCCCGGCTTCTATGCCCCTTCGGAAAGATCCTCCCGACAACTGTTCAGAAGGTTGAGTAATAAGAATTGGTGCAAGACCAATGTCCATTCCTTCCGCAAACTGGAAGGAATCCTATCCCGGATGGTGGAGGAATTCAACGACCGGCAGGATCACTACATCGAAGCCATTCGGACCCATCTCACGATGTTCTTTATTGAATTGGCGCGCAACCAGGGAAGCCCGGGCCATCATCCGACGACAGCCTCCTATGAACAGCAACGGCTCGAGGAACTGCTGGAATTGATCGACAAACACATCGCGGTCCGCAAACAGGTTTCTGAATATGCTGACCTGATGAATCTTTCCAGTTATCAACTGAATGCCGTCACGAAGTCCACCCTGGGAAAAACCGGTTCAGAAGTTATCAACGAACACATCATTCTCGAGGCCAGACGCTACCTGCTGGCGACGGCGAACCAGGTCAATCAGATCGCCTATCACCTCGGGTACGAGGATGTTTCCTATTTCATCCGGTTCTTCCGGCGGCACACCGGTTACACGCCCGAATCGTACCGGCTGAAATTCAGCTAAGTCCCACGCTACTTCATTTTCGTCCTATCACGGCCTCCACGCTCGCCGATACCTTTGTTCAACAAAATGTAAAAAAGAAAAGCACATGAAAACACGCATGAAACTACTGGCCTCGCTCAAGATTTGGGTGGTCATCTATCCCTCGATCACCCTGTTTCTGTACCTGTTCGGTGAAACCATGTCTCCACTTCCCTTGTACCAGCGCACGTTTTTACTGACCATTTCCCTCGTTCCCTGGATCGTCTTCGCGGGTGTCCCCTTTGTCGACTTCCTGATCCGCCTCACGGCGCGTGACGAGATAAAGAAGTGAGTTCCCCGAAACATTATTACCATGACTCAAAAACAGACAGTTGACGTCATCATCATCGGCGGCAGCTATTCGGGGCTTGCCGCCGCCATGGCGCTGGGACGTGCCCTGCGCCGCGTACTCATCATCGACGGCGGTGAACCATGCAACCGGCAGACACCTCACTCTCACAACTTCATTACGCAAGACGGCCAAACGCCAGGGGCTATTGCAAGCCTGGCTCGACAACAGGTTGCGGAGTACCCGACAGTAGAATTTCTCACGGGCATCGCCACGCGAGTTACCCAGGCCGGAATCGGGTTTGAAGTTGAAACTGGTTCCGGCAAAACGGTGCAAGGAAAGAAACTCATCCTGGCAACCGGCATCAAGGATATCCTTCCGGACATCCAGGGAATGTCTGAATGCTGGGGCATTTCCTTGCTCCATTGCCCGTACTGTCACGGGTACGAAGTCAAACAAGAAGCAACAGGAATCCTCAGCAACGGAGACATCGGATTTGAGTTCGCCATGTTGATTTCTAACTGGACCAACGATTTGACTCTTTACACGAATGGGAAGTCGACGTTGTCCGGACCACAGGCGGATAAACTGGGAAGACACTCCATTAAAATCGTGGAAGCGGAGATCGACAGGTTGAATCACACGTCCGGCCGCCTGGAACAGCTGGTGTTCAAAGACAATTCTGTTGCCCGGTTGAAGGCCATGTATACACGAAGTCCTTTCATCCAGCACAGCCCGATACCCGAGGCGCTGGGATGCGAAATGACCGATGAAGGTTACATCAAAGTTGACGGCCAGCAGAAAACGACGGTTCCCGGGGTGTTTGCCTGCGGAGACAATTCTTCCCGCATGCGCACCGTTGCCAATGCCGTGGCGGCAGGAACGACAGCAGGAATGATGGTCAATAAGGAAATTATCCTGGAAGAATTCTGAACTTAGGAGTGATGAACCTGACCCCAGACAGCCTTGTTCTTTTCCCGCAACTAACCCATAACCAATGAAAGCAGTCGTCTATGAAAAGTACGGTGCACCGGACGTTCTCGAATTGAAAGAAGTCCCCAAGCCAACCCCGCGGCCGAACGAAGTGTTGGTGAAGATTCATGCGACTACGGTCACGGCGGGAGATTGGCGCTTGCGTAAAGCAGATCCGTTTCTTGCCCGGATATTCAACGGGCTTTTCCGGCCGAGCCGGGTGAAGATCCTGGGGTTTGAATATGCCGGCGTGGTCGAGGAAGTCGGAAAAGATGTGAAGACATTCAAACCGGGCGACGAGATATTTGCGGGCGGCGGTCTGAAGTTCGGGGGATATGCCGAATATGCCTGTCACGTCGAAAACAACCTGATTGGACACAAGCCGTCCAACATAACTTTTGAAGAGGCGGCGGCTGTTCCGGTCGGCGGACTCACGGCGCTGCGGATGTTGCGGCAGGTCGGCATCAAACCAGGGGATCGTGTGTTGATCTATGGCGCGTCCGGCAGTGTTGGAACCTTTGCCGTACAAATTGCCCGGTCATACGGCGCAGAGGTCACCGGGGTGTGCAGCACGGCCAACACCGCATTGGTTGCCGGGCTGGGTGCCCAGGAAGTAATCGACTACACCAAAAATGATTTCACAAAAACGGAATCACGCTTCGACATTGTCATGGACGCCGTCGGCAAGGCCAGTAAGTCGGCGTGCAAAGCGCTCCTGAAACCCGGTGGTAAATACACTTCCGTCAACGGTTCACCGAAGCCTCGCCCTGACGACCTTCAGGTCCTGAGAGAGCTGATTGAAGCCGGCAAAATGCGCCCGGTCATTGACAAAATTTACACGCTGGATCAGATCCGCGAAGCCCACACTTACGTCCAGGGCTTTCACAAGAAAGGAAATGTGGCCGTGCGTGTTGTTCAGTAAGAAGAAGTCTACCAAACCGTTATCCGGTCGCTCTCCTTCTTGAACATTTTGTCGCCCTCTTGCACATTGAACGCCTCGTAGAACGGTGTGAAGTTCATCAGCGGTCCGTTCACGCGCCACCGAGCCGGTGCGTGCGGGTTCGTGTTGACGTACATCCGCATGTACTGATCCGTCGTCTTCACGCGCCAGATCCGGGCAATGGAAATGAAGAACCGCTGATCGGGCGTAAAGCCGTCAAGTTTTTCGGAACTCTTGCCCTGCTCTGTCAACTTGAACGCGTCGTAGGCAATGGCTACGCCGGCAATGTCGGCCGTGTTCTCGCCCACGGTCAGTGCACCCTTGAGATGCACCGTATCCAGCACGGTGAACTGATTGTACTGATCGATCACCTGTTGTGTACGGGCTTTGAATTTCTCATAGTCTTCCTTCGTCCACCAGTTGGTGACGTTGCCGACTTTGTCGTACTGCGCGCCCTGGTCGTCGAATGAATGGGTGATTTCGTGGCCGATCACCATCCCGATGCCTCCGTAGTTCAGCGCATCGTCGGCATTCACGTCAAAGTACGGCGGCTGAAGGATGCCGGCCGGAAAGACGATCTCATTCAGCGGAGGGTTGTTGTAGGCTGTTACCGTGGGCGGTGTAGTCAGCCACTCTGTCCGGTCAACCGGCTTCCCTAACTTTGATGTGCTGTACTGGTAATCGTTGCGGTTGGCTGACAGGCGGTTTTCAAAATACGAATCGCGCTTGACCTCCACCAGGCTGTAGTCTCTCCATTTGTCCGGATAACCAATCTTCTCCGAGAAGGCGGCAAGTTTTTCCCTGGCTTTCGCTTTGGTGGAGTCGCTCATCCAGTCGAGTCGGTTGATGCGCGCTTCAAAGGCTTTCTTCAGGTTGCCTACCAGCACCATCATTCGCTTTCTGGCGTCTTCCGGGAAGTATTTCTTCACATAGAGCTGTGCCAGGCCGTGACCGAGTGAACGGTCAACCGCCTGCGTCATCTCTTCCGACCGGGCCTTTTGTACCGCCTGGCCCGTCAAGACTTTCGTGTATTCGAAGGCTGCATCGGTGAACGGCTTGCTGAGGTACGCGGCGTAGCTGGTCAGCGCATTGGCTTTGAGGTAAGTCTTCCAATCCTTGAGCGGCACAGATTTCAACATGCCGTTGAGTTTGTCGTAATAGGCAGGCTGTCCGACATTGACTGAGTCGGCTGAGGCTCCAAGGTCTTTCATCAGGTTTGGCCAGTTCAGGTTCGGGTGACGCTTCGCCAGCGCGGCAACGGCCATCTTGTTGTAGTTCGCCTTGACGTCACGCAGTTCAATGTTGGTACGGTGTGAAGCAGCGAGTTGCTTCTCGATTTCAAACGTTGTGGAAGCGTTGCGGGCAGCGGTGGCCGCATCCGTTCCGGTCAATTCAAACAACCGGGCGAGGTAGTTCTTGTAAGCCTTTTGAATATCAAGGGTGGCAGGATCGTTTTTGAAATAGTAGTCGCGCTCCGGCAGGCCGAGTCCCGTCTGGTAGAACTGGGCGATATTCATCGTGCTGTTCTTGTCGTCAGGACCAACATAGAAACCGATGATGGAGCCGTCTCCGGACTGCAGCTCTTCGGCCACTGCCTTCAACAGACCCGGCACGTCGGCGACGGCATCGATTCGTGCAAGAATGGGTTTGATCGGTTCATATCCGCGCTTGTTGATGGCGGCTGTGTCCAAGCCGGAGGCGTAGAAATCGCCGACCTTCTGGGCGATACTTCCGGCAGGATTGTTGGCCGTTGAGACGCTGTCGAGGATCGCCTTCATTCGCAGGCGTTGCGGGTAGTTGAGAAACGAGTACGCTCCCACACCCGTCTGACCAGCCGGGATCTTCGCGCTGTCGTACCAGGTGGTGTTCACATAGGCGAAGAAGTCATCACCGGGCTTCTTGGTGGCGTCAATGCCGGTAATGGCAACATGCAGGGTCTCTTTGTTGCTTTGCGTACAAGCGAAGGCTGCCAGCAGGAGTGCGAAGATGAACGTTCTTTTCATGGTGTGTTGCGTTGAACAGATAAGCCGCAAAGCTAGACAATTTGGAGAATGCGGCGGCATCCTGTTTTGAACCAGTCCACCGGCTTTGAAAGCAGAGGCTTCGGCCCGTGCGGACAGACTTTCAACATTTCAACTCTCTACTCCGCAAACGCCGCAGTCGCCGGGAGTTCCTTATTGCCAAAGCTGAACAGCGCCTGGTTCTCCGCAGAAGATCCATTCGTGGCGGTCGGTCCGCGGAACGCCACCCATTCCGCACCCCAATAGCAGAAGCCCGCGCCTTTTGAGTTTTGTTTCAGCATTGACTTAATGGCCAGCAGAAAGTTTTTCTGCCCTTCCGGCGTAGCCGGATAGTTCGGTATCAACTGCGACGACAAGCCCACGATGTTGTTCGTGTAATCATTGTATCCCAACGTAAAAGGATAAGCTGTCTCGGCGATGACCAGTGGTTTGCCCGTATCGCTGATGAGCGTCGTGATCATTGTCTTCAAGACATCCAGGCTTAGTCCATGCCATACGGGGTAGTAGGACAAACCGATCATGTCGTAGTCGACTGAGGCGCTCTTGATCTGGGTGAAGAACCATTGTGAATTGTCGGTGCCGGCAAAATGGATAAGAATCTTTGCCGCGGGGGCCACTTCCCGCACCGCGCGACAGCCTTCTTTCACCAGGTCGATAAAGTTGCTGAGGTTATTGATCTTGCCGTCGTCCCAGAGAATCCCGCCGTTCAACTCGTTGCCGACCTGCACGTAATCGGGTTGAATGAGCGTTACAACTTTCTTCGTGTAACGGTACAAACTGTCTTTGAGTACGGTGTAGGTCAATCCTTGCCATGCCGCGGGCTTGGCCTGGTGCCCCGGGTCGGCCCAGGTGTCAGAGTAGTGAATGCTGAGGTAGACTTTCAATCCCGCAGATTTCACCCGGTCTGCCAGCGCTTTAACCTCGGCCAGTGAACTGTGGGCATCAGCAGGCGTATGCCACAGCCGCATGCGGATGGTATTGCAGCCCCGGGATTTCAGGAGCAAGATCACATCGGAAGCGACGTCACTGTTGGAATAGTAAACAGTGCCTTCACCTTCTGTCGTTGGCAAAAAAGACAGGTCGGCACCCCGCATGAAATCAGCGAAGGGAGTGACCGGCGTATTCGGGTTGTTGGGATTGTTTGGATTAGAGGGCTGGGGACTATCTGATGAATTGCTGCATGCACTCAGCAGGCCGGCAGTCACCGCACATACCATCCATCGACCGATCCATTTCATTGAACAAAAATAAGGATCGCTTCAGCAGTTTTCAACGAAGCTCATCGACCATCGGCCGCGCTGCTACCAATTGGCCTACGAGATCCCTGATACTTGACTGCAAACGAGGAATCGCGGCCTTGACCGGGGGCGACAGTTCAAGACTCAACGGTTGAACCCTTTCGATCGAGACCACGTAGAGGAATATCTCCGGCAATCGCCCCAGCAGGATAAGGCCCTCCACGAGATCTTTCAGTCCGATCTCATGCGTGCTCATGGCACTGGGGAAATCAGCGGCGAAGCGAGGCTCAATCCGACGGATGGTGCCGGCCGGGCGACCGTCGAGGGTCGCATCGACCATAATCACCGTTGGGTAGATTTCAAGGTCTTCCATCAGTTTGAACCCCGCTGTACCGCCATCTAAGACTTTTATTCCCTCCGGCCAGTTTTCTTTCTCAGCCGCCTGGGCAAAATGAACACCTACACCCTCATCTCCCATGAGGTAGTTTCCTACGCCGAGGATAAGGATGCGCGGCTTCATTTTTTGTGTTCGCGGGCTTCGTCAAATACTTCGTCTTCGATGAATTTCCATCCGCCCGCCATCGATGACAATTCACCGCGTCCTTCCACATAGTCGTGATAGAAGACGAGGTAGACATGGATGACCGTAAACAGGATGAAGAACCACATGGTCCAATGGTGAATCTGGCGCAGCATGAAGTCACCGCCGACCAGCGGAGCCACCCAGCCAAATAAGTTGGGCAACCACCAATCGCTCATCGCCGCATACAGGCCAAAACCGGTAATGCATTGAAGACCGAAAGCGATGAAAGTCAATAAATAGGTAAGCCCGGCAAGCCGGTTGTGGCCGATGGTGTTCTCCGGCGCCCGGCGTGTCATGAAGATGTCGGTCTTCAAAACATTCAGCAGGTCAGACCAAAACTCCCGGGTGGTTGGTATAAAATTCTTCCAACTGGCGTACTTGTTGCCGACAAAGCCCCAATACAACCTAAAGATGAAGTTGAACAGAAAGATGTACGACGCCACAAAGTGAATGAAGCGGGTGGTTCCAAACCAATAATTCTGGTAAGCTTCCTTCCCGGAGAGGATGGCAGGCGGGTCGCTGATGATGAAACCCGTCGCCACCAACACGATTATACAGGCAGCGTTGATCCAGTGATAATAGCGCACGGGCAATTCCCATACAAAGACCCGGCGCAGGTGGTGGGTATGTGCAGATATGTTCATAACCCGGAAGCTTAGAGAACTTTTACTTTGCTGATGTGCTTGCCCTCCTCATCGTACAGGTGCACGGCGCAGGCCAGGCACGGGTCAAACGAGTGGATCGTCCGCAGAATTTCCATCGGCTTGTGCTCGTCGGCAATAGGCGTGTCTTTCAGTGCCGCTTCATAGGCAGACGACTTGCCCTGCTTGTCGCGAGGCGAAGCATTCCATGTGGAAGGAACCACCAGTTGGTAGTTGGCGATCTTCTGGTCTTCGATCACAATCCAGTGAGCCAATCCGCCACGGGGCGCCTCTGTATGTCCGACACCCTGTGCATGCTTGGGCCAGGTCTCCGGCTTGAATTTCTCCATATTGGCCATCCGGGTGTCGCCATTCTTGATGTTGTTGATCAACTGGTCGTAGAATTCAAGCGCCCATCCGGCCACGAGCTTGGCTTCCAGGCCGCGAGCCGCCGTGCGGCCCAGTGTGCTGAAGAGCGCAGTGACTGGAACATCCAGTGTGCGCAGCGTGCTGTCGACCACTTCCTTAAAATCTTCGCGGCCGCGAGCGTAACCCACCAGCACGCGTGCCAGCGGTCCGACCTCCATGGCATTGCCTTTCCATCTCGGCGTCTTGAGGAAACTATACTTGTCCTCCACGTTCAGGTAATCGTATGGCGGTTTCGGGCCGGTGTACTTGACTTTAGTCTCCCCTTTCCATGGGTGCAGCCCGGCATCATCACCGCCGGCGTATTCATACCAGCTGTGCGAGATGAATTCCTGTACTTCACTGTCGTTGCGCAAGTCGACTTCCTGCACTTCGTTGATGTTCTTATTGAGAATGACGCCGGAAGGGAACTTATAGGTCGATGCGTCGCGGTAACCATTGGGCGAAAGGTCGCCGTAGACCAGGTAGTTGCCGAGGCCGCCGCCTATAGCGCCCCAGTCCTTATAGAAGGAGGCGATGGCGATCAAGTCAGGGATGTAAACCTGTTCGACGAACGCCTTGGCATCCTGGAGAAGTTTCTGCACCATGGCGAGACGCTCGGCGTTGATGCCGCTGGCGTCGTCAATTCCAATGGCGCAAGCCATACCGCCGACGAGGTAGTTCGGGTGCGGGTTCTTCCCGCCGAAGATGGTGTGGACTTTCACGATCTCTTTCTGCCATTCCAGGGCTTCGAGGTAGTGTGCCACGCCGATGAGGTTGACTTCAGGAGGGAGCTTGTAGGCAGGGTGTCCCCAGTAGCCGTTGGCGAAGATGCCGAGCTGGCCGCTTTCCACAAATTTCACGAGGCGCTTCTGCAGGTCGCTGAAATACCCCGGGGAACTCTTTGGCCAGTTGGAAATGCTCTGCGCGATCTCCGAGGTCTTCTTCGGATCCGCCTTGAGCGCACTGACGATGTCGACCCAATCGAGGGCATGAAGGTGGTAGAAGTGTACTACGTGGTCGTGCATGTACTGGGTGGCGAACATGATGTTGCGCACCGTTTCCGCGTTGGGCGGGATGATGATGCCCAGTGCATCCTCTACGGCGCGAACGGACGCCAGCGAATGGACCGTGGTGCATACACCGCACACACGTCCGACATACGCCCATGCATCACGCGGGTCGCGGCCGCGGAGGATTTCCTCCAGCATGCGCACCATCGTGCCGGCGCTGTAGGCCTCGTTTACTTTTCCATCTTTTATTTCTGCTTCGATCCGCAAGTGACCTTCAATGCGGGTGATGGGATCGATGACAATGCGATTGCTCATAACAAAGAGTTTAGAGTTCCTTTTCAGCTTGTTTACCTTCCGAAATCAATTCATCCACCACTTTGCCTTTGCGGAGGTTGGTGGCCACGGCATGGGCGGCAAGGCCGGCGGCGGTAACACCAAGGGCTACCATGCCTACTTTGTCTGCCGTTGATTCAATACCAAAGCCGGCGATATTGGGTATCCGCTCATAAATCGGTCCGTTGTCCCAATACTGCTCTTCCGTGCAGCCGAAGCAGCCGTGTCCCGACTGGATCGGGTAGCTGACGCCGTTGTTCCATTTCATGATACCGCAGGCATTGTAGGTACTCGGCCCTTTGCAGCCCACTTTGTACAGGCAGTAGCCCTTCTTCGCATTCTCGTCGTCGAAGGTCTCGACAAACATACCGGCGTCGTAGTACGGGCGGCGGTAGCAACTATCGTGAATGCGCTTGGAGTAGAAGGCTTTGGGTCTTCCGATGCCGTCGAGGGCGGGAAGGGTGCCGAAGGCAATGATGTGAACCAATGTGCCGGCCATGACTTCGCCGATGGGCGGGCAGCCGGGCACTTTGATGATGGGTTTACCTTTTATCAATTTGTGAATGGGGGTCGCGTGTGTTGGATTCGGTTTGGCGGCCTGTACACAACCATTGCAGGCGCAGCTGCCCCAGGCAATGATGGCTTTGGCGCCTTTGGCCGTCTCCTCCAGTATCTGCAGGGCGGACTTGCCGCCAATGCAGCAGTATTCACCATCACCGAATGTTGGAACGGAGCCCTCCACGCAGAGCACATACTCGCCATAGTAATCCTTCATGGTCTTTGCCATCGCTTCCTCGGCCTGGTGACCGGAAGCCGCCATCAGCGTTTCCGTGTAGTCCAGCGATATCTTGTCCAGGAGAATGTCGGCCGTAATGGGGTGGGATGTGCGGATGAACGACTCGCTGCAGCAGGTGCACTCCTGGAAGTGCAGCCAGATGACGGGAATGCGCGGCTTTGCTTTCAGCGCATCGGCAACCTGGGCGATGCCGCTTTGCTGCAAGCCCATGTAGGCGGTGATCATCGTACAGAATTTCATGAAGTCGCGGCGCGAATAACCTTTGGCGCGGAGCTCTTCATAATACGTGGGGCGTTTCGGGAGGGAGTCTGATGCCATATCCATCGTGGTTAGGTTGAAAGGATATTTTTGGAAAAGGATAAACAAGTCTACTATTATCCCCGCTTTCGCGGCCTGATATTCCTCACCTTACCCGCTGACCGCCATCATTCAACAGCTCCGGGGATAGTGGTAACTCGGTATTCATAAATCCTATTCCCATGAAAAAAATCGTTAGCCTCCTCCTGCTGGTGACATCCCTCCCGGCACTGGCTCATCCCGGTCATGGAAGCCAGAATCCGCTCAGCCCCGGCCACTACATCGCCAACCCGGAACATTCCATTCCCCTGACATTGGCCATCGGCACCGCGGTGGTGCTGATCACCTGGTGGGTGAATAAGCGCTCCCGTTCAACAAAATAATTATGCACGAATTGTCGATTGTCATGAACATTGTCGACCTGGCCGAGGAGCAGGTGAAAAAGCACCATGCCCGGACGGTAGAGCGCATTGAGCTTGACATCGGCACCCTTGCCGGCATTGAATTCGACGCATTGGATTTTGCCTGGGAGGCCGGCACACGGAAGTCGGTTCTCGAATCGGCCGAACGGCAGGTCAACCGCATCGAGGGAAGGGCCAGGTGCACCCAGTGCGGATGCGAGTTTACGATGACCGAACCCTTCCAGCCCTGTCCCAACTGTCACGACTACTTCAACGAATTCCTGCAGGGGAAGGAATTACGAATCAAAAACCTCACGCTCCAATTCTGAAAACCAACTCTTGATTTATGTGCTCAACTTGCGGATGCGATCAACACGACGGCGGCGTCACCATCACCCGGGCCGGAGAAGAACACTTGGCTTTCACCCCGATCAGTGCAGTTCCTTTAATGAACCAGCATGGCACTAATGACCATTCGCGGGTCATCGAACTGGAGCAAGACATACTCAGCAAGAATGACCGGCAAGCCAATCACAACCGGGACCACTTCAGGGAGCAACATATCCTGGCGCTGAACCTCGTTAGTTCGCCCGGTTCCGGCAAGACGGCGCTGCTCGAGCGAACGCTCAGCGATCTGAAAGAGAAGTATCCTTTCTATGTCATTGAAGGAGACCAGCAGACGATGAACGATGCGAACCGCATTGCGGCCACAGGAGTAGCCGCCGTGCAGATCAACACCGGCAAAGGCTGCCACCTGGATGCCGACATGATTCACCGGGCCATCCACAAACTCGCGCCGGCCGACAACTCCATCTTGTTTATTGAAAATGTCGGCAACCTCGTATGCCCTGCCCTCTTTGACCTGGGCGAGGCGCTTCGCATCACCATTATCAGCGTGACAGAAGGAGATGACAAGCCGTTGAAATACCCTGATATGTTCGCCTCCAGTCAACTGTGCATCATCAATAAGATTGACCTGCTGCCATACGTCAATTTCAAAACAGAGGCAGCCAAGGAATATGCCCGCCGGGTAAATCCCCGCATCCAGTTTATTGAATTGTCGGTTACGGCCGGCATCGGAATGAAAGAATGGTACCAGTGGCTGGAAGGTCAACGGATTGCCAACGGGGCCAGGGAAACAGTAATTGCATAACATGCCCACGCGCCAGCTCCATATTGAAGGCGTCGTACAGGGAGTCGGGTTCCGGCCCCACGTCTACCGGCTGGCTAATGAACATCAACTCAAAGGCTGGGTAAGCAACGACGTAACCGGTGTGCACATTGAAGTTACCGGCAGCGACGGCGATCTCGCCCGCTTCGAATCCGAGTTACTCGCCCACCCGCCGCTCCATTCACGAATCAGCCGTGTCCAGCATAAAGAGATTCCGGAGGTCGATTACGTGACCTTCCAGATCATCGAAAGCAACTCAACCGGCGAACCATCGGTGTTATTGACGCCGGATATGGGCTTGTGCAAGGACTGCCGGCACGAAATCACCGAGCCTGGCAACCGGCGTCAGGGATATCCATTTACAACTTGTCTCAAGTGCGGTCCACGGTATTCCATCATTCAAGGACTCCCCTACGATCGTCCGCTCACGACGATGGCCAGGTTTACCATGTGTCCCACGTGCGGGAAAGAGTATCATGATCCTTCCGACCGTCGCTTCTACTCCCAGACAAACAGTTGTCCCGACTGCGCCGTGCAACTGAGTCTCGTTACGCCGGATGGAAAGGTGTTGAGCACCTCAGCTTCCACAATTGTCGAACAAGCCATTGCCATGTTTCGGCAGGGTGCGATCCTGGGTGTGAAAGGCATCGGCGGCTACTTGCTAATGACCGATGCATCGAATGTATCCTCCGTCGAAGAACTGCGATACCGCAAGCACAGGCCTTCCAAGCCGTTTGCTGTCCTTCTAAAAGATTTGGAGACAGCGAGGCATTATGCAGACATCAATGAAAGCGAAGCGACCGCGCTTCAATCGCTCGAGAGTCCCGTGGTGCTGGTGAAGCGGAAAAATCACAGTTCGCTGCCCTGCGTGGCGCCGGGTCTCGACCGGTTGGGAATCATGCTTCCTTACACCCCGCTGTTGGCACTCCTCGCCGAAGGATTCAATGGTCCGCTGGTCGCTACAAGCGGCAACATCAGTGGGTCGCCGATCTTTTACGAAGATCATCAAGCATTGAACAACCTGGGGGGCTTCGCGGATTTCTTCCTCGTCAACAACCGTGATATCGTCGTGCCGCAGGATGACAGCGTAGTCCAATATACCCGTTCCGGCAACCAGCGAATCGTGCTTCGCCGTTCACGCGGAATGGCGCCGTTGGTTTTTCACCACCCCTTCAACGCCGAGGCCCCGGTGCTGGCCATGGGTGCCGACATGAAGAGCGCCTTCGCGTTGAACATGCGGGGCAACCTCTACGCCAGCCAGTACCTGGGCGATCTGGAAAACTTCGACACACAACGGGCGTATGAACATACACTCCATCACCTGCTGCATGTGTTCGCCGCTAAGCCGGCAGAAATTATCGTTGACAAGCATCCCGGGTACTTTTCCAAGCAGAAAGGCCTGCAGCTGGCCGGGCAATGGGACGTTCCGGTTCACGAAGTGCAGCATCACCATGCTCATTTCGGCGCCGTGCTCGCAGAAAACAACCTACTGGACTCACCCGTGCCGGTCCTTGGTGTGATCTGGGATGGCACCGGCCTGGGCGATGACAGCAACATATGGGGCGGAGAATTCCTACGGTATGAGGATCATGCCATCGATCGCGTTAACCACCTTGATTACTTTCCTCACTTCCTCGCTGACAAATTCTCACGCGAGCCGCGGCTGGCCGCACTATCGCTTTGCCTGAACCAACCGGGAGGCATCGCGCTTGTGGAAAACAAGTTCGATGACACCGAATGGAAACTCTATCGGGCTATGGCAGAGAAGTCTCAAATCCGTACATCGAGTATGGGCCGGCTCTTTGACGCAGTGGCCTCGCTGCTGGATCTGTGCGACCACAGCACCTATGAAGGTGAGGCGGCCTTGTTCCTGGAAAACTGCGCTCTTCGCGCCCATGAACGGAACATTAAGCCATTGGAGAATTTCTCTACAGGAGCGTTGATTCAATCGATTATTCATTTTATCAACCAGGATGTTGCCCGAAGCGAGATTGCATACTACTTCCACACGAGTCTCGTGAATTGGATTGCCGCGGTTGCCCGTCAGAACAACTGCCGTACGCTCGCCTTCAGCGGAGGCGTCTTCCAAAACGCCTTGCTCAATGACCTGCTGAAAGGGATGCTGTCGGAGGAGTTTGACCTGTTGTTCCACCAGGAGCTGTCACCCAACGATGAATGCATTAGCTACGGCCAGCTTGCCTGCCGGCAGATAGAAAAGAAACGAATCGCCCTGACGCATCAAACCAAATCCGTATGTGCCTAGCCATCCCCGGTAAACTCACGGCCATCACCGGCCAACTCGATGATACCTTCCGCGTCGGAAAGGTCTCCTTCGGCGGAATTTTGAAAGATGTCAACCTTTCCATGGTTCCACAGGCCCAGGTGGGCGACTACGTGCTGGTTCATGTGGGCGTGGCTATAGGAACGATCGATGAAGAAGAGGCCAGCAAAACATTTGAATACATCCGGCAGATCGGTGAACTGGACGACCTTGGACCGCAACCCAATACCAGCTTATGAAATTCCTCAGTGAATACCGGGACGCTGACGCAGTGCAGTTCTACATGGAACAGCTAAAAAGGCTGGTGACACGGCCGTGGACGATCATGGAGATTTGCGGCGGCCAGACGCACAGTCTTGTTAAGAACGGAATCATCGACATGCTCCCGAAGGAAATCACCATGGTGCACGGGCCCGGTTGCCCCGTATGCGTGACACCGCTCGGAATTATTGACGAAGCCATCCTGCTGGCCGGTAAACCCAACGTCATCCTCTGCTCGTTCGGCGATATGCTTCGTGTTCCTGGTTCCGTCAAGAGTCTACTCGAAGCGAAAGCAGAAGGAGCCGATGTGCGGATCGTGTATTCACCGCTCGAGGCGGTAAAACTGGCCAGAGAGAATCCCGACAAGGAAGTGGTCTTCTTCGCCGTCGGATTTGAAACCACGGCCCCTGCCAATGGCTTGTCGCTGGTGCATGCAGAGAAAGAGGGGATCAAGAACTACAGCATACTCGCCTCACATGTATTGGTGCCGCCGGCGATGGAAGCTATCCTCAGCGATCCGGAGAGTCGCATCGACGCGTTTCTTGCCGCCGGACATGTGTGCACGATCATGGGAATGAACGAGTATGATCCCATTGTAGAAAAGTATCATGTACCTGTTGTCGTCACCGGTTTTGAGCCGGTGGATTTACTACAGGGGATTCTGATGGCCGTTCAGCAGTTGGAACGCGGTGAAGCCAGGCTGGAAAATCAATACGCCCGGGTAGTTACCCGGCAAGGCAATGCCATGGCGCAGCACGTCATGAAAGAAGTCTTCGATGTCTCCGACCGGGCATGGCGTGGCATTGGCACCATTCCGCAGAGCGGACTTGAAGTCAACCATCGGTACGCCGCGTTCAATGCCCGAAACAAATTCAAGCTGGCCGATACGGAAGTGAAAGAAAACCCCGACTGCATTTCCGGTGCGATCATGAAGGGGATGAAGAAGCCGTTCGAATGTCCTATGTTTGGAAGCCGATGCAAGCCGGAGCACCCGTTGGGAGCACCGATGGTGAGCAGTGAGGGCGCGTGCGCGGCGTACTACCATTACGCACAGGTAAAACCTGAACCCGTCCCGGCATGAAACCTTCCGTCGCTTTTCGATGTCCGTTGCCGAAGCTCGACTTCGACGTGATCACCATGGCCCACGGAAGCGGCGGGCTGATGACACAGCGGCTGCTTCAATCAGGCGTGTTTGATCTGTTAAAAAATGACCAGCTGGACGAACAGCATGATGGCGCGTTGCTCCCGCTTTCCGGAACCGTCGCCTTCTCTACCGACAGCTATGTGATCTCTCCTATTTTCTTTCCGGGCGGCAACATCGGCGAACTGGCCGTGAACGGATCCGTGAATGATCTTGCCATGTGCGGCGCCATTCCAAAGTACTTGTCGCTGGCATTTATTCTTGAAGAAGGTTTGCGGATCGATGAATTTTGGGAAGTACTGGTCTCCATCCGTGAGGCTGCGAGGCGTGCGGGCATTACCATCGTAACGGGCGACACCAAGGTGGTGGAAAAAGGCAAAGGCGACAAGATGTTCATCAACACGTCCGGTGTGGGCGAACTTCATCCAAAGGCGAACATCACCTACCGCAGAGTCAAACCCGGCGACCAGGTTATTGTCAGCGGCAATATTGCCACGCACGGCATCGCCATCATGAGCAAGCGCCAGGGACTGGAGTTTGAAACCACCATTGCCAGCGACACGGCACCACTGAATCACATCGTGCGATCGATACTCGACACGGCCGGAGAGGCCATTCACTTCATGCGCGACCCCACACGCGGAGGTGTAGCCACTGTAATGAATGAACTCGCCGGCCAATCCAAACTTGGAATTGCCCTCCGTCAGCAAGCGCTTCCTTTGGATGAGCAAGTCGAGGGTGCCTGCGAAATGTTAGGGCTTGATCCGCTCTACGTCGCGAACGAAGGTATTTTTCTTTCCGTCGTTGATCCGTCCGTTGCCGACCGAGTGTTGGCCACCTTGCAAGCGGATGACCTTGGCAAGAATGCTCGCATCATCGGCGAAATCTCATCCGAACATCCCGGTCAGGTGGTGCTGCAGAGTTCCGTCGGCGGACGCCGGGTGGTCAATTACCTGACGGGGGATCAGCTGCCGCGGATTTGCTAGCCGCAGAATACACCGATTTACCTGATTCAACTGTACGGCATCCGTCTTAGGCCGTTGTCATAATCACGCCCGCCTTCCTGGCTGTACGGTTTTCCTTACTACTTGCATCCTCCCATTGACTGCAGATCGGCAGTTGGCCACATTCGTGCATGGTTACCGGCCGGAGCCAGCTGTCCAGACAGATTTCTGGAAAACAAAATTCAAACAACATGAAAACACTTAACACCCCCGGGCTGACAGAACTCAGTCAAAAGGAGTCAGCCGCAATTTCCGGCGGAGGGTCCCTGCTGCCAGCTTTGGCAGGCTTCGTCATTTACAACATCCTCAACGACTGGGATCAGTTCAAGGCTGCACTCGCCGGCAACCCCGAACCACCACAAAACTAATTCTCACAACCAAAACAACTTATCACCATGAAAAATCAAGTTATCCAAGAACTCTCTGAAAAAGAGATGCAGTCCGTCAACGGAGGCAGTTTTGCCTACGATGCCGGATTCTTCCTGCGCGAAGTTTACATCAGCCTGATCAACGGAGGCGGTATCGGGTCGTACGGGGACGTCGTGCTGGACCTCGCACTGAACTATAAACCCGTCAACTAGTAGTCAAAAGAAAGGGGCTACTGAAGCCCCTTTCTTTCTTATCTTATCCTCACTTAATCAAAACACTATGAGCGATTGGAAAAACTGGAGAACCTGGAATTGGAAAAACATCATCCTGTACATTGTCCTCTTCATCGTTGTCAACTACTGGCTGGAGCACTGGGATGGATTTAAGAGCTTTATCCGAGATCTCTTCTAAGTCTTAAGAGCAGCAGTTTCATCTTTTTTTCGGCGCCATTCCGGGCGCCCGGGGATTCATTTGCCAAAATTATTCCATATGACAGAAATTGGACCTTCTATAAGGACGGTTTATCTCCTCAGCCTGCTGATCCTCGTGGCCCTCACGGCATCTCTCCCGATCATCTCCATTGACATTCACACTTCTTCACCAGCCATCATCCGCCCTGCCGCAGAAGTCAGCACCATCCGCTCGCCCATGGCAGGCACCATCGATTCCGTGCTTGTCCGCGACAACGATACGGTCATAAAAGGGCAACTGCTGCTGGTCATCAATCACAACACTGTCGACCTCACCTTGTCGTCATTGCACGGGCAGATGGCTGAAGCCAGTGCAGTCATCGATGACTTGCATACCGCTCTGGAGCATGCCAGCAAGCCGAACACGGAGGTACATTTTCAAACAGCTTCCTATCGTCAGACGTTCAAAACCTACAGCGAAAGCAGAAACCAGGCGGTACGCCATTTGAATAAAGTCAAAGCCTTTTACCAGCGGCAGCAAATTCTGTTTCAGACCAAAGTAATCGCCGCACAGGAGTTCGAGCAGCATGAGTTCGATTTTCAGCAGGCCCAGCATCAACTAAAGGAAATAGAAGAAGAAAACAGGACGAACTGGGAAAATGAGCTCCACACCCAGGAAATCAAGGTTCGTGAACTCCATCACCAAATCAACAATCTACAATGGCAAAGGAGGCGCCACTTTGTTTATGCCACCCACAGCGGCACGCTCCAGATGCCCAGGGCCATCTATGCCGGCACGTATGTCGCCGAACAGGAAGAGGTGCTGCGTTTGTCGCCGGATACGGTGCTGCATATACTGGCGCTGCTTCCCGTGAACAGTATTCCCATCCTCAAACCCGGCATGCTGGTCACCCTGCAAGTAGATGCCTTCCATCATCAGCAATGGGGACTTGCTGCCGGCAAGGTCGTGTCGATCGCAGCGGAGAGTAAATTGATCGGCGACCGGTGGATCTATGAAGTCCGCTGTTCCCTGAATCAACCCTATTTGCGTCACGGCAGCGGCTCGATTGGGCAACTTCGCAAAGGCATGACGGGGATCGCTCATTTTCAACGAGGATCATTTACGGTGTGGCAATTGATGCGGATGAAAGTCGATGACGTCGTGAACCCCTACTCCCACAAACCAGACTGAGGATGGCCAGGGCAGTAAAACAACGCGATGTTACCGACTGCGGCGCAGCCTGCCTGGCGTCAATCACCTCCCACTATGGGCTTCAGCTTCCGGTGTCGCGCATCCGCCAACTCGCGAATACAGATCAACGCGGAACGACCGTGTTGGGAATGACGAAGGCTGCCCAACAATTCGGTTTCAATGCCAAGGCCGTTCGTGGACCGATTGAATCGCTCGACAACATACCGTTGCCGGCAATCGCTCATCTCATCGTGCGCGAACGACTGCAGCACTATGTAGTCATCTACAAATCCGGCAAGGAGCAACTAACCGTCATGGATCCCGCGATGGGTCGTATGGAGGAGTTGCCCAGGGACACCTTTGCCAAACAGTGGACCGGCGTACTCATTTTGGTGACCCCCGACGAAACCTTCAAGCCGGGAAATCACAAACGATCGCTGGTATCTACGCTTTGGTCCTTGCTCATGCAAAGGAAGTCTGTATTTCTACAGGCACTCGCCGGGGCAGTCGTCTACACCTTGCTGGGACTCTCCACAAGTTTTTACGTCAAAATATTGGTAGACTATGTCTTCATTCAGAAGAACACCAATTTGCTCAACCTGATTAGCCTGCTAATGATCGGGTTATTGGCGATGCAGTTGCTTATTAGTGTAGTTAAAAGCGTGCTCACACTCCAAACCGGACAGGCCATCGACCGGCAGTTGATCCTGGGCTATCACCAGCACCTCTTAAAACTTCCACAGTCATTCTTCGACACGATGCGTACCGGGGAGATTATCTCCCGCATCAACGACGCCGTCAAAATACGCGCCTTTATCAATGATGCGCTCCTTACAGTCCTTGTCAACATCCTCGTCATCGTGTTCTCGTTCTCCCTGATGTTTGCCTACCATCCGCGCCTGACGTTGCTGCTGGCAGCATCCATACCCCTTTACCTGCTGGTGTATGCGATTACCAGTCGCCTCAACCGGACGGTTGAACGACGAATGATGGAAGAATCGGCCGACCTGGAAGCACAATTGGTCGAAAGCATTCAATCCATGTCGACCATTAAGTCGCTCGGTATCGAAAATGTCGCCCAAGGCAAAACCTTTCTCCGGTTCGACAAGTTGTTGCAGACGATGTACACGTCAGGCAGGAATACCATCTTTTCCGGCGCCGCCACCGAGCATGTGTCCAAACTGTTTACTATCCTGTTGTTCTGGGCAGGGACACACTACGTTCTTGACCAGACCCTGACGCCGGGCGAACTTCTATCCTTTTATGCACTAATCGCGTACTTCACTGGCCCGGTAAGCAGCCTTATCGGCATGAACAGAGTCACCCAATCGGCCATGATTGCCGCCGACCGGCTTTTTGAAATCATGGATCTTGAGACAGAAGATGCACCAGGGAAAAAACTTCCGCTGACGAGAAAGTCGATGGGCGATATCCGGTTTTCCCATGTCAGCTTCCGGTATGGCGGCCGGGACAATGTTCTCGAAGATGTAACCTTCACCATTCCCCAAGGAAAATTCACAGCCATTGTAGGTGAAAGTGGTTCGGGAAAATCGACGCTCATTTCCGTTCTCCAGGGGCTATACCCGGTTCAGTCCGGAGAAGTAAGAATCGGCCACCACGACATTCGTCATGTGGACATCGCCACTTTGCGGAGCCTCATCGGAGTTGTGCCTCAACGGATCGATCTCTTTGCCGGCAACGTCATCGACAACATCGCCCCGGGCTGCGAAGAACCAAACATGCAGCGCATCGTCGAACTATGTCATCAATTGGGAATACTCCCCTTCATCGAACAGCTGCCGGCAGGCTTTGACAGTTACCTTGGAGAAAACGGTACGTTGCTTTCGGGCGGTCAAAAGCAACGGGTGGCCATCGCGAGGGCCCTTTACCGCGACCCCGAGATCATCATTCTGGATGAAGCCACCGCTTCGTTGGACCCGGTTTCAGAGCAATTTGTTCGAAATACCTTAGAAGACCTTCGTCGACAAGGAAAGACAATCATCTTCATTGGACATCGGCTGGGCAGTGTTCGCACGGCCGACAAGATTGTCGTACTGGACAATGGCCGGTTGGCCGAAGAAGGAACGCATGAGGGTCTTTATGCCACGCGTGGGTACTATTATCGCTTGTGGCAATACCAGGCTTATGGTACTGAGCCACTGACGCACGTCATGGATATTACGGGGTAGAATCCTGTATCTTGGGTCTATAATTCATTCCATCATGAAACTCATCCTCGGGCTCCTCTGCTTTTCCATAACAGCAACGACACTGTTTGCTCAATCTAAAAAGGACAAACTTATTTCTGACTCAAAGGAAGCGAAGGCGGAATTTATCAAGACCGATGCCAAGATGGCTAACCTGTTCAGTAAGGCTTATGGTTATGTCATCCTTCCGAACGTCGGCAAGGGGGCTATCGGCGTGGGGGGCGCTACGGGCAACGGGATTGCTTATGAACGCGGCAAGATTGTCGGCACCGCCAAGATGACGCAAGTGAGCATTGGCTTCCAGCTCGGCGGCCAGGCCTATCGCGAAGTCATTTTCTTTGAAGCCAAGAAGGACCTGGACCGGTTCAAAGAAAATCGCGTCGAATTTACAGCCCAGGTTTCCGCTGTGGCGGCAGCCTCCGGTGCTTCGGCGAATGCCAAATATGTCGACGGTGTCATGGTCTTCACCATGCAAAAAGGCGGCCTGATGTATGAAGCCTCCGTCGGCGGACAAAAGTTCAAATACGAGAAGTAGTTGTGACAATCGTCATTCGAAGGTAACTCCCTCCTGTCTACATTCGCATGAAAGAACATCCGGCTGTGCAGTGCAAACGCGTGAAATGCAGCGTAACGAAGGCCGTCTGTTAGCAGGCAGACTTCCGGCGCAAAGATTCTCCTTTCTATTGGGTCTCTTGTTAGTTGTTTATTCTTCCTGCCCGGCGCAAAACGACCGACAAATTTGGACTGACTTTCAGATCGACTATCCATTTGGTGGGCAGTACCTGGTGGAAGCGACTGCCAGCTACCAAACGCTGCTGAACAAGGACCAGGAATGGCGCGCTTTCTATTTTACGCCCGCCTTCGAATTTACCCGCTTTCGCAAGGTTGATCTGCTCTTTAATGTACCGATTGGTTTCACCAGGCAACAGCCGGGGAATGCTACCCATGAAGCAGACCCGTCCTTGGGAGCCAGGTTTCGAGTTTCTCAAGGCAAACGCATCGATCTTAACATCATCGCCAAGGCAGAGGAGCGCTTCTTTTACCAGGTGGAATCACAACAGTGGACCTCTTCCAATCGATTACGACTGAAAGCGGAGGTGTTTATCAGCCTGAATGGCCCGAACTTGTTTACCGACCGACTCCTCTATTCAATTGCTGACTACGAGGAATTCATCGTAACCGATCAGCAGCTGAATGAACGATATGCGAACCTCCGCCGCGCTCGCATCGGGCTCGGCTATCGATACTCCTATGCACACCGCTTTGAGCTCATCTACACGAAGCAATCATCGCGCGATCAAATTAGCGATAGCTTTGCCACCAGTAATGACATCCTACAAGTGCGATATATCCTGTACCTCAACCCGGCTACGGCTGTGAAACCATGACCCGGTGGTTGACCATAGCAATGTTGCTCATTGCCGCAACGGCTGCCGGCCAGGGCCAAAAGCAGTTGATCTATCATACGCAATCCTGGTACGCTTTGAACAGCACCTTTCGTTTCTCGGAACACTGGGGTACGGTGGCTGATTTCCACGTCCGGAAAGACGGCATGATGGATCATGATTACTTCTATTTCCTGCGGATAGGAGGAGTTTATTGGATTCAGGGTAAGTACCCCATCATCGCAGGAGTCGCGCGATTATGGCTTGCCCCGCCGGAAGGGCTCAACTCTTGGGCCATTGAAAATCGTATCTACCAACAGTGGTCGTCCGTCACGGAGGAAGGGCGCGTATCCATTCTTCACCGCATCCGAACGGAACAGCGGTGGAGAGACCAGATCGTCAATGACCAGGTTGTGGGTGCAAAGGTGTTCAGCTTCCGGTTGCGCTACCTGGCCAGCTTCCAGGTCAATATTTCCAATGACCCCAAAAAACCATCGCTGGTCATATCCGACGAGATTCTGGTACAGTACGCGCCGTCGCTGGTGTACAATACGTTTGATCAGAACAGGTTCTTTGTCGGCATCCGGGTTCCCATCAGCTCCAACGTCAGCCTGGATACCGGCTATATGAACGTGTTCCAACAACGGTCAACGGGAGACACGTACGATGTGAGCAACGTTTTCCGGTTATTCTTCTATTGGAATGTGGACTTCTCCGGAAAAGGAAGAGATCATCGGCTGCACGGCAACGATGAGTAGCTCAGGGCTTGATGATTTTTACGTGCTCCGTCTCATTCTGGCCTGTAACCCATGAGGTCGTGATTTGAACGTAGTGGCCGTCGTGAACCTCCACGATTTCCACCTCAAGTTTCAAGTCATCGTCCAGGTCGAGTTTGTTGTCGTTGCGGATCACCTTAAAAGGAACAAGGCGAAAAGTACATTCATCCAGCCACTCCGTAAGGTACTCCACGACGACGCCCATCTGCTCATTCTCCTCCCGTTGCACGCCTCCCTTGCGGGTAATAAGCGATACACCATTAACCTTGTCGTGAATTTCGAATTTCCCCTCTTTGACCCCGGTGCAGACAGGCTGCTGGGCTTGTGCCTGGATGATCAGGATAAACACCAGCGCAGGTACCAACGCCACACACTTCTTTACGGCTTGCATAACGAAGCTAAACTAAGCAATTCGGCGAACAACAATTGTCGCTAATCCGTAAATTGACGGAATGACGGCACGAGGCGGCTTATTTCTCTTCATGGTTCTTACGCTTGCAGGTTGTTCGAACCATTCAAACCCTGTTCCTTCCCGCTCCTACCGAATGGGTTTTGCCAACTCTGCTCCGCGGTATAATGACTTCAATCTGATCCTTCAGACACTCGACCTTTGGACACAGCGTGCCGATGCGGCCATTATCAACACAGAAGTACCGTGGGATACGCTGTTCAGCGGCACGAAAGCGCGGGACTATGTGATCCGGCATTACGCAGGACTCGCTGCCTACTACCGCGGCAAAAATTTCAAGCTATGGGTTTACGTCGACCCGCAAAACGGTCTGGACAGAACTTCCGATGCCCTGGAACTGCAAGCAATGGGAAAAAGTATTGCGGACGCAGACGCACAGGCGCTCTACCGACAGTTTGTACTGGCTATGGATAGCGTGCTCAAACCCGAGCACCTCGGACTTGCGTTAGAAACCAATCTTATCCGCACCGCTGCGCCAACGTCCAACTACCAGGGTGTCAAGAAAGCCGCGAACGATGCAGCGGTTGAATTGAAAGCTGCCGGATCAACAGCCAAGCTCAGCGTTAGTGTTCAAGTCGACGTGGCCTGGGGAAATCTGGGTACAGGTGGGTATGTCGGCATTTCCCAGGATTACATCGACTTCCCTTTCCTGGAAGAAGTCGGGCTGTCGTCGTATCCTTACTTTGGAATTTCCGACCCCGGGCAAATTCCTACGAATTACTATTCACGACTCGTTGAAGGCAAGTCACTCCCCGTCTTTGTTTCTGAGGGAGGGTGGTCATCCGGATCGGTGCAGACCAGCACCGTCTCCTTCACCAGCACGCCTGAACTGCAGGCCCAATACATCCGGAAGCAACAGCTCCTGCTGGACGACGCACGGGCCATCGGATGGTTTCAATTGACCTTTACGGACATTGACATCAACAATTTACCTCCGCCCATCCCCGGTAACCTGGGGTACTTCATTTACCTGGGGATGGTGGATATTAGCCTGCAGCCGAAGCCGGCGCTTGATGAATGGGACAAGTTGTACGCCCTTCCGTTGAAATAGGCACTTATCCCCCGCAAAGTTTTTTCAATCTTGAGCAGGCGTTTCCCTGCGTGGGAAACATTTGACACGACTTGCTGAGGTACCGACAAGCTTCTTTTACATTGCCCTTCTTTTCGTGTATCGCTGCAATTATTTCCCAATAGTACGACGACTGAAACCCTTGCTCCATCCGGTTAAAGTCTGCCAAGGCGCTATCTAAATCGCCAGCGCGGAAGTATGCTTCCCCACGGAGACCGTATCCCTCCGATCGCCCCGGATCAATCTTTAAGCATTGTTGTGCGTACCGCAACGCCACCGTGTCGTTTTTGAGACCGAGGCAGGATTTTGCCGCCCAGTAATTGGCCTGCCACTTGTCCGTAGGAGATAAAGTCCGGGCTTCCAACACTTTGGTCAGATCCGCATATCCTTTCTTATAGTCCTGATTCCGTGTCAGCAGGATACCACGGTACAAATAGGGTTCCGCTGCGTCAGGGAACTTTTTTACCAACTGTTTGACTTCCGCCAATCCCATTTCCACTTCAGAACGGAAGGCATAGACCCGGGCCTTTTCCACGTAAGCGTCAATCCTGCCCGGATCAAGTGCTATAGCCTGATTGTACAGTTCTTCTGATTTCGCGGGCGATAATCGCAATGCGTACAACTTAGCCAGCAGGACCAAGCCTCCATACGTGTTCTTCCGCGATGGCAACTTGCTGTAACGGTCAGCGTCCGCAAAAGACTCGGGTATTTTGCCATGCAAGAAGTAGACCCAAGACCGGTAATAGTAGAATTCCGTAGCGTCAAGGCCGTTCAGTTGACTTTTATTGAGTGAGTCAAGAGCCTTCTCGAGGGGAGAATCCTGCAAATAGGAATATTCGGGCCCAACATAATTCAGGAAGCCAGCCCTTTCTGTGGCCACCGCGCCGCCCCTTACCTGCTTGACCTGATAAGAATCAACGACCTGACCCGCCGCCTCCCATGCAAATTGGCTGAGACATAGCAGCAAGACTCGAAGCAGTGCTACTCTCATCGCCGGTTACTTTGCCACTGACCGATTCAACATCGACTTATCCCCTGTCATCTGCCAATACACGAGGGACACCGGGATGATGCCCACCTGGTTGAACTCGTCCATAAACTCCTTCAGGTTAAACCGGCCCTCCCGTTGGCGGGCATACTCGGCAATGAGTTGGTCGATCAGCATCTTCCCGATGACATAGCTCTCGCCGTAAGCAGGTTGTTGGATATAGAAGTGTTCTTCGTGTTGAATCGTTCCGCCGTCGGCCGGCAGCAAACCCCACGGGACCCACTTGGATGCAAATTGCGTCGCTTGATCAAAGTTCATTTCCTGTCCGTGCTGATATAATCCACCGAGACCTCTCGCGCAGCGTTGGGCCAGCATGATGTGTACCAACTCCGTTGCCTGCGGACGATTCTTCAGCATGCCGGCATTCAGCACGAGCTCTTCCATCGCTGTAGCCATTCCCTCCGCACGGTTGTCGAAGATGTTGTACAGCAGCGGCACTCGCCGAATCGGACTTTCCACTGGTTCCTCTATCTCCCTGGCCTTGTCAATCCAGTGGAAGAAGTGTGCCCGCATCGGCATCGGATCCCGATAGTCCACTTCATGGAAGAAGCCGCGCAACTCGGTGGGCTCCTTCAGCGGGCTGAACGGAATAATTACGGCCCGCATGGCTGGGTCCATGTACGGTTTTACTGTCATCATTTCATCGCCCAGGAATTTCATGAACTCGTCGGTCGCCACTTGCTGACTTTTCGCATACGCCTCGGCTGTCGGTGCTCGTGGCAAGGGCGGAAGGTTTCGATGGCTGTATTCCGCCAATCGCATGGCCTCATGCGCGCGGGCCAACTCGCGCTGCAGCAGAACGACCTCTTCCTGCCACGTATAGGGAACCAGGTGCACATTCTTCAGGCACCAGTCATAATCGGCCTTTCCAATTCCTGAAAGTCCAGTTTTTGTCTTAGCCTGTTCGGCAATCCAATTGGCAAACGCATCACCGGCTGCTATCGCCTCATTCGCAGCTGCCATCAAATCCGGGTATGTTGCTTCCTGCTCTGCGGCGAATGCCTTCAGGTCAGCATTTTGCTCCCGGATCGATCGCTCAGCCAATACCCACAGGTCCTTGCCGTTTCCGGTAAGATTCTTCCTGGCTTGCTCATACACGCCGCCTGCCTTCCGAAGACGAATAGCAATATCGACTGCATCCGTCGTGGCCAACGGAAACTTGAAGGAGGGGATCTCGATGGCGCCATAAATGTTCGGCCCCTCCCTTTCGGGCACATCGGAAGGATAGCGGTAAAACCACACATAGAATGCAGGGTCCTTCTCCCACGGCCTTACTACCCGATGATCAAAGTCCAGGCCGTTCATCTCCGCCCAAATGAGATACCAGTCGACCTGGTGCTTCACCGGCCAGCCTGCCGTGTCAAAGGCATTCAGCCGCGCCTGCCATTTCTTGAGCTCGGCATGCTGTTTCTTCATTGCCTCCACGGAGTAGTCAGGAACTCCTTCCAGCATCGCCGGGTGTTGAAACTCGCGCCACTCGCGGAAGAGGGTGACCAGTTCATCATACGTTTTGGATTTGGGAACTTCTTCACCTTTGGGGGCACTGCACTGAATCCCCATCAGGGAGAGGGCCAGAACCGCAACCACGGCAACATGTTTAGTCATAAGGCTTCAATTAATAACGAAATGTAACCAATATCATTTCCAGACGAAAGTGAGTGTGGATGAAAGGAGCGCCTGAAAATTATTCCCCCGTCTATTCCTGCAGTCGTACGAATGTTCCCATGGGAAGATCACGCTCGTGCGATGACTTAAGGAGGAACTCTCCCCAATCAATCGTTGCGGAAGGGAAATGCGTCTTCACTACATTCATTCCGACGGTAGCGGAGAGTCCAACGGCATACATGGAGAGTATAAAGAAGTTAGGTGGGGCCTCCATCAAATCGCGGCTCATCTTCACCAACTCATTGAGCTGCTCCTGGAGTGTCCACTTCTCGCCCTCCGGTCCGCGTCCGTACGGCGGCGGGTCCATGATGATTCCTGAATAGCGATTGCCGCGCTTCTGCTCGCGTCTGACAAACTTGAACGCGTCCTCATAGACCCATCGGATATTGTCCTGTTGGTTGAGCTGCATGTTCTGGTTTGCCCAGTTTAGTCCGGGCCGGGAAGCGTCACAATGCGTAACGTCGGCCCCGGCTATCCTTGCCACAACCGAGGCTGCGCCGGTATACGCAAACAGATTCAATACCCGAGGCTTCTCTTTTTTCCACCCTCTAACCGTATCGAAGATGAAATTCCAGTTGTTGCCCTGTTCAGGGAACACGCCGACATGGCCAAAACTGGTAAGCGCCAGACGCAGCGTCAACTGAAGGTCGTTGTAACTGTAATGCACCTGCCAGCTCTCCGG
Source organism: Cyclobacteriaceae bacterium (assembly GCA_044221195.1). GTDB lineage: Bacteria > Bacteroidota > Bacteroidia > Cytophagales > Cyclobacteriaceae > ELB16-189. Next base: position 82,783 of record JBGAPO010000011.1, read on the forward strand.
CATATCCTTGAGCCGCTTCCAACCGCCTTTTGCATCGTCAGTGAACCGGAATTTGTCGCTTTGCTCCCGCGTGAAGTGGGCGTGTGCCATTCGCTTCCAATCGTTGATGGGCATCGAACGCTCCCAAATCGCCTGCGGTTCCGGTCGAATCAGCACGTACTTGCCAAATCGCTCCAGCTTTTCGAATTCACCGGAATCCAGCAACTCATAATCTTTCCAGGACGATGGATAATAGAGGTTCACCGGGTAAAGATAATCGCTTCATGCCATCATTCGGCTTTTGCCAAACGGAACAATACGTTTAACTTGATCGCACAACCTTCTGCGACCTGCCCCCTTCTCAACCTCCATGAAACCTGGCACTGTCATAACCAGCACGCAGAACCCGAAAGTGAAGAGCCTGATAGCACTGGAAAAGCCTCGGGAACGCCGGCGTCAGCAACTATTTATCATCGAAGGGAAGAAAGAAATCGGAATGGCCCTTAAAGCGGGCTATACCATTGGGAATCTGTTCTATTGCGTCGATATCTTCCCGGAAAAAGACCTGCTGTCGCTGGGTATCGGAGACAAGTTCCTGGTGCCAGTCACTCAAGAAGTATTCGACAAGATCGCTGTGCGGGAAACCACCGGCGGTGTCATTGCCGTGGCGCAGATGAAGGCCAATCGACTCGATGACCTGGTCTTGAAGAAGAACCCCCTCGTCCTAGTCCTTGAATCTGTTGAAAAGCCGGGCAACCTGGGAGCCATACTTCGCACGGCCGATGCTGCTGGTGCTGATGCTGTAATTGTCTGTGATCCCCAGACCGACTTCTACAACCCGAACGTAGTCCGTTCAAGCCTGGGGTGTGTCTTCACCCAGCCGATTGCTTCGGCAACTTCGGAAGAAACCATCGACTGGCTGAAAAAGAATCACATCCGCATCTATTGCACGTACCTCAAGGCTTCGAAGCCGTACCACGAGATGGACTACCGGGGCGCATCCGCCATTGTCATGGGTACGGAGTCTACCGGCCTGTCCGCCATTTGGGTCCAGCAGTCGGATGCCAACATCATCATCCCTATGTCAGGGGTCATCGACTCCATGAATGTATCCACAGCCGCCGCCGTGGTTGTATTCGAGGCCTGCCGCCAACGGGGCTTTAAGAAATAATCCCTACTCGTCGCGAAGTGAATGCACGGGGTTAGCCCGGGCCGCGCGCACGACGTGGAATCCCACCGTGGTCAGGGTTACCACAAAGGCGAGCAGTGCGGACAGCAGGAAGGTCGGCCATTCGCCGGACAGCGGAATTCTGTACGCAAAGTTGGCCAGCCAGTTGGACGTGAAGTACCACGCCGCCGGGAAAGACAACAGCATACCCAGGGAAACCAGCAAGAAGAACTCTTTGGATATCAATACGACCAGTCCTCCAACGCTGGCACCAACTACCTTGCGCACGCCGATCTCTTTTGTCCGTTGCTCCGTGGTGAATGCGGCCAGTCCCAGAAGCCCCAGGCAGGCGATGACAATGGTTAAGCCGGAGAACGCGGTGAAGATCTGGCTCCGTTTCTCGTCAGCTTTGTATTGGCCGTCTACATCTTCATCGAGAAATACAAACTCAAATGGCGCATTGGGATAGATCTCCCTCCACGCTGACTCCACAGTCTTCAATGACGATTTGATGTCGCCTGCCTCCAGTCGGACGAAAACATAATTCACCTCTTCATTCAACAACACCATTAGGGGTTCAATCTCATCGTACAGCGAATTCTGGTTGTAATCATGTATTACGCCGACCACTTTCCTCACCTGCGGCGGGTTTCCCTGGCCGCCGCCAAATTCAAAGCGCTTGCCCAGGGGGTCCTTCCAATTCATCCGGTGCACCATGGCTTCGTTTACCAGGACAGCGTTTGTTGTATCGCCGGGGTTGTCGCGCGAGAAATTTCTTCCCGTCACTATTTTCATGCCGAGTGCATCCACAAAGTCATAATCGGCGACAAAGAGATCGACGCCCCGGTCGACCATTTTGCCGTCCGCATCTTCCACCTGCATCAAGCCCTTGCCGATCCCTTCACCCGGCGAGTTGCTTGCCTTGCCAACGGCCACCACATCGGGCAACGACTTTAGCCGTTGAACGAGGGCGCCGGATTGCCGCATCATATCGCGGTTGTTAAGATTCAGGCGAACGACATTCTCCTTGGTGAATCCCAAATCTTTCTCGCGGAGGAAAGTAAGCTGGTCAAACACGACGAGTGTGCTGATCAGCATGAAGATGCTCAACGCAAACTGCACGACGACAAGCGACTTCCGAAAAAAGACACTGCCGCCTTTTGAAGCCAATTTCCCCTTGAGAACCTGTACCGGGTTGAACCCGGAGAGATAAAAGGCCGGGTAGCTTCCTCCGACCAGGCCCGTAAACAAAATGATGGCTGCGATACCCGTCGCAATGGTTGGTTGCGTGAGATAAGAGAACGGGAGCTGCTTGTTGGAAAGCACGTTAAAGTAGGGAAGCAGGAGATAGATCAACCCGAGGCTGATTGCCAATGCCAGGAGCGCCATGACAACCGACTCGGTGAGGAATTGGGCCATCAGCAAACCGCGTTGCGAACCCATCACTTTCCGCAAGCCCACTTCTCTCGCCCGATTGACCGACCGAGCGGTTGACAGGTTCATGTAGTTGATGCACGCGATCAGCAACATGAACGCCGCCACCGCGCCGAAAATATAGATGTACGAAATATCACCACCGGCCTCCGCTTCATCATGAATTTTGGAATACAGGTGGATGTCGGTTATCCGTTGAAGACGATATTTCACTTTGACGCCGACCTGCGCAAAGACGGGATCCACTTTCTCCTTGGTGATCTTGTCCAGGCTTGCTTCCATCTTTCCAAGGTCATAGCCTGCCGGCAACTGGATGTAGGTGGTCACGCCAAACCCGCCCCACGCTCCCGTGAACTGCGCTCTTGAATTGCGGGAAACAAGCGCATCAAATCGGAAATGCGAATTCTGTGGAACATCCCGGATGATACCGGTGACTTTGAAGTCCTCCTGGCGACGGTTAGCCCGCATGGACTGATTCAGTGCAGATGCCGGGTCGCCAAAATATTTTCTCGCTATGGATTCCGTGATGACGATGGAAAGCGGTGCATCCAGGGCGGTGCCCGGATCGCCGGCGATAAAGTCATAGCTGAAGGTGTCGAAAACCGTTGAGTCGGCGAACTTGAAGTTCGATTCATAAAACTCCTTCTCTCCCACCTTGAATAAATCACGCGCCATGCCGAAGAACCGGACGGTATTCACCACTTCATGGTAATTGTCACGGAGCTCCTCGGCCAGGGGCATCTGTGTACTTGCCCAGGTAAACGCGTTATCAGGTTCCTTGATATCGGAAACGATCCGGTAGATATTCGCCGCATTGGCATGGTATCGGTCGTAGCTCAATTCATCCACGATATACATCAGCAGGAAGAGACTACAGGTAATTCCAATAGTTAGCCCGGAGATATTGATGATGCTGTAGGCTTTATCCCGGAGGATATTCCGGATCGAAATCTTGAGCAGGTTTTTGAGCATGACCTTGGGGATTTAAGTTCTAATGAACGGCCGGCACGGTCCCGGTGTTGGACCTTAGATGTTAATTATGGTTAAATAGTTCTTTAACGGAGGCCCATTTCATTGCTTCTCCCCCATTTTGCCGGGCAAATAAAAACCCCGCCCGGTGAGAGGCGAGGTTTTCTCCCTATAAACTAATTCGATTGATTAGTGTTTCGTCAGTCCCGGTTCGCGCTTGAGGAATTCATCATAGAGCAGCGTCTGCCGGCTTTGCATCGGCATCTGCCAACCTTCAATGAATACGTGACTCACCTGGGTCTTGGTTTCAAAAATATCGCCGTCGGATACAAACAGGTTTGCCACTTTACCCACTTCGATGGATCCCAGCTTGTCGCTGACACCCATGATTTCAGCCGGCACAATGGTAATAGCTTTGAGCGCATCCTCTTTGTTCATTCCGTACGCGACGGCGAAACCGGCGTGATACGGAAGATTCCGGTAGTTGCCATTGCCATCTTCGCTGGAGCGAATGGCAACTTTCACACCGGCTTTGCGCATCAAGCCCGGGTTTGCATACTGTGCATCATAGCGGTCATAGTCGCGGTTGGGAATGGCAATCACGGGACCCGTTATCACCGGGATGTTGGCTTTCGCGATGTTGTCTGCCTCACGCCACCCTTCGGACACACCCATGAATACAGCCTTCTTCACCTTCTTGTCTTTGACCCACTTCAAAGCCGCCTGGATATCTTTCTGGAGGTTGACTTCGATGAGCAGCGCGCGTTCGCCGCGGATCACCGGAACCATGGCCTGCATTTCGGGATAATAACCCACGCCTTTTCCGCCGGTTGCCGAGTCAAGCTTGGCGTATTGCACCGCTTTATCCCAGGCGTCATTCAATGTGGACAGGGCCTTTTCCTGGGCCTTCTTCAATTCATCCTCCGTCCGGCGGTCGCCAAATCCACGTCGGCCGGTATTCGGGAAGTTGACGACAACGCCTTCAAAACCGGCGTACATCTGATCCGGCGTATAGCCGTGCAAATTGACAAGCGCAGCAGTTCCCGGTAGCAGTCCGCCCTCCGGAAGGACAAGACCCGTTGTGACGCCTGAAATACGAGTGACCGGGATGGCCGTGGCATTGGGGTTGATGGCCGTGAGGGCGCGCATCTGCGGAATGATCTCGCCCGATTCGCGCTCGTCGGATGCCTGCGGAATCTGACCGATTTCCAAAAGACCGATTTTAGTTCCGCCATCGATCATCCCCGGGTAAATCTTCTTGCCGCTGCAATTGATCACCTCGGCGCCGGCAGGAACCTGGATGTTCGTGCCAACGGCCGTGATCTTGCCGTTGCTGATGATCACCGTTCCGTTAGCAATGGTACCCTTGGTCACTGTTTCGATCGTGGCATTGGTCAGTGCAAAAGTCCCGTACTTTCCTTTCGGCGACTGCGCAGAAACACTCATCGCCGCAAAGCAGATAACCGCAAAGGTCAGGCTGTATATGGATTGAAGCTTTTTCATGTCGTCTCGATTATTTGTTTTCCTTGGATTCCTCCTCAAACAGGAACTCAGCGCCCGCCATGCAAAAATCATAGTCATGGCCGGTTTCATACATGGTAACATCAACGGTTTGCTTTGGGTCTACCATGATCCGCATATCCGCAGCGTCGTTGGCGCGGTCAAAGCGCACGATACCATCCACGATCGTATACTGGGGAACGCCATAGATGGAGAGCGGATGATTTTTGAAAATGGCAATGTCTCCGTCCTTACCCGTCTCAATGGAGCCGAGGCGGTTTTCAACACCCAACTGTTTTGCCGGGTTGATGGTAATCAAAGCCAGCGCCTCATCGTCGGAAAGGCCGCCATATTTCTGGGTCTTCCCTGCCTCATGGTACAAGTGACGGATGAGATCGGGGGAATCGGAGTTGATAGAGGTCACGACGCCGTTGCGCGTTAGAATGGCCGCGTTGTACGCCGTCGAATAGTACACTTCCAGTTTGTACTGCCACCAGTCGGCAAACACGGAAGCCATGGCGCCCGCTGCGGCAATCTCAGGAGCCACTTTAAATCCTTCATTCGTATGCTGGAATACCACTTTCGTCACACCAAAGTCTTTGCATACGCGGAGGAGCATCTGGATTTCATCGGCTCGATAGCTGTGGCAATGGACGATGATCTTGCCGGCCAGGATGTCGGCCAGCGTCTCTAGGCGAAGGCTGTACACTGGAGGAGCGCCCCGGAATCCCTTGACCAATTTGTTCTTGTTATAGGCATCCCACTTCGCCGCATATTCCTTTGCCTCGCTGAACGCCTTGCGGATGACAAACTCCACCCCCATGCGTGTTTGTGGCTGCGTGCCGTCACGACGACCGTGACCCGTCGGGTTTTCACCCAAGGCAAACTTGATCGTGCGGGGAGCACCTTCCATTTTGAGCGCATTCGCATCATAGGTTCCCCAACGGTGTTTGATGGTCTGTGATTGGCCACCGATCGAGTTGGCAGAACCGTGCAGGGCGTGCGAAACGGTGCAGCCTCCGGCCAGTGCACGATAGATGCTCATCTGGAAAGGGTTCAACGCATCACCCGTGTACACTTCCGGTGTGATGGCATTGGTACCTTCATTGATTTGGTCGAGCGCGATGTGCGAGTGTGCATCGATAATGCCGGGCATGACATACAGGCCGGAAGCATCAATCACTTTTACACCTTGCGGCGCAGCGATGCCCTTACCTACCTGGGCGATCTTCCCGTCCTTAATCAACACGTCAGTCTCTGCCAGCGTGCCTTTGGTGACGGTGAGTACCGTCCCATTCTTAATCAGCATACTGCCTTTGTCCTGTGCGAAGCCGGCGGTGAACAAACTCACGGCGGCGAGGGCAATGAATATCTTCTTCATGATCGTGTCAGTTTGAATCTTAGTTCTTGGGATCCTTCGTTCCTTCAATAGGTGCTGTGCGGTTCTGACCGAAGCTCAGGTTGCCCTTGAAGCTGTCGCCTTCCACAGTTACCTCACCCGTTACGGTAACGGTATTCGTACCGAACGTCATGGTGTATTTGAACGTGAGCGCATTGCCGTCAAGAGTCACCTCGGTCAGGTCAATGGGCGATGGAAGCCGTCCACCGGATACCTTGCCCGAATATCCGCTGCCCTCTTTCTTGAACGTCAGCTTGCCTTCGGCACGGCCTTGTGGGTTTTCGGTTACTGTCGACCAGCTGCCTTCAAGCTCTGCTTTTGCATTCGGGTCTCCTTTCTTGGTCTCCTTAACATCCATTTTATACATCACGCCGTCAACAAAAACGTAGCGCACCTTGGCCTTCTCATTGAAGTACGACTTATCGGTAACGACCAGGTTTGCCATTTTTCCATTGTCGATGGTGCCGACACGGTCCGACAGTCCCAGCAGTTGAGCCGGGTTTGTGGTGAGCGCCGCCAGGGCGGCATCCTCTGTTAACCCTGCGGCAATCATTCGGCGCAGGTTTGCCGGGATGTCTTTTGCTTTTGCACTGACCGAAGCAAAGCCGAATGTGATACCGGCTTTCTGGAATGATGCTGCCTGGGCGGTGTAATTCTGGATGGCCTCTGCCTTTCGCTTCTCCAGCGCATCTTTCTCCTTCTGCGCAGCGCTGGGTTCAGCGGCGTCTTTCTTCTCATCCTTTTTCTTATCGTCTTTCTTCACTTCTTCGGGCAGGTCCAGTGACAAGAATGTCTTAACACCAGAGGCTTTGATGGCGGGGATAATGGGCCACGCATCCTTGACATCCGCGATGGTCGCGGTTAAGCCGAGGTCTTTCTTCAAGGTCAGGACGTGATTCACATCCAGCAGGCGCTCCGACCGGAAGAGGACGGCTTGACGCTGGTCGATCACCGGGTAGAAGGCTTCCAGGTTGCGGTCAGCAACCGGGCGCTCCAGGCCTGACCGGTTGGAAGCATATAAACTTTCGTACGACTTTGCATTTACTGCTTTGCGGTACAAGTCGCGCCACGTGGCCATGACGCCGAGCAGGTTGGCCGGGTACACATTGTTTGCACCGGTAAGTTCAGAGTAAAGGCTGCTTCGTCCTTGTATCAGCATTTGGTCAGGTGATTTGCCTCCGGAAAGGATCAGGGCTGCCTGGCCTGGCAATAGGTTTCCGTAAGGAATCACTTGCACGGTAGTGAAACCGAGATTTCGAAGATCCTCTAACGATTTATCCCCAGGGTTAAGAGCGAAACGGACATCCGCATAGGGAGTGATGCCAGCGCGTTCAGCCGGAGGATTGCCCGGGTCTTTCGGACGGGGAAGGTTCTCTTCCTTGGGGCGATTCACTCCGGCGCGACTCATGCCGTCAATGAAGCCGGCATACACATACATCGAGTCAGCCTTGATGACTATGGCATCGGATGGAATAGTGATGCCCTTCCCGACAGCTTTGATAAGCCCATCCTTGATGAGGATGGTTCCCATGTCAATCTTCCGGCCGGGGGCTTGGATAATATTGACATTCGTGATCGCATAGGAGCCGGTGACGGGTGATAGTTCCTGCTCATCCTGCGCCAATAGCGCCAGTGGAGTGAGCATGAACAGGAGAATGGGAATGTAGGTTCGCAGTCTCATGCTTGGTGGTTTTGGTTTTTCGGTAAAGGGCGGCAAGCTATAAAGAAAGTTCAAACACCAGTCAAGGCCTTACAGGAGTGGCAAGTGCTGGATCAATACGCCGGATTTTCTCTATTTTTCACCGCCAAATCAAACTTATATGGAATCGCAACTGCCCGGGGATATTCGTTCCAGGTTCCCCTCCCTGCAACGGCGCGTCAACAACCTGCCCATGATTTTCATTGACGGGCCTGCGGGCACTCAAGTTCCCCAGGATGTAATTGACGCCATAACCCACTATTACACGACGTCAAATGCCAATACGCACGGTGCCTTTGTCACGACCAGGGAAACCGACCGCGTTATTGACTCCATGCGTTCATCCATGGCCGCCTTGCTGGGTGCTGAAGGGCCAGAGACTATTTCGATCGGTCAAAACATGACCACGCTGAATTTCGCACTGGCCAGGGCCATGTCGCGGGTCCTGCATCCGGGCGAAGAAGTACTGATTACACAACTGGATCACGAAGCCAACCGCGGTCCCTGGTTGACGTTGAGAGACTTTGGTGTGGTGGTGCGCGAGGTTCGATTGTTGAAGGACGGCAAACTTGACTACGACGATTTCGAAACAAAGGTCAACGAGAAAACCCGGCTAGTGTGTATGGGCATGTCCGCCAATTCCATTGGCACGGTGAACGATTTTCGTCGGGTCCGCGAAATAACCTATCGGCATAACGCGTGGCTTCTGCTTGACGCCGTGCACTACGCACCCCATTTCACCATTGATGTCCAATCTATTGGTTGTGATTTTCTCCTGTGCTCCGCGTATAAGTTCTATGGACCGCATGTTGGTTTGCTGTACAGTCGGCCGGGGCTGCTGGACCGGCTCCCCACCGACCGACTAAGGACAGCCGGTCAGACAGCGCCTTATTCCATTGAAACCGGAACGTTGAATCACGCGGCCATCGCCGGTGTTGACGCGGCGGTAAAATTCCTGGCGAGTCTGGGTAAGGGCAACACGTTGCGCACGCAATTGATGGATGCGTTCCAGAAGATTTCACAGCATGAATACCAGCTGGCCCGCCACCTGCATGACGGCTTGAAAAAAATTGACGGCGTAGTTCCTGTAGGCCAGGACTTTTCATCCACCGCGAGGACACCCACCGTATCGTTCACGATGAAGGGAAAGACTCCCGAGCAAGTCTGTGCGCGATTGGCAGAGAAGAACATCTGTGCGTGGGACGGGCATTTTTATGCCATTCGGGCCATCGAAGTGCTTGGGCTTTTAGAGCAAGGCGGCGTCACCCGGTTGGGTATATCGCTGTACAATACGCCGTCGGAAATCGATTTTGTCCTTGCGGAAATCCGCGCGATAGCCCGGGGCTAAGTGCGGAAATCCGTACACCCACCACATCGTTTTTTGGTTATATTTGATTTATGCCCTCCTTGGTGCCCGGATACGAGTACGATGTCTTCATCAGCTACCGGCAGAACGACAACCGGTCGGGTTGGGTCACCAGGTTTGTAGAAGATTTGCGGGAGGAGCTGGGCGCAACGCTGAAAGAACAAATCAACATTTACTACGACGAGAATCCACATGATGGACTTCAGGATACGCATCTGGTGGATGAAAGTCTTAAGGGCAAACTGAAGTGCCTGGTCTTTATACCCATTCTCTCACGCACGTATTGCGATTCGAAAAGCTTTGCATGGAATCACGAGTTCCTGCCTTTTGCGGAAATGGCAAGAAAGGAACCGCAAGGTTTGGTCGTGAAATTGGCCAATGGGAATGCGGCAAGCCGGATCTTACCCATCCTGATTCATGACATTGATCAACGCGACAAGGCTCTCTTCGAAAAGGAATCAGGAAGTGTGTTGCGCCCTGTCGATTTTGTTTTTCGTTCCTCAGGCGTGAATCGCCCGCTGGCTGCGGCAGATACACGTCAGGAAAACCAAAGTAAGATCATATATCGTGATCAGATCAATAAGACGGCAAATGCGATTGATTCTATTGTAGGCGCTGTCACGTCAGGCAGTCCAGTTGATACGGCAATCTCACCATCGCCAAGTCCCTCACTTCCGCCCTATAAGCCAACCACAGGACTACGTTGGTTTCTACGGGAGATTCAGCGAAGGAACGTTTTTCGCGCCGCACTGACCTACCTCATTGTGTCCCTCCTTGTTATTCAGGTACTGGCGGTCCTTGCGCCATATATAGGTTTCACCAAAGAGAACATCCGTTGGACAGGGATTGTATTGGCCTTTGGATTTCCCATTGCGCTGATAATGGCCTGGTTTTATGAGATCAGTCCGAATGGATTCATCAGGACCACATCGGAGCAGGCGTACTCAAATCCTTTCCCCCCTTCCCGTAAGAAGCCGCTGACGAGTCTGCCCCTCGTCGCCATTTTGATTATGGCGGTAATTCTCATGGGTGTCTACACGATGATCCTGATGGGTGAGAAAGAAGAAAAATCACGGATTGCGATTGGTGTACTGGGCTTTGAAAGCCGGAGTGAGCGCGGGAGCGATCGGTACATTGCAGAGGGCCTTACAGACGATATTATTAACCGCCTCATCATTATCCGGCGGTTCAGGGTGACATCGGATACCAAGATCAAACAGGCCGCGGAAGTTCAGGCTACGGCCGGGATAATCGACGTCGCTCGCAAGCTGGAGGCGACTATGCTGCTGATGGGGAGCGTACAACGATCGCAGGATTCCGTGGTGATTCGTGCACGCCTCTTTGACATCAACAAAGAAAGCTACGTTTGGGGAAAAACCTTTAAGCGGACACTGGCCAGTTTGGTAAGCATTCAATCCGAGATTGTTCAAGGAATTGCCGACCAACTCGAGGTCGATCTGAACGAAATGGAAGAGTTGAGGGTGAATTCGAAGGCCACCAAAAGCGCAACGGCATATGATTTCTATTTGAAGGGCCGCAGCCTCTATTACCGGTACCAGGATGCTTCGAACGACTCAGCAATTGTTCAATTCAGGGAAGCCATTAAACTAGACCCTGACTATGCTCGTGCATGGGCTGGGCTTGGAGACGCACTCGCACAAAGGCATGGTCGGTTTGGACGGGAAGTTGCATGGATTGATTCAAGTCTTGTTGCTGGGCTGAAAGCTGTTTCACTGGACTCGACGCTATCCGAAGCGTACAAAGCGGTGGCCAACGCATATGACTACCGGAAGCATTATTCGAAGGCGTTTCCCTACCTGCAAAAATCCGTTGAACTTAATCCAACCAATGAACAGGCCGTCGGCAACCTCGGAACGAATTACCTGGTCCGAGGCGACTTACCGAATGCGTTGATTTGGGAGAAGAAAGCGGTGGGTATGAATCCGAAGAATTGGATTCCCTACCAGCTGGTTGGTTGGATCTACCGTCTCCTCGGTGATTTGAGTTCGGCAGAATCCTGGTTGAAGAAATCCCTTGAGTACCACCAAACCTATGATACATATGAACTCCTTGGATACACTTACGTGGCTCAGGGCCGAAAGCAACAGGCCATGGACCTCATCCCTCAATTATTGAGACTTGATTCGGAGAATACGCGCGTGCTGGAGACGGCCGGTTTGATCGCCAACTTTGCCGGCGATGTCAAGACGGCCGAATTCTATTTCACAAAATCCATTGACCGAAATCCGAACTACAAGGACGACCGCAATACGTTCAGTCCAATCGCCCTCGGGCAGATCCGATTAAACCAGGGCAACCAGGTAGAGGCCGAAGTATATCTCTCCCAGGCGATGAACAACCTAATGGCCGAGGTTAGCCAGGGATCAGAAAGCATGGATCTTCCGTATTACATAGCTGCCATATACGCCATTCGAGGCAACCAGGAACTGTCGTTGCAATGGCTTCAAAAGGCTATTGATCACAATTGGGTGGATTATGCCCAATTAGTGCATGGGCCCTATTTCTCCCATTACCGAACCAATCCTGATTTTCAAGCCAAAGTCCAGCACCTAAGAGTCAAGACAGAGGCGATGAAGAAAAAGGCGGAAGAAAATTGAATTACAATTTCTTCGCCAGTTGATACGTCGGGGTTGTCGCTGGGTCTATTCTGCAACCCGTATCAAAATTCGTAATTCCTCCACCTGTAGCATGTATGAGTCCTGACATCACGGCTGCCGCCATGGAAGTCCCAGATATAAATGCATAGGTATGCTGATTGTGATTCTCCTTTTCCTTTTTCTCGTTTCTTCGGCTTCGGAGGTAGTAGGACAACACATTCGAGCCCACTTCCACATACTTGATATTCGTACCATAATTCGAATAGGATGTGCAACTAAGATCGCAGTTGACCGCTCCAACTGTTACGACATATTTTTCAAATCCAGTTGGCCCATCAACACATCCCGGAAAAGCTTTAGATGAATTGCCGCTATTGTTCCCCGCCGCTATTACAACATAAATTTTCTTCGTGGCCAGTGCCTGAATATCAGCAGCAGTAATTATTTCTTCAGGACCCAATTCCGTTGCACAATCAATGCAGTACTCACCCAAACTCATGTTAATGACATCATTTTCATTGGCATTTAAGTAAATGTGGTCAAGAGCCTTGTTCAGGATACCCCAAGAACCAATCCCATCCTTATTCAAAACTTTAAGTGGAACAATTTTCGCTGCAGGAGATACCCCAATTTGAATCCATTTCTGCGGAAACTTCGGAACCGATGTTTGCTCAACTTTGACTTTTACCTTGCCACCTGCCGCAATGCCTGCCACATGGGTACCATGCCCATTATCATCTTCAGGGAACCCACTGGCAATGAAATTCTTTGCCTTATCCATATCAATATCATCTTCAGTAAATCCGTATTCATCAGGATGAGCGCATGTACCATTGAACTTCGACTCAAGCTGAACTCCGGTGTCAACTATCCATATTCTTGCTTCAGGATTTGCCGCTGTTAGAAATGGTCCGCCAACTTTATTAACGGCGCAAGTGACATAATCAACAGTCCCGCCGGTGGCACTCACAAGATTGCTTACTTCATAATCCTGCCTAATAGGCTCACCTTGCCGTATGGGTTCCCCCTGCCTGATTGGCTCCCCTTGCTCTGTCGGACCGTTTTGAATTTGAAAGTCATTATACACTGTGTCTTTTAACTCATGATCATCCATCACCTTCTTCAACTTAGCGGAGTCAAGTACTGCAACATAGCCAACGTGCAAGGTGCCAAAAACGTCCTCTCTCTTCAATTCAATGCCATGCGTTGATTTAACTGCATCGATTACCTTATCCTTTTGCGCAAAGTCAAGTTCTATCAAATCCTTACTTTCCAGCTTTTTGGACTTGATGACGTCCACCAAAGGAGCAATTTTGTCAGCCTTAAGGAAGACAACATATTGGTCAGGGATAATCCTCCTGTAAGGCGCCTTTTTCTCAACTGGAATTTCTTCATGGGTAGTCCGTTGCTTGCACGAACACACCATGGCAAGCAAGACCAACAAGGTTAATGAGAAGGTCCGATTCTGCATAGGTCTGGATTTAGGTTATTGAAAACTAGCAAAAACCCGTCATCCATGCCCATTCCAGGCGCTGCTTCCTTTTGCATTTATTGCAACTGACACCCATAAATACCGCCTTTCAAAGGCCTTGCCACACCATCCCAAAGCCAGTTGTTGAATCGACTATGTGCATTAACTTAACTCCTTCAATCCAAGTTCCATGAACAAACGCACCTTCCTCAAGTCCCTGACCCTCCTGGGCGTCACCGCAGCCAACCTCAAGGCCTTTGAATCCCTCGCCGAACCCCTCAGCCGCGTCAGCGACCTTCCCCCCGACGAGGTTGCCAAAGACGAGGACTTCTGGGCCGCGATCCGCCAAGGCTACAAGCTGAAACCCGACTACATCAACCTCGAAAACGGGTACTACTGCTTTCAACCCCAGGAAACACTGGAAAACTTTATCAACCACGTGCGGGAAGTAAATTACCAGGGCTCTTACTACATGCGCACGGTGCAGTGGGACAACAAGAAGAAAGTAGCCGCCCGCCTCGCTGAACTGGCCGGCTGCTCCAAAGAGGAACTCATCATCACCCGAAACACCACCGAGTCGCTGGATATGATCATCGGCGGACAAAACTGGAAAGCCGGCGACGAGGCGCTGATGGCGGAACAGGACTACGGCGCCATGCTCGACCATTTCGCCATGATCGCCAAACGCTTTGGCGTCGTCAACAAACGGATCAACGTACCGAACCATCCACAATCCGACGAGGAGATCGTCAACGTCTACGCCAACGCGATTACCCCGAAGACCAAACTCCTGATGATCTGCCACATGGTCAACATCACCGGGCAGATCCTTCCGGTCCGTAAAATCTGCGACATGGCCCACAGCAAAGGCGTTCTTGTCATGGTCGACGGAGCGCATGCCTTTGCCCACATCAAATATAATATCCCCGATCTGGGCTGCGACTTCTACGGCACCAGCCTGCACAAATGGCTGAGCGTTCCCCTGGGTGCCGGCTTCCTCTATGTGAAGAAGGAACATATCCCCAACATCTGGCCGCTCATCGGCGACGGCAATACGAACATGAGCGACGTTTACCGACTTAATCATATCGGCACACACCCGGTACACACTGACCTCGCCATCAACAATGCGATTGATTATTACCTGGCCATCGGTGTGGAGAGAAAAGAAGCCCGCCTTCGCTACCTCCAGAACTACTGGACCAGCAAAGTGCGGAGTGTCCCGAATATCGAATTAAACACACCGGCTGATCCCACTCGTTCCTGCGGCATCGCCAACGTGGGCATCCGGAATATGAAACCCTCCGATCTGGCTGATACCCTCCTTAAAAAATACAAAGTGTACACCGTCGCCATTGACGGAGCCAACGTACACGGCTGCCGCATCACACCAAATATCTACACAACCACGGCCGAACTCGACACTTTTGTCGCCGCACTAAAGGAAATGGCCGCATAAACAACTGCATAACCCAACTGTCATGAAAAAGGTCGCCGTATTGGTTCTTTGCCTTTCATTGGCCAACGTACTTGTCGCCCAGCAGTCCTTCAACGGGGTCGGAGTCGGCATGGACAACCTCTTCCGGATGTCAAAAGCAAAGACACGGTCGATTAGCCCGGAGAACCCCACGGGTGAAAAAGGCAAAGGCGGCATGGACAAAGAAGGCGTGGCTTCGGGTCCCGCACGTGATCTCGGACAAGGTTGGAAGGTAAGCCCCTACGTGGTGATTGAACCCGGCAAGACGCACACCATGGCGGACATTTCCGGACCCGGCGCGGTTCAGCACATCTGGCTTACGCCTACCGGCAACTGGCGCTTCACCATCATCCGAATATACTGGGATGATGAAACCACACCTTCTGTTGAAGCGCCGCTGGGAGATTTCTTTGGCATGGGCTGGGGCGAATATGCCCACCTCAATTCACTGGCGGTTTGTGTTAACCCGGGAAGCGCCTTCAACAGCTACTGGGTAATGCCTTTCCGGAAGAAATGCAGGATCACGCTCGAAAACATCGCACCCGAAAAGGTGCGCATCTTCTACCAGGTCGACTACACCTTGACGGAAGTCCCGGATGACGCCGCCTATTTTCACGCTCAATTTCGACGCACGAATCCGGTGAAGTACAAGGATGTCTATACAATTGTTGATGGCATCAAAGGACGCGGTCACTACGTGGGCACGTACATGGCCTGGGGTGTGCACAACAACGGTTGGTGGGGTGAGGGCGAGATCAAATTCTTTATGGACGGCGACAAGGACTTTCCGACGATCAACGGCACCGGAACGGAAGACTATTTCTGCGGCTCCTACGACTTCGACACCCGGAAGAAAGAACCTGCGATTGATGCGACGGCCTACACCGAGTTCTCAACGCCGTACACGGGCCTCCACCAGGTCATTCGGGGCGACGGCCATTACAAAGTGATGGAGCGCTTTGGTATGTATCGATGGCACATCCCGGATCCGATTCGGTTTGAAAATGACCTCCGCGTTACAATCCAGGACCTCGGCTGGCGACACGATGGCCGCTACCTTCCGCAGCAATCGGATATCGCCTCTGTGGCGTATTGGTACCAGGCAGAGCCACACGCTCCTTTTCCCAAACTTCCATCAAAAGACGAGTTGGAGGTCAATTAAGACTTAGTCAGCGGTAAGCAGACTCACGGATTACCGGCTAATATCGAGCACCTCCACTTCATAGATTATCGTCTTAAAGGGGCTCACGTGGAATCGCTTTTCGCCCTTCCGGTCCGGAGGGTAGTAGCCGCCGGCGCCATAAGCCTGCTCGGAAGGAACGATCAGCACCCGCTTTTCTCCTTTCCGCATTTGGGCAACTCCGGCATCAAACCCCGCCGTAATCGTCGTCGTGCCGACCACAAATTCAAAGGCTGATGCACTTTCGCCGTACCAGGGCTTTCCTCCATCAGCAGTACTCACAAACTTGTCCCCTCCCGGAATTTGCGCGCTATACCGAATGGTCATCCGATCGCCGATTTTGGGTCGTGCGCCTTCCCCATTTTGAAGAATGGAGTAACGCATAAATGACTGCGCCTGGGGCCATGACTGTTGAATAAAGGCTTCTTCTTCCGTTCTTCTTTTTTGCTCCGCTTCCTTCACGCTCACTTTCTGTGCCTCCACCATGGCCTTGAAGGAGGTCGTTGTCGGGCGAAAGCCCTCCGCAGATTTTCCAACCCGCACGATTCTCACGGTTTTGATTATATCTTCTTGCGTGATGGTGGGCAGAACTTCCAATCCTTTGATCACATGACCAAATACAGTGTAGTCGCCGTCCAGGTAGGATCGGTCTGCCAGTGTGATGTACCATTGACTGCCGTTCGTATGAGGACCCCCGTTGGCTATGCCGACCATGCCGGCCCGTCCATGATTCAACAAAGGATTGATTTCATTTGGGTATTCGTAGCCCGGTCCTGGTTCCTTGGAGTTGGCCGGCATTCCACATTGTATGACATGGCCCGGGACAACCCGATGCCATAGGGATCCGTCATAATAAGGTTTCCCCGGAGGCAACACTGTATTGTCAATCGTTCCTTCCGCGAGTCCAACAAAATTGGCAACCGTCATGGGCGTCCGTTCGAACTCCAACTGCAGCACAATGAGTCCCTTTGTCGTATTCACTTCGGCATAAAGGCCATCGGGATAGGATGGCTTCTTCTTCTGTGCTGTTGCAATGCCAACAACAAGACACGCTACCAGCAGGAACAGATTGCGCATAACTATTTTTCTTTATTGGGAGGCGGAGGACTAATCATAATGTGTGCGCGATGCGTGCCCGGGTCCATGATCCAAGGCTGACCCGGCAGCGTAGGCTTCAAGGGAAGACCGGTACTTTCCGAGGTTGCATAGGGTATGTAGATAACATACCGCAGGTAGCCGTTCTTGGCTGTACCTGTCACATAGTCGTAGTCGTCGGCGACAAACACATAAAGTGTTGACGGGTTGGTCGGCATTTTCCATTTTCCGGTCTTGACCTCGGCCTCCCGGATATCGAAGATTTCCTGGAAGGTCTTGCCCTCCGACTTAAGCACCCTGCCCCGCGCCATGAAGGGCTCAAGATCCACATGATAAGCGGCCACGCTGATCCCCTTTTGCTTGGGGTCATCGCCCAGGCAAATCAAGGAGTTGCTGCCTTTGCGCAGTACCACCAGTTCTCCTTTTGGATTAAAACCATAAATCATGGCTCCATCCCGCAATTCTGCCGGAGCCGCCAGGACTGCTACCTTGATTTGATCTTCAGCACTAGGAATTGTCTGAGCTTTCGCCGTCGATGCGATGGCACCGATCAGCAGGATGTATACCACGTACTTCATAGTTGATGCTTGTTACCGTAGATCAAGTTTACTCAATTTACTTGTCAAATCTTGCTCCTTTACACCAGTACGAGGAGGGCGTCCTGACCGGCATAAATGAGCTTTCACCAGCCTGTCTTTTTTTGTTACTTAGGTATCCAACTTAACCGCTCCCTATGAAAGGCCTCATGATGGATTTCCATCTCACCGTTCCCGTCATCCTCCGCCGCGCGGAGACGCTCTTCGGTCACAAACAAATCATTACCCGGCTTCCCGACAAATCGCTCCATCGCTACACCTATCGTGAAATGGGCCTTCGTTCCAGGCAGTTGGCAGCTGCCCTGCGGAAGCTCGGTGTAGTTGAGGGGGACCGTGTTGCTACGTTATGTTGGAATCACTATCAGCACCTGGAAATCTACTTTGCAGTTCCGGCCATCGGCGCCGTACTCCACACGCTCAACCTCCGGCTGTCGCCGGATGATCTGAGCTATATCGTCGGACACGCCGAAGACAAAGTGCTGATTGTTGACCAGGTGCTTTTGCCGTTGCTCGACAAGTTCAAGGACCGGATTTCCGTAAAACAGGTTGTCGTCATTGAGCAAACCGGCCCCCTTCCGAAAGAAATCATGACCTATGAAGATTTGTTGGCGAAGGGAAAAGGTGAACCTGTCGACCTGTTTGACGGCGACGAAAATACAGCGGCAGCGATGTGCTATACTTCCGGCACCACCGGTCAGCCAAAAGGGGTACTCTACTCCCATCGTTCGATTGTGCTTCATTCGATGTTGTCAGCCTTTACGGATGGCCTGGCGATTTCGGAATCAGACGTGGTGCTGCCCGTAGTGCCCATGTTTCACGTCAACGCCTGGGGCTTGCCCTTTACGTGTACGATGCTGGGTTGCACACAGGTATTCCCCGGACCTCATCTCGACCCTGCGAGTCTCCTGGAGTTATATGAAAAAGAGCAGGTGACCATTTCGGCGGGCGTTCCCACCATCTGGTTGGGAATCCTTGCCGTGCTGGATGCCAACCCCGGCAAATACAACCTCTCTGCCATTCGGTGCATGTTGGTCGGCGGCTCCGCGGCTCCCAAGTCGATGATAATAGGATTCCAGGAGCGACACAACTTGCGCATCCTTCATGCATGGGGCATGACGGAGACGTCTCCGCTGGGAAGCGTCTGCAGCCTGACCAGCGAACTGAAGAATGCCTCCACAGAAATTCAATACACGTACCGGGCGAAGCAAGGCATTGCCGCCCCGTTTGTGGAAATGCGCGCACGGAATGAGAACGGTATGGTGCCCTGGGACGGCAAGACCATGGGCGAACTTGAAGTGCGTGGCCCCTGGATCTCAAAGGCCTATTATAACACACCCGATGAGGAAGGTAAATTCACAGCCGATGGGTGGTTTCGCACCGGCGATATCGTATCCTTTGAGTCAAACGGATATATCGAAATCAAAGACCGAAGCAAGGATGTGATCAAGTCCGGCGGTGAGTGGATCAGCTCCGTCGCATTGGAGGGAGCATTGATGGGACACCCGGCTGTGGCTGAAGCGGCGGTGTTCGCCATCCCCAGCGAAAAGTGGATGGAACGGCCCATGGCAGCGATCGTGCTCCGCGAAGGGAAATCTGTCACCCCGAAAGATCTGCATGACTTTCTCGAAGGTCACTTCGCAAAATTCTGGCTGCCGGAGGACTACGAATTCGTGAAGGAAATTCCCAAGACGTCAGTGGGAAAGTTTAAGAAATCCGCGCTGCGCGAAATGTTCAAGGATCGTAAAGCGCTGTAGGACTAGTAGTGATAGACCTGCAGCACCGCCCGGCGCTTGACAAGGTCGATGGATATGATTCGTATCCGTTGAATATCCAGTCCCATCTTGGCCTTCAGATCAGGGACCAGTTTATCCATTTGCTGGGGGACAATGTTTTCCAGGCTATCCATGGTGACTTCGCGTATATGGATGCTCTTGGATAGCCATTCCTTGTCCAATCCAAAAGTAAGCCCGATGATAACTGCGTTGAGTGTGATCAGTTCGTAGACCGGGCCGGACATAGTCGCATTGATCAGGCCCAGCGTCAACACGACAAAAAGGTATGTCATGTCCTTCATCGAGATCGTGTCCGTCCTTAAACGGAGCAATGAGAAGAATGCCAACAGACCAAATGCCGTACCGTAGGTGCTGAATGCCGTCGTCTTGTTGATCAGGTAGGTGATGATGAACACGAGAAAATTCATGATCATAAACGTGAAAAAGAAGTCCTTCTTGCGGTGGATAGGCAGGTAGACCAGCATCACCAGGATCACGAGCGAGACCGTGTTGATAATAAGTTTTGAATAGAAGGCGGCCGTAAAAAGCTGAGGGCGCACGGCCGGTGCTTCCTCAGCGGCTGCCAATACCGTGGCCGGTTCAAGCCAACAGATTAACAGGACAAATGCACAAAACAACCAGCGGTATTTACTTGGCAGGTTAAAAGGATGGGTAGTAATCATACTTATTCAACGTATCAGCGGAATTCCGTCAGAGAAAACAGGAGCCACATTATTAAATATAACAAAACTTACCTACTCCAAGGCCCCTTCATGAATTCCGGGCAATAATTCTATATTTACCCTGCTCCACCCGAAGGCCAGATGTCAGATTTCACAGCCAGCATTGAGTCGCTGATCAACCAGGGACGATACCTTGAAGCACGATCTGCCGCCGAAGCCGCCAGCAAGTCGACTGACTCTCTTCGGCTCAAACAACTGCATGCCCTGGCCGTCTCAAAAGCCGGGGTGCCGAAAGCCGCTGTCCAAATCCTCGAGCCCTCTTACCAGGCCCACAGCGACGACCCGGAAACGGCAGGTATCATGGGCAGCATCTATAAAGAAATATTTCGGAAGGATCAGGATACGCGGTACGCCTTGCTTTCCCGCGATACCTATCTGAAGAATTTTTCCATTACCCATAACTATTACACCGGAATCAACGCCGCGACCATGTCGGCAATCGCCGGCCAGGTTTCCAAAGGCCGCGAAATCGCCGCGGAGGTTATCCGTCTTCTCGGCACTGCTCCGACCGATTTCTGGCAGCAAGTAACGCTGGCTGAGGCGTACCTGTTGACCCGCGAACGGGAAAAATCATTGACCGCTTACTTTGAAGCGAAGAAGATGGCCGGTACGGACTGGGGCAAAATCAGCTCGGTCTATAATCAACTCTGGTTGTTGAACCATTACGTGCCCGTACCGAAAGAAGTCCTCAAGGTTTTCAATCCGCCCGGTGTTGTCTCCTTCATCGGTCACATGATCGATCATCCAACACGACCAAAGCCACGGTTTCCTCCCTTGATTGAAGCCCAGGTACGTGAAGCCATTATCGGAGCAATCAACACCCTCAACGCCAAGATCGGCTTTTGCTCGTTGGCTTGCGGCAGCGACATCTTATTTGCCGAAGCCATGGCCAATGCAGGAGGCGAGGTGAACATCTGGCTGCCATTCGACAAACTCGATTTTGTCGAGGCCAGTGTAAGCTTCGCCGGTGGTGATTGGAAAGAGCGCTTTGAGCGGCTGCTTGAGCGGTTCCCCCCTACCTACATTACCTACGAACCGTACGCCGGTTTCGATGATCTCTTCTCCTTTCAGAACCGCGTCATCTTTGGATCCGCCGTCATTCGGAGCGCCATGAATCATACGGAACCTACCCTGCTCACGGTGTTGTCTGAAACTGATCTCCGACTCAAGGAAGGCGGCACCCGCGATACCGTTAGCCTTTGGCCCTACCCCGGACGTCACATCAATATTAACCCGGACAATTACTTTTCGCCGTCGACCATCGCGCCTCCTGCCGTACAAAAAGAGGAGTCGAAGCGAACGTACGCTCCTATCGACCGACCCGTGCTCTATGGCATTATCGTGGATATTCCCGACATGCAACCGGAAGAGCAGAAGGCATTGTGGACCGACCTGCACAACACCCTCGACTTGCCCCTGCTTGCGCCCGTGACCTTTGAGGTGAGTGGAAACCTGGTTGTATCATTCCGTTCAATACTTGGCGCCATGGATCTCGCCAAGGTAATCTTGAAGGAGATGAAATCACACTTCCTCGCCGACCGGCTCCGCATGAGCCTGTATGCAAGCCCTGCATTTTTGGAGCCCGGAACCGGCGACAAGGAAAAGGTACTCTCCCCTACCAGCCGCGACCAACTGTTGGAACTGCATGCCTTCGTACCCGTGGGAGGTGTCTACGCTTTCGCTCGATTTTCTTCCGCTTTGTCGTTGGATGTACATCATTATTCTGTCGACTACGCCGGGTTGGTTACCGTAGCCTGGCACCCTCAACCGCTTGAGATTTACCGCGTCAACCTCCTGGAAGGAGTTTCCCGGCTAAGCTAGGCCCCTTTCGGCGACTCACTACAGGTATTCTACAACTCAGTTCAGTGCAGTTGTCCGGATGGAACCCGGACGTCACCTTTGCACGTCTTATGGGTAAATGAATACCATGAAATCCATCTTTATCTCCCTGATAGCCCTTGTCAGCGTATCTGCCTTCGGTCAATCAGTCTCCGTCGAAAGCAGGGGCGATTCACGAAAGACCATCTTCAACCGCGGAGGAATGTCCAATTTCAGCGTGGAGACCCGCGGCAAAATGGAGGTGTCGGACGACGACAAGGACATCAAAAGCATGTCGGGCGACGCCTACCTGGAGATCACCAAAACGGTATTCGGAAGCAAGCGAACCATCGTCATCAGCCCGACGTCCAGCGGCCTGAAGAAGGAATACTACGAGGGACGCACGCTGGTCGACTGGGAGCCCGAAGGCCGCAAATGGCTCGGTGAAATTCTGCCCGAAATCCTCCGGTCTACAACCATTGCCGCGGAAGGCCGGGTTAACCGCATTTACCGGAATAGCGGCGTGAATGGTGTTATCCAGGAAATCAGGGTCATCGAAAGCGACTACGTCCGTTCGGCCTATGCCAATTATCTCGTTCGGGTAAACCAGCCCGCACAGAACTATCCCGTCATTATCAAGGAAGTGAGCGCCATTATGGAGTCCGATCACTATCGGTCTGAATTTCTCACCAACAACCTGAAGACGTTCAATTCTTCCAAAGAGGCCATGCAGGCAGTCTATGCGGCAACCCGCGACATGGACTCTGACCACTACAAGACGCAGGTGATCAAGAGCGCCTTGTCGACCGGCAATGCGAGCCTGGAAAGCGTCACCCTCGCGCTGCAGGCCACGACCGACATGGAGTCGGATCACTACAAGACAGAAGTGATAACCTCACTGCTTCGCCAGGACAACCTCACCGATGCGGTCATGGCGGAAATGATCAATGCCACTAAAAATATGGAGTCTGACCATTACCGCACGGAGGTGCTGACAAAAGCGTTGGCCAAGCCCGGGCTTTCGTCCGCCTCCTTTCAGAATGCCCTGGAAGCGGTAAAGATGATGGACAGCGATCACTACAAAACCGAAGTACTGACCAACCTCCTCAACAACTCGCTTACGCCCGATGTGCAGACAATATTGATCGCCGCGACTTCGTCCATCGAGTCAGACCATTACATTACGCAGGTGGGCAAACAAATTCTGAAGAAGGTCAACTTGAGCGACGAGGCATTCAAGAACCTGTTGCAGACCATGGCCAGCCACCAGAGCGATTACTACACCGCTGAATTCCTCAAGGCTGCTTCCGAGCGCACGAATGTTTCGAAGGCAAACCTCCTCGCGATCATATCCGCGGCAGAGGCCATTGAGTCCGACCACTATATCACGGAGGTACTCACTACCATTGCCCCCACCATTCGGTCGATGAACGATGCATCCCTCAAGGATGCTTACCGGGCAGCCGCCAAGAAGATTGAGTCGGAAACCTACTATGGCAGGGCGCTCCGCGCACTCGACTAAGTCGTGCATTTCGGCTAAGCCAAAAAATAGCTAGCTTCCCATTGCCATGAAGTTCCTCCCAGGGATACAGCCGTTTCCATTGCGCCGATATGGACTTCTCGTTGTCGTTTGCAGCGCTGTCGCCGTTATCATTTTGATGCTCATCGCGTACGGGCAAACCGGACGGTTGCCGAGAATTACCGAAAGGCCGGATGAATATCTGCTGGCCATGCTCAGCACAACGGTATTTGGCTTTCTGGTCATCACCCTGGATTCATTACTCGACAAGGCAATCCATTGGAAGGCAAACTTTCTCCTCCGGTTCATCAGCGGTATAGGCGCGAATACCCTGCTCGTTGTGGTCTATTTCACGTTGGCCGGCACGTACGTATTCCATGCAAGCGGTGAAGTCATTCTCAAATTGAACATGCTGTTTATTATCACCGTGTTCATTTACGAAATCTTCTACGGTCTATTCTATTCCTACCGGTTCTATGCGGTGACCCAGGCAGAGCAACTCCAGTCCGACCGGTGGCAGCTGGAGCTCCAGTTTGAATCACTAAAAAGTCAGATCAGCCCGCACTACCTGTTCAATTGCCTGAACACGGTCTCCTCGCTCTTGTATAAGGATTCCCATGTTGCAGAAGAGTTCGTCCGCCGTATGGCCGACACCTTTCGCTACGTGCTGGGAAATCAGAAGCACCGCCTGGTAACTCTTCGGGAGGAGTTGGATTTTGTCAAGTCCTATTACTTCCTATTACAGGTGCGCTATGAGTATCATCTCCAGATGGAGATCAATGTACCGGCCAGCCTGCTGGATACATTCATCCCCCCGATGACGATTCAGCTGCTGGTGGAGAATGCGGTCAAGCACAACGCGATCAGCAAGGACCAACCCCTGCTGGTATATATCGGTGCGCGCGACAATACACAGTTGATTGTTTACAACACGAAGACCCAGGCACTGAGGCCCGCAACAAGCTTCCGCGTCGGACTGGAAAATATCCACCGGCGATACGGATTCTTCAGCAAGGAGCCGGTCCTGGTTACGGATGGCAGCAAGTTCCAGGTGCAACTCCCCGTATTGAGGCATATCACAGAGCATACGGCATGAAGAAGCTTTTCATTCACAATCCCTTCTTCCGAATCCTCACACCGCCCGTTTATGGTGTGCTCGTCTACCTCATCATTCTTCTCGTCAACAATAATGTGGAACAAATCGCCACGCTGGTCAGCAACCAGGAAGTGTATGTGAGCATGTTTCTCAGCCTGGTCGCTTTTGAGTCCATGCGCCTCGTCATCGTGTTGTTGGACCGTTTCCAAATGCCTGCCCGGCGCGCGTTACCCTTGCAATGGCTGCTCACGTCCGCCGTCGGTGTGACGATGGTCGCCTTGTCGATCAGTCAATACTACCGATGGGTTATCGGCTTCGATATCAGTCCTCGGGAATTGATCCTGTTCGGCGCCATCTTTCTGGTCACCGCGGCCCTTTACAATGCACTGTATCTCGGCAACCGATATATACTCCAGGAAAATACGCTGCTGATCGAACAGGAACAGAAACTCCGGGAAAACCTGGAGGCCGAATTCTCATCGTTCAGGCGTGAAATCAATCCCACCCTGCTGTATGACAGCCTGGAGGATTTGATACTTTGCATGCACACGGATGCAGAGAAAGCCGAAGAACTGATCGACAGCCTGGCCGCTTTGTATCGCTATCAACTGGTCAACCGGCAACGTGAATTTGTGTCACTCGCCGAAGAGCTCCAGTCCGTACGCCACCTCCTCCGCCTGGCCGGATACAGGCACCCGGGGCAATTGATATGGCAGGAATCCATTCCGGATGCTGAAGCCGTACATGTCATGCAAGGCTCGCTGCTAACAACATTGGATTCGATCATCCGGAATACTTTAATATCCACCCAATGCCCTCTCGTATTCACGCTGGCCCCGGAGGATGAAGATTACCTGGTCCTTACCCACGGACTAAACGACAAACTATTGCTGCATCCGGAAAGCCAACAAGCCTTTCAACAACTCCAACGGTCGTACTCGATCTACAGCGACCGTCCGTTCATCCAGGTAAAAGCCGGACGTGAAAATTATGTTAAATTTCCGCTGATCACTGTCCAACAACCCGCGACCGCCACCGCATGAGTCTTTCCCTCAACGTACTGATCATTGAAGATGAATCTCCGGCGGTGGAAAAACTGCAGCGGTACCTGCAGCGGTACAGTCCGGACATCCGGGTAATTCACACATGCGACAGTGTGACGCAGTCCGTCGAATGGCTCCGCGACCACCTGGACGAGGTGGACTTGCTGTTTATGGACATCCAGCTCAAGGATGGCGTCAGCTTTGGAATCTTTAAGGAAATCACTGTTACAAAACCGGTCATCTTCATTACTGCTTATAACGAGTTTGCGCTGGAAGCTTTTAAGGTCAACAGCATCGCTTACCTGTTGAAACCGGTCACTTTTGACGACCTGAAGGAAAGTCTGGACAAATTTCAAAACCTGCGCTCGCAATTCCTGGTCCAGGAAGGCCGTGCGGAGCAACTAAAGGCCCTGGCCGGCGAGGCGTCGCCAAAAGTTTTCAAGAACCGATTTATGGTCAAGGTTGGTGATCATATCCGCTCCATCACTACCGACCAGGTATTGCTTTTCTTCGCCGACGGGCGGGACGTCTACCTGGTAACGCTTCAACTGCGGAAATTCATCATCGACTTTACACTCGAATCCCTGGAAGAAGTCCTTGATCCATCGATGTTCTTCCGGGTCAACCGCACGTATATCATCAACATCTCCAATATCCAGGACGTCGTGCTTTACTCGAACAGCCGATTGAAAATCTCCACTCAACCTGCCTGGGATAAGGAAATTATTGTCAGCCGCGAAAAGGTCGGCGAATTCAAGGACTGGTTCGATGGGAAACCAGCCTAGAATTTAAGGTACGCGTAGCCCTTCAGCTGATAGGTCGTCACGGTGGTGAGCATGGAGACGGCCGGTTTGACTTCCGGAACCATCCGGGTGCGGTCAATCTTTCGATTGATGACGGATTGTCCACAGACAAACATCTTCACTCCGGCCGCCTGGAGTTCCTCGTATAGCTTCAGATTCGGGTTATCCACTTTGTATTTGGCACGATACTGTTCATTGTTCATGGTCGTGTACGAGGCGCCGCCGTGAATTGCCAGTACCACGTTCATTTTGGAGGACGGCACGCCGCCGACAGCGTGGAGGTTAAGGAGGCGAGCCACATTGTTTAACGCCCAATTAATGGTGTCCGGCTTTTCACTCTCCCGCTCCACTTCGATAATCAGGTTATACACCATCGAAGGATCTGGCCGCTCAACCGCAAAGGGGACTTCGAAAATTCCACCCTGGCTCTTGATGACCGGGTTTACTCGCTGAGGGGCCTGTGCCACAAGGAAATGTGTGGTGGCGAGCAACGCAATAAGAAGAACTGTCTTTTTCATGACCAATGATTGATAATAATATTCATTCCGGCAACAAAGATGAGGAAGGCCGTCACCCGCCGAACATGTGCGGCATTAAACTTCCGGGCTCCCCACCGTGATCCCAATTGGCCGCCAATGAACACAGCAGCCAAAAGCGGCAAGATAAAAGACCAATCCACACGGGCAGACTGTGTCAGCTGACCCGCCAGGCCGCTGATGGAGTTGACGAGAATAAACACACTCGCCACCGCCGAAATATTACGAGCCTGGTCCCACCGAAGAAAATGAAGCAGCGGCGATAAGAAGATCCCGCCCCCTATTCCAACCAACCCCGACAAAAATCCAATGCCTCCGCCCAGGATGGAACCGGTAATCCAGGAGTTTGCGGGAGAACCTTTTTGGTGGTCCGGGCCCCGGTCAAAGAACCAAAGCACCACAGAAGCCGCCAACAAGGTGACACCGAGTATTCGGAAGAAGGCTGCCTCGTGGATGGGATAGTATCCGCCCACAAAAGCCATCGGCACACTGAACAACAGAAAGGGCCAGGTCCGCCTCCAATCCATGAGACCCTCGCGGTAAAAGATGATCGTTCCTCCGGTCACGACAACAACATTGCAAAGCAAGGCGGCCGGTCGCATGGCTTCAAATGGTACCGCGAGCAGGGCCATGACAGCGAGGTAGCTCGTGCCACCGCCAAAACCTACAGAAGCATAAACCGCAGCGATGATCAGGAATGAAATGATCAGCACATAATCCATTTCTCAGCCGCCGATGGTGGACATGGATTCAATCACCGAGAGATCTCCTCGTCGCGACTCAGCCTCAAAGCCGTCTTTGGGGCGATGTGAAAAGGCGTCGAGGAGGGACCGCTTCAACTCCTCGTCGGACTTTCCCGAACGCATGAGGTCGCGCAGGTTCATCACGCCGTTATCGTAAAGGCAGGTTTTCAATTCACCTTGCGCGGTGAGGCGGATGCGGTTGCACGTTCCGCAAAACGTACGGCTGAATGCGGCAATAATGCCCAGGACACCCGGATGGCCGGGAACCTGGAATTCCTGTGCTGTGGCGTGAGGAACTGGTGCTTTCGAAGACAAACCCGGGTAGGCCGCCTTCAGTGTGGATAATATTTTTGCGTGTGTCCATTGGAGCACGGGGTAATGCTGCCCCTCACCGTTGAAAGGCATTTCCTCAATGAAGCGAACAGAAACCGGGAACCGGCGCGTGAGGTCTGCGAGCGGAAGGATATCGTCAATATTCTTCCCATCCATGACAACGGCGTTGAGCTTCACAGGAATCTGGTATTCCAGCAACGCCTCAAAAGTTTCCCAAACACGATCGAATTCATCTCGCCGGGTAATGTCGTGAAACCGCTGACGATCCAGCGTGTCAAGACTCAGGTTTACCGAGGCAATTCCCATGGCCTTGAGCTCCGGGACATGGGGAGCGGTCAGCACGCCGTTGGTGGTTAAGTGAACATGTTCAATGCCGGGGATTGACTTCAGCACGCGGAGAAGTTTCATGAGATCATTTCGTACAAACGGCTCACCACCGGTAACGCGAACCTTCGAAATCCCCATGCCGGCCACCAGCCGAACGAGCCGCTCAATCTCTTCAAATGTCAGCAAGTGCTTTTTCGGCACATAGCGAATGCCCTCTTCCGGCATGCAGTAAAAGCACCGAAGGTTGCACCGGTCGGTTACCGCCAGGCGGAGATAGGAAATCGGTCGCTGATGATTGTCAAAAAGCATGATCCCCACGAAGATAGGCATAGCCCGATGAAAAATTGTAGCTTGGCGCAACAGATGAAGATTCGCATAACGGCCTATGGCATTGCTCGTGAAATTGCCGGTAACTCGGCGGAGTTGGTCATTGCCGATAATACCGTCCGGGAATTGCGAAAATCGTTACTGACTGCATACCCACGCCTCAGCGCGTTGACCTCCCTGATGGTGGCGGTAAATGGGCAATACGCCTCCGATGATACCCTGATTCAACCCGATGACGAGGTCGTCATCATACCGCCTGTCAGCGGCGGATAGCCCTTTCCAGAGTCGCAGGGCGGCCTGTTCGGCTGTGATCCCAGATCATAAAATACTGATGAAACTCATTGACCTCTCCCGGTTGATTGGGTACATTGATTCAGTCTTCAACGTTTACCCAAAACACTACCGATATGATCAAAATCACCGCAAAGCCGATTGACATCCCAAAGGTCATCGAAACGGCCTCCAGCCTTGGTGCGGGGGCCGTTAATGTTTTTATAGGCACCGTACGCAATACGGCGCACGACAAAAACGTGGTGTGGCTGGAATACGAAGCTTATGAAAGCATGGCCGTCAGTGAAACCCGTAAGATCATCGATGAAGCCGCGCACCGCTGGCCCCTCCTTGGCTGGGCCGTAAGTCACCGCGTTGGAACCCTCAAGCCCGGCGAGGTGGCTGTTGTCGTGGCCGTATCGACGAAACACCGGAAAGAGTCTTTTGAAGCCTGTCAATACATCATTGACAAGCTGAAGGAAAACGTGCCCATCTTCAAGAAAGAAGTATTTGAGGACGGCGAAGAATGGATTGGGGCGAGCCCCAAAACATCCGCCTCCGCTCAATTGAACTGAGGCCGCCTCTACTGACCCATCAACTGCACAAATACCATGTAGCCGGTCGTAAAAAACACGATCGACATCAGTAAGGAAGCAGTAAGGATCAAGGCCACATCCCGAAGCATCGGGTCGAGGGCTGGCAAGGTTAGCTTGGTGCGCTTCATCATAGAAACAGGCTGCATACGAATCTCGCCGTTTGCCTTCACCGAGAACGGCAAATCAATTGCCTGCTGGGGGAGTTGTAGGTTTTTCCCACCAATTGACGGGCGTGGATGTTTTCTTCCTCAATCGCAGGTTGAATTCCCGATTTGTAACCCCCTCAATTCATGACGATTTCAAAAAAGGCTGCGACCAGCCAGGGGGAGAAAACAACCACGTAAGGTTCCGCGCGGTTGGAAAGAATTCGATGAGATCGGCTCTATTTTCTGACAAAGTCCTTCTTACCGCCGGTCTTTCGCATCAGTTGAATCGACTCAATGCGGATGTCATGAGACAACGCCTTGCACATATCGTAGACGGTTAGCGAGGCCACGGCCGCTGCGGTGAGCGCCTCCATCTCTACGCCCGTCTTGGCGGTAACGGACGCTTCTGCATCCACGATAACGTACTCACCATCGATTCGCACAGTTACCGAACAATTATCCAGGCCCAAAGGATGACACAAAGGAATCAGATCGCCCGTTCTTTTGGCTGCCTGGATGCCCGCAAGAATGGCCGTTTGAAAGACGGGGCCCTTCGCCGACGTCAATCCATTCTTCTCCAGGTGATCCAGTATCCGGCTTCCCAACCACACACGAGCCTGGGCAGCCGCCGTACGCCGGGTCATTTTCTTTTCCGACACGTTCACCATTTGTGGATTCCCGACTCGGTCAACATGGGATAGCTTACTCTTCATTTCTTTATATCTTGAATCAAAAATAACCATTTCATGGTCAGCGTCGCCGAAGCATCCCGTTTAATCCAGCAGCAGTTCTACCGCCCCGGGATGGAACGAATCCGGATTGAGGATGCCGAAGGACGCACGCTGGCTGAAACGATCAAAGCCGACCGCGACTTCCCTCCGTTTGACCGGGTAGCCATGGATGGGATCGCGGTCTCCTTTCAGGCTGTGGAGGAAGGCTGGGAAGGATTTCGGGTGGAGGGGCTGCAACCAGCCGGTAAACCACGGCTTACCTTAAAGAATGACAAGAATTGCATCGAAGTAATGACCGGCGCCATGCTGCCCATCGGCTGCGACACGGTGATCCGTTATGAAGACGTCACCGTTGTCCATGACATAGCGAAACTCAAGGTGAAGAACATCAACCGTGGACAGTGTATTCATCCAAGAGCACAGGACGCCAAGCGCGGAGATGTTATCCTTTCCCCGGGAACACGATTGTCGGCTGGTGAGATTGCCCTGTTGGCTGCCGTGGGCAGACTGGAAACGGATGTATACCGCTTCCCAAAAACCGCGATCATTTCCACGGGCGATGAACTGGTGGATATTCACGACAGCCCCCTGCCCCATCAAATCCGCCGGTCAAACAGTTATGCACTCAGTGCGGCACTGAATTCCATGGGATGCAACCCTGACCTGTTTCACCTAAAGGACGACCGCAATGCCATGGAGCGCGAATTGGGAAAGCTGTTTGGAAAGTATGAGGTGATCATTCTTAGCGGCGGCGTTTCGAAAGGAAAGTTCGACCTCGTGCCCGCCGTATTGCAGTCGCTGGGCGTCAATACCATCTTTCATGAAGTCAGTCAAAAGCCGGGCAAGCCCATGTTCTTCGGCACCACGGCCAAGCAGGTCATCTTTGGTCTGCCGGGGAATCCGGTCTCATCCTTTCTCTGTTTCTACCGCTACATCCAACCCTGGCTTTCAACGATGATGCTTCATCCTCAGCCTTCTGCGTCAGCGGTGCTGGCGGAACCCTTTGAAGTTAAAGCTAAAGACCTCACCTACTTTCTCCAGGTAAAAGTCAGAATGGAGGAAGGCCGGCTGCTGGCGATGCCAATACCTGGTGGGGGTTCAGGCGACTTTGCCAACCTGAAGGAGGTGGATGGGTTTCTCGAAATACCGGCCAGCAAGACCCAATGTTCCGCCGGCGATTCCTTCCCCTATTTCTCCTTCCGTAGGGCCTGAGGGCTTGGCATTTGCACCTCGCGGGCTATCCCGCTATCTTCACGCCCCGGTTTAAAACCATGATTCCGGTCGGGCCGGACCCAGTCCGGTTACCCGGGAATCGCAGGCAAGAACCCCATAATCCATCTATTCCATGTTTGAGAGCCTTAGTCAGAAGATTGAGAAAGCCATACAAACCCTGAAGGGACAGGGTAGAATTACGGAAATCAACGTCGCCGGGACAATCAAGGAAATCCGGAAGGCGCTGATTGATGCCGATGTAAACTACAAAGTGGCCAAAGAGGTCACCGATGAGATCAAGGCCAAGGCCATGGGACAAAACGTCCTGACGTCCATCTCACCCGGACAGCTGCTGACAAAGATTACCAACGATGAACTCACCCACCTCATGGGTGGCGAGAGCGTCGATATTCATATCGAAGGAAACCCGGCCATTATTCTGATCGCCGGCCTGCAAGGTTCCGGTAAAACCACGTTTTCCGGGAAACTGGCAAACTACCTCAAGCGTCAAGGTCGACAAGTGCTGCTGGCCGCTTGCGACGTCTACCGCCCTGCCGCCATCGATCAATTGAAAGTCCTGGGAGGACAGATTGGTGTGGACGTTTACACCGACGTGGAGACGAAGGAGCCGTTGAAGATCGCCAAGGCCGCCATCGATCATGCCCGTAAGAACAACCACCGCATCGTTATCGTCGATACAGCAGGTCGCCTGGCGGTAGACGAGGAGATGATGAATGAAATCGCCACCCTGAAAGCGGAACTGAAACCCTCAGAGACCCTTTTTGTGGTGGACGCCATGACCGGTCAGGACGCGGTCAACACGGCCAAGGCCTTCAATGACCGGATCAATTTTGACGGCGTTGTACTGACTAAAATGGATGGGGATACCCGCGGAGGTGCGGCACTATCCATCCGACGGATCACGGAAAAGCCGATCAAGTTTACGAGCTCCGGTGAGAAGATGGAGGCGTTGGATCGCTTTTATCCTGACCGGATGGCCGGCCGCATCCTGGGAATGGGCGATGTGGTGGGACTGGTGGAAAAGGCACAGGAAACTTTCGATCAACAGGAGGCCGAACGGCTGCAGAAGAAGATTCGGAAGAACCAGTTCGACCTGAACGACTTCCTCAATCAATTGGCCCAGATCAAGAAGATGGGCAATATGAAGGATCTCCTCGGAATGATCCCGGGGATGGGAAAAGCCATGAAAGACGTCAATGTGGATGACAATGCATTCAAGCCATTGGAAGCCATCATACGGTCCATGACCATGGAAGAACGGGAAAATCCAGAGGTTATCAACAGCAGCCGGAAGGAACGAATCGCGCGGGGCAGCGGGACTACCGTACCGCAGGTCAACCAACTGCTCAAGCAATTCACCGAACTTCGCAAGATGATGAAGACGATGAACAAGATGGGCGGTGGCAAGCGCGCGTTGTCAGCACTGAATCCCTTCGGTCGATAGCGCTCCCCGACAAATCAAAGATTTCCGGTTTACGGAACCTGCGGCCTGCGCCAGCCGTTAGAAGGTATTACTCTTTCTAACCAAAAACCTCAATTTCCATGAAAAGAACAGGACTTACTCTCTTCCTGCTCGTGCTGACGGTAGCATTCGTCAGCGCGCAAGGCCAGGACAAAAGCAAACGCCCCAGCCCTCCCCGTACGGCAGAAGGCAGCATCGATGGCATCAAGATCAGGATCGACTACTCAGCACCCTCTGCCAAAGGAAGGAAGATGCTGGGCGGCATTGAGCCCTTCGGCAAGGTATGGCGTACGGGCGCCAACGAGGCCACCGTATTTGAAATTGACAACGCCATCCAGGTAGAAGGCAAGGCCCTCCCGGCCGGCAAGTACGAACTCTTTACAATCCCCGGCGAAAACGAATGGGTAATCATATTCCAGAAGGCTAAGGGCCAGTGGGGAGCTTACGAATACAAGGAAGCGGACGATGTGCTGCGGGTCAATGTGAAACCCGGAAAGTCCGCCTCTTTTGTGGAAACCTTTGGCATCGCGGTCGAGAAGAACCAGGTCACGCTGCAGTGGGAAAATACGCTGGTGGCCTTCAAAATCAAGAAAGGATAACATAACTGCATACCAACAAAAAGCCCGCTCGGTGAGCGGGCTTTTTTTATGCTTATCTGCGAGGGTCAAAGGGTATTGAAGTAGTCTACCATCAGCATCAGGTCCCGTTCGCGGGACAGGTTGAGCTTGTTGACCTTTTGAAATTTATTCATTTCGGCCTCCCGCTCATGCCAGATTTTTGAGAGTTCTTTCTTGCTTAACGAACGAAGCTCCGTCCCCGGGCTGTATAACAGGACTTTCTTTTTAGAAATCAGATAGTTCTTGTTCCCCGAACCGATGGCCATGTTGTAGTTGGGTTTAAGGAGGGTTGCTTCAGTGAATGAATACACATCCACCTTACCCCAGCAGAGAACCTCAAGGAATCCCTTGACCGGAACGCCATCCCGGGTGAAATCCTTCGCATTAATAAAGCGATGCGGAACTTGTGTCAACGAGTCCCTGTACTCAAATGCCTGAACAAGGTTTCCGTCCAATGATTTAATCCTCTCTTTGTCAAACCAAACATCAATCCCGTAATTAAGGACATCATACTTCAGGCCGGCGAGGTCGTAGGTTTTGCTCTCGCGGTACAGGGTTACGCTTCCGGGGCTCCAGTTTGTCCACAAATAGGGATCGCCTTCTACTTCGGGACCATTGTTACCGCTCCGGTAAGGACGGGATTCACGTTCCAAATCCCCCAGCAACCGCATGGTTCTCATCTCGATATTGCTTACCTGGCCTAACGCAATACACGGGATGGCCATGATAAAAATAACTACGGATCGCATTTCCCAATTTTTCATGTCGCAATAATAAGAAAAGCCTGGCTAAGGATAGCCAGGCTTTTCAGTGAACGGTAAATGCTCGGTTAGAACGTCAGCGCCAGCGGCCAGGTCTTCCCTGTACGCGTCAACTGGGTTGTTCCCGCATCACCATAGTCATTCGACCAGTTGATGGTGAGCGTGGTACCATCATTCGCAGTGATAACGAAGGTGTAGAGAAGACCATACTGATCACTTCCTGAGAGTGAAAGGATATTGCAGGCATCGGTCAGCACAACGCCAGTAGCCGGGTTGTCGTTCCAGGCACAAGCATACTGTCCAAATGTTGCATCACCCACTGCATATGATCCAGGACCCAACACTGCCCAAGTCGTCGTTCCGCTTACGGAAGGCTGGCAGGGAGCGATCGACACAACAGCGGCAGTTACCACCGTAGTATAGTTGATCGATCCACCAATATCCGACGGGCAAACAACCGACACCACGTTCTGGAAGGGTGATTTATAAACACCCCCGCTGGACGCGATAGCTGTCGTCACGTTGTTGGCGCTAAACACCCGGCCGTCCGGGAAATTCATTGCCTGGCGATAGACAAACTGATCGG
Organism: Cyclobacteriaceae bacterium; assembly: GCA_044221195.1. Taxonomy (GTDB): domain Bacteria; phylum Bacteroidota; class Bacteroidia; order Cytophagales; family Cyclobacteriaceae; genus ELB16-189. Next base: position 118,196 of record JBGAPO010000011.1, read on the forward strand.
AGCCCTCCAATTCACCAGCCACAAGACCAAGGGCGGTCAACGTTGCGGGTGCGGTAGCCGTAATAGTTGCTCTCGGAAGTCCCGTAGTCGCATCAACTGCAAAAGAGGATGACGGTACGGTCATCAGCTTCACTTCAGCTTTCGAGTTGTTGCCGTTGGGAGAGCTGGGGGTGCGGTCAACGTAGGCGACAAAAATGTCAACCGACGCAAACAGCTTGCTGACCGGGTATGTACTCTCGTCCGTGCAGGAAAACCCAAGTCCCAGCAGGAAGAGCACGACAAAGATTTTATTTCTGTGTTTCATGGTTACTTCAATTTTTAGTTAATAAAACCATCAGGGTTGTTGTCCCAGAACACCTGGACTTTGTTGTCAGGCTTCTGTGTCGCCTTGTTATTGCGGTTGACATACACACCCGGATAGGTGAGCGAGCGGTAGAAATTACCGGGGTTAACACCCAGTGAAGGCTGCATGGGCTGAGGGAATCCGGTTCTGCGGTACATGTTGTAAGACTCAATACCATTACCCCACAGCGCCACCCAGTACTCCTTAATGATTACATTCAGTTTATCATTTGCAGTAGCTGCAGCATCATAGTTGGCGAGCACGATGTTCACGTAGTTGTTCACACCAGTTGCAGAAGGTGCAAAAGCCGCTACCACAGCCCCAGGGATAAATTTCATTACCCGATCGATTGAAGTGCGCACGGCTTTGTCAAGATTGACACGAGCAGCAGCTGGATTACTATTGAGTGTGAGCTCATATTCAGCCAACATGAAGAACGTGAACGATGACATCAGTATCGGCAGGATTCCGGCTCCTTTTCCGCCCGAGGCCAAACCTTGATCAGTTACGGGTTTAGCATCGTTCGCATCAAAGCGGCCGCCGGCAGGATACAAACCATACGTTGTCTTCTTCAGACCATCCGGAGGAGTTCCTTCAAAATTCAGGTGATCACGGCCCCAGTAACCTTCCGGCAACTGGCAATAGGCTGTTCCCGGAGGATAGTGAGCCGGAGGGAACGTGGTGTACGGGAAAGTCGGGATAGAACAAGTCAACTCGTTCACATCCGTCGTCGGCACGTTCACCTGGCGATAGAAGTAGTAACGGATACGGGGATCCTTCAGGCCTTTGCCGTCATACAACTCTTTCATGTAGGAGTTGGACAAATAAGGGCCTGCACTGGTCAGGTAGCTGCCATAGAACCAGGGATGGTAAGTGTTCGGGTTGCTTTGGCTATTCGCATAGTAATTGAACTGAAAATCCTCGCTGAAAGTACCGCCGCCTGTAGCAAAATCGGCGTCGATGAGGTTGCCAGTTGCAATTAATGCTGTGATTCCAGTCTTGGAACCTGCCGGGTCAATCAATCGGCGATTCAAGTAATACTTGAGCAACATGGTCGTAGCAGCCTTCTTCCAACGATCCGCAAGGGCCGTAGGTCCCTGACTTCCAACCTTGACTCGATAAAAAAGATCGTCCTTTGTTACCGGTGTCGTTGAGGTTACTGCGCCAAAATGAACAATTGCTGATTCCAGTAAAGCCTTGGCAGAGTCGTAGACCGCCGCTCCACCCTGTGCCGCCGGATTGAAGTCACTAGTATTAAATGCATCAGCGTAAGGAACATCGCCAAAGTAATCAACTAATGTCATCAAAACATACGCCTTCATGACTCTGGTGCAACCCTGATAATATGGGTTGTACTCCAATTCCGTCGTAGCCGGGTTCTCAACCGTCTTACTAAGCAGCAAGTTGGCATTCACCATCAGGTCGGAATATGCGCTTTGCCAGACACCATTGAAGCTGTTCTGGGTATAAGCGTTTTCATACGTGTTACCGTACAGGTTACGCATCCGGGTTAAGTCTTGGCCGAAATCCGTTGTATTCAGAAAGAAATTCTGGAAGTTCAACTGGATTCCGTTGAAGATGTACTCGTTGCTAGCCTGTTCCGGCGAAAGCACACTAGGGTTAGCCAGGTTTTCATCGAGCTGGTCTGAACACGCGATGGCGGTCAGAAAGCTGGCGGCGAAAACGAGCCCTTTGATATAGCTTTTATTCAATTTTTTCATGGTATTCATCGGTTAAGGCTTAGAAAGTAAGTCTGATCATTCCGCCAAAACGACGCGCGCTGGGACCGGTAAACATGTCAAATCCAAGACCGTTACCTACACCGGTGCTCAACACATCCGTGTCGAAGTTCATCTCTTTCGGGAAGTTCACCGCCTTGAACCACAGGTTCTGACCGGATACACCCAGTGTTACCCGCTTGAACGGAGTCTTCTGGATGATCGACTGCGGCAGATCGTAGTTCAATGTAACGTCCCTCAGACGGATGGTCGTGCCATCGTAAATCTGGAGGTCGCTGGGACCGAACGATACGTTGGCGAAGTACACACCGGCTGAAGTGAGCTGGATGTCGTTGGGGACATATTCACCAGGATTGCCTCCCGGCTTAGCTTTCACACCCGGAAGCGTGAATGTGCGGTCGTGGTCGAAGTCAACAAACTTGGATACACCGCGACCTACCACAGCTGCAGTCGTTGCCGACCAGATGTCTCCACCTTGACGGTACTCAATCTGAACGTTCAGGGTGAAGCCTTTGTACATAAATGTGTTGAACAAGGAAGCATTCCACTTCGGGTTCGGGTCGCCGATACGCTTGATATCGTCGGAGAACAGGTAGTTGCCATCCGTTCCTACGATGCGCTGTCCGGTAGCCGGATCACGAGGCACATAGCTGCCGTAGATCACGTTGTAAGGCTCGCCAGGTACAGCATAGTTGCCGAGGTCCTGGAAACCACCGCCGGGAATCTGAACGCGCTTCAGGCCGAAACCGAGGTTATCGATAACCGAACGATAAGCCCACCAGTTGAGGGTAATGTCCCACTGGAAGCCGCCCATCTTGATCGGCGTACCGCGCAAGGCAAGTTCAATACCCTTGGTTGAGCTACTGCCGGCGTTAATACGGGTAACCGTATAACCGGTCGTCGGATCAATAGGCGCATCGGTGATCAACAAGTCTGTACCACGAGTGTACAAGGAGAGGTCAACACCCAACCGGTTCTTCAGGAATGATCCTTCCAAACCGAATTCGTATTCGTGGAAACTCTCCGGCTTCAGGTTGGGGTTACCCAACCGGTTGTCCAGGTAGTTTGAAACAACCGGCAGTCCGCTCTGGCCGAGGTATGAACGGGGATTCGAGATCAACTGGGGCCGGGTACCATATGCATTGGGGAAACCAGCCGATGTACCGTAGTTCAAGCGGAGTTTGATCTGGTTGATATTGTCTGACTCAAATCCAAACGCAGTCGTCGGGATGAAGCTTACGCTAACGCTAGGGTAGAAAATGGTGCGGTTAGCCTGCTCCACCGTAGACTTCTGGTCGACGCGTCCCTGCAAGTTGAGGTACAAGTAGTCCTTGTAACCCAAGGTTGCCGTCGCGTAATAACCAAAAAGCACCGACTTCTGGAGATAGTTGAGGTTATTGCCCGTGAAACTGTTTAGGTTGGAGTGCGTGAGGAAGTTGGAGTGGTTCATGAAACCAAACACCACCTGCTGCTGGCTTTCCATACCGTCCTGGAGATACTCATCGAACCTGCCCTGAATACCGGCAACAGCATTCAAGTTGAAATCCTCGTTGAGGTCCTTATTAAAGGAAACGAAGAAGTCGTGGTTCCAGATGGTGTTCTGGCCGGTAGCCGTACGATACAAACCAAGGATGTTCTGGGGACCTCCTTTGTTGATCTTGTACTGCTGGTACTCCGTATAGGTGTCAAGACCCACGCGGTAGGTCACGTCAAGACCCTGCATGATCTGGTAGGTGAACGCCGTGCGGCCGAAGAACCGCTTCACATCGTCTGTCGATGAAGAGTACTTGGCTGTCCAACGAGGGTTTTCCAGGTCGTTACCCGCGCGATAATATGCACTCATGTGCGTCGTGGGCGTCTCAAAAGGAAGGCCCATCAAGTCAATATTGCGGGGAACGAAGAATACGTTTGCAAAAACGGAAGAACCTGCACCAGCCGTAGAGTTACCGGTAGCGGCCGAAATCGGAGGTGTCTTCTGTTCTGTGGAAGCGTAGTTGAAGCTCGTGCTTACGTTGAATTTCTCCGTTACCTGGGCATTGAAGCCGATACCGAAGTTCAATTTCTTCAGCGTATTGTTCGGAAGGAATCCCTCATCGTTCAGGTAGCTGAGCGAAGCGTTGTAGCTGAGGTTCTCCGTGCCGCCGCTAACGTTCAATGACGTGTTGGCTGAGAATCCTTTCTTGAAGAAATCAGATACGTTGTTGGGATAAGCCTTATAAGGGACTTTAGTGCCCAGCAACTGCGGGAATTCATTCTTCGTTGCGTTCGTGTTGGTTACGGGGTTCGGGATGGAGTCCGGAGCGTTGAGGCTTCCAAACTTGGGTCCCCAGTTACTGAAGAAGAATCCCCAGTTCTGGTCGAAACCATTACCATAGTTATTCTGGAAATCCGGCATCGAAGCAATCTCCGTAACAAAGTAGGTCTGGTTGAAATTCACCTCGAAGCGCTCTTTCTTCTTGCGCGCGTTCTTGGTGGTTACAATCATAACCCCGTTGCGGCCCTGCTCACCATAAAGTACGGCAGCGCTAAGGCCCTTCAGCACGTCGATACGCTCGATGTTGTTGGGATCGAGGTCAAGGAAGCGGCTGGGAGTCGCCTGGTTACCACTGAGGAAGTCGCCCTGTGCGTTGGTGCTGGAGTTGAACGGAACGCCGTCCACAATCCAGAGGGGCTGCTTGTTACCCGTAATAGAGGTGTAACCGCGAATTACGATGTTGGTACCGGTACCGGACACACCGCCCGTGTTGGTGATGTTCACCCCGGGGATCTTGCCCTGAAGCAGGCGGCCGAGGTCAGCTTCCGGCTTCTGCGCTACGACGTTACCGCCGACGCTGGTCACCGAATATCCGAGTGCTCGCTTATCCTGCTGGATGGCTTGCGCTGTTACGACCACTTCGGTCAATTGTTTGATGTCGGAACCCAGTCCGGCATCAACAACGGAACGCTCGCCGATCTCTACCTCCTGGGTGCCGTAACCGATAAAGGAGAATACCAGCGTTCCGCCCGTTGAGGGAACAGACAGCTTGTAATTTCCTTCAGCATCCGTTACTGTACCGTTGGAGGTGCCCTTCAGAACTACGTTTACCCCGGGTAAAGCCCCTCCGTCTTCGGAAGAGGTAACCTTACCCGAGATCGTCCGCTCTTGCGCGAAGGCACTGAACGCAAAAGCAAACGCAGATAGTACGAGTAAAAACTTCCTCATAATATGTGGTTTAGGTTAGAAAGCACTAAAGTTAGAAAACGGGATTTCTAAACTGAAAACTCCGTTGGGTTATTTTTAACGATACCGTAACATTTCTTCCTTTACTAACCCTGATGATAGTAATACTACTATGGCCCTCTGCCTCAGTTTTCCGCTTGACTTCTAGCGCGTTACACCGTATTGTGCACCCATATTGGCGTCAGAACTGCGACTTCCTTATAATTTCGTTAGAACCTGCTTCATCGTGAGAAACAAAAAAGACCTTCCGGTGATTGTCCTTGGTCGTTCGGACCGGGTAGACTTACCTGACCTCGGCCTGCAAAACATTCACGCCAAAGTGGATACGGGCGCTTACACGTCCAGCCTCCACTGCAGCCACGCCAAGGTGGTTGACGGGAAACTGGAGTTTATTCTGTTGGATGAAGAGCACCCTGAATTTACCGGCATGCCCTTCGTCGTCAGGAAGTTCGTCCAAAGAGAAGTCCGCAATTCCTTCGGCGAAGCGGAGTTGCGGTACGTCATCAAATCAAGAATCAGGATTCACGGCCGCCTGATCCGGGCGGAGTTCTCCCTCAGCAATCGGGGAAACCTGCGCTTTCCGGTACTCCTGGGACGCAAGATCCTCCACCATCGCTTCCTGATTGACGTCAGTAAAAAAAACATATCTTACCATCACAAACTGCATTCAGAGGGATCAACTCCTCCCTCACCTGAAGAATGAACATCGCTATTCTCTCGCGCGACTCGAAACTCTACTCTACGCGCCGGCTGAAGGAAGCTGGTGAAGCCCGCGGACACAAAGTGGAAATCATCGATCACATGAAGTGCATCCTCGTGATCGAAAAGAAAAGCCCCATGGTGTGGTACAACGGCCGCAAACTCGACTACTTCGATGCCGTCATCCCCCGCATTGGTGCATCCGTTACGTTTTATGGCGCTGCGGTGGTGCGGCAATTTGAGATGATGAAGGTCTTCACCGCCGTCGAATCGCAGGCGCTCATCCGCTCACGCGACAAACTCCGCAGCATGCAGATCCTCTCCCGGGCCGGCATCGGGCTGCCGAAAACTATCTTCATGGACTATTCCCGCGACACGGAAGGTGCTGTAGAAGCGGTCGGTGGCGCTCCGGTAGTCATCAAACTCCTGGAAGGCACACAAGGACTGGGCGTCGTGCTGGCCGAAAACCAAAAGGCGGCCCAATCGGTGATCGAAGCCTTCCACGGCCTGAAGGCCCGGATCATTATCCAGGAATTCATCAAGGAAGCGAAGGGTTCCGACATCCGCGCTTTCATCGTCGACGGCGAAGTGGTGGGCGCGATGAAGCGGCAGGCGCGCGACGGTGAGTTCCGGTCTAACTTGCACCGGGGCGGCCAGGCCAGCGTCGTTAAGCTCAGCCGCCAGGAAAAATCTACCGCCATTACCGTGGCCCGCAAAATGGGCCTGGGCGTTGCCGGCGTCGATATGCTGCCCTCCAAACGAGGTCCGCTGGTGATCGAAGTCAATTCCAGCCCCGGGCTTGAAGGGATAGAAGGCGCAACCAAGGTGGACGTCGCCGGCAAGATTATCCAGTTCCTCGAACGCAACGCCGGAAAAAAGAAGATCCAGAAGGATAAAATCAACGCATGACACCTAAGTCCTTCGCATCATGAGCGGATTCGCCATCGCAACCATCAGTACCGCGGGATTGATTTTTCTCTCGCTGGGCGCGATGCATCTCTACCTTACCTTCTTCTCCCGGAAACTTGCACCCTTCGATGCCGCATTGGAAGAGGGCATGAAGCAAACTCATCCGCGCCTTACCCGGGCAACCACCGTGTGGAAAGCCTGGGTTGGATTTAACGCGAGTCACAGCACCGGCGCCATTTTCTTCGGGTTCTTCCTGCTATATGCCGGCATCAGCGAATCGGACATCATCCGATCGCTCCTTGTACAATTGGTTGTGTCGGTCAATGCAATATTCTACCTCTGGCTGGGGAGAAAATATTGGTTTCGGGTTCCCTTCAATGGAATCCTTTTAGCCACCCTGCAATATTCTACCTCTGGCTGGGGAGAAAATATTGGTTTCGGGTTCCCTTCAATGGAATCCTTTTAGCCACCCTGCTGGTCCTCTCCGGTTTTGCATACCTCAACCTGGCCGCGCTATGAAAGAGGTTGTGATTGCCGGCGAGTCCGTCCGCCCCGGCGAGTTCAAGGAAATTAACATCAACATCGCCCGTCTGCCTTCCCGAACGCAGATCGACACTCCTATATATGTATACCGCGCGCCGGAAGACGGCCCCACCCTGGCCTTGACCGCCGGCATGCACGGCGATGAAATCAATGGCATGGAGATCGTGCGCCGGATCATCGACGCAGGCCACCGAAAGGTCCTGCGCGGAACGACGGTGTGCATGCCCATTATTAATGTGTACGGCTTCCTGAACTATTCACGCGACGTCCCCGACGGCAAGGACGTAAACCGTTCTTTCCCCGGAAGCCGCAACGGTTCACTAGCGTCTCGGGTCGCATACCACATGACACACAGCATCATTCCTTTTATTGACGTGGGCGTCGACTTCCACACGGGCGGTGCGATGCGCACGAACTTCCCGCAGGTGCGCTGTGTCATGCAGGATGCCCGCAATGTGGAACTCGCTGACGCTTTCCACGCACCCTTCACACTCGACGCTCCTTTCCGTCCGCATTCACTCCGACAAACGGCGGCGAAGCACGGAAAGAATATTATCGTTTATGAAGGCGGCGAATCGCTGCGGATGGACCCACACGCTATTGAAGAAGGAGTTAATGGCACGCTCCGGTTGATGAAGCACCTCAACATGATCGACTGGGCGCCCGAGCCTTCGGTCGCCACTAAAATCATCTGGAACACATCCTGGATTCGCGCAAGAACGGCGGGCATCTTCCATCCGCAAGTACAAGCGGGCGATCTCATTCACAAGCACCAATGGATCGGCGACATTACGGATCCCTTCGGCGAATCGCGCGAGCAAATCAAATCATCCGCCACCGGCTATGTGGTGGGCCTCAACAACAACCCCGTGGTGAATGCCGGCGACGCGCTCATGCATGTGGGCATGGATGATTTCTGCCGACTGCATGCGAATGATGAGTAATCGTGCGTGAACGGTGAACCGTGAACAGCCTGCCCGCCACCGAGCCGAAGGCGAAGGTATGGAGGGTGAACCGTGAACCGTGAACAGCCTGCCCGCCACCGAGCCGAAGGTGATGGTATGGAGGGTGAACAGTGAACAGTGAACCGTGAACAGCCTGCCCGCCACCGAGCCGAAGGCGAAGGTATGGAGGGTGAACCGTGAACAGTAAACGGTGAACAGTGAACCGTGAACAGTGAACAGTGAAACGGTAAACAGGCTTCGACTCCGCTCAGCCTGACGGAGCGAATACCGTCACCCTGAGCGGAGCCGAAGGGTGACCGACCTACCGATCACTGTTTACTGTTCACCGTTTACAGTTTACGGTTCACCAGGCATCAGAAGTCAGGGCAAGGGATAATCAACTTATCCTTCGGCGGTTTGCGGGGATTACGCGTGGGCCAGGAATACACGAGGCTGAATTCGTGCGCACCGCCGCTCGCCGAACCCAGCTGGGAGATGGTGTAGTCGTAGCTGTAACCGATGTTGAGTATATCTTTTTCACCTTTCAGCGTAAGCCCGACCAGCAGTACAATCGACTCATTGTTCGCATAACCATTGACGGAGTTGAACGGTATGCCGCGATACCAGGTGCCAATGATCAGCGGCTCGAAGGTGTAGTACAATCCGACATCGGCCTGGCTGAACGGTCCCTGGCTGCGGTATTGAACAACGGGTGCAATGCTTCGCTCGCGCGGACGCGCCAGGAATCCGGTGCCCATCGTGCCAGGCCGGAAATAAAACTTCCAGCCACCGTGTACCGAAAACTTCCGGTTCAGGATATCCTTTTCACCGAGTATGGATTGGTTCGGTTCGGTGACGTGGTGCAGCGCAACACCGAGCCACGCATTTTGCGAAAAGAACAGTCCGCCAAATGAGATGTCGGGAAAGAATGCGCTTTGTCCCGTATTCAAGACCTCGCCGGTAGGGTTCACCAGTTGACCGGTACTGGGATCAAATTGGTCGCCAAACTTGAGGTTGCTGAAATTGATCGACCGGTTGTACACTGCCACTTGGACCCCGGGGCGAAAGGAGATGGCTTTCGTCAGCTGGAGTTGATAGGCGTACTGCAGGCCCAGGCTGATCGACTGAAGGCCGACGATTCCAACGTAGTCGCGGGTGAGGATGGCGCCCACGCCCATGTTCTTGTCTTCGATGAAGAAGTCGGCGTACGCGGAGATGGTGGTGAAGTTCGCGTCAATGGATGGCCATTGGTTTCGGTAGTTCATCCCTACGCGTCCCTGCTGCGTGGAACCGGCGAAGGCCGGGTTCATATAGAGAGGCGCAGCATAGAATTGAGAAAACTGCGGGTCCTGGGCAGTTACCGAAAACGAAACTGCGGGAATTAATACGACCAGCAACCGGAGCGACCGGTACACCAAGCTGGGGTAAAGCAGTTTCCTCATTTGAGCAAAGTAAGTTGATTTGGGTCTCTTATGAAAGCGCCCATGGCCTGTTTACCTAACGACAAATTCGGTCAAAATATATACTTTCGTGGTGTTTGATCGTTTTAAGTTTGCCATGGTCACTAAGAATCAGCAGGTTGGATAATGGAGCGATTGAATGTACCGCTGCGCATGCGTAAACTGATTCTCTTCTTCTTCTTTTTCCTCCTGGCCGCCACGGGTTTTTCCCAGAACCTGGAGCGCTATAACTGGTATTTCGGCAACTCCACGCAGGCCATCCGGTTCAACCGCACAACGAGAGTTCCGTCCATCGTCTCCAAGGGCATTCCGTTTGGAACGGGTGGTAGTTCTACGGCATCCAGTGCCACCAACGCGAACCTGCTTTTCTACACCGACGGGGCAAATGTATATGACGCACTCAACCTCGTCATGCCGAATGGCGGCGGACTGACTGCAAACACATCGGCCAACCAACCCACCGCCATCTGTCCTGTCCCGGGTCAGCCCAACAAGTATTTTATTTTCACCAACACCGCCAACTTCCCTGCGGGCGGGTCCATCAGTGTGAGCGTCGTCGACATGACGCAATTCGGCAACGCTCCGTTTCCAACGCCTGCGCTGGGTGATCTCGAATCAAAGAACACCGCCGTGCCCGGCCTGGTGAACCGCGCCGAAGGGATGATCATCATTCCCGCCAGCAACGGAACCGACTTCTACCTCGTCACGCAGCAAATCAACTCGCAAAGTTATTCCGTCACCACCATTGACGCCGGCAGTTACACCGGAACCTACGTGACGATTACAACCGCCGGTATTGCACTCCCCACTTCGGTGGCCAACTTCAGCTACCACGCCGGCACCGGCAAGATTGCCGTGTCACCGCAGGATACCAACACAGACGCCATCATCCTGAACTTCGATAACACCACCGGCGGGCTTACGTTTGATCGCTTCATTTTCAACTCGGGACTTCCGACGTTCTCCAATCAATCGATCTACGACATTGAGTTCTCTGCCACGGGACGGTTTCTCTATTTGTCCCGGCATGGCGACGGCACCGTAACACCCGATCTTCTCCAATACGACTACGCCAATCCATCCTCCACCCTGCAGACCATTTTACCCGCACCGGTTTTCAGAAGCTATGGACTTCAGATGGCGCCGGACAGCAGCATCTATCACTTATATCAAGGTGTAGCCGCAGGTCCATTCCTGCTGGGCAAGATTGACGACAGCGACAGCCTCGCCGCCAAAGTTATCTACACGCCTGCCGTACTGACGGCGACTTCATTGAACGGGACGCAGTTTCCAAATTTCGCAGCACCTTCACAGATCAACCTGACGGTCGACTTCACTTTCGCAGGTACCTGTCAGAATAATCCAACGACCTTCTATCCGAATGTCATACCCGCGGCCGACAGCCTGCACTGGGATTTTGCTGACGGCTTCGTATCCAATGAGTGGAGCCCGGTCCACAAATTCGGCGCGGCCCAAACCTTCGGCGTGTCGCTGATCGCTTTCTACCAGGGAAAATCCCAGTTGGTCACCAAGCCCGTCACCATCCAACCCTTTCCCTTAAAGCTCAACCTCGTTCAGGATACAACGGCTTGCCGCAGTGAGTTCCCTCCGCCTCGGGGTTCGTCATCACCTACACAGTTTTCCGTGACCGTAAAAGTTACGGGTGGAACGGCAACATCCTACATCTGGTCGAACGGCGACACCGGCCCGAAGCTCACACCCGATTCAGCGGGGTACTATTATGTAGTGGTCGGCGATGGTTCGGGTTGCACTACCTATGCCGGCGTCAATGTAAAGGAGTACGCACTGCAGGACCAGCGATCCAACATCTGGTATTTCGGGAATAAAGCCGGAATTGATTTCAACGTCAGGCCGCCAATACCGCTTTCTAACAGTGCCATGAATGCGCCAGAAGGATGCGCCATCATTTGCGACCGGAACGGCAAGACCATATTCTATACGGATGGCGACAAGGTGTACGACAAAACCGACACCCAGATCGCCGCCGGGATTGGCGGCGACCCGGCGGCATCGCAATCATCCATCATCGTGCCCGTCCCCGGCGATGAAACACTCTATTATATATTCACGAACGAAGCGGTCAATGGCGGATCCTCCAATATGGTCCGCTACAGCCTTTTCGACCTCAAGCAAAACGGCGGCCTGGGCGCTATCGTCCAGCAATCGCAGCCGCTCTTCGCCCGTAGCACGGAACGCATCACCGCCAGCGGGCGTTGGCTCATCATCCATGAAGAAGGCAATAACAGTTTCCGGGCCTACCCGATTACGGCAACGGGTATTGGAAACCCGGTGATCACGGCCATCGGTTCCGACCATGCCACGAGCCCGCTCGAAAACAATGAAGGGTATATGAAGTTGGGTCCCAACAACACCATCGCTGTTGCACTTTCAACGCCCGGCGTCAGCAACTTCATTGAGTTGTTCACCCTCGTGGACTCCAGCGGTGTGCTGATCAACTACCGGAAGATCGATCTGAAAGAACCCAATGGCCAGGTGTATGGTGTTGAATTTTCGCCCGGAGGCAACAAGGTATTCGCCACCATCAACAAGAGCCTTGGTTCATCGTACTTGTTTGAATATTTCATCGACTCGATCGGCAATCCCTACTTCAAGCAGAAGATCACCCAGGCCGCTGAACTCGGCGCCATCCAGCAGGCGCCCGACGGCCAACTGTATGTGGCGGTCAATGGAACCGGCAATGACTTTCTTGGAAAAATTACCGCCGACGAGGATACCACACGATTGTCATCATTTGTTCTTAATGGCTTTGCTCTCGCCGCCGGAACAAATTCCCGCCTGGGGTTACCCAATTTCATCCAGCAAATCTCTAACGCTACCGGCGGCCCTACCCTGGACTATTCCGGTATCTGCCTCGGTACGCCGACCCGGCTGCTGGGCACGCCAACGGATGCCATCGACAAATTCTTCTGGGCACTCGGCGACGGTACCACCGTTTTGGATAGTTCTACCGTCACGCATACTTACGCGTTGCCCAATTCTTACCTCGTCAGCATGCGGCTCACCAACCGATGCGGACTCGACACCACGCTGACCAAGACTGTCAAGATCGTGCCGCCACCGGCACCGCCCACCATTCCCGGCGCCGCAGCGTTATGCAACGGACCCGTTACCCTCGACGCCAACACGGGCAACATTCCTGGATTGACTTACCTCTGGACGGGCGGAGCGACGACGCAAACGCTCGTCGTCAGCGAACAGTCTATTATTGCCGTCACGCTGACGGATACAAACGGATGTACATCATCGGGTACAAGCCTTGTGGCCGACAACCGCCCCCAGCTCGACCTGGGGCCTGATCAAACGCTTTGTCAAAACTCTTTTACCCTCGCACTGAATGCATCCAACCCCGGCGCAACGTATGCCTGGACAGTTGTAGGCCCCAACGGCGGCGGACCGACATCCGGTCAGAGCCGTGCGTTGATCACAACGAATCCGGGACAGGACAGTTACACCGTCGTCGTTACTGACC
>JBGAPO010000035.1:0-22621 GCA_044221195.1 Cyclobacteriaceae bacterium
GTATTCCAGCCGCTTCAGTCCTTTGATGATCACATCGCTGGCCTGGCGCTGCCCTACGTAAGCAACAATGCCGCACATGGGTTAGGGGAGTGTTGTTAGTGGCTTCGTATAGTATATCCTAAGCTTGGCCGATGACGGAGACAGCTTTACGGCACTTACTGATTTATTGAACTCATTGTCAACGGGGTGCATGGCAAAAGCCAGGGCGCGGTGTTTTCTGCCCTTATACCTGACGATTTGCTGAATAAACTCATTCATGTAGGTGAGCCCCACCTTCCCGGTCGTCTGATCAATGCTGGCGGTGCTTCCGGTAAGTTCATTCAAGATAGCGACGCGCGTATCTTCTGTACCGGAGGTAAGGGGCACAATGCCGTCGCTGATTTTGGCCAAATAGGGGTCATTGATCTTAACGGCCTGGTCATTAATGACGGTATCGAGAAATATACTTCGAAACTGATTCAAGGAATCAAGCAAGAGCAGCTCAAACTTGATGGGATTCCTTCCGGTGTAGGTGTTATCGAGGACTAACTGAGCCTGGTTGATGACCACGTGCTCGATGGTGTCGAAGTAAGAGTACACCTTGCCGAGGTCAAACTTCGGCATGATCCCGGTGCCGCACTGAAGATACATCTGGTTGTCGGAAGGAGAAAAATCCTGGAACGGCTGAATTCCATTCATGACGGTGCCGTTGCGGTCAGGATCAAGGGTGGAATAGGTCACCACCGGGTTAAGTGTGGTGTTGATGGACGAATAGTAAATCGGGAACTCAACAGTGACCGCCGTTGAGCTTTCAATGTATTTCAAGATGAGCTTAGAGTCGCCCTGACTCGGTGTAGGTAAGCTGTACACCGGGGTAAATCCAAGAATCTTGTCGCCCACCGGCATGATGACCGCAAATCCAGGATACTTCGCGCTACCGCCGTTGAGCTTTCAATGTATTTCAAGATGAGCTTAGAGTCGCCCTGACTCGGTGTAGGTAAGCTGTACACCGGGGTAAATCCAAGAATCTTGTCGCCCACCGGCATGATGACCGCAAATCCAGGATACTTCGCGCTGAAATCATTGAAGTTGTCAAAAATGTTTCGGTCGTTGATCAGGTCGTTGAGGAGTTGCTGCCCCAGGAGCGTATTGTTGATTTTGAACGGAATGGTTAGAAAGACATCATTGGTAAGATCATTATCCGCCACCTTTTCCCAACCCGCACTCATTTCCGCGGGGCCGATGGCAAAGGTGGTATCACCAACAACGGTAGGACTATACGCTACCTGGGTTCCGCTGTAGTACACATGATCCGGTGTCATTTGCTCGATGAGCTCATGAATTTGCACTTGCGTATCGGTGCTGTCCGTGGAACCGAATGAGTAATAGTCGAATTTAAGTTGAAGGGTCAACGATTGAAATACAGCCGCGGAGGATGGGAAAGCGGTTACAATGGGAGGGGAGTAATTGAAAAAGGCCTTGGCTTCCAGGCTGCCAAGCTGCGGATCGACCGCCTTGCCCACGAGCAGGCGGGAGAGATCATCGTTGGCGATGTTCTGTGTGCTGATCGGCTCATGCATGATGACGCTGTAATCCAATGGGATTTCAACGTATTGGGTGCCCAACCGCGGGTCTTTGCGGAAACCGACCAACGAAGCGTCGTCTTTGCAGGACAACAAGAGAAGGAAAACCCAGGCAAGAACCAGGGCAGCCGATCTAGCCGGCGAGCTCGGTATACAGGTTGTAAAACGATTCCGTATAGTTGTCGTCCTTCTCGATGGTTTCAACTTTCTTCTCTTTAATTTTCTTAACTAATCCTTCCAGCTTCTTATTGTCCCCAGCGACGGAAACTACGTCGGCAAATTGGGCCCCTAATTTAATAAAGCCTTCATAATCACCCGTCTTCAGGTGACCCAACATGTTGTCTTCAATGTCCATCATCTTCACTTTGCCCATCAGGTCGCCCTTGAACTTGTGCGTGAAGCTGTTGTTGTAAATCGTAAATACCGTCTTGGTGTTCTTGAACAACGGATCGTTCTTATACGTGGTCTTCAGATAGAGCGGGATGAAACTGGTAATCCAGTCGTTACAATGAACGATGTCAGGACCCCAGCCCAGTTTGCGAACGGTTTCAATCACTCCCTTGCAGAAGAAGATGGCGCGCTCGTCGTTGTCCTCATAAAACCGGTTCTCCTTGTCGTGAAACATGGACTTCCGGTGGAAGTAATCTTCGTTGTCGATAAAATAAACCTGCAGCTTGGCGTTGGGGATGGAAGCGACCTTGATAATCAACGGCTTCTCCTCATCGCCCACTGAAATATTGATTCCCGATAGCCGCACCACTTCGTGAAGCCGATTCTTGCGTTCGTTGATCAGGCCGAAACGGGGTACCAGAATCCGGATCTCCATCCCTTTTTCCTGCATCGCCTGGGGGAGTTTTCTCACGAATTCGGCCACCTCCGAGGTCTGCAAAAAAGGGTTGATTTCGCTGGCTACATAAAGGATCCGGAGCTTCGACATATCGATGTTTTTTTAGAGAAACGAGGGCACAAAGATACGGGAAATCCGAGCCTTATTCAACTCAGGCTCAATTATTAAGCCTATATTTGCTCCCTTCCAAATAAGGGCTTGGAATGCACATTTTCAGGGAGATCAAGGCGCTGCAGGCCCACCTTCGTACCCTCCGATCCACGTATTCTTCGGTAGGCTTTGTGCCCACCATGGGCGCTCTTCACGATGGCCACCTGAGCCTTCTCCGGACAGCACGCCGTGAAAATGCCGTGAGCATTTGCTCCATTTATGTCAACCCCACTCAATTCGGCAATCCCGCTGACCTGGAGAAATATCCCCGCACACTGGAGGCCGATCTGGCATTGCTCCGCAAAGAGAACTGCGACGTGGTGTTTTGTCCCAACAATGATGAAATGTATGGACAGTCGCCGCCGATCTCCCTTTCATTTCCAGGACTCGATAAGGTGCTGGAAGGAGAATTCAGACCCGGCCACTTCAGCGGAGTGGCCCAGGTCGTCGCCAAACTCTTTCACATCGTTGAGCCTGATCGCGCCTATTTTGGCGAGAAGGATTTCCAGCAGGTGCTGATTGTCCGGCGGCTCGTGGAGGCGTTGAGTTTCAATGTCAAGATTGTCTCTCTGCCGATTGTTCGCGAAGCAGACGGCCTGGCCCTCTCGTCTCGCAATCAACGACTGCAACCGGCCGACCGCATTGCGGCAACGGTTCTCTTTGCCGCATTGAACCATGCCCGGGAAAGTTTGTTACAAGGAGAGACCCTGGAAAAGGTTCGCGCAGAAGCCAAGGAAATGTGTGCGGCAAAAGGTGTATCCCTTGAGTATCTTGCTCTCGCCGAAACAAAAGCCCTTACTTTGCTGGAAAGAGTTACCGACCCGCATTCCTCGATATTGCTTATGGCGGCCCAAGTGGGCCCTGTTCGACTGATTGACAACCTTAGAATTCAAACCGCCTGACCGTGCAACGCCTGCGTATTTACATTCAGTACCTGATCATGATCCTGCTGACCATCGGCTTGTTGTGGCTGTCGCTCCGCGGTCTTAATGTGGGGGAAGGCGAGGACAAATTTGAATTTATTTGGAACGCCTGGCTGGGCTCATCGAAAGGATACCTTTTGCTGATGGTCGTTGTCGCTTATATCAGCCATATTCTTCGCGCCGAACGCTGGCGTATGCTGCTCAAAGCGACAGGAAATCACGGCACGCTGCTGAACAGCTTCCTGTCCCTGATGGTCGGTTATCTCGTGAACCTGGCCATACCGCGCGGCGGTGAAATCTCGAGATGCTACAACCTTCTCAAACTCGAGAAGACGCCGGTGGAGGTTTCTTTTGGAACCGTCGTCGTGGAGCGTATCGTCGATGTACTCTCGTTACTCGTCGTCATCGCCATCGCGTTTGTCGTGGAATGGGATAAGCTCATGGCCTTCCTGAATTCCCTCGGCATCGGCACCGGGGAACAGCAGTCCTTCCGCGTGCCGGCATGGGCCCTCGTGGCAGCGCTGGGCGTCCTGGCATTAGGCGGGTTGGTATATGCCTTCCGCAAGAACCCCAAACTTCACAAGATCCTCGAGGGCTTCCGCACCGGCCTCCTCTCTGTTTTTCAGATGGAACACAAATGGCTCTTCATCTTCTACTCCGTGGCCATCTGGTTCCTGTACTTCCTCATGAGTTATACGGTGATACTGGCCTTCGACACAACCAGTGACCTGGGCGTCGGCGCCGTACTTACCTTGTTTGCCCTGGGTGCCATCGCCATGGCCGCTCCGCTCCCGGGTGGAACAGGCTCTTATCATACGATTGTACCTTTGGGACTCGTGATGCTTTACCAGTTGCCGCAGGCCGAAGCCATTGCCTTTGTATTTATCTTCCACGCCTGGCAAACCGTCACCATGATTGCCGGAGGGGTTTTATCTTTGATCGCCAGTTACTGGATTATCCGATGGAGAAAACAGTCGACAAAATAAAGGATCTCCAGGCGGCAAAGGCTCAAGTGGAGGCCTGGAAACGACAGGGAAAGCGTGTGGTGTTTACCAACGGCTGCTTTGACCTGCTTCACCTGGGGCACGTCGATTACCTGGAGAAAGCCCGAAACCTGGGCGATGCCCTCGTCGTCGGCCTTAATACAGATGACTCGGTGAGTCGCTTCAAAGGGCCTCAACGACCGATCCAGGATCAGCAGTCACGGGCGCGTGTAATGGCGGCCTTGCAACCCGTCGATTTAGTCGTCTATTTCAACGAGGATACACCGCTTAAGCTTATTTCTGAGCTTCTGCCTCACATTTTGGTCAAGGGCAGTGACTATTTGGCAGAAAACATCGTTGGCGCAGATGTTGTTAAAAAAAATGGAGGAGAAGTGAAAACCATCGACTTTGTGCCGGGGTATTCTACTTCCCGAATCGTAGAGAAAATCAAAACAACGTAACTATTTGAACTATGGGATTTGGAGCATTAATCATTGGCGGTTTCTTCATGCTCGTGGGCTGGATGGTCAGCTCGAGGCTGAAAAGCAAATTCAAGGAGTATTCCCAGGTACACCTGAGCAAGGACCTCACCGGCGCCGAAGTGGCGCGGCTGATGCTGGCCGACAATGGTATTCATGATGTGCAAGTGGTGAGTGTGGAAGGTCAACTGACAGACCATTACAATCCGGCCACCAAAACGGTTAACCTCAGTGAAGGTGTTTTCCACGGACGCAACGCCGCGGCAACGGCGGTGGCAGCTCACGAATGCGGACATGCTGTTCAGCATGCCACGGCTTACTCCATGCTGCAGTTTCGTTCAGCCATGGTCCCGGTACAGAACATCAGCGCCAGCGTACTGAATTTCATTTTCATGGCCATGATTTTCGGCGGATTCTTCGCCGGTAATATTCTGCCGTGGACGACTGCCCTGCAGATCATGATTGTCTGCTACGGTGTGTTCGCCTTGTTCGCCATCATCACGCTTCCCGTCGAATTCGATGCCAGCCGCCGGGCGCTGGCCTGGGTGCGTACCCGCAATATTGTTACCACGGGTGAGTACGACATGGCACAGGATGCCCTCAAATGGGCAGCGATGACCTACGTGGTCGCCGCCATCGGAGCCATCACCACGCTCGTGTACTATGTAATGATGTACCTCGGCGCAGGTCGGGATGACTAAGCGGTCGAAGAAAAAAAATCCAACGGACCCCAGGGCAAACCCCGGGGTCTTTTGTTTTAGTTTCGCGCAAACGTTAGTAAATTGATTCGACCGAAATCCACCTTCCTGAAATGAACTTCCAACTGACCGAAGAGCACCTGGCCGTACAACAGGCTGCCCGGGATTTTGCCCAGAATGAACTTCTTCCCGGTGTAATTGAGCGCGACAAATCCATGAAATTCCCCGTAGAACTGCAGCGTCGCATGGGCGAATTGGGATTCATGGGAATGATGACCAATCCGAAATACAACGGAGGCGGCATGGACACCATTTCGTATGTCCTGGCGATGGAAGAAATCTCGAAGGTAGATGCCTCTGCTTCGGTGATGATGTCCGTCAACAATTCGCTGGTTTGCTGGGGACTCGAAATGCATGGCAACGACGCACAGAAGGAAAAATACCTGAAACCGCTGGCGGCAGGCCAAATCATCGGCGCCTTCTGCCTCTCCGAACCGGAAGCAGGATCTGATGCGACAAGTCAACGCACAACCGCGGAAGACAAGGGCGATCATTATCTTCTCAACGGTACCAAGAACTGGATTACTAACGGCAGCAGCGCAAGTGTTTACCTGGTCATGTGCCAGACCGATGCGTCAAAAAAACATAAAGGCATCAATTGCCTGATTGTCGAGAGAGGAATGCCGGGTTTTGTGGTCGGCAACAAGGAAGACAAGATGGGTATCCGCGGCAGCGATACGCACTCGCTGATGTTCACCGATGTGAAAGTGCCGAAAGCAAACCGGATCGGAGAAGAAGGATTCGGATTTGCCTTTGCCATGAGCACCCTGAATGGAGGACGCATCGGCATCGCCGCGCAGGCGCTGGGCATTGCTTCCGGCGCTTATGAATTGGCACTCAAGTATTCCAAGGAACGCAAAGCATTTGGCAAACAGCTATGTGACCACCAGGCGATTCAATTCAAGCTGGCCGACATGGCGACCAAGATTGATGCCGCCCGGCTGCTGATCTGGCAGGCGGCTTCATTGAAAGACCAGAAGAAAAACTTCGTGAAGGCCGCGGCGATGGCCAAGCTGTTTGCATCACAAATAGCCCAGGAAGTAACAACGGAAGCTGTCCAGATTCACGGCGGTTACGGCTATGTGCGGGAGTTCCACGTTGAACGCCTCATGCGCGACGCCAAGATCACACAGATTTATGAAGGGACCACGGAGATTCAGAAGATGGTGATCTCCCGCGAATTGCTGCGCTGACATGCGGTGCTCCTGGATAGCGCCTGTACTCCTCCTCGCCGCGTGCAGCGGTAAGGTGCAGCCGGTGAAATCGGCCTTTGAGCAGCAGGTGCCGCCGCCTATTCCCGATTACCAATTGCCCGCCCACTGGGCAGCCCTGCCCGACAAGCTCGACGCGGCCGACAGTGTTCCCAAGCGTTCCAACTTAAAGGATAGTCAGGCTACGGCGGAAGCGGATGTCTTTTTCGTTTATCCGACGATCTACACCGGGAAACCCAATCCGAAACATCCCTGGAATGCGGATGTTAACGACCCGGAGTTGAACCAACAAATCCAGTTGACGACCATTCTCAACCAGGCTACCATCTTCAATGGAAGCTGCCGGGTCTATTCTCCATACTACCGTCAGGCCCACCTGTATGCTTTTTATACCACGGAGCCAACGGATGCGAGTAAGGCACTTGACCTTGCCTACCAGGACGTCAAAGCCGCATTTCAATTTTATCTCGATCACTTCAATCAGGGGCGGCCGCTGGTCATTGCATCACACAGCCAGGGGAGTTACCACGCCGCGCGGCTCATGCACGATTTTGTGGATGGGAAGGAACTGCAGAAGAGATTGGTTGTTGCTTACCTCGTTGGACGCCCAATTCCAAAAGACGCCTTTCACCAGGTATTGCCTTCCGAGCAGCCCGATGCCACCGGTGTTTGGGCATCATGGAACACCTTCGCCCGCGGGTATGTACCCCGTAACTACGAATTGCTTTATCAGAAGGCGCTTTCGGTGAACCCGCTGCTGTGGAATACCAGTGAAGAGTTTGCATCCCATGAAATGAACAGGGGCGGCGTGGGACTTAAGTTTACGATGTATCCGCAGTTATCGGACGCGCAGAATCATGAACGGCTGCTCTGGATTAACCGTCCCCACATCCGGGGCCGCGCCCTCCTCCGCACCAAAATCTGGCATCGGGCAGACCTGAATCTGTTTTATCAAAATGTGCGGGATAACGTCGAAACCAGGATAAAAGCATTCCTCGGCCGATGAGGGGTTAAAGCCGGAATATTAATCTGTCCGGATTTGAAACCAATGCGGGGTATACGAAGTATCAAGTGACAGCCGTCATATCGGTTGGGGTCAAAGCTGAATATCTTCGGACCTATGCTGGGCAATTACTTCCGATCAACACTTCGCCTCTTTGGCAAGGAGAAGCTGTATGTATCCATCAACACGATAGGCCTGGCGGTGAGCATGGCGACATGCTTCCTTATTTATGCCTGGGTCCGGGTCGAACAGAGTTATGAAACAGGCTATCCGGACTCCGAGCGGATCTTTCGCGTAGTCACCACGGGCGATGATTCCGGTGAGTCAGGCTTTGCCACAACTTATCCCATGGTTCGCCCCCGTGTCCTTTCCCAGTTTCCGGAGGTAGAGTCCAGCGCCCGACTTTTCGACCTCGGCTTTCTGGGCAGCAAGACAAAGGTGGCGTGGGAAAATAAGGTGTTCACCGATCTGCGATTCTTTTACGGCGATTCCACTTTGCTGAATTTGCTCCATATCCCCATGATCGCCGGAGATGCCACATCGGCACTTACGAGGCCTAATGCGATCATACTATCGGCATCGACGGCCAGGAAGTTCTTCGGAGATAAGAATCCCCTCGGCAAGATGTTGCGCGTTGGTGGGAGCACGGATATGGAGATCACCGGAGTTGTTCAGGACATGCCGGCCAACACGCACATCCATTTTGATGTGATGGCGAGCATGGCGTCACATCCGTGGATCAAAAACGCGGAGAACAGCCTTTGGAGCGGCATAGTATTTCACACCTACGTTCGGCTTCGGGCCGATGCGGATCCGTTGGCCCTTGAGCATAAAATCGCAAAACTGCTGAGTGAATTCCCCAATGACCCGAATCACTACGGGCGGGGACTTAACCTGCGGCTCCAGCCCATAAGGGACATTCATCTGAAGTCAAACTACAAGTTTGAATTGGAGCCAAACGGGAATGCTACTTATGTATACCTCTTTATAACCATTGCGGTTCTCGTGCTGATCGTTGCCAGCATGAATTATGTCAACCTGGCAACTGCCCGACATACGCAACGCTATCGCGAAGTCGGCGTCCGCAAGGTAATGGGGGCTGCCCGCGGTCAGTTGGTGGCGCAATTCATGCTGGAGTCATTGACCATCAGTTTCTTCGCATTTGTTGGTGCCTTCGCTATCGTGGAGTCTGTTCGCCCAATCTTGTTGTCGTTATCCGGCCAGCAGGCATTTTCTGCCTCGTTCTTTGATTCGGGTGTGATGCTTATTGGTTTGCTATTTGCCCTGTCAATTGGTGTGGTCACCGGAATCCTGCCCGCCGTCGCACTATCCTCGTTTCAACCTGCACGGCTCTTCCGGCCATCGTCGGGGTCGCCCAGGGGAATTACCGTACGAAAGGCGCTGATTGTGTGGCAGTTCACTGTTTCCATCGTGCTCACGCTATGCACGGCCATTACCTATCGCCAGGTTTCTTACCTCCAGAATGCGCAGCTGGGTTACGCGACAGACCATGTACTTGTTCTGGACCTCAGTTTACCCGGCGCCCGCGAAAATCTTTCGACAATGAAAGTGGAGCTTCAACAAATTCCGGGCGTGATCGGCACGACGGCAGTTTCTCAATTGCCGACGGATATTCAGACGGGGGAGAACATTGATGTGTCCTCTTCGCAAAGCCATGGTGTGTACTGTATTTCAGTTGATCAGAATTTCTTTACGGTGTTGGGAATACCCCTTCGTCAGGGCGCGGACCGGGTGACTACACTTCTCCCCAGCGATTCGGTGAATCATTTTGTGCTCAATCGAAGCGCCCTTTCGGCCATCGGTTGGAATGAAGATGACGCAATAGGACGAAGGATCACTATCCGACATGGCAATCAGCAACCTGGTCCTGTATTGGGCATAGCGGAGGATTTTCACTTCCAATCGCTGCACCATCCCATGGGTCCGCTGGCCATTGAATTCAATCCGGAAAGCTACCAGTACCTGCTGGTGAAAGTGAAGCCCGCTGCGTTAGCGGGAACAGTGGAGGCCATGGAAGCAGTGTGGAAGCGATTAGCCGAAGACCTCCCATTTGATTACCAATTCCTGGATGAGCAGTATAACAAGCTCTACCAAACCGAGCAGCGCAGCAGCCTCCTCTTTGTTCTTTTCGCGGCGATCGCTGTTTTCATTTCCCTGATGGGATTGTTCGGGGTGGCTTCGTTTGCCATGGAACGACGCACCAAGGAAATGGGCTTGCGAAAGATTCTGGGGGCCAATACATGGGGCATCAGCGTTTTGGTATCCAAGGATTTTCTGCTGCTGATCGCCGTCGCCTTCGCCGTCGCGCTGCCGATAGGATATTTCTTTCAGAAGAATTGGCTTTCACAATTTGCTTTTCGCGCAGAAATTGGCATCAATTTATTTATTATTTGCGGCCTCCTCAATGTGGCCCTGGCGCTGCTGACGCTGCTCTACCATATCCTGAAGATCAGCCACACAGATCCGGTCAGGACACTGCGGTATGAATGAATTCTTCTAAGGCTTACTCAGCACAACCGGCACATTGAAGCCCTTGACGATCATACCCAGGTAGAATTTCAACTTGGCGTAATCGGCAGGCGGATAGACCGATTTCTTCAATACATACTCGGCCGCAATCTCCACCCCCGTCGCTGACGGTGTCGCATTCAAAATGATCTTTGCCATCTCGTTATCCATGGAAATGGACTCCGGCAAACTCTCCACCCGATAACCGGCGGGGATATCGACGAAGGATCTGAATTTGCCGCTTTGAGGGTAAACAAAATCAACCGGATAGGTTCGAACCTGCTGCTGAAGCGGATTCTCCTGGAGGGGAAAGTTGAGCAGCGGCTGAATGACCAGCTTGTTTTCAAGGTGCTCTAGTGCGGTTGTTTGATTAAACGTCAATACATAAGGCAATCGGGGCTTATCGATGTTGAGTGCCTGGATGCGATGGACCTTTGTTTCAGGTGACGCCTGCAGGTGTTTGCTGATCTTTGTCGAATCTCCGGCGAATTGACTGCGATAGTCGTAAGCTTTGTATTCATTGGCTGCGATTTTCACGGTAAGCGATGCCGTGGCCTTGCCCGGATCAATCGTCCAGTGCATTTCGTAGTCTTCCGCACTCGGCACTCGTTGCTCAAGGCCTATCCATTTCACCTCACCCTCTGTTACAACCAGGCCTTTTTCATTAATACACCGCACGGGAATTCTGTCGTAGGAGAGCATATTGTCGGTACCGTCCATCAGGAAGGATCGCTGCCCCGCGACAAACACGATGACGTCGTTGAAATAGTGTGCAAATGGGTAATCGGATTTGATCTTGCCGTGATTTCGGGTACTGATCAGGACAGGCTCTGCCTGAATGCCGGCCGCTTTCAGCAAGCCGACAAGAAAAAGGTTAATGTCCGCTGAGTTTCCTGTTTTTTGATCGAGAAATTCCTTTGCCGTCTTCGAGCTGAAATTGGAGATGTGTTCGTCCCAACGAAAAGTCGTGTGGACATAGTCCATGATCGCTTCGCATTTCTTGTCGGTGCTAAGATCGGCTCCCAGGATAAGCTCCTTTTCAAGTATTTTCTTTGACAGCTTGACTGATGCATTGATGTATTTGCCGAAGCGGTCGTGGTCCAGGAAGCCCTTGTTCAAGTCGGGCCAGGTGCTGATGATCGCCTGAGATCCGCCCGAGGGACGGTAGAATTTC
Organism: Cyclobacteriaceae bacterium; assembly: GCA_044221195.1. Lineage (GTDB taxonomy): Bacteria > Bacteroidota > Bacteroidia > Cytophagales > Cyclobacteriaceae > ELB16-189. Next base: position 11,620 of record JBGAPO010000035.1, read on the forward strand.
GACAGCTGAAAATCCATCTTCATGATGTAATCTTCTTTGGAAGTAATCAGGGATGCGTCCTTGAACGCAGGAATGTCGCTCATGCCGTATGTGTGTACCACATCGGTAAACTCAACACCGCCCCCCGTCTTGCCCCCCAGGGTTTCGGTCACTACACCCCAGGTTCGCTTCTTTTTCGAAGCTTCGGACAGTTGGTAGTTGAATTTGGTAATCCCTTGTGCGATGAATACATATTCATAGAACGGAATCATCTTCACGGTGTATTCACTGTACACCGCCGGAATCGAACCCTGGAATTCCCAGTCCGGCAGGTTGAACATGAACGGCGTTTCAAACACATATTTGTATTCGATGATGCAACCCTCCTGAACATCGGGAAACGTGAACTTCTTCACGCGAACCTGGTTGCTGATTTGTTCCTCAAAAACAGCCGAGGCCTCCAAGGCCTTTTTGTACACAAGACCATCCTTCAGGATGTAGGTGTAGGCTTCAATGGAAGCCACCTTCTCCTTTTTGGAAGGGCTTTCGACGTAGAAGGGTATGCTGACCGTCGCCTCGTCAAAACCGGCCCGGGAAAAAATCTTCGTTCGTTTCATCCGCGTGAAGCGAATGTCGTAGCCATTTTCCGAATCAAAGAAGTAGGACTCCCCGATATCAAAAAGTATGACGGCTGCCGCCTGAGGATCGGGCTCATACCGGGTCATCGCTTTTTCGCTATCGGTGAGTGTTCCAAAGGTGGGCGTTAGGCGCTGCCCGCGGGTGGCATGAACGCCTGCCAGTAGCAGCAGCAAGAGAATCGAAATAGATCTTTTCATTTCTATCTTTTTAGTGGGTGAATGGCAATGGAACCAGGCATTATGGTTTAGGTCGTATCAGGATTTGACTGCTCCGATCAGCCTCACGAATCAACTGAATGAATCGATAAAACTCCGGATAGCGTTCGAGCGCTACAGTGCCTGCAGGCATCGACAGTTGCCGCTCAAGCCTAACGGTTTCGTCGTCATTCCTGGCCTTTATGGTATAGCGTCCGAAATCGCTGGACAAAGTGACATCCTTGGGGAGAGCCACGATACGGCCATCCAGGTTGGGAAGATGAAAAATTAATTCCTGTTCCTCCTCAACTGGAACATTGACAATGGCCGGCGTCGTGCGTCCATCAGGCGGTTCGAGTTCAGGAACCGGAATGACGGGTAAACGGATAACCTGCGTTTTGCCGATGGACCGAAGCAAATTGGCGACATCCAGGTTGAGCACGATGCGGATCATCGGAGAATCACGCCCTTCCTGTAGGACATTCCAGTCGACCAGCTGATAGTCCTTACCGGGTAAGGCCTCTTCGATGGCTTCTTTCAGATCCGATGTTGAGCGATTCACCTGGATTGCTCTGAAATCTTCAAATTCATCTCCGCGGAGCTCCCAGGCGGCCTTTGCTTTGGCAGTTCCATCCTCGGACAGGGTGTATTCATACGTCCTTCGGCATCGAACCTGGTCGGCACTGAGCGCAGGCGTTCGCACCAATCGACTTTGTGACCCGTTGATAACCAACGCCGGACGGTTGTGCGTAAAGGTCCCCAGGTACCCAAAAGGAATATGGTTTGCGGTGTTCTCAAGCCAGAGGGTATCCTGGCCCATAGGGACACAAAGTATCATGTGATTGAACTGGGGTCCTGGAATCTGCGAATGAATTGTTTCCGGATTGATTGCCCCATTAACGTCGACACCAAAAGATGGAATCCCCGCCTCCAAAAGCAGGGACTGCATAAATACTGTTAACGCTTTGCAATCGCCGTATTTCCTGGCACTTACATAGGAGGCCGGGTACGATTTAAGCCCGCCGACGTCCATGGAAACATTGATATACCGGGTGTTGTCCTGAACATAGTGGTAGAGTTCCTTCATCAAGGCGAGTTGATTAGGTGCTTTTGCCTTGGCTTGTCCGACTTTCTGTTTTTCATAGAGTGGGAGATCATTTACCCCGGCATTGAGTCTTTCCTGCCATTCGCCGTAAGCAGCCCAGGAGGACAAGCTGCCCGGCTCTCCGTACATAAATTTCGAGGGAGCGACAATGATGCAGGGCAACCGATTGTGTATCGGCGGAGCCAATGCTTCTTTCTTCAACGGCGCCGTTTCCGTATACCGCCACTCCCTGAAAACCCGTCCCTTCTCCGAAATGGAATCACCTTCAATTTTCTGCGTGGTGAATACGGTCACCGGGAGATTCGCCGGATAGGAAATCTTCAGGATGGCACGTACCGTTGGAATGGTGGTGTACATGGTTGGGTACCAGCGGGCCGCATAGATATAGCGCTCCGTCGTTAGCCGGTATCGATAGCGGACCCGGTGAGGGTAGGCATTCCATTTCAATGAAAACTCCCTGACCCAGTCATCTTCAAAGAATGAACCATCGGATATGTTGTGTCGCGTGGTAATTTCCTTCTTTCCAATAGTCCGGAGCTCTTTCCCGGCACCATCCAGGATAACCGCTTCAAGCAATTCAATCTTGTCACCCTCCTTGTAGGGAATGGAAATATCGGACAGCCAATCCTGATCGCGATTATTTACCTGTATAAGAAATGAACGCTCGGTAATGAGCTCTTTAGGATCCAGTTTAACTTCGGTGACATATTCCAGAACCTGTGCTTTACCCGATGTGACAAGGAGTAAAAGCATGACAAGGGTACGTACATACCGAAACTGCCCCTCCAGATTTGGGAAGGAATGCGTGGGTGACATCGTAATTCAATATCGCCAAAAGGAAGGAATTCCCGGAAGGGAAAAAGCAATCAGTTCGCCACCCGCTGGTTCCACTCGTACACCTGCTCGCTGATTTCCGTAATCAGTCCAGGCTCCTTTTCCAGCGCATTTCCGATAACAATCATGTCGGCACCGGCTTCCAGCGCCGCCGACGCCTTCTCGGGCGTATTGATCCCACCACCAACAATCAGTGGAACGCTGATGGTCTTGCGAACCGAGGAAATCATCTTCGGGCTGATCTCACGGTCGGCGCCGCTTCCGGCATCCAGGTAGATCAACCGCAGGCCGAGCATCTCGCCCGCCAACGCCGTACAGGCTGCCAGCGAATACTTGTCGTCGGGTATCGGAGTGGTATTACTGATGTACGCGACAGAGGAAATTCTTCCCGAATTGATCAGCAGGTAACCGGTGGGAAGTACTTCGATCCGGTTATTCCGCAAGATGGGCGCCGCCTGCACGTGCTGACCAATCAGCAGGTCGGGATTGCGTCCGGAGATCAGCGAGAGAAACAGAATCGCGTCAGCACCCGGATCAATTTGCAGGGAACTTCCCGGAAAAAGAACAACCGGAATGCTCACATTCTCCTTGATGGTCTTGATAACCTCTGAAAGATTTAGCGTCGTGATGAGACTTCCTCCCACGAAGAAGAAGTCGATGCAATTCTCATTGGCCAGGTGAATCAATTGCCGCAAGGTGGGCAAATCATCGACCTTGTCGGGATCAATCAGTACGGCAATGGACTTCTTTCCCGCACGATGCCGCTGTTGAAGAATCTCAAGAATGGTCATCCGGCGTTTGGCGCGTGGCCATGTATTCTTTCAATTTCTGGCGGGCTAGATCAAGAAGGATCACGGTGGCCTGGTTGAGCAACTGATTCCCCATCTGGCCAATGAACGAAGAGGCGTGATCTTCCTCTTCCTCCTCGATTCCTTCGGCGGGAAGCCCGGCTTGTGCGGCCGCCTCCAGGGCCAGTTTCTTTTTCTTCTTTTTCCGGCGCTTGGCCAGTGAGCTCACAATAAGGAAGGTGAGGGCCAGCGAGCCGCCGATGATGAGCGCGTTCTTCAGCACCCGGTCTGTCTTCTGGGTAATTTCACTGAGCTCCTTTTCCATCGCCCGTTTATGACGATCGGAAGTTTCAAGGAGTCTCTTCCGTTCGGGATCCTGGGTTTCGAGCAGTTCCATGGGCTACTTGCCTTTTCGTTTGATCACGTCCATAAACTGCTTCTCAAACCGCTCATAGATGGGCTTGCGGAACACATATACGATCAAGAGAAGAAATCCGTACAGTCCGGCCACCGACCAATAGCCAATGTAGGCCACGTGGGTATAGGCGATGATAAAGTGCGCCAACCCAATGCTGAGAAACAGCAGGAACAAGAAGCCGGTAAGAATAAGGGTTACCGCTACGATGGCGCGCGCGATGCTCTTGGCCACATCCTCACGAATCTCCACCTTCATTAACTCAATGCGCGCTTCGACGTAGCCTGTAACGTGATTGATGAGGCTGTCCAGTTTCAGAAATTTCAATATCGACTCGGCGATCTTGTCCATTGATGCAATATAGGGGATTTGCAGAGTTTAGTCCATAGCGGAAGTCAGCACCCGGGAGGGCTATTTGTGCTCGATGCGAACCAGTTCATTCACGCCGACCACGGTACCCGACGGATCAAAGGATTCCCGCTTGATAAGCAAACCCTGTTGCCCGCAAATATACATTCGACTGCTGGCCAGGCTGTCACTTTCGTACCGCTTTTCAAATACGTAAACGGAGTCAAAGGCGAGACCTGGCGCAAGCTCAAGACGGGGAAGTATGGTGGTGACGCAGAGGTTGAATCTTCCTGCCGTGTCTTCTCCATCGCGGCAGAAACCGGGCCTGTTCAGTTCATAAAGGTCGTGGTCAATGATCAGCACATGACCGCGGTGATAAACGGAATATAGTCGCTCGGGTGTCGCGTTCGGCGAACAGTACTCACTCCAATTGCTTACGTAGGAATTTTCCGGCGTCCGCATGATGACGGTGGTGAGCTTTGATTTTTCCCCCGTCGAATTTTGGAAAGTGAGCTCGGTGACGTCGACGGCGTTGCGGTTGAAATAGATAAGGGAGAAGGGGATGATAAAGAAGGTCAGCAACAAATAGATAAATCCGGCCACACGATAGCGCATGGTCAGTCGGCCAAGCGCTGTGGCGAGCGAAATGGGTATCTCCCGCAGGCCGGGCATCAGGAAGAACAGCCCCATGCCGAGCACGTTGAACAGGAGGTGTGCCAATGCAATGCTGATGGCGGTATTGGAGTTGACCATCGCCGCAAGGATGGCGCTGATGGTCGTGCCAATATTGGCCCCGATAATGAACGGGATGGCCTTCCGCAAGCGCACGACTTTCTTCGCCACCAGGGGAACGACAAGTGATGTGGTCACGGTGCTCGACCGGATGGCGGCTGTAGTCAATACGCCCCACCCAAAAGATTTCCATGTCTGATCAAAGAAGTACCGCTGAAAGCGATCGGATCGCCCAAAGCCCAGCAGGTCGGTAATTACTTTCCGGAAGAAGAGGATGGAGCCGAAAAGAATAATGAGTGACGCCGCGGTCAGAATAATCCCATTGTCAATCGTCACGGAAATCCAGTCGGTCACACGGCTCAGCCCACCGCCCAGCAGGCTGAAGTGCTGGTTGGCAGCGCCGACCGGTTGATTGAAAAGTTTCTCGGCCAGGAATTGAGAAAGACTCGAGAGAAAGTGGAAATAGAATTCAAGCGGGAAAAGGACCGTCGCTGTGAGAATGTTGAAGAAGTCGTGGTACGTGCCGGCCGACACCGCGCGCCGAAACTCCTTCTTGCGCGGCAAGAACCCCAGCGAAACAATGGTGCTGGTGATGGTCGTGCCGATGTTCGCCCCCATCACGATAGGAATTGCACTTTGCAACGTCAGTGACCCGGAGGCAACCAGGGCAACGGTCATGGAAGTGGTGGCCGTACTGCTTTGGATGATGGCGGTGACCAATAGACCGATAAACAACGCGGTGAACGGATTGGACGTGGCGAGGATGATCGTTTCCGCCGCCGACTTGCCGAGATGCTGAAGCGCAGACATCATCAGGTCAAGCGCGAAGAGAAATATCAACAACGCGAAGATGATGTACGCGGTATTTCTCGCCACAACCTTCCAGTCAGTCGCTGGTGGGGAAACAATGCCCTTCGGTTGACCCTCTTCCATGATGTTTGTAAAGATAGGGACGCCCCCGACTCGGGAAAGCGGTTAACAAAGACTTAATTGGAGGCCTCCAGTTCGCAAACGGCCAGCCACGCCATTAGCCCCGGCCCCAGCGACAGGGCATCTTCGTCAATGTCAAATGTGGGCGTGTGAACGTAGGAGGTAATTCCCCGGGCCTCATTCCGCGTACCGAGACGGTAGAAAGAGGCGGGAATCTCGTGCGAGTAAAACGCGAAGTCTTCAGAACCCAGCGTAATGTCGAGATCCACCACATTCTCCTGGCCGACATAGTCGACGGCGGCGGCACGAATCCGACGGGTAAGTTCAATGTTGTTTTCCAGGTAAGGATATCCGCTCGAGATGGTCACTTCGCAGCGGCCGCCCATGCTTTCGGCGATTCCTTTGGCCATGGTTTCAATTTTCTGCAGACCTTCCGCGCGCCAGGTCTCATTCAAGGCCCGGAATGTGCCGGCCAGTGTTACCTCGTTGGGAACAATGTTGGTGGCGCCGGCAGCGAGCACCTTGCCAAAGGAGAGAACCGTGGCCTGTCGGGGATTTGCCTGCCGGCTGATAATCTGCTGAAGCGCCACGATTATGTGTGAAGCGATCACGACGGGGTCAACCAATAATTCGGGAGCGCCGGCATGCCCGCCTTTGCCGATGACTTTCAGGTAGATCTCATCTGAGCTGGCCATATACATGCCCTCTCTAAAGCCAATCGTTCCGGCAGGGAGAAGCGGCATCACATGCTGGCCGAGAATGCTTTGCGGCGATGGATTCTTCAGCGCGCCGTCGCGAATCATGAGGGATGCCCCTCCGGGATTCTTTTCCTCTCCTGGCTGAAAGATGAGTTTTACGGTTCCCTCAAACTGATCGCGTACCTGGAAAAGAATCCGCGCCGTGCCCAGCAGCGATGTGGTGTGCACATCGTGCCCGCACGCATGCATGACGCCGGGGTGTTGTGATTTGTAAGGAACCTCGTTGGCTTCCTGGATGGGCAGCGCGTCCATGTCGGCCCGGAGAGCGATAACCCGACGTGAGGGGTTCTTTCCCTCGATGACGGCGATGACGCCGGTACCGGCAATGCCCTCCTGTGGAGTCAGACCTATTTCCCGCAGTGTGTCGGCAACAAACTTCGCCGTTTTGATCTCCTGGAAAGAAAGTTCAGGATGGGCGTGAAGGTGTCTTCTCCAGCGGACAACATCCGGCGCCTGGGAGCGGGAAAGATGACGAATGGTTTCGAGCAGCGACATCAGCGCACGAGAATCTTTTCCGGAACGAGAATGGCATTGGCATAAAGCCGCTTTAGCCGCGTCAGGTCCTTCTGTGCCTCCAGTCGCGAGTAGTAACTTCCGACCCGCACCCGGAATTTGGGTTGCGTGTATTCCAACATCGCATTCACATCGGTTTCCATACCAATCTTCTTCTTCACATTCATGGCTTCTTCCCGGTTTTGCCCGGAATACACCTGGATCGTGAAGCCTTCTATGAATTTCCGCGTAATGTTGAAGCGATTGATACTGTCCAGAACATCCTCCACTTTCTCATTAACATTGGCCGTTCCGGCAATGAATTGCTTCGGTGGATGCGCCGCCGACTCCATTACCGTGTCCACCGGCTCTTCAAATTTTGGGCGTAAGCCGAAGAGGTCTTCGTGATAATAGGAACGGGAAGAATTTCGCTGGGCGAACGTGTCGTGGGAAGTGAAAGCAACGGCCAACAACGTGAGCAGCATGACGCCGCACGGCGCGAAGGGCAAAACAGGTATGTTGCTTCTTTTCTCCACTATTGCTCAATGACAATACAACGTCCGCTGGCTACATCATCTTCTACCTTCTTGTACTTCACATCTTTCAGCACGCGTCCATCCGGGTACTGAACGGTCACCTTGTCGTTGCGGCCGGCCACGCGCTCGGACTTCATGGGCGCCACCTTTTGGTGCACCTCTGACGTCTGCGGTGCAGCGTCTTGCTGGTTGCCGCCCTGCAACAGGGAACGGGATTCGTCCTTCTGCTCACTGTAGCGTTGCCGCTTTTGCGCACGCGCTTCCTGTACCTCCTCCTGCTCCTGGATCGGAATCTCAGCCTTCATCAGGAAGGAAATGGTCTCCTCATTCACCCGGGCGATAAAGCGCTTGAATGCCTCGAAGCCTTCAAACTTGTAGATCAGTAACGGATCTTTCTGTTCATATACGGCGTTCTGCACACTCTGCTTCAGGTCGTCCATATCTCGCAGGTGTTCCTTCCACTGTTGATCAATGATCGCCAGCGTGATCATCTTCTCCATCGCACGGATCAACTCGGAGTTATTGGTCTCCAGGCACTTCTTCAAGCCGGCGGAAACGCCGATCTGCTTGACGCCGTCGCTGAAGGGTACGAGGATATTTTCGATCGTCGCCCCGCGCGAGCGGTTGATCTCCTGAAGAATCGGCATGGCTTTCTGCGCGACCATCTTGTTCTTGGCTTCGTAATGGTGGAGCGCCTGCTGGTAAAGTTTTTCGGTCAACGCAGCGGCTTCCGACCCTTCGAATTCCTCCTGTGTTATCGCAAAATCCAGGCCAAGCGAGGTAAGAACGCTCATTTTGAGGCCGTCGAGGGATTCGCCCGCTTTGCCGTTGTTCACCAGGTCTTCACAGGTGTCAAACAGCATGTTAAGTATATCAAGCTGCAAGCGCTCGCCGAACAAGGCATTCTTGCGCCGGCGATAAATGACGTCGCGTTGGGAGTTCATCACGTTGTCGTATTCCAACAGACGCTTGCGGATGCCGAAGTTGTTCTCTTCTACCTTCTTCTGGGCGCGTTCGATGGAACTCGTCACCATGGAGTGCGATATGACTTCGCCTTCTTTGAGACCCAACCGGTCCATGAGGCGCGCGATTCGCTCCGGCATGAACAGGCGCATCAGGTTGTCTTCCAACGAAACGTAAAACTTGGATGTACCGGGATCTCCCTGGCGGCCGGATCGTCCACGCAGCTGCCGGTCCACCCGGCGTGACTCATGCCGTTCTGTTCCGATGATGGCAAGCCCGCCGGCCGCACGCGACTCCGGGGTAAGCTTGATGTCCGTTCCACGACCCGCCATGTTGGTCGCGATGGTTACGGTACCCGGTTTTCCAGCCTCGGCAACAATTTCCGCCTCCCGCTGGTGTTGCTTCGCGTTGAGCACATTGTGCTTGATCTTGCGAAGCTGCAGCATCCGGCTGAGGAGTTCAGAGATTTCCACCGAGGTGGTGCCCACCAGGACCGGCCGCCCCTCTTTGGTCAGATTGACAATTTCTTCCACCACCGCGTTGAACTTCTCCCGCATCGTCTTGTGCACGAGGTCGTCCATGTCTTTGCGGGTAACCGGCTTGTTGGTGGGAATGACCACCACGTCAAGCTTGTAGATATCCCAGAATTCACCGGCTTCCGTCTCTGCTGTTCCGGTCATGCCGGCCAGCTTGTGGTACATGCGGAAGTAATTCTGCAGCGTGATGGTGGCGTAGGTCTGCGTGGCATCCTCCACCTTCACATTTTCCTTCGCTTCAATGGCCTGGTGCAGTCCGTCGGAATAACGGCGGCCCTCGAGTACCCGGCCGGTCTGCTCGTCCACGATCTTCACTTTGCCGTCAACGATGATGTATTCGGTGTCCTTTTCAAATAGGGTATAGGCCTTGAGCAGCTGGTTAATGCTGTGAATGCGCTGGGCTTTGGTGGAATAATCCTTGATCAACGACTCCTTGCGTTCAAACCGGGCCGACGCGTCCAGTGAGGAATCCTTCTCAATTTTGTTCAACTCCATTCCAATCTCCGGAAGGATAAAGAATTTCGGATCTTCTCCCTCGCCGGTGATCAGGTCAATTCCTTTTTCGGTCAGCTCAACGCTGTTGTCTTTTTCATCAATGACGAAGAAAAGCGGAGCGTCAGCGTTCGGCATCTCCTTCTTGTTGTCGGCCAGGTGAAAATTCTCCGTCTTCTGGAGAATCTGTTTGATCCCGGGCTCACTGAGGTATTTGATCAGCGGCTTGAATTTCGGCATGCCGCGGTACGCGCGGAACACGGCCAGGCCGCCATCGCGTTCATTTCCTTCGGTGATAAGTCGCTTGGCGTCATTCAGAAATTGGGTGACCAGTTTCTTCTGCGCTTCGACGACTTTGAAGATGCGCGGTTTCAGATCATAGAACTCGTGCTCGTCACCCCGGGGAACCGGCCCCGAAATGATCAGCGGCGTACGGGCTTCATCAATCAAAACACTGTCAACCTCGTCGACCATGGCATAGTGGTGGCCGCGCTGAACCATTTCTTCCGGTTCACGCGCCATGTTGTCGCGGAGGTAGTCAAAACCAAATTCGTTGTTGGTGCCGTACGTAATGTCTGACTGATACGCCTGGCGTCGCGCGTTGGAGTTCGGCTCATGCTTATCGATGCAGTCGATCGTGAGTCCATGAAACTGAAACAAGGGTCCCATCCACTCGCTGTCGCGCCGGGAGAGGTAGTTGTTTACGGTGACAATGTGCACGCCGCGCCGCGCCAATGCGTTGAGGAAGGCAGGGAATGTGGCAACAAGGGTTTTTCCTTCGCCGGTGGCCATTTCTGAAATCTTCCCTTCATGGAGTACAATGCCGCCGATGATCTGAACATCGTAGTGCACCATGTCCCAGGTGATCGTGTTGCCGGCCGCCTGCCACTGGTTCGCCCATCGAGCCTTTTCGCCTTCAATGGTGACGTTCTCAAATTGCGCGGCAAAACGGTGATCGTATTCGGTGGCGGTAACTTCCAGAAACGGATTTTCCTTGAAACGCCGCGCCGTTTCTCGAATGATGGCGAACGCTTTCGGGAGCACCTCCATCAGCACTTCCTCGAGTTGCTTGTTGCGGGTTTCACCCAGCGCATCGATCTGTTGAAAAATGGCCTCCTTTGACTGGAGATCCATATCCGGCTGGTCGGCAATTTGCCGGTGGAGTGAGGCGAGCTGTTCGTCGATCGGCTGCAGCGCCTGGGCAATGCGGGCCTCTACTTCCCGGGTTTTTCCCCTCAGTTCATCATGGGATATGGTCAGC
>JBGAPO010000012.1:0-128660 GCA_044221195.1 Cyclobacteriaceae bacterium
AGCAAAAGTCTGTGCAATAGAAAGGATACACGCCAATGTTCTTCGGCTGCCACTTCAGGCTTTGCGTCTCGCCCGGCATGACCAGCAACTCGGCATTGTTAGCTCCTTTGATGGCGAATCCGTGCGGGACGTCCCAGTCCTGCTCCAGGTTCGTGACATGGAAATACACATCGTCGCCCACTTTGACACCTTCAATATTGTCCGGGGTCAGGTGCGAACGAATAGCAGTCATATAAACATGAACCTGGTTTCCTTTGCGCTCTACGCGTGCTTCCTTCTCACCCTTGGCGGCATACGGGTTACCATTTTCCTCAATCTTGTAGAACTTCTGAGAATTAGGTGCAATGAGGTCGGCCGGAATGGCTTCTGCATAGTGCGGTTCACCGACTGTGGGGAAGTCGAGCAGCAACTGCATTTTATCACCGGATATATCATAGAGTTGAGCAGACTGGGTCAGTTCTGGACCTGTCGGCAGGTAGCGGTCTTTGGTAATCTTGTTGTAAGCAATTACATACTTGCCCCAAGGCTTGGCGGTAGGGCCGCCGGGTACGCATAGGTGGCCGATGGAATAATAGGTCGGCACGCGGTCCAGCACTTCCTGGGTCTTCACATTCCACTTCACGATTTCAGAAGACACAAAGAAAGAGGTGTAGGCATTGCCGTTGGCGTCGAACTCCGTATGGAGCGGACCAAGGCCGGGTTTCTTAACTTCTCCTTGTAGTGCCGATTCATACTTGATGACCGGAATGCCGGCAAAATCACCTTCGAAGTCCTTGTTGGCAATCGCCTGTTGGATCTTCGAGAAGGAGAACACGGGAATCAGGGCGGCCAATTTGCCGCTGCCGATGATGTACTCTCCGGTGGGATCGGTATCACAACCATGGGGGGATTTCGGACAGGGGATAAAATAAAGGATGTCTTTCAACTCAGCGGGATCGAGCTGTGTCACTTCTTCCATGATGGTCGATGTGCTCATGCCGGTCTTTTCATCCAATACGTTGTGAGCGTACTTCGACTTAACCTTCTTGCCTTTTCCGGCTTTGAGGTATTCTTCTGCTTTCTTCCAGTTTACCGCAAGAATGAAGTCTTTGTCTTTCTGGGAAGCGTTCACTTCGAGGAGCGTGTAGGCTTGTTCGGTGTTGTAGCAGGAGAAGAAGAACCATCCGCTGGAGGGGCCTTTGCCGGAGCGGGCCAGGTCAAAGCTCACACCCGGGGTGAGCAACTGGAAACCGATACCCATGTTGCCGTTGTCCTTGTTTACGCTGATAAAGGAGATAACACCTTTGAAATTCTGCTTAAAGCTGCTGATCGGCACATCGGTTTTTTCACCGATCGGAACGCTGAAGCGCGTACCGGCAACGACGTATTCGGAGTTGTCGGTAATGAACGGCGACGAGTGGTTACCGGCGCTGTTCGGAAGTTCAATGATCTCCGTGGTCTTGAAGGTCTTGAGGTCGATGCGAGCTACACGGGGTGTGTTATTGGCATTACCAAAAGCCCAGCGGCCATCGTGAACTCCATTGGTTACGGACAGCGCAATGTGGTGAAGGTCATCCCACGGCACGTAGCCGTTGGAGGTATTCAGCATGGCTTTCGATTCTTCGCTGTAGCCGTAGCCGTTTTCCGGAAATTGGGAGAAGACCGGAACGATACGGAACAGGCGACCGGAAGGGAGGCCATAGACGCCGATCTGACCATTGAAGCCGCCGGACACGATGTTGTAAAACTCATCGTACTTTCCGGGAGCCACATAAACTTTAGCGGCTGCGCTACCGGTCACGGCCTCTTTCGGGCCTTTGGGTGCACAACCGTTTATCGACACGCCGAAGCCGATAATGGCCAGGACGATCATCGATCGGAAGAGGTTTTTCATAGGAATCATCGTTAAGGTTACTTGGTATAATTAGGAAGGGTTATTTCTCGCCGTCATTCTGACGCATGAATTCCAGGATGTCACGGGCATCGCCGATCGAAACGTTCTGGTTAGGCATGCGGGTAAGACACAATTCCAGAAGCTTCTGCGCTTCCGCGTCTTTGTCGAGCATGACATCTACATTAGTCACCATGTTCATGATCCACTCGGGCTTCCGACGCTGGGTGACCCCCTTCCATCCGGGACCGACGAAACGGGTTTCATCCAGTTTGTGGCAGGCGCTGCACTTCATTTCGAAAATGGCCAAGCCACGGGAAATGCGTTCCTGCTCCAGAGGCGTCTTCAGCGTCACATTCTTCACCGCACCGATACCCTTAGTTGGGTCGCTGACAACGGCTTCAGGGGCAGACTTGGTCAGATCAGGAAATTCCTCAGTCGACTTCGGCTTGTCGGGGGCGCAGGAAAAGGAGATCAGCAGGATCAATACGAACAGGTACTTCATAGATATAAGGGTTTGTTGATGGTTCATTTTCTAGTGCGTTCAGACAAGCATCCGCGCGTAGCGGGTTACGTCTGCAAACGTAACCCCTCCCAACTGCCCGGTTGCCTGATTTTCGTCAGGTTTAAGAACATTCTAAGAAAAAAGTGTAGCTTACAATAATAAAAGACTTTTTAGTCCTATATTAGGCGACTTACTCTTTCGTCTCACGGGTTGTTGTTTTCGCAGCGTCCCGCTTTTCCTCGTCAAACAGCATCCGCACCGACGGCGTATACAGGTCCTCGTATTGCCCCGTCCTCATGTTCCAAAAGAACACGCCAAGGAAGATCAGGGCAATGACAAGGCTGATGGTGATCAGCAGGACAATGATGATCATGCGTCAGTATTGCGTGGTTTCAAACTGGTAGCTCTTGAACCGCTCAAAGGCTGCTTTTTCCAGTTCCTCCCGGTGATTGGGATGGGCAATTTCAATCAATGCCTTCGCCCGCTGACGCATGTTCAATCCGTACAGGTTGGCAGCGCCATACTCCGTCACGACGTAATGCACGTTGGCTCGTGTCGTGACAACACCGCCGCCAGTCTTGATGAACGGAACGATCTTGGACGTGCCCTTGCCCGATGTCGACGGCAAGGCGATAATCGGCTTCCCTCCTTCCGACAAGGATGCACCCCGCATGAAGTCCATCTGGCCGCCGACGCCCGAATACTGATACGTCCCGATCGAATCGGAACAAATCTGGCCGGTAAGGTCAACCTCAATGGCGCTATTGATGGCCGTTACTTTCGGGTTAACGCGAATGACTGATGTATCATTCACATAATCGACACGAAGAATAAAGACCGAAGGATTATCGTTGACAAAATCGTACAGCTTGCGCGAACCCAGAACGAACGACGTCACTATCCGGCCGCGGTGTTTCTTCTTGTGTTCGTTGGTAACCACACCGCTCTGCACCAGTGGGATGAGTCCGTCGGAGAACATTTCGGTATGCACGCCCAGTTCCTTGTGGTTGTTCAGGCTGGCCAGTACGGCGTCGGGAATGGCCCCGATGCCCATCTGCAGCGTGGCTCCGTTCTCTACCAGTTCTGCACAATTCTGACCGATGCGCATCGCGATTTCAGAGAGCGGGGGGTTCGTCACTTCCGGGAGCTCTTGTTCATGGTACACCATGGCGTCAAAGAACTCTGCTTTGATGATCCCGTCACCCAGCGTGCGCGGCATCTTCGGGTTCACCTGGGCAATGACGTATTTCGCATACTTCATTGCGGTTACCACGGTATCCACTGAAACGCCAAGTGAGCAGAAGCCGTGCTTATCCGGTGGTGACACCTGCACCATGGCTACATCCAGTGGGAGCACATTACGGGAGAAAAGCTTCGGAATCTCACTAAGAAAAACCGGGATATAATCGCCACGGCCGTCATTCACTGCCTCGCGCACCACTTCGGATACAAAAAGCGCATTGACGCGGAAATTGTCCTTGTACTTTTTGTCGGCGAACGGCGCCTCGCCCTGAAGGCTGATGCTCACCAATTCAACATCAAACAGCTCCGGCGCGCGTTCCACCATTTTGCGCACTAAATAGTGCGGCGTAGCGGCGCCACCATGTATAAATACGCGGTCACCGGATTTAATCACTTTGACCGCCTCTTCACCTGATACGTAGTTTATCATATTCCTAAAGTTAATCAAATCAATTTCTCGTGCCTTGCCGCGATTCGTACAGCGACCGAAGCAAAACTCACCACACTGATGCTGCTGATGGGCATAAGAATCGCTGCCACCAGCGGGGTCAGGTAACCGGTCACTGCGAACGTCAACGCAATAGCGTTATAGACAAAGCTGATGGCAAAGCCCGCCTTCAGGATGACTACCGAGTGCTTTGCCAACCGGAGGAACTTGTCCAAATCCTCCACCCGATCCCCCTTCAGGATTCCATCGCTGGAAGGGGTAAACACCCCGGTATCGTCCGTTACGGAAATTCCTACGTCGCTCTGCTTCAGTGCACCGGCATCATTTAATCCGTCGCCTACCATCAGCACCTTTTTTCCTTCCAACTGAAGTTCTTCGATGTATGCTCGCTTGTCGTGTGGGTTCTGATTGAAGCGCAATTGCGCCTGGGGACCAAAAAGGTGCGTCATGGCCGATCGCTCGCCGTCATTATCACCGGATAAAAGACCCGCACAACGCTTACCCAGGCGATAGATCATCGCTTGGATTCCCTTCCGCAAGGTCGTTTGTATCCTGAAATATCCTCGCACCTCCCCGTCAACTGAAACCCAGACCCGACTTTGAACGCTTGCTGCATGGTCCTCAGTGCCCACAAATTCCGCCGATCCCACACGATAGACGCGGCCATTAATCGCCCCCTCAATTCCTTTGCCGGGAAGTTCGAGAAACTCCTTCACCTCGCCGCGGGCTATATCCGGAATCGAAGCAGAGACCATCTTGCTCAGCGGGTGAGTAGAGAAACTTGTCAACTGCTTGATGCTTGCCAATTCATCATCCGACAGCGCACCTTCTAATTTCACTTCCGGTTCGGCGCCATGCGTAACCGTGCCAGTCTTGTCGAATACCACGGCGTCCACTGCCGCCATCCGTTCAATGACATCCGCGTTTTTCAGGTACAATTCGTTACGGCCAAAAGCCCGGAGCATACTGCCGTATGTAAACGGCGCTGCCAATGCCAGCGCACATGGGCAGGCAACCATCAACACCGAGGTGAGCACCAGCCACATTTCGGTTGGCTGGTAGTAATACCAGAATACGGCCGTTATCAACGCGATGCCGAGCACCACCCAGGTAAACACTCTGGCGGCACGGTCAATGGTGCGTTGATATTTATTCTCCTCCTTCTTTCGAAACGCCTCGTGGTTCCAAAGCGTAGTCAGGTGACTCTGGGATGTCTTCTTTTCAACGATGAACGAAGCGGGCTGCCCTATCAATCGCCCTCCGGCGTAAACGAGATCGCCTGCCTTGGCACGAACCGGTCGCGATTCTCCCGTCACAAAACTGTAGTCGATAAAAGCCTCCTGTTCTGCCAGTCGGCTGTCCGTGGGAATAATCTCCAGGTTTCGCACGGAGATTCGGTCACCAGCATTTAAGTCATAGATGATTACCGGCTTCCACGCATCATTAATCCATTTCCGGATAGCCAGCGGGAAATAGGACTTAAAATCGCGGTCAAAGGCAAGGCTCTCGTAGGTCATTCCCTGGAACCAGCGGCCAATGAGCAGGAAAAATACAAGTCCCGTGAACGAGTCGAGGTAGCCGGGGCCGAAGCCGGAGAGGATATCCCATGCGCTGCGGAAGAATAGAGCAATGAGACCGGCCGCAATGGGCACATCAATGTTTATCTGACGCTGCGAGAAACTCTTCCATGCGGAATAGAAATAGTCGCGGGCCGAGAACACCAACACGGGCACCGCCAAACCGAGATTCAGCAGGGAAAACACTTTCCGAAGAAAGACATCCGACTCATCAAGTCCGAGGTATTCCGGGAAGCTGAACAACATCACGTTGCCAAAGCAGAAGCCGGCCACCGCGAGGCGGGCAACCAACAGCCGGTTGGATGTTGGTTTCTTTTTCTTTTCGTCACTGAGCTGAACCTGTGGTGGATATCCTACTGATGCCATCAGGCCAGCAATTCGCTTCAACGAAACACGACCGGGGTGATAATCGATGACCACGGACTTCCGGGCAAAGTTGACTTCCGATTTAAGAATACCCTGATCGAGCTTGCGAAGATTTTCCAGCAGCCAGATACAGGACACGCAATGAACTGCCGGTACATGGAAGCGCACCCGGGCAAAGCCATCCGATTTGAATTCGAGCAACTTCAGCTGAACAGGTTCCTCCTCGAGGTAAGCATAGCTCTCTTCATCTACAACCCGCGCGGTTTTGCCGGGGTGGGATTGATAGTCGTAGTATGCACAGAGATTGTTGTCGTTAATAATCTCGAAAACCACCTTACATCCGTAACAGCAGAAATTCTTGTCGGCGAGGGTAAACTGTGTATCCTCGACTGCCTGGCCGCAGTGATAACATTTCAGGTCTTCCTGTACCACGCGTTGCCGGTTACTTGACTACGTACGTCCAGATGGCACAGTCGATATGGTTGACGACGTCTTCCGCGATGCTGCCGCTGGCGAGGTGGGCGATACCCCGGCGGCCGTGGGTGCGCATAGCGATCATGTCGGTCTTCACTTCTTTCGAGAAGTTCTTGATGCCCTCCTCTTCAGAAATGTCGTTGTAGATATTGAGGGTGTAGTTCTTGAGCATGAACCGTTTGGCAAAATCCTTCATGCCTGCCTTGATCTCGCTGTCGGTCCTGAACCGCGCAGGCGTGTTCACATAGAGCACGTGCAGTGTAGCGCCGAAGAAGCCCTGAAGCTCTTTGACTTCCAGTGTGAGCTTCTCCAGGTCAAAATCCGGTGGCGTAGGCAGAACGATGCTCTTGATATTCTTGGCGGCCTTCTTCAGTGAGATGACAGGCACCGGGCTGGAGCGTACAATTTTCTCGGTGTTCGACCCGATGGTAAATTCTTTGATTCCTTTGGCGCCATGTGTGCCCAGGATAACGATGTCCGCCTTCGTTTCGGTGATGAGGCGACGAACAACCGGCACAGTGCCCCCGTATTCCACATGCATTTTCAGTGTAACGGGAACGTCCTTGGCATACTTGTCTTTCAGCTTGTTAAACCCTTTGAGTACTTCCTTCTTGCGGTCGCTCATGTAGGCCTGTTCAAAGGAAAGTACGGCAGCTGAATCATACAGTACCGGCAGTTCCACCACATGAACGAGGTGAATGACGCCGTTGCTCTTTTCCGCTATTTGCACGGCGAACTTGAACGCCTCAACGGCGGGGTCGGAGAAATCACAAGGAACCAGGATTTTTTTCATACGATGCAGGAATGTTGATCCCCTACGCAAAACTACCCCGGGCAGCCTCCGGGGGCCGGTGAGGAGGGTCACACACCAGCCTGATTTTCATCATTCTGGAGGCAGAACGACCGACTACGGATGGCTAAAATAGCCCCCCTTATCTCACTGGGCAACTTTATTGTGTTAAGGAATGGATAAGCCGGCGACGGGTTCAATCGACCTACTTCGCGGTTTCTGCCAACGGCAGTTTCGCGAAGATCTTAGCCACCGCCTCTTTGATCAGGTTATCCGACATCTGGTCCTGGTCGCTGAGGGCCGAGATGGCCCAGCCCCTCCACAAGAGGGCCTCGTTCTTGGCATCCATCAGGTCGATGATGAGGGTGCCTTCGCGGTAGGTATAGACGTCGCGTTCGCTCTTGATCCAGTACGGCGAATACGTGTCGCTTCGAACCTGGGTCTTGTCTTCGATGACAATATGATAGTGAACCTTCAGCAACGGAGTCTCGGCTGTTTGCGAAAATCCCTTCTTGGTCAGCTCGTCAACCACCGCTTCGCGAATGCGCTTATCATTCAGCTCGTTGTAGTACAGCGGGTTGTTTCGTTCTTCAATCCCGTGCTTGTCGAGCCATGCGAAGGTCTTGAATTCAGCAATCTTCACAGACCGGTCATAGTCCGTCCGCACCGTGATCTGGTCGCTGCAGGCCATCAGGCTTGCGATAACCAAAATGCCTATTCGGGTTTTCATAATCAATGGATTCAAAAAACATCAAGAATTGAATACGTAGTCTTTCCATACGAAAACGATTCACCGGCCTTCTTGCCCCGCATCTGGAGGAACAGCGGGGTATGAATAGACAAGCCGAAGTACGGCTTCTCACCCACATGGAATCGTTCGATGCTGGCCGACACGAAGAACGTTTCGCGATCCGTCGCTACGACGGAGCCCCATTGAATGGCCGAGTGGGGTTCGTCGATGGTCAGCCGCATCTTCCGCAGTTCCTCCAACTCCCGGTTGGCGAATTCCAATTGGCGAGACAAATGATCCACTTCATCATTGGTCTCCGCGTTGAACGCCTGCGTCTGCTGATCATACTCCTCTTCATTGATCTTGCCTTCGTTCTGCAGCCGCTGTTTGATACCATCCTGGAAATCGTGTATTACCGTCTCATGCTGGCGAATAGCCGCTTCCAAAATTTCATGTTTGTCGTGGGTGTTTTCCATACCTTAATTCAACTGCCCACAAGGTCGGTTCGGGGCCCGCCGAACCCGATGACGGTCATTAGCCAGCTCCATGATTTTGGTCACGCATCCACGCCTCGGGAGGAGCGATATTGAGGAAGGATGAAAAAGATCCTCTGCCCCACCGACTTTACCGCGATCGCCGATAATGCGGTCGCCTATGCGGCCAAACTCGCCCAAAAGGCCGGCTTTCATCTTGACCTCATCAATGTCCAGTCGCTCGCAGAACGAACACCGGAAGAGGCCCTGATGGGCGAGCAATTAAACGCACAAATGGCGCTCGACCGCCTGGAGGATTTCAGCCGGGAAATCAGCAAGGTGTTTCGGATTTCCTGTAACGCACGAGTCAGCACCAGCATTGCCAGCCTGGCCGGGGTCATCGAACACGAAGCGACAGGATATGAACTGATCGTCATGGGGACGCACGGTGAAAGCACCCCGATGGAATATCTCATCGGAAGCCATTCTTACCGTGTCGCCAAACACAGTGCGATGCCGGTGCTGGTTGTTCCCGCAGGCTGCGGTTATTCGGATATCCACCGCGCCGCCTTTGCCTACGACTATTGGCGGAACGATGCCCTGCCCCACCAACAACTCGTCCAGGTGCTGAAGCCCTTCGGAACAGAATTGATCATCCTCGAAGTCCTTGAAAAGTCGATCAGCAAACGCGCCGACGAAGAGATCGCCGGCGACCAGTCGCTGATCCGCGATTCATTCGGCGGCGAGCTTCCGATCGCATTCGATACCCTCCACACCGACCATATTGCTGAAGCACTCGATCATTACATGAAAGAGCAGAAGATCGACTGGTTGGTCATGTGCACCCAACACCAGGGATTCATCGACCGGTTGTTTCACAAGAGCATCATCAAGCAGATGAGCAAGATCGCCAGCTACCCGCTGCTCATCATCCACCGCTAAGGGTAAAGATTGATTTTTCCTATCCCCAGGGCCATTTGATAATGACGAAAGTCACGCATCCCGTTGACCCAACTCATCCGATTCCGACACCTGCGGGAATACCTTGGAGGTGACATAAAAACCGGTTGAAAAAGCCCGGTTCCATCGTATGAAAAAGATCCTCGTACCCTGCGACTTCTCTGCCTGCGCAGTGGAGGCGTATCAATTCGCCCGCGCGATCGCTGCCCGGTCCAACGGTGAAATTCACGTGCTCAAAGCCATCGACTTACCGGTGATGATGGTCGCCGGATTCGACGTCCAGCCGTACGTATATGATCCGAATCTCATCCGCGACCTGGAGAAAGACGCGCGGGAGAAATTCGACAAACTCCAGGAGCGCTTCGGCAAGGAATCTATCCCGGTGACTTTCCACGTCAAGTACGAACAGCCGGCCACCGCCATCCGAAAATTCATTGATAGCAACGGCATCGACCTCGTGGTGATGGGTACCAAGGGATCCAGCGGATGGAACGAATACCTGATCGGATCAAACACCGAGAAGGTCGTGCGCTGGGCTAAGGTTCCCGTCTTCGCCATTCATACCGCCACTGACCTCACCACGATCCGGAAGATCGTATTTCCGACCACCCTGACTCAAGACCATGCTGACCTGATCGATAAGGTGAAGGCGTTGCAGGCTTTCTTCGGCGCATCCCTGGAGATTCTCTGGATCAACACACCCATGAATTTCAAGACCGATGCTGAAAGCAAGCCGCTGATGGAAGAGTTTGCCCGGAAGAACAATCTCGAAAACTATCATCTGCATGTCCGCAACGATACAGTAGCAGAAGATGCCATTGCTCACTTCGTCAAAGAAATTGGCGGCGATATGATCGCCATGGCCACACACGGACGCAAAGGACTGGCGCACGCGTTGATTGGCAGCGTCACGGAGAGTGTCGTCAACCACATCCGTTGCCCGATCTGGAGCTATACACTCCACTAAAAGGTCCCTGAGTCTCGCCATGCAAAAATATTCAGCGTATGAATTCGTCCCGCTGGTCATCCTTCACCGACACCTATCGACAGGCGGGACGATTTCTCGATGAGTTGGGCGACCTATCGCGATTCACTGCGCGCTATTTCAGAGAACTGGTAAAACCCCGTCCTGAGCTTGAAGAATTTGTGCGGCAATGTTTCTGGGTGGGCTACAAGTCGCTGCCCCTGGTCGGCATTACGGCCTTCATTATGGGTCTTGTGCTCACCATTCAATCGCGCCCCACCCTGCTGGAATTTGGCGCCGAATCACTCCTTCCCAACATGGTGGCCGTTTCGCTCGTGCGGGAAATATCCCCGGTGATCACGGCCCTTATCTGCGCGGGAAAAGTCGGCTCGGGCATGGGCGCCGAGTTGGGTTCGATGGTAGTCACCGAACAGATTGACGCCATGGAAGTCTCGGGCACCAACCCGTTCAAATATCTCATTGTCACCCGAGTATCCGCGACAACGCTGATGCTCCCGATCCTGGCCAGCCTTTCCAACGCCATCTCCGTCTTTGGCGGCTATCTCGGCGTCAATATCCGGGGATCGGTCAGCTGGCACCTCTATTGGTCGCAGGTTTATGACGCTCTCAGCTTCAGCGACATCGTCCCCGCCCTGATCAAGACCTTCTTCTTCGGCTTCGCCATCGGGTTGATCGGCTGCTACAAAGGATACAACACCAGCAAAGGAACGGAAGGCGTTGGACGGGCGGCCAACTCGGCCGTAGTCTTCGCTTCCCTGCTGGTCTTCATCATCGACCTCATCGCTGTTCAATTGACCGACATCCTTGGATTCACATAGACCATGACCGCCGACGCCGACAGGACCGTTCTCGAAATCAAGGATTTGTGCAAGTCCTTCGGTACTAACCACGTGCTCAAGCATTTTACGGTTAAACTGCAGCAGGGAGAGAACCTGGCTGTGTTGGGCAAGTCTGGCTCCGGCAAGTCGGTGCTGATCAAATGCATCATCGGGCTTATCGAACCCGATGCCGGCAGCATCAAAGTCTTCGGCCAGGAGGTGCAGGAGCTCAGTCAAGACGACCTGGACCAGATGCGCGCGCGGATCGGCTTCCTCTTTCAAAGCAATGCCTTGTACGACTCCATGACCGTGGAGGAAAACCTGCTGTTCCCCCTCCGCCGCCACTGGATTACCGCTGAGCACACGAATCCCGATGAAGCTGTCAATGAGGCGCTCAACGACGTTGGGCTTCTCCATACCCGTCACATGATGCCGTCCGAACTGTCGGGGGGTATGCGCAAGCGGATCGCATTGGCGCGAACGCTTATCCTCAAACCGGAGATCATCCTCTACGACGAGCCCACCACCGGTCTCGATCCCATCACCTCCCGCGAGATCAGCGAACTCATCGTCAAGGTTCAAAGGAAATACAACACCGCATCCATGATCATCTCGCATGACATGAACTGCATTCACGCTACGGCCAACCGCATTGTTATGCTCATCGACGGGCGCTGCTATGCGAATGACACCTACAACGAACTGCTGAAATCAGAAGATCAGAAGGTCAAGGACTTCTTTATTGAAACCGTATGAATACGACCAAAACCATCAACAACATGAAGCTCGGGCTCTTTGTCTTTGCCGGCTTCCTGTTCCTCATATTCTCCTTGTACATGATTGGACGAAACCGCAACCTGTTCGGGTCAACGTTCTCCGTCTCGGTGCGGTTCAACAACATCAACGGCCTGGTGCCCGGGAACAATGTCCGCTATTCCGGAATTGACGTGGGGACGGTCGACCGCATCGATCTGATCAATGACACCTCGGTGCTCGTGACCATGGTGATCGACAAGAGCGCCAGCGGTCATATCAAAAAGAACGCACTGGCTTCTATCGGCACCGATGGCCTCATGGGCAACAAATTGGTGAGCATCAAATCGCAGCCCGGCGATTCGCCGCCGGTGGGCGACGGCGACGAGATCCAGTCGAGAAAGCCTGTGGAAACGGACGAGATGCTGCAGACACTTAACACGACGAACGAGAACATCGCCGTGATCACCCACAACCTGAAAGAAATCACCGGCAAGCTCAACAGCCGCAACAGCTTCTGGAATTTCCTTTCCGACACGCTCATTGTGCAGGATCTCAAACACGCGGTGAGTTCCATCCGCCGTGCGGGCGCCAACACCGAACGGTTTACAGGTGATGCCGCCAAAATGGTTCACACGCTGGAAGAAGGAAAGGGATTGGCCAACACCATCTTCACGGACACCGCACTGGTGCGCCAGCTGTCCGGTTCGTTACGCGAAATTCAGAAAGCCAGCCGCGACCTCAGCGTGACGACGGCACAACTGAAAGAAAGCATCGACAAGGCCGGTCATGGAGAAGGAACTCTTGGCGTGCTGTTGGCCGATACGGCGACGGCGAACAACCTCCGCAAGACGCTGAAGAACGTAGAACAAGGCACCAGCCGTTTCAATGAGAATATGGAAGCCATGAAGCACAACTGGCTCTTCAAAGGGTATTTTAAGGATCAGGAGAAGAAGAAAGCGGCCGAGGACAAGAAGAAGGACTAACCCTTAGCGATACAATCTCTTTGCTATCGAGCTGATCGTCCTTCGATCGGCTGCGCAGGCCTTCTTGAGCATAGTCAATTGTGCGTTGGAAGCAACTCCGGTCATGGCATCCGCCAGGAGTTCCTTGTCATGGAGCGATCCGATGACCTGCTCGAGGCGGGAATAAGCCTTGCGATCCTTCTTATCCATCACCCGAGCGATGCCGGTGAGGTAGTAGACCTGCTTCATGTGCTTCCGGGCAAGGTGAAGTTTCTCATGGATAATTTTCGGCACAAAGATTCTGCGGATGAGTTTTTTGCGCTTGTTCACGTAACGGGCTATGTCGCGTCGTGAAATATTCCGGAGGAGCTTGGGAAGGCGCTTCTCCAGCTTACGCAGGCCGCTGAGGTAATAAGGCACATCCGCACGAAACTTTTCCTGTACCGACGGAAAGTCATCGGCTTGTTCGGGATGAATACCTTCTAGTCCATACTTCTGTTTTAGTTCCGCGATCACGGCCGGGTGGCGGATACGGCCCGCTTTGCGGAAGACGGGTCGCATCGGGAGGAAGAGGTCATGGTAATCAACCTTTGAATTCGCCAAGCTGATTACTCTTATGACGGCCCGAAGTTTCTTCAACTCCACCCGGATGCGGTGAAGGCTGTCCAGTTCCTGAAACTGATGGTACTTCTCGAGTGCAGCCTTGAGCCTGCACACCCGCGTCTGCGCATATCGCTGCAGTTTTTTCATGGCATTTCCTTGCGGACTACGGCGCCGTGGCTGTCCTGCGTTCCTAGCAGCATCGACAGAGTCTTCAGCCGATAGTTGTGGTCGGCGATCAATTTGGCGATGCCGACAAAGGGAACGAAGAGGATCATCCCGGAGACGCCCCATAGTGCTCCGCCGACAAAGATGGCGATCAGCACGGCGAGCGTGTTCACTTTGAGTCGGTTGCTGACAGCGATCGGAAAGATCACGTTGGCTTCGAGGTATTGTACCACCGTGAACACCACCACTACGCCAAAGGCATACCAAACAGAATCATAGGTAGTCCATGCCATGGCAATGGGCAGCAGCGACCCAATCATGATGCCCACGTAGGGAATGAAGGTGAGGATGGATGCGATGAACCCGAACAAGACCGGGTGCGGTACACCGAGAATCACCAGTCCGAGGCTGTTGAGAATGCCGACCACGAGGTAGACGATGCCCATTCCCTTGATGAAGTTGAAGTAGGCCTGGATGGTCAGAACCAGGATCTCTTTCGTATTCTCGCTGCGCTCGGCCGGGAAAATCCGGTAGAGCACCTTCACCCACTGGTGGCGGTAATACAGGATAAGAACAGTATAAACGGGAATGAGAATGAGCATCACGGCGGAGATTGCCGAGAGGGAGATGGCGGTGCGAGCCAGGGAGAATGTACCGCCTGCGATTTCTTCCGTCAGCCGCGACAGCAATTTAGTTTGTTGTTCTTCAGACACCCGCAAGAAATGCGACAGTGCGCGGCCCGTATCGGTAAGGGCGACAAGAATTTTACTTTGGAGGGCCGGCCATTCCTTGAGGAAGGCAAGAAACTGGGTAACGAGCAGTCCGGCGATACCGATGACCAGCAGTGTAAGGACCGACAGCGTAATAATAATCGCTGTCATTCGTCCAATGCCTTTTCGCTCCATCCATGCGCACGATGGGTAGAGCAGGAAGCTGATCAAGACGGCATAGCCCAGGGGTATGAAAACCTCCTGCCCGAAATACAGGATGAGCGCGCCGTAAACAATGTATTGAAGGTAGCGCAGAAACAAATCCGACTCCGAAAGACGACCCGGGTGGAAGTTTGTAAAACGGTTTTTTTGCATACGCCTCCGCCCCATGGCGAAGTGCATAAAGCTAGTCAATCCGCCTGCCGCTCCGGATGAGTGGGGTCACAATCAAAAACTGATAAACGTCAGTTACAGCCAACACCCCTGAGGCCGTCGAAAGCGGAAGAAGGTGGCTCTTTTGTAATTCAATTCGTGGCAGCGGGAGGAGACAGCAGCGAGGCAAGCTTTGCTTCGAGATCAGCGCCGCGCAATCCCTTACCAACAATACGGCCCTCCGGGTCCAGGAGGAAGTTCATCGGGATGGCCATAATACCATATTGGCCAGCCACCGCGCTTTTCCATCCTTTGAGATCGGAAAGTTGAAGCCATGTCAGGTTATCTTTCTTGATGGCGCCGAGCCATTTGTCTTTTTCGCCCGGGTAATCCAGTGACACGCCGACGATTTCAAAACCCTTTTTGTTGAAAGCCTTATAGGTTTTCACCAGGTTCGGGTTTTCCCGACGGCAGGGACCGCACCAACTGGCCCAGAAATCGATCAACAGGTATTTGCCACGGAGCGAGGACAGCGACACCGGCTTTTCATTGACATCGTTGAGCGTAAAATCCGGCGCCACCTGGTTGATGTCTGTTTGTTTCGCGATGGTCAGCCTTTCTGAAACCTGTCGTCCGATTTGAGAAACCCGAAGACTCGAATCCAACTGGTTAAAGGCCTTGTCAAATTCCTTCACATCGGGATTATAGATGAAGATGTCGTTCACTTCGTAAGCCGAGACATAAGACCGCGGATGGCTGGCGATGAACTCCAATGAAGCTGCGCGTTGCTGGCTGTCCAATGCTTCATACGCGGCGTCAAGGCTGTCCACCAGTTTTTTGTTGGATTTATCGGCATTCTCATAGGCCCGGTAGAAGTCGTCCATTCGCTTGTTGATCGCTGTCCTTGACTGTTCGAGTTGTTTACTCTCTTCATTGGTTGTGGTGCCCGTTACCGTTCCGTTGGCGAGCGAATCGCGTGCAGCCAGGATGGTGATTTTTCCATTCTCGAGATAGAACGCGAGAGAACGAACGCGGGCATCTTTGATCTGGAGGTATGCCTTGCGGGGTTCAGCTGACTTGCCGGTGAATACATATTGGCCCGTGGTGCTGCGGGCGGTGTCGGAGACATATTCTCCATTGGACTGATAAGTAAGCAATAGCGTTCCGCTGTCGAGTCCTCGCAGGGTTACATTCACCGTATACGTGGTGTCGACGGCTGCCTGCTTTTCTGCGGGGTCGCAGGAGACCAAAAACGTGGTAGCGAACGTCAGCACGATGCAGGAGTAGATGAACAGATTGAATTTCATGGGATATTGGAAATCAATAAGATAACGAAGAATGGCTGTTAGCGGGCCAAGGTACTGAAAATTAAGGTTCGCGAAAGGCCGACTCATTGGCTATTCTTCTTCCTTGAGGTTTTGTTATGGAAGATGGCGCATGATGACAACGGGCCTCATTTGGGAATGTGAGATTAAGTATTAGTTTGCATAACCTAAACCAAACAACCTCATTATGAACAAGAGATTTACCCAAACACTCGTGGTGCTTTTCGCCCTGGCATTGGCTACCGCCTGCAGCAAGAAAGATGACGCACAGCCTTCGCTCGTCGGCAGCTGGAAGTTTTCATCTTACGCGGCGACCAATTGCACTGATCCAGCCAACAACGGAACCGATTCGTGTACCAGCACCACGGCCGCTGAGTGCGGCATACTCACCTTCACGACCAGCACGTGGTCATATGCCCAGACACCGTCCGGTGGAACACCGGTCGCAGAAACGGGAACCTATTCTCTCAGTGGAAGTTCCCTGACGCTCTCGGGCGGCACCAATATCACCGGTACATATACTTACTCTATCTCCGGTTCGACGCTCACCGTATCGAAGACCAACAGTTCTACAGGCTGTACGGAAACCATTACGTTGACTAAGATTTAATTTCAACTCATCAAGAAAGAAAAGGGAGCTAAATGCTCCCTTTTTCCTTTTTGGGGAATCTCATTTGAATTCTCAAAGGCATCAACACATGACGCACCTCATTGCAATCGGCATAATTTCCGTCAACATTTGAATACTCAGCCACCATGCCTTTCCGCAGCGAAGCCCAGCGTAGATTCCTATGGGCGCGGCATCCAAAGATCGCGCGGAAGTGGGCGCATGAGTACCCTGTGCAGAAGCCGTTGCGAACGGCAGCGGGGAAAAAGAAGAACAAATCAGCAATCGCCCATCGTCGGCCTCATGTCGAGTAGAAGGACGCACTGAAACGTGAGGACTGCCCGTTTCAGGCCTGACATTTGAATGTCCCCCGCCTGACCAGAATCATGGCTTTGCTGGTATCCAAAAGGTAAAATTTGGATAAGCAAACCCCACAGTATGGAAGCCAAGAAGAACCCCGCCGTTGACATATATGCGAAATCCCTGATGTTTCGCAGTTTTGGCCTGATGGTAGCCCTTTCCCTGGTGGCCGTATCGTTTGAATGGAAGAGCTACGACGCACCGGGAGTGGCGGTGCAGGTGAAGAACACCAACACGTTTGAGGAAACCATGGATATCCCGGCCACGGAACAACCCCCGCCTCCTCCGCCTCTCGTGTCCACCGCCCAGATCATCGAAGTGGCTGACGAAGTGAAAATCAAAGAAGAGATCAAGGTCCACCTCGATATTGAAGTTACCGACCAGACCCGCGTTGAGCATATCGTCGTACAGGCGCCGGTGGTAGAGCCGGAGAAGGAGGACACCGAGCAGATATTCACCATCGTGGAGGAGACCGCATCCCCGAAAGGAGGCATGCTCAGCTTCTACACCTTTGTGAAAGAAAACATTCAGTATCCCGCCGCTGCACGACGGCTGGGCATCCAGGGGCGTGTATTCGTTGAGTTTGTGATCGCCAAAGACGGCTCGCTCACCGATGTCCATGTAGTGAAAGGCATTGGCGCCGGCTGTGATGAAGAGGCCGTTCGCATTGTCCAGGCTGCCCCGCCGTGGAATCCCGCCCGTCAGCGCGGCAAGCCCGTCCGTCAACGGTATACGTTGCCGATTATCTTCAAGATGGGAAACATGTAGAGTTCCGAGTTTCGAGTTCCGAGTTCCGAGCCTGCCCGCCAAATGCACTGCTCTTGAATAGGCTTCGCGCTTGGCAGGCGGGTTTCGAGTTCAAGGGTTGGCGGTTCGGGGCCATAAGCGGATTCGCTGCAAATTCTTATCTTAGAATGGGCTTTGGATCGCGTGTCCGTGAAAGCAGGCTATATGAAATGGTCAAGGGTTGTTCCGGCTTTACTGCTTGCCATATTCAGTGCTGGATGCACAAAAGAGGCGGTGACTCCCATCGACCGGGAGATTGAACTGTTCAAGACCTATTCCTCCCTTCAATTCCAGGGAAAAGTATTTGACCAGTCGATCAGCTGGTCCTTTGCCAATTGGCAAAACGGAATTGGGGCGTATTGGTGCTCGTACCGATGCCTGACAACGGACACCACAATACAGCAGCGGAATTTTGCCATCTACGACTTCCAGCAGCGGGAAGATCTTACCTTCCTGCAGATCAAATCGCCCGCCATCCGAACAACCTTTCCTTACTACTTCAAGAGAAAATTCTTTGAGCGCGGCACCAAGGAATTCCAAACCGAAGGGATGTCGATCTTCGATGGGTTCATCGTCGAAGGGTGGACCAAGCTCAATTTTTTTACCAGTTACTATGGCGACCAGGAGGGCAGCAAGTTCGAGGTGGTCAAGATGGAAGAACTTTTTCCAGGTTCGCCGGAGCTGCCGGACTACAAAAAGGTCAGACTTTGGATCCTGGTATCCTGCAACCTGTATGACCTCAGTGGCAAGAAGATCGGCCGCATGGAGCGCGGCAAATTTATTGTTGAGATTGAAATTGAAAGGAACTAATCAGTACGATCGGTATTCTTCAACGTCCCACCTCGTGGCCCCTCCTCAAGTCCTTTCCTTGACTCTGTGCAGCTTGTGTTTTGAGAGAGGGAAAAGATTCGAAGAGGGGCTGAAGGGGGCCGACTACAGTGTCACCACCAGGGTGGTTTCATTGCCGGGGCGGTCCGTGGCGAAGACTTCGATCCGGGTGCCGGCCAGCGAGGGGTTGTCCTTCGTTGCCAGGTATCGCCAGATGAAGACCTTCTTGTTGGGCGTGGCTTGCGCCCGTTCCAACTCGTTGCCCTTGCGGTCCGTGATGACGATGGTCGCCTGCGTGACCATGAAATCGTCGGACGTTTTCACCACAATGAGGTCACCCATCTTGCCGCGATACTTCGCGGTGTTGATGTAGTGCACCTTGGGCGGATTGAGGCTGTCGGCCAAGGCCACCTGGTGCGCGGACCGTTTGTTGTCGGTGATGCCCCGGGCGTAGAGCGCTTTGGTGCTCTCATCGGCCACCTGCTCCTTGGCATATTCCGTTGCTTCAAGGAATTTGTCTTGAGCGGCCTCCAGTTTTCCTGTCACCGTGCTGGGCTTGCGCTTGCGACGGTTGGTCACCACCAGGCGGTTGTTAACCTTCCGAAGCGAGACACTGTCACCCAGCATGCTGCCGAGTTCTGTTTGATTGTTGATCGTACTCATACTGTTTTGTTTTTACGTTTCGCACGGTCAGTGTTGCTGCCTCTCCGGTCCAGGCCTGACACCGGGGACAGCGCTTTCCGCCGTGCTTGGGACAAATGTGCTTGCGTGCGCTGACGCAGGTACCCGATTTTGCCCGATTCTGCCGGATTCTGCCCAATTCTGCTCGATTTTGCCCAATTCTGCTCGATTTTACCGATTTGTGTATACCCTCCGTTTGAGCTGGATTCGATGATTTTAGGGTGATGAACCCTCTTGGCGGTACCTGGAAGGCCGTTTTATCGTGATTTATCCGACCAGCGTCCGACTAACATCCGGTAAACATCCGGCTTTGACCGACATGAGTCGGAGATACATCCGAGATGGGTACGGCTTTGTCCGAGGTGGAACCGGTGGAATCGGTAAGTCGGTGGATCGGTGAGCCGGTAAGTCGGTGGGTCGGTAAGTCAGTGGGTCGGTGGCGGGAACATGGAGGAATCCCGGTGTCGGAATCATGCCCTTAAAAGCAAAAAGGTCAACTAACTATTTATCAGCTAGTTGACCTCTCGTTATGTAGTCCGTACGGGAATCGAACCCGTGTTACCAGAATGAAAATCTGGTGTCCTAACCCCTAGACGAACGGACCAAAGGGCAAAAACAGGCCGCAAAGATAGATTGATAAGTCTAATTGCAAAACCTGGGACGCCATTCAATGCAAGTTCAGCCTTGGAATTGAATGTCAGCCACTCATTTCTGCCTTATCATCAATCCTTCATTTCGAAGCGCAACCACCAGGTATCACAACACCCTCTTCGCGACTTCTCGTCTTCGCGGTTAATACCTCCACTTTTCGGGGAACCACTGAGTTTCTTCATTGGTTTTAGAAGCAGACTCGGCTATTTTTACCCGCGTTTTGAACATCCTTTAACCATTCACTGCTATGACGAAAATTGGTATTAACGGGTTTGGCCGCATCGGCCGCCTCGCCTTCCGCGCCGCCGTCGGCCGCAAAGACATCGAAGTTGTCGGCATCAACGACCTCGTTGACCCGAATTATATGGCCTATATGCTCAAGTACGACTCCACCCACGGCCGCTTCAACGGCACCGTCGAGGTGAAAGACGGACACCTCATCGTGAACGGAAAAACCATCCGAGTCACTGCCGAGAAAGATCCCGCCAACCTCAAGTGGGGCGAGGTGGGCGCCGAGATCGTCATCGAGTCCACCGGCCTCTTCCTCACGCAGGCCGACGGGCAGAAGCACATCGCCGCGGGAGCCAAGAAGGTTGTCTTCTCCGCCCCGGCCAAAGATGACACCCCTACCTTCGTGATGGGTGTCAACCACAAGAACCTCAAAGCCGAACACACCATCGTCTCCAACGCTTCTTGTACAACCAACTGCCTGGCGCCGGTAGCCAAGGTCCTCAACGATAAGTTCGGCATCCTCGAAGGCCTGATGAGCACCGTGCACGCCGTCACCGCCACGCAGAAGACCGTCGACGGCCCGTCTATGAAAGACTGGCGCGGCGGACGCGGGGCATACCAGAACATCATCCCGTCGTCAACCGGAGCTGCCAAGGCGGTGGCCCTTGTCATCCCCGAACTCAAAGGCAAACTTACCGGTATGTCGTTCCGCGTACCTGTTGCTGATGTATCTGTAGTCGACCTCACCGTACGTCTTGCCAAACCCGCCAGCTACGACCAGATCAAAGCGGCCATGAGGGAAGCGTCGGAAGGCGAACTGAAAGGCATCCTCGGCTACACGGAAGATGAAGTCGTTTCACAAGACTTCGTCGGCGATCCGCGCACGTCGATCTTTGACGCTAAAGCCGGCATCGCCCTCAGCGATACGTTCGTGAAAGTGGTCTCCTGGTACGACAACGAGTGGGGCTACTCCAACAAACTGATCGACCTCGTTCAGGAATTGGCGAAGAAGTAATTCACCAACAAATAAAGAATGGTCACTGGTCGCACAACCGGTGACCATTCTTTTTTATAGCACCAGTACGGTGTGGTATTTTTTCACCGCGGAGACGTGGAGGCGCAGAGGTATTAAGTTTCCGATCGTTGCTTGTAGGCGATATTGAGGATCACGCCAGTCAGTACCACCAACATTCCCAGGTGCGCCTCCAGGCTGAAGGTCTCGCCAAAAAAGACGTACCCGAATATCAGCGCGTAAACGATGCCGATATACTTCAGGCTCACCACTTTGTTCAGCTCATCCGACTGATATGACCGCGTCATGAAATACTGGGCGATCTGCGCCGTGAGTCCAATGAAGAAGAGTACCGCCCAATCCATACCCTTTGGGGCTACCCAGGTGCCGCCAAGCATGAGCAAGGCTGTTACCGGAACCGACACCAGCGGAAAATAGAACGTGATGACGAGCGGATGTTCCGACTGCTTGAGTTGGCGTATCATGTTGTACGCCAGCCCGGCGAAGAAGGCCGACCCGATACCCAGCAGTGCATACTGCGACTCGATCCGGCTGTCGAAGCCCTGCACCATGAGCACGCCGTGTGCTGCAGGGTGATGAAATAAAGCACCAACGAGCTGGACCCAAAGAAACCCCGCAGCAGCAAAGCCGGCGTGTTCCGTCCGTGAAGGGATATGCCCCAGAACCGGAGAAAACCGTAGGCGATACCCAGCGAAACAACAGAGCGGATCAAGGCGATTTCGATAGCCGGCAGATGGCCCAGGAACTTCACCGCGGTATTCATCATCGCGAAGAAGAACGTGGCGAGAAGCATGAAACGGACGCCGGGGGACATCTGTGGATCGGTGAGTCGGTGGGGCGGTTGCTATCCGTGAAAATCCGTGTAATCCGCGGCATTACCAAGGTAACCAGGCGTGTAAGATTCTCCTGAAAATCGCTGTTAGGAGCGTGCGGAAATCAATAATTCCAGCGGCCGGGGACATCCCCAAGATTGGCTGATATTCATGTAACCTATTGATTATTAAACCGATCCGCATAGGCTTTGGTGACTAGCGGTACCTGCAGCAGGTCCTGAAAACTTACTATACGGATGTATTGTTTTGCTCCAATTTCGACGATTTCGGCTCCCTGCATGCCCCACCTTTGAATCAACATTTAAACGAAAGGGGGGTATGATGGAAGCTACAATCTACAATGTTCGTCACCGGCTGACGCAGGTGATTGTTTTCATCACATGCGTTGTGTTCTGCATGCTCATCGCAGAGGTATCGGAGGCCGCTCGCCCGAAGCCTCCGCGTTTCGACAAACACAAGTACCGGGTGTCCGTGCATAGCAACTCGACACGGGTGGTGAAGGTGCTCCAGTGGAAGCGCAAGAACCCGTACAAGGCCGACAACCTTGCCGCCTCTTCGAAAAAGAACCGTAAGAATCAGGCGCAAGCCGAGACCGACTTTTAGACATAACGATATCACGCGACAAGGGGTGTTTAGTGATAGGCCTCTGCAGTTTCTGCAGGGGCTTTTTTTTGCGATCTTTCGGAACGCCCCATGACCCCGGATTTCGACAACGAGGTATTCCTCCATCGCCTGGCCCAGACTTCCCCCTTCCCGTTCGGCATTGCCATCGAACGCGCCGAGGGAAGCTGGATGTACAGCCCTGACGGCACGCGGTACCTTGACCTGATCTCCGGCATTGCGGTCACCAACGTCGGCCACCGGCACCCGAAGGTGGTGCAGGCCATCAAGGACCAGGTGGACAAGCACCTCCACGTAATGGCCTATGGCGAGTACATCCAGGCGCCGTCGAACCGGCTGGCTGCAAAACTGGCTTCGCTCCTGCCGCCATCCCTCAACTGTTCTTATTTCGTCAACTCCGGAACGGAAGCCAACGAAGCTGCGCTTAAACTAGCCAAGCGGGTGACCGGCCGGACCCGCATTGTATCCTGTCGTAAGTCGTACCACGGCAGCACGCACGGATCGCTCAGCGTATCGGGCAACGAGGTGAAGAAGTCCGCCTTCCGGCCGCTGCTGCCGGACGTGTACTTCATGAATTTCGGAGCGATGGAAGACCTGGCCACCATCGACAACGACACGGCCTGTGTCATCATGGAAACCGTCCAGGGCGACGCCGGCGTGCGCGTACCCGCAAAAGAATACCTTTTGGCGGTGCGCCAACGTTGCACCGAAACCGGCGCTATGCTGATCCTGGATGAAATTCAATGCGGCATGGGACGCACCGGCAAGCTCTTTGCCTTTGAGCACTTCCACATCATTCCGGATATCCTTACCGTGGCCAAGGCCTTCGGCGGCGGCCTGCCCATCGGGGCGTTGATCAGCTCGGAAGAAAACCTCCGCGCTTTCACGACGAACCCCATGCTGGGCCACATCACCACCTTCGGCGGCAACCCGGTTTGCTGTGCCGCCGCATTGGCTGCACTGGAAGTTGTCAGCGATCCGGTCCTGTTGAGTTCCGTGGAATCAAAAGGCCAGATGATCGAATCGCTGATTCGTCATCCCGACATAAAAGAAATCCGCCGGATCGGGATGATGTTCGCCGTGGACTTCGATTCCGCAGAGCGCGTCAACCGGATTGTGGAGTATGCCAAGAACAAAGGCGTGATCTGCTACTGGTTCCTCTCTCATCCCCACAGCTTCCGCATCGCGCCGCCGTTGACCATTACCGAGGTGGACATCCGCTTCGGCTGCGCGGTTATCCGCGAGGCCATCGAACAAACCCGACCTTGACCGCTAAACTGTCACCCATGAAAACCTACCTTCTCATTGCCCTATTCTTAGTTGCCGGATCCGCTTTTGCGCAAGACGTTGAGGCATTGCTCAAAGAGCGTGTGGACGCCGGCGAGACACCGGGGATCGTGGTTGCCCTCCATGAGAAAGGAATGACCACGTACTACACCTACGGCTATGCCGACGTAGCTTCGAAACGACTCGTTGATTCCAAGACGCTCTTCGAAATCGGGTCCATCACGAAGACGTTTACCTGCATTTCGCTCGCCCAGCAGGCAGAAGAAAACAAGCTGAAGCTAAGCGATCCGGCACAGAAGGCTCTGCCGGCCGATGTGAAGATGCCGACGCGGGGCGACCGGCAGATTACGTTTGAAGACCTGGCCTCCGCGCGGTCGGGTCTGCCGCGCCTGCCCTCGAACCTCGCGCCCGCCGACAATGAAAACCCTTACATCGACTACACCGCAGACAAACTGTGGGCCTTCCTCAATGGCTACACCCTCACGCGGGATATTGCCAGTCAGTACGAATACTCTAACCTGGGCATGGGATTGCTCGGTGTGCTGGTGAGCCGCATGGACAACAAGACCTACCGCGAGGTGGTTACGCACCGCATCCTCAAGCCGCTGCGCATGCACGAGACCTTCCTGAACACACCGGGGCGCAAGGACAAGAACTCGGCTACGGGCTATGCCGACGGCAATCCCGTGAAAGCCTGGACGTGGACCGACGCCAGCACCATGCAAGGCGCGGGCGGCCTGCTGTCGAATGCCGAGGACATGATGAAGTACGTCATTGCCAACCTCAAGCCCGGGAACAACACCCTTGGTCGGGCGATGACCAACTCACACCAGGCGCGCATGGAGATCGGGCGTAACAATATGAAGATTGCGCTGGGCTGGCATATCCGCAACAAGATCATCTGGCACAATGGGGGTACGGGCGGCTTCCGCACCTTCGCCGGTTTTGACCCGGAGAAGAAGACCGCTGTGGTCGTGCTCACGAACTCAACGCAGGGCGCCGACGATCTCGGTTTCCACCTGCTGGATACTTCGATACCGCTGAAGACCATCCGCAAGCCGGTCACTGTAGCCCCGGAAATATTACAAAGCTATGTGGGCAAATACGAGGTCACCCCGCAGTTCGTCATTGACGTCACCGTGGAAAACGGAAAGTTATTCGCGCAGGCGACGGGCCAGCCCCGGTTTGGCATTTACGCCGAGTCTGACACGAAATTCTTCCTGCGCGTTGTGGAGGCACAGGTGGAGTTCATCAGGAAACCGGACGGTGGAATTGAGAAGCTGATTCTTTACCAAAGCGGGCAGGCCCTCAACGGCATCCGCAAGCCCTAGATCTTCTCGATCACGAGGTTGTGGTTGGTGTAGATACAGATGTCGGCCGCGATGGTGAGGCTTTCGCGCACGATCTCTTCTGCGCTCAGGTGCGGCGCGTGTTTCTTCAGCGCCAGGGCTGCTGATTGGGCGTACATCGCCCCTGATCCGATGGCAGCCACCTGGTGGTCCGGCTCAATCACATCGCCGGTGCCGGACAGCATGAGGAGTTCCTCCTTGTTCACCGTAATGAGCATCGCTTCCAGTCGGCGCAAGTAACGGTCCATCCGCCAGTCTTTGGCCAACTCAATGGCGGCGCGCTTCATGTTGCCGCCGTACGCATTGAGTTTTTCATCGAAACGGTCGAGGAGGGTAAACGCATCCGCCGTCGATCCGGCAAAGCCGACGAGAATCCTTCCCTCCTGCAGCTTGCGGATCTTCCTGACGTTGCTCTTAGCAATCGTATTGCCCAGCGTGGCCTGCCCGTCGCCGCCAATGGCGACCTGCCCGTTGTGGTGGACGGCGAGAATGGTAGTCGCGTGAATGGGCGTCATGTGGGGTGCCGGAGATTAGATAAGAATACGAACCGGGTCTTCCAGCAGTCCTTTGAGGGTCTTGAGGAAGGCGGAACCTACGGCACCGTCTACCACCCGGTGGTCGCACGATAACGTAACCTTCATCACGTTGCCGGGAACAATCTGTCCGTTCTTCACGACCGGTGTTTCCTTAATGCCGCCGACGGCGAGGATACAGGCGTCGGGCGGGTTGATGATGGCCGTAAACTCTTCGATGCCAAACATGCCCAGGTTGGAGATCGTAAACGTGCTTCCTTCCCAGTCGGAAGGTTGGAGCTTCTTGTCGTGGGCTTTCTGCGCGAGGTCTTTTACCTCCACCGCGATGTGCGACAACGACTTATTATCGGCAAACCGGATGACGGGCACGAGCAGTCCGTCTTTGACTGCGACGGCCACGCCAATATGGATATGGTGGTTGCGGCGGATCTTGTCGCCGAGCCAGCTCACGTTTACGTCAGGATGCTGACGCAGGGCGGCGGCGACGGCTTTGATGACGATATCGTTGAATGAAACCTTGACGGGCGCCACTTCATTGATGCTCTTGCGCGCTTCCACGGCTTTGTCCATGTTGATCTCCATGGTGAGGTAGAAGTGCGGGGCGGTGAACTTGCTTTCGGCCAGACGTTTGGCGATGGTTTTCCGCATCTGGGAAACGGCGACTTCTTCGTAGCTCTCCTTCCCTACCACGGCCGGCAATACGACGGGCGCACTTGCAGTTGCGGCGGCAGCTTTGGCCGGAGCGGCGGCAGCTCCCGGCTTGTACGTCTCAATATCGCGGCGGGTAATCCGGCCATGTTCGCCCGTGCCGGGAATACGCGTAATATCATATCCCATCTCCTTCGCCATCTTCCGCGCGAGCGGTGACGCCTTCAAGCGGCCGTTGGTCGAGGCTGCGGTTGATGTTGAGGTTGACTCTGCCGATACTGCGGCCGGTGCTTCGGGAGCAGGAGCTTGTTTGGGGGCAGGAGCTGCAGAAGTGCTTTTCGCCTGGTGCGCCTTCAACAGCGTCTGCCAGTCGGCGTTCTTGTCGCCGATGATCGCGAGTACACCGTTAACGGCCACCGGTTCTTTCGCGTTGGCTCCGATATATAAGAGAGTTCCTGTATTGTACGATTCATACTCCATCGTGGCCTTGTCGGTTTCCACTTCCGCAAGCAGTTCGCCCGACTTCACCGGGTCGCCCACCTTCTTGTGCCACGCGGCAATGACGCCTTCGGCCATCGTGTCGCTCATCTTTGGCATCAGCACAATTTCGGCTTTGATACCGGAGGTATCGACCGGGGCGGCGACAACGGTTGGTGCGGCGGGAGCTGCTTTGGGGGCTTCGGCCTTTCCGCCGGAAGCCGCTGCCGTCGATGCCGAGGAAAGCAAGGCGGCATAGTCTTCACCGGCTTTGCCGATAATAGCGAGCACATCGTTGATCTTCACGGCCTGGCCTTCTTTGGCGCCGAGGTAAAGAACGGTTCCCGTGTTGAACGATTCATAGTCCATGGTCGCCTTGTCGGTCTCAATCTCCGCCATCAGCTCGCCGGACTTGACAGTATCTCCCACCTTCTTATGCCATTTGGCGATCACGCCTTCGGCCATCGTGTCGCTCATTTTGGGCATTCGGACTATCTCAGCCATCTGGTTACTCGGTTAAATCAAAAAGCAGTCTCAAAAATAGGTGTAAAGGAGGGATTTTCAAGGGAGGCTTTCACGGAGATGTGCCGCCAGCCTTAGAAGCTGAAACCACCGATAAATACCTCGAAAAGGTTGGTCTTGGTAGTCGACGGCTGCAGCCCGTAGCTGTACCGAACGCCGACGTTGAACTGCGGCAGGAAGCGCATGACGTTGAAATCTAGCCGCAGTTCCCCTCCTATGCTGGCATAGGTCACAGCCTTTCGCCCGGCGTCCTGCCCTTGGGCATAATCATAGAACAGGTTCGCACGGAATCGTTGCAGGTTCAGGAGTGGCCCGATAGCGAAATCGGGATACCAGAGCGGAAGCGTGTAATTCACAGAGGCTGAATACATGTCGGTATAGCGATACACCGATTGTCCGCGAGGCAACGGGATTTGGTTCCTGAAGGCGTAACTCGCGTTGTCGGCCACCTTCGACTTGGTGGTGTCGGTATAGTAGTACTGCTTGCTATAGTCGCTATTCTGGTAGGCGACGTAACCCCAGATGGAATGGTGCTTCGCCAGACCGGGAAAGTAGGCCGAACCATAGACGGAGAATTGGGCGCCCTTGTAGTTGCTTCCATAGGCTGTGTTGTAGAGGTCAATCGCCACATACTGGCCCCACTTGCTGTTAATATCCCGGCGACTGCGCTTGAGCAGGCGGTAGCCCTGCATTGTGAAATGGTTGTAGCTTAGCCGGCCGTTCCCAACGTAGTTATTAAACGAATATATGTCCCGTACATCACCGTTGACAATAATCCGATTGACGACGCGGGTATTGCCGGAAATGGTATTGTCAAAATCCGTGATGTTGCTGATGCCGATATAGTTCCCGATCTGAAAATTGCCGATGTACTTCGACGTCGTAGTCACCAGGGGAATCCGCAGACCCGTCTCCAGCGTGGTTTCTTTCCAGCTGAACTTCAATTCCTTCGACTGGATCGTGGAGTCGATTCCGTTGACCACGAGTGTTCCCACCTGGCCTTCATTTACTTTCCTATCGGCCCGGATAACCTGGATATCGAGCACAGGGAAGAAACCCTGGTAACTGGCGCCGACTTTCCACAAACCGGTTTGCTCCTGCAGGTCATACTCATAGCCGGCGAAGATGTTGGTTGTGCTCAGTATATCCTGTGAGGCAACGCCGATGTTGAGGCGAGTCAGCGTCCCAGTGAAGTACGGCCCCCAGCTGTGCGGATTGATCATGCCGGAGGCACGGTGGTATCTCTTTGGTGTATAGGCCGTGGTGCTTACCGACTGCAGCAGGTCGGGATTGGCTTCCTGCTCGACGAGGTGGTCAAAGCTCAGGTTGGCAGATGGTGCAGTCGGCGTGAAAGGCTTCCAAGCCGAGGGGTTCACGGGCATTCTCACCACATCCATTCCGTCACGGGTCTGGTCGTTGTAGTACATCCATTTGCCGTCATCGGAGATGGCCGGGTTATAAGCGCCGTAGCGGCTGACGGTAACCTGGTAGCGGTTGCCCGTCGGAAGGTGAAGCGCATGGATATTGTCCATTCCGCCTTCCGGCGAATTGAAGAAAACGTAGTCGCCCCACGGCACCGGGTGGCCGACGTTTTCCTGCGACCGCGGCAGGAGGTCTGTCATCGTGCCGGTGGCGACATCCACGCGCGAAATCGTCTTCCCTTCGGCATTGGTGCGGAGCAACAGGATAGACTTTCCGTCCTGCGTCCACCGGGGCATGGCCAACATGTCATTGCCGGGGTTGGGTAAGCGCACGGCCACCGTATCGGATGCATAACTGAGTATCACGAGTCGCGTAAGGTAGTCGGAAGTCGTTTCGATCGTGGCGACGCGGATACCATCGGGTGCGATGGCGGCGGCGCTGTAACGTGAATGACTGGAGATGACGGTGGCGATACCCGTCGCGAAATCATAGCCCTTAATGACAGAATATGTTTTAACCAACCAACGGGGATCGAAGCGGTATTCGTTCCACACGACGCGCTGCTTGTTCATCGACAGCATGGCCGCCTCATTGACGATACCCTGGACGTAGCGCTTCTCCTCCTCGCCGGACGGTGACAGCAGGCTGAGTCGTTCAATATCGCCGATGCCAGATACTTGAACAAGCACGCGGCCGTCGGGCATGACCTGCGGAAACATATAATCCGTGTAAGCCGATGAATTGCGTTGGTTGACTCGTTCAAATGAGGTGAACGTGAGACCAGCGATGGCGCTCTCATAATCCTTCTGTCGCTGGGCTGCCATATCGTTGTACAGGTCGGTGACGTACATCCCGGTCTCCTTCTTCAGCGCATTGGAAAAGGCGAAGGGAATAAAGGGAACGTCCCACGACCGCTTCACCACTTTCTCCCAGATCATCGGGTCGTTGGTTTTCTTGCGGAGGTACGACACCATGTTGTATCCCAATACATAGTGATCCGGGATGTTGTGCTTGTAGGAGCGCAGGTATTGC
Organism: Cyclobacteriaceae bacterium; assembly: GCA_044221195.1. GTDB lineage: Bacteria > Bacteroidota > Bacteroidia > Cytophagales > Cyclobacteriaceae > ELB16-189. The sequence goes on from JBGAPO010000012.1 coordinate 30,033, forward strand.
TTGTGATAGTTGAAAGACCTGCCTTCCATCGCATTGGTCCGGAACAGGATATCAAAGTTGGGAATCCGCCCTCGTCCGGAGTGGGTGAACGCCGTCTCCGTGGCTACCGCATCGCCTTCCCAGAACCACTGGGGTGCGGCTGCAAATGCCATCGCTGCCGTGAACTGTTGACCAAAGACGTAAGAGAACCCTTTGTTGAATCCGGTAATGCTGCGTTCGAACTGGGCCATATGGCGATACTCGTGCGACGCAAGTGTATTAAGCCAGTCGTTGTTGCCGATGAAGTTATAGTTCTGCGAGGGCATGGTATAAAACTCCGCACGGCGGGGCGCCAGCGTAACAAAAGCATTGGAGATTGACGACTGGTTTTGGAGAATGACGGAAATCTTCCTCGACGGCGTTCCCATCGTTGTCCCCTCCGGCGTGCGAATTGTTTCCAGCGTATTCGCCACGCGCTGCGCGGGCAAGTCGAACCCGGCGGGGTACAGGATCCGGAAATTAGGTGTGTTCAGCTGGTACCACTTGAGGTTCGGCTGGTTGGTCTCCATGACAGCCGAATATTGTGCCAGGCCGATCCGGCAGCAGAACGAGAAGAAAAAGCAAAGGCACCACGCTGCCTTCTGGGGAGATAGGATCACCGGCGAAAACTACACGATCGCCGCGGAATTGGGAAACGGTTAGAGAGAATTAACGACGAAATCCCCTATTCTACATACCGTTTGCCCGCCGACGATACCGCTGCCGTGTTGAAGAACCCTACCGCTTTGCTTCCGTTGGGATTGGTGTTTACGATATTGCTGGATACGTTGGCTAACGGAGTGGCAAAGAGTTCAGCAAAACCACCGGGGCGGTTGGTCTGGATCGACACCTGATTAATGAACGTGAACGCCGCGACGGTTACCGAGTGAATTTGTACCTGCACCGAGTCGCCGTTCTTGATGGGGTTGATCAGTTGGTCCTTGTCATCGCGGTCGTTGGCGTTGATGCGGCGACGCACGGGAGCGATGAATATCACCCCGTCCGCCGGGCCGCCGATGGAAACTCCCGCATCGAAGGCAATGTTGATCTCGCTGGGCTTCAGCAGGGGAACGCCGTTCTTGTAGGTGCGAATCCAGTACGCATCGCCCTGTCCTTTGGGGTCGGTCGCCCAGAACTCGGCGCGGGTAAACTCCTTACCTGTTCCAACATTGGTGTCTTTGTCGAAGGTGACGCTGTCGATCTTCGGTACGCGGCCCATATAAGAGGCTGCCTGGAAGGTCTCGCCGCCGGAAGTTATGAGCAATTGGTACTTGCCCCCCACTCGCAGCGTATCAGCTCCGGAAGGTGTCCATTCGTAATGGCCTGGCTTGCCGGTGTTTTCGGTAAAAAGAAATACTTTTCCATTCTCGTCCGTGACCGTGACAGATGCACCCGAAACACCCGGGGGAACGACCGCTTCAAAGTACGGTTGGCTGCGGGTCAGCACGATCGTCTGCGTGGCCGATGTATTGGTGATCCACGCATCGACCACCAGCACGGGGTTGGCGGGCTCCAGCGTCGGGCTGATTACATCTTCGCACGACCAGAGGGCCGGGAGGATGAACAGAAACAGGATGTATGTACGATGGCTGCGGCTCATAACTCAGAACTTGAAGTTGTAGGAAACAGAAGGAACAATGCTGCCGATGATCGACAACTGGGTGGCCTGCGACGGGATCGGCTGACCGACCGGGATGCGTTGATCGGTCTGTGAGAAGTAGATGGAGAACGGGTTGCGTCTTCCATATACATTATAGAGTGAGAACACCCAGTAGTCACTGTTCTTCCGGGTCTTGCCGTTCTTTTTGATGCTACGTCCTTCCAGTCGGAAGCTTATGTCGAGGCGATGGTAGTCGGGTAAGTGGACGTTGTTCCTGGACTCGTACGCGTTGTACGGGATAAGAATACCTTGTTGCGTGAATCGCGACGTGGGGAAAGTCGTCGGTGTCCCTGAGGTGAAAATGAAGTTTGCCGAAGCGGACCACCGCTTGTTGAACTCATAGAACGCGGCGACCTTGATATTGTGCAACTGGTTGAACCGTGTCTCATACCACTCTCCCCTGTTGACGCCGTCGACTTTGAGTTCGGAGCGCCCGATCGTATAGCTGACCCATCCATTGAGGCGCCCGGTTTTCTTCTGGGCATAAAACTCGAGTCCGTAGGCCCTGCCCACACCGCTCATCAGGTCGGCTTCGAGGTATTGATTGATGAGCAGGTCGGCGCCATCGATGTAATCAATTTGGTTTTGCGTGTTGCGGTAGTACCCTTCTATGGAAATCTCATACTGTTTGTCCTCCGTGAGGTCGCGGAAATAGCCCAGCGTAAACTGGTCGGCGAGCTGCGGCTTGATATTGTTGGAGCTCGGATTCCACACATCCAGCGGATTTGACGCGGTGGTGTTGGATATCAGGTGGAGGTATTGCACCATCCGGTTGTAGCTTCCCTTGATGGACGCACGGCTGCCAGCCTGCAGGCGGAAGGAGAAACGGGGTTCAAAGTTGTTGTAGCTGGCGATGACCTCGCCCTTCCCATAGTTCCTGCTGCCGGTCACCGGTTTACGCACACCAGCAGTCGTATCACCGTAGGTATACACCGTGCCGGGGCCGAAGTACTGGAACATGGAATACCGGAGGCCATAGTCGATCGAGAGGTTGTCGGAAAGTTTTTGTGAATTGCCCACATATAGCGCCGTCTCCAGGTTATACTTCCTGCCGAGGCTGATGTCGACTACATCGCCGTTTGTCACGCCTTGCGCCACGGCCGGGACGAAAGTGTAGTAGGTGACATCGGCGCCGAAGTTGAGTTCATTGCGGCTGTCGATGAAATAAGTAAACTGCGGGCGGGCAATAAAATTGGAGATGGATGAATTCCAGGAAAACCGGTTCAGGTCATCTTTGCCAAACTGCAAGGCATAGTCGTAGTCGCTGTAGACGCCCGTCACGTTCAGGAACAGGCGTTCGTTGAACAAATGGTTCCAGCGGAGTGTGGCAGTGGCATTCCCCCAGTTAAAGCCTTGCGTTTTGTCGAACCGGAATACGTCGCGTCCGAAGTACGCCGATAGGTAGACCTTGTTGCGTCGGTTGATGTCGTAGTTGGTCTTGAGGGTGATGTCGTAGAAGTTCAGCGCTCCGCCGTTTTGCAGGATCGGTGCAAATGGACGGGCCAATACATCGATATAAGACCGGCGGGCGGCAATGATAAAGGACGCTTTGTCTTTGATAAGGGGGCCTTCGACAGCCAGCCTGCTGAATACCGACCCGATGCCGCCGGTATATTCAAACTTCTTATTGTTGCCTTCCTTCATCCTTACATCCAGGATCGACGCCAGGCGGCCGCCGTAGCGTGCGGGGATGGCACCCTTGTAGAGCTTGGTGTCTTTTACCGCATCCGGATTGAAGACCGAGAAGAAACCGAAGAGGTGTGACGAGTTGTAGACCGGGGCCTCGTCGAGGAGGATCAGGTTCTGCCCCACGTTACCGCCGCGAACGTTGAATCCGGAAGCGCCTTCCCCTACTGTGCTTACGCCCGGCAGAAGTTGCAGGGTGCGGAGCAGGTCGGACTCACCGAACAGCATGGGAGCGCGTTGGATGGTCTTGATGTCGAGCTTATTGGTGCTCATCTCCAGGTTCTCCACGTTGGCCTGTTCAATTTCGGCTTGCACAACCACTTCTTCGAGCTGTTCCGCTTCCGGTTTGAGGTCGATGGACTGCTGGATATTCTGGTCCAGCGACACCTGGAGGACGATCGGCTGAAAGCCTATGTAGGTATAGTCAATCGTGTACGTTCCTTTCGGCAGCGTGATGGAATAGAAGCCGTATTCGTTGGTCGTAGTCCCGTTCTTGATTTCCTTGATGTAGACGGTGACACCGATCAGGGCTTCACCATTCGAAGCGTCGCGAATGGTGCCGTTGACGGTGAACTTCTCCTGGCCCAGGGCGGCGAAGGTGAGGAGGACGAAGGACGCGGCGGCTATAAAACGAAACATGGGTGCGAAATTAACTACTGGCTTCATACGAAAGACGGAACGATGGGTTTTGTCCGGGCCGGTTACCAAGTCAGCGGACAGGTGAATAACATACGGCGGAATTGAATTACCTTGCCTAACACCAAAAGCCACAAAAAGTTTATGTTTAAGCGCCTGCGGCAGCTTTATGAGGAGTACCGGGAGTACGTACGGGTAGACCTCGTGATGTATGCGGTGATGATCCTCCTGATTTTGATCTACGTCGTCTTCGAACTATTGGCCTGAAATGTCCTGAAGTTGTCCGTAGCCTGCGGGGCTGTTAAAGGAGGATTTCCCGCACATTGTCTTTGATCTTGGCCGACAGCTCGTCGGTCGGCAGGTCGTTGATATCGCGGCCGAAGGGGTCTTCGATTTCTTCCGCGATGAGCTCCACGCTGAGGATCACAAACGAGATAAGCACCACAATGGCGATGGTGAAATATCCCATGGTGGTCACAAAGCCGAAGGGCAGGGTGATGATGTAAATGAAGATAAACTTCTTGATGTACATCGAGTACGAATAGGGAATCGGCGTATTCTTGATCCGCTCGCAGGCGCCCAGGATTTCGCTGAATTCCTTAAGCTCCTTGTCGATTACAAACAGCTGGTCGCCCGTGATCACATTCTTTTTGTAGAGGTCGTTCACCCGTTCGTACATCATGGTCGACAGCCGGTTGGGGATGTGCTTGACGTTGCTGAGGCGCGTACTGAAGTCGCTGCCTGCGGGTTCCAGGTCTTTGAGTTGAACGCCTTTCCGCAGGTGCTCCCTGACGGAAATGACGAAGTTGGGAATCATCTTGGAGAAGTACTCCCGGTTCTCGGTGTCGCCCGACGACAAGAAGGCACCCAACTTATGCGCGAGGTTGCGGGTATTATTGACCATGCTGCCCCAGAGCTTCCTGCCCTCCCACCAGCGGTCGTAGGCCGAGTTGGTCCGAAACACAAGGAACAGACCGAGGACCACGCCGAGGAGCGAGTGCATGCTGATGGTACTGTGAAATTTGGACTCGTCGAGCTTCAGCAAGGTGATCATGATGAAGCAGATGATCCCGGTGTAGACGATCTGGAAGATCATTACCGGCTGAAGCGTCTTCATGACCTGGCGGCTGTACTGGTGGGTGATCAGTGAGACCCAGGCTTTCGGATTATATTCAATCATGGTTCAAATCTCGCTATCGAAACCGGAATTGCCTAACTGCCTTCTCGACGAAATGACGAAATAGTCTTTACTTTGCGTCACGCATTCACGAACCATGAGATTTGCCGTCGCCCTCTTCCTGATCCTTCCCTGTTTCACCGAGCTCCGCGCGCAAGATTACATCATCACCCTCCGCGGCGATACAGTCCGGGGAACAGTGGAAATTCATTCATTCCCCAAGGTCGAACGTGTTTCTGTTGCCATCGACAAGAAGAAGACCGAGTATCCGGCCACGACCGTCAAGCTGGTGTACATGGACAGCCTGGCGTATATTCCTGTCCGAACAACCGAAGCGTATCTGTTCATGCGGCTGGCGCGCGCCGGTCTGGTGAGCCTTTGCTATTCCCGCCAGTCGCCGGGCACCCCCTACAATGCACCCTACCTGGTGAAACGCTCGGGCGAGTCGATGGAAGTTTCGGCCCTGCGCTTTAAGAAGTCAGTGGTTCATTTTCTCTCCGAGTGCAACTCGATCCAGCAGAAGATCGAGGAAGGGCAGCTCGGTCGCAATGACCTGGACAAGATCGTCGACGAATACTCCCGCTGCCTGGTACAGCAGACGCAACAGGCATTCGTCAGCACCACCGACCCGAAACTTAACGCCATCTCCACGTTCCGCGACACGTTAGCCAAGGACACCACCGTTTCATCGGATGCGCAGGAAATCCTCCGGGATATCTACTTGAAGGTGAAAGACAGCAAGCCGGTTCCCAATTACCTGTTCGAGGGACTCAGAGAAACACTCAAGGGCCACGATGCCTATGCTGCCGAGCTTGATAAGCTGATCGCTTTACTGAAGTAGCACTTTGCGTATTAGCGGTTAATCCGCTCGACGTTCCATGACGAGCGCTCGCGGCTATGAAGTAAGCACCTTGGGAATTTAGCGAGCCTATTTTTTACCGCGAAGGCGCGAAGACGCTAAGAAGAATTCAGTTTAGACTCTCTTTTACTAACTTTATCTATCCTAAACACTATGTCATTATTCGTTCACCCCGATATCGCTGAAGCCCGGACGCTGGATGTTGACTTCTACCTGAGCACAAAGCACTATCAGCACTCACGCGAGTTGATCTTTGCGCGCACCTGGCAGCTCGCCGGCGATGAAGACCAGGTGAAAGAGCCGGGGTGGGTGACGCCGTTTACGTTTCTCGACCACTTCATCAACGAGGAGCTGCTCCTCACCCGCGATGCGGAAAAGAACCTCCACTGCCTTTCCAATGTCTGTACCCACCGTGGCAACCTGGTGGCGGAAGTGCCGTGCAAAGTGCGCGACCTGCGGTGCAAGTATCACGGACGGCGCTTTGGATTAAACGGCAAGTTTCTCTCGATGCCCGAATTCAAGGAGGTGAAAAACTTCCCGGCGGAAACCGACAACCTGGCGTCCCTCCCGCTGTTCAAATGGGGCAAGTGGCTCTTTACGTCGCTGGGAAATAATCTTCCCGCCGAGGCCTTCTTCGGCGATATGATCCGCCGCGTAGGCTGGATGCCCGTGGATCAATTCGTCCACCGCCCCGACTTGTCGAAAGAGTATATCGTCAATGCACACTGGGCATTATATTGTGAGAACTACCTGGAAGGATTTCATATCCCGTTTGTCCACGCCGGGCTCAATTCGGTCATCGACTACTCCAACTACGCGGTTGAATTGTTCCGGTACTCGAGCCTGCAACTGGGCATCGGCCGGGAAGGCGAGCTGGCCTTTGATCTTCCCAAATCCTCTCCCGACTACGGCAAGCATGTGGCGGGCTACTACTTCTGGGTGTTCCCCAACCTGATGTTCAACTTCTATCCGTGGGGGCTTTCCATCAACGTGGTGCAGCCGTTGGGGGTAAGCAAGACGAAAGTGAAGTTCATATCCTATGTGTATGACGAGAGCAAACTCCGCATGGGCGCCGGTGCTGACTTGCACAAAGTGGAGATGGAGGACGAAGAAATAGTCCAGATGGTGCAGCGTGGAATCCGGTCGCGGTTCTACCAGTTCGGCCGTTACTCGGCAACCCGGGAGACGGGTACCCATCATTTCCACCGGCTCATCGCTGAGTTCATGGAGCCCGGCGCTAAGCCGTGATGCCGATCACTTGATCCCCGGGCGGATGTTGTCCAGCAAGTCCGGGTTAATCAAAGTAACAACAATCAGGGCAATGACCGCCACGATCGTCAGCGTCACAGCGAACAGCACCTGCCCGCCCAGGTAGACTCCGATTCCTTTTACAAATGCCTTCACCCGGGACTGGTACTGCATCAGACTGGAATACATGTACCCGAAGTACCCCATGGAAATCACACTAACGAATATTACCGGGATAGTACCGGTGAACTTCTGGTAAGTGAAGACCATCATCGTAATCCAGAACAGGTGGCCGCTGACATAAAATAAAGGCACCATGTGCTCCACGAAATTGAATCCGCTTTTACGGAACAGGAAAGCCCGGGCGGCCGTGGCCTGGAAAGGGACAGCGAGGAACAATACCCATTTGATGTTGTCGCCGATCCATTGGGTGATGAGCTCCATTCCGCGCGCATTGCTGTTCGGCAGCGACAGGGTTTCCTGTTTGCTGCGGATGAGTTCGGCAAAGTCCAATCCCAACAGGCTGAGCCACAACAGCAGCAGGGTGATCATAAAGAAGAAGTATGCAACCGGTCCAAAGTAGCGGACGCGAATGCCATTGATATACGACAGGGCTACCTGTCCTGGGCGCAGGGTAAGGTCGCGGATCGTCCGCAGAAAGAAGCCGTCGAAGCCGACCACCTGCGTCCATGAATCACGTATTGTATCACGGAGGGTAATGCGTTTCACGCCCAGACGTTGCCCGCATTGGGGACAAAACGAGGTGACGGCTTCCGCCTGGCAGTTAGGACACGTTGTCATCGGGGTGGGCGAAACAAAATTAATAAAATCAGAAGGCGCACCGTGTCGCGGTCAAATCCCGGCATTGGAGTATTTTTGCCGTTCGAATTGACCCCCATGGCCGAATACAGCAAAGAAGAGATTGTCCGCATAGAAGAAAAGTGGCGCGCCACCTGGCAGAAGAACCAGGTATATAAGACGACGAATGACCCGTCCCGTCCCAAGTACTACGTGCTGGACATGTTCCCCTATCCTTCCGGCGCCGGTCTGCATGTCGGCCATCCCCTCGGCTACATTGCATCCGACATTGTTGCCCGCTTCAAGCGCATCAAGGGTTTCAACGTCCTTCACCCCATGGGCTTCGACGCTTTTGGGTTGCCGGCAGAACAGTATGCACTGGAACATGGCATCCACCCGGCCGTTTCCACACAACAGAACATTGAAAACTTCAAACGCCAGCTGGGCAAGATTGGGTTCTGCTACGACTGGTCGCGCGAAGTACAGACCTGCGATCCGAAATACTACCGCTGGACGCAGTGGATATTCTTGCAGATTTTCGACAGCTGGTTCAACCGCAAAAAAGAAAAAGCCGAACGGATCAGCGCCCTGGTCGAGATTTTCGAAAAAGAAGGCAACAGCAACCATCCCTTCCCCAACCCGAAGTACAGGACACCTGCGGGCAGCAATACGTTCACCGCTGCGGAATGGAAAGGCTACGATGAAAAGACGCGCCGGGACATTCTCATGAACTATCGCCTTGCTTACCTCGCCTATACCGACGTTAACTGGTGTGAAGCCCTCGGCACCGTGCTGGCCAACGACGAAGTAATCAACGGGGTCAGCTACCGTGGCGGGTTTCCGGTGGTGAAACGCCAGATGCGTCAGTGGAGCCTGCGCATAACCGAGTATGCTGAGCGTCTCCTGAAGGGCCTGGAGGAAATCGATTTCAGCGAGTCCATGAAAGACATCCAGCGCAACTGGATTGGCAAGAGCACGGGGGCGTTGGTGACGTTTCGCATCAAAAGCCTCACGCCAGGAGCGTCTATAGGGGAAGCCCTGGAAGTCTTCACCACGCGCCCGGATACCATCTACGGCGTGGATTTTATGGTGCTTGCTCCGGAACATCCGCTGGTAAAGCAAATCACAACGGCCGACCACCGCAAGGAGATGGATGAGTACCTCCGCTATGTGGAGAGTCGCTCCGAGATAGACCGAATGGCGGAGGTGAAGAAAGTCACCGGCTGCTTCACTGGTGCCTACGCTGTCAACCCGATGACGAAGCGCGAGATCCCGGTGTGGGCGAGCGAGTATGTCCTGGCCGGTTATGGTACGGGGGCGATCATGGGCGTGCCCTGCGGCGATGAACGCGACCACAAGTTTGCCAAGCATTTCAATTTGCCGATCACGAACATCATCGGGAAAGATTATAACGGCACCGAAGCCAATCCATCCTATGATGCCGTCCTGGAGAATTCAGGCGAGTACAATGGCATGGTGATGCGGGACGCGATGCCAAAAATTATTGACAAACTGGAAGCGTTGGGTGCCGGCAAACGCCAAATAAACTATAAGATGCGTGATGCCGGTTGGAGCCGTCAGCGCTACTGGGGTGAGCCGTTCCCCGTCGTGTTCAAGGACGACGTGCCGTATGCCATGGACGACAAAGATCTTCCGCTGACGCTTCCCGACTCCGACAATTTCAAACCGTCAGGCACCGGCGAAGGCCCGCTGGCAAACCTCGGGCAGTGGATCAACTTTGCCCCGGGTCAGAAGCGTGACAGCAACACCATGCCCACGCATGCCGGCGCCGCCTGGTATTTCCTGCGGTACATGGACCCGCACAACGACAAGGCATTTGCGGGGCGTGAAGCGCTGGATTATTGGAACCAGGTGGATGTGTATATCGGTGGGTCGGAGCACGCCGTGGCGCACCTCCTCTATTCGCGGCTGTGGGTGAAAATCCTGCATGACCTCGGCTACCTCAATTTTGATGAGCCCTTCAAGAAGCTGATCAACCAGGGAAAGATTACCGGCGATTCACGGTTTGTGTACCGGAAACGCGGCACAAACACATTCGTTTCGGCAGGGATGATTGGCCAGCATGAAACCGATGCGTTGCACGTCGACGTCAATATCGTCAACGGGCTGGAGCTCGACGTCGAGTCGTTCCGTCGGTCCCGCCCGGATTATGCCAGTGCAGAGTTCATCCTGGAGAACGGAAAGTACATCTGCGGCTCCGCCATCGAAAAGATGTCGAAGTCGAAGTACAATGTGGTCAACCCCGACGATATCATCGACAAATACGGCGCCGACACGTTGCGGATGTACGAGATGTTCCTGGGCCCGCTCGAAGCCTCCAAACCGTGGAGCACGAACGGTATCGACGGCGTATATAAGTTTCTCCGCCGCTTCTGGAACCTGTTCCACGACGGTGCCGGCAAGTTCGGCGTCACCCACGAGTCACCCACGAACGACGAGCTGCGTGTTCTGCACAAGACCCTCAAGAAGGTGGAGAATGACATCGAGGCCTACTCGTTCAACACGTCCGTCAGCGAGTTCATGATTTGCGTGAACGAGTTGAGCGCGCTGAAGTGCAACAAGCGGGAAGTTCTTGAACCTCTCGTGATTGCCCTCTCTCCGTTTGCTCCGCACATTGCCGAAGAACTTTGGTCGCTGCTGGGCCACACCGATTCGGTGCTCAACGCGCATTACCCGGCTTGGGACGAGAAGCATCTCAAAGTCAGTTCCCACGCATATCCGATATCCATCAACGGCAAGGTGCGGGCTACTATGGAGTTCGCGCTCGACATGCCGAAGGAAGACATTGAAAAGCAGGTGCTGGCTTCCGACGTGCTGAAGAAATGGAGTGAAGGAAAGCTACCGAAGAAAATAATTATCGTTCCGGGACGTATTGTGAACGTCGTAGTTTAGTCGGCGCCGGCGGACCGTAAACGAACTTACTGTTCCAATCCGCCGACAGCGTCAGTTGCTGCATCGGGGTATACCCGGGCTGTCCCTGGTACCGCCAGCTCAACTGCCAGGGGATGAACTGTGGGTCCGGGTCTTTCCAATACTTCTCATCAGCCCATGATGTTGTCCGTTGCGGAGCTTGGTAGCCCATGGACCGATAAGCCGGCTTAGGCGTTTGCCGGATGGGATAGTTTCCAAACTTGGGTGACGGAAATTTGAAATTGAATGTGAAACTCGGTGGCTGCGAAACCTGGCCACGGCTCGTGATTGTTACCAGCACCAACAGTATGACTAGTTTGGTCGCCATCGTTACCCCGTAAGTTTACTTCCGGCAGCCTTTACCGTCGCACCTTGACAACAGGAACGGTTCGCTGCGCAATCGCCGGGGGTTCCGCCAACAGGAAGTTGGGTACCCACGGTTGGTTCAAATGTCGCGCCGGAATACCCGGCGTCAGGCCGTATACGCGCTCAGCTACCTGGCGATAGGTGTAGGTCCGCTTTGGATTTCGCAATGCATCCACATCGATGATCAGCGAATAGCGTTCATATACGCCGCTGGTATACCGCCTGTTTCCAAGGCCAATGGTAATCATGTTAATGCCGATGTTCCGCGAACGAGGTTGCTTGCCTAGTTTGATCTCGCTTCGCAAGGAAACCTGTCCGCTCGCCGCGAAAGATGCAAGGACGATGAGTACGAAGACAGCTCGTTTCACCTCAATAAGTTACGAAAATTGCCGAATCAGCAACAAACAGTCGTACGCAACATTTAGTTAACTTAGCGGCCCTATTCAACCGACTGTTATGCCCTATTCCAAGATTGTCGGACTCGGCCACCATGTTCCCGAGACTGTCATCACCAATCAGTATCTCTCTACCGTGATGGAAACCACCAATGATTGGATCATCGAACGCACGGGCATCCAGGAACGGCGGTGGATTGATCCTGCGAAAGACACGGTTGCCAATATGGCGGCCAAAGCCACCCGCATGGCGCTGGAGCGTGCCAAACTCACTCCCAAGGACATTGAGTTTATTGTGTTTGCCACCATCACACCCGATTATTTCTTCCCCGGCTCCGGCGTATTGCTTCAGCGGGAATTGGGTCTCGAAGGGATTGGTGCAATCGATATCCGCAACGCATGTTCCGGGTTCATCTATGCCCTCAGCACGGCCGACCAGTTCATCAAGTCGGGCATGTACAAAACCATACTTGTCATTGGTGCCGAGATTCAGTCGACAGCGCTGGACGTTACAACCCGCGGGCGCAACGTGTCTGTGATCTTTGGCGACGGAGCCGGAGCCGCCATCCTGCAGGCATCCGACAAGCCCGGGGTTTTATCCACACACCTCCACTCCGACGGCCGGTTTGCCGAGGAGTTGTACGTCAAGGATCCCGGCAGCAGTCGTCCGCGTGAGCAGCGGCAGCCCGAGCAGATCCTCGATACGACGGATTTCAAAGTGGTCATGAACGGCAACCAGGTATTCAAGCACGCCGTAGTTCGGTTTATGGAAGTGATTGGCGAAGCGTTGGCTGCGAACAAGATGACCAAAGAGCAGATCAACCTGTTGGTTCCGCACCAGGCCAACCTGCGCATCAGCCAGTTCATCCAGCAGAAGATGGAGCTTCGCGACGACCAGGTGTACAACAACATTATGCGGTACGGAAATACCACGGCCGCATCCATCCCCATCGCGTTGAGCGAAGCGTGGGGCGAAGGAAGAGTAAAGGAAAATGACGTAATTTGTTTGGCCGCCTTTGGCAGCGGATTCACGTGGGCGTCAGCGCTCATCCGCTGGGTTTGAGACGGACCCACCCATAATTTCATGCAGCTATGAAGACGACGTCCTATAACCCGAGTCCCCTGGAAGTGGATTTTGCCAATGCCCTGTTCATCCTGCAGAAGGAGATTCAAAAACACCTGCAGGACAACCAGGTGGTTAACGTGGAGAGCAACATCAAGCGCGACAACCCGATGGTGAAGTTCAGCCTGGTGGACAAGGACGGTGACCCCCATGAGATTGTGATCCGGGTGGTTCAAATCCCGGACAAATTCTGAGAACCCCGGTACGGGTGTTTTCGTACATTAGCAGACAAAGCGAATCATGAAGAAGCGTGCGGCGTTGGCGATAGCGGTCCTGGGGCTTGTTTTTCTGTCATTCACCCCGACAGCCGATCGTTACTTCGAAATCGCCAAGAACCTTGAAATCTTCGCAAGCGCCTTTCGCGAAATCAATACCTACTACGTCGACGAAGTAAACCCGAATACGCTGATGCGCACGGGCATCGACGCCATGCTCGAGTCGCTTGATCCCTTTACCAGCTACATCCCCGAAAGCGAAGTCGAAGATTTCCGCACCCTTAACACCGGGCAGTACGGCGGCATCGGCGCGGTCACCCGCGAATTCGACGGCCGGACGATCATCACCATGATGTACGAGGGCTACCCGGCCTACCGGGGCGGTCTGCGCATCGGCGACGAGATCATCAAGATGGATGAAGTAGACTTGTCCAAGCTCACCATCGAGCAAGAGAACCAGCTGATGCACGGCCAGGTGGGTACGCCGGTTACCCTGGTCGTAAAGCGGCTCGGCGTGAAAGATCCCATCAAGCTGAGTTTCAAGCGCGAGAAGATCAAGATCAGCAATGTGCCGTACTTCGGCATGATCGGCACCAATACCGGCTACCTTCGGCTTACCAACTTCACTCCTGATGCGGGCAAGGAAGTGCGCCACGCGGTTGTGGCTTTGAAAGAGTCGGGCGCCAAATCCGTCATACTCGACTTGCGGGAAAATCCGGGCGGCCTGCTGAATGAGGCCGTTAATATCTGCAACATCTTTCTACCCAAAGGTCAGCTGGTCGTCACCATGAAAGGAAAGATTCCCGAGTTCAACAGCACATACGAAACCGAGTCCGCGCCGACCGACCTGGAAATGCCCGTGGCGGTGGTGGTCAACCGCAACTCCGCCTCGGCTTCCGAGATTGTGGCAGGCACCTTGCAAGACTATGACCGCGGAATTGTAGTGGGGGAAAAATCATACGGCAAAGGCCTCGTGCAGCTCACACGGCAGGTGGGTTACAACTCGCAGGTGCGCATCACCACGGCGAAATACTACACACCCACCGGGCGCTGCATCCAGGTGCTGGATTACTCCCATCGCCGTCAGGATGGCAGTGTAGGTTCGGTTCCCGATTCACTGAAGAAGCCGTTCAAGACCACCAATGGCCGCACGGTGTATGACGGCGGGGGCATTGACCCTGACGTCGCCATCCCTCATGAGGGGCTTGCGCCGGTGAGTGAGGCCTTGCTCAGCCAGGGGTTGATCTTTGATTATGCTACGTTATACGCTTCGAAACACGCAACCATTGGCGAGGCAAGGAATTTCACACTCTCCGAAGCGGACTACCAGGAGTTTGTCGGTTGGGTGAAGACGAAGACCTACACGTACCAATCGCCGTTGGAAGAGCAGTTGCAGCAAGTGAAAACCGCGGCAAAACGTGAGCGGCTTTACGACGAACTAAAGCCGCAGCTCGACCAGTTGCAGTCGCGGTTGTCAGAGGGCCGCAAGAATGATTTGACGGTGTATAAAGACGAACTTCGGCACCTGTTGGAGGAAGAAATTGTGGGCCGGTACTTCATGGAGCGCGGCCGCGTGGAAGTTACGTTCAAGGACGACCCCGAGATCAAAAGGGCGGCCGAGTTGCTGAACACCCCGGGGCAGTATAAGAAGATCTTGAGTAAGCCGTAACATAAGGTCTATTCAGCGAGTAGCACTGCGATAGAGGCCATCGTCCCCCTTCGGCTACGCTCAGGGTGACGACACACAAATTCGGCACGGGGCCAGCAAATCACTCACTAGCTTCGGCTTCGCTCAGGGTGACGGTGCATCGTACAGGCTATGGCGCTTACCGTGTCCGCTGGCAAAAAGATAAAGGAGCGGAGTCTCCACCCCGCCCCTCTTAATAAAACACTCCTTACTTAACTTAACCCTATCGCAGGAAAAGCATTTCGCGGTACTTCACCAGCGGCCAGTCCTCATCGTCAACGAGCAGTTCGAGCTTATCCACGGCGTCGCGGATCTTGTCGAAATACTTCTCCTTGATCTCATCACAGTAGGCATAGGCGCGTTTGTGCGTATCCGTAATCTTGTTGATACGCTTGCGCTCCTCAATCATCTGGCGAACGCCATTCTTGATGGTGTCGATGTGTTCGGAAATCTCCTTAATGGTTTGGATTACCGTCTTGTTATCTACACCCAGGCTCTTCAGTCCGTTGGCGTTCGTGATGAGTTTATTCTGGTAGGTGATGGCGGTCGGTATGATGTGGTTCATGGCCAAGTCGCCGAGGGAACGCGATTCGATCTGCACCCGCTTGATGTAGGACTCCAGGCGGATTTCGTGACGGGCCTCCACTTCTTTATGTGAAAGGACACCATGGCGTTCAAACAAGGCCAGGGACTCCTTGGTCAGGTAGGCTTCGATGGCCCGGGGCATGTTCTTAAAGTTGTTCAAGCCCCGTTTCGCCGCCTCTTTCACCCAGTCATTTGAATACCCGTCACCCTCAAAACGAATCGACTTCGACTCCTTGATGTACTTGCGGAGCAGGTTGGCGATGGCCAGGCGCTTCTCGGTTCCCTTTTCAATATCCTTGTTCACCGCATCATAGAACTTGTCCAGTTGATCCGCGACGATCAGGTTGAGCACGGTCATCGGTACCCCGCAGTTGTCGGAAGCACCGACAGCACGGAATTCAAACTTGTTGCCCGTAAAGGCAAACGGCGAGGTACGGTTGCGGTCGGTAGCATCGAGGATGATTTCCGGGATCTGGTCAATCCCGAGCTTCATGTACATGTTGTCGCCCTTCTCGATCTTCACATTGCCCTTCTTTTCCATCTCATCCAACACAGCCGACATCTGGCTGCCGATAAAGACCGACATGATCGCCGGCGGAGCTTCGTTGGCACCGAGGCGGAAGTCGTTTTGTTCGGTGGCGATGCTGGCACGAAGGAGGTCGGCATGCTCGTGCACGGCCTTAATCGTCGTGACAAAGAAGGTGAGGAAGAGGAGATTGTCGCGGGCGCTGCTCGACGGTGCATACAGGTTGATACCGGTGTCCGTGATCAGCGACCAGTTGTTATGTTTGCCGCTGCCATTGAGGCCGGAGAACGGCTTCTCGTGGAACAGCACACGCAGGTTGTGCTTCTCGGCCACGCGCTGCATCACGTCCATCATGAGCTGGTTGTGATCGTTTGCGATGTTCACTTCCTCGAACAGTGGGGCAACTTCAAACTGGCTGGGGGCCACTTCGTTGTGACGAGTGCGAACGGGGATGCCCAGTTTCCAGGCTTCGAACTCGAATTCCTTCATGAAATCGTAGACGCGGGAAGGAATCGAACCGAAGTAATGGTCTTCCATCTGCTGGCCGCGAGAGGGCGCATGACCAAATACCGTGCGGCCGGACATGACCAGGTCGGGGCGAGCCATATAGAGGGCTTCATCCACCACAAAGTATTCCTGTTCAGGCCCCAGGGAGGCCACTACGTGTTGGATGTCCTTATCGAACAGTTGGCACACTCTCGTGGCGGCAAGGTCGACAGCTTTTAGTGCTTTGAGGAGCGGCGACTTGTGGTCGAGGGTCTCGCCGGTGTAGGAAACGAACACCGTAGGAATACAGAGCGTTTTCCCATAGAGGAACATCGGCGAGGTAGGATCCCAGGCGGTATAACCGCGGGCCTCAAACGTGCTGCGGATGCCGCCGCTTGGGAAAGAGGAGGCATCGGGTTCCTGCTGCACCAGCTCGCTGCCTTTGAACTTCTCAATGCCGCTGATGGCATCAAAGAAAGAATCGTGTTTTTCCGCCGTTCCGCCGGTCATGGGCTGGAACCAGTGGGTAAAGTGCGTCGCGCCTTTGCTCATCGCCCACGATTTGGCGGCGGAGGCCACGGCATCGGCGGTGGCCGGATCAATTTTTTCGTGGTTCTTGATGGCTCCGGTCACTTTTGAATAAACGGCCGGGGCGAGCGAGCCGCGCATCTGCTCACTGCCGAATACGTTCTCTCCGAAGAAATCAGAGACTTTAGGGCTTGGGCTTGAGACAGTTACTGCCGTTCGTTCATGTAACTTTCTCAGTGCTTCAAAGCGTAAATGTGCCATAGTGGTTGTTTTTTGGTCTACGTGGCGCCAAAAGTATATGATTTTTGGAGACACAGGGTATTTTTTGACCCTACTTTTGAAAAAACATATTGCTTACCGAAAGAGAAGGGTAATGGAGTGAATCTACCGCGGTTCGTTGACCAGTATCAGTGCCGTTGACCCCTCGAACAAGTAGGGGTGCCTGAAGATGACCTTGAATCCTGCCTCGACAAGCTCATTTTCGTAGTCGGCCCGCGATAAGACCATCACCGGTTTGCCCCCTGTTGTGTAACTCAGCACTTCGGCAGGAGTCCAGAATGTCGGCAGCGGCTTTTGAAGCGCGAAAAGGTATGCCGCATTGAAGAACCGGTAGCCGATCACCTCGCGATTAGTCTGCTGAACAATTTCCAAGCTTTGGATTACGGGGTTATGCGCCATGATCCGGGGTACCGCACCGTAAAAAATCAAGACCCCTGCCAGCCAAAAACCCACGAGCCAGGCCACCACGGCCTTGTGGATATCCCCTTTACGAAGAAACCAAGAATAGACCATCGCGCCGGCAGGCCAGGGAAGAAAGTACAGCGCAAGCTCCGGAACATCGCTGATCCACTGATCCCTGGCAATGGCTATATATAAGACAGGAACGACTGCTGCTAAAACCAGCGCAGCACCAATCGAAAGTCTCCACTGAAAACGGGTAACGTGAGCCTTTCGGGTCCAGAGCTCGACCGCGAAAGCGATAAGAAGTGCGCCGAACGGCACTGCCGGGCCAACATAATTGGGCAGGAAGGTGCTGGACAGCGTGAAGAAAATGACAACGGCTGCAACGGCCAGCATGGCCAACAAAATCAACGGGCGAGCGCCGCGCTCCATCCAGCCTTGATACATGGCCCGGGGGATCAGCACCGAAAGAGGAATCAAAGAGATAAAAAACATCACCACAGCCATCCCGGGGATGCTGGTGTGACCTTCATAAGGAGTCAGGAACCGCCCAACATTATGACTCCAAATAAAATCAGAAACCCACGCACCCTTGGTTTGCCACGCCACAGCTATCCACCAGGGTACCGCGATAAGCAGGAATAGACCCAGCCCGGCGAGCGCTTTGGTTCGACGGAAACTTTCACGCGAAAATCCCGACGTAAGACCCCAATAAGGAACCAGGACAAGCACCGTGAGCGCTACGGCAGCCGGACCCTTTGCCAGAAAAGCGAGCGCGAGCGAACTGTAACTAACATACAGGTCTGAGGCTTTGCCATTCCGCAATCCGCTGGCAAAGGAAAGCCAGCACAAAGTGAGAAAGAAGATAAAGTAGGGATCCGGGACAGCGAGATGAAACTGGGCGATGAAGAAAAAAGATGAGGCCAGCGTCAGTCCGGCGACGAAGGCCATACGCTCGCCTTCCAATCGCCGCGTGTAGCGATAGACGACTCCTACGGTGAGCATTCCCATGATGACAGAAAAGAGCCGGGCGGCAAACGGCGTCACGCCGAAGATCGAGTACGACGTCATCATGAAATAGTAATGCAGCGGCGGTTTGTCGGTGCGAAGTTGGCCGTTGAAAGTGGGCACGACCCAGTCGCCTCGCTGCAGCATCTCCATGGCGCAGGTGGCGTTCTTGGCTTCATCCAGGATGTAGACCGGGAAGCCCCAGAAGTTGGAACTGATCGCCACCAGCGACAGCGCCATCACCACGATCCATTTTTTGTCCTCCACCGGTTTGGCTACTTTTGACGTTCGCAACTCCTCATGAACAAACTCTTCTGGCTTCAGCTTCTTCTTCTTGTCGCCATCACGACGGCACTGGCTGTTTACCGCGTGTCCGACCACAAAATAAAAGAACAAAACATAATCGCCGAACTACAATTACACCAAACGCCGGGATCAATCCGCTTCTTTCAGGTTGTTTCCGACAGCATCAGTTTTTTCAGCCTTGGAATTCCCGCCGTGTTTTTGTTCAGCGGTATTTACCGCAAGAGGAAAGTGTGGATCCGTCAGTCGCTGATCATCCTGTTGAGCATCGCGTTGGGCGGGTTGATCTCAGCCACCATCAAACGCACCATTAAGGAGCCGAGACCCTATGAAGTGGACGGGCGGATTACGCAGTGGAGTGTTGGCGGTAGCAACTCCTTCCCTTCCGGGCACACCGTGGAGGCCACTGCGGCTGCTATTGGTTTCACCACGATTCTTTTCCGCACACCACTCAGCGCCGTACTCTCCATCGTGTGGGCATTGCTCATCATGTTCTCTCGGATTGTGCTCGGCGTGCACAACTTCACCGACATCCTCGGCGGCATCGCCATTGGATGCATTGGTCTGCTGGTTGTGTCCCGGCTCTTTGAGGGTCGGATGCTTTCGGACAACCCATGAAAGATCTTTCCATCGTCATACCGGTGCTCAATGAGTCGGCCAATATAGCCGGGCTTACGGAGAACCTGCGGAAGGCGCTGGGCAGTTATTCTTACGAAGTTATCTGGGTCGACGACGGCTCAACAGATTCTACCGCCGCGGAAATACGCAAGTACAGTGATGAGCATACGCGCTTGCTTTCCCTGAGTCGCAACTTCGGACAGACAGCCGCGCTGGCTGCCGGCATAGACGCCGCCGAAGGGAGTTATATCGTAACCATGGATGGTGATCAGCAGAATGACCCCGCGGACATCCCGGCTATGTTGCAGCGTCTCCAGGAAGATCAGTGGGATATCGTCGTCGGGTACCGCAAGGACCGTCGCGACAGTTTCTTCCGGACGGTCCCCAGTCGACTGGCCAACCAGCTGATCCGAAAGATTTCGGGAGTGGCTGTGCGCGATTACGGCTGCTCGCTGAAAGTTTTTCGCCGTGAGTACGCCAAGGGTTTGGATCTTCACGGAGAACTGCATCGGTTTATTCCCATTCTGGCGACACTTCAAGGTGCGCGGATTACCGAAGTCGAGGTGGCGCACGCTCCGCGAAAGTTTGGGCGATCGAAGTACGGGTTGGGCAGAACCTTCAAGGTGCTGAGCGACTTGTTCCTGCTTTTCTTCTTTCAGAAATACTTGCGCCGACCGATCCACTTCTTTGGGCCGTTGGGAATGCTCACGCTTCTTGCCGGAACCGCCATCAGTCTTTACTTACTCGCGGTGAAACTGATGGGCGAAGACATCGGCGGCAGACCCTTGCTGATTCTTGGCGTTTCGCTGGGACTCGCCGGCATCCAATTCCTCACGTTTGGTTTGCTGGCGGAATTGATGATTCGGCTTTACTATTCTTCCGGCCGCAAGATCTACACCATCAAAAGTGAGTTCGTTGGATCCCCGCGTCCTTAGACTGGTTAGGCGCCTGCAGGACAGGACTCATTAGCTGCTTATTGATCGAGATTTTACCTCATCAAACTGCACTTCGTAGTCCCGGCGCAGTGTTCCCATCCAGCGGTCCCACCACAGGAAGTACAGGCCATAGTTGCCGGTGAAGAACTGGTGGTGTTGATTATGATTGACCGACGTATTGATCCATTTCCCGATGCGGTTGGCCGCAAACTTTTTTGGGTATAGTTCATATCCCAGGTGGCCGTACACATTGTAGACCATCATAATCAGCAGGAACAGTCCGATGGCGAAAGGATGAATGGGGTATAGAAAGGGAACGATGGCAATGATTCCAAATTCCACGATCGCTTCCAGCGGGTGAAAGGCCATTGCCGCCCATGGTGATGGATTTACAGAGAGGTGATGGACGCGGTGAAACCAGGGGAACAGCAGCGGATGGTGCATCGCCCGGTGCGTCCAGTAAAAATAGGTGTCATGCACCACCAGGGTAAGCAGTACGCTGCCGAAAAAGTACAGCCAGCCGAATTGGTGAATGTCGCGGTACACCTGAGTGAACTTGACCAGCGGCCCGAAAAAGAAAAGATAGCCGAGTGCCGCGAAGATCACCGTTGTTGAAACCGAGAAAAGGAACTCCCGCCAAAGGTCTTTATGGGCCGGGAACCGGGGTTGTATCTTTTTCCAAGCCCACTTTGTTCTTCTCAGGATGTAGAATACCGTGAAGGCGATTCCGGCCAGGATCAGGTAACGAAAAAAGATGATGATCAGGATGCCGAGCCACGGTGGGCCGGGCAGTCCGAGAAGTTCACGCATGAGCGAAAGTCGGAAAATATCCCGACAAAGGCTCCGTACTGCCTAGTTAGATTTCTTCACCGAACCGCCGCTGCTGGAGTGGGTATTCGTCTGCATCGGGTTGCCGCGGTAACGCACGCTTCCGCCGCTGCTGGCTTCGGCCTTCAGGTTTTGGGAAACAGAGAGTTTGATGGCCCCTGCGCTGCTGGCTGATGCTTCCGCCACTTCGACCTGAAGACGATACGCGTCTATTTCACCCGAGCTGCTCGCATCGGCATTAATGGACTTGGCCGTGCCTTCGAGGATCACATCGGCGGCGCTGGAGGCGTGCACCGACACGTCGGTTGCCTCGACGGAAAGTTCCAGGTCGGCGGCGCTGGAGGCCTGGATGTCCAGGCTTTCCGTTTTGATCGGTCCATCGGAGAAAACATTCGATGCCGAACTGGCCGATATCCTGTCAATCGCCACGTAGGTGACATATACCTTTACATCCGCGTTGTTGCGGAAGAAGCTGTTTTCACGGAGATGGATTTTAAGGTATGACCCCGATATTTCCGTAATCACATTACTGAGATTTCCATCGGAGACGTCGACTTTCACCGACTCCTTGTCGCCCTTCTTCAGGTACACATCGATTGCCTCGCCGGATTTCACCCCTTTGAACGAGCCTACGCTTCGCGTTTCACTACTCTGTGCGGCGCCCAGCAAGGGCAGGAAGATCAAGAGGAAGGAAAAACAATTGCGTCTCATATCCTGTTCAATTTACACCAAAGACCGGGGCCCCGGGGAAAGGTTGCATACCACTAAAATTCCTTGAAAAGGCCTTGCATGCGCAATATTTATGCTAAATTCGATACTTTCCAATCCATGACCTGAAAAACCCAAGCTATGATCAAAGAACAGCTGAACATTCTGATTAACCTGGCTGCCAGCGACAAGTTGATTGACGACCGAGAGGCCAAGACAATTCACATGATTGGCAAGGCAGGCGGGATTTCGAAAGAAGAGATCGACGAAATGATGAAACGCCCGAAGACGATAGGCGATTTGTCGACCCTCACGGAGGACCAGAAATTTGAAAACCTGTATCAACTCATCCAGCTCATGAAGAGCGACGGCCAGGTGTTCAAGAGCGAGATCGCTTTCTGCGAAGGAGTGGCCGAAAAACTGGGCTACAAGAAAGAAGTGATCAGTGAGATCGCCGCCAAAGTGTATAGTGATCCGTCGATTACCTCTGACCGGCGCTCACTCATGGCCCGTGCACACAAGTTCCTCAAGTAAGAACCTCTCCTACTTCTTCTCCTCGTAAACGGTCTTCCCTCCCAGGATCGTCCGCACGACGCGTGTGTTCAACAGTTGATCCTCCGGCGCGGTCATAATGTCCTGCGAGAATACGGTGAAGTCAGCGAGCTTCCCGGGTGCAATGGAGCCCTTGATGTTTTCTTCAAATGCTCCATATGCAGCATCAATCGTATACGAGCGCAGAGCCTGGTCACGCGTCATTTTCTCTTCCGGCTCATAACCGCCTGCAGGTTCGCCCTTCAATGTCTTGCGGGTCACCGAAGCATAGTAGCTGGCAATCGGAGTCAGCGGCTCTACCGGCGCATCCGTACCGTTAATCACCTTCGCACCCGTCTTGAGCAGCGACTGCCACATATAGGCTCCTTCTTTGATCCGCTTCTCGCCCAGTCGCTCAATGGCCCACGGCCGGTCCGATGACAGGTGAACGGCCTGCATCGCGGGGATAACGCCGAGTTGGCCAAAGCGCGGGATATCGTTGGGGTGAAGGTGCTGTGCATGTTCGATGCGGAAGCGGTGATCTTTGACCGACGGGTTTTCTTTGAAAGCAGTTTCATAGCGGTCAAGCACTTCGCGGTTCGCCCGGTCGCCGATGGCATGAGAGCAAACCTGGAAACCGTATTTCAGCGCATCGCGGGAGGTGCTGAGTACACTATCCATCGGGAAGGTGGCCATGCCGGAGAAGTCGGGGCGATCGGAATACGGCTCCAGCAGCC
The DNA here is from genome assembly GCA_044221195.1 of Cyclobacteriaceae bacterium. Classification (GTDB taxonomy): domain Bacteria; phylum Bacteroidota; class Bacteroidia; order Cytophagales; family Cyclobacteriaceae; genus ELB16-189. The sequence goes on from JBGAPO010000012.1 coordinate 53,306, forward strand.
AGGCACCCCGTGAACCCAATGCGCCATCGCAATTCAACTTGATGGAGCGCACTGTAACACCGCGGGGATCGACCAAAGCACCGCGCTTATACCAGTCGCGAATCAGCGCCCGGTCAAATCCGGTGATCATCACATAGAGCCTGCTCTTTAGTTTTCCAGAGGCTGCAAATGACTGAAACAGCTCAATATTGCCGCGTGAGGCGCCGGCATCATGAAATCCGGTGAGTCCGTTGCGGGCGCAAGCATCCATGGCCAACTCGAGCGCGCGCGTGTTGGACTCCAGCGTATTCTCCGGGATCACCTTCCGGATAAGCCCCTGGGCGCGTTCGTTGAAAATGCCCGTAGGATTCCCATTCTTGTCACGAATAACTTCACCGCCTTCGTGCAATTCAGCGGTAAGTTTTTCGACGGATAACTGATTGACCCCGGCAAGCTGCATGGCCTTGGCGTTGGCAAATCCTGCGTGGCCGCTGGCATGATTAAGGAATACCGGATTGTTGGGGCTCACCGCACTGAGTTTTTCGTGCGTCTGAAATCCCTTAACCATCACGTCTGGTTTCTTGTCCCACTTATCCTGGTGCCACCCCCGGCCGAGGATCCACTGACCCGGTTCTGCTTTGGCGACAGCCTCCTTTACTTTCTCCACCAATTCGTCGTAGCTCTTTACATTCATGAGGTCGAGGTTCATCTCATTGTAGCCGACGCCCATGATGTGTCCGTGCGATTCGATAAAGCCGGGTGTCATCGTGGTGCCGGCGAGGTCAATAACCTGCGTTTGCTCACCCTGGTACCGCTGTGCTTCCGACCATGTGCCCGCGAACTGGATGGTATCTCCTTTTACGGCGACGGCCTCCACGGTCGGTTGTCCGGCCTCTGCGGTATAGATTGTTCCTCCGTGAATGAGGAGATCGGCGGGGACGGGTTTGGATTGGCAGGCCCAGGTAAGTGCGGCCATGGCGATGAGCAGTCGTTTCATGCAGGTATTATTGAAGGTCCGAATGTACAATGAAACCAATCATTCGGCCAAGGTGAATCCTTGTTCGGTCGACGGCATTATCGCAACGGGAAGTTCAAGTATCTTCGCAACAAACGACTGCCTCATGAAGCGATTACTCCTGTTGATCCTGCTGGCCTTTGCCGCCACCGTCTCCCACGCGCAAAGCGTTGGCCTTTCTTTCAGCTACTTCATACCGCGCAACGGCGACTTCTCCACGCCGATCAGTCCATTTTCAATACGGGGCATTGGCGTCGACCTGAACCGGTACCTGGCGCTGGAGACGGGCGCTTCGTTATACAGGATGTCGGGGTTGAATGTTATCAACCTGCCGTTTGAAAGCACATCTTCACTGACGGGCCCGAATTTTACCTTGTTCGTTCCCGCCGAACTGGTCATCCAGTTCAAAGGCAAAGGAGTTGAATTCGACATCAAAGGCGGCGGGTTCTTCTTTTACGCATTTGATCAGCAGCTCAATTATGGCAACATGGACAAAGCACTACGCAAGTATGCACAATGGGACATCGTCAACTCGCACTTTGACTTTGACAACAAACCGGGATTTGGGTACACCGTAGGCGTTGAGTTTACCGTCGATGTCACATCGCAGTGGGGGATTTCCCTGGAGACAAATTATTTAATGGGTGGCTCCGCGATTCCATTGACCGGCAGTTACTCCGGTGGCATGCTGGGTGGAACCAACAGCACGGTTCAGGCAGAGTTCAAGGATGCCAAGGTCGACTTTACCGGTCTGGAATTCTCGATCGGCATCCTTTTCAAAACAGGAAGGCGATAGCTACGGGTTTTTCACACGCTCCCTGACATTCACATTCTCTTTGCCCAGCAGCGCCCGTGCGTCGTCGATGAATTCCTTCATAGCGGCCCTGGAGTTCGGACCGTGGACACGGACGGTATCGACGCCTTCAACTACCGGTACCATATAGAATGATTTCTTCCGATCGGCGGCTCGATAAACCCAGGCCAGCGAGTAGGAGACGTCAGCGATGCGGGTACCCGACGCCGTCCGTTGCAGCAGGACTTCCACCATGGCACCTCCATTGCGGTACCGGGACCGTTGACCGGAGATAAAATTTCCGAGAGAATAAACAACCAACTGATCCGTCTGCTGGTTCCAGGTCATGGGCTGCAGCACATGAGGATGCGACCCGATAACGGCTTTCGCGCCTTTGGCCAAACAGAATGCGGCGATCTTTTTCTGAAAATCGTTCGGCATTGATTTATACTCGTCGCCCCAGTGGAAGAAGACAATCGACGCGTCGGCCTTGAGGTAGGCGGCCTTCCGGAGGTCAGTTTCAATCCGAAGCGTATCAATCAGGTTGACAATGTTCGGCGACCGGACGGCGATGCCATTGGTTCCATAGGTGTAGTTCAGCAGGGCGATCCGGATGCCGTTGCGGTCCAGGATGAGCGGGTATTCATTCAGGTATTCCAGGGTATCGCGAAAAGTGCCGGTATGCCGGATGCCTACGCTGTCAAGCAGGCGCACGGTGCGGTCCAGCCCCTTGCGACCTTTATCGACGGAGTGATTATTGGCGGTGACCAGCACATCGAATCCTACGTCGCGCAAGACCGGCAGCAACTCGTCTGGCGCGCTGAACTCCGGGTAACCTGTGTAGGGTTTTCCGGCCAGGGTTAACTCGAGGTTTCCGATGGTGAGGTCGGGGCGACTCAGAATTTGTTTGACAGGATCAAATGTTGCGGCGTACTCATAGACTCCCGTTGAGTCATTGTAGGCCGCCTTCATTTGTGACTCGTGCTGCATAATGTCACCAACAAACAACAGGGAAACGGACGTCGTGTCCTGGGCATTCGCAGCCTGAGCGATAATCAGAAGAATCAAAGCGGCAGCTCTCATGACGCGACGGGCTGAGATCCGGAATTTTCGCCAGGAGGGCGGAGTTCCATAATGCGCTTATCTACAATAGTGTAGAGGATGTCGTCTCCCTGGGGGTACACGGCGGCGAGGCCGGTGAACGCTCCGAACGCAGGGACGATCAATTGATTGGATGATCGCCAGAAGCAGGGCAACGTGAGCGACTGTCGTCCTTTGCCCAACAGGCGCGCGGCCGGATGCACGTGGCCGGAAACATTGACCTGGTTTGAAGGAATCAATTCCCGGCTCAGTGGTTCGTGCGTCAGCAGCAGGTCGCCAACAACCGCCTGTTCCTGCACATCAATACCGTGCCTGACATATTGTTGTTCGCTGAGAATATCGTGGTTGCCGCGGATGAGGGTGAACTTGCATCCACGAAAGTGCCGAACGATTTGGCCTACCGCCTCCCAATCGTCATTGTAGACGCTGTGGAAGAGGTCGCCGAGGAAATAGGTATGTTGAGGTTGACATATGTTCAACAGATCGATTAGCTGCTCGGCGTTCTTTATGTTGGCCCCAAGAGGTACCGGAAGTCCCGCGCGTCGAAAGTGATTGACTTTGCCAAAATGCAGATCGGCTACGACCAGGGTATGATGGTCGGGCAGCCACAGCGCCCGCTCCGGCAGCAGGTGCACCGAGGTGGAACCAAAAGCCAGGGTCACATCTTCTCCCAAACCGCGCATCATTTTTCCCATTTCCGCTGGCACAAAGGTCAGTTAAAAAAAGTCACTTTTGCCGGGCGATTTCCGCTTGAAATCCAGTGGAACTCCCGCCCAAATATTATTAACATTGGCATAACATCGGGTCGGGAAAGTCCAATTATCTTGCCGAAATTCAGGATTTCCGACCTGTCCGCCTAACCGAACCCATCCATGTTTGAACTGGACCTCTCCTACAGTATTCTCCTGATACTCTGCCTGGTGGCTGCCTGCGGGTTTGAATTCGTCAACGGATTCCATGATACAGCCAACGCGGTGGCGACAGTAATTTATACCAATTCATTAAAGCCCTGGGTGGCCGTGATTTGGTCGGGCATGATGAACGCCCTGGGCGTATTCCTCGGCGGCATCGGTGTCGCCATGGGCATTGTGAACCTCCTCCCGGTAGAAACGTTGATCGATCAGAACGTGGCCCACAGCATGTCGATGATCGGGGCGCTGCTTATCAGCGCGATCTCCTGGAACCTGTTGACGTGGTATTTCGGCATCCCCTGCTCGAGCTCCCACACCTTGATCGGATCCATCCTGGGCGTTGGCATTGCCTACTCATTCCTTCCGGATGCAGCAGGAGCCGCGGTTAACTGGAGCAAGGCAACAGAGATTGGGCTGTCGCTCTTGATCTCCCCGTTGTTTGGCTTCAGCGTCACCATTGTACTCATGTATTTTCTCCGGGTGCTCACCCGGAAGAAGAATTATGGGGAAGATCTTTTTAAGGAGCCAAAGAAAAACACGCCGCCTCCGCCGTGGATCAGGGGCATTCTGCTGTTAACCTGCACTGGGGTTAGTTTCTTCCACGGACAGAACGACGGCCAGAAAGGCGTCGGTCTGATCATGCTCATTCTCATCGGCATTGTTCCCGGGTATTTCGCTCTCAACTCAAGCTTTGACGGCACTAAACTCCAGGAACCGTTAAAGAAACTCGAAGTGGTCATCAGCAACATTGACCCGACACCGCTTTCCGAGGCGGACCGCAACACGCTGGTGGAAGCCAAGGAACTTGACCTGCACCTGCAGCAAAGCATCGCCATCGGCAGCGTGAAGAACATTCCCAACAGCGAACGGTTTTCCATCCGTAAAGACATCCTGGTTCTTGACCGCGACCTGAACAAACTGGTGAAGAAAGAAGAAGTGCGCGTCAGTGCCAGTGACAAGACGGTGATCAAGGATAATCTTAAGTCGCTGAGAAAGGTCACTGACTACTCGCCAGGCTGGGTCATTATGATGATTGCCTTGTCGCTGGGCTTAGGTACAATGGTCGGATGGAAGCGGATCGTGAAGACCATCGGGGAAAAAATCGGCAAGGAACATCTTTCTTATGCGCAGGGCGCAAGCGCGGAGCTGGTGGCCATGAGCACGATCGGCATGTCCAGTTACTTTGCGTTACCGGTGAGCACGACACACGTACTTTCATCAGGCATCGCCGGCAGTATGGTGGCCAGCAAGGGGGTGAAGAACCTTCAGCCCGAAACGGTGCGCAACATTCTCCTCGCGTGGTTCCTTACGCTGCCGGTTGTTATGACGCTGGCGGGTTCGTTGTTCCTCCTCTTCCGCGGCATCTTCTAGGCATTCTTCTCCCAGTCGAGCGTCATCCGGCGCACGCGGTCTTCCAGTTTCTCGGATGTCAGCCGGTCGCGGCTCAGCCGGTCGATCATGATCGGGAAGGCAAAGGGCGTCGGCTTGGGCGGATAGCGCAACACGATACGCTGGTGCTTGATCCTCTGCAGCGCCATCCGCATACGCGCTTCCTCGAGTTGAAAGTCCATCATCTCCTCGTAGGCCTGCAGCAACAGCAAGTTCGCTGAATCGTATTCGTGAAATACACTGAAGAACAATTGCGACGACGATTGAATGTGCCGGTCGCGGACCCGCTGACCGGGGTAGCCTTTGAACAACAGCCCGGCGATGCTGGCAATATCGCGAAACTTCCGCCGCGCCATTTCCACCGAATTGATACTCGCCTGGATATCTTTCAACAGGTCCTCCTCTCCCAGCAAGTTGGTCTCGATGGCCTCCTCAATCGGGATCGGCTGGTCGGACAACAGCTCAAAACCATAGTCGTTCATCGCCATGGAAAAAGTGATGGGCGTGGTACGGGCGATCCGATACGCCACGAGCGAAGCAAGGCCTTCATGTACGAGCCGTCCTTCAAAAGGGTACATCACCACATGGTGACCCTCATTCGTCTCGAAGCACTCAATCAGGAACTCATCGCCGTGCGGCAGGTGCGACAAGTTAGTCTGTAGATGGAGCAGCGGGCGAAGAAATTTCATTTCCTCGTCCGTATCCTTTCCCTCCGCACTGGCGTTGATCTTGCGTCGGATCATCTCGCTGAGCTGCGAGGACAGCGCCATGCGTCCACCCTGCCACGACGGCACACGGCCGGACTTGCGTTTCGTGTTTCGCACCAGGGCTTCCATATCTTTTACGCGCACGAGTTCCAGTTTCCGACCGGCAAACCAGAATACGTCGCCGGGATTCAGCTGAGCGATGAAATATTCTTCGATGGTACCCAGGTTCTTGCCGGAGGTGTAGCGTACCATCATGGCCGAGTCGCTGACGATGGTACCGATGGATAGCCGGTGGCGGAGCGCGGTGCGCCGGTCGGCAATGTGGTAAACGCCATGCTCCACGATCACCTTCCGGTACTCATCATACGCCGTGAGCGATTCGCCGCCGGTGGTTATAAAATTCAGCGCCCAATGCCATTCATCTTCCGTGATGGATTGAAAGCAGAATGTTCCCTGTACTTCCTTGAAGATTTGGTCAGGCAAAAATCCTTCGCCGGTGGCCAGGGTTACCAGGTACTGAACAAGAACATCAAAGGAACGGAGGTAAGGCAGGCGGTCTTCGATGACTTTCTCCTGAACCGCCTGGCGGATGGCCGCGGCTTCGATGAGTTCGAGGGAATGCGTGGGAAGGAAGTAGATCTTGCTGACGGCGCCGGGGCGATGGCCGCTGCGTCCGGCACGCTGCAGAAATCGCGCAACACCTTTCGGGCTTCCCACCTGGATGATTGTTTCCACAGGGCGAAAGTCGACGCCGAGGTCCAGGCTGGACGTGCAGATCACGGCTTTCAACCCTCCTCCGTGCAATTGCTCTTCCACCCACTGGCGGATCTCCTGGCTGATGGATCCATGGTGCATGGCGATCTGTCCGGAAAGCTCGGGGGCGCGGTCGAGCATTTTCTGATACCAGATTTCTGCGAAGGAGCGAGTGTTGGTAAAGATCAGCGTGCTGTTGCTTTGCCGCACCACCTCGATGGCTTTGTCGAGCAGACGGATACCGATATGTCCGGCCCAGGGGAAATTCTCGAGGTCATCGGGGTACACCGAAACGATCTCCACCTGCTTCTCGATGTCGGCACGAATGACGACGTGCTCCTTCCGCTGAACGTCACGACCCAGCAGCACGTCGAGCGACTGATCCATATTTCCGATCGTTGCCGAGATGGCCCAAATCTTTAAGCCGGGCCGGAGGGCTTTCAGCCGCGAAAGGGCCAACTCCATCTGCACCCCGCGCTTGGAGCCCATCAATTCATGCCATTCGTCCACCACCACGCTCTGCAGCTCAGAGAAGTAGTCGACATACCCTTTTTGAGACAGCAGCTGGTGAAGACTTTCCGGTGTGGTGATCAGTATAGCCGGAGGCTTTTCCTTTTGCTTTACTTTCTCGGAGACCTTCGTGTCGCCCGTGCGGACGCCGACCTTCCACGATGAGTCCAATCCTTCTGCGGCGGACTTCACCGCATTTTCAATTTCTTTGGAAAGTGCCCGGATGGGTGTAATCCACAGGGCCTGGACCTTTGTAACTTTGCTTCCCAGTCCCTCCAACAGGATAGGCACGGCGAGCGAATAAGTCTTGCCGCTGCCCGTGGGTGCGTTCACCAATCCCGATTTGCCGGCGAGGAAGGAACTCCAGGCTTCACGCTGAAACGGAAAGGGAGTCCATCCGCGGCTGGAGAACCAGGCGGCCGCCTTTTCTTCACGGGAGACCATTTTTTCCACGGCCATTGAACAAAACCCCTGCTATCCAGTTAATATCTTCGCATCCGACCCACTACATGGCGCGATATTCCATCAAAGAACTGGAAGAACTCTCGGGGATCAAAGCCCACACGATCCGTATTTGGGAAAAAAGGTACGGCATCGTTTCTCCGCAGCGGACGTCAACGAATATCCGCTACTATTCCGACGATGATCTCAAAAAGATCATCACCGTGTCGCTGCTGAACAACCAGGGCATCAAGATCTCCCACATTGCCCGCCTTCCCATGGAGGAGATGAACCGGCAATTGAGCCAGCTCAGCACCGCCGAGGCTTCTCCCGAATTCCATATGGATCGACTGGTGATGGCCATGGTGGATCTCGATGAAGCACAATTTGAAAAGACGGTGAACGAATTGATTCACCGTTTTGGATTTGAGAAGGCCATCCTCGACATCGTCTATCCTTTCCTTGCCAAGATCGGCATCCTTTGGCTGACCGGGAACATCAGTCCCTTACAAGAGCATTTCATTTCCAACCTCCTTCGACAGAAGATCCTTGTCGCCGTGGACGGGCTGCCCCCGGCGCCGAAAACCGCACCCGCCGTGCTGCTCTTCCTTCCTGACGATGAACTCCATGAACTGGGTTTGCTCTTCAGCTACTACCTGGCAAAGAAGGCGGGGTTCCGGACCTATTACATGGGGCAGCGGGTGCCCTATGACAACGTTCATTGGTTCTGCGAAAATCACCATCCGGTGGCCATGATCACCAACATCACCACGTCACCGGCACCTCATTTTGTTGAACCTTATCTGCAGCGACTGTGCCAGGAACACCCCCAGGTAATGGTATTGGCCGCGGGGTCGATCCTAAGCAAGATTGCCCTCAAAATCCCAAAAAACCTGCGGATTTTGGAAGATCCCAACCACCTCAAGACCCTGCTCGGCACACTTTAGCGGCCGCCCCGCAAGACCTTCTCCGTTAAACAAAACAAGGATTGATCAGGTCTTTGGCTAGTTTTGTTTATTCTTTTAGGAAAAAGATTAAACAATACCAGCTATGACCTCCGTTCAATTTGAAGCCGAACTAGCCCGCCTTGGTCCCTCACTCCGGGCGTTGACCTACCGGTTTACTTACGACCGGGAAGAGTCAAGGGACCTGGTCCAGGATACACTTTTGCGCGCACTGCAGTACCGCGACAAATACCGTCAGGACACCAACCTGAAGGGATGGCTGTTCACGATCATGCGCAACACGTACATCAACAAGTACAGGAAGGCCCAGCGGGAGAAGACGTCACACGACGACAGCAAGGAACTTCACCGGCTGCATGTTGAGGATCACCACACGTTTAACCGCCCCGGGGAATCCGTCGAGTTTAAAGAGATCTGGCGCACCATGAATTCCGTCCGTGAAGATTTGCTCGTTCCATTCCGTATGCATCTCTCCGGCTACAAATACGAAGAGATTGCCAGCCACCTGGGGATCCCGGTGGGAACGGTGAAAAACAGGATATTTCATGCGCGCAAAGAGATCCAGAAGAAACTAGCTGACAAGGAATAACTTTGCATCCATGGGCAAAAAGCGCGTTGCGGTAATCGGTTCCGGGTTCGCCGGTTTATCCTCCGCAACCTTCCTGGCCCATGCCGGCCTCGATGTTACGGTCTTTGAGAAGAATGCAATCCCGGGCGGGCGGGCGCGGCAATTAACAGAAGCCGGCTTCACCTTTGACATGGGTCCCAGTTGGTATTGGATGCCCGATGTCTTCGAGCGCTATTTCGGTTACTTTGGCCGTCGGCCTTCCGACTACTACACACTCACCCGGCTTGACCCTTCCTACCGGGTATTCTTTGGTGCCGACGACTTGATGGATGTACCGGCATCCGTTGACAAGCTGGCCGACGTATTTGAATCCATCGAACCCGGAAGTGGTGTTCAGTTACGTCAGTTCCTGGATGACGCAAAGTTCAAATATGAACTGGGGATAAACGACCTGGTGTACAAACCTGGTCTTTCACTGCTGGAGTTCGCGGACTGGCGGGTGCTTTCCGGTGTCTTGCGATTAGATGTGTTTCAGTCCATGACGAAACACCTTCAGAAGTATTTCAAGCACCCTCGCTTAATCCAGTTGCTGGAATTTCCTGTTCTCTTCCTCGGCGCCACCGCGCAAAAAACACCGGCGCTCTACAGCCTGATGAACTATGCCGATCTTTCCCTCGGAACCTGGTATCCCGATGGCGGAATGTATGCTGTCGTGCGCGGCATGGAGAAACTGGCAGCAGAGCAGCGCGTAACCTTTCGTTACAACAGCAACGTAGAAAAAATACTCGTGAAGGGCAGGCAGGCCACGGGCTTGGTGGTGAACGGCGAAGAACATTCCTTTGATTACATCGTGGCCGGTGCCGACTATCATCACGTCGACCAGCACCTGCTGCCGGAAGTCTACCGCAACTATACACCTGGCTACTGGGATCGGCGCACACTGGCCCCCTCCAGTCTGTTGTTCTATCTCGGCCTGAACAAACGTGTATCCGGCCTTCTTCATCACACGCTTTTCTTTGATGAAGATTTTACCCGCCACGCCCATGAAATCTACGAACAGCCGCAGTGGCCCACGAAGCCGCAATTCTATGTTTCCTGCGCGTCCGTAACCGATCCCAAGGCCGCTCCCGCAGGGGGTGAGGCGTTAGTGATACTGATACCCGTATCACCTGGGCTTGAGGACACTGAAGAAACCCGCGAGAAATACTATGGGGTGGTGATGGATCGGCTGGAGAAGATCACCGGGCAGTCCCTCCGATCGTCAGTTGTACTGCGAAAGACCTACGCACACAAGGATTTTATCCAAGATTACAACGCGTTCAAAGGCAATGCCTACGGACTGGCGAATACCCTGATGCAGACCGCCAATTTGAAGCCGTCGATCTTAAACAAAAAGCTCGATAACCTGTTTTATACGGGTCAGCTGACGGTACCGGGGCCCGGCGTCCCGCCTGCGCTGATATCGGGGCATGTGGTTGCCAAACAACTCCTGGCCCGGGAAGGAAAAGCGTTAAAGTCGTAAATTCACTTTGTGAGCCCACAGGAACTATATGATCGGACGTGCCTGCGCACCAGTCGCCTGACCACCCGGGCCTACAGCACTTCCTTTTCCTTTGGCATTCGTTGTCTCAGCCGCGAGTTGCGTGACCCGATTTATGCCATTTACGGTTTTGTCCGGTTCGCCGACGAGATTGTCGATACGTTCCATGACCGGGACAAGGCATCGCTCCTTGAACGCTTTTCCGAGGATACCTGGCGGGCCATCGACGAACAGATCAGCCTCAATCCTATTCTTCACAGTTTCCAGAAGGTGGTGAATACCTACCAGATCGACCATGAACTGATCCGCCAGTTCCTGCTGAGTATGGAAATGGACCTGGAAGGAAAGCAATACGATCAATCCGGCTACGAAAAGTATATTCTCGGCTCCGCCGAAGTGGTTGGCTTAATGTGCCTCCGTGTGTTCTGCAAGGGCAACGATGCCGAATACCAGCGCCTGAAGCCCGACGCCATGAAACTGGGGTCTGCTTTTCAGAAGATCAACTTCCTGCGCGATCTGCACGCCGATTACCGCCAACTGGGTCGAAGTTATTTTCCGGATGTCGACCTCGCGAATTTTGATGAACAGGCGAAGCAAAAAATAGAGAAAGATATAGCCGCCGATTTTCAGGCTGGATTTCGCGGCATACGACAATTGCCGAAGGGCGCCCGCCTGGGTGTCTATGTGGCGTACACGTATTACCTTACCCTCTTCAAGAAGATCCAACAACTTCCTTCCACGGCTGTTCTGCAGCACCGGATACGGGTTCGCAACCGCCAGAAGCTCGCTATCCTCGGCTACTCGTTCGTGAAACACCAGCTTAACCTCATCTGACATGGAACATGTCGTGCTGGTCGATGAACACGATCGGGAACTGGGCACCCTGGAAAAGATGGAGGCCCACCGCAACGGCTCTCTTCACCGCGCGTTCTCCATTCTCATCTACAACTCAAAGGGGGAATTACTCATCCAACAGCGGGCCAATGGAAAATACCACAGCCCCGGCCTTTGGACCAACACCTGCTGCAGCCACCCACGTCCCGGAGAGGACATCCGGGTGGCCTGTGCCCGTCGGTTAAAGGAGGAGATGGGAATCACGGCCACTCCCACCTTCCAGTACAAATTCAAATACCGTGTTGTTCTGGAAGGCGGCTTGGTGGAACATGAGCTGGATCATGTCTTCGCCGCCACAGTTGATGAGAACCCGCAGATCAATCCGGACGAAGTGCAGAACTGGAAGTTCATTCCCGTAAGCGAACTACTCGCTGACGTGGCGGCCACTCCGGAGAAATACACCTACTGGTTCCGCCTCATTCTCGAGCATCAGTATCCCGGTCTGCGGATGAACTGAGCACTTGTATTCTTTAGCCCCTTTTTTCACCTTGGTGGATGCGATGCCTTATCACGTGTTTGCTGCTGACGGTATTGATCCCTGCGATGGGCCAGAGTTACCAGCCGGGGTTCTTGCTTACCTCCAGCCTGGACACCGTGCGTGGCAGCATACGGTTTAGCGGCAAGTCCTCGACCCCCTCTCCATGCCAGTTCCGCACCGACAAGAAAGCACAGCCGCGTGAAGTTTTCCCGGGAACAATTCATGGATTCTGCACGGGCAACGGCGCATACTACTTCTCGCGATCCATTGGAATGAGTGAAGACGTCTTCGTGGAGGTGCTCGTCAAAGGTTATGTGAATCTTTTCAAGTTCGGCGACATCTTCTTTGTCGAAAAGTCAGACAGCGCTTTCTTCGAATTGTCGAATGATACGGAAGTGCTGCTGGTGGAAGGACAGCAGCGCCGGCAGAGCTCACACAATTATTCCCGGATGTTGGGCCTTCTCACCGCCGACTGCCCGGACGTCAGCAAACAGGCGTACACTGTCCCGCTTAAGGAAAAGCAGCTGGTGCGGCTGGTGGCGGATTACAACCGGTGCAAGGGCTCATCGAGCAACCTGTACCGCATCAAGTACAAACGCTGACCCGCTTCTGCGGCCGTATTGCCGTTAGAGGAAATTCCGGGCCCGGCACACAACTGCCGAACCGGAAATCCTAACTTGACGGTCAAATCCTTTTACCATGAAAAAAATCATTCTCGCGTTGCTCTGCGGCGGGTTGCTGCTCTCCTGCTCCACGCAGGATTCATCGGTCGCGAAACAGGAATTCCCTACACTGGACAGCCTTTTTAAGTCCTACTACCAGGACTACCTGCGCCTCAACCCCATGCAGGCCACGACGTTGGGCGACTTGCGCTATAACGACCAGATGCCCAATACGCTCACGCAGGAATACCGCAACCAGCAGCGGGACTTCTACACCCGCTACAAGCAACAGGTGCAGTTCTTCGACCCGGCCAAGCTGTCGGAGAACGACCGGATGAGCTATGATATTCTCATGCACCAATGCGACCTGAATCTCGAAGGGCTGCAGTACAAGGACTATCTGATGCCCATCAACCAATTGAGGTCACTGCCCAGCAACATGGCGCAATTGGGCAGCGGCACCGGCAACCAGCCTTTCAAGACCGTAAAAGATTACGAAGACTGGATGAAGCGCGTCGACGCCTTTCTTCCCTGGATCGATACCGCCATCGTGAACATGCGCAAGGGAATGGCATCGGGTTATACCATTCCGAAAGTGAACGCCGAGAAAGTGGTGCCCCAGCTGGCGGCCTTTGATCACGGCCCGGCCAGGAGCCACATGTACTATATGCCCATCCGGAAATTCCCTGCCGACTTCTCCCCGGCGGATACCGCCCGGCTGGCCGAGGCTTACCGCAGTATGATCGATAACAAAGTCATACCCGCCTATCAAAAACTGAAGAAGTTCATCGAAGAGGAATATGTCGCCGCCTGTAGAACCACTTCCGGTATTGACGGCATACCCGGCGGAAAAGAATTTTACGCGTACGGACTAAAGCGGTCTACCACCACCAACATGACCGCGGACGAGATCTTCCAGTTGGGCCACAAGGAAGTTGCCCGCATCTCCGCGCAGATGGATTCCATCAAGAAGGTCGTAGGCTTCAAAGGCACCCTGCCCGAGTTCTTCGATCATCTCCGGACGAAAAAGGATCTGATGCCCTTCAAGACGGGAGAAGAAGTGGTTGCTCGCTACTACCAGATCTACGACCGCATGAAGCCCAACCTCGCCAAGATGTTCGACAACGTACCGAAGATGGGCTTTGAAGTCCGGCCGATTGAGAAGTTCAGAGAGGCAACGTCCGCCGCACACTACAGCGTGGGCATTCCCGGCGGTGCACGCCCCGGAATTTTCTTCTTCCCGCTCCGCGACGTGACCCAGTATTCTACCCTGGCCATGGAAGACTTGTTCCTGCATGAAGCCATCCCGGGTCACCACTACCAGATTGCCCTGAAAGTTGAAAATACCAGCCTGCCGGAATTCCGACGGATCTCGTCAGACGGTGCATATACGGAAGGATGGGGACTGTATGCCGAATCCCTGGGCACCGAATTGGGACTTTACAAAGATCCTTACTCATACATGGGCATGCTGTCGGGTGAAATGCATCGCGCGATCCGCCTGGTGGTCGATGCAGGTCTGCACTCGCAGGGCTGGACCCGTGAGCAGGCCATCGACTACTTCAAGGAGCACGGCCCTCAGCCCGAATCCACCATTATCTCAGAAATAGAGCGCTACATGGCCAACCCCGCACAAGCTACCTCGTACAAAATTGGTCAGCTGAAAATCCTGGAGCTTCGGGCCAAGGCCGAGCGGGAGTTGGGCGACCGGTTCGATATCAAACAGTTCCACAACCAGATTCTTGACTCCGGTTCCCTGCCCCTGACCCTGCTGGAAGAGAAAATCAACCGGTGGATCGCCAAGCAGAACGGCTAATCCACTTTAACGGATCACTATGAAATTCATCCGCCTCACTATTGCGTCGGTCATCTGCGCGGCAGCAATCTTTTGCTGCGCACCCAAGGAGAAGTATGACCTGATCATTGAACACGGGCAAGTACTCGACGGCACAGGAAAACCTGCGACGGCAACCGACGTCGGTGTAAGGGATGGAAAGATTGTGAAGTTAGGCGACCTGACGCGCGCCGAAGCCGGTCAACGCATTGATGCCACGGGCCTAATCATTTCCCCGGGGTTCATTGACCTGCACGCGCACATCGAGCCCATCATGCGGATGCCCGACGCGGCGAGTCACGTCCGGCAGGGAGTGACAACTGCCTTGGGTGGTCCCGATGGCGGCGGACCATGGCCATTTGGAAAATACCTCGATTCCCTTTCCAATAACTTCCAACTGGGAATGAATGTGGCCTACCTGACCGGTCACAATACGATTCGTCGGAAGGTGATGGGCAATGACAACCGCAAGCCGACGCCTGCCGAACTGGATACGATGAAAGCCATGGTGCGGCGGGCGATGAATGAAGGGGCCTTCGGGTTGTCGACCGGACTCAAATACCTGCCGGGAACATTCTCGGAGACGTCGGAAGTCATTGCGTTGTCGGAAGTGGCCGGAAGCATGGGCGGAATTTACACCAGCCACCTTCGTGAAGAAGGACTTGGGTTGCTTGCCGGAGTTCGTGAAGCGATACTCATCGGCCGTGAGGCCCATATCCCCATTGTACTCACCCACCACAAGGCGATGGGCAAACCCATGTGGGGCGCCAGCAAAATCACGACGGCGTTGGTGGACTCCGCGCGGGCTGCGGGTATCGATGTGATGATGGACCAATATCCCTACACGGCCAGCCATACGGGCTTGAGCGTCCTTATTCCTTCCTGGGCGCTGGAAGGCACGCCGGATGACTTTAAGAAGCGCGCCTCCAACAAAGTGGAGCGAGCCAAAATACTGGCTGGCATAAAATTCAACCTGTTGAACGACCGGGGTGGCGGCGACTTAAAAAATATTCAATTCTCGACGGTGGCGTGGGACACGACACTCCAGGGTAAAACCCTTTACGACTATGTAGTCATGCAGGGAAAGGAACCGAACCTGGACAACGGTGCGCTGGCCACCGTGGAGATGCAGCTAAAGGGAAGTGCCGGTTGCATCTTCCATGCGATGAGCGAGGAAGACGTTATTCGGATTATGCAGCACCCGTTCACGGCCCACGCCTCCGATGGCGGACTGACCAAGTTCGGCGAAGATCATCCGCATCCTCGCGCCTACGGAACCTTTCCCCGTATCCTGGGACACTACGTACGCGAATTGAAAGTGCTGCCGCTGGAAGAAGCCATCCGCAAGATGACTTCCCTCCCCGCGCAGCGGATGGGTCTTGCCGACCGCGGCATTATCAAAGAAGGCAACGTGGCTGACATCACCATCTTTGACGCCGAGAAAGTGATCGACAAAAGCACCTTCGAGAAACCACACCAGTACCCGGAGGGGATTGAGTACGTGATCGTCGGAGGAGTAGTGACGGTAGATCCGAAGGGGATGACGGGGAAGCGAAGCGGAGTTGTGATTCGGAGGCAGGTCGCTGATCAGTAAATAAGTTGGCTTCGAAGTTAAGTCTCAACGCATTGCCGTGAACAGTGAACGGTGAACGGTGAACGGTGAACAGTGGAGTGAGTTAGATTCGAAGTCCATCCTTCGATGAAGCTGCGCACCACTGTTTACTGTTTACCATTCACAGTATTCCTCACCAGCTACTACTCGCTCCCCCACCACCCGAACTGCCGCCGCCGAAGCTGCCGCCGGAACTTGAACTGCCTCCCGACGAGGAGCTGGAGTCGGACAAGCGGGCGATGGTGTAAGTGGACACCACCTTGTGGCCGCAGAACCTGCATTCGTGCGTCTTCTCGCCCTTGCCCGACGAGCTCGTGGTGGCGCTGACGAGCGTCTTGTCGCTCTTGAGGTAATACGCCCGGGTATTGCACTTCGGGCAGCCTTCATATTTCGATGACTTGTTGGGATAGACCAGCTGGAGCTTCGTGCCGCAGCCGTCGCAGAGCCATACATCGTAGTCCATCGACTTCAATTCCTCCTCCATGACCTGCGCCTTGGTGAGGTAGGCATCATCGGCCTGCTCGTCCAGTTTCCGCATGGGCTTACCGCATTCCCTGCAATCGCGCGGGTGGTTGCGATAGAACAGTATCTTCTTCTTGTAGTTGAAATAAAGCGGCAGAAACGGCAAGGGGAACAGGATCGCCCAGCCGAGCCAGCCGTTGCGGTACTCTTCAAAGAAGTCGACGATTCGTTTGTACTTCTTCTGTTCGAGGAGTTTAGTGACAACACTTCCCATCCGAATGCGCTTATGCACCAGCGTCAACAGGAAGTAGCCATAGAGGGCGGCGAGGGCCTCCCACACCGGGCTGATCATGGGACTGTATTGAAACACCAGCAGGATGCCGACGGGCAAAATCACGAACTCGGTTATCCATCCGGCCATGGTGAGGCGCATACCCTGGTAGGGCGACGTAACAGGCTTCTTTGAGTCGGCGAACTTCTTGCGGTTGACGAGGAACGCGACCAAGAGGAACATCCCTCCTCCTACCAGGAGACTGGGAAAAAGCACGGCCCAGCCCGATTCTTCGCGCAGGCTGGTATCCAGGATCTCATCGGCGTATTTCGGGTCGGAAAGAATTTTGACGACATGATCGATACCGGCGCGCATTCCCTCGTTGTAATTGTCCTCCTTGAATGAAGGGACCATGTCCTGTTCCTGGATATGTTTGCAGACGATATCCGGCAGCATGCCTTCCAGTCCCTGCCCGGTGTGAAAGCGCACCGTTCGCTGGTCCATCACCAGCAGCACCAGTAATCCATTGTCCTTGGCTGCCTGGCCGATGCCCCACTTCGTAAACAACTCCTGGGCAAAGTTGAAGATGTCCTGGTCACCGATGGAATTCAGCACGACAACGGCGACTTGTGCAGTTGTCCTGGCCTCCAGTTCGCGGAGCTGCTGGTCCATGGCATTCACCGTCTCGGTGCTGAGGATGCCGTCGGGATTCGATACGTAATTGTTGGAGGCAACCTTTACATTAGGTACCGACTCAACCGTATACGACTGTGCCCGGGCGACAAGCCCCCCGCACAGCAAAAAGACCATCAGAAGATAGCGCATAGTTCCGGTGCCTGTTGCGCACCGAAAGTAAAGTTAGTGAGTTTGACCGGGAATCGGTGAGTCGGTGGGTCGGTGAGTCGGTGCTTGTGAACAGTGAACCCGCCTGCCACATGCACCCTAGATGTTACGCTGCTCAATCGGCGGGCAGGACGATCACCGATTCACCCCCACAGTTCGTCAGGCTTCGGCTTCGCTCAGCCTGACGTGCTCCCACTGATTACCGTTCACTGTTTACAGTTTACAGTTTACCGTTTACCGTTTACTGTTCACTGCGCCAATCCCGGAGTAAACTTCACCACCTTATTCGAAATCGGCGCGACAGTCTTGAGGTAAGCGTAGATGGCTTTCAGGTCGTCCGTCTCCATCTGTCCGTACATCGTCCAGGGCATGATGCTGTTGAACTCGCCAGGGCCGACCTGCGGGGGGACATACGACGAATCGGCGTACACTTTGAATTTCTGCACGAACATCTCTTCCGTCCACTGGCCGATGCCGGTTTGCTTGTCGGAAGTCAGGTTGGAGGAGCGCAGCACAGAACCGTCGGGAAATCCAAACTCCCGTCCCCCGGCAAAGGAGACTTCCTTGATGATGACACCTTTGTCGATCTGCGTGTGGCATTCGACACAGCCTGAGGCGTTGGTCATATAAGCACCGTAAGCCAGGATATCGGACTTATCGGGCCGTGCCTGGTGTTGGGCCGGCTGCGGCATCGTGTTCATGATGATGTTGACCGGAAAATTGGCCTTGGAATCCGGTACGGGATTATCAATGGACGGAATGGAACGCACATAGGCGATGATGCTGTAGATATCTTCCTGGTCCATCCGGCCATAGTACAAATACGGCATCAGCGGGAACATCGCGCGGCCCTCTTTGGTGACGCCGGTCGTAATCACCCGAAACAATTCTCCATCGGTGTACCGGCTAATTCCTGCGGGTGTAATATTCTTCGGGTAGAAAACTCCGGGAAACCCGAGGCTCTCGTCAAAACGATCGCCGCCCTTGCCCAACGTGCCCGGAATAAGCGGGCCGGAGAACTTCGACCAGTCGCGGGTAGAGTGACAGTCCATACAAACCGTCACGGTGTTGGCGAGGTATTTTCCGCGCTCAATCCGCTCGGGCGTGTAGTCGATCTTTAGTTCGGGTGCATCAGCAAGGTTGGGCAGCGCCACACTGACATACGTAACCAGGCCTCCGAGGCCCAGGAGTACAACGAGAATGAAAATACCGACGTATTTCAGAATCTTCATGGGTGAATAGGGTTGGTGGACATTGAAGTTAAAAAATATTCTCTGCGCAGGGTAAGGTCAATACACCGGCAAAAAATATCCCATACCAACGTACAGACACGCCGGAGGGTTACATGAATCGGTGGGTCGGCCTGCCCGCCGCAGAGGCGAAGGCACTGGCGGGTGGGTCGCTATGAAGGAGCTGTGAACAGTGAACCGTGAACTGTGAACCGTGAACTGTGAACTGTGAACCGTGAACTGTTTACTGTTCACGGTTTACAGCAGACGCGCTACTTCGTCATCTTAATCTCATCAAGCGTCTCCCCCGTTGACTTGATCTGCTTCAACGTCAACGTCTTGCCGTTGGTCTCCACCAGCGTAAACGAGTGTACGTCCGAGATCAGCTTAACCGTAAACGGCACCCAGTTGTCGGCGGGTTCGTGCTTCCACATCTCCGGTTTGTTGCTGATCGGTGCGTCGTACAGGCCTGCCCCGCCAGCGCCGCTGGTGATGTAGATAATGCCTTTGGGCTTCGTGTTGTTCACACCATCGAAGCTTTCATCGAGGGTGAACTTTCCATCCACCCGGCCTTCCGGGGAGATCACATAACGCTGGCCTGTCTCATCCACTTTAGGCGCAAACTTCAGCGGCATGGAGCGCTGGTAGTTGTGGATATGACTGGTGAGCACCATGTCGACGCCGAGCTCCTCGAGCAGCGGCGCCAACAGCCGCATTTGCTGATAATCGTAATGCGCTTTGCTGGAATTAAAACCCGGGTGGTGATGCGTTACGATTTTCCAGTCCGCTTTGCTGGAGCTGATATCGCGGCGCATCCAATCAACCAGTGCCTGGTCGAGGGGATTGACATAGGAATTGGCATCCAGCACGGTGAAGTGGACATTGCCCACGTCGAACGAGTAGTTGGTGATTTTCGGGAACCGCCCGTCGGTGGCTTTCTTGAAGGCCTTCACCCGATCTGCAGGTCCCGTTACTTCGGTGGTTAGCTGCGTCAATGGGGCGTTGGCGGGCGGGTCGCTGTAGTAGAAGTAAGCCAGTCCATCGGGGAACTTCGCCAGGTCGGCGCCATAGACATCGTGATTGCCGACGAACATATAAAACGGAACAGTCTGCATCAGCGGCGCACCGCGTTCCGGTGATGCCACGGGTTGGGTATAGGCAGGAAAGAAACGGGCGCGGAATTCACGCTCGAGTCCGTTGTTGTATGCGAGGTCACCGGTAGCCAGCACAAACTGCGGTTTCTGCTGATAGACCTGGTATGCCACCGCCGCTTGCTGAGGTGACGCCGTTCCGCAGTCGCCGAACGCCACGAAGCGCGTCATCGGTTTTTTGGTGCGTGTCATGAAGGTGGCCGTTGCGACCACGTTGTCGCCCGACTTCACCCGGTAGGTGTACTCCGTGTCAAACGCCAGGCCATTTAAAGAGGCGCGGTAGAGGTATGATGTATGCCCGCCAAAAGTGAGTGCGTCGACGGAGACCTTGGCCGTGCTCAGCTTGACCACACCGTCCAGTGTGTTTCCTGGTGCAAATTCAACAACATAAGTAGCCTGCACACTGTCCGTCTGCCAAATGAGCATCTTCATTTCTTTGGAAAGTGAAGGGGCGTTGCCGGGCTGGAGGTACGGCGGAACAAGGAGTTGCTGGGCCGAAGCAGAAAATCCAATCAGGACAAAGAAGATCCAACGTAACGTGCGCATAGGAAGAGCAGTTTTCTCTGTGAATATCAATCTCCAAAGTTAAGAACAAAAACGAGGCCGGAATTGCCGTTTAAATAACCGATTCCTTAGCGTCTTTGCGGGTTCGCGGTTCAATACTCCCCGTCCGGTGAACCGCGAAAGTGGATTGACCCTTTCGCGCTATTTTAGCCACGTGTACCCACCTGATTCAGCAAGTCACTTTTCTTTTGCTTGTCCAAAAGAAAAGTAACCAAAAGAAAAAGACCCCACGAACACTGCGCAGCGGACACCCGCCGCGCCTAGCCGCCCCACATGCCACCCTCCGCACATGCCGCCGCTTTGCGCCGCGCTGTTCGTGGACGCCCACCCGCAGTTCTGCAAGTTCCTTGATCCTCCCACTCGGTTGCCTTCCCTTCGAGAACCTCAGGGCAGGCGAGAGCCTCAGGCACCGAGAATACGATTCATTACTTCTAACCGTTTGCAGATGGCCATGGATTTATGCCGGGTTATGCATGATTTATGCATGGTGCAAGCCTAAAACATTACGGCCATATGCCACTTATATGCCACCAGTAAGCCGGGGGTATGCCGGCCGCAAGCCAGCCGCATGCCGGCGGTAAGCCAGCCGTATGCCAGCGGCATGCCGGCCCTATGCCGGAAGGGTGCCGTGGGGGCCGTTTACGTTATAGTAGCAACGAGTTCCCACCTGATTCAGCTTGTCACTTTTCTTTTGCTTGTCCAAAAGAAAAGATAATGTTCAGGCTCATCCACGATTCCCGCCGCCACAGGATTCATGTGTATAAAGTCGACCTTTTGGCGCGTGAACTTCGCCATGAAAAGTTCATCGGTTAATTGGTTTGTAAACCACCCCTACCCTTTCCTCCGCTTAAGGGGAATTCAGTTCGCACCAAATTTCATTGGCACACTGGGTGATCGGTCATTCGGCGGATCGGTGGATCGGTAGGTTGGCAGGTCGGCAATTTTCTCATCTGAACATCTGCACATCGACCCATTGGCACGTTGGCACGTTGATACATTGGCACATCGGCTAATCGACTCACCTCCTCACCCTATACCCCGCCGCCGTCAACACCTCTGCCACCTGGGTTCGTTTGTCTCCCTGGATCAGGATCTCCATTTCTTTCACCGAGCCGCCCGTGCCGCATTTGGTTTTCAGGGTTTTGCAGAGCGATTCACAATCGGCAGCCTTTCCCACGAAGCCGGAGATGACGGTCACCTGCTTGCCGGCCCGGCCGGATGAATCTAAAAATACACGAAGCTGCTGCTTGTTGGGCGGCAGCGTCTCCCCTTCTTCCGCGCCTCCGTGCTCGTACGAAAAATCGGGGTTGGTGGAGAAGACCACGCCTTCGCGCTTCTTCCAGTCGTTCTTCTTCATAGGATGGAAAACATCAGGAACACAAGATTGAATATAAGCAATATGGAGATGGACACCAGCAGATTGAACCGGAACTCGATGCCCCGCTTTACCAGCATGCCGGCGGCGGAGACAATCAGCAGGATGACGGGCACGATCATCATGTTCTGGTAGATCGATGCCAGGCTGTCGATAATGTAGGTCTTATCCTCCGACTCCACCTGGACCAGCACGTTGAGCAGCCGCGAGGTGACTACGTTAACCTGCGAGCCTACGGGAAAATGATCGACGCCATTGAACGGAACCGGAAACTCATGGTCCTTTTCCGTAACGATCACATTCGGTTCGTGGTGCAGCTGCCAGCTCACCTTGCGGTAGCCTTCGGGCAATACACGTTCCCGCGTTTCACGGAAGGGCAGAGAATAATCCAGCACGAGAATGGCGCACCAGGCGAGTCCCACGAGCGACGCCGTGCGGAGGAATCGGAGCATGTGGAGCATCATGAGCAGTTTCTCCGAAGGTCCGGGTTTCTGCGGGCGGTAGCCGGCCTGCTGACGGCGGCGATAGGCCGGGTCGCGATGCCAGGTCTGCGGTTGTTGTTCTACTGTCACGCGGATGCCGCCGCCCTGGAGCATCAGGTCATAGGTCGATCGCTTCAACGGGTCAGAGAGCACCTCGTGGGCTTCGTTGATCTCCTGGAACAGGCGCAGCGCATCCTGCGAGCTGTTTTTGTCGGGATGAAACAGCACGGCCAGGCGTCGGTAGGCCCTTTTGATTTCATCCGCATTGGCCAGCCGGCTGATGCGAAGTACCTGGTAATAGTCTTTCAAGAATCCGTGGGTATAAAAAAACCGCGCTATCCCAAAGATAACGCGGTCATCAGGACTTTCGTACGCCGGGTCAGCGCTTGACGACGAACGTCAGCACCGGACGCGAAGCGTGGCTGGCCACATCTTCGGCGACGCTGCCGGCGATGACGTGTGCAAAGCCCGACCGGCCGTGGGTGGCCATGCTGATCAGGTCTGCATTGATCATATCGGCAAAGCGGATAACGCCTTCCTCTACGGAGAGGTCGTTGAAGATGTTCAGGGTGTAGTTGCGAAGCTGGAGTTTCTTGGCGTATTTCTCCATGTACTCTTTTACGATGTAGTCGCGCTGGAAGTCGCCCGGCGTATTGACCCGCACCAGGTGAATGGTGGAGCCGTAGATGGCCTGCGTGCGCTTCAGAATCCGGATGAACACTTCCTCACTGGACGACATGGATGTGGCGAAGACGATGTTCTTGAAATCGTTGGTTGCGGGTTTCTTCTGCACCGTGAGTACAGGGCAGTGGGCGGTGCGGATGATTTTTTCCGTGTTGGAGCCGATCACCATGCCGCCGAGTGCCGAGCGTCCGGCTGTTCCCATGATCACGAGGTCTGCTTTCTGTTCCGAGATCACCGTGCGCATGCCGTGGTACGGATTTCCGACGCGCATCACGCCTTCCACTTTCACCGACGAGTAGCGCGGGTCGCTGACGGCTTTCTGAAGTTGTTTCTTCGATTTTTCGATCAACTTAATCATGAACAAACTGTCGATGCCCCGGCCTGCGCCTGCGGCAACCTGTCCTTCCACGTTGAAGGAACTGCTGGAGGTTGAGCCTTCTTCCACGACGTGGAACAGCACCAGGTCAGCGCCCGATTTCTTGGCGATATCAAAACCCAAATCAGTGGCAATCGTAGCTTCTTTGGAAAAATCTGTAGGGACAAGTATTTTCTTCATATGGGAATGTTTAGCAATTAGGCTATTGGTAAATGTAGGGAATTCGGGCAAAATGGCACAGGCTGGAAAGGCTTAAATTTCTCTGATGGGTGGACTTGCCATCTGTGTAAATCTGTGTAATCTGTGGTGCCAATGACATCCTTCGAGCAGCTTCACCACACCTTTGAACTCCTCCGCCAGGAACGGCAGGCCGACCTGGAATACTACCGCCAGAAGGTGTTGCTCCGATCCCTGCACCAGCGCGTGCAAGAGGGCACCACCTGGTATCCCGTGCGACTTCGAAGTGACTACATCGGCACCGGCGAGCGCCTCGTGATTGAGGTGGAACGCACCAACCACCTCGAACAACCCCACGCGTTCCAGTCGGGCAAGTCCGTGAGCGTGTTCAGCAACGCATCGGGCAAGCCGGAGAAGGAACACGTCAACGGGGTGATCAACTACGTTCGCGATAACACCATGGTGATCACCCTGCAGGGCGACGAACTCCCCGACTGGATTGACGACGGCCAGTTGGGCATCGATGTGATGTTCGATGAGATGACCTACCGGGAAATGGAGCACGCCCTTAAAGAGGTGATGAAAGCCGAGAACTCCCGCGTGGCCGTACTCCGGGAGATTCTTTTGGGCGAAAAGCCGTCCTCTCCCCTGCGCGCCATTGACGTTGCGTCCATCGCACAGTTGAATCCTTCGCAAACGGAAGCCATGCAGTTTGCGCTGGGCACCCAGGACGTGGCCTTCATTCACGGTCCGCCCGGCACGGGAAAAACCACGACACTCGTCGGCGCCATTGCCGCGGCGGTAAAAGCGGAGTCGCAGGTGCTGGTGACAGCGCCGAGCAACGCCGCCGTTGACCTGCTGGCAGAAAAACTTTCGGATCAAGGTCTCCAGGTTATCCGCATCGGGCACCCGGCCCGCGTCACAGAACAGACCCTCAGTAAGACCCTGGACGCGCGGATCACACAGCACATTCACTATCCGGAACTTCGCACCCTGCGGAGACGCATGGAAGAACTGAAGACTATGGCGCACAAGCACAAGCGCAACTTCGGGTGGGCCGAGAAGGAACAACGGCGACTGCTCCTGCAGGAATCCCGGGCCGCAAAAGCCGATGCCGACCTCCTCGAGTTTCATATTGTCAACGACCTCCTTCAGAAGAGCGAGGTGATCTGCTGCACACTGGTCGGCTGTTCGCACCCGGTTCTTCGCGGACGCAAATACACTTCCGCCTTCATCGACGAAGCGGGACAGGCGCTGGAGCCGGCGTGCTGGATACCGTTGCTGCGGTGTGAGCGCGTCATCTTTGCCGGCGATCACCAGCAACTTCCGCCGACAATTAAATCAAACGAGGCGGCACGCGCCGGGCTGGCGGTCACGCTTTTCGAAAAGGGTATTTTAAAACACCCGAATCGCTCGAAAATGTTGGAGGTTCAATACCGCATGCACGAGGCGATCATGCGCTTTCCGTCGCGCTACTTCTATGACAACAAACTCCTCGCGCATGACTCGGTGAAGGCCGCCCTCCTGCGCCCGCATCAATCGCCCATCGAATTTATCGACACCGCGGGCTGCGGCTACATGGAGACACAGGACCCCGAGACCCTCAGCCGGTTTAACGAGGAGGAAGCGCACTTGCTGATCCGGCTTACCGAGAAACTCATCGAAGAAATAGGTCCGGAGCTCTGGTTACAAGAGGGCATCACGATGGGCATCATCACGCCATACCGGTCGCAGGTCGATCTCCTCCACAAGCTGGCCGAGCAGTCGGCCTTGCTGGAACCCTTACACAAACTCGTTACCATCAATACCGTTGATGCCTTCCAGGGCCAGGAGCGCGACGTCATCGCCATCAGCTTCGTGCGCAGCAATGAAAAATCGGAAGTGGGGTTTCTGAGCGACATCCGCCGGACCAATGTGGCCATGACACGGGCCCGGAAAAAGCTCATCATGGTCGGCGACAGTGCTACGCTGGGTGCACATCCCTTCTACCTTGAACTGTTAGACTATGTCCAAAAAGGCGACTACTACCGGAGCGCGTTCGAAGCCTGAGTCGCTGGCAGGATCGCTGATCCGATTCTTCCGCGAATTAAACCTGACGGCCAGGCTGCCGAAGGACATCGTGGTGATGAATCCCTATCGCGAGCCGGCGACCATGAAGCTGGTAGAGACGTTTTGCACCAAATACTATTCAGATAATAAATCACGGGTGCTGATGCTCGGCATCAATCCGGGGCGGTTTGGGTCGGGCACCACGGGGATTTCATTCACCGATCCCATTCGTCTCGAAACTGCCTGTGGTATTCAAAACATCCTCCCCAAGAAACCCGAGCTGTCTTCTGATTTCATCTATCGAATGATAGAAGTCTACGGAGGGCCCGACAAATTCTACGTCCGCTACTTCATCTCGGCTGTTTCGCCTTTGGGTTTTACGCAGCACGGAAAGAACATTAACTATTACGACGACAAAAAGCTGGAAGCGGCAATCCGTCCATTTGCAGCTGACTGCATCACCCACCTTGTGAACATGGGCATGGACCGGTCGCGCTGTTACTGCGTGGGGGAAGGGAAGAATGTAGACTTTCTCAGGAAGCTCAATACCGAGTTCCGTTGGTTCGATGATATTATCCCTTTGGCGCACCCACGGTTCATCATGCAGTACCGGCGCAAGCAACTGAACGCGTATATCGACAAATACCTGGAGGCCCTCCGCTAGTTGGGCTTTCGCTGCACGCCTCGCACGGGTGACGCCGTCCGCGGGTCTTCGGGCCAGCTGTGTTTTGGATAGCGGCGTCGCAGCTCCTTTCGAACTTCATGATAGGTGTTCTGCCAGAAACTTCGGAGGTCTTGAGTGACTTGTACCGGTTTGTATCCCGGCGACAGCAAATGAAGAACCACCTGGGTGGCGCCGCCATTCACTGACGGTGTGTCCAGCAACCCAAATAGTTCTTGCAGGCGGACTTCCAGGATCGGGACAGCACCGTCGGGCGTGTATTTCAGTTTTATCATCGATCCGGTCGGCACCTCCACCCGTGCCGGGGCGAGGACATCCAGCTTAGACTGCAACTCCCAGGGAATCAATGAGCGCAACATGGCCTGTTTGTCGAGACGCTCCAGTTCCGATTTTCTCCGCACGCCGGCGAGGTAGGGAGCCAGCCACTTCTCCGGCATCTGCTCCAGTGTCTCCGTCGAAACATCCGGCCATCCATCTTCCGGGCGCCAGGTTCGCAAGCTGAGGATCCGCGATTGCAACTCGACTTCAGCATCGGTCCAGTCCAGCAAGCGCAGTCCCCGCAACCTGACCTGTTCACAGATAACCGGAATGACCTGCTCATCGGTAATGGTCGTCAGCGGTTGAGCAGAGAGTACCAGGTTACCGATCTTTCTTTCGTGGGAACTGACAACACGTCCGGTGTCCGCGTCCCAGGCAATTCGATCAGACGAAGTGCCCATCTCGCTGAGATCAGATTCTCTCAGCGGCGCCGCCAAAAAGATCTTGCCTTCACCTTTTCCGGCATCCAACTGGGCAGCACAAAGCCACGTTTGGTGCATCAATGGATCATGGAGAGGAAGCTTTACGACTTGGCCCGTTGTGAGCGTGAAGTATTCGCTTTGTCGGTTGTTCTGACGAGCGATTCGTTCCGGGTACGCCTCGGCCAGCAGTTTACCCACCTCAACGTCGGGCGGCATGCCGTTGTCAACCGACGCATTGAGAAGCCTGCGCCAATTTGCCGATAACCGTTCGATGCGCTCCAGTGCCTGCCGGTCAGCATTCACGCGCTCGCCGGCGCGCCAGCGTCGAAGCGACTCAATTCTAAGCGACAAGTCGGTACCGGCCGTCTTGTCCAGTGGGTCGCGTTCTTCGAGAACAGCGGCAACATCGCAAGCGAGCGCGCGGCCTGACGCATCATGGCGGGCAAGACTCAGCATATGCGCAATTCGGGGATGCGTGGGAAACCTGACCATCTCCTTCCCGCGCGCGGTGATTCCCTGTTCATCAATTGCATCCAACTGGCGAAGGAGATCTTCTGCCTGGCTCACCGCTCCTTTCGGCGGAGGTGTCATCCAGGTAAGGTCGAACGGATTGATAGTGCCCCATTGACGCAACTCCAGGATCAGCGAAGCGAGGTCTGCTTCCAGGATTTCCGGCTTGCGTTGCGGCTGAAGGTTTCGCTGGGTTCCCTCCGTCCAAAGTCGGTAACATACGCCGGGCGACAGGCGACCCGCGCGGCCGGCACGCTGGTCGGCGGCGTCTTTCGTCACGCGAATGGTGTCGAGCCGTGTGAGCCCGCTCCTCGGATCAAAACGGGGAACACGGGAAAGCCCGGCGTCAACCACCACACGGATGCCTTCGATGGTGAGGGAAGTCTCCGCAATAGAGGTGGCCAAAACAATCTTGCGCATTCCATCCGGGCGCGGCAGTATTGCCTCCTGCTGTTGGCGGAACGGGAGATCACCGTACAACGGCACCACTACCGCCGGAAGAGGCTCCTCACCCAGGTACTCTGCCGTCTGCCGGATTTCACCCGCGCCGGGAAGGAATGCCAGCACATCGCCCACCTCCTCGCGGATGGCCTTGCGGATCGCCAGCGTGGTGCGAAGCGCAACAGGCTTGTCGCTCTCTTGTGTCGCATAGCGTACGGCCACCGGAAACTGCCTCCCTTCGGATGTTACGACGGGCGCGTTGCCCAGTATGGCCGACAAGTTCGCCGCGTCGAGTGTGGCGGACATGATAAGGATTTTCAGGTCGTCGCGGAGGATGTGCTGAACTTGCAGGGCCAGCGCCAGGGCGAGGTCGGCCTGCAAGCTGCGCTCATGAAATTCATCGAAGATGACCAGCCCCACTTCCTCCAGGTTGCTGTCGGTTTGAATTCTTCGGGTGAGAATGCCTTCTGTCACCACCTCGATGCGGGTGGCATCCGTCACCTGCGATTCAAATCGAATCCGGTATCCGACGGCCTGGCCTGGTGATTCATTGCGAAGCTGGGCCATTCGCGAAGCGACAGCTTTGGCTGCCAGCCGGCGGGGCTCCAGCATGATCATCTTCTTTCCGGCCAGCCACGGCTCATCCAGCAAAAGCAGCGGCACGAGGGTTGACTTACCGGCACCGGGAGGCGCCTGCAGGATGACGACGGGATTCGCAGCAAGTTTTTCCCGGAGAAGCGGAATCACTTCCCGTACGGGGAGGTCCAGGGACATGGACGCAAATTACAGCTTTGTATTGATGCGCCTACGACAGCAGCATGGCCACCCGCTTCATGGTCTCGTCGGCGGATTGGTTGTTCTTGATGTTGGCGTGGATTACGTTGATGAGTTCAGGTACTTTGGCTTTAGGGTACCCGAACTTAATGGCAAAGAGGTTGGACAGTTTGCGCTCTTCGTCGTGCACACTGGCATCGACCGCCATCATGTGTACTAGGTCATAGAGTTGGTGAAATTTCTCCTTGCTGTCCTGCGGGATTTCAAAAGAAATACCGGCGTGGTTTTTCTGGATATCTTTCAGGTGATGTTCAGAGATATTGTTGCGCTTGGCAATCGCCTTTAACAAATCAAATTCGATGTCGGCAAAGTGACCGTCGGCCGCCGCCATTTCAATCAGGTTTTTCATGTGGCTCCGTGCGGTTCCATTTCCCTGGCGGAACATGCTCAATACATCGGTGAACTTCATAGCGAAGGGGTTGTTTGATGCTTGAATTTAGTGACGGGCACCCCAACGCCCAAGGAAGTGCAGGATGATTTTTGTCAAATTCTTGCCTGGTAAGTATAGAGTTCGAAATACCTGCCTTTTCGTTCAATGAGTTCGTCATGCGTGCCTCGTTCTACGATTCGGCCGCCTTCCACCACCAGAATCTGCGTAGCCTGACGTATGGTGCTGAGCCGGTGTGCGATTACGAACGTGGTTCTCCCCTTCATCAGCCCGCGCAAACTTTCCTGGATATACGATTCGCTCTCCGTATCGAGGTTCGACGTGGCTTCATCCAGCACCAGGACCCTGGGGTTGGCCAGGATGGCCCGCGCGATGGCGATCCGCTGACGTTGCCCGCCTGACAGCTTAACGCCCCGCTCCCCGATGACCGTTTCCAGGCCGTCCTGGAAGCGGTTGGTGAATTCCGAAACGTGGGCGGCATGCACGGCCTGCTGCAGCTGCTCCTCCGTGGCTCCCGGCCGGGGGAAAAGAATGTTTTCGCGAATGGTGCCCTCAAAGAGAAAATCATCTTGCAGCACAACCCCCAGCTGGCTGCGGTAACTGTCGAGGGAAATCGTGGACATATCCACACCGTCCACGGTGACTTTGCCCGACTGTGGATTGAGAAACGAGGCGGCGAGCCCGGCAATGGTGGTCTTCCCGGAGCCCGATGTGCCGACCAGCGCGGTGACCGACCCGGCGGGAGCTTCAAAAGAAATGTTGTTCAACACCGGCTTGCCTTCTTCATAGGCAAATGAAACGCTGTCAAAGGCGATGTCTCCGCGTATGGCCCCGATCTTCACCGTGCGGCTTGTCCCGTCATCTTCCGGCGTCATGTTCATAAGCTCTTCTGTGCGGTCGAGACCGGCAAAGGCCTCGGTCAGTTGACTCCCGATGTTGCTCATCTGGATGATGGGGGCTACCATAAAGCCGAGGAAGACGATGAAGGAAAGCAGTTCGCCGATCGTGAGCTGATGGTTGATAATCATATATCCTCCAATGCCGAGGATGCCGGTGGAGGCAAGACCCAGCAGAAAGGTGGCGGAACTGGTGATGAGGCTGGTGGCGGTGAGGCTGGCCTTAATGTTATGAAAAAGTTTGGCTACGCCGGCTTCAAAGGTCTTGATCTCCTGCGCCTCGGCATTGAAGCCTTTGATGACGCGGATGCCGTTGAGAGTTTCGGTGAGACGGCCGGTGACTTCAGCTGTAATCTTTCCCCGGTCGCGGAAGATGGGCCGGATTTTTCCAAAGGCCTTGAGCGAGATCAGGCCGAGGATGAGAATCGGCCCCAGCGTGAACAAGGTCATCGCAGGACTGATCTTGATCATGAGCACCAGGCAGATGATGGCGGTCAGCACACCGCCCACCAGCTGCACGAGCCCGGTTCCGACGATATTGCGAACGCCTTCGACATCATTCATGATGCGGCTGACGAGCGCGCCGGATTTGTTGTTGTCGAAGAAACGGATGGGCAGCTGCAGCACCTGCTTGCCCACTTTGGCCCGCAGCTCGGAAATGAGGTGCTGGGCTTCCACACTCAGCAGCTGGGTGAGCGAATAAGAGGTTACCGATTGAATGAGAATGGATCCGCCGACGGCGAGGAGTACCAGTTTCAGCATCTCCATATCGCCTTTGCCGATCACGTCATCCATCAGGTATTGGGTGGCGGCAGGTAGCACCAATCCCGACAGGCGACTGATGACAATGAGGAACAGACCTAACAGCAGCATGTTCCGGCGGGGCCATACGATCGTTTTAAAGACCTGGCCTATAGTTACTTTGGCTTTGCTCATGGGAAAAAGAACGCAATATTACTCGATCGTAGACGGATTGGGAAAGGGAATATTGTGGGGGGAGGTCAAAGTTCAAGGCCTGCCCGCCACATGCACTGCTATAACTAAGCTTCGCACTTGGCAGGCGGGTTCAAAGTTCAAGGTTCAAGGTTCAACGGTTCAACAGTTCAACGGTTCAACAGTTCAACAGCCTGCCCACCACATGCACTGCCATGGAATAGGCTTCGTGCTTGGCAGGAACCCAGAACCCAGTACCCAAAGCCAAGGGCCAACAGCTAACTGCCAATAGCCAAAGGCCAACTGCCAACAGCCAACCTGCCAATTTCACACTAGATCCACGTGATACACATCCGTCTCATTGCGGGCGATGTTGGCCACGTGGAAGCCGCCGGGTTCGGGTATCTGCTCGAGGAGGTCGAATACCTTACAAGATTTTGGGAGGCCGGAGAATATGAGGAGGAAAGTAAAGGGTTGCTTGTCGGGGATAAGCGTCCACATCGGGGCGTAAGAGATGTTCTCGGCGTGAATCAGTTCACCCCGGGCCGAGGAATGGCGATCGATTAAAAAGGTGGTCTTCCAAATGCGGATGAGCATGTCCTGCCACCGATTGTCGAAGTGACAATGGACGTACACATACGCATCGTTCATCAGGTCGGGATGCAGGAGAGCAAACGTATCGAGATCGACAGACGGTTTGGCTTTTACCGGGGGTTCGGCGGTGCTCACCTTTGACATGGTGCAAAGCTACGTCAAATTGGAAGATCCTCCACTGGCACATCGTGCGCCAGCATGCCTGCGGGTGCACTTTCCACGTGACGAATATCATCCCAAAATCTCCCAATTGCTTTCTACCTTTAGGCATGACCGAAGTGAAGTCGCCAGAACAGCGGGCAACCATTTCCATCCATGCGCTGGGCACATTCATGCTGGAGGTGGGCATCATGCTGCTGCGATCCGGCGCCAGCACCAAGAGGATTCGCATTACACTGCGGCGGCTTTCCAACGCCTACGGTTATCACCTGGACGATCATGTCGAACCCCGCGCCGTCTCTCTCTCCCTGTGGAAGAACGCCCGGAAAGGCGAAGTCTTTAACGGCACCCGGGTGGCGGGCGGACTCGTGATCAACTTCAAGATCATCTCGGGTATCAGCCGCATGAGTTGGGCGGTGGTGGAAAAATCCTGGACGGAAGAAGAACTCTGGACGGAGCTCAACCGGCTGAAATCATTAGAGGACTATCCGCGAGTAATCGTATTAACCGGCGCCAGCCTGGCCGGATCAGCATTCTGCTATGTCTACGGCGGCGGACTCATGGAGTTAATTGTGACGTTCGGCGCCACGTTCATCGGGCTCGCCGTAAAGCAGGAGCTCACCAAGCGGACTTTCAATCCCTACCTCGTCACCTTTCTCAGCGCATTTATGGCGGGGCTGGTGACCATATTATTCTCGTTCGCCAACAGCAGCCTCGTGCTGGAGCATGCCCTGACCACCTCATTCCTGTTTCTTATCCCCGGCGTGCAGCTGATCAATTCCATCAGCGACCTGATGGACGGCGAAATTCTTAACGGCATCGATCGCGGGATGAATGCCGTCATGCAGGCATTTGCCATTGCTTTCGGGTTGTCGGCCCTGGCCTTCATCTTCAATCTACACGCATGACGGACGTCTTGATAACCATATTGCTAAAGTCATTCTGGTGCGGCGTCGCTGCCCTTGGGTTCAGCATCATTTTCAACACCCCTCCACGGACCTTGATCGCCATTTGGTGCGGGGGATTTATGGCCGGCTTTATCAAGTTTGGGACGATGGGCATATTCCCGGAAGCGGGCTTCATCATCAGCTCCTTCCTCGCCGCGCTCACCGTCGGCTTCATCAGCATCCCGATGGCCCACCTACGCCATGTGCCGCCGGTGATCTTCTCCATCCCCTCCGTCCTCCCCCTGGTGCCCGGCGTGTTTGCTTACCGCACCATGCTCGGCCTGATGAGCCTCACGAACAAGAACAACGAAAATTTCTCGAAAGCCGTGGAGAACACCATCCACAGCGGCGTCAACACGCTGTTCATCGTTATGGTTCTTGCCCTCGGCGTGCTGATGCCGATGTATCTCCTGCGGAAGGAATCGGTGAAGACGATTCGGTGGGGGAAGTGGTGAGTCGGTGGATCGGTGGGTCGGTGATCAGTGATCAGTGATCAGTAAACTGTGAACGGTAAACAGCTTGCCCCGACGGAGCTTTAGCGAAGTCGGGGTAAACGGTAAACGGTGAACAGTGAACAGTAAACGGTGAAGCGTTAATCATGTTGAACCTTTGAACTTTGAACGTGGAACCTTGAACTTTGAACCTTGAACAGTGCTACTAACATTGCAACATTTTCCCCTAACTTGTCTCCCTAGATTCAACCCGTTATGACTTCCCGCAGAAAAGCCATTCAATCCATCGGACTCGGCGCATTGGCGCTGACCGCATTGACCAACTCAGCAGCTGACGCACGACCAGAAATGCCCGTGGCTGATGATCCACAGTTCTGGGCAAAAGTCCGCGACCAGTTCATGCTGGCCAAAGACAAAGTTTTCTTTAACCCGGGCACTGTTGGAGCTATGCCGAAGATGGTGTTTGACCGAATGGTGGAACACCTGCGCTACATCGGCACCGATGTGGCCGACTGGGCGTATAAGGATGACAATAAGGAAGAGTTTATCAGCGGTTACAACAACCTGATGACCATCCGCACGAAAGTAGCGGGGCTGATCAACGGCACCGTGCCGGAGATTGCCATGACCGACAACGTTACCAACAGCATGAACTATATCGCCAATGGGTTGACCTTGCAGGCGGGCGATGAGATCATCACCACCGACCAGGAGCACGGCGGAGGGCTGGGCGGCTGGCAGGTGAAAGAGAAACGTTATGGTGCGGTGTTGAAATTGGTGCCTATCCCCAAGCCGATGCGCAGCCCGCAGGAAGTCTACGATATTCTCGTGAAGGCGATGACGCCGAGAACGAAGGTTCTTATGGTCTCCCACATGATCACGGGCAGCGGTGCCGTGCTGCCGGTCAAAGAACTTTGCGCGGAAGCATCGCGCCGCGGCATCTTCACCGTATTGGATGGCGCGCAGACCATCGGTCAGATTAAGGTGGATGTGAAAGACATCGGCTGCGACGCGTATGTCGGGTGTTTCCACAAATGGATGGGTGCGCCGGCGGGCACGGGATTTATGTACGTGAAACCCGACAAGATCAAAGACATCTGGACCACGGTGGCCAGCTACCGCTGGAACATGCACGAAGACGAAGGATTCCGGTTCACGCAACGAGGCACGGGCAACTTCCCCGTGCTGAAAGGACTCGAGGCCTCCATCGACTTCCACAACGAGATCGGACCCGACAAGGTCTATGCGCGGATCAAGTTCCTCGGCGAGCGCCTGCGTACCGGCTTGCGGGCCAACAAAAAGGTGAAGATCTTTTCACCATCGGATGAATCCATGTGTGCAGGAATCACCGTGTATAACGTGGAGGGCAAAACCGGCGCTCAACTTCAAGAGGCCTTCTGGACCCAGGCCCGCATGCGCCCGCGCTCCCAAGGCGACACCTTTGGCGTACGCCACTGCACCCACATCTTCAACAATGAAGCCGAAATCGACCGTGCGCTGGAGATCGTAAAAAGCCTAAGCTAGAGTCAACTCCTCCGACTCCGCTACGTCGAGGCAAGTTTGAAGTTTACTTTTCCACGGTTCACGGTTTACTGTTTACTGTTCACGGTTTACTGTTCACTGTTTACCGTTCACGGTTCACCGATCAATCGCTGCAATGCCCAGAACTCCCTCCCATAGCTGACCAGAACCTCCTCTCCCTTTCTAATCCTGCGTTTCGCTTCGATGTAGACCCGATCGCCGTAGATGAGGTAATCGGCGTTATTCTTCAGGCCGGGTACACGAGAGAGGCCGGCGGCATCATTGGCGTACCGACCCTTGCCGCTGTTCTGTGGCTTGGCGTCAATGGCGGTTGTGCGGTTCAGTCTTAGCAGGTATCCATTTTTTCCGTCCAGGTGCTTAACATCTCTCCACCTACGCCGCCTTCCGGCATATTCCACGATCCTTCCGCCGCGGGGTATGTCGTCGAGGGTGAACAGCCCGAGTCCGCTGTTGGGGAGTTGGGATCTTTTAATGATAAGACGAGGCATGGTACGAACGCCGTCAATTTAGGAGGACTGCGGAACTATGGCAAAGGTGGGTGGCGAATTAGCTATTGGCTGTTGGCAATTAGCTATTAGCTATTAGCAATTAGCTGTTGGCATTTGGCTCTTGGTATTCATGAAGACCACCACTCAAAAGTTAACCGCACCACCGTTTACAGTTTACTGTTCACCGTTTACAGTTTACCGTTCACGGTTCACCGTTAACAGCGCGGCCCCCGGCCCCTTTTGCGCGGTGTGGCGGGACAAGGTTCGTTTTTTAAGTATTTTTGAAGGAACTATGTCTCAATCCGCTACCTCTACCACCAAGACCGACAAGAAGAACCTTGCCGGACATGCTCCCGTGGCCCCCTATGTGCCCAAAAATAAGGTCCGCATTGTCACGGCGGCCAGCTTGTTCGACGGACATGATGCCGCCATTAACATTATGCGGCGCATCATCCAGGCCACCGGGTGCGAGGTGATCCACCTCGGCCACGACCGGTCGGTGGAAGAAGTGGTCAACACGGCCATCCAGGAAGATGTCCAGGCCATCGCCATGACGAGCTACCAGGGCGGACACTCCGAGTACTTTAAATACATGTACGACCTCCTGCAGGAAAAGGGCGCAGGACATATCAAGATTTTCGGCGGCGGCGGCGGCGTAATCCTTCCGGAAGAAATCAAGGAACTCGAAGCCTACGGCATCACCAAAATATACTCACCCGACGACGGCCGGGCCATGGGCCTCCAGGGAATGATCAACGACCTGGTTCAGAAAAGTGATTACCCCGTCGGCGACACGCTCACAGACGAGGTCCTCAAACTCAAAGAAAAGAACCCGCTGGCCATCGCACGGCTCATCTCGGCAGCGGAGAACTACGCCGACAAACACCAATCTGTCCTGGCGGAAGCCGAACGACTGGCGGCACAATCCCAAGTTCCCGTACTCGGCATCACGGGTACCGGCGGCGCAGGCAAGTCGTCGATGGTGGATGAAATTGTGCGACGGTTCCTCTTCGATCAGAAGGACAAATCCATCGGCCTGATCTCCGTCGATCCGTCCAAGCGCAAAACCGGCGGCGCCCTGCTCGGCGACCGGATTCGCATGAATGCCATCAATTCGCCGCGCGTCTACATGCGTTCGCTGGCCACCCGCCAGTCGAACCTGGCGCTGTCGGCCTACGTGAAGGAGGCCATCCAGATCCTGAAAGCGGCGCAATTCGACCTCATCATCCTCGAGACATCCGGCATCGGCCAGAGCGACACGGAGATCCTCGACCACAGCAATGTGTCGCTGTACGTCATGACGCCGGAATACGGCGCCGCCACGCAGCTGGAGAAGATTGACATGCTGGACTTCGCCGACGTGATCGCCCTCAACAAGTTTGACAAGCGCGGCGCCCTCGACGCCCTGCGCGACGTGAAGAAGCAGTACCAGCGCAACCACCAGCTGTGGGACAAGAAGATTGACGACATGCCGGTTTTCGGCACGATCGCCTCCCAGTTCAATGACCCCGGCACGAACCAGCTCTACAAGCACCTCGTCGACACCCTCATTGCGAAGGCCGGCGCGAAGATCAACTCGGGCTTCCAGGTTACACGCGAGATGTCGGAGAAAGTGTATGTCATCCCTCCTCACCGCACCCGTTACCTCAGCGAGATTTCGGAAAACAACCGGCAGTATGATCAGTGGGTGAACACACAGGCTTCCGTGGCGCAGCGGCTTTATGCGATTCGTACCACCATCGATTCGGTGGCGGATGCGGACGTGAAGAAGTCCCTGCACCAGGAATTCGAAAAGCAAAAGCTCAACCTCGATCCCCGCAACTGGAAGCTGGTGGTGGAGGACTGGGAAGAAAAGGTGAAGAAGTACAGGGACCCGGTGTTTACGTTTAAAGTGCGTGACAAGGAGATCGGCATCAAGACGCACAGCGAGTCGTTGTCGCACTTGCAGATACCCAAGATCGCGCTGCCGAAGTACGCCGCATGGGGCGACTTGTTAAAGTGGCTTCTCCAGGAGAACGTACCCGGCGAGTTCCCCTACACGGCGGGGATATATCCCTTCAAACGGGAAGGCGAAGATCCTACGCGTATGTTCGCGGGCGAAGGCGGCCCCGAGCGCACCAACCGACGCTTTCACTATGTGAGCATGGCCATGCCGGCCAAACGGTTGTCGACGGCATTTGACTCGGTGACCCTGTACGGCAACGATCCTGACTTCCGCCCGGACATCTACGGGAAGATCGGCAACTCCGGTGTGAGCATTTGCTGCCTCGACGACGCCAAGAAACTCTACAGCGGTTTCAACCTCGCGGATCCCCGCACGTCGGTATCGATGACGATCAACGGTCCCGCGCCCATGCTGTTGGGATTCTTCATGAACACCGCCATCGACCAGCAGTGCGAGCTGTACATCAAGCAGCACGGACTCGAGGCCGAGGTGAAGAAGAAGATTGCCGACATCTTCAAATCCAAAAATGCCACCCCTCCTTCCTACCAGGGCGAGCTGCCCAAAGGCAACGACGGATTGGGGTTGATGTTATTGGGCGTCACGGGCGACCAGGTGCTGCCCAAAGACATCTACGAAAAGATCAAAGCCGACACCCTCACGCAGGTGCGCGGCACCGTGCAGGCCGATATCCTCAAAGAAGACCAGGCACAGAACACCTGCATCTTCTCCACCGAGTTCGCACTGCGGTTAATGGGTGATGTGCAGCAGTACTTCATTGACAAGAAAGTCCGCAATTTCTATTCCGTCTCGATTTCAGGATATCACATTGCCGAGGCGGGCGCCAACCCGATTTCGCAGCTGGCATTTACCCTGGGCAACGGCTTCACCTATGTCGAGTACTACCTGAGCCGCGGCATGGACATCAACGGCTTTGCGCCGAACCTCAGCTTCTTCTTCTCGAACGGCATCGATCCCGAGTATTCCGTTATCGGCCGTGTTGCCCGCCGCATTTGGGCCAAGGCCATGAAGAACAAGTACGGCGCCGATGCGCGGAGCCAGATGTTGAAGTACCACATTCAGACGTCCGGCCGCTCGCTTCATGCCCAGGAGATCGACTTCAACGACATCCGCACCACATTACAAGCGTTGTACGCGATCTACGACAACTGCAACTCCCTGCACACCAACGCCTACGACGAGGCCATCACCACACCGACCGAGGAGTCCGTGCGGCGCGCGATGGCCATCCAGTTGATCATCAACAAAGAGCTGGGTCTGGCGAAAAACGAAAACCCCCTGCAGGGCTCGTTCATCATCGAAGAGCTGACCGACTTGGTAGAAGAGGCTGTGCTGCTGGAGTTCGACCGGATCACCGAACGCGGCGGGGTACTCGGCGCGATGGAGACCATGTACCAGCGGGGTAAGATCCAGGAAGAAAGTCTTTACTATGAGACGCTGAAGCACACGGGCGAATATCCCATTATCGGCGTCAATACATTCCTGAGTTCGAAGGGGTCACCGACCATCATTCCCCAGGAAGTCATCCGGGCGACGACCGAAGAGAAAGAATACCAGATCAAGATGCTGCGTGCGCTGCATGAATTCCACCAGTCGGATGCGCCGATTCAATTACAGCGAATCCAGGAGGCAGCCGTTGCCAATCGCAACATCTTTGAAGCGTTGATGGATGCCTGCAAAGTCTGCTCCCTGGGTCATATCACCCGCGCGCTGTTTGAAGTCGGCGGTCAGTATCGCCGGAACATGTAGGCGTCAGATTTCCTGGCAATTGTACGTGTAGGTCACCTTCTGGCCGTTGGATGAAACCGACGATATCGGATAGCCGCTGCTGTTGTACTGGTACGTGGTCGTCGTAGTTCCTGCCGTCGTCGTAACTTTTGTCACATTGTTGTAAGGAAGGATGTTCGGCGTAACAAATCCCCGGAAGGGGTTGAACTTGTTGTCGTACTCATAGGAAGTCACGTTGTCGGTGGTTCCGTTCGACTCTGTTACGGTTGCCGGGTTGTGAGTCGAAAGATCCGGGTACGTAAAGGTTATCTGAACATCCGTCGCTGGATTGGTTCCGGTGGTTCGGCTTTCCGTTTTGTTTGTCAGCTGCCCGCTGCCATTGTAAACATACGTGGTGCGTATGGTGTCCGTCGAGGTGTTCCCATAAAGACTGGCGACCAAAATGTTTTGGTCTGTAAAGGCATAGGAGGTCACCGAAATCGTCGTCCCGCCAACCTTCTGAATCATTTTCTCAGCGTTGCCTTTCGCATCGTATTGCACCGTATACACGGTGGTGGCCAATCCGGACTCCAGGGTGATGGATTTTATTCGCTGACCTTCATAGACGTAGGTAGTTAACGTCGTATCACTACCCATCACCATCATCGATTCCGAGATATAGCAAAGCGTCGTCTTCTCCGATGTACTACAGCGGGTCAAAATGGCCAAAACGATCAACCACAGAAATCCATAAACAGCTCGCCTCATTATTCCATTCAATTTGTCGCCAAGATAATTCATTCCACGCCAACCCCCGCGCAGATCTTGTTCATCGATAACTTCATCATTCGGGCGAGGGTTATTGTTTCGTCACCGATAAATGCAGTATTTTCACCACCGTCATTCAACTCACAAACCCTTCCTCATTATGCGTTACCTATCCAGCATAGTCATTATTGTCCTTGCCCTGTTCAACTCAGCGACGCTGTATGCCCAGGCTACCCCAAAGAAGGGGACAGCGCCGGGAACCAAGGCAAAGTCAGCGAAGCCGGAGTCCAAGGCGATGGAAAACAAACCCGCCCTTGCGGCCCCGCAGAAAGTCACCACGGTAGAAGGCATTACAGAATATCGGCTGCAGAACGGTCTGCGGGTACTGCTTTTTCCTGATCAATCGAAGCAGACGATTACCGTGAACATCACCTACATGGTGGGCTCCAAGCACGAGAACTACGGCGAAACAGGAATGGCACACTTGCTGGAACACCTCGTGTTTAAGGGGACGCCCAAGCACCCCAATATCCCGCAAGAGCTCACCGAACACGGCGCGTCACCGAACGGAACGACCTGGTATGATCGCACCAACTACTTCGAGACATTCAATGCCACGGAAGAAAACCTGAAGTGGGCCCTCGACCTGGAGGCCGACCGGATGGTCAACTCCTACATCGCCAAGAAAGACCTGGAGAGCGAAATGACCGTGGTCAGAAACGAATTTGAAATGGGTGAAAACAGTCCGACCAACGTGCTGACCGACCGAATCACCTCAACCGCTTTCCTGTGGCACAACTACGGCAAGTCCACGATCGGCTCACGCGCTGATCTCGAGAATGTGCCGATCGACCGACTGCAGGCATTTTACAAGAAGTTCTACCAGCCCGACAACGCCGTACTCGTCGTGGCCGGAAAGATCGACGAGCCCAAGACACTGGATATGATCAACCAGTACTTTGGTTCTACCCCCAAACCGGCGCGCGAAATACCGGCGACCTACACGCTCGATCCTACACAGGATGGTGAACGCAATGTGACCTTGCGCCGTACCGGCGACGTGCAAGCCGTGATGGCCGCCTATCATATCCCTGCCGGGTCGCACCCCGATTACGCTGCCATCCAGGTTCTGGCCCGGATCCTGGGCAGCCCTCCTTCCGGACGGCTGTACAAGGCCCTGATCGATACGAAGAAGGCGAGCCAGGCTTATGCCTATACCCTGCAATTCAAGGATCCCTACCTCCTGTTTGTCGGCGCCGAAGTGCTAAAAGAAAAATCGCTGGATGATGCCAAAGCGGCTCTGTTGACGACGGTGAATGAAATGGCCACCAACCCCGCTACAAAAGAGGAAGTGGAACGAGCCAAGAATGAGATCATCAAGCAGATCGAGTTGTCTTACAATTCATCGCAAAGCATCGCTCTTCAACTGACTACTTATTCCGGCATGGGCGATTGGCGTTTGCTGTTCCTCACCCGGGACCGGGTGAAAGCGGTGACACCGGAGGATGTAAACCGTGTCGCCTCGCTGTACCTTAAAGAAGACAACCGGACCACCGGCGTGTTCATTCCCACGGAAAAGCCTGTTCGCGCAGAGATACCGGCCACTCCCGATGTGGAAGCGCTTGTGAAAGACTACAAAGGAACCACTGCGGTTGCGGCGGGCGAGGCCTTTGATCCGTCTCCTTCCAATATCGAGTCGCGGACAAACCGCAGCGAGCTTCCCAGCGGAGCCAAGCTGGCCCTCCTGCCGAAGAAGACACGCGGCGAATCGGTGGAGGTGCGGTTCATGCTGCGGATGAGCAATGAAAAAGCGGTGAGCGGCAAAGGCCAGGCCGGTGAATTCGCGGCCATGATGCTCAACAAAGGCACATCGAAGCATACCCGTCAACAGATAAAAGATGAATTCGACCGGCTGAAGGCCAACGTGAACTTCTTCGGAAGTGCGACGATGACGACGGTGAACATTACCACCACGCGACCGAACCTGGTGGAGGTACTGAAGCTGACCGCCGAGGTGTTGAAAGACCCGAACTTCCCGGCTGATGAGCTCGAGAAGTTACGGAGCGAACAGCTGTCGCAGCTTGAATCAGGGCGCAGCGAGCCGCAGGCCATCGCGTTCCGCAAGTTCCAACGCCACCTGACCCCTTATGAGAAGACCGATCCTCGCTATGTTCAGACATTCGACGAGAAGGTTGCCGATCTGAAGGCGGCGACCCTCGATGAAGTCAAGAAGTTCTACAAAGAGAACTACGGCATCACCCCCGGTTCAACCATCGCGGCGGTCGGAGATTTTGATGCCGTCGAGATCAAGAACCTCATGAACGAACTCTTTGGCACATGGAAGAGTCCGGCGGCCTATGCGCGCATGGAGGGAAAGCTGTTCAACACGCCGACCATAAACGAAGCCGTGGAAACACCGGACAAGGCGAATGCCTTCTTCCTGGCGGGGTATAACTTTGAGATGCGCGACGACAACCCAGACTATCCGGCGATGTTGTTGGGCAACTACATGCTCGGCGGCGGTTTCCTCAACTCCCGTCTGGCCGTTCGAATTCGTCAGAAGGACGGGCTCAGCTACGGCGTCGGTTCGCAGTTCAGCGCTAACAGCATCGACCCGATCGCGACGTTCATGACATTTGCCATCTACGCCCCGGAAAACCTGGCGCGGCTCGAGACCGCGTTTAACGAGGAGATCAACAAGGTCATCACCGAAGGCTTTACCGCCGAAGAGGTGACCGCCGCAAAATCCGGGTGGTCGCAGTCGCGAACCGTTGGCCGGGCGCAAGACGGCGGGCTTTCGAGCACGCTGGCCAACTACCTGTTCATCAAGCGCGACCTGATGTGGGATGCCGAACTGGAGCAAAAGGTTGCCGCCCTAACGCCCGAGCAGATCAACGCCGCCATGAAGAAGTACCTGGTGCCGGCGAAGATCAACATCATCAAGGCCGGCGATTTCGCCAAGGTAGCCCGGGAAAAGAAATAGAGTCATTCTGGAACAAAAGAAAAGGGAGGCGTCGGGCCTCCCTTTTTTTCTTTGAAGCTATTGGCAGGTATAGTTGTACGTGTGGGTTGAACCATTGGAATCCGTAGCGGAAACCGGGTAGCCTTGGGAATTGTATTGATAACTGATCGTCAAGGTGACCCCGTTTTCGGTGCGCTTTGTCACATTGTTAACCGGATATGGGACGTAGCCGTCTAAACCCACGAACGGGCTCTTTTTATTATCATACTCCTGGCTGATGACGATCGGGTCGCTGGTTCCCGTGACAATGGTCAGGGTGGAATAGTTGCCGGTCGTTGTGTTCGGGTATGTGTAGCTCATCACGGTCACATAGCCCGGAGAGCCCGGAGTTGCTGAAAGATCAGTTATAGAAACAGTCTCCAACTGTCCGCTGGCGTTGTAGGCATACACCGCACTTTGCGGTGTGGTCCCCGTCGTCACTGAGGATGCGATCCTATTGGATCCGTCCAATGTGAACGTGGTGACCTGCGACCCTCCCGGGTACTCCATCGTCATCGTCTTCATCATTCCATTGCTGTCATATGCCCAGGTTATCGTTTGGACATTCCCAAGGCCACTCATTGTCTGCTTCGTCAACAGGTTGTTGGTGTACTCAAGAGTGACCGTCAAAGTGATCGCTGGGTTGACTACGGTCAACGAATTCAGGCGGCAAAATGAGCCTGCCTCATCCTTCTTGGTACACTGAAACAGGAACAGAGGAAACAGGAGTAGAAGTCCTGTACGTCTGATATTCATAGCCGGTGGGTTTACCGGAAGTTACGGCACCGCGGTCAGTCCGACAAACGGAATTTCGCGTCAGTTCAGGTGAAAGACATCCTTGACCTTCTCGGCCTGCTGGAGCAGGTGTTTCTGAAACTTGAGTCGTCCCGCGAGGAATCCTTCCTTCTTTTCATTGTCCAGTTCCACAAATTTCAGGCGATCTTCAAAATCCAGGTTGAGTTCGTTGGCGATATGGTAGATGGACACCGGGGTTGTGACCTGGGTGATTTTTAACAAGTGCATGAACTCTTCGAACGCTTCATGGAGCCGCGGTGAAACCTGTCCTTGCAGGTTCACATGAAAATAGGAAACGTCACCGCCGGGGTAGAGTTTCTCCTTGTAGGTGCGAAACAGCGTGTCCATGCGGAACAAGTCCTGGCACTTGACG
Source organism: Cyclobacteriaceae bacterium (assembly GCA_044221195.1). Taxonomy (GTDB): domain Bacteria; phylum Bacteroidota; class Bacteroidia; order Cytophagales; family Cyclobacteriaceae; genus ELB16-189. The sequence continues at coordinate 97,334 of JBGAPO010000012.1, forward strand.
ATAATATCCGATTCGCCGCCCGGGTAACGCTTGATCACACTTTCCAGCTTCACCAGCGAGCCGAATTTGGACGTATTCAGCGTATGGTTGAAGTAGATTCCAAAGGGGATGTCCCGTTCTTCCGCATCGCGGAGTAATTGGCGGTAGCGCGGCTCGAATATATGCAGGGGCACCATCTCTCCCGGCAAGGGGAAGATGGACAAGGGAAACATCGGTATCCGGATTACGGCCTCCATATCCTGCTTTAACAACAAAGGTAACGGAAAGTTATACGGGCAAAAATTCAACAGGTTAGGGCTAAATTGGAACAAAATTGACTGTATGAAGATAACCACCCGCATGCTCGAGGATGAGCTGTTTGAATCCGTCAACGAAGACGGCCACCGGGCGACGATCGATACGCGCCCCAGGGGAACCAAAGCGGCCCAATCCCCGGTGGAACTCCTCCTGACAGCCTTGTCGGCCTGCGCGGCGGTTGATATCGTGATGATCCTGAAAAAGCGGCGCAAGACGATCACGGACTTCAAAATCATCGCTGACGGCACCCGGCCGGAAGAGCCGCCTCGCTATTTTGAAAAGATCCATTCGCACTATGTCATCACTTCTCCGGATGTGGAACCCGAAGAAGTGCACAAAGCCGCCGCCCTAGCCCTGGAGAAATATTGCTCCGTAGGCGCATCCCTGAAGAGCGAACTCACGTTCTCCGTGGAAGTCCGTCGCCCATGATCCAACTTCGCGCTTTCCGAAAAGCCTACCTCACCCGAACGATCCTCGACATCCCCGATTTCCAGATCGACGCCGGCATGTACTGGATCAAGGGTGTCAACGGCGCGGGGAAATCCACGCTCTTCAAAGCCATCTCCGGATTGATCCCTTTTCAGGGTGATGTGATCATCGACGAGGTGAGCCAGAAAGACGCACCGACAGACTATCGTCGCCGGGTTACCTACAGCGAGGCGGAGCCGCTCTTCCCGGGGTTTCTCTCCGCCAAAGAACTTGTGCGGTTTGTGGGTAAGGCCCGCAACACAACCATATCCAGGCAAGATGCGCTTTGCGAGCGATTGGGGATCACCACTTACTTTGACGCTCCTTGCGCCACCTATTCCAGCGGCATGCTGAAGAAAGCCTCGCTGGCTCTTGCTTTCCTGGGTGAAACGTCCGTCATCATTCTCGATGAGCCGTTGGTCACCCTCGACGACGCCAGCCGTTCCGCGCTCGATGAACTGGTAGCGGAACATCGGCAAGAGAAAACATTCCTGATCTCATCCCATGAGACCCTCACCCACGGTTTTTCAGCCGTAGACGGAATACTGGAAATTGGTGACCAACAACTTCGGCGGGTATGAACCTGTTCGCCCGCGTTGCCGGAAGGGTGTACGCCCGGACTTTTTATGAAGCCAACGCGCTGGCGCTGCTGCTGCTCTTTGGCTTCGCGGGCGGTGTCCTGTCAGGAAAAGAACACATGGCGCTTGCCCTCATTTTCACCGGCGGCCCACGGTACACCCTCATCCCCTTTTCGGTCTGGGTATTGTATGCATCAAAAGTCATCCTCTACAACCGGTCGGTGTCCCGTCTTCCGCAGACTGCCGTTGTCAGGAACCTGGAGTTTGTGTCCGCGTTCACCCGGTGGCGTGTGGCGTTGTGGACTGTCGCTCAGCAATGCCTGCCGTTTGTTTTGTATGGAATTTTCCTGGCAGTCGTTGGCATTCAACAAGGCTCTATCCTATCCGCCGTCGTCATCCTTCTTGAAATTGCCGTCGCACTGGAGATCGGTGAACTGGCCCTTCGCAGGGAATGGAGCCTGAAATCAGATGTCCACGTCGCTTCCACGCCGTTGGTGAGAAGAGCAACCTATCCACTGATGGCCGTCGAATGGTTGCTGCGCCAGGTTCCCGGCTTGGTTGTTGTGACCAAGGTTTTCAACGGGTTCTTACTGTACGGCATTTGCCGCCTTCACGCTTATGACGAGTACGACATCCGGCTGCTGACGATCGCAATCCTGATGGTTTCCGGAACGAGCGCCTTTATTCTTCATTACCTGTTGCGGTTTGACCATCATGCATTCAGGTTGTTGCGAAATCTTCCCTTGTCCATTCGTTGGCGAGTCTTCTCGCTGCTGGCCGTCATCAGTATCCTGCTACTTCCGGAATTCCTCATCCTCCGATGGAACTGGCCGTCAGCCCACAGCGGATGGGAATTTCTCTTGCTGGCCGGCGCTGCACTGGCCTTGCAGTTCGCCGCCTATACACACCTCATGCGCCGATGGCTGTCGCCGGATCAGTTTGCGCAACAAATTTTCGTTGGTGTTCTCGGGTTATTCATACTGATCCTGTTTCGCTTGCCCGTCCCGGTGATTGTATTGGCCGCCATGGCGTACGGCCTGATGTTCAGCAGGCGATATTACCAGTTTGAATGGACGGGTGACTGAGATCAGGACGCCCAGCGCCTGCCGTTGAGAATCACGGTATCCACCAGGGAAGCGCCGTACGCATAAGGCAGGTAGTTTATTGACGGCATGGGCTTCGAGATAAACAGGTTGGCGCGCTTCCCTATCGTAATGCTGCCGTGGGAGTCGAGGAGTTCAAGTGCATACGCCGTGTTGACCGTGGCTGCGTTGATGGCCTCTTCGGGAGAAAGTTTCATCCGAATGCACGCGAGAGAGATCATCAAGGGCATATTGCCGCTGGGCGAACTTCCAGGATTATAATCCGATGCAATGGCCAGCGGCAAGCCGGCGGAAATCATCTGGCGGGCGGGCGGCATTGGGAGGTTTAGAAAGAATGCGGCACCCGGCAAGGCGGTCGGCATCGTGCGGCTTCCCTTCAGCACCTGGATCTCCTCCTCACCCATGTTCTCGAGGTGGTCAACGCTGAGGGCGTTTGTCTTTACACCCGCCTGAACGCCGCCAGATCGGTGCAGTTGGTTGGCGTGAATCCGGGGCTTCAAAGCATATTTCTTTGCCTCCTCCACCATGCGGATCGTTTCGTCGGGTGTGAAGAAACCCTCCTCACAAAAGACGTCGATATAATCCGCCAGCTTCTCTTCAGCGACCGCCGGCAGCATTTCGTCGATAATGAGCTTGATGTAGTTTTCTTTGGTGATATCCTTCGGCACAGCGTGTGCGCCCAGGAAGGTCGTTTTAACCGTAAGCGGAGTCTCCCGGCCGATCCGACGAGCCACGCGCAGCATCTTCATCTCATCGGCGGTCGTGAGGCCATATCCACTTTTGATTTCGACGGCCCCGGTTCCGGTGGAAATTATTTCAAGCGCCCGCGGAAGCGATCGTTGGAAAAGTTCCTCTTCCGACATCGCCCGCAATTTCGCGGCCGAATTGAGGATGCCTCCTCCTTTGGCGGCGATATCTGCATAGGAGGCCCCCTTTATCTTCATGACAAATTCCTCCTCCCGAGGGGCAGCATAAACCAGGTGAGTATGGCTGTCGATAAAGCTGGGAAAAACAAACCGGCCTGCCGCGAGGATCGTCTCATCGGCCTTCAACGACGACGGGAGCGCATGCATGGGACCGAACGCGATGATGACACCATCCTCGATTGCCACAAACGCATCCGACAGCACCGGCAGTTCACCCATCGCTGCCCCGCCCACCGGTCCGGTTCCCGGTTCACGAACCTGGACCAATCCTTTGATGTGGGTGATCAGCAAGTCTGCCATGGGATGCTATTCGATCGCCACCAGGTCGCCTTGGTGGAAATAGACAAACGGAAATCCGATGTTGTCCCGGCGCGAAGAAAAGTGATAGCGCTTGGTCAGCCAGCCTGTTATGGCGCCTTCCAGTGCCAGGGCATCCTGGAAGTACACACCGTGCTTCTTCAGTGCCCGCCCGGTGATCATCATGAATTCAAAGCCGATCTTGGTGTAGTTCATGTACTCCGGAGGGTAATAACCATGCGAGCGAATGAATGCCTTTCGGAAGTTAAGAAATGTGGGATCCTTGTACGAGGTGAAGTTGGGGGCCGCAAACATGACGTGCAGTTTCTCATACTTTCCCAGGTCCACGGAAGTATTGTCAAGCCAGGATTCTGACCCTACCACGAGTACGGAATCGCCGCGGGCCTCCACGCTGCTGATCACTTTCGTGTAGATCAGTGGGTTGTCAGACGGCACGAAGACGCTGCCAATGCTGTCCAGCTTCATGGTGAACTGGATTGGGTTCTTGAACTCATCATACTCCGTCGGCTTCGCCAGGATGCTGATGATTCGCTCCGCTGTTTCCTTTCTGAATTCCTCCGACCACACGACGGTCAGTCCCACCTCCTTGGCCCGTTGAAGGAAGCTGGCTGCCATCACCGAATCCCGCGGCGCGTCGCCGTAAAGAACCATGCACTTCTTGTTTTTCGTGCGGGCGGCGAGCACTTCCGCCGCGCGCGCCCCCAGCGTCTCGAGAGAAGGCTGGAAGAGCATGGCATACGGATTGTCTCCGATATACTCCGCATTGTTGGACACCGGGTTGATCATGTTGATCCATCGCGCCTTCGAAAACTCCTGCACCGGCTTCAATTCTTCCCGGAAGATCGGCCCGACGATCAGGTCGGAGTTTTTCAGTTCGTCGGTCTGCAGCAGCTTGGCGATGGCGTCTTTGCTTCGGTCCGGTTCTGCCGGATTGCGCTCCGTGTCATAAGCCAACAGGCGGATATGCATGCCCTGGCGGAAAAGACTGTCTGTCGCCATGCGCATCCCTTCATAGAGATCAAGGATCAGTTGGTTCTGCTTCTTGTTGGGTGTCGGCTCCAGCGTCGCAGCCAAAAAGGGGAACATGACGGAAACGGTGTACGTATCCTTAAATACCGGCGGTGGGGCTGTGATGCCGACATACTTTTCCCGGGGGAGGTTGAATTTGGTAATGACGGCGGTCAGCAGTTCCTGGTCCTGGAGAACATACGGCTGCAGAGCAATCGCGCGGGCCAATGCACGGCCGACGTCCAGGTCGTCCGGATATTCTTCCCACATCATGCGCAGCACTTCGGGGTCGGTGATGCGCATGAGGTAATGCCGCTTTATCTTGGCGATTTCTTGTTGCTCCAGGTAGTCTTCCTGCTTCACTTCGGAGAGCATACGCATCCCCTGGAAGTATTCTCCTTTATCGAGGAAGATCTTGGCCAGCCAATAGTTTACTTCATTGATTTGGTCCCACTCCGGGTAGAGTTTGCGGATTTGCAGCAGCATATCCCGCGCGACGGCACTGTAGTTTTGCCGAAGGGCGGCCATCGCGTAATAGAAAGAAGCGTACTCGGTGTAGGGATTGTTTTTGTCATACACCATGAGCGGCTTAAATGCCTCCATTGCCAGGTTGTACTTGCCTTCCTGGAAGAAGTCCTTGGCGTTCTTGTACTGGCGCTTGAAGTCCTGGGCCGGCAGCATGAACCAACCCATGCTCAATGCCAGGCAAAACAAGATCCGCAGCACGGTTCCACGCCCCTTCATATGGATTGCACTTATTCCCATTCAATGGTGGCCGGAGGTTTCGAACTGATGTCGTAAACCACCCGGTTGACTCCCTTAACTTTATTGATGATCTCGGAAGAAATCTCGCTGAGAAATTCATAAGGAAGATGCGCCCAGTCGGCCGTCATACCGTCGACGCTGACGACAGCTCGAAGGGCCACTACTTTTTCATAGGTGCGTTCATCTCCCATGACGCCCACCGACTGTACCGGCAGCAGTATCGCTCCTGCCTGCCAAACGGTATTATATAGGTTATGCGCTCTCAAGCCCTGGATAAACAAGTTATCAACCTCTTGCAATATCCGTACCTTTTCTTCCGTGATGTCGCCGATGATGCGGATCCCAAGTCCGGGGCCCGGAAATGGGTGACGGCCCAAAATGGATGGGTCTACACCCAACGCCTTGCCCACGAGCCGAACTTCGTCTTTGAAAAGCGTATTCAACGGTTCAACCACCTTCAACTTCATCTTCTCCGGAAGTCCGCCCACATTATGGTGCGACTTTATGGTTACCGACGGGCCCTTCACGGACACCGACTCGATCACATCCGGGTAAATGGTTCCCTGTCCCAGCCATTTCACATCGGAAATGCGGTGCGACTCTTCATCAAAGACTTCGATGAAAGTCCTTCCGATCGCTTTGCGCTTGGCCTCCGGATCCGATAGGCCGGCCAACGCTGCATAGAACTTACTCTTGGAGTCCACACCCTTGATGTTGAGTCCCATTCCCGTGTAGGACTGCAACACTTGTGAGAACTCATCCTTTCGGAGAAGGCCGTTGTCCACAAAAATGCAATACAGTTGCTTCCCGATGGCGCGGTGAACGAGCATGGCAGCAACAGTTGAGTCGACGCCCCCGGAGAGAGCCATGACCACCTTGTCGGTTCCCAGTTTTTCACGCAGCGTTTTTACCGTCGTCTCCACGAAAAGGTCCGGCGTCCAGTCTTGGGCGCAGTGACAGATATGCACCACGAAGTTTCGCAGGAGGTTCTTTCCTTCTGTGGTGTGCGTGACCTCCGGGTGAAACTGTATTCCATACAGGGCCTCCCCCTTCTTCCGGAAGGCGGCGATCTTCACCGACGGCGTGCTGGCGATAATTTCGAACTGGTCCCCGATTGCAGCAATGGTGTCCGCATGGGACATCCAAACCTGGCTGTCTTGTGAGACTTCTTTCAGCAGTTCATTGTGGTGGTCAACGGAGGTGAGTTTTGCGCGTCCGTATTCACGAGCGTGAGATGGCGTAACATTTCCACCCGTCTTTTGCGCGATTAACTGGGCGCCATAGCAAATACCGAGCACCGGCACTTTTTTGAACAGCGACAGGTCTACATCCGGGGAGCCGGCGTCGCGTACGGAGCATGGACTACCGGAAAGGATGACCCCCTTGACGGATGCGTCCAGCGGTGGAATCTTGTTGAACGGGTGAATCTCGCAATAGACATTCAGTTCACGTACTCTCCTGGCGATCAACTGAGTATACTGGGAACCGAAATCCAGGATAAGAATTTGCTCTGCCATGCGTAAAAATAGGGCATGAAGCCCGGTTAAAAAAATTGAGCCTGCTACCGGCCGGCCGAAAAGCAGTACTCCTCGAGGTAATCTGCCGCGTCGTCGGAGCCGGCATAGAAAGCCCGGTTAAAACACGAGCAGGCTTCGTCGAGACGGTTGAGCTCCAGCAGCGCCACGCCTCTATAATAGAGGGCTTCAGGATTTTTCCCATCGAGCCTAAGCCCGAGGTCGATGTACTCCAGGCCCAATGTATAATTGCCATCTTCGAGCGCCGTCGATCCCGCATAGAGGTAGGCACCGAGAAAGAACGGGTTCAGTTCGATCGCCTGGTTGAAGCTCATGTACGTGCTGTCGTTCTTGCCCTCGTGGTGATAGCACAATCCAAGATAGGTTTCCAGTTCGGCGTCATCCTCAAACAGCCGTGCCTCCTGCAAATCCTTCTTCGCCTCGAGAAAGTTGTCCTTCTGTATATAAAGCAGGCCGCGCCACTTTAGGAAATCCGGGTTGGCGGGCTGCAGCGACATGGCCGCGTTGAGGTTCTCCAGTTGTTTGTCCTTGTCGTTCAGCTCCCGATAAATGAACGCCTTCAGCAATTTCGGCTGCGGCGATTTCGGGTACTGCGGCTCGAACAGCTTTAGGTCATTCAGCGCCTTTTCAAACTCCCGGATGCTGTAGTATGACACGGCCCGCTTGTAGAGGATACCGTACATGCTGCGGTCTTCGAACTTGCCGTTCTTCGGGAGATTGGCCTCCAGGATTTTTGAATACATCCCTGCTGCCGCCGCATAGTCCTCGTGAGCGTAGAGCGTGTCGGCCTGAGCAACAACTGATTTTAGCTTCTTCGACTGGGCGAACAGCGAAAGACTGATCAGGCCCAGGAAGAAAATCAGCAATCCTCTCCTGGCCATGCGATCACTCGTTGACGAGCACTTTGTTGCGTTCGCGCTTGCGGTCGTTTTCGTTGAGGTATATTTTACGAAGCCGGATTGACTTCGGAGTCACTTCCACATACTCGTCGCTCTGGATGTACTCGAGCGCCTCTTCCAGCGTCAGCTTGACCGCCGGTGCGATGCGCATCTTCTCTTCCGAGCCCGATGCCCGCATGTTGGTGAGCTTCTTCGTTTTGGTCACGTTGATGACCAGGTCGCCGCCCCGGTTGTTTTCTCCGATTACCTGGCCGGTATACACCGGATCGCCGGGCTCAATGAAGAAAAATCCACGGTCCTGCAGGTTATGCAAGCTGAAGGGAATCGCTTCTCCTTCTTCCATGCTGATCAGTGACCCGTTGATGCGTCCGGGGATCTCTCCTTTGAACGGTTGGTATTCCTTGTACCGGTGAGTAACGACCGCCTCGCCGGCGGTGGCATTCATCAGGTAATTTCTCAGGCCGATAATGCCGCGTGACGGGATCATGAACTTAAGGATCATCCGGTCGCCCTTCGGCTCCATGTGGGTCATTTCACCTTTCCGGATAGAAACGGTTTCAATGGCTTTGCCCGCCACGTTCTCCGGAAGGTCGATGGTCAACTCCTCGATGGGCTCGCAACGCATGCCATCGATCTCCTTATAAATCACCTGCGGCTGACCAATCTGCAGTTCATAACCTTCGCGGCGCATGGTTTCGATCAGTACAGAGAGGTGGAGTACACCCCTTCCATAAACGATAAAGCTATCTGCTGACCCGCTGTCGCCGAGACGCATGGCCAGGTTCTTTTCCAATTCCTTATCGAGGCGGTCTTTGATGTGCCGGCTTGTCACGTATTTGCCTTCCTTGCCGTAGAACGGTGAGTTGTTAATGGTGAACATCATGCTCATGGTCGGCTCGTCGATAGCGATCGACTTGAGCGCTTCCGGTTTATCCACATCGGCGACAGTATCCCCGATTTCAAAACCTTCTACGCCGACGATGGCGCAAATTTCTCCCGACCTAACCTCGTCCATTTTCTTCTTCTCGAAGCCTTCGAAGACATAGACTTCCTTGATGCGGGATTTCACAAATCCGCTGCCGTCGCGTTTCACCAGCGCGATGGGCTGACCGGCCTTCACACTGCCGCGCTGAACGCGACCGATGGCCACGCGGCCGATATACGATGAGTACTCCAATGAGGTGATCAGCAACTGCGTGCTGCCTTCAGCCACTTTGGGAGCGGGAATATGTTCGATAACACCTTCGATAAGCGCGGTAATGTCCGTCGTTGGTTTTTTCCAGTCGCTGCTCATCCAGCCTTGCTTGGCTGATCCATAGAACGTGGGGAAATTAAGCTGGTCTTCCGTGGCGTCCAGTGCAAACATCAGGTCAAAAACCTGTTCGTGAACTTCATCCGGCGTACAGTTCTTCTTGTCGACCTTATTGATCACGACGATGGGCTTGAGTCCCAGCTGCAGCGCCTTCTGCAGTACGAAGCGTGTTTGAGGCATCGGGCCTTCAAAGGCATCCACCAGGAGGAGGCAACCGTCTGCCATATTGAGCACGCGTTCAACTTCACCGCCAAAGTCGCTGTGACCCGGTGTATCAATGACATTGATTTTATAGTCTTTATAACGAACGGAGACGTTTTTGGCCAGGATCGTAATGCCCCGTTCTCTTTCCAGGTCATTGCTGTCCATGATCAATTCACCGGGGTTCTCGTGGTCCTTAAACAGGTGTCCGGCGTGCAAAAGTTTGTCAACCAGGGTGGTTTTTCCGTGGTCTACGTGTGCGATAATGGCAATGTTCCTGATCTTGCTGGCCTCCATAAAGCTTGAAATCTGCTCGTTTTGCTAAAATAAGGTGCAAAGATAACTGAATTTAGGAAGATAAGTTGAAGCGCGTGCAAACATGGCGCCCCGTCAGCCCTCCTCAAATTCGGGAAATTCCTCCAGGAATTCGGGCGCCGTACCGGGCCTTGGTGCCAGGCAACAATAATGAACCATCCCGTTGGAGACGGCGACATACCGCGCGCCGATGGTCATGTTGTAAATAGCCGCCTGGTTGAATGCCCGTTGGCTCAACTTGATGGTCGATGCTTTGCATTCAATCAGCATCCATGGTTTGCCTCCGCGGTCGTAAATGAGGATATCGGATCGCTTCTGAAGCGTATTATACGCCAGGCTGCCCTCGATCCGGAAGAGGGACCGGGGGTAAAAGCGGTGGTTGATCAGGTAATGGATAACATGCTGGCGCACCCATTCCTCCGGGGTCAGCACGACATACTTCTTTCGTATCGCATCGAAAATGAAGACCTTTCCTTCACTCTTCTTAACTTTGACGTCGAACGACGGAAGGTTGAGGGGAGTCATCTAACGAAGTACATGAAATGAAGACGAAAGAACAAATAGTAGAAAACTGGCTGCCCCGCTACACCGGCCTGACACTGGATGCCTTCGGCGAATACATCCTGTTGACGAACTTCGACAATTACGTCTACAAGTTTGCCGAGTGGAATAATACGGAAGTGCATGGCCGCGACCGTGCCATGCGCAGTGCCACCGCCGGCGGCATCACCATCATCAACTTCGGCATGGGAAGCCCCAATGCCGCAACCATTATGGATTGCCTTACCGCTGTGCGCCCGAAGGCAACGTTGTTCCTGGGCAAGTGCGGCGGATTGAAGAAGAAAAACAGCCTGGGCGACTTCATCCTCCCCATTGCGGCCATCCGCGGTGAGGGTACTTCCAATGACTACTTCCCTCCGGAGGTTCCTGCCCTGCCGGCGTTCATGATGCAGAAGGCTATTTCAACGACGATCCGGGATTACAACCAGGATTACTGGACCGGCACCGTGTACACCACCAACCGCCGGGTGTGGGAATGGGACGACCATTTCAAGGACTACCTCGTCAAGATCCGCGCCATGGCCATCGATATGGAAACGGCGACGATTTTCTCCACCGCCTTTTACAACGAAATCCCGGCCGGCGCACTGCTCATGGTGTCCGACCAGCCGATGGTCCCGGACGGCGTCAAGACCGAGGCGAGTGATAAGGTGATCACGGCGAGTTTTGTCGATCTGCATCTGAAAATCGGTATTGACTCGCTGCGGCAGCTCATCAATAAAGGCACGACGGTAAAACACCTGTTGTATTGACCCATTCCTGAAAATGGACAGAACCCACCTGATCGATTTTCACACCTCGCCTTACTTCCCCGGATCGCTGAGAACGCTTGGCGTCTTCCTCCTGCTCACCATTTTTATTCCCGGTCACCTCGCCGTGAAGATACCCTTCACGCTGTTTGGCGTGATCCTCATTACTACCCATTACCGCCTCAGCTTTGATATGGCGAACAAAGTGTATTTTGACTATGTATGGGTATTGGGATTCAAGCGCGGCGATTGGGACCGGTTTGAACGGGTGGAATACTTGTTCATCAAACGCAACCGCATGCGGCAGAACCTGAATTCGATGATGTCAACCCAGACGATTCATATCGCGGTCTACGACGGCTACCTTCGGATATCGGAGAAGAACAAGATTCACCTGTTGACTTCGCGCAACAAAGAAGCCGTCATGAAGAAACTGAAGGCGCTGGCGTCCATCCTGAACGTCGATATTCTCGACTATACAGATCGGGAATCCTGAGGCTGAAACTGAGGCGCATGGACCCGCAACAGCAGGATCATGCCGATCACAAAAAAGGTAGCCAGGGCCAGCGCGCTGTAGCGCATACTGCCGGTCAGCTGATCGATCAACCCATAGGTAAAGGTCCCGAAGACTATCGACAGATTAAACGTGACATCGAAGAAGCTGAAATACGACGCATGGTCGATAGAGCTTTCGGGGATCAGCTTGGCGTAGCTGGCCCTCGACAACGACTGAATGCCACCCATGACGAGCCCGACAAGGGCGCCCACGGCATAAAACTCATATTCATTGGTGATCAGGTAGGCCAGGATGCAGATGAAAATCCAAATGGCAATCATGATCAGGAGCGCCTTCTTGTTACCCTGCTTTCGCGACACCCGGGCAAACAGGTGGGCCCCTACCGCCCCAACGAACTGAATGATCAGTACGGCGAGTATGAGCTTCGGTGCAGGCAATTCAAGTTCTTTCGATCCGAAGGTGGCGGCCAGGTACATGACTGTCTGAACGCCCATGTTGAAGAAGAAGTACGCCTGGAGGTAATGACGGAGGTTGGGTTCCCCTTTCATGGCACGCCATACCTTGAGCAACTCGTGATAGCCGTGGAAGATCAACCGTTTTCCGGATTTTACGCGCCGCACTTCGGGGAGGTGGCGAAAGGTGTATTGGGCAAAGCCGATCCACCACAAGCCTACCAGCAGGAAGGCAAACCGGGTGGCCAGTGCTTCAGAAGCAAAGCCGAAGTCCTGCCAAAACTCGATCATGATCAAATTAATTACCAGTAGTACCACGCCGCCGTAATAACCCAGCGAGTAGCCTCGCGCACTGGTGGCGTCCATACGGTCCTCGGTAACTATTTCAGGCAGAAACGCATCATAGAAAACGACACTCCCGGCATAGCCAATGCTGGCCAACATGCTGCAGGCGATGCCCCATTCGATATTGGCGCCTTCAAAGAAATAAAGGCCCATGCAACCAAAGCTTCCGACGTAGACGAAAAGCTTCATGAACGTTTTCTTATTGCCGGAATAGTCGGCCATACCGGATAAGAGGGGCAGCAAGGGGGCGATGAGCAGGAAGGAAGCGCTGAGGGCCCAGGAGTACAGAACCGAATTGGCCACCTGGAGCCCGAAGAAGGAGACCTGGTCACTGCCGTCGGACGCCGTGGTTACGGCCTGGTAGTATACCGGGAAGATGGCGGAGGTGATCACCAGCGAATACACCGAGTTCGCCCAGTCGTACACGCACCAGGCGCGCACGATCTTCTTATCATTCCTGGGTATGGCAATCTCCGTCATGGTTCAAATTAATGAAAAAGCCCCTGTCGGCAGGGGCTTTATCACTTCAAGATTAGACACTACAATTATTTCTCTTCCTTTCGGGCCAACGTGGTATACAAGATCTTTCGGGCGTTGGCCTTCCGGAGTTCCGTTTCCACATCGGCGATAATGCCGCGCTTGGCTTCCTCGTCGACCTTGAGGGATACGGTCATCTGATCGCGTTCGTTTTCAGGAATCATATCGCGCTGGCGGTTGACCCAAAGGAGAATATCCTTCGCGTCGATAAACTGATCTTCCACCTGGATTTTCGGTTCCTTTCCGAACTGTTCGATCTTGCGGGGCTCGCCGATGTACATGTTCACCACGAGCGACTTGCGCATGAGTTTCCTCATTTGCGTAGCCTCCGGGATGCGCTGCTGCACATCGATCGCGGTTTCCCGCAGTTCCGTTGTCACCATGAAAAAGAACAACAACATGAAGACCACGTCCGGCATGGAGGAAGTAGGTATTTCCTGCTTCGGTTTGATCTTCCCTTTAAATTTTCCCATAGGTCAAAAACTCAAATGTATTTAGTTACCCACTTTGGTCGGTTCAGCGATGGACAATTGCATCGGTATTTCGATGGTACCATCAGGTCTCCGGCCGCGGCCCTTGTCATAGAGGGCCTGGTTTTCCGGGCTACCCAGGTCGGAGGACAATTCCCGCCAGCGGGCGTTGGTTACTCCGGCACGTTCGGCATAGATATCGTAGTAGGCTCCCTGGATGATATCGAGGATCTCAATGAATCGCTTGTGCGATGTTCCGCGGTCGGTCTTGTAGGATACAATTGCCTTTTCCGGACTGTCAGAAGACGTCGGGTCAACACCGTTGTTGGTGATGAACTTCTTGATCATCTCTTTCAGCCCCGTCACATCCGTCATCGGTTCGCCTTCCACGAGGAGGGCGTCGGAGGAGTTGATCTGGATCTTGAACATGTTGTGTTCAGACACCTTGACGTCCGTGGGCGGTACAGCCTCGGGCGGCGGCGGCAACTGGATGCTCAAGCCACGGTCGTTGGCGATCGTGGTGGTCACCAGGAAGAACGTCAGGAGGAGGAACGCAATGTCCGCCATTGACGCGTTAGGTATTTCAGGCGTAGGACGAGCCATTACTTAATCGCTTTATGGAAAAAGGAATAGATCAAACCAATTACGGCTGCGAAGAATACCATGTAGAGCATGATCAGGCCTGCGCCGATCATCTTTGAACTTTGGGCTGTTGTTCCGAGTGCAGCCGTCTTCATCGTTACCTCGTCGCCGGAAAGCGAGTAGGATACAATAAAGATGACTACCAGCGCCAGGATACCGGCGCCGGAACGCATCAGCTCCTTGGGAGCCTTGATGGCGTTCATCAGGGGCAGTACGATCAGGGCCACAACTGCTACAAAGAACAGCAGATAGCCAAAGTACAACCCACCCGAAATCAGGTTACAGCCGAAGTCGCTGATTCCAAAATCAACACATGACTGATCCATTACTTAGCAGCTTTATATTTCACCAAAAGGTCAATCAATGAGATGGAAGCATCTTCCATGGCATTTACCAGGCTGTCCACTTTAGACACGAGGTAGTTGTAGAGGATCTGGAGCACCATACCCACGATCAGACCACCTACCGTCGTGATCAAGGCGATTTTCATACCGCCGGCCACAACCTGGGGAGAGATATCACCGGCTGCCTCGATTGCGTCGAAGGCAAACACCATCCCTACAACCGTTCCGAAGAATCCGAGCATGGGTCCGAGTGAAATGAACAGGGATATCCAGATCAATCCAGACTCCAGTTTGCCCATTTCAACGCCACCATAGGAGACGACTGACTTTTCAACCATGTCAACACCTTCCGAAGCGCGCATGAGGCCTTGCGTGAAGATAGAGGCGACCGGGCCGCGGGTATTCTTAGTAACATTCTTGGCTGCTTCAACGCCGCCTTTCTGAAGGGCGTCTTCCACCTGGGTGAGCAATTTTTTGGTATTGGTGGTGGCCAGGTTGAGCACGATAATGCGCTCAATGGAGATCGCCAGACCGAGGATCAAGCAGATGAGGATAGGCCACATGAAGTTTGCACCACCTTCGATGAATTTTTCTTTAACGAGCTGGTGGAAAGACTGCTCGGCGGGCTGGTCAGCTGCAACGTCAGTGCTGGCTGTAACCGCGGGCTGCTCGGCGGGAGCGGCGGCCTTGGTCGTGTCAGTGTCCTGCGCAAACGACGCAATGGCTCCGAACAGGAGTGTGCAAACAATAGCGAGAATCGAGAATTGTTTTTTCATGGTTTAAGGTTTAGGTCCGTTCTTGAAGTGGCCAAAATTAAAGTTTTTGTCTGTTTCCAAACAAATAAACCCAATTTTTTCCTCCAAAAGGTCCCCTATCGTCAAACGCTCGTTTGGTTTAACCCCCTCAACGGCAAAAAGTCACTTTAAACGGAGGATTTGTCGGCACACCCAGGGTCACGAACTAGGCGGAAAGGGCGCTGGCGTTAATATCTGTGGTTGCCTCCGGGCACAAGACGCCTCCATAACTGGCGGTAACCCTAGTGCGGCCTGCTTATTACTAATTGCTTATTACCTCTTACGTCTTACCTCTTGCAGCCCCTCTAATGAACTGTCGACGCTGGGCGGATTACCTCCGGTGATCCCGGTGTGGGGTAGCTTCAATCCAACTCCAAACCCGTTCGCTTCGCTCACTGCTGAACTTATTTCCTCCGCTTTCGACAAGAGGCTTGTCGACGCTGCGGAAATAATTTCGTCCGGCTATCGCCGGGGTTTGGAGTTGGATTGGCGGAGAGGGCGGGATTCGAACCCGCGATACCCTTTCGAGTATACACACTTTCCAGGCGTGCTCCTTCAACCACTCGGACACCTCTCCGGAAAAGGCCACAAAGAAATCTCTACTCCGTATTCTCCCAACAACAACATCAATTTGGTCACGGCGGCTTCAATGGTCATGTCAGCCCCGCCAATCACCCCCGCTTCTTTCAACCCACGGCTGGTCTCGTACTTTCCCTGCACAACACGTCCGCCCGGACACTGGGAGATGTTCAACACGATACATCCCCGGTTTACCGCTTCGCGAAGCAGATTCAGAAACCACGGCTCGGTCGTGGCGTTGCCGGAACCGAATGTCTCCAGGACAATCCCCTTCAGGTTCGCATTGCGGAGCACCGGGCCCATCATCTCCTCCGTCATCCCTGGAAATAGTTTGAGAACTGCAATCCGCGGGTCAAACTTCCGGAGGACTTTCAACCCTCCGGTCGCCGCTGCCCGGATCGCTGCCTGGTTGTAATCAATGACTACGCCAGCCCGGGCGAGTGGCGGATAATTCTCGGACTGGAAGGCATCGAAATGCATGCTCTCCACCTTCTTCGAGCGGCATCCCCGGATCAGTTCAAAGTCGAAGTACACACACACCTCAGGCACCCGCGCTTTTCCATCCTTATACTCACTGGCAATCTCCAGCGCCGTGATCAGGTTTTCACGGGCGTCGGACCGCGACTCGCTGATCGGAAGCTGAGCGCCGGTAAAAACCACCGGTTTGGCCAGGTCGCGCAACATGAACGCAAGGGCTGATGCGGTATAAGCCATGGTGTCC
Source organism: Cyclobacteriaceae bacterium (assembly GCA_044221195.1). Taxonomy (GTDB): domain Bacteria; phylum Bacteroidota; class Bacteroidia; order Cytophagales; family Cyclobacteriaceae; genus ELB16-189. The sequence continues at coordinate 113,770 of JBGAPO010000012.1, forward strand.
GTGCCATGGAGTACGACGAAACCGTCCTGCTCATCATAATGCTTCTCAATAATGTCACCGATCGCTTCCCAGTGCGCCGGGCGGATGTCGGATGAGTCCACGGGTTCCTCAAATGCAATGACCGTCAACCGGAGGAGCAGGTTGCGCAGTGCGGGAAGGTGCTCCAGGATCAATGAAAAGTCGAACGGTTGAAGAACGCCCGATGCGTCACGCACCATACCGAACGTGCCTCCCGTGTAAATGATCATCACGCGCGCTCGTGGTGCAGCGGGCAGGGCCGTGTCGATGGTCAGGGTATTGTACTTCATTCGTGGAAAGCTACGCTCTTATCAGTAATCACGGAAACTTCGGTCACCAAAAACCGCAGCGGCATTGCGGGTGGTGGTCTCCTCAAGTTCGTTCAGCGACATACCCGTGACGGCGGCCACACGTTCAGCGATTAAGGTCAGGTAGGCCGGTTCATTTCGCTTACCCCGATAGGGCACAGGCGCCAGGTAAGGGCTGTCGGTTTCCAACACGATGCGCCCGGGCGGCACCAGGGGCAGCACTTTGTCCAGGCCGCCGTTCTTGAACGTCGATACACCGCCTACTCCAATATAAAAGCCGAGTTCCACAATCTTCTCTGCCTGCGATGAGCTGCCGGTGAAGCAGTGGAAAATGCCGGTGAGTCCATTTCCCGCCAGCGGCGAGAGCAATTCGATGGTCTCGTCAATGGATTCCCGGCAGTGAATGACCAGCGGCAGTCCATATTGTTTTGCCCAACGCACCTGGATGGCAAACGCTTCCTTCTGCTGATCCCAGAAAGTCTTATCCCAATATAAGTCGGTGCCCATCTCCCCGATGGCTGCGAATGTGCGTCTGGCCAGCCAGCCTTCCATCACATAGAGTTCCTTCTCAAAATCCTTCTTCACAGAGCAGGGGTGCAGACCCATCATGGCTACACACAAATCAGGGTGGTGCAATTCGAGGCTCAGCATGTCGTCGATGGACGACGAATCAATGTTGGGCATGTAGATCTTCCGGAGGCCCGCTGCCTTGGCCCGCAGCAGCATGTCGTCGCGATCGGCGGCAAATTCTTTTACATAAATGTGGGCATGGGTGTCGGTCAGCATCAGACGGGCAGGTATTTGGCAAATACGAGAACTCCTATAATAAGTGCAGTCACTGCAGCAATCAACACGCCGCCGGCCGCCATGTCCTTCACTGTTCCCGCCAACGGATGCTGGCGGGGTTCCAAAAGGTCGGTCAACTTTTCGATGGCTGTATTCAACAACTCGGCACTCAGAACGAGGCCGATCGCAAAAGCAATCAATCCCCACTCCGCGCCAGAGAGGTCAACGTAAATTCCGGCAGCCACCGTGATCAGGGCGAGGGCGATATGGATTTTCAGGTTCCGCTGGCTTGTCACCGCTTCCCGGATTCCCTTAAACGCCACGCTGAAACTCTGAATAAACTTCTTCATGCCAGCAGGTTGATAATTTCTTTGTCCAGCAGGCCAGTCATTTGCGACAGCCCGCCGAGTCCGGTGTAACTACCGGCTTCTGCGAGCGCCTTGCCAAGCACAAAGTTCCTCTGATCGCAACAAAATGCAATGCGGTTCCGCATCAGAAAATCAGCTAATGCAATTTGTTCCGGTTGGCCGGGAGTGGGAATGAAGACGGCTTTTTTCCCCAGTGCGATAAGGTCCATAATGGTGCTGTAACCGCTTCGGGCGATCACCCACTCCGCCCCCCGGATCCGGCGCTCCATTTCATCTGTCGGCAGGTGGCTGAAAACTTCCAGGTTGCCGGTCTTCATGCGCGTCAGTTCAGAAGGCTGTCCCGTCACAAGAGTGACAGCACCCGGAAATGAAATCAGCTGCGGCCTCAGCAATTGCTCCAAAATCATCCGCTGCGGCTCAGGCCCGGAAAGTATAACCATTAGCTGTGAGGGCAGTGCCTCTTCCTGACGGATGGGAAACCGCGATAGCCATCCCACATAGGCGAATGGTGTGCGGTCGTCCATGAAAAGTTCCGAAAGGCCGCTGCCCGGCTGGTCAGGGACCCAAACTTGATGATACCTCTTAATATAGGTGTGCAGCCGGAGGTTCACGAACGGATCAAAGAAACCCCATAGGCCGGGAAGATGCACATGCGACTGGTGAGTCAGAAAAACTGATTTCACCTTGTCTGAATAGCAGCCATAGCGGTTGTCTGAAATTATTGCATCCAGCCGCAGACTGCCGACCAACGCCTCGGTCTCCTCATGTTCCATCTTTATCGCGTGTAAAAAATGAGGAACTTGGAAAGCGAGTGCACCGGCAAGGGAACCGCGGCGATGATATCGCGGCTGGTAGCCCGGTAAGTTATGGTAGGACAGCCGTGGAAATTCCTGTTTGAGCAATTCACCTGCGGAACCCGATGAAGCCAGGAATACTTCGGCACCGTGGAGTTGCAAAGCCTTGATGACGGGGATACATCTCGCGGCATGACCGAGCCCCCAATCGAGTGCGCAAACGAGAACTCGTTTCACGGAAGGCGGTTGAAAGAATACCCTTGCGCACCGAAATGATCGAGAAAGCGGGGAAGGACGTAACGCATGTTCTTTTCCGCTTTCAGGCTGTCATGAAATACCACAATAGACCCTGGGCGCGTGGCGGCAAGCGATCCCCGCAGGCAGTCTTCCGGGTGGAGACTTTGCGCGTAGTCATTGGTCAACACGTCCCACATGATGATTCGGTAATCATCCCGGAGGTGTGCAATCTGTCGCCTGGTGATCCGACCATAAGCCGGGCGAAAAAGGTTGCCGGCGTTCTCCCCGTTGCGAGTCATCTCGTCCCGGCATTTCGAAATATTGTCCACATAGTCTTTCACACTTGTCTTCCAGCCGGAAAGGTGATTGAACGTATGGTTTCCCACGGCATGACCATCCAATAAAACGCGGGCATATACCTCCGGGTGTTTCCGGATGTTGTCGCCGATGCAGAAGAAGGTTGCCTTTGCCTTTGCGCGCCTCAATTGCTCCAGCACAAAATCCGTTGGTCCGGGCATGGGGCCGTCATCGAAGGTCAGGTAGATGGTCTTTTGCTCCGGCGATAGTCGCCACGTCAGTCCCGGATAAAACCAGGGAAGAAAGAAGGGATTGCGAAAGAAATAGCCGGCTGGCATGGAGCGAACAAAAGTACGAAAGCCGCGATCGAAAATCAGCCGACGCGACAGCTCAGCATGGTAATATCGTCGCGGTAGCTGTTCCTTCCTTTAAATCCATCCAGCCCGACGATAATATCCTGGTGGATGGTCTTCAGGTCTTTGTTGTGATTTCGGGTGAAGTAGTCGATCAAGGATTGCTGTCCGTATTCCGCACCCTCCTCATTTACCGTCTCGGTCAAACCGTCCGTATAACAAAAGAGAAGGAAATCATCGAGGTCGGTGATGAATCCTTCCTGCAGCGACGGCAGCGGGTGCATCGCACCGAGTACGGTGCTGCCCTCTTCGAGCAGCCGGATACCATGCTTCTTATCCCAGAGTATCGGCGGATTGTGACCGGCATTCACATAGACCAGCGTCTTCAGGTTGATATCATAGATGGCACCGAAGAACGTGATGAACTTCTCCCCTTTCGCGTTCTCCAGCACTTGGTAGTTGAGTGCTTCCACAATCTCTGTCAGGTTGGGCATTTGACGCAATAGCGTGCGCAAGGAGGCCTGGAAGTTGGACATCATCAAAGCAGCCGGAATTCCCTTGCCGCTCACGTCGGCGACGCACAGGAGGAATTGATTCTTGTTGATGGGGATGTAGTCGTAATAATCGCCGCCCACCAGGTCGTGGGGCAGGTAGCTGGCCTCCAGTCGTAGCCGGTCGGTATTGGGCAGTTTTTCCGGGAAGAGGAACTGCTGAACGTCGCTGGCGATTTCCAGTTCTTTCCGAAAAGCCTCCTGCTCCAATTGTTTGCGCGCCAGTTTCTTGTTTTCAATGGCCACGATGATGATGTTGCTCAGCGCCTGGATAAACCGGATGCCGTCCTGCGAATCTTTAACCGTATCGAGGCCACCGACAAACACAACCGCCAGTGTTTCATTTTCGTGGGCGACGGGTATGACCAGGTCGAACTCATGGAATTCACACTCCTCTTCGAACTCCGTCATGGAATGAACCCTGCGGATGAGATGAAACCGACTGTCCAGCTGGAGCTTCTGAAAATTGGTCTTGGTGCCGAAGTTCGCCTGGCAGTTCCAGCGCTCATCGAAAACGTAGAGCGCAAGCTTCTTAATATTCAGGTTTGACCGGAGCGTAAAGTGAAAAATCTTGTACAAGGAAGACTCCGGAACATTGGAGTTGATCGCCTGCGTGATTTCCAGCAGGGCATTGAGTTCCAGTTCCTTGCGGTCGAGCCGTTCCTTTATTTCCAGTTCCGTCATAGTTTCTCTAACGTCAAAGGTAGAAGAAAATTACCCTTGGCCGTAGCGCCGGCCCTTCCATTGATAGGAAAGAAACAAGGAGCCGAATCCAATGAACAGAACATAGGGCGGGTAGAATAACTGCATGAGCAGGAACGACCATCCATTAAACGACTTATCCAAAAACCGCGACATCCAGGCGAGCAGAATTCCTTCCAGCAGTATCTTGAACAAGACAAGAATGCCGGTGGCATCTGGTACCGCCAGGTTTCTGAGCAGCAGCGCAAGGAACGCGATCTGTGCAAAGAGAACGAACGCGGCCATGAGCCGGGCGATGGGATCGGAATTATGCCGCCACTTTCCCGCCCACCGCATCCGTTGGTATACAAAAGACTTCAAATCCGGCTGCGGAGGTGTTGATATGGCCGCCTCGAAGTAATTGAGGTACCGTATTCCTTCGGGATAACGCTTGAATATTTTCCGCAGCAGAAACTCATCGTCGCCTGACGCCACCGTGATGTTGTCTTCATATCCGCCCACTTCCGTAAAGACTTCCTTTCTGAACGCAAGGTTCGCCCCGTTGGCCATGACCGGGTGACCCAGTCCAATCGTGGCGGCCGTTGTCGCTGCTACGCTTACAAACTCCAGTATCTGCAGCCGGCCGAACCACGTGCCGTCGTCGGAAAGTTTTACGGGGCCGAGCAAGAGCTTCGTCTGCGCATCTTCAAAATAGCTGGCCACGCAGGTGACCCAGTTCTTCGACACCCGGCAATCGGCGTCGGTCGTGGCGATGATTTCGTAGCGCGACTGATCGATGCCGAGGCGTAAGGCCGCCTTCTTTCCTGTGTGACCGTCGGGCAACCGCAGGAGGCGCACATGTGATCGATTGCCCGCGACGCGCTGCGCCACCTCCAGTGAATTATCTTCTGAATGATCGTCGACCAGTATCACTTCGAAGCGATCCGGCGAAAAGGCAGAGTTGGAGAGGTCGGTAATGAGGTTCTCCAGGTTTGCCGCTTCATTCCGGAAGGCCACAATCACCGATACCCGCGGCGGATTTGGTTTTCGCGGCGGCATCGGGTGACGGCGAATACGCACCCAGCCGATGAGAAGGACCACCAGCATCAGCAGGTAAAGCAGCAATAACAGCGATAAGACAATCGTCATTGGCAGGTTTGTCCTTACTTTTGGGCAGTGAGCAAAGTCCTCAAGAAAGTTACGAATTCAATTTCACCTCCGGCGCCTCCGAAAGAACGCATCATCCTGGGACTCGACCCGGGGACCAATGTTATGGGGTACGGGGTGATCCTGGTACAGGGGCAAAAACTCAAACTGTTGCAGTTCGGCGTCATTCAGCTCTCCAAGTTTGACTCCCATGAACTGCGGCTGAAGAAGATCTTTGACCGCGTCCTTGGTCTAGTGGACGAGTTTTCACCGGACGATGTTGCGTTGGAAGCTCCCTTTTATGGGAAAAATGTACAGTCCATGCTGAAATTGGGCCGTGCCCAGGGTGTAGCGATGTCGGCGGCTCTGCACCGCGAAGTGCCCATCGTGGAATACGCGCCAAGGAAGGTCAAGCATTCTGTAACGGGCAACGGCAATGCATCCAAGGAACAGGTGGCGAAGATGTTAATGCAGATTTTTGCACTCAGGGAGCTGCCCAAACTACTGGATGCCAGCGACGCCCTTGCCGTGGCTGTATGTCACCATTATCAGAATGGGAAGGTTCGCACCACGGCGAAATCCTGGTCAAGTTTTGTGAAGGAGAATCCAGGACGCGTCAAGAGCTGAAACCGGGTCAACTCTTTTTGGTCATTTCCAAGATCCCGAATCCGAAATGACAGCCGTAGTTGGAGGCCACCTGGTTCTCCGTTAAGCCAACATCCTCATGCAGATCGCCTTCGTCATCTACAAAGGAATACCGATCGATAGTGAAGTGGGGCTGCAGGAGTTTTAACAAATAGGCAAGTGAAAAGACCCGGTGGGCGTTGAACTCAATTCGCTGCGGACCAATGGGCACGGACAGGTAGAATTTTCCTCCCGGCTTCAGCACCTTACGCATATTCTCCAGTCCTTTCTTGTCCCCTTCAATATCAATCGGATCACCGTAACGACCCAGGCCGAAGTGCTCCAAAACGTTTAGTGAGGACAACGAATCGGTATAGCCTGTCAACGACTCGGGGATATTCATGAAATCAGCCGTGACAAAGCGTATGTTCTTCACCGCCGTAGTCTGGGGCCGGATATCGAATACTTCGATTTCGCGGAAGGAAGCAACGTGCGCCACAAAGCCGTCAACCCGTGAACCCACGTCGACGTGCTTCTGCGGTTTGTTTTCGAAGACGCGGCGGGCGGTAAGGAGATCCTCATGAAAATAATGGCTCTTCAAGTCGCCGTTGGTTTCAAAGCGCTCCCGGAGTACAGGGTATAACTCCGCGAGTTTCCATTCCTGGTTGCCTTGCAGCTGCGCTTTCATCGTACGCAGGTCGCGACGATACACCGGCCACGCCTTGATACTCACCCACCACAGCTTGGGATAAATACCCAGGCTCGACAATATGCGGTACAGGTTTTTAATCATTCCCGAGTCGTTCATGAAGTTGGATGAGTTTGAGGGCTTCCGACTCCCAATTGTATTTTTCAAAAATCAGTTTCCGCCCCGCCGCCCCCATCGCGGCCGCCGTAGCTTTGTCGGTGGCCAGCGTGACGATGGCTTCGGCGATTTCAGCAATCTTTGTCGGATTCACCAGCAGGCCGCCGCCAGACTCCTTCACGAACGTTGCCGATTCACCTTCTGACGAGGCAATCACCGGAATCCCCGCCGCCATGTACTCGAAAAGCTTCACCGGGTAGTTGGTCTTATACCGCTCGATGGGATTCGGTACGATGATACCGATAGATGAACGATACAAGACGTTGATCATTTCCTCATACGGCAGCCAGGCCCGGTAATCAACATGGTATTTGGGAAGGAGTTCGTGCTCCAGGGAGGCTGGCGCAAACTTCCCACCGAGGATAAACGGGACTTTCACTTTCTGTGATGCCAGCCCGTGGCCTTCCAGCATTTCCACCACACCGCGGGGCTTGCTGAGCAGTCCAACATACACGAGACTTCCGTCGCGGTTGGCGTATTCCACCTCGCGACGGAATGAGTCCTTCCTTGGAAAATTACGGATCAGCACCACCTGTGAAGCGGGAAAGTATTTTGCGATGACAGGTTCAGCCACAATGATCGCCTGAAAGCACCAGCCTGCCAGCTTCTCCAGCAGCCGATAGAACAAACTGTAAAACGGCTTGACAAAACCAGGGATCCAATGCTGGTAGGAAATCTGCAGAGGGGTATCCTCATGCGCATCATAGACGACTTTTCTCCCGGAGCAGCGGAGCATCAGCCCGATCACCAGCAATTCCGAATCATGGATTTGAAAGACCGCCGATCGGGGTTCCTGCAGCGCCTTCCGGAAGATGTTCCAGGGACACAGCACCAGCTGTTCCCATCCTTTCACCGGCAGCGGTACGGCCGAAATAGTGATGTTGTTTTTGACGAAATTCTCACTATGGGGAATAATCAGCGTAACCTGGAAGCCGGCGGCCGCCAGCGACAAAGCTTCCTTATGAAAAATGCGCGTGTCCAGCGGCTTGTGGCCGGCGTTGGCCAGCATGACAATTCTTTTCTCGCTTCTCATAGGCGAGCCCAGCCCGGCGGGATCAGGTCTTTCGTATTATAAAAACGGCTCGCGTAAACCGGCTCCTTTCTGTCGAGGTAGCCGGACTTGAACCACTGCCGTGGCGCAACCACCACCTTGTCCGGGTTGGCATTCAGCCAGGCACCCCACCAGCTAAAAGTGCTGTTGGCGATAATGTTGTGCCGGCAGGAAGCCATCAGCAGCAAATCTTTATACGCCTCCTCGCCGGTGTTGTGATGGATGAACTCCGCGCCGGTCGTGCCAAAAGATTTGCGGCACCAGTCAATGTCGTCGGAGAAAAAGTAGAATACCGGGTTGTTAATCCGTTGGCGGACGTAAGTCATGGCTTCGCCATAGTAGGTCTCCGGCAGCGTACCGAAAAACGACTGGTACGCTCCCGCGGTATAATCCCCGCGCCGTACGTGGACCGCCACACTGTTTTGCGACTGCATCTGCTGCTGGTACGAAACATTCCTTTCATCCAGCGGTTTGGCTGGCGTCAGATGATTTCTGATTTCGCCGGCGATGTTCGCAAAGTACTTTTCACTTTGCCAGTAGCCGGACAAATAGAGGTCGGAAGGCAGCGCGAAGAAGTCTTCATAGAAATGATAGTGCGGCTGGGCAAAAACGGCAGGACACCGAAAGTAGTTCTCACGCTTGTTGAGATAGCGCACAATGGGATTAGGGCCCGTGAACTGATGAACTTCCTCGCGGGTGGCCTCCGGTGCGTCAATCTTGAAGTGATGAAGTTCAAACTTCCGGTACCGATGTCGTGTGTAGGTATACAGATCCAGTTTCAGCGGTACCTGGTGATGTGTCGCGAGTGCGCGTCCGGCGGCGTACTGAAACAATTGGTTGCCAAGGCCTCCGCGTAGCCGAACGATGATCATCGATATTCCTTATACTTGTGATCAAAAATAGGGGGATGCACCTGAAACAAAAAATCAAGAACATACCAGGGCTCTACAACCTGCTTCTTGCTGTCCTTAATCGCACCAACTATTTCAACCGGAGTTTCCATCGTCGCTTCCGCCGCTACAAGGTGACACCCTATTGGCAAGCCCGGATTGACACCGTCGTTGCTTGTCCCGACAATACAAAACTCCAGCGGGTGCCGGATGCGGGCAAGATCTTTTCTGACCATCAACTGCTGGCCAACGGAATGAAGATCACGCTGGGCAGCTATTATGACTACGGCAATACGCACCTGCTGATGGCCAACCGCGGGGTCCATGAGCCGCAGGAAGAGTATGCATTTGAGGAAGTTCTTAAGGCGCTTTCGCCTGGCGCAACGATGATGGAACTCGGCAGCTACTGGGCGTTCTATTCGATGTGGTTTGCCAAGACCATTCCCGCGGCCAGCTGCGTCATGGTAGAGCCCGATCCGCACAAGATGAATTTCGGGAAACTCAACTTCGCGCTCAACGGGTTATCGGGGTCATTTGACCTCGGCTTCATCAGTGATGAATCCAATCTTCGGGCCTCCATCCCGACCTACAGCGTCGACTATTTGATGGAGAAGCACCACATCAGTCGGTTGAACATTTTGCACAGCGACATCCAAGGGTATGAACTGGCTATGTTGAAGGGTGCGAAAAAGGCAATGGAGCAGGGCGCGATCGACTACTTCTTTATTTCCACGCACTCGAACTCATTGCACGAGGAGTGCATCGCTCAACTTGCCGGAGCGGGCTATCATGTCTTGTGCGAAGCGAACCTGGATGAAAGTTTTTCTGTGGATGGCCTGATCGTGGCCAAACGCAAGGGCATCGCCGGTCCGGACTTCATTGCGATTTCTAAAAGAATGACAGTTCATTAGTCTCACGGGAACTTCACATCAAACCGTCCACTGGTCAGGCGGATTGAATCGGTGGTCGATGTTGCCCCACCAGTAGTCAACTTTCGGAATAGCGTGCCTGTGAATTCACCGGAAAGGACATGAGTGGCGGCATCAAGCTTGGCGATCGTAACCTGAAATAGAGCACTTGAGCCCGGCAGCCTATATCCAACCACACGATCTTCTGCAGGGAAGTAAGAAACGGTCATGTAATCTCCTGCCGACGTGTCGTAAGTCCTGGGCTCACCGAGATTGGTTTGAAGCGTCAGCTCAAAGGTGTCAACATGAGCCACACCATCCATGTATATGACCCGATCGGTCCGAAGGGTAATTCCTCCATCACCGGAGTAGTAGGTGCCCGCCAAATTATCACGGCAGGTACCATAGGCATCGCAATACTGACCGTGATTAACCCAAACGGTGGACGTGTTGAGGAGAAATCCAAAGGTCTGCGCACCGGTTTGGGTGATGTTCGGGAGCGAAAACGTAACGTCACTTTCATCTTTTCGGCACGAGATGATCGCAAACACGACTAGAAAAATGCCAGCTACCTTTTTCACTACTGGAATTTCAGTGTTTACTTCTTTATGGCGAGGTAATTCGCCGACTGAAAAACTTCCAACCGCTCGCTGTAGTCGTGAAGCGGCTCAAGTCCATCGGAGAGGATCCGATATAACTCGTACTTGTCCTTGAAGAAATTGAAATAATCACGAAAGTAGGTTCGCGAATCGATATTGCATCCACCAAACTCGAACTGGATCAACTGCACCTTGCCTTCGCCCAGCGTGCGGGCCGCTCCCTTCAACACCGCCAGCTCATGCCCTTCCACATCCAGCTTTAGAAAGTCGATGTGGTCGATTTTCTCCGATGCACAGAAATCATCCAGCGTCGTCAGCTGAATGGTCTCCCGGGACGAGAAGTCGATGTGGTAATGCGACAAATCGCGGGGGTACACCGAGGCCAGGCCCGAACCCTCTTTGTCGTAGAACAAGTCCATCGTCCCGGTCTTGTCGCTAAGCCCTTTGTTGACCAGGTGCACATAAGGCCGTTCAACGACGTGCTGCCGCAAGATGGAAAACGTTTTGACGGAAGGCTCAAAAGCGTATAGCTGGTAATCCATCCCCTGCCAGGCCTTGATGAGGTGGTTTGCAAAGACACCCTGGTTTGCGCCGACGTCGAAGAGGACCGCCGTCCTGGATGAAATCATCTGCCGGATTTCGCTGACCAGCCACGCTTCGCCGTTGTGGCCGTAGTCGCTGGCACGGCCGTAGTTCATGCCCTTCAGTCCCAACTGGTGGACGTGGCGGAAGAAACGCTGGAGATTTTTCCTGCCGAAGAAGTTGTTGAAGAGGCTCATGGACGGGGCGCCAAATGTTTTGCAAATAAACTACTTTGCGGGGAGATTATTCCCCATGGGACTCATTGTCCGGCAATCCATTATCACTACGATCATCTCGTATATCGGCGTCGCCATCGGGTACGTCAATCTCCTCTATCTCTATCCCCGCTTCCTTTCCCCCGAGCAGGTCGGGCTCATGCGCACCCTCCAGGACTCCGCCATCCTCATGGCCCAGTTCGCCCAGTTCGGGTTGGCTCAAAGCATCATTCGGTTTTTCCCGCGCTTCCGTGAACAGGCCGACGGAGGCAAGGGGTTCATTAATCTCGTGCTGGCATCGGGGTTGGGGACATTCGGCTTGTTCCTCATTGTCTTTTTCTCCTTCCAATCATCCATCCTCTCCTACTTCGCCGCCAACGCGGCCGATTTCATCCGGTACACCAGCCTGGCGCTGTGGCTCACCTTCATCACGGTGATGACCACACTGCTGGAAGTGTACTCCCGTTCCCTGCTGCGGAATGTGTTGCCCAACTTCCTAAAAGAAATTCTTGTCCGCCTCCTGCTGGGCCTGTTGGCGCTGCTGTACTTCCGGGGCGCGCTGGACTTTTCCCAGGTAATGACCGGCTCGGTGCTGATCTATGTATTTGCGTTAGCCGTATTGTTTGGGGCGCTGGCTGCGGAAGGGCGCATTGGAATTAAATTCTCGTGGCGTCTGGAGCCCTCCCTGCGAAAAGAGATCATCCGGTTCAGTTTGCTGAGCTTTGCCGGAACCGCCGGCATGATTGTGATCGGCAAAGTGGATTCGATCATGGTCGCCGGGCTACTTGGACTGGCTCCGGTTGCGGTTTATACCACGGCGTTTTATATGGCCACCGTCATCGAGATCCCCAAACGGGCCATGACGCAGGTGGCTACACCGCTGATCTCCCGCGGGTTTGAGAAGAATGATATGAATGAGATCAGGACCATCTACCACAAGACGGCACTTAACCAGTTCATCATTGGTACACTTCTTCTGATCGGCATCGCCGCGAACATCGACAACCTCTTTCATTTCATGCCCAAGGGTGAAATTTACTCGGCAGGAAAATGGGTGGTATTGATTGTCGGCGCCGGCAAACTGGTCGATATGCTGTTCGGGCCGAGCAGTGAGATCATCGTCTATTCCAAGTACTACGCCTTTAATATTGTGTTGATCGTACTGCTGGCCGTGCTTATTGTCACCGCCAATAACATCCTCATACCCCGGTACGGCATCAACGGCGCTGCTGCCGGAGCGGCGCTGACCATGGTGGTCTTCAATATCGTCAAGTATGCTTACATCTGGAGCCGCCTGGGGTTGCAGCCGTTTAACGGGAAGTTCGCACAAGTATTGAATGTCGGTGCCGTGGCGTGGACGGCGTCCATGATGCTTCCGCAATTTGACGGTATCCTTACCGACATGCTCATTCGTTCCGCAGTCATTACCGCCGTGTATTCCGCACTGGTGGTGGGCCTGAAGATTTCGGCGGAGGTCAACGCACTCGTAGGCAAGCTGACAGGCAGATAAGATTGATACTGGATCAGGTATCATGGGTTAAGCCCAAGGTGTCATTTCACACGCCAACCGCATAACTGGCTGCTTCTTAGAATTTCTCAATGGGCCCAAACCATTTTACATACATTTACGTAATTAATACCCATGAAAGGAACGAACCTCGGTGAATTTGAAGAACTGGTCCTGCTGACCGTTGCGGCGCTGATCAACGACGCCTACAGCGTGGCCGTCTGCGACGAACTGGAAAAACATACGAAACGGCCCGTCAAACTCGGTGTCGTCCACGCGGTCTTGAACCGGCTGGAGGAAAAAGGCCTTGTGAAAAGCAAGCTCGGTGAGGCCACCAATGTGCGCGGCGGCAAACGAAAGCGGTTCTACACCGTGACCGTGCCCGGCAAGACAGCACTGGTGAAAGCCCGCGAACTCCGCGAAGAACTCTGGAACAAGATTCCTGCTTTTTCGCTCAAGTATTCCCCGCAATGAAGGAACACCGGCACACCGAACCTCCGCGCTGGGCCACCCGGTTCCTGTACTGGTATTGTCGTCCCGAATTGGCCGAAGACCTCGACGGCGACCTGAAGGAGTATTTCCATCGGAATTGCGCCACCAAGGGACTACGCCGGGCAAAGCTGATCTACATCCTCGATGTGATCAAATTCTTACGTCCCTACACCCTTCGAAAACCGAAACCCCTCCACCCTTTAATCCATTGGCTTATGCTGGGAAACTACATCAAGACGTCAAGTCGCAACCTGGTCCGCAACAAACTGTTCTCCGCGATCAACATTTCCGGTTTGGCGATCAGTATGACGGTAGGATTCACAAAACCACAATCGGTTTGATCGGCGTCAGTATGACGGTATTATCGGCGTGCTCTCCGATATTCTTTCCTACGATAAGTTTCACAAAAACCACCAGATCTACCGGGTGGTGAGTGATTACGAATTCCTGAAAAAGAAAGACATGAGCCTGATGGCGACTACGTCGATGAAGGCAGGGCAATTGATCCGTAACGAGTTCGCAATCCCCGAAGCTGTCGCCATCCTCCACCGGGATTTCAACGGTGATCTCACCTACAACAACAAGACTCTTCCCCTGGATGGATTCTGGGCAAACCAGGACTTGTTCCGCGTGTTCTCCTTTGAACTGGCCAAAGGCAACCCGGAAACCGCACTACGCGACGCGTTCTCCATTGTGCTGACGGAGACAGCCGCCAAGAAACTGTTTGGCGACGACGAGGCGCTGGGCAAGAACGTCACGTATAACAACGACAAGCAGTATACCGTCACCGGTATCCTGAAAGAAATCCCCAAGTTCTCACACATTCGCTTTGAAATGCTCGGCTCGATGCCCACACGAGACGTGCTGTACAAAGACGACAAGAATGAAATGAAATGGGATAACATTTGGAGTACGTGGGTGTACCTGTTGCTTCCTGAAGGAACCGATCCCGCCGCGATTCAACCCGAACTTACAAAGCTGAGCGAACGGGAAGATCCTTCGGTAGAGAATACGCACATCGGCCTGCAACTGCAGGCACTCGATGACATCATGATCAGCCCGGACATGAACAACCAGATTGGGCATGTCATGGGTATCTCCTCCCTGTGGATTTTCGGCAGTCTCGCCTTTGTGGTCATTCTCTCTGCCTGTTTCAACTACACCAATCTGTCGATCGCTCGCTCCCTGCGCCGCACCAGGAAGTGGGCATACGGAAAGTAGTTGGCGCATTAAAGAGCCAGGTGCGGAGCCAGTTTATCGTGGAGGCTATACTGATTTCATTCTGCGCGCTCCTCATTGCGCTCATCCTTTATGTGACGGTCAAGCCGGTATTTCCCCGGTTTTAACCCCGATCTGCAGGCGCTCTACCAACTGGACTTAACCCCGAAGAATCTGTTTGTCGCCTTCGCCCTCCTGCTGGGCACCTTCACCGGCTTCTTCCCGGCGCTGTTCTTCTCGAAGATCAATACAATCGACGTGCTGAAAGACGGCGCCACCTTTCGTTTGTCAAGAAAACTGACGGCGCGCAAGGTGCTCATCGTTTTTTCAGTACTGCATCTCAATGTCGATCTTCCACGGCCATCGTCTACCGGCAATACGCCCTCTGTTGCCTTCGATCT
>JBGAPO010000013.1:0-127826 GCA_044221195.1 Cyclobacteriaceae bacterium
TAGACGTACTTTTTTACGTCCTCGGCTTTGATGGTGTCTCCGGCCATAATCACCAGCCTTTCGATGACATTTCTGAGTTCGCGGATGTTCCCCGTCCACGGGTAGCTTTCCAGCATTTTCTCTGCTTTCGGGTCCAGTTTCTTCTTCTTCGACCCATACTCTTCCGCCAAGTCCGACAAGAATTTATCTGCCAGCACCGGTATGTCTTCTTTGCGTTCGGCCAATGACGGCACGGCAATGAGAATGACGCTCAGCCGGTGATATAGATCTTCGCGGAAGCGGTTCTCGGCGATTTCTTTTTTCAGGTCTTTGTTGGTTGCCGCCAGCACACGCACGTTCACCGGGATATCTTTTTCACCGCCCACGCGCGTGATCTTGTGCTCTTGCAGCGCCCGCAACACCTTGGCCTGCGCCGCCAGGCTCATGTCGCCGATTTCATCGAGGAAGATCGTGCCTCCTTCCGCCTGTTCGAACTTGCCGATCCGCTGCTTTACGGCAGATGTAAAAGAAACCTTTTTCGATGGCCGAACAATTCGCTTTCAATCAGTTCACCGGGAATCGAGGCGCGCAGTTGACTTCGCTGACAAACGGTCTGTCGCTGCGGTTACTCTTTTCATGAATGGCCCTAGCCACCAACCTGCTGCCATTCGGCCCGGTGATGAGCACCCGGGCGTCGGTTTGCGCGACCTTCTCCACCATTTCACGCACCTGTTCCAGAGCCGGCGATTGAATTGCCGATCATTTCATATTTGCGCGAGACTTTTCTCCGGAGCGCGACTTTGTCTCGCGGATCAGCGACTGCCGGTCCAGGGCATTGCGAACCGTGATGAGCAGGCGATTCAGGTCTGCGGCTTTTGAGGAAGTCAGTGGGCACCATCCGATGGCGTCCACAGCCATTTCGGTGGTGCCGTGCGCGGAGATCATGATGAACGGGCAGAATGAAATGTCTCTTGTCTTTGGCGCGGGTCAGCACCTCCATGCCATCCATCTTCGGCATCTTGATGTCGCAGAACGCCAGGTCGTAGTGGGTAGACTCCAGTTTCTGCAGTCCTTCCGCGCCGTCGCGGGCTTCATCCACTTCCAGCTTCAATTCTTTTTGGTCGAGCAGGATATCTTTGAGCACGGCGCGAATGCTGGCTTCGTCTTCGATGAGGAGGATTTTGGGCATGGGCAAAAATAGCGAAACCTGCTGCGCTTTCACGCAACAGGTTTCATGTTAAAAAAAGCAAGCCGATAAGCCGGGTTCTGTTTCCGCCGAAGCGGACTCCTATCATTTATCTGGCGACGTCATCGCTGACGAGCTCAATCAGCCTACCCGTGGCGCTGAAGCCGAAGCTTCACTGGCGAGCAGCCAATCCCTTTCAGGGCGACACTGTTTGGCCTTTCAACTCGTAAGGTTTACCATGCCCCCGACATCACTGCCGGGGCGGTGGGCTCTTACTCCACCTTTTCACCTTTTCCTCCCGGGACACGTCCCGCGAGGTAGTCTGTTTTCTGTGGCACTCTCTGGCCCCAGGCTTTAACACCTGGGTCCTTCCTGTTAGGAAGTACGATGCTCTGCGTTGCCCGGACTTTCCTCCGTAACGATTAAGCTACGGCGATAGGATAGCCTGCGGGACAAAGGTAGTGAAATGTAGTGCGAGTTGGGAGTTGGGAGTTGGCTTTTGGCTCTTGGCTTTTGGCCCTTGGCTGTTGGCTATTGGCTGTTGGCCCTTGGCTGTTGGCTCTTGGCTTTTGGCCCTTGGCTTTTGGCTTTTGGCCCTTGGCTCTTGGCTTTTGGCCTTTGGCTCTTGGCTTTTGGCTCTTGGCTTCTCGGTAGGTAAGTAAAAGGCCAATTGCTAAAGGCTAGTGGCCAAATGCCAATAGCGCGCTGGTATTCGTACCTTCGATTTACGTTCACGGTATGTCACGCCTGCCCGATTGTAGCTTGTATTTGATTTATTCAGATCCATGCAGCAGGCTGGCGTTACAAACGCGCGCCATACGGTTTTCATAAAGTTGCCAAAATGATTCGCTGTATTCTGCTGACGGTACTGGTATTTGATGTTCAAGAAAACCTCATTCCGAATTTCAGTTTTGAAGATTTTAGAGTTGATCATTGTGGTCTGACCGCATCCATAAAGCAATTTAAGTCGGACAATTACTTTTGGACTTCACCAACATTTGGTCATCCACATATCTATTCTAAAACAGTAGCACAATACTGTTGGAACAGCATAGATCCTCGAAGTGCTGATCAACCAAGGACAGGAAATCGAATGCTAATGATTTGTAATTTTGGAAGTAGTGGATTTCGCTCATATGTACAGGTTAAGCTAAGGGAATCCCTCTTGGTGCATAAGTTGTACACTGTAAGACTATGGATTAGAGTTCCTTCAGGTTCCACCGTCTACTCACCGACTTTGGGTATCCTGGCTTCCCCAGATGAACAGTCACATAACACTATCTCAAATATCGAATCAGATCCAACCGTCGAATTTGGTGATTGGATTAGCGATGGTTGGGTCAGGGTTGAAAGGGATTTTGAAGTGAAGGAGCCCAGTGAATTCATTACGATTGGAAATTTTAGGTCAAATAGAGATAGCAAGTTGATCATTTTGGATTCAGTTAATGTAGAAAAACCAGTTAGTTGGTTGTATTTGGACGATATAGAGTTGTTTCTGAAGCGGTGAAAAGCAGGCGGGCGTTACAAGCGCGCGCCAGCACCCAGGTTTCTGCTAAAGATTTGTAATGAAAACAATTGAAATAGAGAATCTTTCATTGAAGGAGATTTCAGTAGCGTTCTTGAATTATGCTGATTCGTTTTCATTTGTACTAAGAGATGGTCTGGGTGTTACGCGTCAGGTAGATGTCCTCCAGAATGATTTATCTACTTACATTATTGAAAAGAGAAAAGTGTCTGAATGGCCCGGTACAAGATTAATGCTTGATAAGGCGGAACTCTTTCTCTTTCATTACAACAGCGAAACTGCCCTTATCCTTTCAGAGTTTTGCGATAACTTGTTAGGATGGATGCAGCCCGATCTTCCTGAGGATTTAGTTTTTTACAAAGGTGGTCGCCCAATTCTTATTTCCATTAGTCATGAACGATCCGCTTACTTTAGCGTCGATACAGAGGAGGAGGAATATTTGAAGAGGAAGAAGGTTTTTTAGAGAGTACCTAGCACCTAGCGCCCCGGTGCCTGGTACCCAGGACCCATTATCTAGTGGTGAGTTCAACCAAATGCAAATTGCCAACAGCCAATAGCCAATAGCTAACGGCCAATTGCCAACGGCGAACTCACGGTTTAGTGGATATCCGACCCTGCAATCTTCATCTCGTATTGGTCGGCGATGTTGGCGACCTCCTGGAGCATCTCTTTGATGTCGCCTTCGTCTACGCCTGCCAGTGATGAAACGGCTTCGACCTGGAGGTAATTGTCGGCGATCATGAAACGGCAGTAGTTGAAAAAGGCGGTTTGTTCCAGCAGCATCTTGAAATCGATGGTGTTGTTCATCGGGCAAACCTTGGAGGTGAAAATAATGACCTGGCGGTTATAGAGGCTGCTCTGCTTGATGGTGCCCATGACCGTCTGGAAGCGGTTGCCGGAGACGGGGATGATAATGACCGACAGGCTGTTGGTGTATTCGATGTACTGGCCGCGGATTTCTTCCGCGTATTTCTTCATGAAATTCGAGAGGTTCATACGTACGGTGGTTGACCTCAAATTAGGCATTTCTGCCCAAATAATCAGCATCAAAAATAGATCGCGTGGAAGCGAATGCCGCGCGTCGACAGTTCCAGCGCCGGCGCCGGCACCTTGATGATATTAATCAGGTAGAACAATGATTGAAGCAGACGCGATGACGTCTTCACATGGCTGAAATTCAGATCGAAAGAAATGAAGTATCGCCGCTCGGGGTGGAGTTGGACCGCTTCATTTTGAAATACGCGCCCGTAAATCATGCCTTCCCCTCCGATACCCACGGCGAGATGGAGCCATTTCGGCAAGGGCAGTTTCGGAATGGGCACGGTGTACCAGAATGTCTGGCCGTTGTAATCTTTCAACACTTCCTCCAATAACCCGTCTCCCAATACCTCGGGGCGGAGCGGGGCAAATGAGGTTGGATGGAAGGAAAACTTGGGCCAAACGAAAATGTTCTTCCACACGGCTTGCTGCGCCAGAAACATCATGGCACCGACAGCATTTGCCGCCACGTCGTAAACCGAGGCGCCGTAGGCAGTGGAGAATCCGTCGAACAACTCGATACCCGAAACGAGGAGGAATCCCATGAGCGCGCCGGTACGTCCCGCCCTGGGATCATCCAACCCGGCCCACCGTACCAATCGTGTTGCCAGCACACTGACATGAAACGTCCAGCACAGATGGGCCAGTTTATCCATCTGTTGCCACTCGGCCAGGTCATCGAAGAAATGAAATCCGGAAACCCATTGCGTCGAGTACCACGCAGAGCCGAGCGCCAGCATGACCACGCCGTATATCCCCGTCACCGCCCAGATGACGTACCGCACCCGCCGCTTCTTTCCCTGGGTTTCTGGATCCAGTTGACTCACGCGCGATTATTTGTTCCCCTTAGGATCGTCCTTTTCGTCGGCCAGGGACGGATTCGCCTCCAGCTCGCGGCGGCGGCGTTCGCGCGCCGACATTAGCAGCTCACTAAATGTGTTAAAGTTCTCCGTATACAGCAGGCTGGTCCCGGTCGTGACAGCGGCTGTTTGTGTGTTCAATGAACTCTGCAATTGATTCACGTTCGACCGGCTGTACATCTTCACCTTGAATTTGCCGTCGGGTGTGAGGAGATAGTCTACCGTCCAATCGCCGGCAATGGTAGCCAGTTCAGATCGGTTGGGTTGGTTGCCCCCGAAACTTCCGTCTTTGCTCACGCGCAGCCGCCCGCCGAGGAAGGAATAGGAGAGCCGGAGTTGGAACGTGTTGAAGGCCTCCGCGTCGAGGGTACCGAGGTCCAGATCGATTTCGAGGTTTTCATCCACCTGGCTGAGCCAATAGCTGAGTTGGTTGCTGAGCAGTTCGCTCACACTATTGTAGAGCGTCGAACTGCTGGCATTGGTTGCAAACGCATTGGGCGGCGAGAGTTTCCGAAGCACAATCAGGCTGAACACCTGGAGTTTCAATTCCTGTTCGTCGAGTTTGGTCTTGAACGCTTCAAACTCGAAGCGAAGCCTTACGGAGCGGCCGTCCTGGGTGATCACGTTGTCGGGCAGATCGCGGGCCGTGAGGTCAAAGTTGATGGTCGGGGTCAGCATCTGGCCCTCGAGTTTCAGCAGCACTTCTACCGGGTACTTCCTTCGGATAGCCGGATCGGTAACCAGCGACTGGTCTTGCAGCACGGGGGCCATGGAGGTGAGTTGACGATAGCTCGCGGTGATGGCCAGCGTAGCCTCGTAGGGATCGCCCGACCAGGAGATGGCGCTGCCCGGCTTGATTTGAAATTCCTTGTTGATGACATCGTACAGCGTGAAGTTGTAGGCGCCTTCCGTGAAATCAACGCGACCGAACATATTGAAATCACCTTTTGTGTCGATCTGCATGCGGATATCACCGCGACCGCGGCCGCGGATAATGTCGCCGGACTTGATATCAAAGATGATTTCCGCGTAGGCGTCCGGCGTAACGTCGATGTTGAGGTCGAGGGTGAGGCCGGACAATTCGCGTTTGATCGGTGCCGGCGCTTTCTTCTGGGTCTTGATGTTCTGGGTGAAAGAGACAAACTGGATGTATTCTTTCTTCTCCTGCGAGGAATTGGTGGTACCCAGCGGGAGGGAGAGCCGGGTATTGCGGTTGGTCGTAGCCGTCGACGAGATCTTCAGGTTGTTGATCGGCCCCGCGATGTTCAGGGTACCCGTGCCGAAGGCCTGCCCGTAGAATACATCATTGTCTTTCAGGTTGGTGTTTAACACCTGGAAATTGGTGAACGATGCGTTGAGCACGAGGTTCATGCGGGAGAAATTCCGGTGCGAAATCTTTCCTTCCAGCCTGGCCGTATTCTTAAAGACATCGGTAAGACTGAACCCCTTGAACTGGATTTCGGTCTGGGTGAGGCCGACGGTGCCAGTGACTTTATATACCGTCTTCAGGTAGTCGACCATAAACTGTCCGTCGTTCAGCTTGGCTTCGCCATCGATTTTTGGCTGGCTGAAGGTGCCGCGGATGTCGAACTCGCCGGTGAGTGTTCCGTCCAGTTGGCTGAACAGGCCGCGCACGACCGGTTCGATGAGGCGTACATTGGCCTTGTCGAGAATCGCTTTCGCGCGGAGAGGGCTCACGGCATCATCCGGGTCGTAATAGCCTTCGATATCGACGATCCGGTTGTCCAGCCTGTCGACGGTAAGGTCGATGTTAAAATATTCGGTGACCGGATCGAGCATGTTGTTTCCCCGTACTTCACCCACGAGGAATTTGTTGATGGTCAGGGAATCAATTTCGAGAACGTTTTCAATGAAGAGATCGTCATAAATGTCTTTTTGAATGATGGTAGCGTTCAGGCGCCCGCCGAATTTCTCCGTGCTATAGAAATTGAGAAGGGCCAGGTTGAGGTCTTTGATTTCGACCACAAGCGCTTTTGTGGAGTCCTTGGAAATAAACCCATCCGCTTTGATGGACTGGTTGTCGTGGAAGAACCCGACGTGATGGAGGCTCCATTCTTTGCCCTTGACCAGTACGTAGTTGTTGCCGTGCGTTTCCCAGTCTTCGCCCAGCAGGCGGATCACCGACGGCTGCAATTTTATTTTTGTGCTGTCTTCGAGAAAGTCGATTTCGGTATTGAGCTGGACGCGGTTTTCATGACCCACCTGTTCGGCATCCAGCCGGAAGTCGATGTGATCGAGGTTCCAAATGCCCTCCACAAACAGTTCTTTCGTCGTCATCGTCTCGTTCAGCTTTTGGCGCTCCGAAATGATGGTTACCTGGGCGAGGACCTGCGTGCTGTCGCGGATTTTAGAGCCGTTGAATTCGATTTCATTCTGGTAGAATCGCTTGCCGTACAGTTCGACGGAATCGATTAGCGTGAGCACATGGAGTCGCGACGTGGTGCTGTTGGAGAACTCGCCCTGGATGTTGGTTTCGGGCGAAACAAACAAAGGGAAGTCCAGGCTGTTGAAAAGCTGGTTAGCGTCGTGGACCGTCACGTCGATTTTCGCCTTGTAGGTCTGCGTCGTGGCGGCCTTTTTCGCGTAGTAGGCTTTGATGGCGGCGGGGTCGTTGCGGATATTCAGAAGGAATTCTTCAATGAGAATCTGAATATCGCTGAACATGGTGGAGTAAAAGAAGTTGCCGGTGAGGGAGAGGTCGGCCATGGAGCTCCGCAGCGTCAGCGCGCGCCCATCTTTGTGTTTTTCCGAGATGATGTGGATGGAGTCCAGGCGCACCGATTCATCGCCGAATTGAAGGAGGGTCTTGTTGAACAGCGCACTGCCGACAATGGAGTCGAGATTCAGGCCTTTGCTGTCGATGTTCAGCCGTGTCTGGAGGAAGAAGTCGCGTTTGGTGAGCTTCAGTTCATGGAAGAAGGCGGTATCCAGGCGGGCTTCAATATTGATCCGGTCATTATTCTGGCGCAAGTCGATGGAGCCGTCCATGCTCAACTGGAGGTTGGGATCATCGATCGTCAGGTTGCCCTGGAAGTATTCGTTGGCAAACCGGGCATTGGACGTGATGTTGACGTACTCGTAACCGCGTATTCCGATGGAAGAGATTTCGCCTTTCAGGACAAAGTCGGCGGTGACTTTGGAAAACCCTTTGCCGTTGATATTGCCGGTGAGATTGACGGTTTGGAAGTTCACCGTATCCTTGAAGAATTCGCCCAGCTTGAAATCTTTCAGCGTCAGGTTCCCCCGGTAGGCCGTCAGCCCAAGGTTGTTTTCCGTCAGTTTGTAGTTGATGTCGGAGATGATCCTGCCCAGGTTGGTGTTGAGATCACCATCGGCGACAAAGTCGTTGGTGAAGCCGAGGAAGTTGCCGTTGAGCTGAATCCGCCCAAGCGGCAACAGCGCGCTGTTAACGTAATCCGGAAAGAGGAAGGCAAGGTCTTTCCCATACACGACCGACGGTTTTAGCCGCAGCGTGATGAATGTTTCGCTGATGGAGGGCAGTCCATCCATCTCGAGGCTGCCAGTTACCGAGGTAGCGCCGAGCGAGACGGCCATGGGGCGGAACGAAAAGCGGCTGATCTTTCCGCGAAAGTGCCCTGTCACCGTGACCGTTTCTTTCCATGTCTCGAGGCCGCGGGCAAAATGAGAGATGTCTTCCGGGTGAAGCTTCGTGTTCTTCAGGCGCGCGTCGATGTTAACCCGGTTGACAAAGTCGCTCAGGTCACGCTGGCTGTTGTAGGTGAAGATCAGCGTATCGGAGACATGGCTTTGATTACACGTAAGATCAAGCCCGAGAAACTCCATTGATTTCTGGCTGATGCGGAAATAGGTGCGCAGGTCGGAAATAAACAGGTTCGTTTTCTGCTCTTTGACACGGAGGGAATTGACATTAAACTGGATCGTATCGCCGATCACCTGGAAGTTATTGAGGTCACCGTCATCGACGGATAGTTGAAAATGGCTGGGGTCAAAACCGCGCTGCACCGAGTCCTTGTCGGATTGGTGGAGGGAGAAGCGCGACTGCTCGACGATCACTTCTCCGATATTGATCTTCGCGCCACCTGCGGTTTTGGTGGTATCTCCCGAAGAGAACTGTTTGCCGATCTCCGCGATGAACACGTCCATGTTGAGTTCCCTGGTCGAATCACTGGTGGGGATGGTGACGAGGTTGACGACGCCTTCCTGCAGGGAGACCGCGTCGATGTTGATGTTTTTCTTCTCGTAGACGGAGCGCAGCGTAAAATTGACGTAGAGGCGCCCGGCCTCGATGAGCGTATTTTGCTGGGGATCGACAATCTTCAGCCCGGTGATTTCGAGGCGGTCATACCATAACAGGTAGAAGCGATCGTAATCGATCGTGAACCCGGAGATTTCGGAAAAGCTGTCGGTGATGGGCTTGAGAAGGGCTTTCTGTACAGCGGGGATTTGCAGCAGGCTGAAACCGATGACGAAAAAGACCAAGGTTCCATAGACAGACCATTTCGAGCAATATGGGGCCAACGATCCTTGCTATCGAATCATCGTGTGACGAAACGTCCGCCTCCGTGATCAGCAACGGCAAGGTACTCAATAATATTATAGCCTCGCAAAATGTGCACCACAAATACGGAGGCGTGGTGCCTGAGTTGGCCTCGCGTGCACACCTTCGCCAGATCATCGATGTAGTCGACGATGCGATGACGGGTGCGAAGGTAAAAATCAACGAACTGGATGCCGTCGCGTTCACCCGTGGACCGGGCTTGATGGGCGCGCTGCTCGTGGGCTCCTCCTTTGCGAAAGGATTGGCCTGGTCAGCCGGTTTACCCCTCATCGCGGTAGATCACATGCAAGCCCACATCCTGGCTCACTTCATCGATGAGCCGGTTCCTTCATTTCCATTTCTCTGCCTGACCGTCAGCGGCGGGCATACGCAGTTGGTGGTTGTTCGTGATCACCTGGAGATGGAAATCATCGGGGAGACGCAGGATGATGCGGCAGGAGAGGCTTTTGACAAGGCGGCCAAGATCATGGGATTACCGTACCCGGGAGGCCCGCTGATTGACCAGTATGCCAAGACAGGCAATCCAGGTAGGTTCCGTTTTCCGGATACAGATATGCCCGGTTTGGATTTCTCGTTCAGCGGCATCAAGACAGCATTCCTCTATTTTATTCGCGATGAGGTTGCCGCCGATCCGTCGTTCGTTCAAAATAATCTTCATGATATAGCCGCCAGTCTGCAAGCCAAGCTGGTGCGTATGCTTCTCGACCGACTGGAGCAGGCCAGTCGGCAGACCGGCATTCGGCAGATTGCTTTGGCGGGCGGCGTGTCGGCGAACTCCGGCTTGCGTCATGCCCTGAAGGAGCGCGCACAAGTCAACGACTGGAAAGTTTTTATACCGGAACTTCAGTATTGCACCGACAATGCGGCGATGATCGCCATGGCCGCGCACTTCAAGTTCCTCCGTGGGCAGTTTGAACCCATGGATGTCGCGCCGGTGCCTAATCTTCACTTTGCGACCTGATGGCATGAAGGACATCTTTTCAAAGGGCGATCAGAAAGTATATCGCAAAACCATTACACAGGACGACCTGGCCGCTTTCCATGGAAGTGTGTTGCACGCGGTTTACGCTACCTTTGCGCTCGCCCGCGATTTCGAATGGTCGTCGAGGCTGTTTTTTATCGATATGAAAGAAGATGACGAAGAGGGTGTTGGAACATACCTGGAGATCAATCACCGCAGCCCGGCGTTTGCCGGTGAGGACGTTGTGATTACCGCCACGGTTGATTCGCTGGTGAAGAATGAGCTGATCTGCCGGATTGAAGCGCGTGTCGTAGACCGGCTGATCGCCGACGGCCGGACGGGCCAACGGATGCTGAAGAAGGACAGGCTTTACGCCATGCAAAGGAAACCCTGACATGGCGAGCGAGCGATTTTCGAAAACGGTCAACATCCGCAACAAGCAGGCGTCATTCGGCTATGAGCTGATGGATACCTACGTGGCCGGCATCGTTATGAAGGGGACGGAGATCAAGTCGGTGCGCGAAGGCAAGGTAAACCTTACTGACGGCTATGTATACTTTCATAACGAGGAGGCCTTCGTCAAGGGCATTTCCATTTCGCCCTTTACTCAGGGCACGCATTACAACCATGAAGCGGCACGCGACCGGAAGTTGCTCCTGAAGAAGAGCGAACTGAAACGATTGAAAGCGCGGTCGGAAGAGAAGGGGCTCACCATCGTGCCGACTCGACTCTTCATCAACGACCGTGGGTACGCAAAACTCGAGATCGCCCTCGCCCGCGGGAAGAAGGTTCACGACAAACGGGAGTCGATCAAGGAGCGCGATGTGAAGCGGGAATTGCAGCGCATCAAATTTTAGCCTAGTTTCGGATTCATGGCCACAGTGTATCACGGTGTTTGCAGGTTGGCGATTGTGCCGGTTCGAAACGATCCGCGTCACACCGGCGAGCAGGTGACCCAGCTGCTGTTTGGCGATCACTATGAAGTGATGGAGTTATCGGCCGACAAGCAGTGGGCGAAGATTCGCATCTTTGCCGACGGAACGGAGGGATGGATCGATTTTCGTCAGCATCACAATATTTCAGAGGAGTATTTCCAGCAGATCAACAAGACGGACTACAAGATTACCACCGAAGTAGCTTCGCCGGTTCTGTATAAGAAGCTTCCATTGACGATTGTCATGGGAAGCATTGTCCCGATTTCCAGCTCTGAACTTTTCAAGATAGAAGAACAGTTTGCTTTCAACGGCGAGGCGAAGAGCCTGGGTCAGCGGCGCGACGCGGATTTTGTGAGGCTGATGGCCCGGAAGTATCTCGGTGCGCCATTTCAATGGGGCGGCAAGAGCCCGTTTGGGATCGATCACACCGGGTTGGTGCAAATGGTGTTTCGGATTGCCGGCCACCCGCTGCCACGCCACCTCAAAGAATTGATGGTCCAGGGAAAGAAAGTTGAATCCTATACCGAGTCGCGTCCCGGCGACATTGCGTTTTTCTCGGTGAAGGGTTCCACGCCGGTACACTGCGGCATTCTCGATGGGGAAGACCGAATCATCCATGCGCACGGCCAGGTGAAAATCGATGGCCTTAACGAGGAGGGTATCCTTGTTCAGGAGACGAAGATCTACACTCATTTTCTTCATTCCATCCGCCGGATTATTGCCTGAAGGCGGTCTCCTTGCAGAATCAGGGGATTGGATTTATCTTTTCAGCATGGACAGCCGTGTTCTGGTACTTAATCAGGACTTTAGCCCGCTGATGGTGTGCTCGGTGGAACGTGCGTTTGTGCTGGTCTACCTCAACAAGAGCGAGATGATCCGCACCGCAAACGGTCACCAGCTGCGCACCATCAGCCGAAGTTACCCGATGCCGTCCGTCATCCGGCTGAACCGCTATGTTCACGCCCCCTACAAGGGTGTGACCCTGACCCGGCAGAACATTTTCAAGCGCGATAATTTTGAGTGTGTCTATTGCGGCACCCGTCGCGACTTAACGTTGGATCACGTCATCCCCAGCTCGCGCGGAGGATCTCACACGTGGACCAATCTTGTTACAGCATGCAAGCGCTGCAATACCCGTAAAGGAGATTTCACCCTGGAGGAGGCAGAGATGTCCCTTCGGCAGAATCCTTTCAAGCCTTCCTACACCTTGTTCCTGCGTGATCTGAGCGGAATGAATCAGAAGGAGTGGGACGATTTCCTGGCCGGATAATCCGTCAAACATCAGAGAATTTCCGTGGCGATGACATCAAATGTCATTGTTTCCGCTTGTGCGGGAGACTAAACTTTGTTGAGAATTAGTTGAATCAAACTTCAGCATATGAAAAGAATATTCTTGACATGGCTGGTGGTATTGCCGTTGGCCGTGAGCGGGCAGGACTTGCCCAAATCAGAATTGACCGTTGCTGCAGGATATTTGTTTGAAGGATCAGCCTACGTCTGGGTCCCCAACCGATACGGTTCGTTTGGTGATACGTATGTCGTAAAAGCTGATTACGTCGGATTCTTTTCTAATGTCGTCGGCCTTGGCGGGTATGTCTCTTATGCGCTTCCCTACTATGGCATCTATGAATCTGTCACCATGATGGAATTGGGAATGGTGTGCAAGGCGCGCTTCAAAGCCGGAGAAAAATTTGTGGTGAAGTTCCCGTTATATATCGGTTACCGCGGCTACGGCGGCGGCGCCGGGCGAGCTCTGGCAGTTAACTTTTCGGGAGTGCTGCAATACCAGGGCGAGAAGCTCAGGCCGTTCCTTGACGTGGGTTTTATCTCCCAGCCGGTGGGAGGGAACGATTATTCTGACATCACCTTTGCGCCGATCATGCAGGTAAGCGCAGGGCTGGCCTTTACGTTCTGACCGGCGCTTCTAGAATTTCATTGTGAAGGTGGTCTTCACGCCGGGTGCGGAGGTTACCGTCAGGTATCCATTGTGCATCTGCATGACTTGGCGCGACAGGCTCAGCCCGATTCCCGAACCGGTCTTTTTCGTCGTGAAGAAAGGAACGAATACCTTCGCCATTGCCTCCTGGATTATTCCAGGGCCATTGTCCGTGACATCAATGAGTACATGCGCTTCATTGTAATAGCCGCGTACGCTGATGACGCCGTCCGGCTGTCCGCTCAGCGCTTCCAGGGAATTCTTGATCAGATTGATCAGCACTTGTTCGATCATCTCTTCGTCCGCCTGAACGGTGAGGAAATCTGATTCGCAGGAATACTCAAACCGGATGGCCGTCTTTTTGATTTCCGGGCGAAACAACTGCCCGATGCGATCAATGAACGATTTCACATTAACAGCCTTCAATTTTGGTTCGGGAAGGGACGTATACTCCCGGTAAGCATCGATGAATTTGATAAGACCTTTGCTGCGGTTTTCGATGGTCGACAAGCCTTCGCGGAGATCTTCCGCGCCTTCTTCTTTGAGTTCGAAATGCGAATCCTTCCTGACCATGTCGTGATCCAGCACCTCGCGCAACGTGGACGTGAGCGAGGAAATGGGTGTGATGGAGTTCATGATTTCATGCCGGAGCACCCGGGTCAGGTTCTGCCACGCTTCGATTTCCTGCTGCTGGAGTTCGCTTTGGATATTCTGCAACGTGAGCAGTTTCATCGTATTGCCGCGGATGCGCAGTTCGGTAGCCTGAATGGTGAGCAACACATCCTGGCTTGATTTGAACAACGTACTCTTGCCCGGCCCAACCTCGCGAAGTGCATCCAGAAGAGCCGGATTCAGGCTGGCCAATTCTTCAATGTTCTTCAGGTTGGTGACGCCCATATACCGTTTCGCATTGGCGTTGATCAATTGAATGTTTCCTTCCTGGTCGAACGAAAGGATGCCCGTCCTCACCTGTTGGACCACCGTGTTCAGGTATTGCCAGTGTTCTTCTTTTTCCGAGCGGGCCTTGCGGAAGGCCTCCAGCACTTCATTGAATTCGGCATTGAGGTCGCGGAAGCTGGCGCCCAGCTTGTTGTCGGAAGTAAAACCGGAAATGAAATCGGAGTATTTGACCGACTCGAGGAACCGTGTCAGCTTGCGGTTGGTCTGGCTGGTGAACACATACAATTCCACGATTTGACCCAGGATGATGAAGCCGGTCAGGATTGCGGCAAACACCATGTTCGGGTGATTGATCATGTTGACAAAAAGCGACATGATCAACCCAATCAATGCAACGCGCAGGGCGACCCGAAAACGGAAATCACGAAAAAATCTCATCCTTGACCGATAAGCACCGAAGATACCTGAATCTGCGGGGATTTATTACAGCCCGTGTTTCTCCAGCCGGCGGTAGAGCGACGAACGGGTGAGACCCAGTTCAGCCGCTGCCTGGGTGATGTTCCCGTTATACTTCTTCAACACTTTCCGGATCAGCAGCTTCTCCACCTCATCGAGATTAAACTGGTCGAGGTTAATCGGCTGCTCGCTGTCCTTGCCTGTACTCGTGTTGAACGTAAAATCTTCGGGTTGAAGGACGGAACTGTTGGAAAGGATGATGGCGCGTTCGATGGCATGCTGCAACTCACGGATGTTTCCCGGCCACGGATGTTTATTCATCCGGGTCATGGCCGCTTCGCTGATCTTGGTTACATTCTTGCTGTATTTGTCCGCATAGTATTTTAAAAAATGCGCCGACAGCATCGGGATGTCTTCCATCCGGTCGCGCAAGGAAGGTATTTCGATCTCGATGGTGTTGATCCGGTACAGCAGATCCTGGCGGAAGCGATTCTCCTTAACCATGTCATACAGCGGCATATTGGTGGCGCAGATGAGCCGGATATCCACCGGCGTATCTTTGTTCGAGCCCACGCGGCTGACCTTCCTGTTCTGGAGCACGGTGAGCAACTTCGCCTGCAGCGGCATCGACAGGTTGCCGATCTCATCTAGGAACAAGGTGCCCCGGTTGGCCAATTCAAATCGTCCCGGCCGGTCTTCCTTGGCGTCGGTAAACGATCCACGTTTGTGGCCAAAGAGTTCACTTTCAAACAACGTTTCGGTTATCGAACCCAGGTCTACACTAACGAACGACTCGCTGCCTCTTCGTGAATGGCGGTGAATGGCCCGGGCCACTAATTCCTTGCCCGTACCATTTTCGCCGAGGATCAACACATTGGCGTCCGTGTGTGCCACTCGGTCAATGGTTTGAAAGATGCGCTGCATGGCCGGACTCTGGCCGATGATATCCACGTACTTGTTGTTGATCGCCTGGTTGATTTCCTGGTTCTTTATCTTCAGAGTTTCCACTTCATCACGGGTCTCCCGCAGCCGCATGGAGGAATACAGCGTGGCCAGTAGTTTTTCATTTTCCCAGGGCTTCAGCACGAAGTCGGTGGCGCCGGCCTTAATGGCTTTGACGGCCATTTGCACATCGCCGTAGGCGGTGATCAACACGACCACGGCCGAAGGATCGATCTGAAGGATTTTTTCCAGCCAGTAATAACCCTCGCTGCCGCTGCTCACGTCCTTGGTGAAGTTCATGTCGAGCAGGATCACATCATAATCCTCGTTTCCCAACAGGTTGGGGATTGCTTCCGGGTTCTTCTCAATGTCTACCTGGGAAAAATAGCGCTTCAGGTACATCTTGGCGGCCTTGAGCAAGTCCTCGTTATCGTCAACGATCAGGATTTTTCCGCGTTTCAGGTCAGTCATAGCGTTCAATTGGTGTCCGGCAGCCAAACGAAGGGCAAAGTTGATACCGATTGATGCTGGAAGGCTTAGGAGCGGTTTTCACCGCTTAGCCTGTTCAGAGGGTATCCACTTCTCGTCCGCTTTCGGACGGCTGCGTTCAGCTTTGAACGTAGATTTTGCGAAAAGGATAACCTTTGGACCAATTTCCCCGTTGGCACGGAAGTTGGCACTGGCCGGTCACCCAGACTTACCAAATACCCAAAAACGAGGAAAAACACCCGGATGGACAAGAAGATTGAAAAGAAGACGTGGACGCTGAAGCGTATCGCCACCTTTGGAGGAGTAGGATTATTGGTCGTTTTTGTTGTTTACCAGTTCATTTTTGCCGACCGGCGACCTACGCTGGTGATCGAGCGCGACAAGATTACCATCTCAGACATTCGGATGGGCCAGTTTAAGGAGTACATTCCCCAAACCGGCGAGGTGCAGCCCAGCAGGACGGTTTACCTCGACGCCCTGGAAGGCGGAAACGTGAAACGCGTGGTGCGGGAGAGTGGCTCGATTGTCAAGAAGGGCGATCTGATCATGGAGGTATCCAACCTCAATCGAGAGATAGCCGTTCTTCAGCAGGAAGCTCAGCTGGTAGAAAGCATCAACCGCTCGCGCGATACCCGCCTCGGCATCCTGCGCAACGATCTTGATCAGCGCCAGTCGCTCGCCCAAATCGATAACTCGTTGGCGATTCTGAAACCGCAGTATGACCGTCAGAAAGTCCTCTTTGAGAAAAAATTGATTGCCAAGCAGGACTTTGAACGAACGGAGGCTGACTACAAATACAACATTGATCGCCGGAAATTTACTTATGAAGCATATCACAGAGACTCGCTCAACCGCATCCAGCAATTGAAAGACATCGATATTTCAGAAGACCGTATGAAGCAGAACCTGGTTTCCGTGCGGACGATCCTGGAGAACCTGAATATCAAAGCGCCCATTGACGGTCAACTTTCCACGCAAACGCACTGGGAGATTGGCCAGGCGATCAACACCGGTCAACGGATGGGACAGGTGGATATCGTGGGCAGTTATAAAGTTCGTGTGCCCATCGATGAATTGTATTTGCCGCGCATCTCCACGGGGCTGACGGCCACCACCGATTTCGCGGGCAAGACATACTCCCTGGTGATCACCTACGTTTATCCGAATATCGTGGGCGGTCGTTTCGAAGTGGACATGGAATTCCAGAATGAAACGCCCCAGGGACTGCGCCGCGGACAGTCGCTTCGAATGCGGATCGAGTTGGGCCAGCCTTCCGAAGAGTTGCTCCTCCCGATGGGCGGTTTCTATAAGGATACCGGCGGAAACTGGGTGTTTATCCTGGAAGGAAACGACAAGGCCGTGAAGCGCAATGTGCGGTTGGGACGTAAGATGGGAAGTGAGTATTTTGAGGTGCTGGAAGGCTTAAAACCGGGCGATCGCGTGATCACTTCGTCCTATGAGAACTTCGGTACGAACGAAGTTTTAATACTGAAGTAGTGCAACTATTCCGGGATAAAAGCGTCTAATGGACTGTAACTAACGAAAAGAAAGCAAGTATTTATCCAAACTAATTATCCATACCCTGCATCTAACCTTTAACACCTACTAATATGATCCGACTGAAAAATCTTGAAAAAGTCTACACCACCGAAGAGGTGGAAACCACCGCGCTCAACTCCATTAACCTGGAGATCAAAGACGGTGAGTTCGTAGCCATCATGGGACCGTCCGGTTGCGGCAAGTCGACCCTGCTGAACATCCTGGGGCTTCTCGATAACCCCAGCAACGGCGAGTATTTCTTTGGCGAACATGAAGTAGCCAAGTACAGCGAGCGTCAGCGCGCCCAGCTTCGCAAAGGTTCGATCGGCTTTGTATTCCAGAGCTTCAACCTGATCGATGAATTGACCGTATTTGAAAACGTTGAACTGCCCCTTCTCTACATGAAGGTTCCTGCACAGGAGCGCAAGAAGCGCGTGGAAGAAGTGCTTGAGCGCATGAACATCATGCACCGCAGAAACCACTTCCCGCAGCAGCTTTCCGGTGGTCAGCAGCAGCGCGTGGCCATCTCCCGCGCCATCGTCGCCAAACCCAAAGTGATCCTGGCGGATGAACCGACCGGTAACCTTGACTCGGCCAACGGCGAAGAGGTGATGAAACTCCTTTCACAACTCAATGAGGAAGGCACAACCATCGTCATGGTGACGCACTCTCCGTATGATGCCAATTACGCACACCGCATCGTCAACCTGTTCGACGGTAAGGTGGTGACCGAGAACATCAAGGAGCACTTCCATATCTAGCATTGGTCCGGGCATCCGGGCCGCAAGAGTTCAGGCACACGTCGTCCTGATTCGTTCTTCATAGTTTTAGGTTTAGGTTAGATGAACCCATCCCAGCGCGGTAACACGTACGGGATGGGTTCTCTATTTTAGGGGTGTCGCCAAATGAACAGGCAGGTGTGCACGGGTGAACACGGCCTGATTAAACTCCGCGAATTCGGGCAACTCATGGGTTGGCATAGGAATTGGTCCTTCCGGACGCAACCTTTTACCCCAAATTCCAGTCTTAATCCCATTAACCCCTTCCCATGATCAAGAACTACCTGATGATCACCCTGCGGAGCATGTTGAAGAACAAGCTCTACCTGTCCATTAATATCGTGGGGATGGCTACGGCAATTGCCTGCTGTATTGTGGCCTACTTCAATTTTGACTTCAATCAGAGCTTTGATTCACATCATGTCAATGCGGGGACCATCTACCGGGTAAATTCCATCCGCGAGTTCCAGGGCAACCGCACGACCTATGGGCACGTGCCGATCGCCTTGGGCAATGCCGTGCGTGCCAATGTGGGAGATGTTGATGCGGTGGTCCGGTACTCGCCGGGGTGGGGTAATTTCAAAGTAGGAAACGATCTGTTTGAAAGTAGTTTATCCAATGTAGACCCGGAGTTCTTCCGTTTGTTCACCTTCGATTTTGTGGAGGGGAACGGTGAGTTGAAAGACAAGGGACAAGTGGTCATCAACGAAGAGATGGCCCGCAAATATTTTGGTACCGAGTCGGCCCTCGGCAAGATGCTGGTGCAGATGTTAGACAGCGGCAAAACCAAAGAATACATTGTTGCCGGTGTCTTCAGGAAGCAGCCGAGCAATTCCAGTTTCCCTGACGCGGCCTTTTCGCGCTACGAAAACCAATTCCGCAACGACCCGAAGTACCAGGAGAATAGCTGGTATTTCCGTAATACCCTCTTTGTGCAGGTGAAGGATCCTTCGCGGATCGCCGGCATTGAACAGCAGCTGGCACCGTATGCCGAAAACAACAACAAGATTCGGGAGGATTTCATTCTGAAAGGATTCAAGCTGCAGTCGCTCATTGGAATGGCTGTTAGTGATGGGTACAATGAAGTACCGGGAACATGGACGAGGGAAGGATCGCCGCTGGCCGCGGTTATCGGGATCGGCGTCATGGCCATTTTCGTCCTGCTGATCGCCTGCTTCAACCTGACCAATACAGCCGTAGCCATCTCCTCCCGTCGACTGAAAGAGATCGGAATTCGGAAGGTGATGGGGAGCACACGGAAACATTTGATTGCCCAATTCATCGGTGAGACGACACTCACTTGTTTGCTTGCCCTGCTATTGGGGGTTTTTATTGGCGAATGGCTGCTGATCCCGGCATTCAATGACCTTTGGCCTGACCTGAAGCTTGAGCCGGACTATTTCAGCCGTCCGAACTTCCTGTTGTTCATGGGAGGAGCACTCCTCTTCACCAGCTTGCTGGCCGGCAGTTACCCTTCTTTTTACATCAGTAAGTTCCAGCCCACAGAGATATTGAAAGGTAAATTGAAGTTCGGGGGCACCAACTACTTTACACGGGTGTTGCTGACGCTGCAATTCGCCATTTCATTGATTGGCATCGTCTGCAGTTTTGCCTTCACGGACAACGCCAAATATCAGCGTGAATTTGACCTTGGATTCAACAAGAATGGATTGGTTTTTACGTGGGTGAATAACCGCTCCGAGTTTGAGACGTACCGAAATGCATTGATGGAGAACAAGGACATCATTTCGATTGCGGGCTCTCAGCACCATATCTACGCCTCTTCATTCAATGATCCGATCAAGCATGAAGACAAAGAGATTGAAGTGGATATCCTGGATGTGGGGGAGGACTATGTTCCTACGGTTGGTTTAACCTTGCTGCAAGGCAGGAATTTCGTGGCCGACAGTGAGACGGACCGGAAGGAATCCGTCATTATCACCGAAGGACTGGCCAAGGACCTGGGGTTGTCCGAGCCGATTGGGAAAGAAATCATCTGGATGGACACGGTACACTATTACGTCGTGGGTGTTGTCAAGGACGTATACAACCGCGGCCTCTGGGAAAAGCTGATGCCGAGCATGTTCCGCTACGGGGCCAAGGACCGGGTCCAGCACATCCTGGTCAAAGCGCCGTCGGACAAACTGCAAGAGATCAACAAGTTCATGGAAGAAAAGTGGAAGGTACTCTTCCCGAACCGCATCTATAATGGCCGATTCATGGATTCGGAGATTGTGGAGGCCAATACGGTGAATAACAACATTGTTATTATGTTCATCTTCCTCGGCATCGTCGCCATTTTCCTTTCAGCCACCGGGCTATTTACCCTGGTATCGCTCAATATCATCAAGAAGATGAAGGAGATCGGCGTGCGCAAGGTGTTGGGGGCTTCCATGGCCAACCTGACGCGCGTGATTAACGCTGAATTCGCAATCATCCTGTTGATCGCCTCGGTTCTTGGGGCTTTCGCCGGCGCCTGGATGTCGGCCATGCTGATGAAGAGTATCTGGAAGTATTACCTGGAGGCCACGCCGGTCACCTTGATCATATCTTCGGTGCTGCTGTTGCTGATTTCGGTACTTTCCATCGGCTACAAGGTGTACAATACGACGCGCCTTAACCCGGCCAATGTATTGCGCGATGAGTAACAAAAAATCTTTCGGGGCCTGTAACTTCTTGAAGCAAATAGGCGTCTAACGGGCAAACCCTAACCAACTGTGGAGTGAAATCGCTTTCTGCCGAAAGGCCGGAACGGCTATGCATTGACCAACCCCAAACCGTTATGTTCAGAAACTATCTTACCGTTGCCCTCAGGAATATCCTGAAGTACAAATTTTTTTCCTTCATCAATATCACGGGCCTTGTCATTGGCATGGCGTGTTGCCTGATGCTGTTTGTTTACGTCCTGGATGAATTGAGCTATGATACGTTTCACAAGGATTACCAGCAGATTTACCGGGTGGCCCTCCACGGCCGCATCGGAGGCCAGGAAATACGCACGTCAAACACGTGCATTCCCCTCTTGCCGGCCATGCAGGCCGAAGTGCCCGGTGTGAATGAAGTGCTTCGGATGAAGTATGCCACGATTGGGGCGGGCTATGCCATGCGCAACGAAGAGAAGGTCTTCACCGAGGAAAAGATTCTCATTGCAGATTCCAACTTCTTCACCTTCTTTTCTTTCCCGTTGATCCAGGGTGATGCGGCCTCCGTACTGGACGAGCCGAACAGCATCGTGCTGACGGAGACGCTGGCAAAGAAGTACTTCGGCACGACCGATGCACTTGGTAAGACACTGGTCGTGGGCAACGACAAGAAGGCCGTGAAAGTGACCGGTATCGCCGCTGACGCGCCATCCAACTCACACTTCCATTACAACGCCGTCATTTCTTTTTCAACTGTTGAGAAGGACTACTATGCCGGTTGGGGCGGTAATTCCTGGCAGAGTTATCTCCGGGTTACCCCGGGCACCTCCATCGACGACATTAATGCCAAGGTGGATGAGCTCGTTTCCAAGAATATGGGCAAGGAATTGGAAGAGGGCCTCGGTATTTCATTCGAAGAATTCAAGAAGCAGGGCGGCATATACAGCTATTACCTGTATCCGATGGCCGACACACACCTGCGTGTTGATTTACCTGACGGGCTTGAGCCGAACAGCAGCCTGACCAATGTATACATCTTTAGCGGTGTCGGACTGTTCATCCTTGTCATCGCGTGCATCAACTTCATGAACCTGTCTACGGCAAGGTCGGCGGGACGCGCCAAGGAGGTTGGCCTGCGCAAGACACTGGGTTCTGCCCGTAGCCAGATGATCGGTCAATTCCTGGCAGAGTCATTTATCTATAGCGGCGTTGCCATCATCGGGGCGGTGGCCCTGAGCTATGGCATCTTGCCCTATTTCAATATGTTGGCCGGCAAACAAATGACATTGGGTGTCCTGGCCAGCCCGCAGTTCCTGGGTGCTGCAGTTGCGCTGCTCATCCTTGTTGGACTGCTGGCAGGAAGTTATCCGGCGTTTTACATGACCTCTTTCAGTGCCGTGGAAGTGTTGAAGGGGAAGATCCGGGCCGGCGTCAAGAGCAAAGGAATCCGCAGTTCGCTGGTGGTTTTCCAGTTTGCGGTGTCAACCTTTCTCATCATTGCCACCGTTATTGTTTTTCAGCAGTTGGACTACATGCAGGCCAAGAACCTGGGTATGGATAAGCAGAATGTAATTTCCATTACCGGGGCACGTCGGCTGGGAACAAACGCAGGTGCGTTCAAAACCCAGGTGATGAATATCCCCGGTGTCAAAGTCGCGAGCTATACCACCAACAGCTTCCCGGGAATAAACAATACCAACCTTTTCAGGGAAAAGAATAAGGAAGTGGATCACCTGTGTGGGTCCTATTCGGCAGATTGGGATCACCTCGGCGCACTGAAACTGGAAATAAAGGAGGGCAGATACTTCAGCCGTGAGAACGCCGCCGATAGTCTTTCGGCACTCGTCAATGAATCGGCCATTCGCGAGTTCGGGTTCACGGACGATCCCATGAGCCATGAACTGACGGACTTCAGCAGCGACAAACCGGTCAATGTGCGAATCATTGGTGTGATCAAGGATTTCAACTTTGAATCGGTGAAAGACAAAATCCGCCCGCTCATCGTCAGGTTGTCAGAGACGGGCCGCGAATTGACCGTACGTTATGAAGGTGATCCCCGCCCGGTAGTTGCGGAATTGGAGAAGCAATGGAAGCAGATGGCGCCCGGTGAACCCTTTGAGTTCTCGTTCCTCGACCAGGAATATGACAACCTGTTCCGCGCGGAAGTACGACTAAGGGATATCTTCACCGTATTCTCCCTCCTGGCCATCGTCATTGCGAGTCTCGGCCTCTTTGCCCTGGCAGCCTTCACTACAGAACAGCGCACCAAGGAGATAGGGGTTCGCAAAGCCATGGGCGCCTCCGTGCTGAGCCTGACCTTCCTGTTGTCGAAGGAGTTTACCCGCCTCGTGCTGATCGCCATTATTCCTGCCATTGCGGGAGGGTGGTACGTATCAAACTGGTGGCTCAGCTCATTTTCTTACCGGATTACGGTAACCCCGTTCGTCTTCCTTGGCTGCGGGTTGGCAGCCATTGTTATCGCCTGGTTAACCGTATCCTACCAGGCCATCCGGGCCGCCTCCGTTGAACCGGTAAAATCGTTGCGGTACGAATAGAGGCCGCGCGGGGCACTTATCCACAATGCATATGGCAACCAGCTGAAAAACAGCTGGTTGTCTGTGTTGACAGATTGTTTACTTCTTGCTGAAGGCCAAGGAATGTCCTCTGGGGGCTTAATTGTAGATTTGACAAAAGACAATGGTTAGTCCCATGGAAAACAAAACGGCAAAAGAAAAGAAGCAGGGCACCAAAAAGGTGTCAAGGAAGGCGTTGCGCAACCTCCTGAAGGATTCTGTGCAGCAGTCGATCGTATCCTTGGCGTTGCCCGAACCCAATAAGAAGGTCAAGAAGATTATTAGTCGTACCGCCCGGAAGATGGCCAATGCTTTCAGCCATTTGCTGAAGAAGGAGATGAAACGCAGTAAGCCAAAAAAGGGTAAGGTGCAGCCTGAAAAGGTTGCCCAGGTTGCCTGATCTGAGTTAAACGCCATAGTTAGTTAAGGTTTAGGAGGAAGCTGGTACTTGTACCAGCTTCCTTTTTTATGGCCATTCATCAAATTAAGGGCAGCGGGTTGCGGTCTTTTCTTTTTCGATCGCTTGTGGCTGAGTACCTTTCTCTGACTAATACGTGTCTCATGAAACGAATACTGCCTGCCTTTTTCCTTTGCTTCGCCGTCACTGCTTTGGCCCAATCGCCTGATCCGAAGACATTCAGTCAACTCAATTTCCGGTTTATCGGCCCGGATGGAAACCGGGCTATCGCCGTTGTTGGTGAACCGGGAAATCCGAATGTGTCCTACATCGGAGCGGCTTCCGGAGGCATATGGAAAACGGACGACATGGGTTTTCACTGGCGCCCGGTATTTGATCAGACGGATGATTCCTCCATCGGAGCTCTGGCCATCGCACCTTCAAACCCAAAGCAAGTATGGGCAGGTACCGGGGAAACGTTTCTTATCCGTCCGGCCCATGCGGTGGGCAACGGTATCTATAAATCATCGGATGCTGGTCGCACCTGGAAGAAGATGGGACTGGAAAACACATACCTCATCAGCCGGGTCATTGTGCATCCCACCGACACCAACATTGTCTATGTGGCTTCCTTGGGACATGCCCATGGACCGCAGCAGGAGCGAGGGATCTATAAAACAACTGACGGCGGCAAGACATGGAACCGTGTTTTCTTCGTGAATGAGAACACTGGCGCATCGGACATGTCGATGGATTCCAAAAACCCCGACATCCTGTTCGCTGCGATGTGGGAAGTGGAAATAAAGACGTGGAACCTGAAAAGCGGAGGCGCCTCCAGTGGGATCTATCGCTCGAAAGACGGAGGTAAAACTTGGGAGCCATTGCGCAACGGCCTGGAGAGTGGCCCCGCGCACCCCGTCGGAAAAACTTCGGTCGACGTGGCCTATACGAATCCGAAGGTTGTTTATGCCCTCGTGGAGGACACTGAACCGCGGCTTTATCGATCGGAGGACGGCGGCGACTCGTGGAAGCTTATGCAGAAAGATCATTCCATGGGCCAGCGCGCCGGCTACTATACACGCCTTCGGGTATCCACGAAGAATGAGAATGAAGTCTACACAATTTGTGTGGGAATCAAGAAATCCATCGACGGCGGGAAGACGTTTGTTAAGGACTATAACCAATGGGCGCCGGGAGGTGATAACCACGACATGTGGTTTGATCCGAAAATTCCGGATCGTATCATGTGTGCCCACGATGGCTGTGTAAACCTGTCTTTCAACGGCGGAAGAACATGGTCAAACATCAACCTGCCGATTGCTCAGATGTATCACATCGCGGTCGATGACCGGGTTCCTTATTTTGTTTACGGCAACCGCCAGGACGCGTGGTCCTACCGCGGACCCAGCCGCAGCCTGGAAGGCTGGTCAATTCCGCTGGGCCTGTGGCACGGAGTGGGAGGATGTGAGAGTGGATTTGCTCAACCCGACCCGTTTGACAATAACATTGTTTGGTCAGGCTGCTATGACGGCGGCCTGGATGTATTTGACTTGACGACCCGCCATATGCGCGATGTCCGGGTGTGGCCGCAAACGCAAATCGGCAACACGCCCGCGAATGCCAAGTATCGCTGGCACTGGAATTTCCCCATGGTCTTGTCAAAGCACACGCCCGGAAAGGTTTGGGTGGGAAGCCAGTTCGTTCACGAGACATCCACACGCGGGCAAAACTGGCAGGTGATCAGCCCCGATTTGACGACGAATGACAAAACGCACCAACAGAATTCAGGAGGTATGGCAAGCGACAACCTGATGACGTGGGACGGCTGTACATTGTATGCGCTGGCTGAGTCACCTGTAAAAGCGGGGATACTTTGGGCTGGAAGCAACGACGGCGTGCTGAGCGTCACCCAGGACGGCGGCAAGTCATGGACGAATGTTGCCCCCAATATGCCGGGCCTGCCCCAATGGGCAACGATCCGCCACATCGACGCTTCCTATTTCGATGCGGGTACATGTTATGTGGCGGTGAACGCCATGCACAATGGCGACTTTGGCACGTATGCCTACAAGACAACCGACTTCGGCAAATCCTGGACCCGATTGACAGTCAATCTGCCTCCCTCAAACTCCAATGTCATACATCAACTCATTGAAGATCCGGATAAGCGGGGATTGCTTTGGTTGGGAACAGACAACGGATTGTATTTCTCTCCCGATGATGGAAAGCAATGGATCCGGCTGAAAAACAACTTGCCCCCGGTGCCAATATATGGCATCACCGTTCAGCGCAACTTCCGTGACCTTGTGCTGGCCACTTACGGACGAGGGATTTATATCCTTGACGACATTACCCCAATCCGGGAGTTTTCCGAGGCCGTTCAACAGAGTGATGCTCACCTGTTTTCCCTCCGCCCTGCCTACCGCTTCCAGCAAAAAGACGCCATCAAGTCTGGCGGAAGTATGGTCAATGGCCAAAACCCGCCTTTCGGCGCTGACATCAACTATTACCTGAAGACGAAATCTGCCGACAGTGTCCAGGTAATCGTGCTGAACGCCAAAGGTGAGACGGTCCAGACGATCAAAGGAAAGAACAGACCCGGCATCAACCGGGTGTACTGGGATCTCCGGCTGGAGGATTATGTGCTGCCGAAGTTTCGGACTAAACCCCGAGGCAAGGACTGGGTGCCGTTGGATGCAGAAGGAACCCGCGCCATGTTCATCTATGACCTGGATATCGGCCCTGGTTTGACTGCGCCGATGGTTCCGACCGGCGAGTACACAATCGTGTTGAAAGCACACGGCAAAGAAATCCGAAAGACGGTTCAGGTTCTCAAGGATCCCAATACCAAGGGAACGGAGGAAACCATCCAGAAACAATTCGTCCAAGGTGTCAACCTGTTCAATTCAATCAACACAACATTGAAACTGATTGACGACATGGAGCAGATGCGCGCCAGGCTGCTGAAGTTGGCAGGGGACAAGAAGCAAGCCAAACAAGCATTGGCCCTCGAGGAAAAGATATACCAGTTGGAGGCGAAGCTGACGGATGTCCATGCCACCGGTGCGCGGATGGATATCTTCCGGAACCCGCCCCAGGTATTGGAACGTTTCCTGGCGATGGGCAAGGAAGGGATCGTCTCCAGTGCGGACAGCCCGCCTACCGATCAACAGCTCGAAGTTTACACCATTACGAACCAGCAGTTGCAGGAAGTGGAGAAAGCATACACCCTGCTCAAGCAGAATGCGGAATGGAAGAAAATCAAGATCAATTGATGCGCATCCCCGGGTAAGCACTGGGTTCAAGGCGTCAGGTTTTGATGCGCTTTAGTCGAAACTCGTAGATGGTGACATTGAGGAGGATCAGGAGCATCCCATAAAACGTGTCTTCAAACGGTATCGTACCCATTCGAATACCCAGGTTTTCTTCGTCGTTATACCACACTACGGGTCTTTCAATCCAGGAGCCGGTGAGTACACCGTTGACGAGAAAGAATGGGATGAGGATGAACAGGTAGCTGAAATAGAACCGCCCCATGTAATTAGGTTTGATCCACAGGGCCAGCAGGAGCAGGAAAAGCGAAAGTGACAAAAACGTAACCGAGGTATACCATCGGTCATAGTTCTTGATTCCTGCAGCCGCGAGGCCGATGATCAGGATCCAGGTTATTCGATTCCCCTGATCCGGAAGCGGTTCTGTTTTCCGAAAGTAATTGACGGCGACATACGTAAAAAGGCATGCATAGGGTATGCAAATGAAGAAAAGAATCTCTTCCACGGGCAAATGGCCGACCGCCAGCCCGGTCACGTAGGTCTGATTAAAACCCCACACGCGCATCCCGGTGAACACTTCATCCCACAGGATGAATACGAGGGCTGGAAATGCTATGGCCGGGAGCCATGCGCGCCAGGTGGAGGCAAAATGCTTCTTCGGATAAAAACTGAAAAGAACCGGAACGATGACGGCGGCCAGGTCAATGCCCAGGTAGAGTAGCTTGGACATGTCGATTACTGTGTTTCTTGCCGGTCCTTGCGGAAGGCGAATTCCTTCGGTTCGTACTTCCTGGGTGCATAAAGAAAACCAAAGGCTTCACAGCCCTCTTTGGAGTGCTTGCTGTGATGCACGTAGTGGGCGTTGATCATTCGCTGCAGATATCGGCTTCTCCGGGCAGGCCTCCAATGAATACGTTGGTGAACAATGATATCGTGGAAGACCAGGTAAAACAAGCCGTAGCAAAAGATGCCGAGCCCTACAGCAAGACCATACGGATTATAAATAACCAGGCTGAAGTAGTAAAACAACCCGATAGAAGGGATGCTGAAGACCACGGCGAACAAGTCGTTTCGCTCTAAGGCATGGTTATGCACCGTGTGGTGCGACCGGTGCCATACCCAGAGAAACCCGTGCATGACGTATTTGTGCGTGAACCAGGCGACAAATTCCCAAAAAAGGAACGTACCGATCGTGATGAGTGAACAAAGTGCGATGGTTGATAGCGTTGTCATTGCTGACGGAATAGGTCTTCGAGTACCCGGTATCGATGGTCAAAAATACGGTTTACTTCACGCCTGACAAAAAGCGCATGGGCGAGTTGACCCAGCGGACCCAGGGGAAGTGCATAGGACACTTCATCCGTCATCTCAACTCCACCATTAACC
Organism: Cyclobacteriaceae bacterium; assembly: GCA_044221195.1. Classification (GTDB taxonomy): domain Bacteria; phylum Bacteroidota; class Bacteroidia; order Cytophagales; family Cyclobacteriaceae; genus ELB16-189. The sequence continues at coordinate 28,357 of JBGAPO010000013.1, forward strand.
GCCTTGAAGGTGTGCGTATGTTTCCAGAGCGCGTAGGGCCCCGACCGTTGCACATCCGTGAATTGATAGGGTTCATTTACTTCCGTAATTTCCGTTAGCCACGAAACGCGGATGAAGGGTAGTACCGTCACCTTATACCGGATTTGCTGTCCCTCGTGCATCTGCTCGCCCCCGGTTTGAGACAGGATGACAAAATTCATTCGCTCGGGCGTGATTTTGCCCAGGTTCCTGGGAGAGGAAAAGAACTCCCATGCTTCAGCCGGCGAAATGGGGAGAAACTGTTTTCTGTACAGTTGGTAAACTTTCATGCTGGTAAAACAGCCCTCCGATCAATTTGTTTTGCGGACGGGTTATTTCAGCGCTTCCTGATAGCTTTTGATAGCCCTGTCGCGCGCAAAGGAATGATCAACCATGGGGGCAGGGTAGTCTCGGGTGCCGAGTTCCGGTATCCAGGAGCGCACATAGGTCATGTTCGGATCGAACTTCTCCGCTTGGGCAGACGGGTTGAATACGCGGAAGTAGGGGGCTGCATCGCATCCGGTTCCTGCCGCCCACTGCCATCCTCCATTGTTTGCGGCCAGGTCGAAGTCAAGAAGTTTCTCAGCGAAATAGGCTTCACCCCAGCGCCAGTCGATCAGCAGGTGTTTGGTGAGAAAACTGGCGGCCACCATGCGAACCCGGTTGTGCATGAATCCCGTTGCATTCAGTTCCCGCATCCCCGCGTCGACCAGCGGGTAACCTGTCTTTCCTTCACGCCAGCGCTGAAATTCAGCCGGGTCATTGCGCCACGATAGGCGGTCATAGGCAGGTTTGAATGATCGTTCCGTAACGTGCGGAAAATGCCAGAGGATCATGTGATAGAATTCGCGCCAGATCAGTTCATTCAACCAGGTCTCACTTTTCGCTTGTGCTATCGAAACCAGCTTTCGAATACTCACCGTTCCAAACCGCAGGTGAACGCCAAGACGGGTAGTTGATTTTATTCCCGGGAAATCACGCTGCGCTGCGTACTCGCCAATGACCTTCATGGGAACGCTGCGTTCCGGAAATACAATCGGACTTCTGGCGAATCCAAGATCCTCCAGGGAGGGCAGGGTCAATGGTGAAGCCCGCTTCAGGTGATTGGCGAATCGGGCGGTGGAAAAAGTGGAAACAGGATGACTGGAGAGGTGCTGTTTCCATTTCCGGGAGTAGGGAGTAAATACCGTGTACGGTGTGCCGTCGTCCTTCACCACTTCATCTTTTTCGAAGACGACGATGTCCTTGAACGTGTGGAAAGGTATGTTCCGGCTGTCAAGAAGTTTTGCCACGGTTTTATCGCGGTCTCTTCCATACGGCTCATAGTCGTGGTTGGCGTATACCGCCTTAGCGGAAAGAGATGAAAACAACTCAGCCGGGTTTCCCTGGAGCACAAGGAGTGTGGAGCCTTGAGCGACTAACTCGTCATTCAGTCGCTGCAGGCTGTCATGGATGAAGGTAACACGGGCATCCGACGGGTCTTCCAGCCGGTCAAGGATGTTGGTGTCAAAGATGAAAATGGGCTGAACGCTGTCGTTTTCCTTCAGCGTTTCAAACAGGCCCCGGTTATCCTCATAGCGAAGGTCCCTACGGAACCAAAAAATTGCCGTCTTGGTGTCAAGCAGCTTTTGAGCCTGCTGCAGATTGGAGAATGTCGATCTTCTTCTCAAGGTTGTCGGCTTCGACCATCTTTTCTGCGTACAGGCTGAAGTTGCCGGAATGACGGCTCTTCAGGGCTTCCTCCAGCAGTCGGGAACGGCGCTCCTGAAGACGTTTAACAGGTTCGTTTCTAAAAAGTTTAAACATAGCTCCGGTAGAACGCAATCCGGAGAAAAAAGTTTGAAGAATCAGGAGACTTTTGAGGCGCTTCTTTCGGCCGCTATTCCGGGGTGTAAAACATGTCCTTCTTGAGTTGGAGCATGGATTTGCCTGCCGCTTTCTCGTCCTTGTACTTCGCCAGCCCTTTGGTGACCTCGTCCTTGTACTTTTCAGCCCTCGCTGCAAGTTCTTCCTCGGTGGCGGTTACCGGGGGTTTGGCCATAACTTTCATCACCTTTTCTTTCAGGCTGGGATCTTTCATATCGATGGTTTGGAGGATTGCCCCTGCCTTCATCATTCCCATTTGCGGCACTGGTTCCAGCAGGTAAATCTTTCCTGCCTCCAGGTTCGCTTCGACGAAGTCCCGGTTTTCTGCCCGCACCCACAGCAGATGCTCCCCGGGATCACATTCGTAGCGCAGGTACTTCCTGCCGTTGAATTTGCCGATGTATTTGTCTCGGTCAAAGTAGGCGAAGTCCACGAGGGAACCCCAACTGGAAATACGGATGAAGTAAACGACTGTCTTTCCTTCCGCCGGAGGTGTGAATGATTGCGCCTGCGCCCCCAGGAAGGTGAGCAGAAGCCAGAAAATCATCAGGGTCTTTTTCATCATGGAATCTAGGCAAAATGAAGGAGAAAAGCGTCACATCGACAGCGAACCCTTCCGAAAGTCTGACTTTGCCAATACGGCATTGATGAGATAGGGAACACCCTCCTTAACGGAGGCCCGGGCTTCCTCAAGTGCAGCCATAAAGCGGGGAAGTGTTTCAACTTTTTGCCCGCGCGCCCCAAACGCTTGCACCACTTTTTCGTAGTCGGAGTGGGCCAGGACGGTACCCACGTCGTCTTTGAGCAGATCAACCTGATCGCGGGCAATCTGTGCCCAGCTGGCGTCATTCCCGATAATCGCGATGACGGGTAAGCGGTGGCGAACGAACGTGTCAAATTCCATGAGGCTGTACCCCGCACTGCCGTCGCCATAAATCAGTATAATCTCGGAGGAAGGCTTGCACAATTTTGCACCCAACGCGAAACCACCGCCTATACCCAACGTACCAAATACCCCGGGGTCCAGCCAGGACAAAGGTTTTCGTGGCCGGAGAATATAAGAAGCCGTCGCCACGAAATCTCCGCCGTCAGCGACGATAACGGAATCATCCGACAGCACTTTATCCAGAGCAAGAAACAGCTGTACCGGATGCAAACCGTTCCCATCGACTCCGGTACTCTTGATATTCTCTTCGCGTTTTGTTTCTCGTTGCGTGAGCCGATCCTTCCATTCTGATCGCGAATTAACAGCACTTGCTAATTCTTGCCGGCCCAGTTCAATGAGAAAGTTACCGGGGTCGCCCAGCACAGGAAGGGTTGGTTTCCGGTTCTTGAACAAGTCAGTCCGACTCCGGTTAATCGATATCACCTTTGCTTGTGAATTGATATGGCGACCGTATTCCAGGCGAAAATCGTTGGGGACTCCGGCCAGGATAACCACATCAGCCTCTCGCAGGGCCTCTTTGCGGTTGTGACGATATTGAACATTGCTCTGTTTCCCAAGCAGCCCTCGTGCCATACCCGACAAGAATACCGGGATGTCCATTGACTGAAGGCTCATCGCAATTTCTTCGGCCTTTGACGGTATCATCATGGCACCGCTGCCGATGACCAATACCGGACGTTGTGACGCTCGGATCATGTTGGCGGCCCTCGCCACGCTGTCAGCGGTGGCGTTTGGAAAGCTCCATGTTGCCGACTCCTCGGCAACATGCTTGCCAGGCTGAAAGACGTTATTCAGATGACGCCTGACATACCAGGAAGTCAATCGCTGAGTGATTGTAGTGGGCGCAGCAAATGACTTTTCAAATCCCGCCCGTATAATGGATTCATCATACAAAATGTCGAGCGGCAGTTCAACGAAAACCGGCCCGGGTACTCCTTCCTGTGCAACCCGGAAGGCTTTCTTCAGCGCCGGATAAATTTCCCTCACTGTTCTGACAGCCCGAGCCCATTTTACATGCGGGCGCATCAGTTTCATTTGATCAATATCTTGGAGCGCTCCACGTCCTTTGAGCAGCGTGGGAGCCGCACCACCCAGCAATACGACGGGACTTTGCGCGAGATAGGCGTTCTTAATGGCGGTGATCGTGTTGGTTATTCCAGGTCCGGCGGTAACGGCGGCCACACCCGGTACGCCGGTTAGCCGTGCAACGGCATCGGCCGCAAAGGCGGCATTGACTTCATGGCGGGTGTCTATGATCCGGATACCGGATTGTTTAGCCGCAACAATGATGGGCGAGATGTGTCCACCGATTAACGTAAACAGGAACGAGACCTTTTCTTCCTGAAGAACCTGTGCAACTACCTGGCCTCCGTGCATGATCCGAAGATAATGGTTTGACGGAGGGAAACCTCACGCTGGGGAAGCGGCTGAAGCAGTTTCGGAGGAAGGTACCGCTGGCGCGGCATTGGTCTCCAGTGTCAACTTACCCATCAGGTAATCGTGCATGGCCGCCGCGGCTTTCTTGGCCTGGCCCATGGCGAGGATTACGGTCGAGCCACCGGTGATCGCGTCGCCGGCGGCAAATACGCCCCGCTTACTGGTTTCGCAAGTATCCGGGTTTACCACAATGACGCCCCATTTGTTGGTATGAATTTCTGCGTCGGTAGAAGGGATGATGGGATTGACGCTGCAACCGAGAGACATGATAACCGTGTCGCATTCTTCCACAAAGAATTCCCCGGTCGGCACGGGCTTTCTCCTTCCTGTGTCGTCAGGTTCGGACAAGGTCATCCGCTCGCATTTGATCTGCTTCACGAAGTTATTTTCATCGACAAGGAACTCGACCGGGTTGGACAGCCACCGCCAGTTGATGGATTCCTGCTCAGCGTGTTTGAGTTCCTCGGAACGGGCCGGTGCTTCATCGTGTGACCGACGATAGTAACAAGTTACATCCGCACCGAGGCGTTTTGCCGTGCGCATAACATCCATCGCTGTGTTCCCCGCGCCGATAACGGCCACTTTCTTGCCGGAAGAAATGGGCGTGCTGTATTTGGGGAAGTGATGCGCCTCCATGAGGTAGATTCGGGTAAGGTATTCGTTTGCTGAATACACACCATTGGCATTGGAACCGGGAACGTTGAGCATCCGCGGCAGACCTGCGCCGGTACCGATCATGACGGCGTCAAATCCTTCCTGGTGCATCAGGTCCTCTATGGTGAGCACTTTGCCGATCACCATATTGTACACAAACTTGACGCCGAGGCGGGTAAGGTAGCGGATATCGTCGTCGACGATGCGAATAGGTAAACGGAAGCGCGGAATGCCATAGATCATTACTCCGCCAGCCCGGTGTGAGGCTTCAAAGACGACCACTTCATGACCGCGGATGGTTAGTTCATAGGCAGCGGCAAGACCGGCGGGACCGGAGCCAACGATCGCCACACGTTTGCCGGACGGCATATTCATGGGCGGTATCTCCTGCAAATGATTGGTACGCTCGTAGTCGGCTGCGAAGCGTTCCAGGTTGCCGATGCCCACGGGAATATTCTTGCGTCCGACAACACAGACTGCCTGACACTGCTTATCCTGCGGGCACACACGTCCGCAGACGGCAGGCAGAAAATTGGTTTCGCGTATTTTCTTGGCGGCGTCGCCGAATTTTCCCTGTTCGATCAGTTTAATGAATGCCGGAATATTGATGCCCACCGGGCAGGCGCCGATGCAGGCCGGCTTTTTGCATTGCAGGCATCGCTGTGCTTCGATCCGCGCGGTCTCTTCCGTATAGCCCATCGGAACTTCGTCGAAGTTGGTTATACGGATGGCCGGATCGCACAAGGGCATCTCCTGGTGTGGTATACCCATGCGCTCGCGGTTGCTGAGCGGTTTGGGGGTAGTGACCGTGTTGGGATTGAGTTCGTTCATACCTTTAGGTGATCAAACGCCTGGCGTTCTTCTTTTACAAACATCTTCTGCCGCTTCATCAGGTTTTCAAAGTCAACCTTGTGACCGTCGAAGTCGGGACCGTGGAAGCACGCAAATTTGGTTTCGCCGCCCACCGTTACCCGGCAGGCGCCGCACATCCCGGTGCCGTCGACCATTATCGCGTTCAATGAAACGTAAGTGGGTATGGATTGTGCCCGCGTCATTTCACTCACGGCTTTCATCATGGGAACCGGGCCGATGGCGAGGACATAAACCACTTTCTCCCGGAGTAGAATTTCTCGTAATGCATCCGTCACCATTCCGCCCATTCCGGACGAGCCGTCATTGGTGGTAACGATCACTTCATCGCAAACGGCCTGGAGTTCCGGCACCATAATCAAGGCTTCTTTGTTGCGGGCCCCGACCACGCCGATGACTTTGTTGTCTGATGCTTTCAGGTCTCGTGCTGTAGGTATAATGGCTCCTGTTCCGTAGCCACCTCCGATGAGAACGCAGGTGCCCGCGGTGGCAGGCAGTGAAGAGCGCTCGCCAAGCGGCCCTACAACATCCTCAAAGGTGTCGCCAACGTTCATGGCGTTGATCTCTGTGGTTGTTTTGCCCACGGCGGAGACGATGATTTCGATCGTGCCCTTTTCGCGGTCCCAGTTGCAGATGGACAGCGGAATTCTTTCGCTGAAGATGTGGGGCCGGATAATGACAAACTGGCCCGCTTCAATCTTGCGGGCAATCAACGGGGCCTCAACAGCAAAATGATATGTATTTGCGCAGAGGAGGCGTTTCGAAAGGAGCCGATACGACTGCGTATACCGCCGAACGGGAGTGGAGGGTTGGTGGAAGTAGGGGAGAAAATCTTCCGCTTCCCGCCGCACGATGAAAGCGCGATCCCAATTGTGGTGGTCATCGCGTCCCGTAATGGACAAAAAGGCTTTGTATAACTTATGTTCATTCTCTTCCGACAGGAGACCTTTGCGGAGCATCTTACCGAGGGTTCGTGCCGCGTTCTTGCGAACGAGTCCTTGCGGATTGCTCAGGAAGCGGAAGCATGAGTTGAACATGAACTGCCGGAGTTCTTCACTAAAGGCCGTCGCGGGGAGTTGTTGGACGAGGCGGCCGGTTGTATGCACGGCCATCGAAGTAACCTGGTGGTTGACATGCTGGGCCACGCTGAGGACAAACGGAACCGTGGCGGCAGCCTCTGGTATCTTGAAATAGGCCAATGCCTGCACGAGGTTGATCAGATCATGATCGCGGTCGCGATACTCCGTCAGTTTGGGGACCAGGTAATTCAGTCCGGCCTGGCCGTTTCGGGCGAGGGCTTTTGCGTAATAATTGGCGGTTTCGCTGTCTGCCGTAAGCAAATGTTTGAAAAGTACCGGCAGCATGTCATGACCAAATTTGGCGATTCGTTTACCGGCACGTACCGCCAACTTGGGCATGGACGTAGAGTTCGTGTGATGAGCGTGGGCGAATATTTCAAAGAATGCCTCCGTCAGACTGATCTTTTCATCAGGAGTCAGATCCTCAAGATTCTTCACCTTGTCAAGTGTGCGGGCGACGGAAAGGACGGAGTTGGAATCAAGCCCCTGGATGATTTGTTGGACGCGGTCGGTCATGAATTCGAAGCCAATTTGTTCATTGCTTGGTTCGAGTTAATAATATTGAGGACAGCTGGAAATGATCAAAGTCAGGAATTGACATGCCATTTATTCCTCACCCGAAGTGCCTGACGGAAGTCATGGCAGAAGGCCGCGGTACACTATTGCTTTGCTGAAAAACCAACCTGTATGCATACCCTGAAGTCGTGGGCGGAACCCTATAAGATTAAAATGGTCGAGCTGCTCGACATGACAACCCGGGCTGATCGGCTGAAGGCGATCTCGCAAGCAGGCTATAATACATTCCTGCTTCGATCGGCCGATGTATATATCGACCTGCTGACGGATTCCGGAACGTCGGCGATGAGCGATCGCCAATGGGCGGGAATGATGATGGGAGATGAGGCCTATGCCGGGAGCCGGAATTTCTACCGCCTGGAAGAAGCTATTCAAAAGACGTATGGGTACAAATACGTAGTACCGACCCACCAGGGACGCGGCGCGGAGCACATTGTTTCCAAGCTCCTGATCAAGAAGGGAGACTTCATTCCGGGAAACATGTATTTCACCACCACGCGGCTGCACCAGGAGTTGGCCGGCGGGCATTTTGTGGACGTGATCATTCCGGAAGCGCATGACCCGGAGAATGAACATCCGTTCAAAGGAAATGTCGACCTGCAGAAGCTGTCGGAGGTTATCAAAAAGTATGGAGCAAAGAAGATTCCTTATGTCAGTCTCGCGACATCGGTGAATATGGCCGGCGGGCAACCGGTATCCATGGAGAATATGAAGGCGCTTCGGGCGTTGACATCCCGCCACGGAATACGGATTATCCACGATATGACGCGCGTGGCGGAGAATGCCTATTTCATTAAGGAGCGGGAGCCGGGCTACAACAAGCGCACGATCGCTTCGATTATCAAGGAGATCTGTTCATACACCGATGGGGCCACCATGAGTGCCAAGAAGGATGCACTGGTGAACATCGGCGGTTTTCTGGCACTAAATGAATACCCGGTCTTCGAGGAGGCCCGCAATATGGTGGTTGTATATGAAGGACTCCATACGTACGGAGGCCTGGCGGGCCGCGACATGGAAGCGATGGCCATCGGCATTCAGGAGTCGGTAAGCTACGATCATATTCACGCGCGGGTGGGCCAGGTGCTGTATCTCGGCAAGAAGATCGCCGACGCGGGAATTCCAATCGTCCAGCCGGTGGGTGGCCACGGCGTGTTTCTGAATGCGACCGCATTTCTTCCGCAAATCAAACAAGATCACTTCCCTGCCCAGCAGCTGGCTGCCCAGTTATATATTGAGTCAGGGATAAGAAGTATGGAGCGTGGGGTTGTTTCGGCCGGGCGTGACCCCAAGACCGGCAAGAACCGTTATCCCAAGCTGGAGTTGGTTCGTCTCACGATACCGCGGCGTGTTTACACCCAGGCGCACATGGATGTTGTTGCCGAGTCGGTGGCATCGGTTTATGAACGGCGCGATAGGATCAAAGGGCTCCAGATGACCTACGAGCCGAAGTACCTCAGGTTCTTCCAGGCGCGGTTCAAACCACGGTAACGAAGGCAAATAGAAATCCACCTGAACTGTTGAATCAAAGCGTAGAAGAATACCTGACCCGCCGCGGGATTTTGTTTACAGTGCATGAGCATCCCCCGGTGCAGACCTGTGACGAGTTGGCTCGGTACGGCCTGCCCGGACTCGCGTGCAAGAATTTATTTTTGCGGGACCAGAAGAAGAAACGTTACCTCCTTGTCGTGCTTCCTGCCGATCAGCAGACCGATTTGAAGCGGTTGGCGGAACAAGTTGGTGACAAGAAACTTTCGTTTGTCAATCCGGAAACGATGAAAGAGAAACTCGGGGTGGAACCTGGTGCTGTTTCACCGTTTGGCTTGCTGAATAATGCGGATGGAGATGTGGAGTTATGGATGGCCCGCGAAGTGATGGAAGCGGCGGTTGTACATTTTCATCCGAACAGAAATACCGCGTCGTTGGTATTGACAAGGCAAGAATTCAGACACTTCCTTGAGGCGGCCGGAACTGCCCATCAAATGCTCTGAGCATTATTTCAGTTTTTTCTGAAGTTCTTCCAGGTTGAAGCGTTTGTAGGCCCCAAGCGTCGAGGTCTAGTCCAGCGTCAATTTGGTAATCACTTTGGAGGTAACGTACCCCTTGCTTTTTACGAGGTATACATCGGCAACTTCGTAGGTGATGGTTACCATGCGGCTGACCAGGGAAGCAGGATTCGCCGTGAAGTCGTCTGAGCCGGCAAAATAGTTGACCCAAAGCAGCCGATGTTCCTTGCCGGTTTCCTCACGGACAACAAGAGTGGCAATATCACGCAACTCCACTTCCTTGACACGTCCTTTCACTTCCATTTGGGCAGCCTTGTCCTCCTCCAGCGATTTCTTGGCAAACACCTCAAATATTTTCGGGCATTTGGATGCCATCCGGAATCCAACTTTTTCGCCCAGCTGCCGAAACTCTTCTTCAGTCCAACCGTCGAATTTGAAGCCCATCTTGCCGGCGGACTCCAGCATACACACGCCCAGTTTCGCCTGAACGTCGGTGAGATTCGCGTAGTCGGGATTCTTCGCGGTGATGCACGCGCAAGTGGCTGTGGCCATATCTTCCAATTCCTGATCCGTTTGTGCTTTTGATTTCAGCGAGCCAGCCGTAATGAACAGCATGAACAGGAGAAACGGGTTGCGAAGTGTGCTCATAGGGATTCTTTGAATGCCTGATTTGGCCATCTTCCCAAGTTACATAATATTGGTACTTCGTGGGAACCCGCGCCAGGGAACACCCAACTGGGGTATTTTTGGGCTGATGAGAACCCTCTACTGACCCCTTCGTCAACCTTTGCCGGGGCTCTCCGTTCTAGCACCTTGTGATCCCGTATTAACCCCTAAGCCCATGAAAAACCGAATTCGAATAGCCCTAGTAGCCTTAGCGCTTTGCACTGTACATGCGTCCCTGTTGGCACAAGCCATCCGACTCCCCGAAGGCGGGGTGAATCTTAAGCGAAAGACCGGCACCCGCATTGGTGTCACGGACATTGAAATTAATTGGAACGCGCCCGGCGTAAAGGGCCGCGAAGGTCAGATCTGGGGAACGCCGGTGGCTTATTATGGATACACCGTACTTGGCTTTGGTTCCGATATGGAGTCACCCTGGCGAGCCGGGGCAAATGAGAGTACCACCATTTCCTTTTCAACCGATGTATTGATCAACGGCAAGAAACTGGCGGCCGGCACTTACGGTTTCTTCATCGCACTGTATGCGGATTCCAGCACGCTGATATTTAACAAGAATACGAAAGGGTGGGGAAGTTATTTCTATGATAAAAACCTGGATGTACTGCACGTGGGTACACGTCAGCAGAAAGATCTCAAGGAAAGCAGGGAACGACTCGATTATATTTTTTCGAAAGAAACAGATCGTTCGGTGGAAGTCGCCCTGGAGTGGGAGCGCTGGAGAATTCCGTTTACCGTAGAGGTTGATCTGATGAATACCGCACTGAGCGCAATCCGTGCGGATCTCAGCGGTGCCATCGGGTTTGATCCGCCCAGCCTGCAGGCGGCTGCAGCATGGTGCCTGACTAACCAGGTTAACTACGAGCAAGCCCTCGGTTGGATCAACCGGGCCACTGACCCGAACCTCGGTGCCGTTAAGTCATTCAACGCCTTGTCGATTAAGGCCGGCCTGTTGTCGAAACTCAACCAACAGGCGGAGGCCGATAAGGTTATGACTGCCGCCCTGGAAACCGCAACTGCCCTGGAGATGCACCAGTATGGTCGCCGGCTGTTGATGGAGAAGAAACCCAAGGAAGCCATGGTTGTCTTCGAACGTAATTACAAACAGAATAAAGGTGTTTGGCCAACTCATGTAGGAATGATGAGGGGATATTCTGCGATGGGCGATTTGAAAAAGGCGCTGGAGCACGCCCGGTTGGCGGTTGCGCAAGCTCCCGACGAGTTGAACAAGAAGAACCTGGAACAGGCGGTCAAGACGCTCGAATCCGGCAAGGCTCTCTAAGATGAAAAGGAAAACGCCGGCCAATGCGGCCGGCGTTAACCTACTCCAAACATTCCCGATCAGTTCAGGGTAATGGTGTAATCATTATCCGGTGTGTTAATGTCCGTCCACAGGGTGGCCAGTGCCATGGCTGCGATGGGCGACAACGAAGTGAGATCATTAAGATAAGTGGCAACTGCATTCGGCATCACTTCATCTCCGGCAAAGTGGGCCATGTAAGCATCGCGGAAATAGGGGGCAGCGGCGGCTGCATCGGCTTCTGAGAGCGAGAAGGGCTCCTGGGTGAGGAGGTAGGAGAACGCGCCGTCCAGGTGTGCCGAAAAGAATGCGCGGGAATACGTCACCAGGTCGGCGCCGCCCGGCAGTGAAGCGTTGATGTTCGTTATGTGCTTAGACTGCACGCTGAGCATCTTTTCCGTCAAGGCCATCGTACGGTAGGGAAGCGGTGGATTTACCTGCGATCCGGTTTCGACATCATAGAGGGTTTTGTTGTTGTAGGAATACGCGGTAACATCGTTCGCGTGATAGTGCCCTGTAAAGATTAGTTCCAGGCCGGCGTCCATGAAGGCATGAGAATTGGTCTCCCAATTGTCAGTCACATATTCCGGGTCCAGCTGGTTCTGTCCTTCATAGTGTTCCACCAGGTTATGGTGCATCATCGCAAACACCCGGATTCCTTTTTGTTTGGCTTCTGCAAGACGGTCCAGTATCCACTGACGGGTAGCGTCCTTGATGTTCCCGCCGATGATGGCGATATCGGTGTTCTCCGCATATTTACAGTCGTCAATCGCCAAGATCCACAGGTTGGGATAAGGTACAGCGCTGACATAGCTGAGGGAGTTGGGATCGCGGTAAAGCGCCGTTTCATACCCGAAGTCTTTGTAGAGGTCGGCAAACTCGGTTGCGCTTATGGACGTCGTCGGGGTGGCGTTGTCTCCGTCATAGGCTGCTGCCTCGGGATTATTGATGTCGTGGTTGCCCGGCACCACCAGGACTTTGGTTCCATTTGAACGTAGTTGTTGCAGTAATGCAATCAGCGCCTGGTGGCTGACCCGCTCGCCGTCTTTGGTGAGGTCGCCAGGGATAAGCAGGAGGTCGGGTCTTGAAGTGAGGAGTTCTTCTACCAGCTGGTGAGTGATGGCATCGCTGTATTGAATCAACTTGGGATCGGCATTCAGGTAGTTCTGAAAGGCCTCTCCGTTCTCGGCACCGTTGACCAGGAGGGAAGGCGCCATGTAGTGAATGTCGGACACGACGGCGATGCTCATTTTCGCCGGGGGCGGTGGTGGATTGTCGCTGCATGCGCTGAGAACAACAATGAACAGGATAAGGGAAATGGTTCTAGTTTTCATACGAGTAGGTTTTGATCGTTGCACCGGGGCTTTCCCGGTGATCATGATTCAAACCTACCATCATGGCAACCCGTGCAGGATTCGAGTTTTACTAGCCAGTCGGCAGAGATTTGGGAAATGCGCAACTTGACCGCACTTGCTCCAGCGCACTTGTGGAAACCGCCTTAGATTTCTTGGCAGTTGCGTAAAACCGTAAAGCAGTAGGATTTTTTATTTTGTCGGCTTCTCAACGGAGTGAGGTTGCCAAGAGAGGAATTGCTATCGGAGTACCCAAACTTTGTTGATATCGTGAGCGGTAACCCATACCAGGCCACCCGCAACACGAACGCCTCCACTGCCATTCAATGGGCCATAGATGCGCTCCACCTCATTGGATTTTCGGCTAATAGTCTGAAGCATCCGGCCGTTTTTTGCACGAACCCAAACAAGCCCCTTGCCGGATGAAATATCACCGCCGGTTCCGGGAACATGGCATTCGATTGTGGCCTCCACTGAATTGGATTTGGGGCTAACGCGGGTAACTGTTCCGTCGCCCTGGTTTAGGACCCACACAGCGTGCTGACCGGCGACCAGGAAGCGGGGTTGTGGCCCTACGGGGATCGTGGCGGTTACCTTATTGGTGCGCGGATCAATCCGCTGCAGGGTGCCTGCTTTTGTGTTGGTTATCCATACGTCGTCAAAACCAAACGCCGCACAGAAGGAGTTGGCTTGCACGGGGATGGTGGCCACTACCGTGTTGCTGTTGGGATCAATCCGTGACAGAATCCCTGTTGAATCCGAAAGCACCCACACGGATTCCGCTCCCGCTGCAAGGCTTATTTCACCTTGCGGATCAGCAACACCGCAAGGAATGCGTCCGCTTACTTCTCCACTCACGTGGTCGAACTTCAAGATGGCATGCTCCCGGCAGCTGAGTACCCAGACGGCGCCATAGGCAACTACAGGGGCGCCGCAGATTCCGGGAGCGTAAACGGCAAGGACGGGTTTGGTACGGTCAACCGATAATTTCTGAAGGGTGTCTCCGTTGGTGACCCAAACATCTTCTCCATCGGCAGCAAGAAAATCGGGATAGCCGGGAAGATCAATGGCGCGCATGCTTTCGACGGCGATGTCCAATTCCTTGGGGCCGCTACTTGGGGAACAAGCCAGAAAGATTATTGCGACAAGGAACAGGCCCGCTCTGGCCATACAAAATGAAATCGAAGCCGGACGCTGATCGATGAGACGAACCTGTTTCATTTTAATTGATCAGTTCACTGACCACACTAATTTAAGCTTCAAATTTGATTTAGTCCAGCACATTATAGATCACCACGGGCAGCTCTTTGTTCTTGAGGACAATCTCACCGATCCGACTGCACTGAAATGAGGCCTTGATCTTTTCGTGGGATTTCTCGGTGATGAATACTTGTCCGGGTCCCGCCGCAGATTGAAGCCGCTGGGCGGTATTGACCACATCACCAATGACTGTGTAGTCCAGTCTTTTCAGAGAAGCGGAGCCGATGTTTCCAGAAACCACTTCGCCGCTGGCTATTCCAATGGATACGTGCGGTGAAAAACTAAATTCGGCGGGCAGCGCTTCTATCTTCTTTCGGATGGCAAGCGCAGCGTCTATGGCCCGGTCCAGATGAAAATTCCCCTTGAACACCGCCATCACGCAGTCGCCCATGAATTTGTCGACGACCCCGTTTTGCGCGATGATCTCTTTGACGATGGTCTCGAAATACCGGTTGAGGAGTTTGACGACCGTATCGGGTGATTCTTTTTCGCTGATGGATGTGAAGCTGCAAATGTCGATGAAGGCAATGGTAGCTTCAATGGTTTCGCTGGCGACGAGGGATTGTTCGTACTCGCGGGTACCCATGAAGTTGAGCACGTTGGCATCCACGTACATCTTCAGAATGTTGTTTTCCTTGATCGCCTGGAGCGTTTCCTTCAGTTGGGTCACGTGGCGGATCGTCTTCTCCATGGTGACCTCAAGGTCTTCAAAATTGACCGGCTTGGTCACAAAGTCGAAAGCCCCGCGGTTCATGGCCGTGCGGATGTTGTCCATATCGCCATAGGCGGAGACCATAACGGTGCGGGAGAGAGGAGCGACCTCGTTGACTTTACCCAGCAGGGTAAGTCCGTCCATTTCGGGCATGTTGATGTCGCTCAGGATGATGGCGATGTCCGGATTTTCTTCCAGCCGCTTCAGCGCTTCGACGCCATTGATGGCAAAAACAAATTCGTAGTGCTGGTCCCTGATTTTCTGGCGGAACTTCTGCCGGATCAAGGCTTCCAGATCCGTTTCATCGTCGGCGACAAGAATCTTGGTCATCAGTTGAGGTTGAGCTTTTCTTTGAGAACGGTAAAATCCACCGGCTTGGTCAGGAAATCGTCCGCGCCCAGTTCTTTGGCTTTGTTGTAGTTCTCGGTATCACCGTAAGCCGTGATCATCATAACCACGGGCGGCGGCTTCAAGTACTCTTTCTTGATTTTCTCCAGCAGCTCAAACCCATTCATTCCCGGCATATTGATATCGGACAGAATGAGCACGGCCTCCTGGGTCATGCTGGACATCACCCGCAATGCTTCTTCACCGGAAAAGGCGAATACGAATTGCACACGGTTGTCGCGTATCTCTTTCCGAAACCGCTGTTCAAACAGTACCTGGATGTCCTGCTCATCGTCGACTACAAGAATTTTCATGGGGTGGAATTTGGAATGGTTACAATGAATGAAGTGCCTTCACCGGGCCGGGTGTCCACATCGATTTGGCCGTTATGCACTTTGGTTACGATGTCGTAACTCATGCTGAGGCCGAGACCGGTGCCTTTTCCCGAAGGTTTGGTGGTGAAGAAGGGCTGAAAGATTTTGTCGAGAATGTGGGTGGGAATTCCTTTCCCGTTGTCGCTGACCTTGATCACGACTTGGTTGCCTTTTTTCGAGGTACTGACCGTAACCGTGGGGTCATATCCGTTGGTGGATTCCTTTTTTCTTTCGGAAACGGCATGGAAGGCGTTGGTGATCAGGTTGAGGATGACGCGGCCCATGTCCTGGGGCACAACACTCACCTTGCCCAGGCTGGCGTCAAACTCCGTCTTCATGGATGCCGTGAATGATTTGTCCTGGGCACGCAGGCCGTGGTAGGCGAGGCGGAGGTATTCGTCGGCGAGCGCGTTGATGTCCGTGGGCTCTTTCAGACCACTGCTGGCGCGGCTGTGCTGCAGCATGCCCTTGACAATGGAATCGGCCCGCTTGCCGTGGAACATGATTTTTTCCTCGTTATCGATGATACTTCCGGAAATCTTTTTCGCTTCATCCAGGTTGCCTTTGTCCAGTTCTTCTTTCATCTCCTGGAGCAGCTCCTTGTTGATTTCGGAGAAGTTGTTGACAAAATTCAACGGGTTCTGAATCTCATGAGCTATCCCCGCCGTCAGCTCACCGAGGCTGGCCATCTTCTCCGATTGGATGAGTTGTGTCTGGGTTGCCTTAAGATCGTTGTAGGCCTTTTCGATTTCCTTCGCTTGCGCCAATTCACGCTCCTGCATCCGTTCGCGTTCCTTGCGAACGGTAGCAGCCTTTTGAAGTACGTGCACGCGATAACCTGCAAATCCGAGTAAAACAACGTACCCGGCATAAGCCCACCACGATTTCCACCAGGGAGGAAGGATGGTGAACCGGAACGTCGATGGTTCGCTCCACGTGCCGTTCATGCCCTTGGTAGAAACTTTGAATACATAACGACCGGGAGGCAGATCACGGTAGTTTTCGCTTTGTGTGTTAGCCGAAATCGGGCTCCAGTTCTTGTCGATGCCTTCCAGTACATAGCGGTATCTCACCTGGTCGGGGTTGCTCAACGTAAGTCCCGCGAACGAGAAATTCAGGTAATTCTGGTTGTACGGCAAGCGAAGGTTGATCGGGAGGAGGTAGTTGGACTCCACGCTGTCCCATTTGATTTCTTCATCCTCTGCAAATCGCTCGGCGATCGCCTTGTTGCGGTCCTGGTAGAAGGAGCCATCTATGGTTTCCCATAGAGTATCGACTTTGGCTAGCCGTTGTTCTGCCTTTGACCGTTGTCTGAAATTCTTCACGTTGTCAAGGATGCTGAGGCTCGTGATGAAGGGGGTAGGTATGGCAGGGTCGGGTCGGGGATCGTTCATGACCATCAGCACCTGGATTTCAACGCCTGCCCAAAACTCTCCGTTGCTCCTGAAGTGGGCACTGTTCTGGGCAAAATCGGTGAACTGGAACCCCTGGACCTTTCCGTAGTTGGTGAACCGCCAATGCGTACCCTTGGCATCAGTAGTTGAAGATATCATCGCCAAACCACGGGTTGTTCCGGCATAAATGATCCCGTTGCGTTCGTTCAGGGTCCAGATATCATTATTTACCAATCCTTCCTGGGTGGTGAAGTTGGTGATCGTTTGCCGTTTAAGATTTAACTTATTGATGCCTTTATTGGTGCCGATCCAAATTTCCCCGGTGCTGCTTTCCAGCGTATTGTAAGCGGTGTTGCTGAGTAGTCCTTGGGAGGTCGTAAGTGTTTTATATGTCTTCAGTTCCCGATCTACCACGACCACTCCTCCCTTGCCGTTGCAAATCCACATTTGACCGGAGGCATCGGACGTCAGGTGTAAAATCTGTTCGTCATTGAAGGTGGCCAGGTTGCTTATTCGTTTGTAAAGTGCAGTGCCGGGATTGTAAACAAATAATCCCCCGTCGTTTGTGCCGAGCCACATTCCTCCTCCTTCAGCCTCCCATAATCGTCGAATATCCGTGTCACGGAGCCCCTGATCGCGACCGAGTGTCTTGATCGTGCCTTCCTTGACATTGATCACGGTAAGACCAAAGCCATTTCCAAAGGCCCAAATCTGCCCCTGTCTATCTTCATAAAGGTGGTTCATGTTTCTGTCCGGAAGCCCCTGCTCAATTCCCAGGTGACGAATCGTCCGGTAGGTCGGATCATAGACATCGATCCCATTGGTGGTGCCCAGCCAGATATTTCCATCCTTTGCTTCGAGGGTCGCCCAGAAGACGTTGCTTGAGAGTCCGTCGGATGTGGTGAAGTTGCCGGGCCTCCCGCGGTTCAGGTTAATGACATGGCTTCCGGCATTCACAGAACCAAGCCACAACTGTCCCTCCGCATCTTCAACTACAGAATAAATGATGCGATTGTCACTCCCAATGGTGAATTTCTCCACGGTGTTCTTTTGCAAGTCGACGGCAAAGGCTTTGTTCTGGTCTGTGGTCAGCCAAAAGATTCCGGTTTTGTCTTGCAGGAGTCCAAAAACCGCACCCTCTATACCTTGCTTTGAAGAGAGGTGCAGCTGGGTGCTTTTCTCCATGTTCAGGATGTAGGCGCCCTTATTACCGCCAACCCATATGTTGCCGTCCCGGTCTTCCATCAGGCTGAAAATTGCGTCCTCCGTAAATAGCCTTTTTAATTTATGGGCTTGATTGTCAATGACAGTGACGCCGCTTGATGAATTGAGCCAGATTCGGTGGTCTTTGTCCTGTAGGATCTTTATAGCGGGGTTATTGCCTGCAAGCCCTTCGCGTTTGCTGAATTTCTTTACCGTTCCGGCAGACTCGTTGACGATGATATATCCTTGACCCGATCGGGCTATCCACATTTGCCCGTCGCGGTCGCGCATAATCCCAAAGTTCGATCCCCGGGGGAAGGTGTCGGCAAGTTTAAGTATGATTCCCGATGGTCTGTCGAGGACAAAGACTTCACCATTACCAGTACCGATCCAGAGTCGCTGCCGGGCATCTTCGCAGATAGACCAGATGTTGGGATCCTGAATCCCCTGCTCGGTTCCGTAGATCTCGAGGTTGACACCGTCATACCGGGCCAGGCCTTTGTCGGTTCCGATCCAAAACATGCCTGCCTTATCTTGCAGAAAGCAGCGGCCGTTGCCCGGCAAGCCAAACGTTGAACCCGCTTCCATCACCCCTCGGGTGAGGCCCGCCTGGATGTTCGGAAACCCGGCCTTGATGACCGTGGGTGGCGCCAGGAGAATGGTTTTGAACCTGAGCGGCTGGGTCGGCAGGGAATTGTAGTCAAAGACCGTATCCTTCGCACTGTTCCAGTCGAATGGCTTTTCTTCCTGGGGGGCCTTCATTGCCTCCGGGTAGCCGCCAATATTGAACGGTTTCGTCGGGAGGGTGGCGAAGTTTAGCTTCTTGGTTACTAAAGGCTTGATGGTCGAGGGGTCGTAGATCTCCCACTTAATGGGTACAGGCTCGCCAAATTTGAAGGGACGCTCGGTCGGTTGCGCGAACTCGGATTCGTCGGCAGGGAAGGGCACGGAATCCGGATCGCCGCCGCAGGACGCCAGCATGAGGCAACTGAGGGTAAGGAAGGCAACACGGATAAAATGAGGTGCAGGTTTGGGCATCCTTAAAGGCGCAATCGTGAGGGCGGCAACAACGGAGGCCGCAAACCGGTATTGGCGAATTGGCGGCTTAGCAAAAATGGGTGTCAAGGGTGGTCAGCGGTTAGGCGTTGGTAAATATGCCAAAAACATCGAATACTTGCCGGAATAATCTATCCCACGGGCAACCGTACGACAAATTCGGTGCCTGTACCTTCCGTAGATTCCAGGAGCAGTTCACCGCCGTGGCCCTTCGTGACGATGTCGTAGCTCAAGGAAAGTCCCAGCCCAGTGCCCTGGCCCGTGGGTTTTGTGGTGAAGAAGGGCTGAAAGATTTTCTTGATGATCGCCTCCGGTATCCCGGTGCCGTTGTCACTGACGCGTATCTCAATGTGTGATCCTGCCTTACGGGTACTTACCGTAACGGTGGGTTCATAAGGAACCATAGTATTTTTCCGCTTTTCGGTAACCGCGTAGAATGCATTGTTGATCAGGTTAAGTACCACCCTGCCAATTTCCTGCGGAAGGACGTTCACCTTTCCGACGGCGGGATCGAGGTGCGTTTCGAAATTTGCATTGAACGACTTGTCCTTCGCCCGCAGCCCATGGTAGGCAAGGCGGAGGTATTCATCGCAGAGTGCGTTAATGTCCGTGGGCTCTTTCTTTCCCGAGCTGGCGCGGCTGTGCTGGAGCATGCCTTTGACAATGCCGTCGGCGCGTTTGCCGTGGGAAACGATCTTCTCCTCGTTGTCGCGGATATCCCTGGCAAGGCCCTTGACGGCTTCAAGGTTTCCTTTGTTTGCCTCCTGTTCCAGTTCAGCGAGCAGCTCAGAATTAACTTCAGAGAAGTTCTTTACAAAATTCAACGGGTTCTGAATCTCGTGGGCGATGCCGGCAGTGAGTTCACCCAGGGAGGCCATCTTCTCCGATTGAACTAACTGGGATTGAGTCGCTTTCAACGCCTGTAGGGATTGGTTAAGTTCATTGGTCCGTGTATTCACCAATCCTTCAAGTCGTTCCTTATCCCGGTCAGTAAGTGCTATCGAAAAGATCAGAGCTTCCAATGCGCCAAAAAAGAAAGGGGCAGCTCCCTGCACAAAAATGAGAAAACGGGTGTTGGGCAGGTATTCAAATGGACTAACGTCAAATACGATTTGAAGAATCGACAACAGAACTCCTGAAAATACCAGGCATTGTCCAACAATAAAGAACCTGGCCACCTTGAACCCCTGCGTATAGGCGTGAACCGATGCTGCGATCACCGTGCCGACGGCGATCAGGAACAGCAAGATCCCGATGCTGTTGGAACGAACATAACCGAAAAGCCAGATGGTGTTATAGAGAACAAGGGCAGCAATGATCAGCCAGAGTGCGCGGTGAAACAAGGGATGCTTCGAGCGCGTACGCAAAAACTGAATGGAAAATAGGATCAGTGACACAAACGCAACAGGATCGGCCAAGCGTTTCATAAACAAACCAAGAAGCGGATGTTCGGGCAGAAAGAACTGAGTGAGATAAGAAGGCCCTGAACCTAATTGTCCGCTGAAGGAAACGGCGAGTCCGGACAGGTACAAGAAATACCAGAAGTAGCTCGTGTCCTTACTGGAAAGGGAGAATGACACGTTATAAAAGGCAAAGCCGAGCAGGATTCCGACGATGATGGCGGAGAGGTATAAGTAGTAGCGTTCATTCTCGAGCCCACGCGAATGGTTGCCAAGGATTAAGTTCACTTTCTCCATACGCATGAAGTACCCGGAGGTGCTTAGTCGTGCGTAGATGATGAGTTGTTTCCCGGCGGGCAGAGTAAACGTGGCGTAGTCTTTTCCACCGCGTTCACTTTGTTTGCAAAGGAGACCCGTAGTCAGTGTAACCACGGACGAATCCGGAAAAGTGATGTAGAACGTCGCATAGTCCCACCAGGCGGCCCCTGCCCAAAGAAGGAGGTCTTCTTTCAAGTCACTTTTGAGCATCACACGGGCCCAATAGACGTTATTACCCGGCTTGCCGATTTTGCTTTGGGGAACAAAAACCAAGGAAGAATCGGCGTACAACTCCTCGAAGCGCATTCGCCCGGTACTGTCCAAAAAGACCTCGAGTTGGTCCGTGATGGTTATTCCGCGACGGTTGTCGGGCGAAAGGATAACCAGGTTCGCCTGGGCCGCGGACAGGTTACTGATCAGCAGAAAGAAGAGATACAGTAGCTTCTTCATTTCTTGTTCAACCTGAGATCAATTGGTAGCAATGGATTGCGTGACACTAATCCACGCATGGTATTTGGGTTAATAAGTTATGCATTTTTGGGAAAGAAGCACCCATCATGATATGGAGTTGCAAGTCCCCGGAAAGCGAGAAAGATAATTATTCTCAAATCAACTCGATGAGGTTGATTCTGCTGGCATGGGCAGGGAAATGGCAAAAGCAGCGCCTTCTCCATCCCTGGTGATAAGGTCCAAATTTCCGCCATGACCCTTCGTGACGATATCATATGATAGAGAAAGCCCCAGCCCGGTTCCCTGCCCCGTCGGTTTGGTGGTAAAGAAAGGCTGAAAGATTTTGCCTTTAATGGAATCAGGAATACCGGATCCATTGTCGCTCACCCGGATTTCAACTCTGTCCACCATATTTTTGGTAGTCACGGTCACCAGTGGTTGATAGCTCTCAGCTTGAAGTTTCATCTTTTCAGTGACGGCGTAGAACGCGTTGTTGATCAAGTTGAGCACTACCCGACCGATTTCCTGCGGCACTACATTAATCTTGGGAAGAGTAGGGTCGAGGTGCGTCTGAAAATTTGCATTGAACGATTTGTCCTTCGCTCGCAGCCCATGGTAAGCGAGGCGGAGGTATTCATCGCAGAGTGCATTAATGTCCGTGAGCTCTTTCTTTCCCGAGCTGGCACGGCTGTGCTGGAGCATGCCTTTGACAATGCCGTCGGCGCGTTTGCCGTGGGAAACAATCTTCTCCTCGTTGTCGCGGATATCCCTGGCAAGGCCCTTGACGGCTTCAAGATTTCCTTTGTTTGCCTCCTGCTCCAGTTCAGCGAGCAGCTCAGCATTAACTTCAGAGAAGTTCTTTACGAAATTCAACGGGTTCTGAATCTCGTGCGCGATGCCTGCGGTCAGCTCGCCGAGGGAGGCCATTTTTTCGGATTGAATAAGTTGAGACTGTGTGGCTTTTAAATTGGTCAGGGTTTGGGACAGGATCTCGTTGGCCTTTTGTTTTTTCCGGTTGTTCTGGTAAAGAATGGATCCAACAAGAACAAAGACGAAAAGAGAAATTCCGGCCACCAGTATGCGAACCGTGTTTTTGAATTTTTCCTCTTCCTGTTCGGCGGCCTGACGTTGCCTGAACTCATGTTCATTGACCAATCGCTGGGTTTCAGTTCTATAGTCCAGGCGGGACAGAGAATCTTTGGCAACCAGGTATTCGGATTGGAGTTGAAAGGCATGTTGGATGTCGCCCCGATTCTTGTATAACTCCACCAGTTCCTTTTTTGCATCGATGGTAACGGGCAGGTATTGAAAGGGTTCAGGGTAGTTGCCCATGGACCGGAAGACTTCCTCGGCTTCAGCGGGTCGATGCAGGGATAGCAGTGATTTTCCTTTTACCAGCATGGCCCAAAGCTGTCCGCGGATATCGCGCGTTCGTAAGAAGTTATGGTATGCGGAATCGGATATCGTGAGCGCTCCTTCAATTTTACCTTGTTGGTAAAGTACCTCACTCATATTTACCTGGGAGTAGGCAATACCCTGCTTCGACCCTTCTTTTAGCCGATACGTTAGGGATTGTTCAAAATGATGCAGGGCTTCCGGCAAATTGCCCTGCCGTTGATAATATTGTCCGATTTGAATCAGGGTCAGCGCGACACCCCCGTAATCATTGATCTCCTGTTTTACAGCTAAGGATGCTTTGAAATAGTCAAGCGCTTTTTCTTCCTGGCCGATTTCCTTATAGATAATTCCGATCTTGATCAGGTTAAGGCCGATTCCAAATTTATCACCGATGCTTTCGAAAATGGAAAGCGATTGGGTGAAATTCTGAAATTGCTTATAGAGAACAGGTTCCACCACGCCATATCCATAAAGAGCATAGGCTTGTCCGCGCTTATAACCTGTTTTCTCCGACAACGTTTTAACTTGATCCAGGTAGTATCGGGCGCTGTCGTCCTGCTTATTCCAGAACTTCTTTGATAGATTATATAAGCGATCGATACTGACGGTATCCGTTGAGATGGATTGCCCAAAGCTGAACGTACTAGATATGAGGAAGAAGGCCAATGCCTGGAAACCCCACGAAAGTTTGAGCTTGCAGTTGTTCATAAACCTGCTGACGTAATGAACTGAAGGCAAAGGTAGATATTCCCCTGCAGGACATTAAGCGGGGTGGTTTCTCGAGTTCAGCTCAGCGGCAGTCTAATACTGAATGTAGTCCCTTTTCCTTCTTTTGTTTCGGCCTGGAGTTCACCCCCATGTGTCTTCACGATATCATAACTTAATGACAAACCGAGCCCCGTTCCCTGCCCGGTAGGTTTGGTTGTGAAGAACGGCTGGAAGATTTTGTCTTTGATGTGGTTGGGTATGCCGTTTCCGTTGTCGGCCACTTCAATGATGAGCTGCGAGGCTTCCTTCCTTGTTGTGAGCATAACCACAGGTTCAAAATTGCTGGTCTCTTTTTTCTTCCTTTCGTTGGCGGCGTAAAATGCATTGTTGATCAGGTTCAGCACAACACGTCCGATCTCCTGCGACACAACGTTTATCGCGGGGAGCGCAGGATCAAGATTGGTTTCAAATTTGGCGTTGAACGACTTGTCCTTCGCCCGCAGGCCATGGTAGGCGAGGCGGAGGTATTCGTCGCAGAGTGCATTAATGTCCGTGGGCTCTTTCTTCCCGCTGCTGGTGCGGGAATGTTGCAGCATTCCCTTGACGATGGCATCCGCGCGCTTTCCGTGCGCGACGACCTTGCTTTCATTTTCCGCAAGGGTGGCGGCAATCGACTTTGCTTCGTTCAAATCCCCTCGCTGCACTGCTTCGTTTAGTTCTGTAATCATTTCGGCGTTCACTTCGGCGAAGTTGTTGATGAAGTTGAGGGGGTTCTGAATCTCGTGAGCGATGCCCGCGGTAAGTTCACCGAGGCTGGCCATTTTCTCAGATTGGATAAGCTGTGATTGCGTCTTCTTGAGTTGCTCATAAGCCTCTTCCACCCGTTGCTTGGCCTTCTGACGGGTCCTGCTGTTTCGGTACAGGAAGAAAGCGATGACAAGCAGGGTAAACGTGCTGCCGAGGAGAAAATTCGTTCTCAACTTAACCTGGTATTCCTTTCGCGCCGTGGCAATTTCGGCAAGCCGTTGTTGCTCGCTATAGTCAATGTTCTGAAACTGCTGCACTTGCTTCGCGTTGAAGGTCTCCTTGTTGATCTGGATAATCAGGGCCTGATACTTGACCGTGCTGTCGATGTTGGACTTCTTGTAAATATCAACAAGAGCCGTGTAGCAGCGCAAAGACAAATCCGGAGCCTTCAGGTAATTGGCCACCCTGAGCGCATGACGGATATGATACTGACTCGAGTCGCTCTTGCCGGAAGCCCGGAAGAGCTCAGCCAATTCAAGGTCACTGGCCGCGGCACCTCTGAAATACTCATTCGCCTGGCTTTCAATGAGCGCACGCTTGAAAAAACTCTTAGCCATTTCCGGTTTCTTCAAATTCAGGTACACCCGTCCCGTGTTCAGAAGAATACTGCCCAGGTATCTTTTGTCATTTGACCGGATGGAGTAGTCGTAGGCATTTTGAAAACTGTAGAGCGCAGAATCCTGCTGATTGAGCTGCATGTAGGTCCTGCCCAGCGTGATGTAGTTAATGATGAGAATGGGGAGGTTGGTTGATTCCAGGGCCAGGGGCACAGCAGAACGAGTATAGCTCAACGCCTTCTTGTAGTTCAGGGTATTGTTGTAAAGTATGGCTGTGTACTGTATCACTTTACTCGCCACAGCGAGTCGCTGCAACCGGGCAGAGACTTTCCGGTCGACATATTCATCATAGGGTGGAATGCTGGCGGGCAAGACGTGCTCTTCCGTTGCGGGATGTTCGGCAATAGCAATGGCCTGCAAGAGGGCTTGCAGCGACCGGGGATAGTTACCCTGATTAAGAAGAGCGTAGCCGAGTTCGCCAAGGGCGACAGACTCCTCCAGCCGTAGCCTGAGTTTCACCGCCATCGTCAACATGCTGTCGGCGTATCGATAGGTGCTGTCCGGGTTGATCTCCTTATAGATCCTCGCGATAGAGGCTGCATGCACCAACCGCAGGGTGTCGTTGCTTTCTGTAGCAAATCTCTTCTTGAGACTGTCCAGCACGTGTTGTTGCGATAGGGCATCGGTATACCCGGACAACAAGGTCAAGACAAGGAAGCAGATTCGCAGGAATTTCATAGTGCCTGTCATGGGTGATTAATCAGTATCACTAAAGATAGATAAGGTAGTGCGATTCTGCAGTAATAGGATGGAGGGGGCGACGTAATTCCAGAAATTATGCGTTAACGCCGGCCTATTCGGGGTACTTGCCGATAACAGTTTGAAAAGTGGTTTTTGAAATGGATATTTAAGATGGGCAAACTGCCCGAGTTAATTTCCCAGGTTCAAATCCATTAACCAATCCTTATGAATAGCAAAGACAAAGATTCTACCAGCGACCGCCGTGTGTTCCTGGGTTCGCTGGCGACGGGTGCCGCAACGCTGGGCATGGCAGCCCTTGGCATGCCGATCAACGCTCAGGCAGACGAATTGCCACAGCAGGAAGCCGAAGCCTGGTTCGACAAAATCAAGGGAAAGCACAAGATGGTGTTTGATGTCACGAAGCCGCATGAGATATTTCCCTTTGCCTGGCCCAGGGTGTTCCTCAATTCGAATATTGCAACCGGAACTCCGGAGAAGGAGTGCAGTGTGGTTGTGGTACTGAGACATGAAGCCATCGGCTATGCTTTCCAGGATAGTTTGTGGGAGAAGTACAAATTTGGTGAGACGTTCAAGGCCAATGATCCCGCGACAAAGACGGCGGCGTTGCGCAACCCGTTTTCCAATCCCAAAGACGGTGAATACAAAGTCCCGGGCGTTGGCGCAATCGCGATAGGCATCGCGCAACTTCAGGCCAGCGGCGTCATGTTTTGCGTATGCAATACGGCGATGACCAAGTTGTCGGCGGTCCTCGGCGCCAATACCAGCGTTGATCCGGCGGAGGTGAAGAAGGAATTGATGGCGGGAATTCTCCCGGGTATCCAGGTGGTTCCTTCCGGCGTGTGGGCCCTCGGGCGTGCACAGGAACGAGGATGTGCGTACTGCTTCGCCAGTTAACCCCAGCGGCCAATTCTGAGGCGTCGGCTAATTTTGAATTCAGCTATGGTTGATCAAGCCGTGCCAGCGTGGCGACGACCTGTGTGCTGTGCCTGTTGAGATGGAATTTCAGAAACTCCAGTCGTTGTTGAAAATCCATCGGGCCGGAAATCGGATGGGGGTGAGCCTGGAGCCGCAGTTCATCATCCTGGAGATCACGGCCAAACGCTTCCAGGACAGACTGTAAGCTGTGCAGGGCGGAATGCCAGAAGGCGAGTGTTCCACCCATGCGGGGCGCCGCTACAGCCGGTACTTGCTCTTTGGGCTGCCAGGTTTGCTCAATGATTTTTTCAACAGGCATGCATTTGTGCAAGGATTCAAAAGTCCGTGGGATTGTTCCGGCCCGGATAGCTTGGAGAGTCTTCCACATTCCAGCAATGCCTCCATGTTCCGCCCAATACAAGTGCTCGGTGATATCAATGATGCTCCAGGCGGAGGGGTCAGGTTTGACTTGCGCTTTTGTCTCGGGTACGTTGCTTACCAGTGCTTCATAGGCTGCGCGGGCGCGTGCCACGTCGGCAATGAGTTGGGTTACCTGGCTCATAGAATTTTAGTTTAGGATTAACATTTGCTTAAGAAGGCAGGGTAATAAGAAAGGTAGATCCTTCTCCTTCTTTGGAGACCACCTTCAATCCTCCTCCGTGCCCCTTCGTCACAATATCATAGCTCAAGCTCAACCCCAGTCCCGTTCCCTGCCCGGTGGGTTTGGTGGTAAAGAAGGGCTGGAAGATCTTATCCTTGATCGATTCGGGAATGCCGTTGCCGTTGTCTGTTACACAAATCTCCACGGTGGCTCCGGTATTTTTTGTTGATACAGTCACCTGGGGTTCATAGGAGCCGTATGGGTGTTGGCTTTTGGCCTTTGGCTCCTGGCTGTTGGCTTTTTGCCTTTCACTGACCGCGTAAAATGCATTGTTGATCAAGTTGAGCACCACGCGCCCAATATCTTGAGTCACAACATTGACCTTGGGAAGGGTTGGGTCGAGGCTGGTTTCAAACTTGGCGTTGAAGGATTTGTCCTTCGCGCGCAACCCGTGGTAGGCGAGGCGCAGGTATTCGTCGCACAAGGCATTGATGTCGGTGGGCTCCTTCTTACCACTGCTTGCACGGCTGTGCTGAAGCATGCCTTTGACGATGGCGTCGGCGCGCTTGCCGTGGGAGACGATCTTGCTTTCGTTTTCCTCCAGCGTAGCGGCAATCGATTTCACTTCATTCAGATCACCTTTGGCAACGGCATTCTTCAATTCTGTAATGAGCTCGGAATTCACCTCGGAGAAGTTGTTGACGAAGTTCAGGGGGTTCTGGATCTCATGGGCGATGCCGGCGGTGAGTTCGCCGAGTGATGCCATCTTTTCTGCTTGAATCAGCTGGGATTGTGCTGCTTTCAAGTCAGTCAGCGACTTCTCAAGAGCTTCCGTCCGCTGAGCCACCTGTACTTCCAATAGGTCATTTTGTTTTTCCAGGAGGGCTCTCTTCTCTTCTGTTACACGAATGACTTTGTCGGCCACTTCCTTCCGTTCAGCAAGAACCTCTTTGTAACTCAGCGAAACATAGACCAGCAGGAGAAGGGGGGAAGACAGTAAAACAGCGGCCTTTATCGGTAACTCGTACTCCGCTGATTCAACGCGGTAGTACTTGTGTAGAAAGACAGAAATCACGCCTCCAACTGTGAGTATGATCATCGCAATCACGACCGCCCATTCAACGGACTTCATCGATCTTGATGACCGGATTACCAGGTATCCGAAGTAGAAAACCATGACTCCCTGAAGAAGCCCAAAAGGCAACGAGATATTGAACAAATGCCCTGCCGCGCTCGCGAAGGGAATGGAGAACATGAGGGAATACGTAATCCAGGAAACACGCCGCGTCAATACCCACTCCGTGATTAACAGCGTGAGCACTGTCATAATCGGCAGAAAGATTGCGTTGGTAATCAGGAATACGATCTTTTGCGTCGCATATGAGAGATCGACTACTTTTTCAAAAAAAACGCCTGTAGTGGATAGCACGACGAACAAGGTGAGAAGGGTGGTCAGTTGAAACAAGCGTACCGACTTGTTCAGAAAAAGCAGTACGAGGAACAGCAGGAACAGGGAGGCGGACGCTGCAATAGTCATTCCTCCCAGGATGTAAGTGGACTTGGCCTGTTTCTGAATGAAGGCCTGATGGGCAGGATTCGCCAGGTTAATAAAATCCTGAAGGTAAGGAGGGTCCAGTCGCAGTTCGCGGGGTGTAATAAAGGTTTGGTAGGCTACGACATGCATGGCAAGCACGTGCGGACTGCCCACGGAAACGGGAAAAGGGACACCTGGCTTAAGAGTTGGATTGTACGGTTCATACGTGCTTCTTGTATCCCCAAATTGTGCAACCAGAACTCCATCAATGTAAATGTCGGTTGCCGACCAGAGTTGACGGGTAAGGTTTAGCGGTACTTTGGACAGGGAGCCGTCCAATTCAAACTCAAGCCTGAACCACCCTTCAATCCTTCCGGTTTCATCCGCCAACTCAGGGGTAAGTTCGGTGGGCTTCATCCTGGTCCATCCCGATGTGTCGTCAGGATGCAAGGCGGCCGTTACATCATTTCCTTTGCGAAACCACCAACCGTCCAGGTCAGACAACCTCAATTCTCCGTGCCCTTGGAACTGAGCAGCGCTCAACTTTATGGGTGTTGCATCAACTGACGGTAAAGTCAGCATGATGAGAAAACCAGTCAATATGGACACCCGGCAGTTCATCATGATGCGCTCAGCCTGGAATTGTGATAACAAACACACTCCCTTCCCCTTCCTTCGTCATCGCCTTTAATTCTCCGCTATGGGATTTGACAATATCGTAGCTGAGGCTCAACCCCAGCCCCGTTCCCTGCCCGGTCGGCTTGGTGGTGAAGAAGGGTTGAAAGATCTTTTCTTTAATGTGCGCGGGAATTCCGTTGCCGTTGTCAGCAACGTGGATTTCGACATTGCCGTTCTGATTCTTGGTAGTTGCGGTAACCGTGGGTTCAAAGCCTTCGATGTTCAATTTCCCTTTCTCCGTAACGGCATAGAACGCGTTGTTGATCAGGTTCAGGATCACTCGCCCGATCTCCTGGGGTAACACGCTCAACTTACCAACCGTCGGATCAAGGTGTGTTTCAAACTTCGCATTGAACGACTTGTCCTTGGCCCGCAGTCCGTGATAAGCCAGTCGAAGGTATTCGTCACACAGGGCGTTGATATCGGTGAGCTCCTTTTGACCTGTGCTCTTCCGCGAATGCTGGAGCATGCTCTTGACGATACCGTCGGCCCGCTTGCCGTGAAAGTTGATCTTCTCCAGGTTCTGGATCACATCCGCGGCGATCTGTTTCGCATCCGCGGCATTGCCCTTCTCCAACTCAACTTTCATTTCATCAAGAAGCTCCTTGCTGACTTCCGAGAAGTTGTTCACAAAGTTCAACGGGTTCTGGATTTCATGGGCGATGCCGGCAGTGAGCTCTCCCAGCGACGCCATCTTCTCCGATTGCACCAACTGGTTTTGAGTCACCCGAAGATCCTGCAGTGTATGTTCCACCTGGGCTTTGGCAGTTTCGAGACGTGTGAAGTCTTCGTAGCGGGCATAGGCCGTACTGAACGCCTCTGCCAGGGCGTGCACCAGTTCAATCTGGTTGTCCTGTAACCGGTCTGCGCTGCCGACGTAAAGCATTCCCTGTTTAAACGGTACAAACTGCAGCGTGAGCGAATCGGGTGCCTGCTCTCCACCCTGATATGATTTGATGGTTTCGACCTGCCCCAGCCTTATCATGGACTGGGCGAAGGAAAGAAACTGATCCCGTGTCCAATGATCAATGTATGTGTCTTGCTTGCGCCAGTGTTCGAGCGCGTGCCTGACAACGAGAAGGTCCGTTTCAAAGGGGAGATGTAGTGCTGCCAGGGGCCTGCCTTCCGGCGTGGAGAGGTAGTAGTTTACATGTTCCTCTTCATTGTTAATGATAAGGACACCGCATCGGAAGAAGGGAACGCCGAGGGTTCTTAATTCACGCCAGATTAGCGGGGTGATGCGCTGCAGGTCGTCTGCGGTGCGCATCGAGGCGATTTCGGCACGTACCCGGTCGAGTGAGGCTTGCTTAACAGCCTCTTCGGCGCGGGCCTCCGCTACCTTTAAGTCTTTGTAGCGCTTGTAAGTGAGGCTGATGACAGATGTGAACCTCCGATAGATAGCTAATTCCTTTTCACTCAATTCCTGTTCCGTCCAGGCATAGACACCGCCTTCTTCGAAGAAAAAGAAATACCCGTACTGAACGGCGTCGTTAGGGTAATCCGGAAAACGAATCTGTTTCCGAAGCAACTGATAATACTCCTTGATTTCATTTCCCCGAAGAATAGGATGATACTCCTTTTGTGCGAGCCAGTTCGAGTAGACGCCTGCCAGAACAGGATGGCCAGCCAATTCGAATGTACCGATCGCTTCCACGGAAATTCCATTCTCGGTGGTATTCATGCTGCTCAGCTCGGCCATTCGCGTTTCTTTATCTACAAGTCCGATTCCACAGCGCCTCGGGGTAAGGCTCAGAGATACCAGTTCTTTGTAGAATGCATGGATGGTTTCGGCCAAGTCCTTTGAATTGTGCATGGCCATGGCCTTGGCGCGCACACGCTCAAGGGACGCTTGGATAGTGGCTTCGTTGGCCTGGGCTTCGGCTTTCTGAAGGTCAAGGAAACGGGTATACGTTTGCTGAAACACCGTACCGAAACGCATCAGTATGGCGTTGTCTTCATCGGAGTAGGGGGTTCCGGAGAAATTTTCTATGTAGAGGCCTACGTCATCGAGGAGGACAGTGGAAATCGCGAGGGCGGGACAATTGAAGTAGAATTCACGGGTGGCATCAGGTATGGAAACGAGGGAGAAAAGCGAGGCATAAAATCGATTCTTCTCTTCGAAATCCAGCCGATTGGCAAAAAAACGCGTTCCGCTGGCCTTGGCCTTGCGGTAACTGTTCCAATGCGGTGAATCAAAATACGGAAGGACAATCTCAGCAGGAACCTGGTTCGGATCGGCCAGCCAGATATGCATGTCGTCGCTGGCTTTGTAGTCGATGATGAAACCAGCGTGCTCAACAGGCACATCTAGTTTAATCAGCTGATCCATCACTACCTGGATTACATCCTTGAGTTCTTCGCTCTTGTGCATGGCCATACTTCGCGAGCGCACACGCTCCAAGGCGGCTTCAATTTGGGACTCTCTCGCCTGTGCTTCTGCTTTTTGAAGATCAAGGAATCGTTGGTAAAGTTGACCAAATACGCGCGCGAAACGAACCATGATGCTGCATTCCTGTTCGCTAAGTGGTTCCAATGAGACTACGTTCAAAGTACCCTGGGCGAAAGAGAACGTCGTGAATTCCTCTTTCTTATTGTAGTCCTTTGTTGTCGGGTAGGAGAGGTACTGCGCCAATTTATTGTAATAGCGGACAAGCTCTTTCCCCTGTAGTGAGTAGGTAAAATAAGGCTTGTGCGATTTCCAGGACATGAAGATCCCCTCGAACAACGGATGGATCGCGGCAGGAACGATGCCCAGAATCTTGTTCTTTGCAAATTCTCCAGTGTGTGTCCGCGACCACACTTCAACGGTCTCCAAGACTTCATCCATGATGGCTATTCCAGTCCGGATGGGTTGGATGCCAAGTTTCTTTAGTTCTTCAAATAGAACATCAGAAGCCTCAACCATTTCCTCACTTTGTTGCATCGCCATTGCTCTTGCCCTCACACGTTCCATCGCCAGCTCTATCCTGGCTTCGTGGGCCAATGCCTCCGCTTTTTTCAGGTCAAGGAACCGCCGGTAGGCCAGGTCAAACACGGCCGCAGCCCTCCGTTGGAGATAGATCGACTCTTCAGAAGGGAGTGAAATGGCCACCATGAGCAGGGCGCCCCCGGAGAAGGTGGAAAAATGATAGAACCTCGGCTCGGTCGTTGTCTTCCGCTTCACCATAGCTTCACCCACTTCAGGCGCCAACCGAAACAACACCTTATACCATTCCTTCTGTTTTGCTCCGTTGACTTCCACCGTATATTCGGGTGATCCGCTGTGGAATAACTCCAGCCACTCTTTAACCAAAGCGCATGAATCGTTGGGAATGGCCATCCGGCCCTTGGTGATCTTTCCTTTTGTTTTCGTTCCGAGCCTAAACGCACGCCAGGAGATGATGTGGCCAGGCTCTTCGTCATACAAGTGCAATGCGGAAGTTTCCAATTCAGGTTGTCCCAACATGGCCATCTGCTCACGGAGAACGTCGGCCACTTCCATGAGTTCGGAAGACGAGTGCATGGCCATGGCCCGCGCACGTATTCGCTCCAATGCCGCTTCAATCTTTGCCTCCCGCGCCTGCGACTCTGCCTGCTGCAGGTCAAGAAAGCGGGTGTAGATCAATCCAAATACGGCGGCAAAGCGCGTCAGCACGTCGCATTGCTCATCCGTCAGCGCCTGCCGGGCGACCACATTGAGGGTGCCCTGTGAAAAGAAGAAAGAATAGAAGAACTCCGTTTCATTGTAATTCCGCTGGTTGGGCAGCGAGAGGTAATGGTGTTGATAATATTCCCTAACCTCGTCTCCGGTGAGCTTTGTTAATGCAAACGGCTTCTTCTGCCTCCGCGCAGGGATAAGGTTCTCAAAGACGGGGTGAATGTGCAGGTTGACGTAGTTGAGCGTCTCAATGACTTCCCGGTTGTCTGAAATGGCCGTGACCCACAATTCGATGGCTTCGTTGGGGTCGTCAAATATCCCCACGCTGGTGCGGATTGCATTGATCTGGAGTTTCTTTAGCTGATGGAAGAGTACGGAAGAGGTCTCGGCCAGCTCAGAACTGCTGCGCATGCCCATGGCACGTGCCCGTACCCGTTCCAACGCCGCCTCCACCTCCAGGTCCCGGGTCTTCTGCTCGAGTTCTACTGTTCGTCTTTTTACCGCATCGCGGAGCTGAAGGTTTTCCTGGGCGACTTTCTCGATGGATATATTTTCCCCATCCTGCGCGCGAAGATCGGGAAATGAGGAATGTTGATGATAAATCTTCCAGCTGCCTTTCTTCTTGCGCAGGAAAGAGGAGGCCCTGAACTTGGAGTGAAAGACCCATTCCTGTTCGGTGCGCACATAGACATCGGACAGGTCGAGTACAAGAACAAATTCTTTGTGGGGCTCAACGCGTATCTCCCGGTTGCGCATCTGCACTTTTCCCGCCACCTGATCCATGGTGTCGTGCAGGAATTTGACGGCGTCTTTCTTATTGAAGAAGACTTCACTTTCCGCGCTGCCTACCTGTGAATAGTCGTCGTCGAGAACCTTGGCGACAGCCTTCACATCGCCCTTGATATAATTGGTGAAATAGGAATCGTAGACCCGCATGACTGCAGCTTGCTCGCGCTCGCTCAGCGAAGGTTGGGGTTTGGCTCGTGGTCGGGGCTTTGAGATTGCCATGGGAACCTAAAGTAACGGAATTGCGGTGCCTGCACAAAAGTTGTCAGGAAAACCGGCGGGCGGAGGTGGTGCTGAAGGCTGGAATTATTCTGTATTTACGGGCGGAAGAGTTACACAGATGAACACGGAGGCAGCACGGAGATGCACGAAGAAGAGTATGGTGAATGAGGAACTTACGTCACGGGTGATAGGGTGCGCGATCGAGGTCCATAGGATTTTGGGGCCTGGATTGTTGGAGTCTGCTTATCGGGAATGCCTCGAATACGAACTGGTCTCCAGTGGACTCCGCGTCGTCAAGGAGAAGGCAATGCCAATTGTTTACAAAGAAATCCACCTGGACCATGGTTACCGCATTGATCTACTGGTGGAAAATACGCTGGTCATTGAACTGAAAACGGTGGAATTCCTGACGGATGTTCATTTCGCCCAGACACTCACTTACCTCCGGCTCGGCCATTACCCGCTTGGCCTGCTAATCAACTTTCAGGTCAAACTCCTGAAAGATGGCATTAAGCGAATAATAAACACCTAAACTCTCCGTGCATCTCCGTGAAGCCTCCGCGCAACTCCGTGTAACCTTACTCTGCTGTCAACGGCTCAATGACATTGGCGATCTCGGTAATACTGTTCGCCGGAAACCCTCCGCGCCTGGCGTGCTCGCGTATCAGCTCTTCATTTGGAGCAAGATAGATGCAATAGATTTTGTTGCCGGCCACGTAACTGTGAATCCACTGAATGTCCGTCCCCAGCTGGCACAGCACCTCGCGGGATTTCTGTGAAATGGCTTTCAACTTGTCCGCCGAGAGACTTCCCGCCCCGGGAATTTCCCGTTCAATGATGTATTTAGGCATTTCGGTTTGGTTTTAACTTTCAATATATAAAATTCCTCCGTGTCCCTCCGTGCTGCCTCCGTGTCTCTCTGTGCAAAAATATTGCACGAAGTACACGGAGGTTTCGCGGAGATTCGCGGAGAGTGAAGGGTTATTTCCAGGGGAAGTCCCAGATGGGTTTGGTACCGAGCAGGTGTTCAACAAAGTAATTCCAGCGCCTCTTGGTAAAGTACAGTTGGTGGGCTCCGGTGTAACCGTGTTTCTGGCTGGGGAAGATCAGCATGTCGAAGGGCTTGTCGGCACGCTCCAGCATTTCCGCAAGTTTGAATGTTGCGGAGGGATTCACATTCTCATCAATGCCTCCGTGCGTGATGAGGAGTTTGCCTTTCAAGTTCTTGGCCATGGTGATGGTGGATTGCTGTTCGTATGCCGAGTCAACCGGCCACCCCATATACATCTCCGGCCACCAGGCCTTCTCCATTCGGAAATCATGATCAGCACTGCTGGCCACGGCGACCTTGTAAAAATCGGGATACTGCATCATCGCATGTCCGGCATCGTAACCTCCGGCAGAGTGTCCAAAGATGCCAACCCGCGTTGTGTCGATCCAGCTATTCTGTCTAGCGAGTTGCCGTATGGCCCGGACGTGATCCTCCAGGTTGAAGCCCATCTTCTTGTACGAGTAATTATGAAATTCCTTCGAGCGATTGGCGGTGCCCAGGCCGTCGACCATCATAACGATGAAGCCCAGCTCTGCCAGTGACTGGTTATTGATGCTTACGCCACGAGAAAATGTGCGCGGTACAATTTGCCCGTGCGGGCCGGTATAGCTGTTGTCGATCACCGGGTATTTTCTGGTGGGATCAAAGTTTGTCGGCTTCCACAACAATCCATAGATCGTCGACTTCCCGTCTTTGCCCACGGCGGTGAAAGCCTGCGGCGCGGTCCATTTCATCGCGGTTAAACCGGAGGCGTCAGCCGTCGCGAGGTCCATTAACACTTTCCCGGTCTTTGCTTCCCGAAGCACAGTCCTCGTCGGTGTTTGTGGAGTGGAGTACGAGTCGACGATGTACTTACTGTCAGGAGAATCGGATATTTCATGATTGCCTTCTTCCGGCGTGAGTAACTTCAGATTCCTTCCGTCATAGCCAACACTGTACAAGTATTGCTGATAGGGGTTACGTCCCACCTCTTTGCCGGATGCCAGAAAATAAACGGTGTTATCCCGGTAGTTGACATCGGCGTCATTAATAAAATAGGGGCCCGTGGTCAGTGGTCTCGAGGCGCCTGTGTTCAGGTCTACGGCGTAAAGTTGTTTCCAGCCAGTTCTTTCCGACGTAACGATCAATTTGTCGCGTTTCTCCGACAAACGGTAAGAGAAGCCATCGATGTTTGTGTCGCTTGTTTCGGTAAATAAGGTGGTTGTTTGTCCCGTGGAGACGTTCACCTTGAGCAGTGTGGTCTTGTGGTATCCGCGTTCGGTATTTTGAAGTACGGCCCATCCGGATTCTTTCAGCCATTGAAAGGAGTAGCCAAGCTCATGCGGCACCCGAGGTATTGGCAGCCGGGTTTCTTTTCCGGATTGAACGTCAAAAACTACGGGAACAAGATGAACGACAGTGGTATCGCCGGGGGAACCGCGATAATAACCCAACAACTTGGCGCGATATAGCGTGTCTATACTCCAATCCAACAGGTACATCTTCCTGGCGTTGCGTAAGTCACAGATGTTGGTTTGGATGTATTTGGAATCCGGCGACCACTGGACGGTGAATCGTTTTGGGCGATCGCCGTTCTCACCCTCTATAATATCGCTCCATCCATAGAAGCTGGCGTACTCGTAGTTCTTATAACCTTTTGTACTGAGTTGTTTTACAGTTCCGTTGTCGGTCGACATGATAAACAAATTGAAGTTATCCGAATAGGCAATCCATTTGCCGTCCGGAGATTTGGATTCGTTCGGGTTCCGCTCGGGCTCCTTTGCCTTCACGGTCAGCGTTGCAGAGGCGCCGTCCCAGGCAAAGCGTTTCCCCTTGGCGCTGAACTCCAGCTGACCGGGTTTTAAGTGGGTTACATTTTCCAGTGACAGCGCCTTGGGGTCAATGGTCTCCTTCAGTTGCTCACCCAACTTCGAGGCCAACTGAACGTGGTCGAAGAGGGGGGAGCGCTTGAGTGGTTTGAAGATAACCTGTTCATATTTCTTTTCGCCGGGTGCGTAATGCACAAACCAAAGACCGGTGCTGTCGGAAAACCAGTTGGGGGTAGTGGAAAGGTTGAACGCTTTCTTGTTGTTGACGTTGTCCCAGAGAAAACTAACCGCACGGGCGTAATCATCGCGACTGATCGTTTGGCCGAATAGCGACAGGGATTGACAGAACGCCATCCCCAAAAGCAGCTTTTTCATGGGTTGAATTGTTTGAGGAGTCAAGATACTTCTTTCGAAGAAACTCGTTGGGGAGAATTACGAGTGGTTTGACCAGGCAACGGCCGGTCCAGGAGCGGCTATGCGGGTACAATTACCTTGAGCGATCCGGGCACTACCTCAACATCGATTCGGGAAGATGGCGGAACCGGTTCGCCGTCAAGGTGAATCGGTTGTGGCGACACCAGTTCGGCCGTGAATTGTCTGGCTTTGACCAGGGTGACAAAACGGGAGCGCTCAATTCTGCCGCGAAACATCTTGGTGATGAAAGGAACAGCCTCTGTTATGGGAATGCGCCGAATGAAACACACATCCAAAACGCCATCACTCACGGATGCATCCGGAGCCACGAGCGCATTATGCCCAAACTGCGAGGCATTGGCGATAGCCACCATAAACGCGCGATGCGTAGATGATTGCCCATCGATCGTTGCCTGAACGTCAAACTCCTGGTACCTCATGAATTCTCCCAGCACAAGCTTTGCATAACCGGTAAAACCCCGCTGACCGTTCTTTCCAAACTGGTGAGCCACATGGGCATCAAAGCCAAACCCGGACACATTTACCGACAGCGCTCCATTGATCCGGAGCGTGTCCATTGAAATAGTCTTGTAGTGGGTGAGCTGCCGCAGTGCCTCATGTTGGACGAGAGGTATCCTCAGATGCCGGGCGAGCCCGTTGCCGGAGCCCGCTGGCAGTATGCCGAGTGCCGCAGGTGAATGCACGAGTGCGCGGGCCACTTCATTTACCGTGCCGTCTCCGCCGCGAGCGAATATCTTGGTGAATCCTTGCTCAACCGCATCGTAGGCAAGTTCCGTGGCGTGACCTCGATGCTGTGTGTACTCGAGAGTCGCTTCAATTCCGTGCGTGGTGCAGGCATCAATGATTTGCCCTTCCACCGCCGACTGGAATCCTTTGCCGGAATACTTGTTAATTATGAAGAATACCTTCTCGGCCATGAAACTGCCGCAAGGAGGCTATTTGCCGCTCTTGAGTTTCTCTTCGATGTACTTGATCGCTAGCCCGATGGTTTGGAGCTTGTCGGCATCGTCATCGGGGATCTTGATGTCAAACGTCTGTTCAAACTCCATGACCAGCTCCGCGTAATCCAGCGAATCGATGCCCAGGTCTTTGACAAAACTCGCATCGGGGGTAATCTCTGATTGCGGGATTCCCAGTTTCTCCGTAAGGATGGAAGTAACTTTCTGCTGGATGGATTGCATGGCGCCAAATGTAGGAAAAAAGGCTAGAACTTAAGCAAGAACTCCGTGCCTTCCCCAAGCTTGGACTTGACGGAAATGCGACCTTCGTGGACGCGCATGATCTGCCGTGAAAGGCTGAGCCCGATGCCCGATCCGGTCTTCTTCGTGGAGAAGAAGGGAATAAAAATCTTCTCCATGGCCTCCGGGTCAATCCCGGGCCCGTTGTCGCGAACACTGATCTGCGGCCGCCCCTTGTCACTGGTTGAAGCGCTGAGCTCAATCCGCTTGTCCGGCTGGTCATCAAATGCCTGGATCGCGTTCTTGATGAGGTTGATCAGCACTTGTTCAATCATGTTCTTGTCGGCCAGCGCCGTGAGTTGGGGCGGCTCTGTATGTGTGGTGATGGTGATCTGGTGGTCGCTCAACTCTTTCTTGTGCAGCATGGCCATTTCTTCCAACAGGGGAGCGAGGGCAATTTCCGTCATCCGTGGCTGAGGCACCTGCGTCAGGCTGCGAAATTCTTTCACAAAGCGGATCAGGCCTTCACTCCTTCGGCTGATGGTCTTTATTGACAAATGCATGTCCTCCAACTCGTCCTTCTTGAGCGCGGGTGTTGGCGCTTCCAGCTGTTTATGAAGTTCTTCCTCTACGGTAACGGCAAGGGAAGAGATCGGCGTTACCGAATTCATGATTTCATGGGTGAGCACGCGGACAAGGTTTTGCCAGGCTTCCATTTCCTTCTCTTCGAGTTCGCTTTGGATGTTGCTCATGGAGATGAGCTTGATCTCTTCGCCGCGCAAGGTTAGTTCAATTGCGAAAACAGAAAGCTGAACGGTATCATCGCCAATTTTCAGATGGATCAGTTCGCGGCCGCCGGTCTTCAGCTTTTGAAACGCTTCTACCAAGGTAGGGCTGGTCTCGTGCAGCTGATTGATGTTGTTAATCTGACCGACTCGGAGGAGTTTGCGTGCCGCGCTGTTGATGATTTGTACGGCGCCGTCTTTCTTGAAAGTCAGCAAACCAATGCCTACGTGCTGAACAATGTTTCGGAAGAATTGGTAGTCGGAGTCCTTTTCCCTGCGGTTGTTCTTCGCGGCGGCCAATGCTTCATTCAACTTGCGGCAGGCCTGATAGACGGAGTCGCTGTTCGAATTTGTCTTGAAGGTCTGAGAAGTCTCATCAAACGTTATGGCCGACAAGTCTACCGGGGGAGGGGGCGCAAGGAAGTCAGGCTGCTGGACCTTGAGCGCCTGGGTCAGTCGCGTAAATTGGATGACGCCGGCAATGATCACCGCGGCCCGCACCAGCATGGAGGTGTCGCTCGCAAACAGAATACCCAACAGCAAGGCCGTCGCGGCAAGGAGCAGCACCTGCGTGATGAGGGGAGAACGCCATTGATTATCCATTGCCTGGGTGGAGGCGAAAGTTAGCCCAATATGGTAACCTTTTACGGATTCGGTGTGGCGAGGTTCGAATTACTGATTGTATGAAAGGACGAGTACCTTTTCGCCTATGGCATAACCGGAAAGCCGGCCTTGCACATTGGAGTTGGGGAAGTGAATACCCGCATAAACCCTCGATATTCCCGCTTCTTCTGCCATTTGGTAGAAGTTGGTAAAAGAACGAGGTGCCAATCCAAGTTCAAGCCGGGTGTGGGTCATATCCGTGAAAGCATAATTTTCACCGAAAATGGATGCCAGCACTTTTGCGGCGGATCCCGATTGTGTGGAGTGACCGGACGTGTATTCGGGGAACGGCGGATTGGGGATGAGCGGAATCCACTGCGCATCGATATTGGGCTGAATAAACTGGGAGGGACGAAGGAGGTTGTTTGTATACTTCACCTTCCAGCAGTAGACAAAGGCATCAGACATGGCCAAACCCAGTTTCACATAGCCGAGGGCTGCTTTTTCGAGGTTGAATTTTTGGTCGCTCAACAGTTGTGCATAAATGCTGAACGAATGCCCGGGCGGTGTAAAGGTGACGAAACCCTCATCGGCCCAGTAGTAGGCGATCGTTTCCTGTTCTGAAGTCAATGACTTCCCGATCGTATAAACGGCACTGGCGTCCGCATAGAATGCCGAGGCAGGATCGGTTGAGTACGGCGGAAACCCATTGGTGGTAACCGAGGAGTTTAGATTCGGAATGAAGGTTCGATTGTTTCCCCAAAAGGGGAGCAAGGCAAGCTGACTGTTGGTCGGCTGCCATAAACCAATACCCGACGGGGGAACATAGCTGGCCGGGAAATTTCGGTTGAACGCTTTGTGGCCGCCGTCACTCTTTGAATAAGAATAGACTGAATCGGCGATCTGTCGACCATAGGCAATCGACCTTGAAGCGACCTCGAGCGACACGCTTCCAAATTGCAGGATGTTGGCTTGCTCCATCGAATCGATCAAGGGCAATGTGGTTGCCGGGGCGTTTTCAAACATTTTCCGGGTTATGCGTGCGGCCGCGGAGTTGGCAGCCAAAGCCCAATGGTATTCCGCAGCGGAATCAGGCTTCGGCAAATACGCGAGGCTTGACAGTTGACCGACCAACGACTTACCGTTTGGAATTCCATGAACCAACGACTCGTAGAAAGCAAGTCCGCAGTAACCGAATGCGCGGGACACAATGGGCGGTGTAAACCCCGGCGATTCCTTTGCATATTTAAGCTGGAGGTTGATCCAATCGGTGGCGAGCTTTCCGTCATACGCCGATGCCGCGGGGGAAGTCTTTACGGGCTCGTCGCTGGAACAAGCAATGGCTGCTGCCATCCACACAATAAGGATGAACTTACTGCTTGATAATCTTTCCCGTCTTGATAACATGTCCTTGTGAAGTTAGCCGGTAATAGTATAGTCCTGCGCGAAGATCTGGCTGGAAGGTTGCCGTGCCTCCCTCAAAGTAATATTGAAAAATCGTGCGACCCTGGCTGTCAAACAGATCCACGGTGGTTGCCGCACTTGAGCCAGTATAAACGGAGAGTTCATGGTGCATGGGATTCGGATAGACGGCCGCGATAGGAAGAACTTCCTGGGCTATACCCGTAACAAAACTGCAGGAACCATCATCGGAGTTGGCGGCTGGATTGTAGTTGTAGGCGGTGGGATTGGTGCAGCCCGTTACCGGGACAAAACAACCGGAGTTGATTGTAGCGGCTGGATTGAAGTTTGCCGCAGCCGCATTCATGCAGCCCAAGACCCCAAACCCCGCAACGCCTTGCTCTATTAATATATGTCTGTCTACCGGTGGATTGGTGATCCGTGTGCGCTGCCCCCCGGGCCAGAATACTTCCACGGAATCGATAACCGCCGTTGTGTTCAACCCAAAGTGAAGCACAGAACTGCTTTGTGACGCGTGACTATTCCCGCCGCTCAGTGTCCGAATTCCTTTGGTGTTGGCGTAATGGACTTTCACCGTGCTTCCATAGCCGTCGCGGTTGGTTGAAGTACCATTGCCTTTCAGGCTCACCTGGAACCAATGGTGCCCCAGGCTCTGCTTGTTAATATAATATAGAGTATAGTCGGATACGGGTACTCCGGTTGAGACGAGCTTGGAGACCATCATGTCTTCATCGCCGTCATTGTCGAAGTCGCCGGTGGCCATTCCGCGGTGCATCTTCTTGTCGTTTACCTCGGCTACCTGGGAGACATCTTCAAATGTCCCATTCTTGAGATTGTGGTAAAGTTTGTTGTCGCTGTTGAGGCTGGTTTCATATGATTTGGCTGCCGGCACGTATCCGTTCGCCACGTAGAGATCTTCATAGCCGTCGTTGTCATAATCGAGAAAGGCGGTTCCCCATCCGACGACGTTCAGGTTATTGATATCCTTACCGTCTTCAACTCCGGCGGCGGTAGTGACATCCTGAAAAACACCAGCGGAAGTCTGGCGATACAAGATGTTCCTTCCGAGGTTGGTGACGTAGAGATCCAGCTTGCCGTCCTTATCGTAGTCACCTTGCGCAATACCCATTCCAAATATGTGCGCATCCAACTGGCTTGCGATCCGGCGGTCT
This sequence comes from Cyclobacteriaceae bacterium, assembly GCA_044221195.1. Lineage (GTDB taxonomy): Bacteria > Bacteroidota > Bacteroidia > Cytophagales > Cyclobacteriaceae > ELB16-189. The sequence continues at coordinate 70,755 of JBGAPO010000013.1, forward strand.
TGAAAGCCCAGGGTGGGATACGTGTTTTGATAGTAGGCATTTCCGATATGGGTGAACAATCCGAAGTCATTGGCGACATAGATATCCGGCTTGTAATCGCCATTGATGTCAGTGAACAGGCCGGCCAGTCCGCAGCCGGCATTGACCGGACCGGGCGGCGTCGTGGTATGAATCGTGTCCGCCACACCAATCGAAAGTCCGATCTCCTGGAAGGTGAGGCTCCCGAGGTTGCGGTAGAATTCGTTGGGAGAGCACGTATGATTATAGCCGACAACGTTTCCATCGCTGTCAAAGAGCGTTCGGGGGACTTGTACGTAGTTAATGACATAAATGTCGAGTTTGCCGTCGAGGTCATAGTCGCCGGCGGCAAGTGCTGTTGTATTTCGAAGGGTTGAAACTCCTGTCGAAGGTGTGATGTGGGTAAACGTCCCATCACCGTTGTTCTTGTAGATGAACAACGGCATGTTGCGTGCGGTACCGACGATGACTTCACGAAACCCGTCGTTGTCGAGGTCAGCCGTGACAACGGAAGTAGTCTTGTATCCGATGGAAGCACTGAATCCACCGGCCGTTGAAGTGACATCGGTGAACACACCCTTACCGAGATTCTTGAAAAGTTTATCAGGTTCCAGTCCTCCGGTGAGGTACACATCTTGCCAGCCGTCGTTGTTGTAATCGAACACGGCTACTGCGGCGCCCATGAAATCACTGGCGATGGCGACATGCTTGATGCCGTGCGTGAGTGCTCCGTCTTCAAACTTGACCTGGCCGGCGCATGGGATGGCGATGCTGCAAAGGCAGATAAGAATGGCGGATTTACTGACAAAAGTCATCCGACAAATGTAGGTGTTTGGTGGTTGTTGCAAGATGATCGATGGAAGAGAGAGATCGTAACCGAACTGCCTTTGGACCGAAATCGGTTGCGGGAAGGTTTCCGGGAAAAACTTCAAAAAAATGGGATTTTCGGTATTCGTTCATCCTTAATTTCATCGTAACATTGAAATCGATTGGATTGCTAATCGGTCTGTAATTATCAAACTAACCCAACTTTTGGTATGACAAGTCTCTATCTGTCTATTCGCAGGAATCTGACAGTGGTGCTTCTATTGCTGAGCCTCGCGGCTGCGGCACAGGAGCGAACTGTTAGTGGACGAGTGACCTCCGCAGAGGATGGTTCAGCGGTGCCTGGCGTAAACGTGCTGGAAAAAGGCACCAGCAATGGAACTACCACCGACATGGATGGTAACTTCAAAATTAATGTATCGTCGGAAAGCTCGGTGCTGAGCTTTTCGTTCATCGGCTACACCACGCAGGAAGTTGCGGTGGGCGCACAGACGGTGATCAGCGTTTCTCTCCAGAGCGATATTACCACGCTTTCTGAAGTGGTGGTGGTCGGTTACGGTCAGCAGGAAAAGCGTGATGTGACCGGTGTGGTTACCGATGTAAAGTCAACGGACTTCAACAAGGGAGCTATCGTTGCTCCCGACCAGCTGATCGCCGGTAAGATTGCCGGTGTTCAGATTACACCGAACAGTGGTGAGCCGGGAACCGGCGGTACAGTAAGGATTCGTGGAGGTACCTCCATCAATGCCAGCAACGACCCGTTGTATGTAATTGACGGTGTTCCGCTCGATATCACCGGGGTACCGGGAGCGCGTAACCCCCTCAACTTCATCAACCCGAACGACATTGAAACATTTACGGTGTTGAAAGACGCTTCCGCTGCCGCGATCTACGGTTCGCGTGCGGCTAACGGCGTTGTGATGATTACGACCAAGCGCGGTAAGGCAGGTGAGGTGAAAGTGACCTATGACGGTTTCTTCTCCACTTCACAGATTGCCAAGCAGCTCAGCATGCTGGATGGCCCTCAGTTCCGTGAAGCGGTTAATTTGTACTACCCCTCGGAAACATCCAAGCTATATGACTACAACCTGGTTGAAACAGCGACGGTAAAGAAGACCAACACGAACTGGCAGAACCAACTCCTCCAAACAGCTGTAGGCCAAAGCCATAACGTCGGTTTCTCGGGTGGCACTGACAAGACATTGGTACGCGCTTCGATCGGTTACCTCGATCAGCAAGGTATTATCAAGACTTCGGATACGCGCCGTACCAGCTTCAGCCTTAATCTCAACCAGAAGATGCTGAATGACAAACTTAATATGGAGGCAAACATGAAGGCATCCGAAACCAAGGACACCTATAACGGCGCCTCGGTTTATGAGATGTACAGCATGGCTCCTTCGCAGCCGGTTTACGATACGGCCAAGTTCCCCAAATATGGCGGCTTCTGGGAATGGTCTAATGTTCCCCTCGGCACAAAGAACCCGGTGGCCAATAATTCAATGACCCGCAATCAGGGTGTTGTTTACCGCGGTATAGGTAACGTTCGCTTCAACTACAATTTTGAAGACCTCGTTCCTGGATTGAAGGCTGACCTTAACCTCGGCGTCGATGTTACCAGTGGCCTCCGGAATTACTTCCAGCCCTCCAATCTTCGCGCTCAGGCAGTGCAGCCATTCCCCGGTACAACACAAGCGGAGAATACAATGCGGATTAACAAACTGTTGGAGTTCTACCTGAACTACACAAAGGAGATTTCCAGCATTGACGGTAAGTTTGATGTGACGGCAGGTTATTCCTGGCAGAATTTCAATTCCGCACGGAACGGCTATACCGGAAACGGGCTGACAGACAATGCTTACGGTTTCTACAACCCCGGTGTTGCTACAGGTCAGAAGTTCCTGTATGCGGACTACCAGGAGAACCGTTTGATTTCCTTCTTCGGACGTATCAACTTCTCCATGAAGGACAAATACCTCCTCACTATAAACATGCGTAACGACGGCTCGACTCGGTTTGGCCCCTCTACTCGTTGGGGTTTCTTCCCCTCGGCCGCTTTTGGCTGGCGCGTTTATGACGAAAATTTCTTCGCCGGTCTGCAGGATGTATTCTCAGACTTCAAACTGCGCGTGAGTTATGGCGTGAACGGTAACCAGGAAATCGGTAACTACCTGTATCTGCCGACCTTCCAACCCACGAACGGGTTTGCAGAGTATCCTTTCGGAACCAATCTTGTTTCCCCGATACGTCCCAATGCCGTAGACCCGAACCTGAAGTGGGAGGAAACTACTTCGCTGAACGTTGGTCTCGACTTTGGTTTGTTGAAAGGCCGACTGACCGGTTCCATGGAATTCTATAATAAGGACACCAAGGACCTGCTTTTTGTTGTGAACGTACCCGCGGGAACAGTAACTGGTGACCAGGTATTGAAGAACATCGGTAAAGTCAATAACAAGGGATTTGAACTGTCCCTGAACTCGACCATTATTGATAAGACAGATCTTCGGTGGAATGTTGGGTTTAACCTGACCATGAACCGGAGTGAAGTCATTTCTTTGGACGGCGTTGATGATCCGAACTTCCAAGGGTATCCCACCGGTGGAATTTCTGGTGGTATCGGCAACTACGTTCAGGTGCTGAAAGTCGGTTATCCCGTCAACACGTTCCGCCTGTTCCAACACAAGACAGGAGCCAATGGCTTGCCCCTTCAGGATGGAGTGGATTGGAATAATGACGGTGTGGTTAACCAAGCCGACATGTATGTGGACGTGAATAAGGATGGCGTGGTGAATGACCTCGACAGGGTGCCCAATGGCTTGGCTTATCCCCAGCCCAAGTGGTTCCTCGGTATGACCTCCAACCTGACTTGGAAGAATTTTGACTTCAGTTTCACGCTTCGCGGCAACCTCGGCGGACAAGTGTACAACAACGTTCAATCCAGCAACGGATACCTGAACCGCTTGTTTGAATTGGTTCCCAACAACGTGCCGACTCAAGCGCTGAAAGCAAATTTCCGCACACCGCAATATCTTTCGAACTACTACCTGGAGGATGCAACCTTCTTGCGTATAGACAATATTACGCTGGGATATTCGGTCAATCAGTTTACCAAAGCCAAGATCCGCGTTTATGCAACGATCCAGAACGCCATGGTTTGGACGAAGTACACTGGACTGGATCCTGAAGTCGTCAACGGTATAGACAACAACCTGTACCCGCGCGCAAGGACATATGTGTTTGGTTTAAGTATTGGCTTCTAATTGATGATGACGATGAAAAACATCATAAAGAAATCTTGGGTCATTCTCCTGGTAGGTGCGATGGCCTGTACAGACCTGAACCTGACGCCGAAAGGCTCAGCGTCAGCCGATGTACTGTTGACTACGCCGGAAGGCGTTGAGAAATTCCTTGGCAAGCTTTATCTGGGCCTGGCGAACTCCGGTCAGAACGGACCGGCAGGAGCTGGTGATATCAGAACGGGTGACGAGGGCTTCTCTCAGTATATGCGCGCCCTTTGGAACGCGGAGGAAATGCCGACGGATGAAGCGGTTACCCTTTGGGGCGACCCGAACTTGAAGGATTATCATGCACACAACTGGACCTCACAAAGTGCATTCCTGACGCAGTTCTACTATCGCATTTTCTACCAGATCGCGTTGGCAAACCTCTTCTTGAAGGAGACAACACCCGACAAGATGAGCTCCCGTGGGCTTCCTGCTGCGTTTATCAGCAATGTTTTGCCCGCCTACCGGGCAGAGGCTCGGACGCTTCGCGCACTGAGCTACTGGCATGGACTGAACTACTTCCGCAATATTCCGTTTACCGACGAGAATAGCGGAGTGGAGAAGCCTCAGCAGAAAAATGCGCAGTTCATTTTCGATTTCGTTGAATCAGAACTGCAAGCGGTTGAAGCAGACCTGCTACCCCAGCGTGGCAACGTGTACGGCCGCTTTGACAAGGGTGTAGCCCGTATTATCCTGGCCAAACTCTACCTCAACGCGGAAGTGTACATTGGAACCCCGAAATATGCTGAGTGTGTTACGGTACTGAACAAGATCATAAGCCCGACGGGCGGTGACGCGGCCTATAGCCTCTCACCTGGCTATCAGGACAACTTCCTGACAGACAACAACACGTCGCCGGAAATGATTTTCTACGTACCTGCCGATGGCATCAAGACACCGAACTATGGTGGTATCACGCTGGTAATCAACGGAGCTATTGGTGGTCAGTTGGCCAGTTTGGCTCAAGTGAACGGCCGGAACCCCATCATGGGGAATAACCAATCATGGGCTGGTCACAGAACGACCAAGTCATTGGTTAACCTCTTCCCGGATGAAACGGGTGTAATTGACGGTCGTGTTTTCTGGTACACCGCCGGTCAGAACAAGGATATCAATGACATCAACCAGTTTACCGACGGATACATGGTCACCAAGTTCCGGAACGTGGATAAGTTCGGTAATCCGGGTCAGGATGGAACCTTTACGGACACCGATTATCCGCTCTTCCGCTATGCCGACGTGCTGTTGATGTATGCAGAAGCGCTCTATCGTCAGAACCCGGCTGGTAATGCAACCAACGCAACGGCCCTCGGTTATATGAATGCCGTGCGCCAGCGCGCCTACGGTGCTGATTATGGTACTGGAGTTGCACCTGGACTGGGAGTGATCACTTCCATTGACCTCGACCTGCTGCTCGACGAGCGCGGACGCGAGTTCTATTGGGAAGGACATCGTCGGACAGATATGATCCGGTTTGGTGTATTCACCAACAACCCAACAAGCAACCCCCGTGGCTTGTGGCCGTGGAAAGGCAACGTGAAAGATGGACGTACCACGGAAGCTTTCCGGAATATTTACCCGATTCCGGCAACTGATGTGATCGCTAACCCCAACATTACCCAGAATACGGGCTATTAACCATTTGAAATCAAGACGTATGAAAACAAAGTATTTTTCAATGATTGCGATTCTCCTGGTTGCCGCAGCCGTCTCCTGCAGCCCGGAAGAATTTACGATCAGCGGCCTTCCCAAGCAGGGCCCTGTGGTCGCTGGCTTTAATGTTCCCGGTTTGCTGTTTGCCGGTGTGCCTACCGATGTTTCGGCAACCGTTAATGGTACTGAAACGAACCCTGTTTCTGAAGTGACTTTTGAAGTGTTCAAGAAGGGCACAACGGAAGTGGTCAAAAGCGGGACGATCACCCCAACAACGACAACCGGTGTGGTTGTTGTGACTTGGACCTCTTCTTCTTCTGGTCTGAGCACGTTGGCGGCAGGTGATTACATGATGCGTGCCACGGGCAAGAATGCCAATGGAACAACGGTCAGCCAAACGTACTTCTCGGTTCCTGATTATGTGGTTCCGCAGTCATGCCAGGTAGTCGGACAGATCACCGTGATCATGCTGACGCCTCAGGCTCTGGCTGTTAGTGAAGTGGTGAGCGCTATCGGAAGCTTCACAGGCTCCGGTTGGGGAACAGACGTCAACCTGACCCGCATCAAGGAAGGTGTGTATTGTGCTGCGTTGCCGCTTGCCGGCGGTGACCAGTTTAAATTCCGCCTCAACGCCAGCTGGGGAACCCAGGAAAAGAAGGATAACTGCAATGACGGCGACAACCGCTCTGCACCGGGTGGAACCTGGCCTGCCATTTCAATTCAGAACGTTCCTAAATGGGGCGGCTACGGCTGCTAAACAATTGGATGTACATAAAAAAGGCTGTCTTCAGGGACAGCCTTTTTTGTGTTCTGGTTATGTAGCCATGAGTTCATGTATTTATTGAATGAATAGAGGAGTGATATGACACGGTGGATTCTGCGTTTCCTGGTTTTCTTTTCTCTTCCTGTAGCAGCCCAGCAGGTGACGATCAGCCCGGCTTTCCCGAAGGCTGACCAGCCAATTACCCTGACGGTCGATGTAACCGGTACGGGCCTTAATAACTATGCCAATGACGTCTATATCTGGACCTGGATTCCCGGTAACTCGGCCAGCCCGCCGACCAATGTCAATCCGGCTTCAACCATGTCGGTGGCACTTCAAAATGCAGCAAAATGGACCAGGCTGAGCGCCAACGTATACACCTTCACCTATACACCAACAACATTTTTCAACGCGCCGCTCTCCGCCTTTTCCGGCAACCGAATGGGCTTCCTGCTGAAGGGTAATGACTGGTCGAACGGCCAAACGGCAGACTTGTTTGTTAATTTCTTCACCGGCTTCGCCACCCAGTTCACGCAGCCCACCGCGTCTTCCTTCTTTGTCAATAACGGTCAACAAATTTCGATTTCAGCCGTCGCCTCCGAATCCGCATCACTCGTCCTCAAAATAGGAGGGGTGACCGTGCAGACGGCCGCGGCAGCAACAACACTGTCGTACACACATACAGTGACAGAAACATCCGGTTCTGTTGCCGTTCAATTTGAGGCCACCAATGCTTCCTCCCAGGTAGCGACCAGTTCGTTCACTTATGTGGTGCGATCGGCTACCGTGCAGGCTCCGCGCCCCGCCGGTATTGTGGATGGCATCAACTACCAAGGTGATCAGACGAAAGTCACCCTCAGCCTCTGGGCTCCCGGTAAAACGTCGGCTTACGTGATCGGCGATTTCAACAACTGGGACATCTCGTCAACCTACCAGATGAAGCAGGACGGGGAACATTTCTGGCTGGAAATCACCGGACTGACTCCGGGAACAGAATATGGTTTTCAATACCTCGTCAATGAAAACCTCAAACTCGCCGATCCTTACGCCGACAAGATCCTCGACTATTTTGATGATCCCTATATTCCTGCAACCACCTACCCGAATCTCAAAACCTACCCGGCCAAGGCGGTGTCCGACAAGTGGTACTTCAACCGCGTAGCGGTTTTACAGACCGGCCAGACGCCCTATTCCTGGGCGGTCACCAATTTCTCTAAGCCGCCAAAGGAAAAACTGGTCATTTACGAATTACTGATCCGTGATTACTTCGACAGCAACAACCGCAATTACCAGCATCTTATCGATACGCTGACCTACCTGAAAAGGCTCGGCGTCAATGCGATCGAATTGATGCCGATTACGGAATTCAACGGCAACGACAGCTGGGGCTACAACCCGACGTTCATGTTTGCGCCGGACAAATATTACGGCACGAAGAACAAGCTGAAGGAGTTTGTGGACAAATGTCACCAAAACGGAATCGCGGTGATCATGGACATGGTGATGAACCACCACGACACGCCTAACCCGTATGTCATGATGGATTTTGACTTTGTGGCCTTCAAACCCACAGTCAACAACAAGTGGTTCAACGTGAATGCGACGCACCCCTTCAGTGTGTTTTTTGACATGAACCACGAGAGTGCGTACACCAAGAAGTACCTCGATACAGTCAACTACTATTGGCTGCACGAATTCAAAATTGACGGGTACCGGTATGACCTCTCCAAAGGCTTCACGCAAACCAATAATCCTAACGACGTCAATGCCTGGGGCCAGAAAGATGACTCACGGATCGCCATCCTTACCCGCATGGCCAACAAGATCTGGTCCCATACACCCGATGCCTATGTTATTCTCGAACACTTCGCCGACAATTCCGAGGAAAAGATTCTCGCCGAAAGCGGCATGATGCTGTGGGGAAATCTGAACTACAACTATAACCAAAACACCATCGGCCTGGCGGCGAATTCTGACTTCACCTGGGTGTACCACGGTTCGCGCGGATGGTCGGTGCCCAATGTGGTTGGGTATATGGAGAGCCACGACGAAGAGCGAACGATGTTCCGGAATATCACGCTGGGTGGCTCGCTGAGCGGTTACAATGTGAAAGACCCCACGACAGCCATTGAACGGATGAAGGCCATCAATGCGTTGTTCTACACTATTCCCGGCCCGAAGATGCTCTGGCAGTTCGGTGAACTGGGCTACGACATCTCCATCGATCAGGGCGGACGCGTAAGCGCTAAACCGATAAAGTGGGACTACCTGGCCGATCCGGTAAGAAAGAAACTGAATCAAGTCACCGAGACGCTGATCAAACTGAAGGAAACCTACCCGATCTTCAGCACCACCGATGTAACGTTCGGCGGGATGAGCACCCTGCAGAAGCAGCTGATGCTGAAAGCTGTGCCGTTTACAACGAGTCCGGCGGGCACCTCACAAATGAGCGCTGTCATTGTCGGAAACTTTGAATTAACCGCCAAGTCGATCACGGTCAATTTCCCCCACACCGGCAACTGGTATCACTACTATTCAGGCGGTGAGTTATTGAATGTTACAAACACAGCCACTGCCTTGACTTTGCAGCCGGGTGAAGCCCGCATTTATACAAATGTGGCCTTGCCTGCGCCGCCTCTGGAAATCATCCAGTTTGTCAGACCCATCGCACCCGTGTTGACTTCAATCACCGAGGGCGACAATGTCATTAATCTCCAGTGGCAGGACAAATCGTCCATCGAAACCGGCTATGCGGTGTACCGGCGAAAGGCCGGCGGTGATTTTGTAAAAGTCGGCGACTTGTTTGCCAACCTCCAGTTCTACATGGACTTCACGGGCCTCGAGCCGCTTACCACCTACGATTACTACGTTGAGGCAAAATCAAATTTTGGAGCCAGCGCCTCGAACATTCTTTCCATCACGACCTCTGACCAAATCACCGGCCTCGAAGCGGAGTGGCACGGCGTTCGGGTCTATCCAAATCCAACCGATGGTATGGTGTCGATCGATCTGCCCCCGGCGCTTGCAGGAGCACAGTGGTCGGTGAGGAATGTATTGGGACAGCTTGTCAACTACCGCCCTGTCAATGCAAACACGCTGGATATCGGAAACAATCCTCCGGGAATCTACATTGTGGTGATTGCCACGAACGAATCGACACGGAGCTTCAAAGTTGTCCGGAAATAGTTGAGCATTTTCTACTTGTTTTTATTTCGTATGAAGAAGTTTCTCCTTACCACGCTTTTGGCGACCATGCTGATCCCGCTGTATGCGCAGAAGAAGTCGGCGCCGCCCATGTTTGAGCATGTCGAACCGCCGTTCTGGTGGACCACGATGAAGGACCGCTCACTCCAAATCCTGTTTCATAACAGTAAAGTGAACGTATCTGACTACACGGTATCACTTTCCTACCCGGGCGCCACGTTGTCGGAAGTTCGCAAGGTTGAGAACCCGCACTACCTGTTTCTGTACCTCACCCTTGCCCCCGATGTGAAAGCGGGACAACTGCCATTCGTGTTTATGGCAGGGAAGAAGAAGTTCAATTACAACTATGAACTGAAGGACAAAGCCAACCTGAGCCCGCTGCCCACGGCAAGTTCAGCCGACGTTGTGTACCTGTTGATGCCCGACCGGTTCGCCAACGGTGATGTGAAGAATGATACGCTCCCGAACTACTACCAGGGAGCACACCGGGATAATCCGGACGGGCGACATGGCGGAGACATCAAGGGAATCAGCGATCACCTGGATTATTTCGTTGACCTGGGTATCACAACACTTTGGCTTAACCCGGTACTCGAAAACAACCAACCCCGGTGGAGTTACCATGGCTATGCCATCACTGATCTCTACAAGGTTGACGGCCGATTTGGCACCAACGATCAGTACAAACAATTGATCGACCAGGCGCATGCAAAGGGGATGCGTATGATCCAGGACATGGTGATGAACCATATCGGCAGTGAGCACTGGCTTTTTAAGGATTTGCCGGAGAAAAGCTGGGTGCACCAGTTCCCCGCCATGACAAAGTCTAATTTCCGGGGCAGTGCGATGTCGGATCCCTACGTGGCGAAGGCGGACGCGCATAAGATGAATGCCGGCTGGTTTGACGGACACATGCCTGACCTCGACCAGACCAACCCGCAGTTGGCGACTTACCTGATTCAAAACTCGCTCTGGTGGATCGCGTATGCCGGACTCGATGGAATCCGGATGGATACCTATCCTTACCCGGACAAGGAGTTTATGTCACAATGGGCGCGCAGGGTGATAGACGAGTTCCCGGCATTCTACATTGTCGGCGAGGTCTGGATCAACGCGGTGACAACATCCGCCTACTGGCAGAAGGGTGTGATCAACCGCGATGGGTACCAGTCCTACTTGCCTTCGCTGACTGATTTCCCCTTGCATGACGCCGTTCCTGCCGCACTGGGCGAGAAGGAAGGTTATGACACGGGATTGGCCCGCCTGTATTTTCTGCTGTCGCAGGATTTCATTTACCCTGATGCGAATAATCTGCTGACATTTCTCGATAACCATGATTTGACGCGGTTCTCCAACACGGTGGGAAAAGATCCTGCCAAGTTCAAGCTGGGCCTGACGTTTCTGTTGACGACCCGCGGCATTCCGCAATTGTACTATGGAACGGAATGGCAGGCCGACGGTGATGCTGCTCATCATGGGGACATCCGCAAGGATTTTCCCGGAGGTTGGGCAGAAGACAAAGTGAACGCCTTTACGGCTTCGGGTCGGACAAAGGAGCAAAATGAGATATTCGACTATACGCGCAAGCTGCTCAATTGGCGAAAGAATAACCCGACATTCAAGGGTGGTCGTATGGTGCACTATGTTCCGGAGAACAACGTGTACGTGTACTTCCGCACCAAAGGAGAGGCCCGCGTGATGGTGATACTGAACGGCAGTGACAAGGAAGTCAGTCTTAACATGGACCGGTTTGCAGAAAGCCTTTCCGGCGTTAGCCGTGGTACCGATATCATTTCGGGTAAGACGTTGGATAACCTATCCAGCGTGACGATTGGCCCGAAGGCTTCCATCATTATGGAATTGAAGTAGTTTAGTCATTCCGTTACCTTCGTCAGCATGAGGCGCTTGATCGTTATTCTATGGCTGTCCGCACAGGTCGCGGCAGCCCAGCCCTCGCCGCCGGAATGGGCGCGCGAAGCCGTCTGGTATCAGGTCTTTGTTGAGCGCTTCAACAACGGCGACAGCAAGAACGATCCCCGACCAGAGGACATCAGCTCCGAAGCAATAAAACAATTGGCGCCGGACGGCTGGAAGATCACCCCCTGGACATCAAGCTGGTACGAACAGGAGCCCTGGGCTTCGAAGGCGGGATTGTCATTTGACAATGGGCTTCAGTTTCGCCGGTATGGCGGTGATCTCCAGGGATTGCTGGACAAGCTGGACTATCTCGAAGGAATGGGTGTGAATGCGATATTCCTCAACCCGATAAACCACGCGCCTTCGATGCATAAGTATGACGCGTCGTCGTATCATCATGTCGATGCCAACTTCGGCCCTGATCCGAAAGGCGACCTGGCCATGATGGCCAAAGAAAACCCGGCTGACCCGGCCACATGGAAATGGACGGCCGCCGACAAACTATTTCTGAAACTCATCCAGGAAGTCCATAAGAGGAAGATGCACATCATCATGGACTACTCGTGGAACCACACCGGTACGAGGTTTTGGGCCTGGCAGGATATCCTGAAGAACCAGGAGAAGTCGAAGTACAAGGACTGGTTTGCCATCAAGACATTCGACAACCCGTCCACTCCGGCCAATGAATTTACTTACGCCGGGTGGGCCAACGTTCCGTCGTTGCCCGAGGTCCGCAAGGTTGATATCAAAGGACACCGGATTACGGGACATCCTTATGAAGGAAACATTCATGCCCCCGCAAAGCATCACATGTTCGAAGTGGCCCGCCGGTGGCTTGCTCCGAATGGAGACATCGCGCAGGGCATTGACGGTTTTCGGTTGGACGTGGCCGACCAAATCGGGCTGGGCTTCTGGCGCGATTTCAGAAAATTCACAAGGTCCGTTAAGAAGGAGACCTACCTGGTGGGCGAAATCTGGTGGCAGCAGTGGCCGGATCATCTCATGGACCCGCTTCCCTATGTCGCCAAAGGCGATGTGTTTGACGCGGTTATGTTCTACCAGGTTTATCGGCCTTCCCGCTATTTCTTTGCCAAGAATTCCCTCGCCATCGATGCCCGGCAGTTCAAAGACAGTCTGAACTATCACCTGAATCGCCTGCCGGAGCCGGTTCGTCATGCGATGATGAACACGTCATCCTCTCATGATGCACCGCGTTTGCTCACCGACTTTGCCAATCCAAACAAGTACAAATACAATGCAAAACCGGCGGATGACCCGAACTACTTTACGGGCCGACCGGATGAGGAAACATACCAGCGTCTTCGGTTGTACCTCGTCCACTTGTTTACCGGAGTAGGCGCGCCGCAGATCTGGAACGGTGAAGAACTGGGAATGTGGGGAGCAGATGATCCCCACGATCGCAAACCCCTTTGGTGGGGCGAGTTGAAGTTTGAGCCGGAAGCCCGTTACAACTATCAGCCAGGCCACTCTGAAAAAGATGGGGTGGGTTATAACCCGAAGCATTTTGAGTGGTACAAGAAGCTGATTCATATCCGTCGGACGGAGTCCGTTTTGTGGCACGGAAAACAGGAATTCCTGGTGACCGACGGCAGAAAACTGGCCTATGCCCGAACGGATGGCAAGAGTGAGATCATCGTGGTGTTCAATGGCGACGCTGCACGCTCAGAGGTGATACTGCCTCGCACGGGCCATTATCTCGAGCTGCTCAGCAACCGACGCCTGGATATCTCCAAGGTCTGGGTCGACGGCCAATCGGCGTTGATCTTGAAAAAACTGTAACGCTCAGCTTTCGTAAACCCACCGGCCGCCCGTCATCGTCCGTTCAATGGGAATGGTGATCAGGGTGGAGGGGTCTTCCTTAAACGGATCGCGTCCCAGCACGACCAGGTCGGCATACTTACCCGGTTCAATCGAACCCTTTGTCTTCTCTTCATAAGAGGCATACGCCCCGTGAAGGGTCCCGATGCGGATAGCCTCTTCCACGGTGACCCGCTGCTCGACACCCCAGGCGGTGCCTTTAATGTCCCGGCGATTCACGCTGGACTGGAGCGCCATCATCGGCTCAAAGGGACCCGGAGGGTAATCTGAAGACTGTGTAGGCCGGATGCCGGCGTCCAGAAAACTGCGCAGGGCAAACATATTTTTAAGCCGGTCGGCGCCGTACTCCTTCATCTTTTCACCGTGATAATAGACATAGGTTGAAAAGGGTGTAGGTATCACTCCTTGTGCTTTGATCCGCTGCACCAGGTCAGCATTCACCACGGTGCAGTGTTCAATACGGAACCTCGGATCGGCGCGTCGTTTCTCGCGCTGCAAGCGCTCATAAAGTTTCAGGACGATATCAATACCGACGTCGCCGTTGGCGTGTATGCCGATTTGCCAATCCGCCTCGTGCGCCTTCCGGGCATGCACGTAAAGCTGCTCTTCATTGTTGACAATGATTCCGTAGTCGTTGGGTCGCCCAATGTACGGTGACGAAAGACGCGCCGTTCGTTCCGAGATGGAGCCGTCGCAGGTCATCTTCATGGCGCCCACACGCACCCACTCATTGCCCATACCCGTTCGTACACCCGCCGCAATCATCTTGTCAATGTGCATCCAGCCGATGAGGCAATAGACACGCGATAGCAATTCGCCGGAATCATTGGCGTCCTGGTAAGCCTGCAAATCCTCAGGACTGCCATAGGCGTCGTGTACGGAGGTAATTCCCGTTTTGGCCATCATCTGGCTGATGATCTTCACCCCCTGCCGCCGGTCATCGCGGGTGATGGTATTTGGAATAAGTTGCTCGAACAGGTTGTTGGCGCTTTCCTTGATGCAGCCGGTAAGTTTTCCGCTGGCATCCCGGGAGAAGGATCCACCCTGGGGGTCAGGCGTCTTATCGGTGACACCCGCGAGTTTGAACGCCAGGGAGTTGCCGTAATTGGTATGGCCGCCTCGGTGGTTTACCAACACCGGGTGGCCGGGTGCGGCATCGTCCAGGTCGGCCATCGTCAGTGCGCGACCGTCGCTGGTTTTCGTGTCATCGTACTTGAAGCCCAAAACCCAGTTGCCCGCCGGCGTCGCCGCAGCCCGTTGGCGAATGACGGATTTGATCGCGGCAATCGAACGAAGATCACAGTCCACCTGTTTGAGGTGCATGACACCCGACATGGCGGGGTGGGAGTGCGCATCGATGAACCCGGGGAGTACAGTTCGCTGGCCAAGGTCAATCTTCCGCGTCTTGCCCGTCGCGAGCCGAAGTATCTCGGCGTCGGTTCCAACGGCTATGAACCGCCCATCGGCAATGGCTACGGCCTGGGCTTTCGGGTTGGCAGTATCAACGGTGAAAATGGAACCATTGTGCAAGATGAGATCAGGTTCCGTCTGACCAAATGAAAGCAGGGGATAGGAGGCAAGGGCACCTAGCGTGCCGAGAAACTGCCGTCGCGATGTGGCTGAATCGTAATTCATAGATCCTGTTTGAAGTGGTATGCTCCAAACAAGATAGGAAATGAACCTCGATTCAGGAACTGCCTTGACCTGGATAGGCCGGCAACCATAGGCACCTGCCGGAAAGCTCTTCTAAATTCCGTATTTCTCCATCCTCCGATACAGGGAAGCGCGGGTAAGACCGAGTTCGTCGGCTGCCTTGGAGATGTTGTTGTTGTGGAGTTGCAGCGCTTTGACAACAGCTGCCTTTTCCACCTCATCCAGGTTCAGCGTATCGGGATTCATCGACATATCGCTCTTCCGGCTGAACAGAAAGTCGGATTCCTGGAGGGAGGCCGAGTCCGCCATGATGACGGCGCGTTCAATCGAATGCTGCAGTTCGCGTACATTTCCCGGCCACGGATACTTCTTCAGTTTGACCAGGGCATCGGGCGTAATGGAAAGGACTTCCTTATGATACTTCCGGGAGTAGTAGTCCAGGAAATGCGTCGCCAGCATCGGGATGTCTTCCACCCGTTCGCTCAACGGCGGGATCCTGATTTCCACCGTGTTGATCCGGTACAACAAGTCCTGTCGGAAACGGCCATCCTTGACCATTTGTTCAATGGGCATGTTGGTGGCGCAGATGAGACGGATGTTTACTTCAACGCTGGTATTGGCGCCAACGCGTGTAATCCTTCGCGATTGGAGCGCGCTGAGTAGTTTGCTTTGGAGATTGAGACTGATGTTGCCGATTTCGTCCAGAAATAGCGTGCCGTCGTTGGCGAGTTCAAAGCGTCCTGGCCGGTCCTCGCGTGCATCGGTGAAGGCGCCCTTCTTGTGCCCGAAAAGTTCGCTTTCAAACAGCGTTTCGGTAATGGCCCCCATATCGACCGCAACGAACGAGTTGTCCTTGCGGAGCGACTTCTGGTGTATCGCACGGGCGATGAGTTCCTTGCCTGTTCCATTTTCACCGAGGATGAGCACGTTCGCATCCGTCTTGGCCACCCGATCAATGAGGTCGTACACTTCCTTCATCGCCGGGCTGCTCCCGATGATATCTTTGAACGGCTGGCTGATTTGCTCTTCCAGCATCTGTTTTGCTTTCCGCAGTTTATCAACCTCGTTGTAGGACCGTTTGAGTTTGATGGCCGTTGAAATGGTAGCGATGAGTTTCTCGTTCTGCCACGGTTTTAGGATAAAGTCGGTGGCGCCGTCTTTGAGGGCACGCACGGCCATTTCCACATCGCCAAAGGCGGTGATCATGATGACGACAGCCTGCGGGTCGCGTTCCTTGATCTTGGAGAGCCACTCAAAACCTTCTTTGCCGCTGGTTGTGTCCTTGCTGAAATTCATGTCCAGCAGGATCACATCATACACATCGTTGTTGAGCAGGAAGGGAATCTTGTTGGGGTTCTTCTCAATGATGACCTGGTAGTTGTGCTTCTTGAGCAGCATTTTCGCGGCGAGGAGAACATCCTCGTCATCATCGATCATCAGAATCTTGCCGTCGTTCACGAAAAGGCGGGTTTAGGTGCCCAAGTAAAGGAAAAATTGTGCCAGAGCCTCAAATCATCCATTTTCAGTCTTTCTCCGTCCGGATGTGTTCTGGGGTGTACAAAAGTGTTCATTTTTGAACATATATCCATACCGGTTCAGACGGGTATTGCGCCAGTCGGTTTGCGTTTTGATTGTTGTAAATTGATTCAAATCATTCAAGAGGAATATGGACAGCAAAGGGATGGCGTGATATGAAAGTTTATAGGACAACACGCGGTGCTATCCTATGCCATGATGAGAAGTATTTTATCTCCCCAATGGCCTGGGATGAACTTATCAACCGGGATAACCTGCATTCGTTCTTGTTGACGCTCATGGACCGTCTTCCACCAGAACCGGATCTGGCGGCGAGATTGGAACATGGACTGCTTCCACCCATCGGCAGCCAGGAAGTGTGGGCCGCGGGTGTCACATACCGGCGCAGCAAGGAAGCACGGATGGAAGAGTCCAAAACCTCGGGCAGCGATAGCTTCTATGATAAAGTGTATGATGCGGAGCGCCCTGAACTCTTCTTTAAAGCCGCACCCGGGCGCACGGTTGGACACGGCGATACCATTCACATCCGCAGGGACTCCTCCTGGAACGTTCCAGAGCCAGAACTCACCCTGTTCATCAACAGCCACGGAAGCATTGCAGGCTATACCATAGGGAATGACGTGAGTTCCCGAAGCATCGAAGGCGAGAACCCGCTTTACCTCCCGCAAGCAAAAACCTACGACCGCAGTGCTGCACTCGGTCCTTGCCTGATGGTATCTTCTGATCCCATTAGTCCCTCTACAAAAATCGCGATG
This sequence comes from Cyclobacteriaceae bacterium, assembly GCA_044221195.1. Classification (GTDB taxonomy): domain Bacteria; phylum Bacteroidota; class Bacteroidia; order Cytophagales; family Cyclobacteriaceae; genus ELB16-189. Next base: position 88,202 of record JBGAPO010000013.1, read on the forward strand.
AGCATCACGCGCGAAGGCCAGGTTCTTTACAATGACCATGTTCAGATTGGCAAAATGAAGCGAAGCCACAATGAGCTGGTTTCCTGGCTCTTTCGCGAATGTACTTTTCCAAACGGGTGCTTTCTCATGACGGGCACCTGCCTCGTGCCACCCAATGATTTTACCCTCCAGCCCGGCGATCGTGTGGATATTACGATAGACGGCATAGGTACATTAACTAACATGGTGGGCCGCCGGAAAACAAACGAATGAAATAACCAGTACCTATTAACTCATGGCTATGAAAATGCCCAAGGCCGGAATTTTCCTATTGACCATCTTACTGGCCGGCTGCACTGCGAAGAAACCAATTGCTCCACCCGGGACGTTTGCTTACGACGTTGACTTCCTGAAATCCCATAAGGAGGTAATCCTGTTGGGACGAAAGGGATCGCCTGCCCGGGTTTTGGTGGTGGGTGATTACCAGGCGCGGGTGATGACAAGCACTGCTGGCGGTGAGAACGGAAAAAGTTATGGATGGATCAATTATGACTTGATCCGATCGGGTGAAAAGAAGCTCCACATGAATCCGTACGGCGGTGAGGATCGATTCTGGCTGGGACCCGAGGGCGGTCAGTATGGCCTTTATTTCAAGAAAGGTGACCCTTTCGACTTCAACCATTGGCAAACCCCGGCATTGATCGATACGAAGTCCTTCAACCTGGTCTCTGCAAACAGTCTGCAGGCCAGTTATAGAAAATCAGCTGAAGTGGTCAACTGGAGCGGTACTGTTTTTCAAATCGACATCGAGCGGACCATTCGGTTGATCGAGAAGGAAGAAGCGGAAACAGAATTTGGCATCGCGCTAGGCGACCTCAACGCGGTGGCTTTTGAGAGTGTCAATGCAATAACCAACCGGGGCAATGAATGGCAACGCAAAGACGGCCTCCTGTCCATTTGGATTCTCGGGATGTTCCGTCCGACCGACGCGACGACCATCATCCTGCCGCACCGTGCATCGGTTGATTCATCCGGTATAACAGATGATTACTTTGGGGCTATTCCGTCAGACCGGATCATGAAGAGCGACAGTGTGCTCCTGCTGAAGGGTGACGGCAAATTTCGGGGGAAAGTGGGCATCGCACCCGGTATTGCCGGGAGTATGGCCGGTAGCTATGATGCGGACAAACATGTACTTACGCTGGTGAAATTCGATGTTGATCCCTTGGCATCGTACGTCAATTCAAAATGGGAGATGCAGGAAGAACCTTTTCGAGGCGATGCCGTCAATGCGTACAACGACGGGCCTCAGTCGGATGGCTCTCAGCTGGGACCTTTCTATGAGTTAGAAAGTTCCTCGCCGGCTCTTGAATTAAAAAAAGGAGAGACTCTTAGGCATCGGCATACCACGCTGCATGTAGAAGGGAGCGAAGAAGAGTTGAACAGCATAGCGATACAGACGTTGGGTATTTCATTGAAAGCCATGAAGAAGGAGTTCAGTCGTTGAAGAGATCGCTCACAGGGATTGCATAACCAGGTAGTAAGCCGCTCCGCCAACGTAGCCCATCAGTGCCAGGCCGGAGATTCGCTTGACATACCAAATGAAGTCGAGTTTTTCCATCCCCATAACGGCAACACCCGCAGCGGAGCCAATTACCAGGAGGCTTCCACCGGTACCGGCGCAATAGGCCAGGTATTCCCAGATCATGTGATCCATCGGAAACAGGTCAAGGGAATACATTCCCATGCAGGCAGCGACGAGCGGTACGTTGTCAACGATGGCAGAAACCACGCCGATCAGGCTGATGATAATCCGGTTGTCGCCGATGGTGTGATCAAGGTACCCCGCAAAGTGATGAAGTGTTTGCATGGACTCCAGCGCACCCACGGCCAGAAGGATTCCCATAAAAAAGAGAACGCTGGGAATGTCAACACGGGTCAACGCGTGAAGGGCGGTGTACGGCTTTCGCTCTGCCTCATCCATTTCCGGATTGATCATCTCGGAGACCACCCATAATACGCCCAACCCCAGCATCATACCCATGAAGGGGGGCAGGTGTGTCACGGTCTTGAATACAGGTACGGAGACCAGCGATCCGATGCCAACCCACAGCATGATCTTACTGCCCTTCAACGACACCTGTAATTCCGGTGTTGGTACAGCAGGCTCCAGGGTTCCTTTCAGACGGAAACTCAGGTAGAAGAGGGGTACCAGCAAGCAGATCATGCTGGGAACAAAAAGGCCTTTCATGATCGCGGCCGATGAAATCTGCCCGCCGATCCAGAGCATCGTGGTCGTTACGTCGCCAATCGGCGACCAAGCTCCTCCGGCATTGGCCGCAATGATGATCATGCCCGCAAACAGGAGGCGTTTTTCCTGGTGGGGGATCAGCTTGCGGGTAAGTGAAACCATGACAATGGCTGTCGTCAGGTTATCCAGGATCGCGGAAAGGAAAAAAGTAATCCAGGAAACGATCCATAACAGGCGGGTAAGACTGGTCGTGCGAATGGCATTGGTGATGAACCGAAAACCCTGGTGGGCATCCACTAGTTCTACAATGGTCATCGCCCCCAACAAGAAAAAAAGAATGGATGAAATCTGGATGAGGTGATGCGAAAGCTGTTGATTGATGAATGCGAGGTAAGTGTCATGCGGCGCGGCATCCGGCGAAGCGTTGGCGGCGAATGCCGAGAAAAGTTTGGTGTTTTCAAAACCGGGAGACGGATACGCCAGGGAGAATAGTGTCCAGCAGGCAACACCGGTGATAAGGGCTGTGGCGGTCTTATTAACCCGGATGGGATGCTCTAACGCAATAAGGATGTAGCCGATTAGAAAAATAACGACAATGGAAGTCTCCATGAAGAAGGGTTAATGGTTGAATCGTTACCACCGGTCAGTGACGGTTCGCGGTGCAAGGGAGGCGAAGGGTACAGCAGTGAATTAACAAGGGTCCTGTTCCTTATCCGCGTCGTCAGACAGGAATTCCTGTCTATCCATCGCAAATCCCTGGTTACATCCCTGCTGATGTGGAGCTGCTTTTTAAGTTGATGCACGGTCAGCGGATATTTCTTGTTATCCCCTCGTAGGCTGAAGTACGGATTCTCCCGGAATCGATACTTCATGGAAGGAATGCGCTGCATGTAGACGATGATGCCGGTGGTATCAAGAACCTGGTAGAAGCCGTATTCGCGAAAAAATCCCCGGCTGCCAAAGCTGATGTTCTTGAGTCCTCGATGGCGGTAGCCAAAGAACGTGCCGTGCTCCAGTCGTATCGTCTGATGATCGTGGATAAGGTGTATGGCTCCTGTTGTGGTTTCAATAAGGGTGTCTCCTGGTGCGACGGTAGGGTAGGAGAGTATTTCCAATTGAAAGTCAGCCTCTGTCAGGTAGATCCCGCTAATGGTGGAAGGCATCTTCTGTCCCCAAGCCACAGAGGTAAAGGTTAACAGGACTGAGCAGATGAATTTCCTGATGATGGATTCTAGGCAGAACATTGAGCCCGGCAAAGTACCTTTGTGTACTGAAGGCGGCCTGAAGGAAGACTTAAATCGGCATTAAAAAGCCTCCTGAAGGGTTGTTGACGGGAGGAGAGTCGGAAGGCATCAGTAATTTTCCGGCTGTTTTGAGCGGAGGAGCAGCCAATAGCATGAAGATACTTGTCGTAGAAGATGAACAGAAGGTGGCCAACTTCATCAAGAGTGGACTGGAGGAGCACCACTATGAAGTAGATCTTGCCTATGATGGGCAAATGGGCGAACGCCTGGCCCTGGGAAAGACGTACCATGCGGTTCTGCTGGATGTCATCATCCCCGCCATTAATGGAATCGAGTTGTGCAAAAGGATCAAGAGCGTTAAGCCAAGTCTTCCGATATTGATGCTGACGGCGCTGGGTACTACATCCGACAAAGTATTGGGCTTCGATGCAGGTGCCGATGACTACCTGGTGAAGCCCTTTGAATTCGAGGAACTGTTGGCACGAATCAGGGCACTGACCAAGCGGATGAGCCTTACCGTGGAACAAAGCGAGTTGCTGCGGGTGGCCGACCTGGAGTTGGATCTTAATTTGAAAGTGGCCCGACGAGGAGGCAAGGAGATTGCCCTGACGGCCAAGGAATTTGACCTGCTGGAATATTTCATGCGAAACGCAAGACGGGTGATTTCCAAGGCCGAGCTGTCGGAGAAGGTATGGGGCATTTCATTCGATACAGGAACGAATGTGGTTGAAGTGTACATTAACATACTCAGGAAAAAGCTTGATAAAGACTTTCCCATCAAACTTCTCCACACGCGCATCGGACTGGGGTATTTCATGACCGACACGCCATGAGCATCCGGAATAAGCTCATTCTGCTCTTTGTATCCATCGTTGCCCTGATCCTCACGGGGACTTCCGTAGCGGTGTATTTCTTTTCTGCCTATAACCGGGAAGAAGAGTTCTATAAGCGGCTGGAGAATAAAGCCCGGATAACGGCCAAATTGTTGATCGAGGTGGATGAGGTGACACCGGAGGTTTTGAAACGGATCGAAAAGGACAACCCGACCAGTCTGCCGAATGAGGAGATCAAAATCTATGATGGAAGGAATAACGTATTGTACACATCAGATAAGGAAGAGTTCCTGAAGATATTGCCTTCCACCTTGAACCAGGTGCGCGCCAGGCATGTCGTGCGTTTCCGGCAGGATGAGTATGAGTGCCTGGCCTTCCTATACGCCGATCGCTTTGGTGAATTTGTAGTTGTTGCCGGCGCCATCGATCAATACGGCAACCAAAAATTAGCCAACCTGCGGACAATTCTGCTGGTGGTGGCCGGGATTGCCATCCTTATCATCCTCGTATCGGGTTACTTCTATGTCAGCAAGGCCTTGCAGCCGATTGCCAAAGTTATCCACGAGGTGGACGACATTTCCGCTACGAGCCTGCACCGGCGACTGGAAGAGGGAGACAGTCATGATGAGTTTTCGAAGTTGGCCCGAACGTTTAATCAAATGTTGGCACGCCTCGAGCAGGCTTTTGCCACCCAAAAGACATTCATCTCCAATGCCTCTCATGAACTTCGGAATCCAATGACGGCAATTCTCGGACAGATCGACGTCAGTCTCCTTAACACCCGCTCCGCAGAGGAATATCAAAGTGTCCTTCGTTCCATAAGGGAAGACATCAGTAACCTCATCACGGTTTCCAACCGGCTCCTTCTCCTGGCGCAGGCCAGTGCCGAAGATGTGGAGAAGCGGTTTACGCTGGTGCGCCTCGACCAGCTGCTCTGGGACGCAAAAGAGGAACTTGTCAAGACTCACCCCGATTATCAGATCGAGATTGATATGGAGCCGTCTGTCGACGATGAAGGCAAATTGGAGGTCCAGGGTGACGAGCAACTGCTAAAAGGGGCCATCATCAATATTCTGGATAATGGATGTAAGTATTCACCGGATCATCGGGTGTGGGTTCGTATCGGCAGTTCGGGAAAGCGTACCGTCCTCAATTTTCGGGACATGGGCATTGGAATTTCTCCGGAAGATTTGCCTTACCTGTTTGAACCCTTTTATCGCGGCAAGAATGCCCAGACTTTTAAGGGGAATGGAATTGGACTTTCCCTGGCGTACCGGGTGATCAAAAGTCACCTGGGCGATATTGATGTGGAGACTGCGGTAAACAAAGGGACCCGTATCATGGTATCCCTCCCTCGATCCATCGTGGGGATTTAAGGCGCTTTTAATACTGACTTAAGGCTCAATTCAGGGCGCTGACTGTTCTTTGCTCCCGGGGAAGGCGTCTCGCAAAAATGCTGTGGTCGCATTCGCGGGACGCCCGATCCAACGGCTTCAACCGGATCCTCGTTATGATGAAGCCCCAGGCGGAATAACTATCAGTTGGGGTTTACAGGTCTAGGTTAGTTAGGTCCACCACCTGGCAGGGCCAGTTCGATCCGGAGCTGGCCCTTTTTTTCAAAGCAAATGTTCTTCCGTTCTGGCTCCTCCAGACACCGGGCTTATGGCCGCTGATATATTATGAATACGCGAAGGAGGGTGCCTATTCCTTTGGCAACGGGATGTCCCGCTTCATCGGATTTTCCCGATTGGCCATTTCCCATGCGGTGTAGAATACAAGCTTTGCCCTTTTGGCGAGCAACGGGAAATTGATCTTATCAACCGTATCCGTAGGTCGATGGTAGTCGGGCCTGGTCACCCCATCGGTATAGAAAATAATGGGTACGCCTATTTTGGCAAAATTGTAATGATCGCTGCGATAGTATATCCGCTGCGGGTCTTTCGGGTCATTGAACTTGTAGTCCAGGCCGAGCTGCAGAAACTTTGCGTTCACCTGCTGGACCAGCACCTTCGATTCACTGCTGATCTTGTCGTCGCCAACGATATAAACGTAATTCGTTGAATCCATCGCTTTGCGATCGATATCGATCCGCCCAACCATATCAATGTTCAGGTTCGCCGATATTTTGGCCGGATCCACAGTCGGATGTGCCGCGTAATAGGCAGAGCCCCATAGGCCCTTTTCTTCCCCGCTGACGGTCATGAAGATTACACTTCTGCGCGGACCCTTGCCTTCCGCTTTGGCTTTGGTGAACGCCTCGGCCATTTCCATTACGCTCACGGTGCCTGACCCGTCGTCATTGGCGCCGTAATAAATGCTGTTCCCGCGCTTCCCTAAGTGATCATAGTGCGCCGTCACAATGATGTACTCGTCTTTTTTGTCCGTCCCCTCAATCACACCCAGGACGTTCGTACTGGACATCTTCTGAATTCTCTTCTCCAGGGATACGGCTGCTTCCACCTTAAACGACTTGACCTCAGGCTTTGTCGTCTTCAGCGATTCTTTCATCGATGACCAGCCTTCACCGACGATCAGTTCGGCGGTCTTGTCGTTGATAAAATAAGTCGCGGGGTACTGCGTGTCGCGATACAGGCTGGTGTACATGCGGCCGGCAAACATATTATTGGGAGCGAAGTTGCTGCTCACAATGAACAGCGCAGCAGCACCGAGGTTGCGCGCATTGGTCATCTTAGCCGTCGTACCCGTGGGGGAGTTACGACCGGTGCCGCCTTTCAGGCCGGTGGGACCTCCCTCAACGATCATCACCAGTTTTCCGGCAACTGAAGATTTTCCATAACTGTCGTACAATGAATCCACAACGCCATATCCGGCGTAGACTGCTTCACTGAAAAAGTATTTTGATTCGGCCGCAAACAATGGTGAAGGTTGGAAGTCTTTGTCCTGGATGAGGGCATTCCCATTGATCGTGAGTTTCGCAATGGTCAGCGAGTCACGGTAGACTGGATATTCCTGCTGATAGCTGCCCTGGTTGCCGGGCACGAGGTTGAGCGACTTGAAATAGTTCTCAATGTAGGCCGCCGCTTTTCGCTGTCCTTCGGTAGCCGTTTCGCGTCCTTCCATTTCAGCCCCTGCAATGATGGTCAGGTGTTTCTTCAGATCCGTTTCCGTGATCGTGTTGGCATAAGGTTTCGGGTTGGGCGTTTTCTTTTGGGCATAGACTCCGCCAGCCAGGAAGATGAAAGAAATAAGTAAGAGCCGGATCATACGTTTAGGTTAGGTCTCAAATATGAATAAAAAAATGCGAGTTGATGGACAGTCAGGGCTGAAAAGGATGAATGGTGATCGTCCTACCCTTGATGGCAAAAAGACGGTCGTCATTGAGCAGCGCGAACGTGCAGGTGAGAGGTAAGGGATTGGTTCTTTGTTCACCGGTATATAGATCAACAAAAATGAGGTTCTGGCCAGATACGTAGTACAATTCTTCGCCCAGAAAATTGAAGTAAAGCATTCCTTTTTCACCGAGGGTTCTTACAAACTTGCCCAGGGGGTTGAACATGTGCACCCCCGATGAACGATCCAATAAAAAGACGTAGTTCTGGTATTCACGCAGAGCAATGTAGTCGGTTATTCGTTTGTCCGGCAAATGCTTCAACGTCGACTCCAGGCTGATCGTCATTGCGTTCATCGACGTCTTTTTGATGGAGAAATCGGCAGAGTCGAGGATCCACAACTCCCGGAGCGCGGGGCAAACCAGCCAGGGATTGATGGCAAACGAGGGGTCAAGCTCCTGCTCGCTCACGGAACTGAAGTCGTATGACAGCGTGCCGTAGTGCCGGTTGACTCGGAAATAGTAGAAGGATTGGACACCATCTAATGGATCAAGCAGGGTAGGAGGAGAATCAAACCGGTGTTGGCCGATCTTCTTCCCTGACTTGTCAAACTTTTGTACTTCACCGTTAGCCAGTATGACAAACAGATCGCCTGGACGATCCACGCCCGCCCACAAGATGTCGGCGTCGACACGAACTTCTTTGATCGGGGACTGCCCCCAGGCGCAACCCACGGCAAGCAGGTACACGAAGGCTGACCAACGGACAATCATATACTGGCCTTCAATAGATCAGCTCGCTGGCCGTCATACACACAATAGGTCTGGTGATGAACCCACTCTCCCAGGTTGAGATATTTGCTCCCGGGACCAACCTGCAGGTCGAGCACCAGGTGGCGATGACCGAAAATGTAGTAGTCGCGGTGGATTAGTTTTTCCTGCTCACGGCACCAGATGTAGAGGTATTCGTTTTCTTCGCCCTTGAATTGTTCCTCCCGTTTCATGTTGTTGATGCGGCTCTTCCGGCTCCAGAAATGTGCAATCCGCATGCCGAGATTGGGGTGAATTCTGGCCAACAGCCATTGGCACAAGGCGCTGTTGAAGAATTTCTTAAGAATCTTGTATCCGGACTTCCCGGCCCCAGCCGTCTATGATCTGGCAAACAAAGTAACTCAATAGGCTCGCGGTAAATTGGAATGCCCAACTCGGTGGGGAAGTAGTCGAACATCCACATGTCGTGGTTGCCCGTGAAGAAGGCGATGGCCACCCCGGAATCCCGCAGCTCGGCCAGTTTGCCCTGGAGACGGATAAAGCCCTTCGGGATGGCATGCCGGTATTCAAACCAAAAGTCGAAGATGTCGCCCAACAAATAGACAGCATGGGCATCGTGGCGGATGGACTCGAGCCAGGCGACAATATGCCGTTCCCGTTCAAGACTGGACGCTGCCGTGGGTACACCCAAGTGAAAGTCGGATGCGAAGTAAAGCTTCTTACCGGTTGGAAGGGAGAGGGTCTGAGAATCCATAGAAATCCGGTCCAAAGGTAAGTATTTCTTCTTCTCAGCGACCTCTGCGATCACTTCGCGCCCTCTGCGTTTAAAGAAATTCAACGCAAAGGACGCGGAGAAATACACGCAAAGTGCGTAGAGAATGCAGGTGTTAGAGGTTGTTGACGATTCGCCGAGTACCGTCCTTGAGCAGGATAACGTTGAAGTTGATGAGGAGCCCCAGCTTGCAGCCTGATAGGCGGAGGTAGGTGAGGGTCTGGGCTATGAAGAGGTCGTGCATAGTCTCCTTTGATTTGATTTCTACAATCAACTTCTTTTCAACAAACAAGTCAATCCGGTAGCCGCACTCCAGTCGAACATTCTCATAGACTAGTGGCAACGGCTTTTGTTTTTCAACGAAGATGCCTGCTGTCACTAATTCGTAATAAAGACATTCCTCATAAGCTGACTCCAGCAAACCGGGCCCAAGATTTCGATGAACTTTTATGGCAAGTCCGATGATTTGGGTTGACAGTTCATTCTCGCTCATACACAGGCAGGTCATTTGGCTTATTGTCGAAATTGGCAATAAAGCCGATTTACCCAAACGAGAATTACATTTTGCCCTGAATTCCGTACATCAACCAGTACGGCCCTCATCAATTCTCAGCGCCCTCCGCGATTACTTAGCGTCCTCTGCGTTAAAAATCTTGACGCAAAGAGCGCGGAGAAATACACGCAAAGTGCGCAAAGAAATACACGCAAAGTGCGCGGAGAATGCAGGGGAGGAGAAAGATTAATGGTTGTCCTTCGCTTCTTCCGTTGAGGTGCTTTCTGCAGCGGGAGCTTCCGGTTCGGTTTTTGCCGCGCCGTTCGTCGACTTCGTAAACTTCTCGTACGTCGTCTGGTGAGAGAAGGGACGTTTGCCGATGAGACGCTCGAGGTCGTTCTGAAAAAGAATTTCCTTCTCCAGCAATTCCTTTGCAATAATCTCCAGCTGTTCCCGATGATCGTTCAGCAGTTTCTTGGTGCGCTGGTAGCAGAAGTCCACGAGCGCTTTAACCTCCTTGTCAATCTTTTCGGCGGTAGAATCGGAGTACGGCTTCTGGAAGTTGTATTCCGACTGTTTGCTGTCGTAGAAAGAGATATTGCCGATCTCTTTGTTCATCCCGTAGACGGTCACCATGCTGTACGCCATCTTGGTGATGCGTTCCAGGTCGCTCAGGGCCCCGGTGGATATCTTGTTGAAGACAATGTCTTCTGCCACCCGGCCGCCAAACGCCATGCACATCTCGTCGATTAGCTGGTCGGTCTGATAGAGGAATTGTTCCTTGGGCAGGTACTGGGCATAGCCGAGCGCGGCAATACCGCGGGGAACGATGCTCACCTTGACGAGCGGGTCGGCATGCTCGAGGTACCAGCCGGCGACGGCGTGACCGGATTCATGGTAAGCAACGATTTGTTTCTCTTCAGGAGAGATGAGTTTGTTCTTCTTTTCAAGGCCTCCGATGACGCGGTCGATGGCGTCCTGGAAGTCGCCCATTTCCACTTCCTTCTTGTCCTTGCGCGCGGCGATGAGCGCGGCCTCGTTGCAGACGTTGGCGATCTCGGCACCGGCAAAACCGGGAGTCTGTGCAGCCAGTTTCTTAACGTCTACTTCTTTCGAAAGCTTGATGGGCTTCAGGTGCACCTTGAAGATGGCTTCGCGCCCGTTGATGTCCGGCTTGTCAATACTGATCTGGCGATCGAAGCGTCCGGGGCGCAGCAGGGCGGAGTCGAGTACGTCGGGCCGGTTGGTGGCGGCCAGGATGATCACGCCGCTGTCCGTCGCAAAACCGTCCATTTCCACCAGCAGTGAGTTCAATGTATTCTCGCGCTCGTCGTTGGCGCCGGGTATCTGGCCACGGCCGCGTGAACGACCGATGGCGTCAATTTCGTCAATGAAGATGATGCAGGGCGCTTTCTCTTTAGCCTGCTTGAAAAGGTCCCGTACACGTGCAGCGCCTACGCCAACGAACATCTCCACGAAGTCAGATCCGGAAAGGGAGAAAAAGGGAACGCCGGCTTCACCAGCAACAGCCTTGGCCAGGAGCGTCTTTCCTGTACCGGGTGCACCTACCAGGAGGGCCCCTTTCGGAATCTTGCCGCCCAGTTTGGTGAATTTGCCTGGGTTCTTCAGGAACTCCACAATCTCCATGATCTCCACCTTGGCTTCGTCAAGTCCGGCGGCGTCCTCGAATGTGATCTTTACCTTGCTCTCGGCATCAAACAGGGCAGCTTTTGATTTTCCGATATTGAATATCTGTCCGCCCGGTCCACCGCCACCGGTCATGCGGCGCATCAACATCCAGAAGCCGAACAACAGCAGGAACAGGAATCCCCAGTTGAACAGCATATTGCCTACGTCATTGCGTTCTTCGTAGACAACGTCAATCCGTTGACCTTTGGGTATGTTGCGACTCAGCTCTTCATAGTGTTCAATGAACTTATCGATTGACCCGATCTTCATCTTATAGTGCGGGCCGCCCATGCTCATGCCGAGCGGGCTGTTACGCTCCAGCTCCTGCTTATACTTGGCATTCTGGAGAGCTTCCGGCTTGAGGGTGATTTCCACCAATTTTTCATTCTCCACGAGCACCAGTTTCTTGACATCATTACTTTGGATGATGTCGTCAAACTTGCTCTGCTGGATTTCCGTCAGTGTGCCCGTCTTGCTGAATAACGTAATGGCCAACACGACCGCGACCAGTCCCAGGATGATCCAAATCTGGTAGTTCGACCGGGGTAACCGCGGGGGAATATTGCTGTCTTTTCTATCCTTGTCCATGTAATGAGGTCCTTTTTACAATCGATTAATGCTTAACGGTTCTGCGGGAAATTGGTTAATCTTTTATTTCGGTGATTTCCGCATCCCCCCAAAGGCGCTCAAGCGCGTAGAAGTTCCGGAGATCTCTTCGGAAGACGTGGGCCACCACACTGCTATAGTCGAGGAGCATCCATTCTTTATTGTTTTTCCCCTCCGTATGCCATGCGGTTTCTTTGGCGCCCTTGTAAACCTCCTCGCTGATCGAGTCGGCGATGGCATCCAGTTGTTTGTCGGAATTGCCGGTCCCAATGACGAAGAAATCAGCGACTGCGTTTTTGACCTTTCGGAGATCCATGACGACGATGTTCGTGGCTTTCTTCTCCTGCATCCCCTTAACTATCAATTTACTCAACCGCTCGGAAGGGTCTGCTTTCGGTCTCTTCGCCATTCACTAACTTGGGTTTACCTGAACACGCAAAACTACGTAAAATCCCTTGTATAAAATCCCTGCCAAAACCCTTTTCGTGGGCCAAAAGCTCATTTATGTGCCAGAATGTCACTCGACGAATTCAGCGCTTGCCGAGCTATTGGACCGCACTGACTTGCCGGAGGGAACCGTGTTGATCACCAATCATCAAACCCAAGGAAGAGGTCAACGGGGAAATAGTTGGGAATCGGGGAAAGGGGAGAACCTGACATTCTCCTTGCTCCTGCGCCCCAGGTTTCTTAACGCCTTAAATCAATTTCAACTGAATGTGGCCATCGCACTGGGAATCGCTGATGGACTTCTGAATTATCTGCCTTCCGGGCTCACGTTGAAATGGCCCAATGATATCATGATGGAAAACAGGAAGGTCGGCGGTGTGCTGATCGAGAATCAAACGCAAGGACAGCAGCTTTCCACATCGATCATCGGAATCGGTCTTAACGTAAATCAGCCGGAGTTGTCTCACCCGGGAGCCGGCTCGCTGATCCAATTCGTTGGTCATGTGCTTGATCTGAATGAAGTGTACCAGGAACTTCTCGCCGGAATTGAGGCCCGGTACCTGTCGCTACGGGCGGGTAACTACAAGGGGTTGCACAAAGAGTATGTGGAGCGCCTGTATCAACACAATGTTCCCCAGGAATTCGAATCAGATGGAATACCCTTCATTGGAACCATCACCGACGTAGACGAGTCAGGCCGGCTGTGTGTCCTGGTGGACGGGGCGATCAGAAAATATTCATTGAAAGAAATCCGGATGCGGATTTCGGGTTAGACCCAATTATGCATGCCCAGCCCGGCGCTGGAAGAAAGGCCTCAGCACCGTGCGGTCAAGCACGATGAAAGCTAACACGAGGTTGATGCCGATCAGGATATTCATCACCAGTTTGCCGTTGATGTTGACGCTCACGGCGGGAATCGTGGGGGTCATATATTTCTTGAGCGGCTCCATTTGTTCAATAGCAATGGACCCGGTAATCTGATCGAATGTTCCAGCGGAGAGCATCACCGCCAGTAGTCCCGATGCGACCATAACGCCCGCCAACAGCATCAATCCGGTTTTTGGTGATGGGTAGGAAGTCACAGCGCCCCGGGACAGGTTGCGCATAACGCGATCGACAAACTGCGAGGATGGTTCTTTCAAGGCACCCTTTTGCAAATAAGTATGCACGGGTCGGAGTTCTTCCAGACGGCGCTGCATATCCGCCGAGGCGCCCAACTCCTGCTTGAGTTGTTGGAGGGCGGCACCTTCCAACTTTCCGTCAAGGAAGTCCTGCAGATTAGATTCCTGGATGTCGGTGAGTCGTTGCATACGTCATAAAGTTAACGCTTCCTCTTTCAATATCCGTGTCAGTTCATCGGCCAGCCGTTGTCGTGCCCGGTGAACCCTTACTTTCAGTGTATTTACCCGTTGGCCGGTCATTTCAGCTACTTCTTCCAGGGTAAACTCCCGGATATAGTACAGCTGAATGGCCAACCGGTCGGCTTCGTTCAGGTGTTCCATTGCCTTTGCCAGGAACACCTCTTTGTCGTCGCGCTCCAGCGTCGATTCTCCGCCATCCCCGGCGCGGTCATGATGCTCGATGCTTTCCATGACATGCCGGTTCTTGCGCTTGTAGCTGATCGCCGTATTGAAGATGATCCGGTACAGCCAGGTGGAAAAGCGCGCCTTCCGGTTAAACGACTTCAGGTAGTGGAAGGCCTTGATAAATCCGTCCTGGGCTGCTTCCTCGGCTTCCGGCCGGTTATTGAGCACCTTCAGGGCAATCGTATATCCATAGCTCTTGTATCGGTCAACCAGCCGGGCATATGCTTCCTGCCTGCCGGCCAGTACCTGGTCGATCAACTCATTTTCCTGCTGGAGCGATAACACGGCCCTTGGACGCCTTGAATTCCCTTCAAGTTACACACGGGGTTGATAAGAAAGCTGAAAATTATTGGTCTACCTTGTAACCTGCCCACCCCGCCGCTGCGTCAAAGGGCAAAAACAATCGCTATGGAAGATTCAATTATTGTTCCGGTCCTTGGGGTGCTGCTGCCCATCATCATTACGTTAGGCGCCTTTATCATGGTCGTTTACCTGCGGAAATTCGAAAATACCGAAAGGATGTCGATGATCGAAAAGGGCGTGTCGCCGGAACTCTTCCGGAAAGAACGTTCAAACGGAGGAGGAACCCTTCGATGGTCATTCCTGCTTATCGGTATCGGCATTGGCTTCCTGATGGGCTACTGGCTCGACCGCACATTCAACATGGATGAGACCGGGTACTTTTCAATGCTCTTCATCTTTGGCGGGCTGGGTCTCGGGCTTTCCTACTTCTTTGAAGAGCGAAAGAACCAAAAGCAATAAGTTACTGTACGATCCTGGTCAAGATGGGCCTTCCGCTGGGAGGCCCATTTCTTTTTAGAAGATCCACTGAATCAGGGTGACTCCGAGAATGGAAATGATGACCAGGCAAGCCAGGTTGAGCAGTACGCCTGTTCGGATCATGTCTTTCATCCGAATGTACCCGGTGGCAAACAAGACGGCATTCGGAGGCGTGGAGATGGGCATCATGAAGGCGCAGCTGGCGGCGAAGGTCACGGGCAACGACAGCCAGATGGGGTTAACGTGGAATCCATCCGCAATGCCGAAAACGACAGGAACGAAAATTGTGACCAATGCCACGTTGCTCATCAATTCGGTCAACCCCATGGAAATGGCCGTGAGCGAAATGATCAGCACGGCCGGGTGAATGTCTTTCTGTGTCGAAAAATAGTTGCCCACTAGTTGCACCAGCCCCGACTTTTCCATGCCGTCGGCGAGGCACAGGCCGCCGCCAAAAAGGAGCAGGATACCCCAGGGCAGTTCTTTCATGTCGTTCCATTCGAGCAGAAACTTGTGCTTGCTGAAATCGACAGGCATGAAGAACATAAGCATGCCGCCGGCCATGGCAATGGTCGTGTCATCCAGCAGGTTCTTTCCGATAAGACCATTCAGGTTTTGTCGGAAGATCCAGAAGAAACAGGTAACGGAGAATACCGTCAGAACCAATTTCTCTTCCTTCGACAGCCGGCCCAGTTCGGCATACTTGCGATGAATAAGCTCGCGGGACCCTTCGATGGAAGGCAATTTGTTCACGAAAAGCAACCGGGTGATAATCAGGTAGCAGGCAAGAAGCGCCAGCAACATCATCGGGATTCCGACGATCATCCAGCTCGTGAAGCTCACATCCAGGTTGTAGAATCGCTTCATGTAACCCACCATGACTACGTTGGGTGGCGATCCAATGATGGTTGCCATTCCCCCGATACTGGCGGCATAGGCAATGGCCAACATCAGCCCCGTGGCGAATTTTTGAAAACGCGGATCGTCTTTATGACCGCTGACTTCGCTGGCGAGCAAGGTCGTAACTGAAGTGGCGATAGGCAGCATCATGATGGCGGTCGCCGTGTTGCTGATCCACATGCTGATAAGTGCGGTGGAAAGCATGAAGCCAAGAATAATTCCATTGCCGCTCGTGCCCGTAAGTCGGATCAGCCCAAGGGCTATTCGCTGGTGCAGCTTATGTCGTTCAAGCCCGAGGGCAAGAATGAACCCGCCCATAAAAAGAAAAATGACCGGATCACCGTAAGGCGCCGACGCCTCGCGTACCGTTGACACGCTGGTGAGTGGGAAGATCACCATGGGCAGCAACGCAGTGACAGGTATGGGCATTGCTTCGGTGGCCCACCATGTCACCATCCAAGAGCCGAGAGCCAGCACCGTGATGCTTTTCTCAGAAAGAATACCCGGCTCGACCAGCTGAAGAATCAGTACAAAGAGAACCGGGCCAAGAGCGAGTCCAACAACTTTAGTCCTGGAGAGCAGCCAATCCATCCGGGTTTGTTTTTGGCAAGATAAGAGAACCGGTTACATGGCAAAAGAGATATCCTTCCCGGTGCGGCATCGGAAGGACAAGCCAGACGATTGTGCGTCTCAGTGGTCCGAAGGGGCGGCGGGCGATCCTGGCTGTTCAGTGCGCGGATTGGCTTGCTTGACAACGATGGCCCGTCCATCCAGTTCCGTCTCGTTCAGGCCGGCGATGGCCCTGAGCGCCTCTTCATCGTTTGGCATTTCCACAAATCCAAAACCCTTGGAGCGCCCGCTGACGCGATCTTTGACAATCTTGGCGGATGTTACCTCGCCATAGGCTTCAAATGCCTTTTGCAAGTCCTCCCGCTTGGTTTTGAAATTCAGGCTGGCAACAAAGATGTTCATGGCAAATGAGTTGCAGATCCAATTCTAATGTAACGGATTGGACAGAGAAAATCAATCGGCTTACACGCCGAGCAATTCGCGCGCATTTTCCCGCGCCAGTACGGAGGGTTTGGCGCCGCCGATCATCTTCGCAATCTCCTCGATCCGCTCCGCTGCATCCAGCGCCCGGATCTCCGTGCTGGCCTTGTTATTGGCGGAATCTTTAAATACCAGGAAGTGGGCATTTCCTTTTGCGGCAATCTGCGGAAGGTGGCTGATGGTGATCAGCTGGTGAGACTTTGCCATCCGCTGCATCATGAGGCCCAACTGGATGGCGATCTCGCCGGAAATACCCGTGTCAATTTCGTCAAGCACCAGCGTGGGCAACGCTTTCTTCTCGGCAAGGATGTATTTAACACAAAACATCAGGCGCGAAAATTCTCCGCCCGATGCGACGGCTTCCAGGGGGCGCGGTGCGATGCCCTTATTGGCGCTGAACAGCAGATCAACCTCATCAATTCCCCGGGGACCCGGTGGAACGCGCCGGTGTTCAATGTCAAGAACGGCTTGGGGAATTCCCAGCGGCTTGAGCAGCGCAGCCAGGTCCTTGCAAAGTACCGTGAATGTTTTTTGCCGTGAGATGGAAAGTTGCTCCGCTTTTGCATTCAAAGATTCCTGTGCCGACTCCAGGCGTTCGCGTGCCGACTGCAAGTCCTGATCCAGGTTCACCGTCTTCTGCGATTGCTCTTCGAGTTTTTGCTGTAACGCCAGCAGCGCGGTGATATCCGGTGCATGGTGTTTCTGCAGCAGGCTGAACAGCATGTCGAGACGTTCCTGCAGCCGCCGGGTACGGGCCGGGTCAATCTCTACGGTTTCCTCTTCTTGTTCAGCTTCCCGAATGATGTCCTTAAGTTCGATGCGCAGGACATCCAGACGCGAAGCCAGTTGCGTTAGTGCAGGGGAGAAGTCCTTAACCGGCTGAAGCAAAGAAACGGCCTGGCTGATTCTTCCTTGAGCCGAACCTTCGGTGTCGCCCAGAAGCGCAACGACCTGGTTCAACCTCGACTTGATGTCTTCCGCATGTTCACCAACCTTGAGATCAGATTCCAACTGTTCCTGCTCACCCGGCAGCAGCGATGCCTTGTGGAGTTCTTCCAGTTGAAATTTTACGAAATCGTACTCTGCTTTGAGTTTGTTGGCTTCGCTGGCGAGTTGCTCGTACGCTGCTTTTGCCTGTTGATATGCGGCCCAAGCCTGTTCATAAGTTTCCACCGTACCCTGATGGCCGGCAAAGCTGTCGATCAGATCGAGTTGGAAACGGCGTGAGCCGAGTTCCAGCGTTTCATGTTGGGAGTGGACGTCCATCAGCCGGCTGCCGATCGTGCGCATAACGTCAAGCGTAACCGGGGTGTCGTTGACGAATGCCCGGCTTTTGCCTCCGGGACTAATTTCCCTTCGCAGCAGTGCCTGGTCGGCGTAATCCAGGTCAAACGATTCGAACAAAGGACGGAGTTGATAGGATGTGATATCAAACTGGCCTTCGGTAATACACTTTGCGGACTCGTCCCAAAGTACCTTGGTGTCGGCACGGGCGCCCAGGAGGAGGTTGATGGCGCCGAGCATGATCGACTTACCTGCGCCTGTTTCGCCGGTAATCACTGTCAGTCTCGACGACGGATTCATCTCCAGGTGGCGGATGAGTGCGTAGTTCTGGATGGTCAGTCGGGTAAGCATGCCTGACCAAAATTAAGCAGGGGAAACTACTTTGTAGCGATAATTTTATCGTAACCGCCCCGTTTGGCGTCAACTATAGTGAGGATATCATAGGCTTCGCGCCGCACATTCAGGTTTCCTTCTGAAAATACGTTGGCCAGCTCAACGGCTTTGGCGTCAAAGAAGGTAATTACGTAAATGGAGTTGGGATAAATCTGCCACACATTCCGTACAGTTTTCAACACGTTAAGTATGATCTGGCGGCTTTCATCGGGGTTCTTGTCGAACGTGTCAAGTGCCAGCCGGTGGTACCGGTAGATGCTCCTGCGCATTTCACCCATCTGTGGGTTGTTGATATTTTCGATGAGGTTGTACCGGTTTCGTGTGCTGCCGATCGACTGCCACCCCGGTCGATTGGAAGACTGGGCATTGTTGACGACCATCAGGGCATTTTGAAAAAATGGATCGCCGCCTCGTTCGCTGAAGGAGTCGTAATCCATACCCAGGATGATGTAGGCATAGTAGGCCAGCATCGAGGTAAGGTTGCTGATGTACGCATTGTCGTTGTACTCCAGCGGCAATGACTCGATGTATTCGAATTCCCACTCCCGGTCAGCAAAATTGAGCAGTACCGTCTCGTAGTTTGAGTTGTAGACCGGGCGTGCCACGGTGACTTGCACACTGGCGGCAAAAGATCCGATGGAAGGCATCCGGCTGATGTTGAGGAAAATGGAACAGTTGATGCGTTCGTAGTTCTTGTAGGAATCACCTGTCCATTTCCGGGTGTTCATGAAGTTGGCAATGCCGCGCTCCATGTCCTTGAATATGCCGCGGTCGGATGTCTGAATCTGATCGGCATTGATCGTCACCTTGCAGTTGAGTTCCTGGGCCGAGGAAGCAACCCAGGCCATGATCCCGACGAATAGGAGAGGCAGCCGCTTAGCCATGCAGTTCCAGAATTTCATGGACAATATCGCGAGCGACATCGCGCTTTGATTTGAGCGGAAGTTCCTTGATCGGTGATCCCTTGCGGATCAGTGACACTTTGTTTGTATTTCCGCCAAAACCGGCGCCCGGGTCATTCAGCGAATTGAGAACAATCAAATCGAAGTTCTTGGCCTTAAGTTTCTGCTCGGCGTTCTGTTGTTCATTCTCCGTCTCCAGGGCAAAGCCGACCACCACCTGCCCGGTTTTCTTTTGACGCCCTAATGCGGCGGCGATATCGGGGGTCCTGGTCAACTCGAGGGCGAGGGGTCCGTCTTTCTTCTTGATTTTTTGTTCCTCCGCTTTCAGGGGTTTGTAATCGGCAACGGCGGCGGATAAGACGGCGATTTCCACGGTTGGGAAGATATCACTGCAGGCCTTGAACATATCATCGGCAGAAACCACGGGATGCACGGTTATGCCGGGGTGATGAGTTTCTTCGCGCGTCGGGCCCGTGACCAGGTGTACCAAGGCACCCTCGTCGGCCAGTACTTCGGCAATCGAAAATCCCATTTTACCGGAAGAATGATTGCTGATAAAACGAACCGGGTCGATGGCTTCGTATGTGGGGCCGGCAGTAACCAGTGCCCGTTTACCCGTTAGCTTTTTTTTTTCGGTGAAGAAGGTATCCAGCCGGGTCGCAATCTCTTCCGGCTCGGCCATACGACCATCGCCGACCAGACCGGATGCCAATTCACCCACATTCGTGTTGATCAGCTGGTTTCCAAAACGGCGAAGCGTTTCCAGGTTGTTTTGGGTTGCCGGGTGCGCCAGCATGTCCATGTCCATCGCGGGGGCAACAAATACAGGGCAGCGGGCGGAGAGATAGGCGGCGAGGAGCAGGTTGTCGCATCGTCCGTGCGCCATGCCTTCGATGGTGTTTGCACTGGCCGGTGCAATGACCATCGCGTCGGCCCAAAGTCCCAGTTCCACGTGATTATTCCACGTGCCGGTTTCTGCGGATTGGAATTCAGTAAGGACAGGATTTCCGGAAAGCGTAGCGAGCGTCAGCGGCGTCACAAAATCCCGCGCGGAAGGTGTCAGTATGACCCGAACCTCAGCCTCCTGTTTGACCAGAAGACGTACCAGCAGGGCCGACTTATAGGCGGCGATGCTGCCCGTAATGCCGAGGAGAATCTTCCGGCCCTTGAGCATACATACTAAGCCTCGGGCTTCGGCTCTTCGGTGCGCTGACGATACATGATCTTGCCTTCCATGAACTCTTCCAATGCCGATGTGGTGGGCTTGGGCAGGCGTTCATAGAACTTGGAGATCTCGATCTGCTCGCGGTTCTCAAACACTTCCTCGAGATTGTCCACCGTCGTGGCGAACTCCGCGAGTTTGTTGTTCAGCTCTTCCTTGATGTTAATGGCGATTTGACGAGCGCGCTTCGAAATGATCACAACCGACTTGTACACGTTGCCGGTTTGTGCGGCGATCTTGTCAACGTCGCGGGTGATAATAGAGGGTTGAATGGCCATGAGCTTAGGAATTATTGTTTTTCAGTTTGTTGATCTTTGACTGGCTTTCGGAGTAAAGTTTCTCAGCGTCCTTCAGGAATTTGCTCTCCGGGTACATGTCTACAGCTTCCTGGTAGTACGAAACGACGAGCGTAAATCGCTCCAGTTGAAGGTTTGGCAGGCTCTGTTGAGCCAACCGGAACTCGGCTTCCACTTTCAGGAATGCCAATTCCTCGAGGTACTTTGAATCGGGGAAATTCCGGCGGAAGTTATCGAAGGCGATGACGGCCGCTTTGTAGCTCCTGATCTTCAGGTATTGTTTAGCGTTTTCATACCCTTTCTTCTCCAACTTCTCCTGGCTGACCTTTATCACTTCGCTCGCCCGGTCGCGGTATTCACTGTCAGGGAACTGGTTGATGAAGTTCTGCATGGCATTCATGCCTTCCATCGTGCCGCTCTGATCCAGGTTGGGAGCAGGGGAAGAGACATAGAGAGAATAGGCATACATAAAGAACGCTTCTTGGGCATTGCCGCTCCGCCCGTAGGTTTCGTAGAAGGTCCGGAATTGGTTGGAGGCCAAGAGGTATTGTTTCTCGTAATACTGGCAATAGGCCAGGTAAAACTCCACTTTCTCCCCTTCGGGTAAACCCCGGACTATCGGCAGGATTTCTTCGAAGAGGATGGCTGTATGGTAGTAGTCTTTCTTCTCGTAATAGTTCAATCCGGCATCGTACTTGATCCGCCAGTCTTCACTCTTCTGGATCTTGCGAAACCGGCTGCACGAAGCCAATACGACCACGCTCACCAGCACCCATACGAACAAACGGAGGTTTCTACCCATAAAGAAGGGCGCAAATATACGATTCAGCCCCGATATTCGAAATCCATACCTGGAACGGCAATAGGGCGGAGTTTATTTCCTCACCACCATTTTTCGGGTGAGTATCCCGACGTTGTCCAAATAGATCGTATAGAAGTAGACCCCGGAAGAAAGCTCCTGGGAAAGGATATGGACCCGCGATTCTGACGCTACCATTTCATATTCGGCTACCGGGCTGCCCAGAATATTGTGGATCACTACTTTGGCCTTCACGGATTCATCGGAAAGGCGGTAGTCTATGTAGGCGTGCTGGTCGGTGACCGGGTTGGGATAGATGTCATGGACAGAAATATCCCGCGTCTGGTACACAAAGGAACGTGGGGCCTTTTCGTCCACGTTCAGGAGAAAAGCGTGCTCTACGCCCATTTGAGGGCTTCCTTTCTGGAAAATTTCAACCCGGAAGGAGTTGGACGTGGCCGTCATTCCCGGTTCGACAACAAAGAATACATTGGAAGAGGTCTCGCCTGGCTCGAGACGCAACGAAATTTCACTTAGTCCATCAAAGCACTCGGTGCCGGCACAGAAATACCCTTTTTGATTGGGGTTCAGATCCCCGGCCGCCTTCCGTACAACAATGGATTGCGCGCGATCAGACGTGTTGCGGATATGAATGGGGATGCGAGCATTCTGGCCAATTCGGGTGTGGTAGGCCTCCTGACGGTCGATCCACTCCAACCCTTGGGCTGCCAAAGGCAGGTTGGCCAGAGACAAGATCGCAATGATTAGCCAGCGCATCATAATGAGCACACCTAGTCAAGTGAAAATATAGCCCAAAGTTCAACAATGTCAAAGGCCCAAAGGCTAAAAAAAGGTGCTGCAAAGCAATATTTTGAAGCAAAACCCGTTGGTCAGGGCTCGCGCTTCACCACGGTACCCCGCGTTGGGCGATCGGCCGCCCGCCACCGGAACCCGCGGAGGACGGTATCCTCCTGCTTCAGCTCCTGCGGCGGGATAAAGGAGGCATCCGGCTTCACGTAGAAACTGATGTTATGAATCTTCCCGAGACGGAAGTTGATCCGCATGTTGCTGCAGATAATCTTGTTCATGCCGGTAACAATGCTCGCATGAACCTGGGTGGAGTCATTGAGCTTCTCTTCCAACTCCTGTAATGCAAAGTAGAGGCTTTCGCCGTTGCCCTCCACAATGACGTGGTGGATGTTCTTGTCGTCAAAATAGGCTGTCATCTTGCGGCCCTTGATCTGGTTGTAGTTCTTGAGCGAATCGGTAGAAGCAACAAAGGCGGACGACACCATGTAGATGCGGTTTATTTTTTTCTTCAGCACCAGGACGCTGATGGAATCGGCTGTCATTTGGTTCCCCTCTGTCCACAGCACCGGGTCGCCGTAGAAATACATGGTGGAGTCGCTGGCCTGATAGGCAAGTGAGTCGGCGCGCCCCTGCAAGTCGCTTTTGAAGATGCGCACGTTTCGATAGGCGAGAAGCCTTTTCTTCCGGGGATCGTTGCTATCGATGGATACCAGGGTGTCGGCGGAGATGAACAGCGTGTCCTGGTCGTCGCCGATGCGGGCAACATAGGCATGGCCATGCACTTTGGAAATCATGTCTTTCTTGTTGTAATAACCGTCATCACCATAAATGAGCATGTTCTCTTCCTTTGACGTCATCACCACATTTCCCACCGCCCGATAGAATTGTTTCACGTCGTCCAGGAACAAGGTGGACCCTTTCAATTTGTATTTCGGTGTCTCAAAGTCGCCGCGGGCAAGATCAGATACCTTCGACTTCGTGTCGTAAAAGCCTTGCTCATAATAACCGACGCGACCTTCGGTATCTTTCACTTCGGTGTGTGCCCTGAAATAGATGATCTTGGTGCGCGAGTGATACTGCAGTGTGTCTGACTTCAGTGTATTCTCTTTGTTCACGGCGACCACATCGGTCTTGAACGAAGCCAGATTGGAGCTGAGGTCATAATATCCTTTCTGACTGGTCAGCGTATTGGTGCTGTCTACCAGCTTGCCGTTGTTAAAGTACCGCGCCTTGTTATTTGCCCGGTCGTAATCCAGAAAATCGGTGTGGAGTGTGGCAGTCCCCAGTTTGGTAAACACTACGCTGCGGCGGAGGTAGGCTATCTTCTTATTGCCGTCATAGGTTAGTCTGGATGCGGTGACGGTCACGGAGTCGCCGTCAGTGATCCGGATCCGGCCATAGGCGTCGACGGCATTCTTTTGTTTGTTGAAAATGGCGGAGTCGCAGTAGATCGTGGTCTGATTCTGGACAAAAATCACGTTGCCGATCACCCAGTCGGCGCGCACCCCATCCTGTATGGATCCCCGCAGTGTTTCCGCCTGTTTCAGCTTGACTTTGCGCTGGCCAAGGCAGGCGGGCGAAAGCGTGATCAGCAGGACAAAGAGGGCGAGTATTCTCATCGAGGCGGCAAAGTTATGAAACGACGGCAGACCCGCGGAGTTTTGATACTTTTGACCTGTGCTTTCCCGCTTCAAAGACTATATCCGCCTGCACGACCTGGCCGGGCCAGAGGATCGTATCCTCCTGGCAGTAAGCGGCGGTGTCGACTCCATGGTGATGCTGCACCTCTTCCGGGAGGCTGGCTATACGGTCGGCGTTGCGCACGGCAACTTCGGCCTTCGGGGAACCGAGTCCGACGGTGAGGAGATGTTCGTGAGTGAGTTTTGCGCAAAACACAGGATACCCTTCTTCAGTCGGCGTTTTGACACCAAGAACTATGCCGAAAGACATGGCGTATCTCTCCAGATGGCCGCCCGAGAACTCCGCTACCGCTGGTTTGACGAGCTGATGGTAGAAGGACGATATCATTGGCTGGCGACCGCCCACCATCTTAACGATAACCTGGAGACAGTCCTGCTGCGCTGGTCACATGGTTCCGGGCTGGATCAACTCAAGGGGATTCCCAGGAAGAATGAGCGCATCATCCGACCGCTGCTCTTCGCAGGCCGCCAGGAGATTGTCGCTTTTGCGAAGCAATCCGGTATCGCATGGCGGGAGGACTCCAGCAACCTGGCTACCCACTACCAGCGCAATTTTATTCGGCATGAAATCGTGCCAAAGCTCAAGGAGATCAACCCGTCGCTGGAATCCACCTTCCAGCAGACGCTCGAAAAACTGGAAGGAGCCGCAAGCCTGATGCGTCGAAGTCTCGAGCAGCTGAAAGATTCGATGACGCGACAGGAAGGCAAGATTTTATACATCGACAAGAGCCTGTTGCTGTTGCTCCAACATGCTTCCTTTGTTTGTTACGAGTGGCTGAAACCTATTGGGTTTGAATTTGATCGTTGCAAGCAACTGGTGGAATCTGCTGCTTCCGGCCAGGTTGGTGCCCGGTTCTTTTCCTTGTCCCATACGGCGGTTGTCGACCGCGAGCATATTATTATATCTCCACGGAGCACCGAGGAGTACCAGGATGTCCTGGTGGAGGAGTGGCAGGACAAGGCCGCGCTGGGCCCCTGGGTGATGCACTTCCATGTGGAGAATGTAAATCGCATTTCCACCGAACCGTCGCTGGCCACCGTGGACTGCGCAAAAGTGAAATTTCCCCTGCTCTGGCGGCGATGGAAAGCGGGCGACAGTTTCAGGCCGCTCGGCATGAACAAAACCAAAAAAATCAGCGACTTCCTTATCGACGAACAAATACCGCTGACGGAGAAGGAGCGCGTCACGGTGGTGACATCCGGAAGCGATATCATTTGGTTGGCTGGGTTCCGGGTGGACGAGCGCTACAAAGTGACTGCCGATACCCGTACCGTATTGACGATGCGCCTCCAGTCATATAAATAACGACTTTTGTCATTTTTCTTTCTGGACGGCGGTGATATCTTGCGCCCCGGTCAGCAAGCCCTACGCGCTGGCGGCCTCTCAAAACGCTTAATCTTATACCCATGAAAATTACTGTTGTTGGTGCAGGAAATGTTGGTGCTACCTGTGCCGATGTACTCGCGTATCGCGAAGTAGCTAACCAGATTGTCCTCATCGATATCAAGGAAGGCATTGCCGAAGGCAAATCGCTCGATATCTGGCAGAAGGCGCCCATTGACTTGTACGACAGCCGGACTGTTGGTTCAACGAATGACTACACGAAGACAGCCGACTCGGATGTCGTCGTGATCACTTCCGGGCTTCCGAGAAAGCCGGGCATGAGCCGCGACGATTTGATCGGTACGAATGCCGGTATTGTCAAGTCGGTGACGGAAAACATTGTCAAGAATTCACCGAACGCCATCATCGTGGTGGTTTCCAATCCACTGGACGTGATGACCTACCAGGCCCACCTGACGTCAAAGTTTCCCCGGACACGGGTGATGGGTATGGCCGGCATCCTGGACACCGCCCGCTACCGCGCTTTCCTCGCCGAAGCCTTGAATGTTTCCCCTAAAGATATCCAGGCCATGATCCTTGGCGGACACGGCGACACCATGGTGCCGCTCCCTCGCTATACGACGGTATCAGGCATTCCGGTTACGGAATTGATTGCTCCTGACAAACTCAATGCCATCAACGAGCGCACGAAAGTAGGCGGCGGTGAATTGGTCAAACTGATGGGTACGTCCGCCTGGTATGCACCGGGATCGGCCGCTGCTCAAATGGTGGAGGCGATTGTAAAAGATCAACACCGTGTACTGCCCGCTTGCATTCAGCTCGACGGAGAGTATGGTATCAAGAATTGCTACCTCGGGGTCCCTGTAGTTCTTGGCAAAAACGGTATTGAGCGCATCATCGAACTCGAACTGAATTCTGAAGAGAAGGCTCTTCTTGAAACCAGCCGCAAGCACGTGCAGGAAGTAATGGACGTGCTGGACAAACTGGGAAAGTAAAAAGACTCTGCTTGCAAATGGAACGCCCCGGTACGCCGGGGTTTTTCATTTGTCCACCTTCAGACTGGAAAGTCTAAACTGGAGCAACTGTCGCTCTGCTGAAGAAGTAGTCAGATGAAGCGCGGTACTGAACTGTATCTGAGCATCGGCTTTGAGCCCCAGGTCAGAGAGAAATACCCCGAGGGCCATGTGGTAATATTGATTTGACGAAGGTGTCTCGATGGCCTTGAGGGCTTCTATTCCGGCCGCCGGTGATTCCGCATAACCAATCGCAATGGCGCGGCTGAGTGCCGCTGCGGGCGTTGGCTTGATTTCGTACAAGAGGTCATAGAGTTTGCGCAGGCCTGCCCAGTCGGTCTCGGCGAAGGTAGGAGCGACGGCATGCACCGATGCGATGGCCGCCTCAACGTGGTATTCGGTAAGCCGTTCGCCTTCGGCTGCTTTGTCCAGCCAAACTAGTCCCCTCCGGATAAGATCCTGGCTCCACTTGCTTCGGTCCTGAAATTCCAAAAGGACGATCTGGTTCTGATCATCGGCCCGGGCCGGGAACCGCGACGCGTGAAAGCACATAAGCGCCAGCAAGGCCCTGACCTGGGGTTGGTTCGTCAGCGGCTGCAGAACAAGAAGATGGGTAAGGCGCATGGCTTCTGCGCAGAGATCTTCGCGCATGACATGTGCCGGGTTGGCGGAGTAGTAACCTTCGTTGAACAACAGGTAAAGTACCTTGAGCACCAAATCGAGGCGGCCGGGCAGTTCATCCGCCGGAGGAGGTTCCAGGGTGATTCGCTCCTGTCGGAATTTTTCCTTTGCCCGGTAAATCCGCTTGGCGATGGTTTCTTCCGACGTCATAAAAGCGGCCGCGATCTCCTGCGTCGAAAGTCCGCCCAGTGTTCGCAGGGTGAAAGCAATCTGGCTTTCGGGTGGAATGGAGGGATGGCAGGAGGCGAACATAAACCGCAGCATCACATCCTGTATGGCGTGTTCAGTTTCCGGCCAGGATGGCTCATTCGTTTCGGGCGGTATTCGGTTGATGCGCACGCGGTCGTGACGCAAAAGGTCGATGGCCTTGCGGCGCGCAACGGTGAACAGCCAGGCCGTGGGGTTTTCCGGTACTCCCTTAAACTTCCACACTTCCAACGCCTTGAGCAATGTGTCCTGAACGACATCCTCGACATCATCAAGGCGTGAAGAGCCAAGCAGATTGGTCAATACGGCGGCCATCTTCCCCGATTCGTGACGGAAAAGATGGCCGAGCAGGCGTTCGACTGGCTGTTCAGTTTCACGCATGGGTGAACTTCCCGGATTCGCTCTGCATCTACATCTTCTGAACGGGCCTCACCTGCACCTTGCCGTTGTAAATAAAATCAGGGTAATCATCGCAAAGCTTTACGGCGTCGTCGATATCCTTCGCTTCAACGATAAAGAAGCCGCCGACAAGCTCTTTGCTTTCTGCGAAGGGTCCGTCGGTCACGATCTTGCGGGGACCGGAGACAAAGCGTCCGCTGGGCTCCAGCGGTTCGCCGGAAACATAGCGTCCTTCCTTCTTCAGTTTTTCTATCCAGACGAACCATTTCTGCAGGTGGGCCTGCATGGCTTCCGGAGCCCGCATTTCGGGCGCAATGTCGCTCCCGCCGTGAAAGATGAGCATGAACTTTTCCATACGAATGAATGGGTTTGGTGAAACATATTTTCAACCATGACGATCATCCGATCCCAAACCGGACAATGTCCGACGATAATTTTTCAGGATGCCGGACGAACCGCCTTGTAAATTAACTCCCCGGCAGCAATACCGTAACGACCTGCTCCGGCCAGGGTCTTTGCAAAATCATCGGGCTGGGCCATCAAACCGCTTCGGTTGATCCGGTCAGCATAGTCTTTGCCGAACTTGCGCACATGGTCATCCTGCCCGAACAGCCGCTCGCGCTCCCGAGGGTCGCTCACCTTCGTGTCCTCTAGTGTTACCTCGGGAACCGGGGCAAAAAACGGTACCTGGAGAATCGCAAAACCACCGGGTCTCAGCACCCGCCTGATCTCACGCAATGCCTGTATGTCGTTGTCGACGTGTTCCAGCACGTGGTTGCAAAGAACGACATCAAACGACTGGTCGCCGAAGGGCATGTGGTGGATGTCCATTTTGACTTTGGCCAACGGAGATTCAATATCCCCGGTGATATACCGTTCGCCATGGGTCTTTTCAAACGCTTTCATAAAGCATTGCTCGGGGGCAATGTGAAGTACGTCGAGAGGCTGTTTGAAAAAGTTAGTTTTTTCGCGGAGGTAAAGCCAGATCAGGCGGTGACGCTCCAGCGAAAGACAGGAAGGACACAGCGCGTTCTGCCGGGGGTTGATTCGCCCGTAGGGAAGAAATTTCCGGTAGGTATGACCGCATACAGGGCACTCCACGTCGTTGCCCCGATTGAAAAACCCGAGAACGGAAAGGCCGATTCCGCTCAGGCGGAGCAGGTATTTACGGGGCACATAGCGGATCAGCAGGGAAATGACGCGTTTCACGCCGGCAAAGATAACCCTGGCGGCGACCTGTAAAACCGGCTATCCGTGTCAAAAAAGTACAACTTTGTCAAACTATTCGGGCCGCGGGGCCATCTAAGACGTACAAGCAGGTTGTCGGAATCGATTATAACCGTACCGTGACGAAGACCTATCCTGAAAAGGCCATGATGCATACCGAGGACCTCATTGCGCGCGCGCGTGAAGGGGATAGCCTCGCCCAGGGAAAGCTGATGCAGACCTGGTATAAGCGCATCTACAATTTCGGGTACAAGTTCTTCTTCGACCACGACCTGGCCATGGAAGTTGCCCAACGGACGTTCATCTCGATGCACCGGAACATTGGGTACCTGCAGGATGCATCGAGGTTCCGACCCTGGCTCTACACGATTGCCGTCAACTGTTGTCGGGAGGAACTGCGGAAGCGCAAGAGTCGTAAGTCGGTTTCGCTGCATGACCTGCGCCCGGGTGAAGAAGAAGAAAGCCAGGCGTGGGAAATTGCCGGCAGCCGACACGACAGCCCGGAACGCTCATTGCGGCAGGCCGAGCTCGCCGACCTGCTGAACAGTTGCCTCCTGCAGTTGAGTGAGGAACAACGCGAGGTGGTTATTATGAAAGAGTATGAAGGACTGAAATTCAGGGAGATCGCGGAAGCGCTGAACATCTCGGAGAATACCGTGAAGTCGAGAATGTACTACGGACTGGATGCCTTGAAACGGATATTGGAGCAAAAGAACATTACACCCGAAACGATTGGTTATGAAGGATAGACCCGATGAAGCCACCCTCGTTGCCTACCACTACGGTGAGTTGGAAGGGGAGGAATTGGTGAAAGTGGAAGCCTGGCTGCAGCAACATCCGGAAGAACGGAAACGCCTGCAGGAGTGGGGACAGGTGCGAACGGTGTTGTCCCATCTCGGCGATAAAGAAGTCATTGCACCCCCCGTCATTGCCGGTGACCATCACCGATCGTTCTGGCAGGAAGGCTATGTACGGATGAGTCTCGGAATCGCCGCATCACTGCTCGTGGTACTGGTCGCTGCCAAGTTGCTGGGCTTGAGCGCCACCTTCTCCAGCGGCGAGATGCGCATCGGTTTCGGTACGCCGGCGCCGGTAGAAAAATCACTCAGTAACGCCGAAGTCGCGGCGCTGATCCAGGCGTCGCTCCAGCAGAACAACCTGGCCATGAAGGCATCGTGGGAGGAAGACCGCAAGAACCTGGAAGACAATATCCGGAAGAACGTGTTGTCCAACTCGGAGCGAATTGACCAGTTGGTGACCAAAGTCTCGCTTGGGCAACAGGAGAAGATACGTGACTTCGTCAGTCAGCTTCAGTCCGACAATCTGAAGCTGATCAAGGATTACCTCCAGCTCTCTTCAGAAGGACAGAAGGAGTATGTGCAGACACTCCTCGTCGACTTTTCAAAATACCTGCAGGAACAACGGCGGCAGGACCTGCAGTATGTGCAGACCAACATGACCAACCTGCAGCAGAATACGGAACAATTCAAGAAAGAAACAGAACAGATACTGACCAGCCTGATCAATACCGGCCGGTCTGACAGAAGTGCTCAATAAACGATAACAAAAGAAGCATATGAAACGGACAGTAAGTGTAGTTGGAATTGTGGTGATGGCCCTGGCCTGCACGGTCGCTCGTGCGCAATCAAAAGGCGATGATGCCCGGATGACACGGGATATTGAAGTGGCGGAGAATATATTGGGTACGCTGCTTCGGCAGGAATCCGGCAGGCGGGGTTTCTTTCCTACCGAAGTGAAAGGAACCTATGTGCCGGGTTATGGGGTTACTTTCCGCATGCCCGTGGGCGGCTGGATGGGAGCCTTCGCCATAGCCGGAGTGCCCGAACCCGACATGATTGAAGTCAGCCCCGGAGGGTTCTCGTATTCGTACAGTACCACCCGCATGGACGACGACGAATCAATGGATCGCCAGGTAAAGCGCGAAAAAGATCAACTACGACTAAAAGGAACCGCCCGGGCGCCAAAAGCCGGCCGCGCTGCGGATGACAGCACGGCGACCAAAAACCGGGAGCGCTTCATGGAAGTGGCCAAGAGTTTCCTGGCTGACTATGGCGATGTGATCAGCGGCCTGAAAGCGGAGGAGAAAATTGTCATCACGAACCGCTCGGATAATTTTGAGCCCGACTTTGACATGGTTTGGATCAACGGAAGCGAGTCCCGCCGGCCGATGATGTCGGTGGAGGCACGCCGCGCCGACATCGAGCAGCTTAAACAGGGCAAGATCTCCCGCAACGAGTTCATGAACCGGCTGAAAGTAGTCAATGCGGAAACTTCCGATGCGCTTGACCCGGACCTGGAAGTGTTGTCAAGCCTCTTCGGCCGGTTGTATCGCGAAGATTTGTCGAATACCTATTATGTGCAGGGCAACGTGCGGTACGAACGCCTGAAGGATTTTGGCGTCATGTATTACATGAAGGTCTATTCAAGCATGGAGGTGGATGAAGCCCGCTACAGTATGCCCACGCTGAACCTTCGCGATGTTTCGCAGGAGGATCGCGACAAAAAGGTCAAAGAGATGTATCCAAAATTCGAGAGCGACCTGAAAGAAAATATCGTGGAGTACGGCCGGACGCTCCGCAGCCTGAAAGATGACGAGCAGCTGGTATTCAATGTAAAGCTCACAAAATGCGACAAATGCGGGATCCCGGCATCGCTGGAATTGTCGATCAAGAGCAGCGCGTTGAAAGATTACAGCTCCGGTAAGGCCGGCAAAGATGCTACACTGGCAAAGATCAACGTGAAGAAGACGGGTGTGCAGTAGGAGGGAATCTTTTCAGTGACAGACGGATGTCCTGTGCCGGTGGTGCAGGACATCGCTGTTTTTCAGACACCCGTGTAGTTAAAGGGAGTGATCGCCAGAAGCTGCCGCTTCACTTCTTCCTTTATTTTCAAGCCGTGAATGAACGCCGCCAGGCTCTCACGGGTAATTTTCTCGTGGGTCCGGGTTAGGTCCTTCAGCGCTTCATAGGGGTTTGGATATCCTTCTTTGCGGAGAATGGTCTGAATGGCCTCAGCTACGACAGCCCAGTTATCTTCCAAGTCGGCGTTGATGGCTTCGGCATTGAGCTCAAGTTTGCCAATGCCTCTTTCCATACTGGTCAGCGCGAGCCAGCTGTGCGCCAACGGTACGCCGATATTTCTCAAAACGGTCGAATCGGTCAGGTCGCGCTGCAGTCGGGAAATCGGAAGTTTTGCGGCGAGGTGTTCGAAGAGCGCATTGGCGATGCCCAGGTTCCCTTCGGCATTCTCGAAATCAATCGGGTTAACCTTGTGCGGCATGGCAGAAGAGCCGACTTCGCCGGCTTTGATACGCTGTTTGAAATAACCCAGTGAAACGTATTGCCAGATATCCCTGCAGTAGTCGATAAAGATGGTGTTGATGCGCTTGAGCGCGTCGAACTGCGCCGCGAGGTGATCATAGTGCTCGATCTGCGTGGTGGGATGGCTGCGGGTAAGGCCCAGGTGCATGGTCACGAACCGGTTGGCAAACTCGATCCAGTCCACAGAAGGATACGCGGCATGGTGTGCATTGAAGTTTCCGGTGGCCCCACCGAATTTTGCCGTATGAGGAACGGCCTCCAAGAGTCGGAGTTGGTGTTTCACGCGTTCGGCGAACACCTCCATCTCTTTTCCCAGTCGGGTCGGTGAGGCCGGTTGGCCGTGGGTGCGGGCCAGCATCGGGACGTCCTTCCATGCCGCCGACTGCTTCCGTATCAGCTCCATCACTTTCTTCAATGCAGGTATGTATTCCTTTTCCAGGAATTCGCGCATGAGCAGCGGAGTCGCGGTATTGTTGATGTCCTGGGATGTTAGTCCGAAATGGATAAACTCCTTGTAGGCCGAAAGCCCCAGGCTGTCAAAGGCTTTCTTCAAATGGTATTCGACCGCCTTGACGTCGTGGTTGGTCGTTTTCTCTATTTCCTTAACGCTGGCAGCGCCGTTGGCATCAAAGGTCTCATAAATCTTTCGCAGAGAAGCCACCTTCTCGGTTGGGAAATCCTTCAATTCCGGCAGCGGCAGTTCACAGAAGGCGATAAAGTACTCGATCTCGACGCGAATCCGGTAGCGGATCAGCGCTTGTTCTGAAAAGTAGGGGACAAGCGCCTGCGTTGTCTGGAAGTAGCGTCCATCAATCGGGGATATTGCAGTAAGGGGATTGAGTTCCACGCAGCGGGTTTGGACCGCTAAAATAATTGTTTTTAACCATTCTTTGGCTTTTCCGTTCATTACGCCAGTTTTGCACGGCCTTCTATTTTCATGTCCCTGACGATTCGCCTGTTCCTCTTCCTTATCGCCTGCTGTGTTCTGATGCCGAGAGCGGAGGCTCAAGTCAAGCACTTGCCTGGCACCGAACTGGACATCCAAAAGGCAACCGATCCCATCATCCTGGACGGAAATTTGGATGAAGCCTCATGGAAGGCGGCTTCCGTTGCCACCGACTTCTTCCTCAACTACCCGATCGACACCTCACGGGCTACCTACCAGACCGAAGCCCGGTTGATCTATGATGAGCATGCGTTGTATGTGTCGTTCGTTTGCTACGACAATGATGCCCCCAACATCGTTCAGTCGCTGCGGCGCGACTTTGACTATTCAGGAAATGACAACGTTTCGGTGATGATCGGACCGTACAATGACGGCATCAACGGTTTCTTTTTCGCGATCACGCCGGAAGGCGTGCAACTGGAGGGGACGATTGCAGCCGGTGGAAGGGAAAGCGGCAGCTACAGCAGCTCCTGGGACAACAAGTGGTACTCGAAGGTCGTCAAGTCAGAAGGAAAGTGGACGGCAGAGATGCGCATTCCTTTCAAGAGTTTCCGCTACAAGAACGGCGCCGATACATGGAACATCACCTTTGTGCGCTATGACCTGAAGCGGAATGAGGTGAGCAGTTGGATTGCTACCCCGATCCAGCTCATCCCGAATTCATTCGCTTACAGCGGCAAACTGAGGTGGGACACGCCGCCGCCGAAACAGCCGGTGAACATCTCCCTGATCCCCTATGCCGCAGGTGGCACGTCGACCGACAGGACGGTGACGCCGGAGAAAAATGAAAAAGACCTGCAGGCGGGTATGGACGCCAAGATCGGCGTAACGCCTTCCTTGAATCTTGATTTGACGGTTAACCCCGATTTCTCCCAGGTGGAAGTGGACCGGCAGGTGATCAACATGACGCGCTTCGAGTTTCAGTTTCCGGAACGTCGGCAGTTCTTTCTCGAGAACAGCGACTTGTATGAGCGTGCCGGGTGGCCGGACGCACGTCCTTTCTTCTCCCGCCGCGTGGGATTGGCCCGCGATACTTCCGGGCTTCTGCGCAAAGTGCCCATTTCGTATGGTGCGCGGCTCAGCGGTTCGCTGTCCCAAAAGTGGCGCACCAGCCTGCTGTACATGAAGACCAAAGAGACACTGGGAATGGGTTTACCGTCCCAGTCATATACCGCGGCGGCTATTCAACGGAATTTCTGGAAGCAATCGAGCATCCAACTTACCTATGCGGAGAAGCTGTCACTGGGAGACAACCTCTCGGATTCATCCAAATACTTCCATCCCAGCATGTGGGAAGAACAGACCAACGGGACAGCGACGCAGAAAGTGTTGAACACCTACAACCGGACAGCGACGATCGACCTGGATCTGCTGAGCCCCGACAACAGCTGGTACGCCAGCGGCTACCTGAGCAAATCCTTTGATCAATTTGCGACTTCGGACAATGTCACCGTGGGTGGGTTTGTCCAGCACACCAAGCGAACACTGCAGTTTTTCCTCATGCAGACTTTTTTACAAAAGAATTATAACGCGGAAACAGGATTTGTTCCTTCCCGCGGTGTTTACCCGGGTGTCAACAATACAGCGGCCAGCATCAGCCGGCCAATCTACCCGCAAAGCAAGAAGATCGTCAAGATCACGCCCCAGCTCGACTTTAGCCTTTCGAGGATTCCTACCGGGGTTGTCACGGATCGCAATTTGGGAGCCGGCGCAACGGTGAGCTTCTTGAATACGTCATCTTTCTCCGTTCGGTACGCGCATACATTCCAGGAGCTGACCAACGAGTTCAATCCATTGGATCCGGAGAAGTATACCAATTTCCTGCCCGGTGAACAGTACGACTGGAGCAACGTGCTGATCACCTACAGTTCCGACCAACGCAAGCTATTCAAGTATTCGGCCGGAACCGCCCCGGGCCAGTTTTACAACGGAACGGCCTTGTATCTCTTTGGGGAAGTGAATTACCGGTACCAGCCCTACGGAAGTATCTCCATGCGGGTGGATTACTATGACGTCAAGTTGCCGGGCAACTACGGCAGCGAGAAACAGTTTATTGCCAGTCCCCGCATCGATCTGACGCTGACGGACAAAATATTTCTGACCACGTTCTTCCAGTACAATACGCGGGCGGATAACGTCAACCTGAATGCCAGGCTTCAGTGGAGGTATAAGCCGGCCAGTGACTTCTTCCTCGTCTACACCGAGAATTACCTGCCCGGAAGCCTGTCCAGCAAGGATCACTCGCTGGTGTTTAAGTTTACCTATTGGCTGAATATTTAGGGCCGAAGTTGGCGGTTGTGGCGGCCCGGCAGTAGCTTTGCGGCTCTATTCAATAGCACGCCGATGGCTTTCAGTTTTTTCAAGAAATCCGAGCCAGCTCCTAAACCAGCTGCTGATGACGCCCACGGAAAGCATTACGTCAATCTTACCGTCAAGCAGATCGTTCGCGAAACAAAGGATGCTATCTCGATAGCCTTCGCACAGCCGGAGGGACGCAAAATCAATTATAAATCAGGGCAGTTCCTTTCCCTGATTACAACGGTTCAGGGCAAGGAAGTGCGTAGGGCATACTCGCTGTGCTCTTCCCCCTTTGTGGACGAGGACCTGGTGGTCTTGGTAAAACGGGTTGAGGACGGACTCCTTTCCAACCACCTGCTCGATAACCTCAAGCCAGGCGACGTCGTCAAAGTGATGGAGCCGGCGGGACACTTTACCACGGAGTACAGCAAAGACCGCAAACGGCACCTGGTCATGTTCGCCGGCGGCAGCGGCATCACGCCCATGATGTCGCACATCAAGAGCACCCTGAGCCAGGAACCTGACAGTGTAGTGTCGCTGATCTACTGCAACCGAAACCTGGACAGTGTCATCTTTAAGGAGGAGCTATCGAAGAAAGAGGAGCAGTACGAGGGCAGACTTCATATCATCCACGTGCTGGACGAGGCACCCATGAACTGGCAGGGATACTCCGGTCTGTTGAACCATGAGATGCTCACTAAGTTGTTTGAACGGATTCCCAACTGGGGCATCGACAAGACCACCTACCTCATGTGCGGCCCGGAAGGGATGATGAAGAATGTGGAAACGCTGCTCGCGCAGCAACAGATTCCGAAGGAGAAGATTTTTAAGGAGAGTTTTGTGACGCCCACGATCGATAAAGAACAGAAGAAAGAGGCGGCAACCGCCGCGCCGACAGAAAAGAAGGCCCATGAGGTAACGATCCGTTACGATGGCCAGGAACACAAGTTTGTCGTTCAGCCGAACCGTACCATTCTCGAAACCGCCCTGGATAAGGGAATCGATTTGCCGTACTCGTGCCAGAGCGGTCTCTGTACCGCCTGCCGGGGAAAAGCTGTTTCCGGTACGGTGAAGTTGGACGAAGAAGAAGGCCTCAGCGCCAGCGAGCGTGCCGAGGGGTATGTCCTGACTTGTGTGGGTCACCCGATGAGTGACGACGTCGTGATTGAGATTGGCTGATCCGGCTACGGCACCTTTTTCAATTCCATTCCTTCGAATATCAGTTTGTCCACTTTTCCGAAAGGAGACAGGGTGAACTGCGCCAGCGCTTTGCCGTACCATGCCTTTTCCCACGGACCGTAGAAACTGTCGAAGTTCCAGTGTTCGAGGGTAGCCGTTTCAATACCGTTTAGAACAATTTTTAAGCCGGTGGCTGTTGCCGCAACTTCCACCTGTCCATAAAGCGGATCCTCATATTTTCCGGCATAGCCTGAAAGGGGTAAGGACGGTTTGGTGTCCTTGACACGAAGTCCTTCGAGCCGGGCCACTTCCTGGTCTTGTTTCGTATTCGCGTCTTTGTAAAGCGCAAGAAATTCGGTGCTCCAGTCGCGAGTGCCGCCCAACGCAAAATGATCGAACGTCTTGTACATTAAAGCATGACGCACTTCGGCGTGGTCATAGTTTCCCAGGAAGTAGTATGCTACTCCATAATCCGGCAGCTGCGCGTGCAAGGCGATCAAACCAGACAGGCTGCCCGTATGGAAATTGATCTTGTGTCCCTGGTAGTCGTGCTGGAACCAGCCCAGTCCGTAGGTCATCCAGTTGGGCTTGGTGAGGCGTTGTGTGGGATAGAATTGGCTTGGCGTCACGAGGGTATGGACTTTAAACATCTCGGCCCAGGTAGCCGGCTTAAGCAATCGACCGCCGGAGTACTTCGAACTGTCCAACATGCAGAGCGTCCACTTACTCATGTCTTCGATGGATGACCACACTGAACCGGCAGGTCCCACCTCATCGTCGTTGGTATAGCCGATCACCTGGATTTTGCCGTTGACCTTGTAATGAGGCTTGGTGTAATTGTCGTCCTTGATGTTCTTCAGCCGGGTGGCGGTGCGCTTCATGCCCAGCGGGTTGAAGATTCTCGCCTGGATGAATTCGTGCCAGGTTTGTCCGCTTACTTTCTGAATGACTTTGCCGGCGGCGATGTAGAAGACATTTTGATAGATGAATCCTCCCCGGAACGAGTACGAGGGTTTCACCATCCGCATACGGCGGAGGATTTCATCTTCCGGGATATTCATCGACGACCAGAGGAAGTCGGTGTTCCCGACGCCGCTGTTATGAAGCAGCAGGTCGCGCACCTTAAGCTCCCGGGTGACAAAAGGGTCGTAAAGTTGAAACTCAGGGAGATACTTTACCACGGGGTCATCCCATCCCAGCTTGCCTTCATCCACCAACATGCCGAGGCATACTGCGGTCATGGCTTTGGTGGTTGATCCAATCGAAAAGAGTGTTTCTGTGGTGGCCGGCGCGCCGGAATTCAGGTCGCGGGTGCCGAAAGCTTTGAGGTAAATTACCTTGCCGTCCTTGATGACGGCCACACCCGCGCCGGGCACTTCCCACTGTTTGAGCGCCGCCTGGGCGTACGCATCAAATTCCTTGATCTTCTTGTCGAGACCATCCTGCGGTTTCTTTTGCCCGTACGCACAGGCACTCGTCAAAAGGATGGCCGTAATGAAAATGGTTTTGCGCATAAGCAGGTAAACTGATGCTGTTAAGGTAGCGGATTAATTTCGCCTGAAAAACAATCATCGCCGCTTACCTTTGGGACAAGTAAGATGAATCGAAGAGTCCTCGCTGTTCTGATCTCATGTTTCCTCTTGTCGTGCGATGACAAGCTGGGAAATGAGAAACCGTTTGTCTTCTTCGTCATTGGCGACTGGGGGCAGCGCGGAAGCGCGGAGCAGATGGCAGTGGCGAAACAGATGGATGCCTGGGCGGCGATTGAGTCTCCCAAGTACATTATCTCAACCGGTGACAATTTCTATTACGACGGTGTGGCCGACACCGATGATTCGCACTGGTCGGAATCATTTGAAAATGTTTACAACGGTGAGCACATGGCGAATGTCCCATGGATCGTTTCCCTGGGCAACCACGATTACCAGGGCAATCCAAAGGCTGAAATTGACTACTCGGCAACAAGTCCGCGGTGGCGACTTCCATCGCGCTATTATTCCTTTGCGGAATCACTCGACAACGGTGAGGGAATTCAATTCGCTGTGTTGGACACAAGTCCGCTGGTCAGCGACTACTATGTCTCGAGTCCGTTCAAGGATGAATTGATGGCCCAGGATACGGCGCAGCAGCTTCGGTGGTTGAGTGATGTGACACGGGACAACACCCCGGGATGGAAGATCGTCATTGGCCATCATCCGATGTATACCGGCGGCTATCGAAGAAATGAACTCAACTCAGTGCGGCCCCTGCTGGAGCCCGTCTTTACCCGAAACCACGTCGACGTCTATATCAGCGGGCACGAACATGATCTTCAGCACCTGAAGCCAAACGACAAGCCGACCCACCAACTCATCTCCGGTGCCGGTGCGGCTACCCGTCCGACGGGCACGCTCCCGGAAACGATTTTCTCCGCTTCAGAAAATGGTTTCCTCGTTGTCACGATCCAATACCGGAAGATGCGCGTGAAATTTGTGAACGACCTGGGTGAGGTGATTCACGAAAGTGTTATTTCGTCGTCCCGGTAATCGAAGTTGAGCCGCTGCTGAGTTGCCGAAACGAGAGGAAGTGTAACCCGTATGCCAGCGGAACCAGCATGCCTGGAAGCAGAATGAAGGGAGCGTAAGCAACGAGGGTGTTGGCCGGCTCATTCATGAATACACGAAACGGCGTGGGCAGCGAAAGGATGGCGGTGGCGACAATGTTGATGAGCAGTCCCAGGCCGACAATATTATACACCCACAAGACTGTCCGGTTCTTGGGAGCCAGGTAAGCAACCAGAACCCCGAGAATTCCGGAAAGGATATCAAAGTTCCGGCCTTCGAAAGTCATTTGCACGGGAAGCAGGAACTGTACGAAGCAGGCCCATAAGAGCACTTCGACCGCTACACGAAAA
>JBGAPO010000014.1:0-126075 GCA_044221195.1 Cyclobacteriaceae bacterium
GAGCATCCGTTGTATGCCTTCCAACGCCTTGCGCGCGTCGAGGTACGCCTGGTCCTCCAGGCCCAACTGCATGGCCAGGCCTCCGCGAATCAGCCTGAACTCGGGGTTCAGCGGCGCATAGCGTACGAGGAAATCGATGTCGGCGTAGGCCTCTTTCGTTTTTCCCTGTTCCGACCAAATGCGAAACCGCATGTACCGCGCCTCCTCGTGCAGGGAGTCTTTTTGCAGCACCTCCTGGATCTTCGCGAGTCCGTCGGCACGCGTGGAGCCTCTGTCCAGTTCGTGCCGGGCGATCTGCACCTGGCCGTGAAGGAAGGTGGGATCAAACTTCCCGCAATTGGCAAATTCTTTCAATGCGTCGAGCCGATAGCCTCGCTCGTAGTCGAGAACGGCGTAGAAATAATTGACGAGCGGATCCCTGGTTTTCAGTTTGAGCGCCTCGTGAATGTATCGGTCGGCTTCATCGTACGACTTGAGCAGGATGGAAATTTTGGCCAGCTCGAGAGGTATCTCAAACAGGTTGGGTCTTACCCGGTAGGCTCCCAGCAAATCCGCTTTGGCATTCGAGAGCATTCCGATTTGCTTGAAAGCCATCGCCCGGTAGTAGAACGCAACCCACAACTTCGGATCCAATCGCGCCGCCGTCGTCAATTGCGTTAACGCCCCGACCGGGTTCTGGTCGCGGAGATCATTGAGTCCCTCGTTCAGCGCCGCCTGCACCTCCCCGGCCATGTCCCACTTAAACCTAACCTCGGTAAAATCCCAGACGGAGGGAAGATGATGCAGGCCGTACTCTTTCTGCGCCACGCAAGGAAAAGCCATCACCAGCGCGAGCAAGCCCGCGTATATCGAGCGGCGAAGCGAGGGGGTGTGGTGGGAGTGGGGGAGCATGGAGTGAGAAGGTAGTGAAGTTGGGAGTTACGCGCAAGTTGGTGAACAGCTTGCCCCGACGTAGCTTTAGCGAAGTCGGGGTGAACCGTGAACGGTAAACTGTGAACAGTAAACAGTAAACGGTGATCGGTAATCAGTGATCAGTGATCGGGTGGGTCGGTGAGTCGGTGGGTCGGCTTGCCTCGACGTAGCTTTAGCGAAGTCGGGGTGGGTCACCCCACTTTTACATTTTACATTGAATGTAAAACTCAAAATGGAAAACTGATCGCAACCACTTTTACATTTTATATTCATCATTTTACATTTTGCGGTTTAATCCCACTGTCCGGTAAGGTGCGCAGGTCAATTGACGCGCGCCCCGCACCCCTTGCCCCTAAAGGGGGACAACTCTATTTGTGAATTGTCAGGGGAGGAATGTTGAATATTAAATATTAAATGATGAAGGCTGAGGTAATACTTTTGGGGGCAGGCCGTGACTTTTTACTCTCGACCACTTTTATTCCACGTTTATTATACGCAGGTTTACTGTTCACAGTTTACCGTTTACTGTTTACTGTTCACCGTTTACTGTTTACGGTTCACTGTTCACTGTTTACCGGTCACTGTTCACCGTTCACGGTGAACCGCGAAAGTAAATTTACTTGCACCCCCCGGCCCCCGGTCCCCGGCCCCTGGCCCCCGATTACCGAACCACCAGCCTGCTGATTTCCCTGATTATCTTTCTGACTTCTTGCCCTCTTCAGGGTCTCCTGTTTCATTTGTGACTGAACCTGCAACCCCGGATCTGCGTTTGAATTCAAGAGTATTGTGTAAATTGGGAACTCGACGGCATCCTTCCGGGCACTTGCGCAACGACTTACTGCCATGACTGCTATTTCCATCCACGAATCAAAGTCTGTTTT
Organism: Cyclobacteriaceae bacterium; assembly: GCA_044221195.1. Taxonomy (GTDB): domain Bacteria; phylum Bacteroidota; class Bacteroidia; order Cytophagales; family Cyclobacteriaceae; genus ELB16-189. Next base: position 1,794 of record JBGAPO010000014.1, read on the forward strand.
TGACCGCGTCGACACGGTGGCCTACACGTTTGTCTACAAGGTTTTTGACTGGTTCAAAGGTATATCCCGGCTTCCCTTGCTGTTTGCCTGGTCGATTGGCCTGGTGCTGTTGATTACCGTGGGACTGGTATATACCATTTCATTCTACGTCCCGTTGTTGCTGGTCAGGAAACGGCTTAAGCGTGATGTAATGAAAAGGCTCGGGGTCGTGGCATCCCTGCCCGAGCGGGAGGCCATGCTTGAACTTGCTTCCATTGAGGAAATCAGAATAACACTCGAAAAGGCGGTTCGCACGGGCCGCGAGTTTTTTGTTTTTCTCCCGTTGGTCCAGGAGATCAGAAAGTCCGTCGCGATACTTCGTAAGCTGGAGGTTGCACTACTGGCACATATCCACCCTGAATCCAAAAAGCCCCTGACGCCAGACCAGGCGGAAAAACTTTTTGAAGCCACGCTGCCTTGGCGGGGAGACTGGGAGAACCAGTCGATGAAGGTTTACGATCGTTGATATCCCATAGGACGTACGAGCATGTACCTGCAGCCGGGAGACGTCATCCTATGCAAGTTTCCGTATCGGGAAGACTATACGAAATACACGGTTCGCCCCGGACTGGTAATGCAGCCAGGAGTTCTCTTTAAGGTCGCTCAGATTACCAGCACGGATCGTTCCGGCGAACTGCCAGGCCTTATGATCAAGGCATCATCCAAAGAGGGGAGAGCCATGCGGCTCCGAAACGATTCATTCATCAATCTCGCGAATATCTTACCCCTTGAGAGCTATATGATCGAACGGCTAATCGGCGTTTGTCCAATGATGGATCAGATTGAACGTATCTGTGCGGAGCGGCAGATACACTACTAGAAGACAAACTGTTTCGAATGGGTACCTCCAGCCGCGCAATTGTCTGAACTGTGATTTTCTGATGATTGCGCTGACTCACCGGCCTCTTCGCGTCTTCGTGATTAATTACCGCCGCGTTCGGTGAACATTACGTGTGAGCTGCCCAACGAGAGCATTTCATAGTTTAGTTTGTGCTTGTTCTTTTTTGGCTTGATCCAAAAAAGAACCAAAAAAGATCAAGGAAAAAACATGCTCCTCCGCGCTGTGCCACCGCACGCCCGCGTTTTTTCCGGGCCAGCGCGCTCGGCTTCGCATTGGCTAGTCGGCGATTGGTTTATCTGAGCCTGTATATCTACTGGCGATCACCGGTTACTTGTCCGTCACTGTTCACGGTGAACCGAGAAAGTAAATTGACTCGCACCCCCTGGCCCCCGGCCCCCGTTCCTAATGCTTATATTTATCTATGACTCTTACCCAGGTTATCTGCCTCATCGTTTCCATTGCTCTGTTTCCTGTTGGTGCGCAGGCACAACTGACTATTACCGGGCAGGTGACAACCGTGGACCGGCAGCCGATGGCAGGCGTGAATATTGTCGTAAGAGGCACAGTCGCCGGGACAATTACGGCGATGGACGGATCGTACCAGTTGGTGATCCGGGCCGACTCCGCCGTGCTCAAACTTCTATTACCTCGGTTATACTACTGTTGTGCGGCGTGTAAGAGCGAGCGGCGTCGTGAATGTGCGGATGGCGGAGGCGACGCGCGATTCGGAAAAATGGCCTCTCAGCCAACGATCCGGCAAGCCGATCCTGAAACGAACGGAAAAGTATTGGAATGTCAGCACGTACAGCCGGGACAAGTTTGCACTGGCAGCCGCCTTGCCGAAAGTCCGATTGGCCATGTGGGTCGTGAACGGGTATCGATGCTATTTTTCGTACGACAGCCTTGTCCGGGAAATCCGCGATGCAGGCCATGGAAGCGAAGTGTCCAAACTTGTGCAGGGGGATACCGTGAGCGTGCCGGAAGGCTTCCTCGCCGAATTCACCATCCTCAACGACCTCGCCATTTCGCTGATCCACAAGAAGGCGTTCATCATCACCGATCCTCATCAGCAGGTCAACGAATTCATTGAGATCCGACAGGTCACCGCCACCTATCGTGCTCGGAATCCCCGGGGAGGACATTCCACTTGGGCTGGACTGGAATTCTGGATCACCGGAAGCAAAGCGCCAATGTTCACTGACGTGCAGATTGTGACGTGACAGGTCAATGTGCCAATGTGCCGATTAGCCGATGTGCCGATTAGTCCCTATGGCGCGCGTTTGCAACGCGTGACATGCCGGAACGTCAATCGAAGATACGAATACTCGAACTTTAAATTCGATAGCCGCTGTATGTTACCGCGTGGTTAGTCGCATTCTTGGTGTCAACCCCCTTTCTAAGATGAAGCAGTCATCGCTTGTTAACTGAGCCCTTCCATTTTGATCGGCTACCACCCAGGGCGCCTCAAGCTGTTTCAATTAGTGCCCGCCGTTTCCCAACGCCACTCTTTCAAATGGCGTTGACTCACGGCACGCGTTACAAACGCGCGCCATATTGGAGCCAATTGCCAAGCCTATGGGTCCCGCCTGCCAGCCGCGCAATTGTCTGAACTGTGATTTTCTGATGATTTCACTGATTCACCTGATTTGGCCGTGGCAGCATTTCATAGACTTGCTCTCCGCACAAGCCTGGACACACTTGCCAATTCATCATCAGAGGAATCAAAAGAATCAGTTGAAAATCACAGTTCAGACAGGTGAGGAGGGAGGAATCCACTGACCAGCTGGGCGTGACAGTCAATGTGCCGATGTGCTTGATTAGCCGATTAGCCAGTTAGCCAATTTGCCGATGTGCCAATGGGTCGATGTTTACCATCTGTGAACTGTGAACCCGCCTGCCATTCTCGCACTGAATGCAGTGCTGATCCATTGGCGGGCAGGCCGTGGGCGGTGAACTGTTTATCTGTTTGTCCCGACATTCATCCAGATTAACTCGAAAGCACACTATATATCGAAGAGGACCCTGGAGCCTTCCACATACCTACCTTCCGAATCTTGCGAAATAATCATTAACAGATTTGCCGGGGTTGCTCTTGAGCCACTCCTGCAAGGACGGTTTGTCTGAGGTGGTGACGGCCGGCTGCCCGGCATCAGTCCCTGGAGAGATGTTTACAATAACCTTGGGCTGCTCTTTTGATGCCATTGCCGCAAACAGTTGAAACTGCCTGTCAGCCTCCGCATCAACATCATCGTTATAGTTTTTAACAGAGACTACCGCCCAGATCAGGATGATCAACCAATAAGCAAGCGCGAAAATCAACAAGATGCCGAGGGATAACGCCGCGAGTATGGGGTTGTCTTGAAGCAGGCCAAGCAAGAGCGATACATAAAGAAGAATTGGAGTCAATGTCATGATGAGTCCGCCCGTAAGACTGGCGTAGAATAGCCCAAAAGGACCAAAGAAAAATGCAAGGATCAGGGCAAGTCCAACGCTCTTATGTGATCGGGTGGCGAGAATGGGGGTTGACATGCTTGTATTGCCCAAGATCGGAAAAGAAAAAGGCAGTTACGATTGTAACTGCCCGATTTTAAGCTCCTCCTCTTGGACTTGAACCAAGGACCCTCTGATTAACAGTCAGATGCTCTAACCAGCTGAGCTAAGGAGGAGTTTCCGCGGTTTCCCGCCCTTTTCTGGTTGAAAAGGAGTGCAATATTAACGGATTGCAGGCAATAACACCAAATACCCCGGCCAGGCCTTTTTTAGACCCGGATTCGAGGGCAGGGGCCGCTTGCCCCGACGTAGCTTTTAGCGAAGTCGGGGTGAACCGTGAACTGCCTGCCCGCCACCAAGCTGAAGGCGAAGGTGCGGCGGGTGAACCGTTGAACTGTTGAACCGTTGAACCGTTGAACCGTTGAACAGCGAACTGCATCCTCGAAACTCGAAACTCGGAACTCGAAACTCGGAACTCCGAACTTTGAACTTCTTCCCCCACCCCTTACTCCCCTAAAGGGGAATCGAGGGGACTCCTCGGAACTCGGAACTCGAAACTCGAAACTCGAAACTTTGAACCTTGAACCTTGAACTTTGAACCTATTTATAGTACTTCCTGATCACCACCTTCTGCAACACCCGCTTGATGATCAGTTCAGCAATCGTCGCCAGTTGATTATCGTGAATGGATTCTTTCAGGTATTTCTTCAGCTGCGCTTCACTGATGTCCACCCGATAGAGCAGCTGCATCAGGTCCGAGTCTGCGTGCTTTTGGGCGCGTTGCAATTGGCGGATGATCGTCTCCTGGATCTGGGCGTAGTTCGGCTCCAGCGCCGTGACGAAGTCGGAGGGGAAGTTGCTCTGCTGAAAGTCGCGGCCTAGCTGCACCTTGAAAGCGTCGAACAGTTCCTGGTGGCTGAGGTGATCGTTGACGGTGGCGAGATCGTTCACGGTGCAAGATAGGTGAGTGCACGGGTATAAACCGCGAACCTGCCTGCCTCCGAGACGGAGTACGGACGGGCAGGGACGCTAAGGCGCGAAGGATGAATCGTAATCTCGGTGCCTGAGGCTCTCGCCAGCCCTGAGGTTCTCAAAGGGAAGGCACCGAGTGGGGGGCCGGGGCCGGGGGGGTGCGAGTCAATTTACTTTCGCGGTTCACCGGGAACAGTAAACAGTAAACGGTAAACAGTAAACAGTCACGGCCTGCCCGCAAAAGTATTACCCCAGCCTTCATCATTTAATATTTAATATTCAACATTCCTCCCCTGACAATTCACAAATAGAGTTGTCCCCCTTTAGGGGCAAGGGGCGCGGGGTGCGAGTTAATTGTGAACTGTAAACCGTGAACAGTGAACCGTAAACTGTTAAACCCGCCTGCCAAGTTCGAAGCCTATTCAAGAGCAGTGCATTTGGCGGGCAGGCCCGCCTGCCAAGTTCGAAGCCTATTCAAGAGCAGTGCATTGGCGGGCAGGCCCGCCTGCCAAGAGCGAAGCCTATTCAAGAGCAGTGCATTGGCGGGCAGGCTCGGAACATTGAACCTTGAACCTTGAACCTTGAACTTTGAACCTTGAACTTTGAACCTTGAACCCGCCTGCCACATCCGCACTAAACTAAAGCTGCTCAATTGGCGGGCAGGCTGCCTTCGCGCCTCGGTTGATTTTCGTATCTTCATTCTTCATGCAGGAATTCAACGCGGAGCAGGAAATTCACTATGAAGAAGGTCGGCTTCCCATGTCGGAGGACGAGCTGGTCGCCATGGAGCGCAACCGTCGCCTCACGCGCCGAGTCATGGTGCCCATGATGGCCCTGCTGGGTACCAGCGGACTGGCAGGTGGGGTCTTCGTCTGGACCACCGGGGTCCTGGCCGTGGGCATCGGCCTTGCTGCATCATCCGTCATCATGTTGGGCTTCGCCGCGTATTACCTGAAAGACACGAAGCAGTCCGTGGAGCGACCCGAGAAGTTCTTCGTCAGCGGCGTGGTCACCGGAAAACGGAAAACCGGAAGCGCGTTCACCCAGGTGTACTACCAGGTCACCCTCAGCGGAGGCCGGCACGTCTGTTACCTCCGCGAGGCCGACTATAACAAGATCAATCCCGGCGACCTCATACAATGCGAGCGCCTGCTGGAAACCAGCGTCGATGCCGACCGCGTCGTTGTATTGCGTAGCGCACGCTAGTCTAACCATTTTGCGGTTAAACTCTCCCCGTCCAGGGAACATCACGTGTGCTGCCTAACGAGAGCATTTCATAGTTTAGTTTGTGCTTGTTCTTTTTTGGCTTGATCCACCCATTCGGCTTCGCTCAGGGTGACGAACCAAAAATTCAAGGAAAAAACATGCCTGCCCGCAGGCCCCACCGCACCCCCGCGTTTTTTCCGGGCCGGCGCCGGTAGCTGATAAAAATGTCATACTCGTAGCCAGGAAGGATAGATGCCATGGGGGTGTTGGGAAGTGGAGGGATAAAGTAGGGAATTCCCTCCAAATTGGAAAATTGGTATTTGGCGGATGGAGCACGTAATAAACCGCAAACCCGCCTGCCTCCGAGACGGAGTACGGACGGGCAGGGGCGCGAAGGAATGCACCCTCGCGCCTCGCGCCAACCCAACTGGAACCTCTTGAACCTTTGGAACCTCTGGAACCTTTGGAACTCGAAACTCGAAACCCGCCAGCCAAACGCGAAGCCTATTCAAGCGCAGCGCATTTGGCGGGCAGGCTCGAAACTACTTCTCCCACACCCCTTACTCCCCTAAAGGGGAATGAAGGCAATCGAACTGTATTACCTTGAACCTTGAACTTTGAACCTTGAACTTCTTCCCACACCCCTTACTCCCCTAAAGGGGAATCAAGGCACGGAACTCGGAACTCGAAACTCGGAACTCGAAACTCGGAACTCGAAACCCGCCTGCCAAACGCGAAGCCTATTCAAGCGCAGCGCATTTGGCGGGCAGGCTCGAAACTACTTCTCCCACACCCCTTACTCCCCTAAAGGGGAATGAAGGCAATCGAACTGTATAACCTTGAACTTTGAACTTTGAACTGTTGAACCGTTGAACTGTTGAACCCGAGACTACTTCTCCCACTCTAGGTTCTTCTCCTTCGCCTTCCCCCTGATCGCGTTGATCATCGCTGCGTCGAGCATGGCGTCGTCGGTCTTCGGGGTGTGGGTGGCGATATAGGCCTGGCGGCTTTTGTTCAGCTCCTGGATTTCGTCCTGGATCTTCTTGCGCTCGCCGGCTTTCTGATCCACATAGGCCTTGCGTTGTGCGGCCGACATGCCCTGCATCTCCTTGGGGAGTTGGGCGGCGGGAGCGGAGGCGATCACGCTTTCATCTTCTTTGGCGGCGTCCACCAAATCCCACGACGAGTTGGTGTAGGCGTGTGAACTCTTGGAGACGGCGCGCTCTACTTTGTTCGACATGCCGTAGCTCTCGGCGTTGCGGTCTTGCGCAGCCTGGGCTTTCTTCTTCTGCTCGCCGGAGGCACCGTAGTAGATGTACGTCTTGTTGAGGCGCTCATTGCAGGCGTCGATTTGTTTGTCGTAGGGCGTGGCGATGTACACCGTCTTGCGATCCTGCTCGATGCTCATGTAGCTGCCGCCGGTCAGGTCCGCGCCGCTCTTCCAGTTGGTGCGGATGCCTTCATCGAAGTCGCCGCAGTAAATGGTGTTCACCACCACGCCTTTTTCCTTCGCCGCCGAACAAGCCAGGCGGTAAGAGACGCTGCCCTGGGTGAACGGCTCGTTGCCCGCGATGAAGATCATCTTGAGGTCGGCATCCGATGTCGACCATGCCAGCTGGTTAAGCGACGTGCGGATCACATGTCCGCAGAACTCGCTGCCGCCGTTGGTAGTGAGGGCAAAGAGTTTCTCGGAAATCAGATCCAGGTCGTCGGTGAGGCCGCTTACCTGGCGGATATAGCCTTCCGAGTCCGGCAGGCCGTCGTTGCCGTACTCATACAGCGCGATCTTGATGCGCGGCCGCGATCCGTCGCCGCACTTGGCGGCCGCCAGCTCGTTGACGATCTTCCACAATTGTGACTTCGCCTGGTCGATAAGCCCGTCCATGCTGTTGCTGGTGTCGAGCAGCAGGGCGAGCATGATCTGCTGGTCTTTGCTGCTGCGCTCGTCGGAGTGAATGGACCGGAAGCCCGATAGCAAGGTTACGCCCAGCATAACCAATGCCACACTCAACATCCGAAACCCGGTTGATCTTGTTGTTTTCATAAGATTGGTGTTTTGACAGTAGGATGCGTGGGGGGAGGGGATTCCATAAGTGGGGGATGGGTTTTTTTGAGGGGTGGGTGATGGTGGGGGTAGTGAACGGTAAACAGTAAACAGTGAACAGTAAACAGTATCAGTTATCGGTAATCGGTGGGTCGGTAAATCGGTGGTTCGCAATCCGAATGACCTGACCCGTCAGTCTGCTTGCCCCCCTGTCTCCCTGTCTCCCTGCCTCCCTGCCTCCCTGTCTCCCTGCCCCCTGCCTCCCTGCTCCCTGCCTCCCTGCAAAACGGCTCATCCGTAAAATCATCCCGGGGATTTGCGAAAATCCATACTATGGGGCGGGAGGGGGCACATTATCTTTCTGCATGCGGTACGTGTTGATGTCATGCGTTTTTTCGGGCCTGCTCGCTGCAACGGTTTATGGCCAGGGTGTCCCGGTGCAGCGGATTACGGGGGTGGTGGTAGATAAAGCCAGCCACCAGCCGTTGCCAGGGGCGAATGTTTTTATCCACGTGGGCACGGACGTCCTGGGCACGGCAAGCGATGTGGACGGGCGCTTCAGCCTGGAACGGGTGCCGGTGGGACGTCACCATGTGCAGTGCACGTTCCAGGGATACCTGCCCTGGATCTCCGGGTACCTCGAAGTAACGTCGGCGAAGCAACTGGGCATAACGATCGAGCTGGAGGAATCCACGATGATGGGTGATTCGATCGTCGTGATGGCCACGTCGGCGGGAGAGGCCGCCAATGAATACCGGCTCACCAGCGCGCGGTCGTTCACCGCGGAAGAAACGCAACGCTACGCCGGCAGCATCAACGACCCGGGCCGGATGGCGCTGAGTTTGCCGGGGACGCAGATGTCGACACAAGACAACGAGAACACGATCGTCGTGCGCGCCAACTCACCCATCGGCCTCAGCTGGCGACTGGAAGGTGTGGAGATTCCCAACCCCAACCACTTCGCGGAAGCGGGCGGCAGCGGCGGCGGCATCAGTGCGCTGAGCATCTATGTCCTCGGCGCCTCCGACTTCTTCACGGGCGCCTTTCCGCCCGAGTACGGCAACGCGCTGGCGGGTGTGATGGACCTTCGCTTCCGCAAAGGCAACCGCGACGAGCGCGAGTTCCGACTGCAGGCGGGTTTGATCGGGTTGGACTTCGCCTCTGAAGGCCCGCTGTCGCGGAAGAAGAAGTCTTCGTCATATCTCTTCAACTACCGCTACTCCACGCTGGGCATTCTCAGCGCCATGGGCGTGAACGTGGTGAACCCGCTCACGAGCGACACGTTCCAGGACCTTAGCTTCAACCTGAATTTTCCTCTCAGCAAACGGACCTCCCTCACGGTCTTCGGTTTTGGCGGCACCAGCGGGGAAGTGAAGACGTATGAGAGTGACACATCGAAATGGGACAGTTTCAACGAAGTGAGCCCCTATGTGTTCAACACCAAACTCGGCGTGACGGGCGTGACGCTGACGCACCTCCTCGGCGACAATGCCTATATATATGGTGTCGTGAGTGCGGGCGCTAACCAAATCGATGAGCACGACGACACCGTCAACTACTCGTTTCAACAGGCCCGCGTGAGGAATGAGCATTACCTCAACGGCCGCGTCAATACGGCGTGGTCGTACAACCGCAGCATCGGCAACGGCGGCGCGCTGAAAGCCGGGTTCCAGGCCAGCTATCTTTTCTACGATGTGTACCGGGATGATTACGACAAGGTGATCAACAAGCTCCGCGTGCAGCTGGACGGCCGCGGCAACAGCGTGCTCCTCCAGCCTTACATGGTGGTGCGGGCGCAAGTAAGTCCTTCAGTCACGCTGCAGGGCGGACTCAATGGCATGTACTTCGATTACACCCGCAGCTTCATCCTCGAGCCCCGGGCGGGAGCAGAATTCAAACTGAACAAGACCACCCTCACCCTCGCATACGGGATGCACAGCCAAATCCTTCCTTTCCAAACCTACGAGGCAGTGACGACAGATTCGCTGACCGGCGCCATCGCCGGAAAACCCAACCGCAGCCTGAAGCTGTGGCGTGCCCATCATTTCGCATTGAGTGTGGCGAGGCCGTTCGCGGGCAACGTGCGTGTCAAGATCGAGCCGTACTACCAGTATTTGTTCGACGTCCCCGTCAGCATCCACCCCTGGAGCACGTATTCGCTCATCAACCAGGACCGCAACTTCTTCGCCGACAGTCTTTCAAACGCCGGCACCGGCTACAACACCGGCGTGGAGGTGACCGTGGAGAAAGCGTTCGCCAGCGGGATCTTCTTTTTGCTGAGCGGCTCGGTGTACGACTCGAAGTACCGGATGAACAACGGCGGCCCGGCGGTGGATTACAACACGAAGTACAACTCCGGTTTCAACACGGCGCTGACGTTCGGCAAAGAGTGGGAGCTGGGCAACGGCAAGCGGCTGGAGGTGGGCGGCAAGGTGCTCTACAGCGGCGGCCAGCGGTACACCCCGTACGACACGCAGGCCTCGCGCGACACCGGTCGCCCCGTGTATGTCTACGACCAGGCCTACACGCAACGCGTCAGCGACTACTTCCGCGTGGACACCCGCATCGCGCTCCGCAAGAACAAGGCCCACTCTTCGTGGCGGCTTTCCCTCGATATTCAAAACCTCACCAACCACACTAACCCCCAGCGCCCGTACTTCGACCGATGGACGGGGAATGTCGCCTACCAGTTCAACACGAGCATTATCCCGGTGATCAGTTACATGGTGGATTTTTAAAGAAGTATCCTTGACGTGGATCGGCCTGCCCGCCGCTGAGCCGAAGGCGAAGCACTGGCGGATGATCGGTGGATCGGTAAATCGGTGGGTCGGTAAATCGGTGGTTCGCAATCCGAATGACCTGACCCCGTCAGTCTGCCTGCCTCCCTGTTCCCTGCCACCTGCCACCTGCCCCCTGCCTCCCTGCCCCCCCTGCCTCCCTGTCCCCCTGCCTCCCTGTCCCCCTGCCTCCCTGCCCGGGCTGTACCTGTGGATTCAGTATGCCTGGCTGAGTAAACGGGCGGATCAAATCCCCAAGACTGTCCGTCGGTGACGCCTTCTCGTCCTATGACCGCGCCGCGGTCCGGCACACCTTTGCTCAACAAGAAACACCAAACCAATGACACACAACTATCAACTAACCGCCGCTGAGTTTTCGTGGGAAATCTCCGACGGCAAGCGCATCCGGGCGATGGGGTTCAACGGCTCCGTGCCCGGACCGACACTGACGGCGTCGAAAGGAGATACCGTGCGGGTGACGGTGAAGAATGAATTGAACGAAGCTACCGTGGTGCACTGGCACGGCATCCGCCTGCCGTCGGCCATGGACGGCACCGACGACGTGCAACGGCCCATCCAGCCCGGAGAGGAGTTCACTTACCAGTTCGTCGTTCCCGACGCCGGCACCTTCTGGTACCATTCCCACCAGAATGAAACCTACCAGATGGAGCGGGGCATGTACGGAGCCCTTGTTGTGGAAGAAGAAACAGGGCTTGAGGTCGACGCCGAGCGCGTGCTGCTCATTGACGATATGAAACTCGACGCCAACAACGAGTTCACGAAAGGAAACTTTCTTTCCCGTTGGATCGAACGCCATGACGGTCGGCAAGGGAAGACCCACCTCATCAACGGACGGGAAGGTGGTGTCATCGAAATGTGCGCGGGGCAGGTGGAGCGGTGGCGGTTTGTCAACGCCTCCAGCGCCAGGTACTTCCGGCTCTTCCTGGGCGGAAAGACGTTCAAATTAATTGCCACCGACGGCGGATTGATCGAACGCCCGGTCGAGATGACGGAGTTGATGATTGTTCCCGGCGAGCGTGTCGATATTTTGGTGGGCCCCTTCAACGAAGGAGAGACCCTCCTGATGGAGGCGCTGCCGCACGACCGCATGACGATGGTGAAGACCGGCCGCGATACCTACGCCACCATCCGCGTGACATCCGCCAAGCCTTCGAGATTTGCCATGCCCGAAACGATGCGCACCATTGAGCCGTTGGCATCGGCTGATGCGAAGGTCAACCGCAAGGTGCGGTTTTCGGTAGGCCCGAGCCTGAAGCACGGGATCGACTTCAACGTGAACGGCCGCACGCACGACGAAGATGCACCCGTGGCACCCGGTGAACTCCAGGTGTGGGAAGTGCACAACTCCAGCCGCATGGATCACCCGTTTCACCTCCATGGATTTTTCTTCCAGGTGCTGGAAGTAAACGGCGAAGCGCCGGCCTACCTCTCGTGGAAAGACACCGTCAATCTGCCGCCCACCAGTCGCGTCAAGATTGCCTGGCTTCCCGACAACCGCCTCGGCCGCTGGATGTACCACTGCCACATCCTCGAACACCACGAAGCAGGCATGATGGGGCACTTTGAGGTGCGCGAACCCGGCAGCCCACCCACCGGCGCCCCACACCAACATCATCATCATTAACTTGAACTCCCAACTCGAAACTCCCAACTCAAAACTCGGAACTCGAAACTCGCAACTCGAAACTAACTCCCCCACCCCTTACTCCCCTAAAGGGGAATGAAAGTAATCGAACTTTGAACTTTGAACCATTGAACTTTGAACTAACTCCCACACCCCTTACTCCCCTAAAGGGGAATTGAAGTCAATGAACTTTGAACTGTTGAACCTTGAACCTTGAACCTTGAACTATTGAACTTTGAACTAACTCCCACACCCCTTACTCCCCTAAAGGGGAATTAAGTCAATGAACCTTGAACTGTTGAACCTTGAACCCGCCTGCCAAGAGCGAAGCATAGTTAGAGTAGTGCATTTGGCGGGCAGGCTGTTGAACTGTTGAACTCGGAACTCGAAACTCGCAACTCGAAACTAACTCCCCCATGAAAGCAGCCACCTACTTCCACTACGGACCCCCTGAAGTTGTCCACCTCACCGACGTACCCACACCCGAGCCCGGGGACAACGATGTTCTCCTGCGGGTCAAGGCCACCGCCGTTAACTCCGGCGACTGGCGGCTCCGCAAAGCCGACCCGTTTGGCGTGCGGCTGATGCTCGGCTTGACCAAGCCGCGGATCCACATCCTGGGCGCCGTGTTCTCCGGCACCATCGAACGCGTTGGCAAGAATGTCAAACGCTTCGCCGTCGGCGACGAAGTCTTTGGTCACACCGACATGCGCTTTGGTGCGCATGCTGAATACCTGGTTGTACCCGAGAGCGGTTCGCTGGCTTTGAAGCCTGCCCAGCTTACCCACTCCGAGGCGGCAGTCATTCCGTTTGGAGGAACCAGCGCCTTGCATTTTCTCAAGAAGGCGAACATCAAGCCTGGGCAAAAAGTCCTTGTCAACGGCGCATCCGGTGCCGTGGGCAGTGCGGCGGTTCAGCTGGCGAAGTATTTCGGGGCGAGCGTCACCGGCGTCTGCAGCACGACGAATGTCGACCTGGTAAAATCCCTCGGTGCTGACCACGTGATCGATTATACCCAGACTGACTTTTCAACATCCGGCGAGACGTACGACGTCATCATCGACACCGTGAACAAGCTGCCGTTCTCGCAGTGCATCCGGTTGCTGAAAAAAGATGGCGTCCTGATCCTAAGCGCCGCCGAACTTCCCCAGATGCTCCGCGGCATCTGGACCTCCCTTACCAGCACTCAAAAAGTCCTGATGGGCGTCATCAGCCACACGGCAGAAGATATTTTACTCCTGAAGAAGCTGGTTGAAATCGGCAAGCTAAAGCCCGTGCTGGACAAGACGTACCCCCTGGAGAAGATTGCCGAAGCACACGGTTACGTCGAGAAGGGTCACAAGAAGGGGAATGTAGCCATCGTGGTTGGCGAGGAATAGTGACGCAGGGTCATGGAGGCACTGGGAGTAAAGTGGTCTGCGGGAACAAAGACGTCGAAATCCTCATGGGTTGTCCAGCAGTAGGGGATTTAAAATAAACTCCCCAATGGTTGTCCGGGAATAGTCTTCCCAACCGTCATACGCTAAAATAAAGTTCCGATTCTCACCACTTACAAAACCTAAACCCAACGTCATGACAACAGCAACCTCCACACCAAAATGGATTTTGTGGCTCAATACCGTCGCGGAGACGGTCATTGCCATCGGTATGTTCAATTTCCCCGACCAGTTTTTCCCCGGAGCCGAGGGATTATCCGCGTCCATCGCGCGCGCCTTTTCATTTGCCATCCTCGCGGTGGCCTTTATCAGCCTGACCGCGGTGGGCGCCGGCCGTTCGCGGGAAACGGAGCAAACCGTAGTGAACATTCTGTTGTTTTACCACTTCTTCCAACTGGCGGCCCAGTTCGTCAACGGAGCCATGTACCCGCCCATGCTCGTTCCGCCGGTAGTCATCCACACCGTATTCACCACATTGTTTCTTTACTATTATTGGCGTTTGCGCGTGAAGCCGGCGTAATAGACCGACGCTTCTAATAGCTAAAGGCCAACAGCTAACGGCTAACAGCTAAAAGCTAAAGGCCAACAAATCTCAAAACAATCTTGTAACTAGTATCCTCAACCAAACTAAAAAACCCTTATGCGTACGAAAAAAACAATCCTCTCCTCATTGGCCCTGGGCGCAGCCCTTTTCCTGGGCGGCTGCAGTCAGCCGGCGAAGCAGGAAGTGGTGCCATCAACCACGCGCGTCAACGCGATGGTTGCTGACTGGGAGCGGGCGAAGAAGTTCACCCAGGCCTACCTTGACTCCGCGGATGACAAGACCATCACATTCAAACTCTCCGACAAGACCCCCCGCACCTTTGGCGGGCAACTCCTTCACCTGGCGGAAGCCAATTACGGCCTGGTGAAACCGGGTGCGGGCGCGCCTAGTGATATCGGCTTTGGCTCCCTCGACGGCAAGCCGGAGTATGTTACAAAGGAAGCTGTTTCTGCTGCCGTGAATGCCAGCTACGACTATGTGATCGGCGCGCTGAAGACGATGAACGATACCCAACTCATGGACACTGTATCCGTCGAACTCTTCCCGGGCTTCAAAGTGTCGATGACCAAAGAAGGTTACTTCAACAAGGCCTTCGAACACCAGACGCACCATCGCGGCCAGGCCACGCAATACCTCCGCGCTCAAGGGAAGACACCTCCCCAGGAGATGCTGTTCTAACGAAGAGTCAGAAGTTAAGAATTGCACTTAACTGAACAGATACTAAGGCGCGAAGAAGTACAAAGCGTACCCTTCGCGCCTTAGCGTCTTCGCGGTTTAGCCGCTCGCGCTCCACCGCATTCGATTGCAAATACCGCTTGCCTCCAACATTTCATTTCGCGTTGGACTTTCTCTGAGATTTTGCCGAAATCGGGTTCAAAATTTCAGACCATGGCTAAGTCAGCTACGAAAGGAACGATTGGCATCCTCACCGGTGGCGGTGATGTACCGGGGCTCAACCCCGCCATCCGTGCCGTCACCGTCCGCGCCATCCGCGAAGGATATAAAGTCATCGGCATACGCCGCGGTTGGGCCGGGCTCATCGACACGCTCCGCGATGACAAGGCCGACAACAGCAATAACTTCGTCGACCTGACCCGTCATGTCGTAGACCGCGCCGCGCGGACAGGTGGTACTTTTCTTCATTCCTCCCGCACCCGCCCCAGCCATGTGTCGAAGAGCAAGGTGCCCGAACACCTGAAGGATGCCTATAACAAAGACATGAACGATCTCACCTCCGAGGTCGTCAAGAATCTCGAGTGGATCGGCATCGACTACCTCATCGCCATCGGCGGTGATGATACCCTGAGTTACGCCGTGCACCTATTTAAGCTCGGCATCAACGTCAATGCCATCCCCAAGACGATGGACAACGACGTCCCCGGAACGGATTACTGCATTGGCTTCAGTACCTGCGTGACGCGCACCATCCACCTCACCAACAGCCTCCGTACATCGGCAGGATCCCATGAGCGCTTCATGGTGCTGGAGGTCTTCGGTCGCTATGCAGGTTTCACTGCCATGCTGCCCACGATGGCCGGCGCCGCCCACCGCTGCGTCATCCCCGAGCACCCTTTCAACATCAACCGCCTCACCGAAATCATGGTGGAAGACCGCAACGAGAATCCCAGCAAATATTCCATTGTGATGGTGTCTGAGGGCGCGACGTTTGAAGGAGGGGAGATGATGTTCGCGAACGTGGAGAAAGACGCCTACGGCCACGCCAAACTCGGCGGCATCGGCGACATGGTGTCGGCGAAGCTGAAAGAGCTGTCGCCGAAGTACAACAACGGCCGCTCCATCGATGTCATCAACCAGAAGTTGGGATACCTCGTCCGTTGCGGCGACCCCGACGCCATTGACAGCATTGTCCCCATGGCTTTCGGCACCATGGCCCTCGACCTGATCCTCAAAGGCATCCACGGACGCCTGGTGGTTCTACAAAACGGCCGCTATGATCACCTGCCGATCGAGGTGGTCACGAGCAAGAAGAAACTGGTGAATGTGGCCAAGCACTATGACACGGATCGGCTGCATCCGATTTATCAGGACTTTGAGATGCTGCCGTTGTTCCTGATGGCGAGTGAATGAACCGTGAACTGTAAACCGTGAACGGTAAACAGTGAACAGTGAACGGTAAACAGTAAACTGTGTTCAGCGTGATTTAACAGGAAGTCCTTCGAATTCACTCACACTACAGTTCACAGTTCACGGTTTATTGATTGCTTGACATCTTCGCAATCGTCACTTCCCTGCGCTCGCGGTGTTTGCAGTAGCTGCAGCGGTAGTGTTTCACGAGCAGGCCGTCCTGGGTCTGCGTGGGTTTGCGGACAATTTCTTCGGAGTCGATCTTCATCGTGACGAAGCCGCACTCGTCGCACTTCTCGGCATGCTGGTAGCCGAGGTACTTCTCCACTTGCTTGAAGCCGGTCTTTTCATCTACCCATACGTCGTACTCAATCGAGTGGATATTGCTGGCTTGTTCGTCGATCTGTTTTTGCTCCAGGTGCACGGACTCTTCCTCTTCTTTCAGTTTGCGCATCACGTTGCCGGCGGGCGACAAACGGGGGGAGTTGCGGATGCGCTGCAGGCGGCGCTCAATGACAGGAGGGTACAGGAGACGCACGGCGCTGGAGAGGAGGAGGTACATGATCACGGCGAAGCCCGCCATGAAGAACAGCCGCACGATGGGCAGCATGTCCTCTGACACGGGGATCATCGGCCCGACGATGTCATTGAGAAACAACGTCAGCGCGGCGATGAGCGCGATGACGGCGTACCAGAAGTAACGGATCTCGTGCGTGTTCACATAGTCGTACCGGTCTTTGGCGTTCTTTATACTGACGACACGGAATTCGTGAAACAGGAATATGCCGACAGCGGCGGCAAAGCAGAGGAGGGCGCCCAGCATCAGCCAGGAGTCCGTGATTGCAAGCAGTACAAGAGCTTTCATAACGGTGGTATTTAGTTGGCGGGTTACGTGTACTAATGTACCCGCCCGTCCGCCCCAAAAGGATGACGGTAATCAGCGGGCGAAAAATAGTTCCTCATGGATTTCAGCCCTTTTGGAATTGCAAATCATGTTGCGGAGCGTGCATTAGATGATTTTAATCATTGGACTCCTGCAAGGGCATCATCGCCTCGAGGCTGCGTGACGATGTACATTAAGGTCCCAATGTAGGTTGGGAATTGTGCATAAAAATGAGCCTTTTATGAACCCAAAAACCAAAACCACGATCGAGCAGGCTCGCCTCGTCGAGAGCCTGAAGAAAAATATCCCCTGGAAAAAATGGGGACCTTACCTGAGTGAACGCCAATGGGGCACCGTGCGCGAGGACTACAGTGAGAACGGCAATGCGTGGGATTATTTTACGCATGACCAGGCCCGCTCCAGGGCTTACCGTTGGGGTGAAGATGGAATAGCGGGCATCAGCGACGACCAGGAGCGGCTTTGCTTCTCGCTGGCGTTGTGGAACGGCTTCGACCCAATCCTCAAAGAGCGGATGTTCGGCCTCACCAACAGCGAAAGCAACCACGGCGAAGATGTGAAGGAGTACTACTACTACCTCGACAGCACACCGACCCATTCGTACATGAAGATGCTGTATAAGTATCCGCAGGGAGCTTTTCCGTACGATAAACTTGTCAATAATAGCAAGGTCCTTAGCCGTAATGACTTTGAGTACGAACTAATAGACACCGGCATCTTTGATGAAGACAAATACTTCGATGTATTCGTAGAGTATGTCAAAGGCAGCGCCGAAGATATCCTCGTGAAGATTACTGTCTTCAACCGCGGCCCCGAGCAGGCGGAAATCCAGTTATTACCCACTCTGTGGTTCCGCAACATGTGGTCATGGGAAAAAGGGGTCAAGAAGCCCATCATAACCCTGGAAAGCAAAGCTCAGCCCATCGTGAAAGCCGAAGACCCTGTTCTCGGGACACGCTACCTCTATTGCGACGGCAAACCGAACCTGCTCTTTACCGAAAATGAGACCAACAACGAACGGCTGTTCAATTCACCCAATGCCTCGCCGTTTGTCAAAGATGGAATCAATAACTTCATCGTCAACGGCGACCATAAGGCGGTCAACCCGCAAGGGTTTGGCACCAAGGTGTCCGCACAGTATATTCTCAAGGTGGAAGCTGGTGCCAGCGCTTCCATTCAACTCCGCCTCACCGACATCAACCCGGACGAAATGATGAAGCTGGGTGCGTTCGGAAAAGGATTCGACCAGCTGGTAAACGACCGCAAGGCAGAGGCCGACGATTTCTACGCAGCTATACTGCCGAAAGTGCTTGGCAAAGATCGCACCGACATAGCCCGTCAGGCTTTGGCTGGGATGTTATGGAGCAAGCAGTTCTACCACTATGATGTAGAGCGGTGGCTCTACGAACACGGCGCAAGTCCTTATGCACCGGGCGGCAAGCAAGCACCCCGCAATGGGAAGTGGCAGCACCTGTACAATGGTCACATCATTTCCATGCCCGACAAGTGGGAGTACCCGTGGTATGCCGCGTGGGACCTGGCTTTCCACGTGCTGGCGCTCACGCTCGTCGATCCGCAGTTAGGCAAAGACCAGTTGAGCCTCATGCTCGAAGGGCAATTCATGCACCCCAACGGACAGATTCCTGCCTACGAATGGAACTTCGGCGATGTCAATCCGCCCGTTCATGCGTGGTCAACCATCTTCACATACCGGCTTGATAAGATGCAGAACGGCGTAGGGGATGTGGAGTGGTTGAAGAAATCGTTCCAGAAATTACTCCTGAATTTCACCTGGTGGGTGAATCGCAAGGACCGCGACGGCCGCAACGTGTTTGAAGGAGGGTTCCTGGGTCTGGACAACATCGGTGTCTTCGACCGCAGTGCGCCACTGCCTACGGGAGGGCACCTGGAACAAGCCGATGGTACCGCCTGGATGACGCTCTTCAGCGAGAACATGCTCGAGATCGCCGCGGAGTTGTCCATCCATGATGAATCGTACAGCCAGATGGCGCTCAAGTTCGTCGAACATTTCCTGTGGATCGCGTCATCCATGGTGCACCTCGGCGACAATACCGGCATGTGGGATGAAGAAGATGGATTTTTCTACGATGTGCTTCGTCTTCCGGACGGCAGCTCACAGCGACTGAAAGTGAGAAGCATGGTGGGCCTGCTGCCCCTGTGCGCCGCCACCACGTTTACCGGGGTCCTGCTGAAGAAGTACCCGGATATAGCCGAACGGTTCAGCTGGTTCCTCAAATCACACGCCGAACTGACGAAGAACATCCATCAACCCGATAAGAACGGACTTCACGGTCGCCGAATGGCCTCCATCCTGGATGAAGGCAGGCTCCGCAGGGTGCTCGCCAAGATGCTCGATGAAAATGAATTCCTGAGCAAGTACGGCATCCGTTCCTTGTCGAAGTACCATGCCGAGCACCCGTTTGTGTTCCATGCCGGAGGACAAGAATACAAGGTTGCCTATTTGCCCGGAGAATCCGATACGGGTATGTTCGGCGGCAATTCAAACTGGCGTGGACCCATCTGGATGCCGGTAAACGGACTGATTGTCCGCGCGCTGCTCCAGTACTATGGGTACTACGGCGACGACTTCAAAGTAGAATGCCCGACGGGTTCCGGCAAGATGATGACACTTTATGAAGTGGCCAAAGACCTGACCGACCGCCTGGCGTCCATCTTCGTCAAGAGCGAAGACGGAATCCGGCCGGTATTCGGCGGAGTGCGTAAGTTTCAGGAAGACCCGCTGTGGCAGGATCACCTCCTGTTCTACGAGTATTTCCATGGCGATAACGGCGCCGGATTGGGCGCAAGCCACCAGACCGGATGGACAGGAATCATCGCCCGCCTGTTGAATTACTTCGCCACGACGAGCGCGGAAGACGTTAAGGAATTGGGAGCGTCGACAACAGGATTCGATGAACCGGAGAAGACGAAGAAAGCCAAAGCATATGAAAACAATTAGCTTCTCCGTTGCCGGTCTTTTGCTCATTACCCTGGCAGTCCTCACGGGCTGCCAGGATCTCGTCCCCAACGATCCGCAGAGTTTGCTGTTGCCTGAACTTCACCGCTCAGAAATAGTAGGCTTCCTCGCGGGCCTGGGCACCACGTTTGCGGCCTTGCCCGATCTCATTGCCATGTTGCGCAAGCGCTCCAGCGAAGGCATGAACCCCCGCATGGCGGCCATCATGATGGTGTTCCAGGTACTATGGGCCTACTACGGCCTACTCATTGCCTCACGGCCGGTGATCCTCTGGAACGTCATCGCGATAGGGATTAATGCGTTTACGGTGATTGCGTATGTGAGGTTTAAGGCGAAAGCAAATTAGGGTACAGGGTACAGGGGGACAGGGTTCAGGGAGGCAGGGAATCAGGGTTCAGGGAGACAGGGATTCAGGGGTCAGGGGGTAAGGACTCAGGGGGATGGTATTGGATGGCTAGGCATTTCTTTCGATCCACTTGATGTAGGTGTTGATTTTCTTGCTCAGGATTTGGTATTCGCTGATAAGTGCTTTGACTGATACTTCATCCTTAGAGGATTTTGTCTCCATGAGGAATTCCAAATGAACGATAGTCTCGTCGCATTCGGAATGTGCGCAAACAAGATAACGTACATAGTCTTGCTTGTACCTCCTTCTTCCAAATCCTTCGACGATAAGAGAGGTCACTGCCTTGGAGGATCGCCGAACCTGGCTTCCTTCTTCATACAACTCGTGCTTTGGAAGATGCATGGTAAGTTCATGCGTAGTCAAAGCCAGGCGTTTGGAAAGTTGATAGATCTCGAGGTCCCGGTAGCTGCCCATCTGATTGATTCTTCCCAGGCAATATGTGTTGACACCATTTCCACTGCAATCATGTTTCCCTGACTATTTTCCACCCATCACCTCCACACCCAATCTGTCTCCCTGTCTCCCTGCATCCCTGTCTCCCTGCATCCCTGCCTGTCCCACTTGACAAAAATCAGAATCCCCCACAACTCCCGTCATCGAACAACTTCCTGAATTCAGGTAGGTTGCTATATGACGCCCAGCCATTCTCCTTTTGGACAGCGTCGGGCCAAGTACCTCACGGTCGGGCCCGCGGCTGTCGACCCGTCCATTTCCGGGAAGGAAGTCGACCGGTTTGAAACTTTTGACGCCATCTACCGCTCGCTCTGCGCGATCCTCTACAACTATGCCCCGCTGTCGGGTCACCCTGGCGGCTCCATCTCGTCGGGCAGAATTGTCAACGCACTCCTCTACGACTCGCTGCTGCAAGACCTCTCGGATCCCAACCGTTGGGACGCGGATATCCTTTCTTACTCCGCGGGGCACAAAGCGTTGGGGCTCTATGCCCTGATTGCCTTGCGCAACGAGATCGCCCGCATCGCACGGCCCGACCTGCTGCCGCGCGACATCAGCATGCAGCTGCGGCTCGAAGACCTGCTGGGCTTCCGCAGAAATCCAACGACCCTGACGCCGCTCTTTAAGAAATTCCAATCCAAAGCCCTCGACGGCCACCCGACACCCGCGACACCGTTTGTGCGGCTGTCGACGGGAGCCTCCGGCGTAGGCATGGGTTCATCCATCGGCCTCTCCTTCGCGCTCGCCGACTACTACGGCGCGCAATCACCGCTGGTGCATATCATCGAAGGCGAAGGCGGCCTCACGCCGGGACGAGTAGTTGAGGCGCTCGCGGCCGCAGGCACGGCGTCGTTGAAGAATACCATCCTTCACATCGACTGGAACCAGGCATCCATCGACAGCAACCGCGTGTGCCGCGACAACGACAACCCGGGCGATTATGTGCAGTGGGATCCGTGTGAACTTACCTACCTGCATGATTGGAACACCATCCTCGTCGAAGACGGCAAAGACTTCCGCCAGGTGCTCACCGCACAGCGGAAAGCAAAAGATTTTAAGAACAACCAGCCGACGGCGATTGTGTACAAAACCATCAAAGGATGGAACTACGGTATTGAGGGAAGCAAGTCGCACGGTGCCGGCCATGCCCTCTGCAGCGCAGGATTCCATCATGCGCTGGAACCGATCCTGTCGCTGGCGGGCAGAGAGATCAAGATCTGCACCGGTGAGCAAGAGTGCCGCGGCGGATCAAACGCCACCATTGTCGAGCAGTGTTTGTGGGACGCCTTGCTGGTGATACGGGAAGTGCTCGAGAAGAACCGAGCACTCACCGACTTTTTCGCGGAGAAGATATTTGATTCCGGTCGCAAGCTGAACGAATTGAAACGTCGGCCGCGGGCGGGAGCCCCGGATTTGGACAAGGCGTACGCCGCTGCAAAAGGGGCTTCTGGGGTTATTCCCCAGGAACTCCAGCTCAAGCCCGGTGCCTCGGTCACCCTCCGGGGTGAGTTGGGCAACGTGTTGGCTTATTATAATAGAGTTAGCCAGGGTGCTTTCCTTACCGCCGCGGCCGATTTGCTGGGCTCCACCAGCGTCAACACCATCGGCAAGGACTTCGGTCCCGGGTATTTCAATGCATCCGCGAACACGCAATCACGCACACTTTCCATTGGAGGCATCTGCGAAGACGCGATGGCCGGCATCATGTCGGGGATTTCGACACCCGGGCACCACGTCGGTGTTTGTTCCTCGTATGGTGCATTCATCATTGCACTTGGCCATATCGCCGCACGCCTTCATGCCATCGGCAACCAATCGAGACAACAGATATTCCCCGGGCCTTACAACCCATTCATCATTGTCTCTGCGCACTCGGGCATCAAGACCGGCGAAGACGGACCGACGCACGCCGACCCGCAGCCGCTGCAGTTGATACAGGAGAACTTCCCGAAAGGATCGTGCATCACCCTCACGCCGTGGGACCCGCAGGAATTGTGGCCGTTGATGACGGCCGCACTGGAACGGCGACCCGCGGTGATCAGTCCGTTCGTCACGCGGCCCAATGAAAAGGTTGTCGATCGCAAAGCGCTGTGTCTCGCACCGGCATCGGATGCTGCGAATGGCGTGTACAAGCTGTACGCGTCAACCAAAGAGCACCCCGACGGCGTCGTGGTATTGCAAGGCAGCGAAGTGGCGAATGCTTTTGTCAATAAGGCGTTGCCGTTATTAAAAGAAGACGGCCTTGAAGTTGACGTCCACTACATCGCCAGCGCGGAGTTGTTTGATTTGCTTCCGGAAGAGCAGCAGGCCGCCACGTTCCCCGAAGCAGCGGCGAGCCATGCCATGGGTATCACGGGCTTCACGCTGCCCACGTTATATCGTTGGGTAACATCGACGTATGGTCGTGAGCACAGCCTGTACCCGTTCTTGAAAGGACACTTTCTTGGCAGCGGCAAGGCGGAGGCCGTGGTGGCAGAAGCCGGGCTGGACGGTGAGAGCCAGTACCGCGCGATCCGCGATTATGTGACAGGCCCGAAAGAGGGGCGGATCAAGGACGGAGAATTGATGACACACTTTCACTGAATGATATGTTAAAAATTGCCAACCGCATCAATGCCCTGGGGACGGAGACCGCCTTCGCTGTGTCGGAGGAGGCGGCCGTGTACGCGGCGAAGGGAATGAAGATCTATCCCTTTCACCTCGGCGACCTCAACTTCAAGACGCCTGCAAAGATCGTTGAAGCCACACTCAAGGCCATTGAAGAAGGCAAGACCGGCTATTGTCCCACGCGCGGCATCACCCCGCTGCGTGAAGCGCTGGCTGCCGACATTAACGCGGCGCGCGGCACGCACTACAAAGTAGACAATGTGGCGGTGCAGCCCGGCGGTAAACCGACGATCGGCAAGTTTGTGCTGGCCCTGATGAACCCGGGCGATGAAGTGTTGTACCCGAATCCGGGCTATCCCATTTACGAATCGCAGATCAGTTTTAACGGCGGCGTGCCGATACCCTACAGCTTCATCGAAGAGCGCGACCGCTTCCGTCTCGACATCGAAGGCCTTCGGAGCAAGATCACCAGCCGCACCCGCATGTTGGTAATCAACAGTCCGCAGAACCCCACGGCTGCCGAATATGGGATGAAGGAACTGGAGCAACTCGCCGAGATTGCCTTGTCGAATGACCTTATCGTCTTGAGCGACGAAGCGTATTTTGATATCCGGTATGAGGGCGTCAGTCATTCCATCGCCAGCTTGCCGGGCATGGAAGAGCGGACGGTGATCCTGTACACCTTCTCCAAGAAATTCGCCATGTCGGGCTGGCGGCTCGGTGCCACGATCGGACCGGCAGAAGTCATCAACGTGGTTTCCAAGCTGAACGTAAACGACGAGTCTTGTTCCAATCACTTCATCCAATACGGTGCCCTCGCGGGCCTTACCAGTGAGCAGCCGGAAGTGAAGAAGCAGCTGGCCGTCCTGAAAGAGCGGAGGGATGTGGCGCATGAGCTGCTCAGCTCCATCCCTGGCGTTCACTGCCTGCTGCCCGAGACGACGTTCTATCTCTTTCCCAATGTCACCGGGTTGATGAACCGCAAGGGATACGCCGACTACGAATCATTCCGCAAGGACCTGTTGCAGAACACCGGCGTTTCATTTACAACGCGTCTCCATTTCGGACGCATGTTTGAGGGAGAGCGTGAGCGGTACGTGCGCTTTGCCTATTCAGGGATCGACGTTAAGGCCATCCGCGAGGGGCTGGGCAAAATGAAAGCGTACCTGGGCTGAGAAGTGTTCATAAAGTTTTAGAAATTCATGCGATCAAATTTCATCACCCTATGAAGAAGGCACTTATTCTCGCATTGGCAGGCGTGGCGCTGGCCTTCACACTGGCGGCCACCTTTATGGAAACATTGAAGATCACCCGCGACCAGGCCGAAGACGGCATCTGGAACAGCTTCTCCTATGGTGCTTACGGGGGCCCAATGTCGTCGGCGTGGCACAACTTCGCCGTACCCGCCCGCGTGGCCATGGTGAAAGAGATCGGGGCGTTCGTGAAGACCTACGCCAAATCCGAAGACTTTAAAAAGCACTACGCAGAATACCGTGAGAACCAAAAACCTTCGCCGCCCGATCCCTTCAAAGGTGTTGATGAGCTGCGAAAAGAGCAACAGGCAGCGTTGACGAAGTCCATCAAGGAGAGCAAGGAAGTTGTGAAGACCGTTACCGGCGATGTCAAGAAGGGTGTGGAGGAAGCGATACGGCAGATGGAGGCCCAGTTGAAGGAGGTGAACAACCCCAACAACCCGATGTTCGGCAAAGAGATCAACGATATGATGAAACAGGGTTGGGATCAACAGAACGCGGAATACCAGCAAGGACTGAAGGCGTGGGCAGAGCAGTACCCCGAATCGCCGAACCTGCTCATCAAGAACCGCCTCAATTACTTTCTGGAGCTATCCGCCACCGTGGATTTCACCGCCAAGGTGTCGCGCAACCAATACGGCAAGATGGTGTTCGTCAACGAAGACTACGAGGATAAATCATCCGACTGGAAGCTGCTGTACCGCTGCGGGAAAGAGAGTGTAGAGGCAGCGAGGACGGTGGCAAAGGATTGGCTGGTCGAGTTGAAGTAGCTATTGGCCATTAGCCATTAGCCATTAGCTATTGGCTTTGGCTGTTGTCTTTCCGGGAAGTGAGCATTCCCAGCATCATGATCCCCGCACTCAGGAGTATCACCTGGGTCAATACTGATTTACTCACCAGCGGGATCTGAATCTCCGTTGGAACTGACAGAAACAAAAGGATGGTTATCAATCCACGTGGCGCTATGAACAGAAGCGGCGTCAAGGGTTGACCGGAAAGTTTGAGCTGGAGGGCGCGGGTGATGAAGATGAGGCCGACAAGACCGGCGGACCAGGGCAGGGCGTTGAGATCGAGGATTTCTGATGTCAGCAGCGTATAGCCAAACAGGATGAAGAAAAGGGCGCGGATGAGGAAGGCGGCCTCCCCGGTGAGTTCCTTGAGTTTCAGCACCTGGACATCGAGTTCGCCCCATCCCAGCTTCTGCATCCTCGGCAGTCGATTGAGTTTGTCGATGTTGCCCAGGGCAAGCCCGAAGAGCAGGATAAACAGCAGGCTCGGCAGGTGGTAGAGTTTGGTGAGCGCATAGATCAGAATGAGGAGCAGAATGATGGGAACATACTTCACGTGGTGCTGGATGCGGTGAAGGAGGAAGCCCAGGAGCAGCGTCGCGGCCAGGGAGACGACCGCCATCAATCCCAATTGAAGGCCGAACCGGAAGAATGCGCCCCCGTCGATGACGGTGTTGAGCACGACGAAATTGAACAAGAGCACCCCGACGATGTCGGACAAACTGCTTTCGTAGATGATGAACTCCCGGTCAGCCTGTGCAAGATGCTGGGCCGTCGGTATAGCGATGGCGCTGCTGATGATGCACAGGGGAATGGCGTTGGCCATGCTGTCTTTCAGCGAAGCACCGGTAACGTACTGAATAATATAGCCGATGACCAGGGCAAGTCCGATTGCGGAAACCGTGGCGCCGGCGAAAGCCTTGCCGATCATCGCCCGCTTGGTGGGGTCGATCTTCAGTTCCAGCGATCCTTCCAGCACAATGAGGATCAACCCGACGGTGCCCAGTACGGGCAATACCTCCGACATGTCGGGAACCACCAGGCCGAACAACAGGGTCATCTCGTGCATGCCCCAGCCCAGGAACAGGAGGAGTACCGCCGAGGGAATGCGGGTGCGGGCCGCGCTTACGTCAAAGAAGTAAGCGACGAGTAGAATCGTGCAGAGAGTAATGATGATCGCTGTCGTCATGCTTTGCCCTGACCCTTCTTTGCTTGCACCCGAGGCCGAGGCCGCGACTTGGCTTTGCTTTCATTTTGTTCGACACGGAACTCAATCATCTTCCGCAACAGCGGAAGGGGCAAGTCTTGGTCCAGGGGAAACTGAACGGAACCTTTGCCGGTCTTGAACTTAGCGAGCTCCTTCTTGAAGACTTCCAGCGGCGCCTTGCCGGCATAGAATCCTACGTGGTGCTCGTAGCCGGCGAAGTAGACGAGCATACCGTTGTATTTGTAGCCGGCGATACCGTAGCTGATGACTTCGTCGGCTTGAGGTGCGGTCTTGCGGATGAGGCTGCGCAGTTGTTTCATCAGTGTGCGCTGGCGGGGAGGGAAGGAGGCGATATACTCCGGGACGGAGGCGGCGACGGGGCGTTTCATAAAGGACAATTTCGACTTTCGGCGCCACAATCCCAACGCGTCCTCTACAGCCAGCCCTGTTCGCGGTACCAGGCCGCCGTCTCGGCGATGCCATCGTGAAGCAGATAACGTGGCGAGCGACGAAGCGCCGTCCACAGCGGTGTGCTGTCGCAGAGCCAGTTCGCCGCGCTCACTTCCTCCAGCTTCTCGCTGCTCAGGAAAGGGTGACTTCCCAGCCATCCGTGCACTGTGTCGGAGACTGCCAACAAGGGACGCAGGAGGGGCAAGGGTATACGGAGCGAGAAGGGCTTTTTCTGCATCACTGTCCGGATGTGCCGCCCGAGATCTGCTTCTTCGTAAGCCTGTCCATCAGAAGCGATGTACATGGGTGCTCCACCGGGAAGTTCCAGCAGGGCCAACGATGCCTCGGCAAGGTCTTTCACATAAATCATCGAAAGCATCTGGCGGTGTGTGCCAATGTGGGGTTCGAAACCACTCTTAATCCACTTGAAGTAGGCAAGAAAATCCTTGTCGCGGGGACCGTACACAGCGGTAGGCCGCACGATGACAAACGGGTATGTCGATGCAGAGGCGATGTAACGCTCGGCTTTCAGTTTGGTCATCGCATACATCGTCATCGGTTGCTCCGTCATGCCTTGGCTAAGCGGGGCGAAGGTAACGGGGTCACCCGGGCCGTAGACGGCGAGGGTGCTCATGTAGAGGAACTTCTTGATGGGTAGCCCGGTGCGGTTGAGGGTGTCGACGAGGTTGCGGGTGTATTCGTAGTTGACCTTCTCAAACTCCGCGTAACCCTTGGTGCCCGTAGTGCCCGCGCAGTGGATGACGTAGTCGGGTGCGAGGTCGCGCAGTTGGGCGACCAGCCTTTCGGGAGTTTCGTAGGCGAGGGAAACGAACCGGATGCGTGGATCGGCGAGGAAAGTCCTGGGGCTGCCTGATCGTATGGCGGCAGTCACGTCATAACCGAGGCGGAGTGCTTCGTCGACGAGAAAACTACCGATAAACCCGCTGGCACCGGTGATGACAATCCGATGACTCATGAAAGATGCTTGATATAGCAGCGCCGGCGCTTGTGCTGAATGTGGTCGTAATGTTCCCACATGGTAAGAATGCGGTCATTCACCTCCAGTTGCGGATTGCTCTCCACTTCTTTGATGCCATAGCGGTGAAAGGCGATGTTGGTCTCCCGGATCAACAGTGCATTCACTCCTTTGCCCTGCAGGTCGGGCCGCACGGAGACGAGGTAGAGATCGGCTAACGTGTTCTTCCGGATGGCCTGGAGCAAATGAATAAAGCCAAACGGGAACAACTTTCCCCCGGCTTTTTGCAGCGCGCTCGACAAGGAAGGCATCGTGATGCCAAAGGCCGCCAGCTTTCCTTCTTTGTCCAGGACGATGGTGATGAAATCGGCCCGTACGAAAGAGAAGTACTGCTTGACGTAATAGGTGATCTGCTTTTCCGTGAGCGGCACTACGCCATACAGGTTGCCGTAGGCGACATTGATCAGTTCAAAGATCTGTTTGGCATAGGGGAGAATGTCTTTAGGCTTCTTCGCCCGCACAATCGTGAGCTGCAGCCGGCGCAGCACAATCTCCGCGACGCGGTCGACGGTCTCCGGGATGGCCTGCGGAATCTTGATCCGGAATTCCAGCCAGTCGGCGTCTTTCTTATAGCCTAACTTCTCCAGGTGAACCGGATAGTAAGGATGATTGTAGATCGTGGCGAGGGTGCCCACTTTATCAAAGCCCTCCACCAGCATGCCTTCGTGGTCGAGGTCGGTGAAGCCCAGGGGGCCGTGCACGGCGGTGAGGTTAAGTTCCTTCGCCCACAGCTCCACTTCATTCATCAGCGCCCGGAGCACGTCGGGGTCGTCGACAAAGTCGAGCCAGCCGAACCGGAGGTACTTGTTCTTCCACTTATCGATGTAGGCGCGGTTCAGGATGGCAGCGACGCGGCCCACGACTTCGTTGCCGCGGTATGCAAGCCACAGTCGCGCGTTACAGTATTCGTAGGCGGGGTTCTTGTCGTCGCGCAAGGTGGCCATCTCATCGAAGCGCAGCGGCGGAACGAAGTAAGGGTTGCCTTGGTAGAGGCGGTACTGGAAATCGACAAATTTCCCTAAGTCCTTGCGGCCGACAACCTCCTGGATGCGGATGTTCATCGGGATGAAAGTTAGATGATCTCCAGCGCTTTGGCTACCGAAAAGATTTTTTCAATGGCGAAATCAATCTGGTCTTTCGTGTGGGTGGCCATCAGGTTGAATCGGATCAGCGATGACTCCTGTGCGACGGCGGGCGAGGTTACGGGGTTGACAAACACACCTTCTTCAAGGAGGCGCATGGCCATCTGGAAGGTCTTGGTGTTGTCGCGGATGTAGATGGGAATGATCGGCGTGCAGGCATTGCCGATGTCGAAGCCCAGCTGCGGGAAGGCGCGGATGGCGTACCGCGTGTTGTCCCAGAGCTGTTCGGTGCGCTCGGGCTCGCGCTTTAAGATCTGCAGGGCGGACATGGCGCTGGCGGTGGCGGCCGGCGAGATGCTGGCGCTGAACATCAGCGAACGGGCGTGGTGCTTGAGGTAGTTGATCGTGGCGGCGTCGGCAGCGATGAATCCGCCAATGGAAGCGAGCGACTTGCTGAACGTGCCCATGATCAGCGTGGTGCGGTCGGTGAGCCCGAAGTGGGAGGCGGTACCTCGCCCGCCTTCGCCGATCACGCCGAGGGAATGCGCATCGTCAACCATCACCGTGGCATCGTACTTTTCTGCCAGCCGTACGATCTCCGGCAGGTTGGCGATGTCGCCGTCCATGCTGAAGATACCGTCGACGACGATCAGCTTGATCCGTTCCGGTGCACAGGTCTTGAGAATGCTTTCCAGCGACGCCATGTCGTTGTGCCGGAATTTTAAGGTCTTGGCAAAGCTCAGGCGGCTGCCTTCGATGATGGAGGCGTGGTCGAGCTCGTCGAGGAGGAGGTAGTCGTTGCGCCCAAGGACGGCAGGGATTACTCCGATGTTCACCTGGAACCCCGTGCTGAAGACCAGCGCGGCGTCTTTACCGACAAAGTCGGCGAGCTGCTGCTCCAGTTCAAGGTGAATGTCGAGGGTGCCGTTGAGGAAGCGGGAGCCGGCGCAGCCTGTGCCATACTTTTCTACGGCCTCTTGTGTGGCGCGTTTGATTTCGGGGTGGTTGGTGAGACCGAGGTAGCTGTTGGACCCGAACATGAGCACGCGGCGACCGTCGATGGTCACGGCGGTGTCCTGGTCGGATTCGATAACGCGGAAGTAAGGGTAAAGGCCTAGCTCTTTGAGGCGGTCGGGAACATCAAAGCCAAGCATTTTGCCGGCGAACCGGTGAGAGGCTTTGTTGCCTTCCAGCGTTGGAAGGGAAGAATGCTGCATGGTGGTGCGACGTCTGTTAATCCTGCAAGGTAGTTAATTAAAGGATAGAACAGTCCTCTAATAAATAAATTGTTGGGCGCAAAGCGTTTTCCGCCTTTTTTTCCGTTCACGTCATCGGGTGCGCGCTCGACAGGAATCGATTTCGGGAACTCCGGTAATTCCCTATCTTTTCCTGCATCATCATCAAATCCCATCCTATGCGATTCACCGCTCTCATTTTTGTTGTCGTGTTGGCCTCACTGACGGACGCCTTTAGCCAGGCGCCGGCGGGCACGGTTGACCCCCGGTATTTCTCGTCCATGAAATGGCGCAACATCGGCCCGCAGCGCGGCGGCCGTTCGCTCGGCAGCTCGGGCAGCCCGGGCCGTCCCAATGAATACTACTTCGGCGCAACAGGCGGCGGACTCTGGAAGACCACCGACGGCGGACAGGAGTGGGCCCCGGTGACCGACGGACAGATTTCCAGCTCCTCGATCGGGGCGGTGGCGGTAGCAGAAACTAATCCCGATGTAGTCTACATCGGCGGCGGCGAAACGCAGCTGCGGGGCAGCATCACCCAGGGCGACGGCGTCTACAAAACCATCGACGGCGGGAAGACCTGGCGTCACCTCGGCCTGAAAGAGACGCAGGCGATCTCGCGCATCCGGGTGCATCCTACCAATCCCGATATCGTATATGTTGCCGCACTCGGTCACCCCTACGGCGACAACGAAGAGCGGGGCGTATTCCGCTCGACAGACGGCGGCAACACGTGGAAGAAAGTTTTGTACGTGAGCCCCAAGGCGGGTATCGCCGACCTGATCATCGACCGTACCAATCCCAAGATTCTCTATGCCACCAGTTGGCAGGTGTATCGCCGCACGTGGAAGATGTGGGGCGGGGGTCCCGACTGCAAGCTCTGGAAATCGGAGAACGGCGGCGACACATGGATTGACCTTTCAGCGAACCCCGGTATGCCGGCCCCTCCGCTGGGCAAGATCGGGATCACCGTTTCGCCCGCCGACAACAAGCGGCTGTGGGCGATCGTCGAAGCGAATGACGGAGGCGTGTATCGTTCGGATGATGCCGGCGCCACCTGGAAGAAGACCAACGACGAGCGCAAACTCCGGCAGCGCGCCTTCTACTATTCGCGCATCTATGCCGATCCTTTCGACCGCGAAACAGTTTATGGTTTGAATGTCGAGTTCTTCAAAAGCACGGATGGCGGCGTGACGTTTAATTCCATTCAAACGAAGCACGGCGATCACCACGATTTGTGGATCGACCCCAACAACCCGCAACGCATGATCCTCTCCGATGACGGCGGGGGAGTCGTATCGGTGAACGGCGGCAAGACATGGACCGACCAGGACTACTGCACGACGCAGCTGTACCACGTCACGACGACAAACCACGTGCCCTACCATGTGGCCGGTGCACAACAGGACAACTCGACGATCGCCATTCCGAGCGACGGCTGGGGTCATATGAATGAACTCGGCGAATGGGGTTATGATGTGGGCGGCGGCGAGTCGGGCTACATCACGTCGCATCCCGACAATCCCGACATCTTCTACGCCGGAAGCCAGGGCGCTTTGCTTACGCGTCTCGACCGGACCACCGGCCAGATCCGCGACATACAGGTGTATCCGCGCTTCTTCTCCGGCGAGCCCGCCAGCGCGCTGCCCGAGCGGTGGCAATGGACTTACCCGATTGTTTTTTCACCCATCGATCACAACATCCTCTATACCTGTTCGCAGCATGTGTGGAAGACCACCGACGACGGTCAAAGCTGGACATCCATCAGTCCCGACCTGACGTACGCTGATCCCGAAACCCTCGGACCCACGGGTGGTGAGATCACCAAAGACATGAACGGACCGGAGATCTATGCGACCGTCTTTGCGCTGGCTCCGTCATTTCACGATGTCAACACCATCTGGGCCGGTTCTGACGATGGCAAGATTCACATTACCCGCGATGGCGGGAAGAACTGGACGGACATCACGCCCAAAGACCTGCCGAAGAACTCCGTCGTGGCCATCATTGATGAGTCGCGGCATAACGCGGGCACCGCCTACGTGGCAGCTTTCCGTTACCAGGTTGATGACCGCCAGCCCTACGTCTTCCGAACAAAAGACTACGGCAAGACGTGGACGAAGATTGTCACCGGTATCAAGGACGGTCACTTCTCGCGCAGCATCCGTGAGGATCATGTTCGTGCCGGCCTTTTGTTCCTGGGCACGGAGCACGGTGCTTACGTTTCATTCAATGCGGGCGACAACTGGCAACCGCTGCAGCTGAACCTGCCGGATACACCGATCCGCGACCTGGTGGTCAAGAATGACGACGTTGTACTTGGCACCCACGGACGGGGCTTCTGGATTCTTGACGACATCGGCCCGCTTCGTCAGCTGACGGCGGAAGTAATGAAGCAGCCCGTCACCTTCTTCCAGCCCAGCGATGCCATCCGCGGCGTGTACAATGCCGTGTTCCAGTACTACCTCGACAAGCAGGTCGACTCCATACGCATCGATATACTGGATGCCGATGGGAAGTTGGTCAAGTCATTCAAGGGCGACAAGCCCGAATACAAGGGTGACCCGAACGTGCCGCGTTGGGAGCGTGCACCCAATCCGCCGACAACCAAGGCGGGACTGAATCAGTTTGTCTGGGATCTGCGCTATCCCGGAGCCGTTGTCTTTGACGGCATGATTCTCTGGGGTGCCAATCCGCGCAACGGTCCCAAAGCACCGCTGGGTAAGTACCAGGTTCGTCTCTCTTCCGGTACCTATTCAAAGACCTACAGCTTCAACATCAAGATCAATCCCAATCTGAAGGGCATCACCGAGGCCGATCTGAAGGAAGAATTCGACCTCGCGGTGAAGATCCGCGACCGCGAGAGTGCCGCCAACCAGGCGGTGATTCGGATACGGGAGATCAGGAAGCAGATGGAGGCGGGGCTGAAGGAGACATCCGACCCGCAGATCACCGCTTATGCCAAAGACCTCCTGTCGAAGTTGGGGGTCATTGAAGAAGATCTCTACCAGGTTCGCAACCGGTCGAGCCAGGACCCGCTCAACTTCCCCATCAAGTTGGGGAACCGGATCGCGGCAGTCAGGAGGAGCCTGGAGACGGCAGATGCCAAGCCAACGGCCGGCGTCTACAAGGTATTTGCGGAGTTGAGCAAAGAGCTCGATGACCAGCTGTTGAAACTTGACAACACCCTGAAGGCAGGTATTGACGGTCTGAACCCCATGCTGATGAACAAACAGATGAAGGGGATTGTGGACCTGAAGAAGTAGCGACGAGAAAATAGCGATTGACTTTATTGTTTGGTAGGCGCCAACACGATGGTTTGACCTGCCTTGACCGTAATGCGCAGTTGACTGCCTGCCTGTTCGAATGGTGCATTCGTTGCCCGCAGGGGAGTTTTTCCCATCTCCACCAAAAGGGTTTCGCCTTTTTCTGATTTGATTTTGGCCTCGATGAGCCGGCCTTTTTCCATTCGGGCGGCGACGACAAAGGCGCCTTCGGCTCGAAGCCCTTCGAAGGCGACATCCTGCCACTGCGCCGGAACGGCAGGAAAAAGTTGGATGACGCCACCCTGGCTTTGCATCAGCATTTCCTGAACGCCAGCCGCGAAGGCGAAGTTGCCTTCCAGCGTGAATGGCCGGTAGGTATAGGAACTGTTCTTCCCGCCACACTGATCTCCATTCGCATGGAAACTGTTGGGCAGACAGAAGCATTGGGCAAAGGTTCGCAATACCTTGGCCGCCGCATCACCCTGGTGCATTCGTGCATAGATGTTGCCTTGCCATGCAAACGAGTACCCCACCCATGCCGACGTGCCCTTGGCCTCCAGCTGTTTCATGGAAGCCTCCATGACCGCACGATCCTTCGGCCGGTTGTAGTCGAGCAGCCCCAGCGGATGAATACCGAGCAGGTGTGAAAAATGGCGATGTGATTCGGGATACGGATGACCCGGCGCAAGACTTAACGAGCCGGAAGCGTCGACGGCAAGCGGCGGCCATTGGGTCGCTTGTTCGGTCCAATGTGCCGCTTCGTTTTCAAGGCGAAGTTCCTTGGCCAGCTCTGCCGCCGTTCGGTATGTCCATTGGATAATGGACAAGTCGTAGTTTGTTGTTTCCTTGAACCAGGCCTGAGTGCTGTTGTCATAGAACTCGGGGCTCGAGCTCAGCGGGAGCTTGCGCTTCCCATCGGCTCCTTTCACGGAGAGTTTTTCAAAAAAGAATGCGACGTCACGAATCCACGGGTAGGCTTTGTCGCGGAGAAAATCCCGGTCCATGGTGTATCGCCATTGAAGGTAGAAATGATGGCCCAGCCATCCGGCGGTTGTTGGTGAAAGTGAATATTGAATCCAGCCGCCCATGGCCTCGCCGTTTAGCGTACATACCCCGGGAGCGTTAAGTCCGTCGATGCCGAAGTACGCTTTGGTCCAGCGCTCAAACACAGGTCGTTGTTGATGGAGCCAGTTCACCATACCAGCCGCTTCGGCGAGATGATTGCCGCTGTAGGCAGGCCAATAACTGAGTTGAATGTTCAGGTCGTTGTGGATGTCGCCTTTCCATGGCGGCAAGTTGCCGTTGTCAGCGGTCCACACCGCCTGCAGGGTAATGGGCGGCGCATTGCTCCTGGCCACGCAACCGAATTTATATTGTTCGAGATACCATTGCTTTTCCAGGATCGGGTCCGGCAATGAGACAGATGATTGCGACCAGAAAGAGTTCCACCATTCGACCGTTGATTTCAAGTCGCGGTCAAAGCCGCGGTTGATAGCAAGGTTCGTTGTTTGGGCGGCGGTCGTGGCGGCGTTTCCCTGGTAGTTGCTCGTGATGGACCAGGTGCCTTCCATGTTTTTTCCGACGGTTCGCCACGTAACGCTGACCTGGTATTCAAATCCATTCCACCCGGGCTGTATGTAAGTAAGCTGGGTTGCTTCGCGCCGCACGGATCCCTGCGGGTACCCAAGTCGTGCGAGACCTTGCCCTTCTACGGAGTTGCCTTCTTTGGCATTGGACGTATCGGCATATCGAGGGGGTACTATTTCGGGGGTCACATCCGCCCGATTGAAGCGAAACCAACCGATCGGTTCCGTGGGATGGATGAAGGACGTCAGGCGGGTCCCGTCCTCCCAAATCACTTCGGAGATCCCTTGCTGAATGTAGAGTCGCGCGCCAGTTGATTTGCCAAGGGTTGGCGTATTAAACTCAAGGGCAGCGCCGGGAATTTTTGTGGGGGCGGGGTCGCGTTCATAGGGCACGTCACCCAGTCGTTGTACTTCGCTGTAGGTATTGGCTGCCAGGTGCCGTTGGACTGCTTCGAAGGTAAGTGCATCGAGGTCGCGGGTTGGGCGGAGGTCCCACAGGTCAGTTCGGTCGAGGGAGATTCGCAGCTTGCCATTCTTTTCCCATACCAATGCGCCGACGACTCCGTTGCCCATGGGCAGGGCTTCATCCCACTTTGTTGGGAGTTGCGAAAATTGCAAATCATGACGAAAAGAGGACTGTGCTGTGGACCATAATGCAAAAAACAGGGAGAGAAGGATGAGAATGAATCTGTGCATGGTGAAAAATAGGAATTAATCGTGGCAAGTCATGGGTTCCCAAACGGGTTACTCGATGAAGTTCAGTGAGATTACTGGACTTTTATTTATCTTGTTTCTGTGTTCCACTAACCCACTAACCCATGAAAAAGATCTTCTTACTATTGGTGTTGATCATTCCAATGAGCGCAATGGCCCAAGCCAAATTCGGATTGAAGGGTGGATTGAATCTCGCCAAAATTCATGTCAGCGCTTCCTCGGGTGGCACTTCTGCCAGCGTTTCCTCCGACAACCTTACCTCTTTTACGGCGGGGCTTTTTCTCAGCTCAATGATCAATGACAAATTTGGGATCCAGCCGGAATTGCTCTACAGCGGCCAAGGCGGCTCGTCTTCGGGAGGCGATCTGAAATTGGATTATATTCTGCTCCCGATCATGTTGAAGTTCTACGCGGCCGAGAGCGTTACGTTACAGGCCGGGCCTCAACTTGGAATATTGATGGGGGCAAGCAGCGGCGGTCAAAATATTAAGGACAGTATGAACTCGGTTGATTTTGACCTCAACTTCGGTATCGGGGTCGAATTAAGCGGTGGTACTGAGCTTGGCTTTCGATATGTTCTGGGTTTGGCCAACATTGTCAAGGATACCGGCACCGGCATGAGCGGCGTTTCCATCACCACGACAAACCAGGTCATGCAGTTCACCGTCGGTTTCAAGCTTTCGAAATAGGACGTTTCAATACGTTTTCGGGACTTTCCCTTAATCGGCTCCCGAGTTACCTATTTGACTTTCCAACCACTCCGAGCTGGGGATTCTGCATCGCTGGCTTATGGCGGCATTTTTCCTGCCTAACTTGATGTAACCATTAGACAAAGCAGGAGTTAACCTGTTCAAATTCCGGAATTGGAAGCACTTGCCGACAATGCCTTGATGACCAAGGTCCGCGATGGAGACCTGGACAAGCTGGGACTGCTTTTCGAGCGGTACAAGCGGCCGTTGTATGGCTTTTTCTATGGTATGAACCGCGACCAGGAGTTGAGTGAGGACCTCGTGCAGAACACGTTCTTTCGCATCCTCAAGTACCGTCATCTCTTTCGGGGTGACGGCGACTTCAAAACCTGGATGTTCCACATTGCAAGGAATGTAAGCCACGACCACTTCCGGAAGAACAAGATCAAAGTGAAGGAGGCCATCGAGAACTGGGAGGGAAGACTGGGCCACAGCGACAACAAGGCCAACGAGATGCAGGCAGTCGATGAGCACGAGATGCTCGAACTGGCGCTCGACCGCCTGCCGGCCGAAAAGCGTGAGATCATCTTATTGAGCAAGTACCAGGAAAGAAAGTATAAGGAAATCGGCGAACTGCTCGGCTGTTCGGAAGGGACAGTGAAAGTGAAAGTCTTCCGGGCCCTGCAGGAACTGAAAGCGCTTTACAAACAGCTGGAACAGAAAATGTAACGGAACCTGAAAACACAAAGGGTATGAAAGACCTGATTGCAAAATACAACGAAGGACTCGCCGACCCGGCGGAGATGGCTGAACTGGAGCGATTGATAGAAGAGGGAGTTGTCTCGCTCACTGACCTCCGTGAACTCGGGGCGTTGGACGAGCGAATCATGATGTCCAACGAGGGATCGCCGTCCCTTAAACTCGACGACAAGTTCTATGATATGCTGGCCACTGAGAAGAAGCGGCAGCGCGGATTTGTCATGCAGTGGCCTTCCTGGAGTTTCCTCATGCCCCGGCTGGCACTGGCTTCGGTGATTCTTTTTCTTGGCTTCGCCGGCGGGTATTGGTTCCAGCGTCCAGCCGGCGGGGGCGATGTGGCAGCTCTCACGGAAGAAGTATCAGAACTGAAGGAGATGATGATGCTTTCCCTGCTGGAGAAGGAATCGGCCACGGATCGCCTGCGCGCGGTAAGCCTCACGAGCGAACTCGGCAAGGCAAGCGACAAAGTGACCACTGCATTGTTCTCGACGCTGAATAACGACCCCAACGTAAACGTGCGGCTGGCGGCGCTCGAAGCACTTATCCCGTTCACCAGCGACAGCAAAGTGCGGGAAGGACTGGTGCGTTCCATCGCCTTTCAGGATTCTCCGCTCGTGCAGGTGAATCTCGCTGAATTGATGGCCGCCATGCAGGAAAAGAAATCCGTCAGCGAATTGAAGAAACTGGCGGAAAGCGACCGAACCCCGAAGGAAGTGAAGGAGAAGATCAAGAAGAGCATTGAAGTGTTGATTTAATGAGAAGGCCATGAAAAGGAATTTGTATTGGATTGGAATCGCGCTGGCCATCCAGGTGAGCGCCCAGCAGTCGACCGAGAAGATCAGCCGTGAGCTGAACTTCGAAAAGGCCGGCGCCAATGCCGTCATGATTTTCAATATCAACGGCAGCGTGAAGGTGGAAGGCTACTCAGGATCGAAGGTAATCGTGGAAGTGGAGAAGAAGATTGACGCGAAGACGGAAGCACGGCTGGCATTGGGCAAGGAGGAAATTCAACTCGGCGTGATGGACCGTGCCGACACGCTGCTGCTCTTTGTCAAAGGCACCTGTTCACCGTTTGGCAAACTCACCGATCGTGAACGATGGAACCGACGGGTAGGCTCCTGGGGCTACGACTGGAACCTGCGGCATACCGAAGATTGTGAAAAGAAGTACGACTACACCATGAACTTCGTCGTCAAGGTGCCGTCCGGGGTTAATGTGCTCGCCTCCACGGTCAACCGCGGCGATATCGAAATCCAGGGTGTTTCGGGGAAAGTAGTAGCTGACAATATCAATGGAAGCATCCAGCTCTCCGGTCTTTCCAACACGACGCAGGCATCGACAATAAACGGGAGTGTTAAACTTGATTTTTCCGGTAACCCTCCGGGAGATTCGAGGTTTTACTCACTGAACGGCGACATCACTGCCAACTTCCGCACAGGCCTCGGCGCACAGCTGGCGTTCAAAAGCTTTAACGGAGAGTTGTACTCGTCGGTCGATGAGATCACCCCGCTTCCTGTGCAGCTTGAAAAGACCGACCGGGGTGGAGAAGGAACCCGGTACCGCGTGAGCGGCAACCGCTACAAGATCAGGCAAGGCGGACCGTTGCTTGACTTTGAGACCTTCAATGGTGATGTGTTCGTGAAAGAGAAATAGGGTTAAGGTTATGTTAGTTGACACACATTCAAGAATTGATAAACGACATTGATGATTATGAAAAACAGGATGAAAACAATGGGAGTGATGATGGTTTTGTGTTTGTCGGTGCTGGCGGCGTTTGGACAAGGAAGCGATTTTACGATTCCGCTGAGCGATCCGGCGAAGCGCGGCAAGCTGAAGGCGCACCTGAACTACGGATCCATTACCGTGAAGGGTACAGCCCGCAAAGATGTATTGGTGCGCTACACCACCGAGGTTGACGAGGACAATGATCACGACCGCGATCGGCACCGCGATAAGGACCAGGACGGTGGATCCGGCAAAGAGGGGCTGAAGCGCATCGGCGGGGGAGGACTGGAACTCGAAGCGAGTGAAAATGGGAACCTGGTGAAAGTGTCGTCGGGCAGCTGGAACATAAAAACGAACCTGGAAATTGAAGTGCCCTCGGGCATGGACCTGAACGTGAGTACCTACAACGACGGCGATCTGGTGATCACCAACATCCAGGGCGAAGTAGAGCTTACCAATTACAACGGAGAGATCAGGGCGTTGAATATCTCCGGTTCGGTCGTGGCCACAACCTACAACGGCGACGTTAAGGTGACGTTCGACAAAGTGACGGAGGGCAAGCCGATGTCGTATGCCACCTTCAACGGCGATGTGGACCTCACCTTCCCGGCGGCCACGAAGGCTACGTTCAAAATGAAAACCGAATCAGGCGATATCTACACCGGCTTCGACATGAACATTACCAGCAGCGGGCCCGTGAAGCAGCAGGACCCAAAATCCGGTACGTTTAAATTGAAGATCGACGAGTGGAAGCGCGGCGACATCAACGGCGGCGGCCCGGAGATCACCATGAAGAACTATAACGGCGACCTCTACATCCGCAAGAAGTAAAGTCATACTTAATAAGAAAAGCCAGGCCGATAGCCTGGCTTTTTCTTTTTTCTGCCTTTTGCGCGAATGCCGGACTAACAGGCAATCCTGTTCGAGTTCAGGTCCGACAGCAGTTCATCGATCTGCCGGTGAATCCGATTGAAGAACTTGATCCGTTCTTTTTCTGCCACACGGCTGATAAGCACTGACTTCTTCAGCAGCGACTTCATGAACTGCTCCGTCTGTCCGCAAAATGACTCATGCTGGGTGGACAGGAAATTATAGTTGTTGTAGGTCATGAAGGTGGTGCGTTTTTCGCCGGTTTGGAAAAGGATGGTATTGTCTCCGATAAGCAATTCATTCAGGTAGACATCGAACTGCGCTCCCGGTTTTTGACCATCCACGCGCATCGCCCCCCGCTGGGTCTGTTCTTCCAATCGATTGATCAACTGCATGCAGTCATGGCAAAGTTCGACAGCCTGGGATTGTGTCAGCAGTCCACCGTCGCAGCTGTACTCGATCTGGCGCAGGGTGGTATTGAGCAATTCGCGGCTGATGATTTCTGTGCTCCGAAAGCGCGAATACAAGTCCCAGATCTGTTTGCCCTGGTCGAGCAACTCCGAAGGTATCAAGGCTTCGTCATAACGCTCTTTTCCAAGATCCTCACCGGCGGAGAGATTCATCCACCAGAAGAGTTTGAAAGCCGCCAGGCGCGGAAACTGGAAATAGTGGAAGATGGGCAGATCTTTCGAGTGCCAGGTCACCTCGGTTCCTGGTGCCGACTCGAGTGTTTTCATGTGAGCTAAAATCGATTCCATCCACGACCGGAATGACATCCCGGGACCAACGTGAGCTCCGTACTCAAACAGGACGCTGCCCGAGTCGCGGCCCAGGTGGGAGTCGATGGATACGTGGAAACGATCGGACAGAATGCGGGCCTCGTCGAGGGACAGGATAGTTTCCTCGCGAAGTCTCCGGTATGCGCTGTCCCGGCTGATGTTGAGCAGTTCGGCCAGTTCATCGGGGAACGAAAGATGGCGCGGCAGCCGGTTCCGGATGCTGGCGAGAAAACTGGCCTGGATGTCGCATTTTCCCATTCGCTTGATTGTCGGCTTGGTGTTCATAGTTGCTGCTGTTTGAATTACTGTTGTCAATCGTTCGTCGGTTAAAGGGCCGTCATGATCCCTTGAACCACGACCGAAAAGTAATGCACGACCAGGCGGTCCGGTCAGCGATGAAGGAACAGTGTTAGTGATTGAAAGAATAGTGTCAGAGAATGGGCAAAATGCACTGCAAAGCCACGGAAACTGTGTTTTTTGTGCTAGTCCGGGAATAATCCAGGTAAGCAATACAGCCTCGGAAAGAGGCCATTCCCGCTTCGAATTCTGCCGTCGGACTGCTACCTTCATTTAAAGCCGATTGCCTTATGATCAGGTTGACGCCCCAAAAGCTTACCGGACGAAAGGAGCAGTTGACCTATGTCATCAACGAGATCTTTATCCTTACCGGGGTCATCTTCCTGGTTCATGACTATTTCTCGGATTATCGGGTGGACGGCTACTGGTCCCCCGGATCCATTCGGGAAGTGGAGCTGGTAGTTTGTGGTCTGCTGGTGATCGCCTTGCTGCGGCTTGAATTTCTGCGGACCGCCAAGCTCATCACCTCGCTTTCTTTGATCCTCATCTTCTTTGTGTCTCCCATCTTCATCACGCTGAATTACCTGGAGATGTATTATATCAACACGCTCCTGTTGCCGGTAATTGTGTTGATCCCCAGCATGGTGTATGGCGCTAAAGAAAATGGTCAGTTGATCTTGTCCCTGTTTGTTGTCAGCCTGCTGACCAATTTTGCCTGTGAACTGATCATCTTCGGATTCAAGAGTGTATCCCCGGCTGACCTTCAGTTTTACAATTACCACTTCGTGGTGTTCTCGATGGCCAAGGTCTTCACATCGTTGTTTATCTATGTCAACATCACGCGGTTGTTCCGTCAGAATGAACTGTTTGAAGCGCGGATCGTTCTGGCCAACGAAGAACTTCAACTGGGCAATCAGTTAATTCAATCGCAGAACCAGCGAATCGAGGAGCAGAATATCGCCCTGAGGAGAAGTGAAACTGAGTTGAAGGACCTGGACAGCGTCAAGTCTCGTTTCTTTGCCAATATCTCGCATGAGTTCAGAACGCCGCTCACGTTGCTCCTCGGGCCTCTCGACGAGCAGATCAAGAAGACAAACGACCCGGCCGATCGGGCGCAGTTTTCCGTCATGCGACGAAATGCAGCTCGTCTGCTTAATCTGGTCAATCAATTGTTGGATCTTTCCAAATTGGAGAGCGGATCGCTCAAGGTGCAGGCCTCCTATGGCGAGTTCACTGATTTTGTCCGGCAATTGACCAGCCAGTTCAGAAGTGTTTCCGAAGCGCGGCAGATCGAATTCAAGGTGGACATGCCGGAAGAGGTGTACTTGTGGTTTGATGCCGACAAGGTTGAAAAGATCATCACCAACATCCTGGCCAACGCCTTCAAGTTCACACCTTCCGGCGGTGTGGTTTCCCTGGAGGTGAAGAAAGTGGAGGCTCAGGAGCCCGCCGGGAAGGCCTGGGTGGAAATAGCTATTTCCGATTCCGGAATTGGCATAGAGAAAGACAAACTGGGGAGGATCTTTGACCGGTTCTACCAGGTGAGCGATTCCAGCCACCGGGAATATGAGGGTACAGGAATCGGCCTTGCCCTGGCGAGGGAACTGACGGAAGTCCATCATGGTAGTATTCGAGTCTTCAGCCAGCCTGGACAAGGTTCATTGTTCACCGTACAATTACCCTTGGGAAAGGAGCACCTGGCAAAAGATGAAATGGTGGAAACTCCGGACTATAAGGTTGGCGTCGGGGAAATCATCGGCCTGGCAGATACAAATGTCAGGCCCAAGTCGCAGGCCAAGCCATCGGAAGAAATGCCGCTGGTACTGCTGGTGGAAGATAACGCCGACCTGCAGCGGTACGTCGCGGAAGGACTGTCCGAAAGCTTCCGGTTGTCCTTTGCCGGCAATGGCCGGGAGGGAATCGACCTGGCGATCGCCGAATCTCCCGACCTGATCGTTTCCGATTTGATGATGCCCAAAGTGGACGGCATGGAGCTGGTCAGGACAGTAAAGGCCGATGAGCGGACCAGCCATATTCCCATCATCCTGCTGACGGCAAAGGCAGATTCCATTGCGCGATTGGAGGGTCTCGAGAGTGGGGTCGATGATTATGTGGCCAAGCCGTTTGAGCGGGTTGAGCTCAAAGCGCGGATTCAAAATCTCATTGACAGCCGGAGAAAGCTGCGGGAGAAATTTTCAGTGGCCAAGGTCTTCCGGCCAAATGAAATGAAAGTTGTCTCGTTGGACGACCAGTTCATGAAGAAAGTCTTAACGGTCATTGATGCACATTTGAGTGACGATCTGTTTGGCGTCAGTGAGTTGGGCGAAGCAGTGGCCATGAGTACCGTCCAATTGTACCGCAAGGTAAAAGCACTCACCGGCAGCACGCCCAATGACCTGATCAGGAATATGCGGCTGGATCGGGCCAAGAGCCTGCTGGAACAGCGTGTCGGGAATGTTAGCGAAGTTGCGCAGCAGACCGGGTTCAGGAACATGTCCTACTTCGCGAAATGCTTCAAAGAAAGATTTGGTAAGAATCCCAGTGAATGCTAGTTCGGCGGCGCATCCGGTCATCCTGAGCGTAGCCGAAGGATGAGCGGGAAACGAGGCTCGAACTCGCGACCCTCAGCTTGGGAAGCTGATGCTCTACCAACTGAGCTACTCCCGCTTGTGCCTGCCAAAGGTAGGAAAACCGGGATAACACGGAAAGCAAAAAGCGCAGCCGGGAGTGAACCTGGCTGCGCTTGGAATTTTGGCGTCTCGTTTATTCCGGCCGATTTAAGTAGAGGGTAAATCCTACCCGGATACCGATAGCAGATTTGGCGCTGATCGGGATGCCTGCATAGCCCGGCACTCCGCCCGCATCGGAGTCCGTCGCCAGCGTATAAACGAAGGCGGGTTCTATGGCAATGTTCTTGGTAACAAACCCGACAAAACCCAGTTCCAGCGGAATGCTACCTCTACTGCTGCTGCTGCCGGTTTGAGATATTGAGTTGTAGCCCGCTCCAAAGAAGGCCTTGCCTGTGTAGTACCTTAAGAAGAGACCAACAGTGGTCAATGAAGAACTGGAACTTCCCGCTGACGAGTTGATGTAGTCAAGATTCAGGCCGAAAGCGAAGTTGTTGGCCGCGAAATAGCCCAGCTTCGTGCCAATGTTAAGAATCGAAAGACTGCTTGAGCTGCCGCTGCTTCCGGACGGTGTGTAGCTGACGAAGCCAAGGCTGCTGGTTGCGCCTGTCAGGAGAGTGCCCTTTTCAATCTGTGAAAAGGCATTACCCGCAAGGATCATCATGCTGAGAAGTACCAGTGTGCGTTTCATGTGTTATAGGGTTTGGTTGAACAAAAGAACATCGGATTCGCATTTCATTCGAAAGATAGCCGCATTGCCAGGGCCTCTGGTTCCTGTTTTTGCCTGGCAAGGGGAATTGTTTTGCAGAAAGTGCAAGAGGAGGTGACCGAATTCCTTTCCGATTGCACTTCGTGCCGATTGCCCGAGCGATCCGGGTTTGCCGCTGATGTATTGGACGGTGCCCCTGATGGATTCCCCTGACGACGATTAATTATTTTTGCCATCTTGTCAACCTAAGCCTGCCGACTATGTCCAGTTCTCGTCGTGATTTTCTCAAAAAATCAGCCCTCGCCATCGGCGCATTTGCCATTGTGCCGCGCCATGTTCTGGGTGGTCCCGGATTCCTCGCCCCCAGCGACCAACTCACCAAAGGCATCATTGGCGTGG
Source organism: Cyclobacteriaceae bacterium (assembly GCA_044221195.1). Taxonomy (GTDB): domain Bacteria; phylum Bacteroidota; class Bacteroidia; order Cytophagales; family Cyclobacteriaceae; genus ELB16-189. The sequence continues at coordinate 46,709 of JBGAPO010000014.1, forward strand.
GAGGCATGGGTCGGGGTCACTACGGATATGAAGGCAAATTGGTGGCCGTCTGTGACGTGGACAGCATTCACCTGAGCGATGCGCTCGCGGCGGCGGGACCCGGTGTGCGAGGCTATAAGGACTTTCGCGAGTTGCTGGCCCAGCCAGACATTGACGTCGTTCACATTGCCACGCCGCCTCACTGGCATGGCATCATGTCCGTGATGGCTGCACAAGCCGGTAAGGACGTTTGGTGTGAAAAACCCATGACCCGCACCATTGGTGAAGGGAAACGTGTCGTGCAGGCAATGGAACAATATGGCAGGATCTTCCGCCTCAACACCTGGTTCCGTTTCGAAGATAATTTCTATGGGATGGGCACCACGGTCAAACCCCTGAAGAAACTGGTCGACAGCGGCATCCTGGGTTGGCCATTGAAGGTGACCATTAGCGGCGTCACGGGCTTCAACTGGAAGTTCTACTGGGTAGGGAAAACGAATCTCGAACCCATGGCGGTGCCTGCTGAGTTGGACTATAATATGTGGCTCGGCCCGGCGCCGTACAAGCCGTACAATCCGCATCGGGTTCATGGTACATTCCGGGGCTACTGGGATTATGACGGCGGCGGACTAGGGGATATGGGCCAGCACTATATCGATCCCGTGCAATACATACTGGGTAAAGATGATACCAGCCCTATTCGGGTGGACGTTGATGCTCCTCAACAGCACGATGATGCGGTAGGCACCTGGCGACGAATTGAATTCACCTATGCCGACGGATGTAAGATCGTCCTGGACGGTGAGAACAGCGACGTTAGCTCCCCTTACATAGAAGGACCGAAAGGCAAGATCTATCGCGGATTTCGCTCTGACATCCCTAACCTGATGAAGTTACTCGACACCTTACCCGAGCCGGCCACACAGGTTACAACGTTCTCCGACTCGGTTCGCACCCGAAAGAAATTTGCCTTGAACGAAATGAATGGACATCGGTCATCCACTATTGTGAACATGGGCAAAATCGCGCTACAGCTGGGCCGCTCGCTCTCCTTTGACCCTATCAAGCAGGAATTTATAAACGACGATGCGGCCAACCGGTTAATTCACCAACCGATGCGAGGCCCTTGGAAAATCTAGATTATTATGAAACGTGTCTTATATTTTCTCTTTGTCTTATTGCTGGTTGGGCAAGTTGCAACCGCACAGGATACACGGTCAACAGCAACACGCATCGCGGATGCACTGGCCCTGCTGCCAGCAAAAGATGCTGCAACCGCCGCGGTGGCTTATGCAGAGCTCATATCTCTTGACGATGCTGCGTTGGAAAAGGTCATCGAAGGCATTCGCCCCTCCGGTGTTCAGGCAGGAGTCGCTTATCGTTACGCGGTAGCCTTGTTGGCCCAACAGGCCGCACGACCGGACGAAGTCTCAAGAATTGAAAGTGCTCTGCTGGCAGCCCTGTCCAAATCATCGGATAGAGAGGTAAGCCAGTACTATATCTATTACATCGCCCGCTTGGGCACAAGCCGCTCAGTCCCTGCCCTGGCAGGCCTGCTCGCCAACGAAGGCCTTGCTGAACCTTCGATAGAAGCACTTCAGGCCATTGGCACGCAGGAGGCTATGGATGCATTGCGGAATGGTATTTCGAACAAGCCGTCCTCCGTTCAAATCCGAATTATCCAGGCACTTGGGATTCGTCGAGATAAATCGGCCATTGCCCTGCTTACACCATTGACAAAATCGACAGAGTCACTAATCCGAAAGGAGGCACTCTGGTCACTGGCCCTGATCGGGGATGCTTCATCCGAAGGCCTGTTGCTGGAGCAAGCAGCAGCGGCGGGGTACAAAGAGAGTCCGACACAGGAGATGGAAGCATTGATTCAGTACATGACCGTGCGAGGGGCAGAAGGCGCCAACACTTCAATGATTCGCAGTCATTTACTGGAGAACACGATTAATGCCGAACAACAGCACTTCCGGCTGGCGGCGCTCAAGGACCTTGTGCGATCTGTGCCTTCCACTTCGCAGCCTCAGCTGGCAGCGGAGCTTGATCGGTTTGATGCTTCCTATCGCCGTGATGTTCTGGCGGCCGCGGTGACGGCAGCCGGTGATCCCAAAGTCCGTGATGCATGGATCAAAGTGTACAAGAAATCCACGGGCGACAAGCAAGCAGAAATATTAACGATGCTGTCGAAGGCCAATACCGATGAAGGTTTTATGAACCAGCACATCGTGCCCGCGCTGGAATCCAAGAACCAGGCGGTCCGTGTGGCGGCGCTTCAGGCGATGGGCACAACACACGTTTCCCGCTACGCAGACCAGGCAGGAACTTTCATGCTTAGAACGGACATTACCGATCAGGAGCGCGAGGAAGCGGTAAAGTGCTTCTTACAGCTGGCCGAGCTTTCTCAGGTTCGGTCGTTGGTCAAGCAGGTCCGCCCTGGCAATACGAATGGTGCCGTCGCCGTGATCGGTGTAGTTGCTGCGCGGCGGGACACGGATGATGCGTCGTTTGTCATTGCCAATACGTATGCGCCCAATCCTGCGATTCGAGCGGCTGCTTTCTCTGCCCTTCCCAATGTATCGTCGCCTTCGGTGATTCAACAACTTCTGGCCATGCTGAAAACGGCAAACTCGACCCAGGAAATTGCCCCCGTCCAGCAGGCGCTGATTGCCATCGCCGGACCTGAAACTGCGCCAACAATCCTGCAGGCGGCCGCTGATCAGAAGGCGCGCCTGCTTCCCGTGTTGCCCTACATCAAGGATAAGCAGTCACTGCAGACGGTTAGAGCATCGTTTGTACAAGGACAAGCGGAGGAGAAGGAGTTGGCGTTTGCGGCATTGATCAACTGGCAGAATGGTGATGCGGTTCCCTTGCTGCTGTCAGTTCTGCGGCAAGGGAGCAAGTTGTATCATGGACGTGCATTTTCGGCCTATGTTCGTCAAACGATGGCTACGGATTGGCCGGCGGAACAGAAGCTGTTGAAGCTCCGTGAAGTTTTTCCTTTGGCAGCAACTGTCGATGAGAAGAAGTTGATTCTGAGGGAGGCGGGGGGAATACGCACATTCCTCTCGTTTGTCTTTGTTTCCTCCTGGTTAGACGATGTTGAGCTCGGCCCAACGGCCAGCCGTTCAACTATGCGATTGGCCCTGCCGACGGCAGACGCCCAACCCGGACTTACCGGCAAGGAGGTGAGGAAGGCATTGGAGAAAGTGATGGAGAAGTTGACGGGTCCGGACAGCCAGTACGACCGTATCGATGTGAAGTCGTACCTGGATCAACTGCCCTATGTTCAAGGCTATGAGTCGATCTTCAACGGCACCAACCTGGACGGATGGCAGGGCTTGGTGGAGAACCCCATTGCCCGGGCAAAGATGACGAAGGAGGAGTTGGCGAAGAAGCAGGCCGTGGCGGATGCAAAGATTACAGACAACTGGTCCGTTAAAGATGGCATGATCTGCTTCACGGGCACCGGAGAGAACCTGTGCACCAAGCGCACTTTCGGCGACTTCGAGATGCTGGTCGACTGGAAGATCAGCAAAAACGGGGATAGTGGCATCTACCTGCGCGGATCACCGCAGGTGCAAATCTGGGACACCGCCCGCGTCGACGTTGGCGCCCAGGTGGGATCGGGCGGATTGTACAATAACACAGTCAATCGAAACCCGCTGGTGGTGGCCGACAATCCCATTGGCGAATGGAATACACTTTACATCAAGATGATCGGCGAGCGAGTAACGGTTTACCTGAACGGGACATTGGTCGTCGATAACATTGTTATGGAGAACTATTGGGATCGTAAGATTCCGATCTTTCCCAATGGACCGATTGAGTTGCAGGCGCACGGTACAGAGCTGGCGTTCCGAAATGTTTATGTGCGGGAATTAAACAAACCTTATGAGCTTACCGCGGAGGAGAAACTGCAGGGATTTGAGAACTTGTTCAATGGAAAGGATTTGTCCGGCTGGGTGGGCAACAAGACCGACTACGTGGTCGACGATCATGTCATTTCCATTTACCCTACCGGTCGCGGCAAAGGCAACCTGTATACAGAAAGCGAATTTTCCAATTTCATTTTCCGGTTTGAGTTCATGCTGACACCGGCCGGCAACAATGGCCTGGGTATCCACGCGCCGCTGGAGGGCGATGCCGCCTATGTGGGGAAGGAGATTCAAATCCTGGACAACGAACATCCGACCTACGCCAATCTGCAGCCTTATCAATATCACGGTTCCGTATACGGAGTTATTCCGGCAAAGCGGGGTTTTCTCCGGCCCACCGGAGATTGGAATATGGAAGAGGTGGAGGTGCGCGGGGACAAAATCAAGGTGACCCTTAACGGTACGGTAATCCTTGACGGCGATTGGAAGAAGGCTTCCGAAAAGGGGACCATGGACAAGCAAGATCATCCGGGCTTGCAGCGGCACATTGGTCACATTGGCTTTTTAGGCCATGGTTCCGTTGTTAAATTCAGGAACATCCGCATCAAGACGCTGCCCTGATTTTATACCGGTAATACGTTTCCCCACTTTCGTTTGTAAAAGAGGCGCTTGACGTATTCAACCAGCAGGAGGTAGATAACCACCAGCACGAGGATAACGGCCGACATCTCCATCGTGAGGGGTACCATGTCGAAAAAGGCGCCCACGGAGGTGAACGGAATCAGCCATGCGATCAGCGTACATCCCAACGTGCTCGCCGTCAATTGCCAACTGGGCAGGCTTCCGGAGAACGGCTGGTGGTGGGTGCGAATGGAAAAGATGACCAATGTTTGGGTGGTCAATGACTCGAGAAACCAAGCCGTTTGAAATTGGTGTTCTGCGGAGCCGTAAACATGGTAAAAGATGTAGAAGGTGATCAGGTCGAATACCGAACTCACGATGCCGAAGACAATCATAAACCGTCGGATAAACGACAAGTCCCACGATTGCGGCCGGGTAATGAAGTATTGGTCGACGCGGTCAGTTGGGATGGTGACCTGAGAAAAGTCGTAAATGAAGTTATTCAACAGGATTTGAATGGGCAGCATGGGCAGGAAGGGCAGGAAGACGGCGGCTACCGCCATGGAGAACATGTTGCCGAAGTTGGAACTCAGCCCCATCTGAATATACTTCAGTGTGTTGATGAATGTTTTGCGTCCTTCCATCACGGCGTCACTGAGAATGGTCAGGCTCTTCCGGGTGAGGATGATGTCGGCCGATTCCTTGGTGACATCCGTGGCGTTTTCTACGGAGATGCCCACATCGGCAGATTTAAGCGATGGTGCATCGTTGATGCCGTCGCCCATGTATCCCACGGTGTGATTCGCCTTTAGGGCATTGATGACCCTGTTCTTCTGTTCGGGTGAGAACCGGGCAAAAAGCGTCGTATCCCTCACCTGGATTTGCAGCGCTTCTTCGGAAAGCTTCTCAAGATCTGAGCCGAGCATGATGCCTTGCACGGGGAGCCCGATCTCCGAACAAATCCTCGTGGCCACCAGGTGATTATCGCCGGTGATGATCTTTACTTCGATTCCCTGCTGGTTGAGCCGCTGAATGATTTGAGCTGCTTCCGGTCGCGGCGGATCAAGAAACGAAATGAACCCCAACAGGTTAACATCGTGCTCATCGTCCCGGGTCACCGTATTCACCGATGGGGCAATCTCCCGGATGCCGATGGCCAGCACTTTATACCCATCGCGACTGAGTTGCTGATAAAGTAGCTCCGCCTGTTCACGTTGCGGCGCCGAATTGTTGCAAACCCGGATGATCTCTTCCGGTGCCCCTTTGGTAATCAGCAGCGAGCGGCCCTGGTCCCTGACCGCCACGCTCATCCGTTTGCGAACAAAGTCAAAGGGTATTTCATCCAACTTTTGCACGCCCGACGTTGACACGCTGTGCATTTCGAGCACCGCGTTATCAAGAGGGTTCACCATGCCGGACTGGAAGAAACTATTGAAGTAGGCAAAGCGCAATACGTTCTCATCGGTGCGGCCCTGGATGTCCGTGTACTTGACCAGCGTGATTTTGTCCTGCGTGAGAGTACCGGTCTTGTCGGTGCACAGCACATCCATGCTGCCGAAGTTGGGGATGGCGGCCAGGCGTTTGACGATGGCGCCTTTCTGCGCAATGCGGAGTGAGCCCCGCGCCATGCTTACCGACATCACCATCGTAAGTAATTCAGGAGCCAGGCCAACGGCGACGGCGAGGGCGAACATGAAGGCCTCGAACCAGTCGTGGCGGAGCACACCGTTGAGGAAGAAGATGAAAAGCAACAGGAAGATCGTTATCCGCATCACCAGGTACCCGAAGTCACGTACACCGCGACTGAAGCTGGACTCCTCTTGTGGCGCCAGCAATCTTTCGGCGATGGATCCAAAGTAAGTCTTCATCCCGGTTGCCACCACAACACCCATAGCGGTGCCCGTAACAACACTTGACCCCATCAGTCCGATATTGACCAATTCATCGAGTTGAGCGGAGGGGGCAACAGGATCTGCATGCTTCTCGACAGGAAAGGATTCCCCGGTAAGGGCCGCCTGGTTGACAAAGAAATCTTTGGTGCTCAGCAGCCGGAGGTCGGCAGGAATAACCCGACCGGCGCTTAGCCTAACGATGTCGCCAGGACATAGCTCAACGGAGAAAACTTCCTGCGGGGAGCCGTTGCGAACGACGGTGACTTTGGTGCGTACCCGGTCACGCAGCTTATCCGCCGCCTCGTGGGCACTCTTTTCCTCGAAGAAATCCAGCACCGTGCTCATGAACACCATGCCGATAATGATTATGGCGTTTACTTCGTCGCCAACAATAAAGGAGACGATGGCGGCGAAAATAAGGATGATGACCAGCGGGCTCTGGAAGTGCCGGAGGAACTCCAACACAACGGCAAACCGGCTTTGCGTCTCAATCTGATTTCGTCCGTATACTTTTCGTCGTTGAAGGACTTCCTGGTCAGCCAGGCCGCTCTCACGACTGTCCAGCGACCTGAGGACAGCCTCGGTCGGCCGGGAAGCAATCTCCGATAAGGCCTGCTGGTTCATTTCATGACGGCCATCCGCTTACAGGTAATATACAAAACCCAGGCTGACAGAGTTCAGGTAGAGCAATGAGGCGAATGTTTTGACGTCTGTTTTGTTTCCCTGCTTGTCCTCACCACTATAGATGGAATAGCCCAGGAGACCAATCGAAATTTCGGTGCTTAGCTTATTGGTCATGAAGTAACTGAATCCCGGGCTGATGCCCACGCCGTACCCATGTGTGTTTAACTTGATATTTACTTTGTTGGTGCCGTTGAACTCGTCGCTGGAGGCCGTTCCTTTGCTGTAGGATATACTTCCCTGGATAAAGAAGTACGTCGCATCGCTGATCAACTTGTAGTAGCGGACACTGGGGGCGATGGAATAATCTTCTTTAAAGTCCTCAAAGGTTGTCGAAATCGCTCCGACGGTGACGGGTGTGTTGGAGGAAGACTGCCGGTAACCGCCGATGAGCAGGATTCCCCAATGATCTGATAGCATCTTCCCTACGGTGATATTGATCCCCGCTACGATCGCGTCTGTATTTGTATTGATGCCGCTGGTGCGGGTCTTCTCGATCGTACTGGCGGAGAAGTTGAAGTATGATCCCAGCAAAACCTTGCCTTTTCGAATGGAGAGGTCTTCTGCGGCCTCCTCTTTGGCTTCCTGGGCCCGGCCGACAAAGGATATGAATGTGATCAGCGTTGCGGATAACACGAATTTCATAGTAGGGGTTTTCCCTAAAACTAATCGTTCTCTGTGAGATTCTTATGCCTGGGGTTGTTCCAGTGCCCGAAGCCTGTCGAGAAGCGGGGGATGAGAATAGTGAAAGAAGACGTAGGCCGGATGCGGGTACAGATTACTCAGGCTGTCGACGGAGAGGCGTTTGAGGGCTTCGGCAAGCGCCTGGCCATTGTAGGTCAGTCGGGCGAATGCATCGGCTTCGTATTCATTGCGCCGGCTGTAGAGGCTCATCAGCAAACCGATCACCCCGCTGATGGGTGAGAAAAGGATTCCGAAGGCGAGCAAATTGAGGTGGATGGCAGGCTGCGTGCCGCCGAGCGCGCGGGAAAGTTCGGAACTGAACATCATCTTGCTCAGCACAAAGAGGATGAAGAATATTTGCGCGACGGCGAGCAGGTAACTGACAATGATGTGCTTCTTTTTGAAATGCCCCACTTCATGGGCAAGGACGGCGACCAGCTCCTCGGTTCGGTGATTTTCCACGAGCGTATCAAACAGCACAATCTTCTTCTTGCTGCCGATCCCGGAAAAGAATGCGTTGGCTTTCTTTGACCGACGCGACCCGTCCATCACGAAGATGTTATCCAACGGAAACTTCACCTTCCGGGCGAACTCCTCGATGGCAGACTTCAGCTCGCCGTCAGGCAACGGCGTGAGTTTGTTGAACAACGGCAGTATCAAGGTTGTATAGAACATGTTCATCAAGAGGATGAAAGCGGCAGCGATCACGCCAAACCAGATCCAGAACCCGGGCCCTATTTTTTCGGAGAGCACGATGAGGGTTGATAAAAGACTGCCGCCGAACAGGGCGCCCAACACATAACCCTTCAGCTTATCCGTCAGGAAGGTTTGCGGCGTCATCTTGTTGAAGCCGTACTTTTCCTCGATCACAAAAGTCTCATACCATTGAAAGGGGAGGGTGGCTATATCCGACACAATGGCGAGCACGGCAAAGAAGGAGAGGGCGAGGAGAATAGGCGACTGGACGTAAAGCCGAAGTAGGGCGTCGAGCCAGCCGAAGGCGCCGAGGGCGAGCAGGGCTAGCGAAACAACGACACCCAAGCCGGACGTCAGAAACTCAAACCGCGTCTTGTCGCGGTGATAGTCCAGTGATTGGAGGTACTTGTCGCGGTCATAAAAGGCGGCAACCTTCTCCGGGATATCCCGCCGTCCCGACCTCAAGTTGAGGTACTCCAGCAAGGTATTGAACAAATACCCGGCGAGGGTAATGCCCATCAGCAGGTATAAAATGGCAGGAGCGGTCATGAATCACTGACGCACATCAAGCTCGGCGGAAGCATAGGCAAACCCCTGCCACTCGCCCGACTGCAATATCTTCGCGTACAGCGCCTGCGCATGTGTTGAGTCGCCCCGATAGGTATAATAATTGGCGAGCCCGTAAAGTTTCGTGATTTCGTAGAGGTTCATATCACCGATCTGCTTCGACTCATCGACAAGTTCCTCCGGCTTGATCACGCCATTGAAAAGCAACAGGCGGCGGTAATAGGGATAGTCTTTGTTTTCAATGTTAAAATCAGCGGTGAACGGCTTGGCCACGGCGGCTGCCTTCTCTTTTTTTCCGGCACGCATATACGAGTTATAAAGCCAATCGCTGGCCCCTGCTGTATCGCCCCCGGCATGAGACGTTGCCAGGCTTTTTTCAAATGCAGCTGCTGCGTCAGTGTAGTTCCGCTTCAGGAAATGATACAATCCGATATGATACCAGATCTGGTGCTGGTAAGTAGCGCCTTGCTTGCCCGCGGCATCGTATTCGTAAACTTCCGGTTCATTCCGGATCAATTCTTCCGCCCGGTTCAGATCGGCGATCGCTTTGTCCAATTGACGCAGGTTGATGTACCGATGCCCCCGGTGCCGGAGAAGTTTGTAGGAATTGGGGAAGGTGGTAAGTCCTTCCGTGTATGCATCAACAGCCTTGCGGAACTGTCCGACACCTACCAGTGACCTGCCGATGGCTACGAAGTCTTCTTCGGTGAGGGCCCCCTTGGCTCGAATGGTGCTGATGAGACTGTCGCTTTTCGCAGCGGCCAGCGAATCCGCAGGCTTGGCATAAAGGGGTTCGCCGGTGAAAGACGTTGCTTCTGCTTCGGGCGAATGACTGGGATTTTCTGAACCCGTGCGGGGCCCATTGCATCCGACAAAGAGCGCCGCAACAAGAATGAGAATGGACAAACGCTTCATAAGATGGTTATTGAATGAGTTTCTGAATGGCCTGTTCAGCGCGATCGAATCCAAAACCGTCCACTTGCTGCTGCATCAGTTGGCGGATTTCCGGGTTGCACAAATTGCCAATACTTCCTTCGTGCGTATGCTGAATAACCCGTGACGGTGAGTAACGCCCTTGTTCAACATCGACGCCAACTTTCTTATAGGCATCGCGGAAGGGTACGCCCTGCAGTACCAGTTTATTTACCTCTTCCACGCTGAACAGAAATTTGTACCGGTCGTCGGCGAGGATGTTATCCTTGATGCTGATCCGGGAGAGCATCACACCTGTCATCCGGATACAGTCGCGAAGGGATTGGAAAGCGGGAAAGAGTTTTTCTTTGAGGAGCTGGAGATCGCGGTGATAACCGGACGGCAAGTTCGTCGTCAACAGGGTGATTTCGTTGGCGATCGACTGTAAGGTATTGCATCGGCCGCGAATGATTTCGAACACATCGGGGTTCTTTTTGTGCGGCATAATGCTGGATCCTGTCGTGAGTTCGTCCGGGAAGCTGATGAAGCCGAAGTTGGGATTGAGGTAAAGGCAGGCATCCATTGCCAGCTTGGCTAGTGTTGCGGCTACATTACCGAGCGCGGAGGCTACGATGCGTTCCGTCTTCCCCCGGCCCATTTGCGCGTACACCACATTGTAGTTGAGGTCATCAAAGCCAAGCAGTTCGGTTGTCATCCTGCGGTTAAGGGGAAAGGAAGAACCGTAACCCGCGCCCGACCCAAGCGGATTCTTGTTGCAGATGCGGTATGCGGCTTGCACGGTTGCCAGGTCGTCAACTAGGCTTTCCGCGTACGCTGCAAACCACAGCCCGAAGGATGAAGGCATGGCCAGCTGAAGGTGTGTGTAACCGGGAAGAAGTTTGTTCTTGTGCTCTTCGCTTTTGTCCAAGAGCAGATCAAACAACTGCTGCACGTCGCCGACGAGGCGGCGGATTTCGTTTCGCAGAAATAGCTTGGTGTCCACCAGCACCTGGTCGTTGCGTGAACGGCCACTGTGGATCTTCTTGCCGACATCACCCAGTGTGCGGGTGAGCATTATTTCCACCTGCGAATGCACGTCTTCTACGCCAGCCTCCAGTTGAAATTTATTATCATCAACAGATTTGAGTATTTTTTTCAGCTCGGCAGTGAGCGAATGGAGTTCTTCGGCGGTCAGCAGGCCGATCGATTGCAGCATCCGGATATGGGCCATGGAGCCGAGCACATCGAATCGGGCCAGGTAGGCATCCCAGGCGGGGTCGTTGCCCGTGGTAAAGTCAGTGACATCGGATAGTGCGTCGGATGTCTTGGTCCAAAGTTTCATCAGCTGCAAGTTAAGGGATAGGAGGAGAGTTTGGTAGCTTCTCCTGATTCCCGGACTACGTGGGAGTCTAACTGGAGAGGTGGCGGATTAGCGCAGTATAGCCCTCTATTCCTTCCTCAATTTCCTTCAGGTAAATAAACTCGTCTGCACTGTGGCTTCTCCCCGAGTCGCCGGGGCCCATCTTGATGGAGGGCACAGGAATGAGCGCCCGATCGGAGGTAGTCGGTGAGCCGTACAATTTTTTGCCGAGTTTCCTGGCTGCAACGACGAGGGGATGGTCGTTGGGAATTCCGGAAGGCCGAAGGCGAAGGGAGCGAGGTATGACGGAACTCGCCACGTGGGTACGGATAGTATCAACGACTTCCTCCAAGGTGTAGGCATCCGTCACGCGAATGTCGACCGTGAAACGACATTCGGCTGGTACCTGGTTGTGTGCCTGACCGGCGTTGATCACCGTCACAGACATCTTCACGTTCCCCAAGGTTTCGGAGATTTTTGGAAACGCGTAAGTGCGGAACCACGCGATATCGTTCATGGCCCGGTAAATGGCGTTATCGCCTTCCTCTCGCGCTGCATGACCTGCCTTGCCATGTGCGACGCAATCCACAACCACGAGGCCCTTTTCGGCAACCGCTACATCCATGAGGGTTGGCTCGCCCACAATGGCGCATGCGATGGGCGGAAGTTCAGGGAACAGGCTTTCAATTCCGTTCACACCGGAGATTTCTTCTTCGGCGGTTATCGCCAACACCAGGTTGTAGCGAAGATCCTGCTGGTCGTGCAACTTCAGGAATGCTGTAATCAATGACACAGCGCAGCCGCCCGCGTCGTTGCTGCCCAAGCCATACAGTTTACCATCTTCCACGGTGGCGCGAAATGGATCGCGGGTGTACCCCGTGTTGGGCTTTACCGTGTCATGGTGTGAGTTGAGCAGCAGGGTCGGTTTAGAGGCACTGAAGGCTTTTCCCACGGCCCATACATTGTTGCCTTTGCGATGAGGTGTTACGCCGTGGCCTGACAGAAAGGCTTCGAGAATTCCGGCCGTCTTGTCTTCCTCCCGACTGAATGACGGCGTGGCAATGAGTTGTTGGAGCAACGCGACGGCCTCTTCAGAGATCGGATGCCTGACCGATGAGAACTTCCTTTACGCCGGAGTGGATGGCCGAGTAAGCGTTTTCCAGTTTGGGCAGAATGCCGTCATGGAACGCGCCCTCCGACAGCAGCTGCCGGTAAGTTGATTCGTTCAGGTTGCGGATCACCGAGTTTTCATCGTTCACCTCGCGTAGAACGCCTTTCTTTTCGAAGCAGAAAATCAGCCGCACGTCAAAGTGCTTGCTCAGGGATATTGCCAGGACGGAGGCGATGGTGTCCGCATTCGTATTCAACATCATGCCTTCTGAGTAGGTCAGCGGAGCGAACACCGGTACGACGTTTTGTTTGAGAAGGAAATACAACAACGTAGAGTTAACGCTGTCGGCGGTAATGTCGCCCACGTAACCAAAATCTACTTCCCTGACGGGCCGACGGACGGCCTTGATCATATTGCCATCGGCGCCTGTTACGCCGAGCGCGTTACAGCCCCACTGCTGAAGATGGGCGACGATCTGTTTGTTGACCAGCCCGCCATATACCATTGTTACCAGGTCAAGCGTCTCGCGGTCGGTGATGCGCCGTCCGTTGATGTATTTCGATTCGATGCCCAGTTTGTTGCCCAATTTCGTGGCAATAGCTCCACCGCCATGGATGAGAATCTTGGGCGCCTGGATGGAAGCAAAATCCTTGAGAAATCGATTCAGCGCTTCGTCGTCATCGAGGACGTTGCCGCCAATCTTCGTTACGTAGAGCTTATTCATATCTGCGCGTCAAAGGGTCATCAATATTTCCGCCAGCACGGCCTGGGCCGACCACACCCGGTTAGCTGCCTGTTGCGTCACGACACTTGAATGGCCGTCGAGCACACTCGCCCCAAGTTCGACATTTCTCCGGACCGGCAAGCAATGCATGACCCTGGCGTTTTGGGTAACCTTTAGTTTTTCCGGCGTCAGCATCCAGTCCGGGTTAGGGCTGCCCAGGTTGCCGTAATCGCTGTAAGAACTCCAGTTCTTCACATATACAAAATCAGCGTCTCGGAGGGCCTCTTCCTGGTTATTCGTGATGGTGGCACCTGCTGTAAAACTCTCGGCGAGATCCATTCCTTTCGGGTGAGCCACCACGAATTCGGCTCTGCCCCAGGCGTTGACCCATTCGGCGAAACTGTTGGCGACACACTGCGGCAATGACTTGACGTGCGGTGCCCACGTCAGTACAACCTTGGGCTTTCTGGGCGCAGGTTGCAGTTCGGTCATCGTGATGATGTCGGCCAGGCTCTGCAGCGGATGAAGCGTAGCGCTTTCGAGGCTGATGACGGGGATGCCGCAGTATTTGACAAATTGGTTCAGGTAATGTTCGTTGTAGTCTTCCTCCCTGTTCTTGAGCGTAGGGAACGTTCGAATTCCCAAAATATCAAAATAGGATCCCAGCACCGGAGCGGCGTCACGGACATGCTCTACGGTGGCGCCATTCATGACGGTGTCGTCGCCAAATTCGAGTGTCCACCCGTCTTGACCCACATTGAATACAATGGCTTCCATGCCCAGGTTTGAAGCAGCGATTTGGGTGCTAAGGCGCGTGCGTGTGCTTGGATTGAAGAACAGCAGCCCTAGGCGTTTTCCTTTTCCCAGGTGCCGGTCAGCGAGCGGTTCGGCCTTGTAGCGCAGGGCGCTGGCGACAAGAACTTCTACATTGCTGACATCGGTGACGGAAGTGAACTGATTCATTTTATTTCGTGGGTAAGTGCATCAAAGAAAATATGTCCTTCATCGGCCGTGATCGCCAGCGAAGGAAGAAGTCGAATGGTGTTGGGCTTGGCTTCGCCCGTAAAGATCTTGTGCGTGTGTAGCAGCTTTCCGCGGAGGTCAGCCTTTTCGGCCGGCAAATCAAAACCGATCATCAGTCCCCGTCCTCTCACGGCGAGGATACCCGGCAGCGCGCGGAGTTGGTTTATCCACTTTTCACCGATCGAACCAGCGTGTGAAATCAGCGACTCCTTTTCCAGTACCTCCAGCACCGCCAGTGAAGCGGCGCAGGCGAGATAACTGCCGCCGAAAGTCGTGCCCAGCATGCCGTGCCAGGATTTGATATCAGGATGGATCATGACACCGCCCACCGGGAATCCATTGCCCATGCCTTTGGCCGTTGTAATAAGATCGGCGCGGATGCCGGCGTGTTGATGGGAGAAGAACTTTCCGGTGCGGCCATACCCCGATTGAATTTCATCGAGGATAAACAAGGAATTGTTTTTGCGACAGGCATCGGCAGCGAAGACAAGAAACTCATCGTCGGGGACATGGATACCGCCAACGCCCTGGATTCCCTCGATGATTACCGCTGCTACATCGGTGTTCAGTGCCGCCTGCAGGGCTTGCTTGTCGTTGAGCGGCAAGAATTGGATGTCATGACCTGCATTGAATGGCGAAACAATCTTGGGGTTGTCGGTAGCCGCCACTGCGCCGGAAGTTCGTCCATGGAACGCCTTCTTGAACGCAAGGATCTTGCGCCTTCCGGTGGCAAAGGAGGCGAGCTTGAGGGCGTTTTCATTTGCTTCGGCGCCGGAATTGCAGAGAAAGAGTTGGTAGTCGGGATACCCGCTCATTTCACCCAGTTTGTCGGCCAGTCTCCGTTGAAGCGTGTTTTCAACACTGTTGGAGTAAAATGAAATCTTGCCGAGTTGTTCTGTCAGTGCCTTGACAAAATGTGGATGCCCATGGCCAATTGAAATCACGGCATGGCCGCCATACAGGTCGAGGTACTTGATATCATCCTTATCCCAGATCCAGGAACCCTGGGCTTTTACCGGTTCAATGGCGAACAGCGGGTAGACGTCGAACAGTTTCATGGAATGAGAAGTCTGGTGCTGCCAGCTAAAGTATTCCATTCTGGCAAATGGATTGTTGATTTAGTACGCCGTTGGCTTTAGTTTTAGTCCTGCCGTTTCATCCAACCCAAACATCAGGTTCATGTTCTGTACCGCTTGCCCGGCAGCACCTTTCAGGAGGTTGTCTGTTACCGAATGAACGGCGAGCATGCCGTCGACCAATTCCGGATGAATGAGGCATTTGTTGGTGTTCACCACCTGCTTGATATCTACCATCCTCTCCGATACCTGGGTGAAGGGATGACCGTTGTAGTACTCTTTATATAAGGTCAGTACGTCGGCATGGGACAGGGAGCACTCGACTTGAGAGGTGACGAAAATTCCACGAGTGAAATCGCCGCGCCATGGCACAAAGTGAACTTTTCCGAAACCGGCCTGGAGCGCATTCAGCGTTTGTTGTATTTCACCGAGGTGCTGGTGCGTCAGCGATTTGTAGGCAGCCACGTTGCTGGCTCGCCAGGTGAAATGCGAAGTCTCCTGCAGCTTCTGTCCTGCGCCCGTCGAACCGGTGATGCCGGTGGTGTGAACGGTTTTCAGTCTGCCGGCTTTTGCCAAGGGGAGCAAGCCCAATTGAATCGTTGTGGCGAAACATCCGGGATTGGCAATATTCCGGGCTTTGCGTATCGCTTCGCGTTGAAATTCCGGCAAGCCGTAAACAAAGGAGCGGCCCCCGGCCGTGGCGCCCAAACGAAAATCATTCCCCAAGTCAATGATTCGTGTAGCCTCGGGAAACTTATTCTGGTCGACAAAGGTCTTGCTTTCGCCATGGCTCAGGCAGAGGAAAAGAACATCAACCGGTGTGTCAAACCGATCGGAGAACTTCAGTTCCGTTTCCCCGGTAAGATCCTGATGGACCGATGCAACGGGTTTCCCCTGTTGGCTCCTGCTCTGAACAAAGACCAACTCGACATTCGGGTGCCGCAGGAGTAACCGAACCGTTTCTCCGCCGGTATAACCGGCTCCCCCCACAATGCCTGCCTTGATCGTTGTTGTACCCATGACGGCCGCTAGTTGGTTGATCGAGCCTCTTCTTCCACCTGGTGATAGATGGCCACCTGGTTGCCGAAGATCTTTGTAAATCCTTTGACGTCCTCGCCGGTCCACCCGAGATTCATTTCTCCATACTTCCCGAATTTGGCCGACATGAGGTCATAGGGTGATTCAATCCCATTGATGACAAACCGATGCGGGGCCAGCGTCAGGCTGACGGTGCCCGTAACATGGCGCTGTGATGATGTCAGGAATGCTTCCATGTCGCGCATGATGGGATCGAGGTACTGACCCTCATGCAGCCAGTTGCCATAGAACTGGGCAAGTTGATCTTTCCACGACAATTGCCATTTGGTGAGCACGTGCTTCTCCAGCGCATGGTGTGCTTTGATGATGATGACCGGAGCGGCCGCTTCAAAACCGACACGGCCCTTTATTCCGATGATGGTGTCGCCTACGTGAATATCACGTCCTATGCCAAACGGACCGGCCTTGGCCTGCAGGTAGACGATGGCCTCGGTTGGGTGGTTGAACTTCTTACCATCGACTGAAAGAAGTTCTCCTTTTTCAAAACCAAGGATCGCTTCTTCCGGGTTGGACTTTGATACGGGTGTAGGCCACGCCTCTTCGGGAAGCATGCCGAGCGACTTCAGCGTTTCCCTACCGCCGACAGAAGTCCCCCAAAGACCTTTGTTGATAGAGTAGGCGGCCTTAGCAGCGTTGTAGTCTATGCCGTTGGATTTCAAATACTCGATCTCCGCCTCCCGGCTCAAACGCTTGTCGCGAATAGGAGTTATGATCTCGAGGCCTGGCGCCAGGATCTGCAGGGTCATATCAAACCGAACCTGGTCATTACCGGCGCCCGTGCTGCCATGAGCAACCGCACTGGCGCTGATCTCACGGGCATACTTTGCGGTGGCGAGGGCCTGCGACATGCGCTCGGCGCTGACGCTCAACGGGTAGGTACTGTTCTTCAGTACGTTTCCATAGATAAGGTAGCGGATGACCTGGTCGTAGTAGTTGCGTGTCTCATCCACGGCGCGATGCGACTTAACACCCAGCCGGAGAGCACGGGCCTCGATATCGCTGAGTTCTTCCTTGGAAAAGCCGCCGGTATT
Source organism: Cyclobacteriaceae bacterium (assembly GCA_044221195.1). Classification (GTDB taxonomy): domain Bacteria; phylum Bacteroidota; class Bacteroidia; order Cytophagales; family Cyclobacteriaceae; genus ELB16-189. Next base: position 64,048 of record JBGAPO010000014.1, read on the forward strand.
TACGGTGAGAGTGTGGACTTCATAGCCGAGTTCGCGGGAGAGATATACCGCACAGTATGAAGTATCCAGGCCGCCGCTAAAGGCTAAAACTACTTTCTTCATGGAAAGAGGTAAGGTTTACGGTGCAAACATACAGTCCGGGACGGACCGGGACTACCAAAGAGAGAAGAAGCTCATCAGGGATTTTCCCTTATCGCCTGATTCACCCTCTTTCTTCCCGAACGTCTTCAGCAGCACAAACTGCTTGAAGTGCACCCAGCGGTCAAACAACGACAGGTTTTCAGCCATGACGCGCCGGTGATGGTGGTGTTCGGCATGTGACGGAGGGGCCACGACATGACCATTGACCTGGGGCACTTTCTTGTCGGCAGGGTCAAAGAGCATGCCTGTGCAGAGGCAATTCTTGCGCTCCTTGCTCATCAGGATATCATAATTGACACAACTGCGGCAGCCTTTCCAGAACTCCTCGTCGGTGGTGAGCTCGGAGTAGGTCACTGGTTCGTACCCGAGATCTGAGTTGATCTTCATGACGGCAAGGCCGGTAGTCAGGCCGAAGATCTTGGCGTCGGGGTATTTCTTACGGGAAAGCTCGAACACCTTCCGTTTGATTTCCCGGGCTACACCGGACTTGCGGAAGGGAGGGGATACGATGAGGCCGGAGTTAGCCACATATTTGCCGTGTTCCCAGGCCTCGATGTAACAAAAGCCAACCCAGGTTCCGTCGGGGGTTACGGCGATCACCGCCTTGCCCTCGTCCATTTTGGCCTGGATGTATTCCGGGGAACGTTTAGCGATACCCGTTCCCCGGGCTTTCGCCGACTCGGCCATTTCCAGGGTGATGGTTTCTGCGTATGATTTGTCGTTCGGGGTTGCATCCCGAACAATTATAGAGGGTTCCAATGTCAGTTAAAAGATTTGATGGACAGGTTGAAAAACAGGAAAAATGAAGCCTCGGCGTGCTGCATGAGCAGAACGCCGGAAGTACCACGAGGCGCGGTATCAAATCCGGATAAGATGTCGGAAACTTCTGATCACCAGGGGGAGGGAGTCAAACCGGCGGCGAAGAATCGCTTCGTGCTCGGAAAGGGTGAGGTTGTTTTTCAAGCTCGTTGTTCCAAAAGATTAGTGGTCAGCCATTGGTTAGAAGCCTCGAAAGGTCGATACAAAAGTAAATGATTCTCAAATCACAATTCCAAGATGCGTCTACGTTTTTTTGAGGAGAAAAGTTCTCGGACCGAGTGAGGCGGTCTGAGTACCTTTGCTTTTCATGGAAGAGTTTCTTCACCAGTACGGATACCTGGCGCTCGCCCTCGGCACTTTTCTCGAGGGTGAGACGGCCATATTGGTCGCATCTTCACTGGTCTACACCGGTATCTTCAGCGCACCCGAAACCATCTTTTTCGGCTTTCTTGGCTCTTTTGTGAGTGATTGGATGTACTTCCTGATTGGCCAGTTGAACGGCCTGTATTTTGTCGAACGCCGGCCCTCACTTAAAGCGAAACTTGAGCCTGCTCACCGATTCTTCAAAACTCACCGCCTCCAGATCTTGCTGAGCTACCGGTTCCTCTACGGCTTCCGCGCCATCCTTCCGATCCTCATCGGCCTTACAGGTGTAAGGTCGCTCCACTTCCTCGGTTATAGTTTGGTTAGCGGGGTGCTTTGGGCCACCGTGGTCAGCACAGCCGGCTACCTGGCTGGTGACTACTTCCAGCTCACGCCGAAGTCATTTGAGGAGAACGCCCTGTTGGTGTTCCTTGCTTTCGGAACTTTTGGCTTTCTCCTGGGATATTCCATCAAGCGCATCGCAGAACGCCGACTTCAGCTGAACGCCGAACATCCGCATCATTCGTAACGGAGGGTGGTTGACGGGTTGGTCATCGCTGCCCGCAAAGTCTGCGCACTGACGGTCAGCAGGGCGACGAGGATGGCCGCCGCCATGGCACCGAGAAATACGACTGGACCTATGCTGATGTGGAAGGCAAAGCTGCCCAGCCAGGCATTCATGAAGTACCAGGCAAATGGCCACGCGATAAGGTTAGCTGCGAGGATCAGCAGTACAATTTCACGGCTCAGCAGGATGAGGATGCTCGGTATGCTGGCGCCCAATACCTTTCTGATTCCGATCTCCTTGATCCGCTGAAGGGTGTTGAAGGTGGCCAGACCAAAAAGCCCCAGACAAGCAATAAAGATGGCGAGTGTTGCGAAAATGGTGAATAATTGACCTTGCTTCCGCTCGGCTTCGTAGAGAAGTGCGTATCGGTCGCTGGTGAACTGGTAGTCAAAGGGACGAACAGGAAGAAATGAGCGCCATACCTTCTCCAGGTGTTCAAGCCCAGCCTTGGCATCGGATCCGGCGATTTTTACACTGAGGGCATTATAGAACCCGCGGTTGACAAAGAAGGACATGGGTACGTAATCCTGGTGAAGCGATTCAAAATGGAAATCGCTGACCACGCCGACCAGTTTGCCTTTTACACCGCCGTACAGGAAATCCTTGTCAATGCCTTCATCCATTTTGGCCAGTCCCATCTTCTGCATGGCGGTTTCGTTGACGATAAAGGCCAACGAGTCGTCGGTAGGAATGGCTTTTGAGAAGGTGCGGCCCGCCGCCATGGGAATGCCGTACGTATCAAAGAACTCCTCATCGACAGAAACCATCTTCATGGAGACACCGGTTGGTACCAGGCTGTCGCCTTTCATGATGCTGGGGGAGCCGTTGGAATCGAGGAGACGGCCGGTGGGAATGCGGGAGGAACGAGTAGCATTCTTGATGGCGGAAGACTTGATTAGTTCATTGTAAAATGCGTCGTAGGAGTCGCCCAATTCGCTATAGTACGGTAGGGTGACCACCTGATCTTTATCAAAGCCCAGGTCCTGCGTGTTGAGGTAATTCAATTGCTGAGCCGTAATTGCTGTCGCAATGATCAACACCACAGAAATGGAAAATTGGGATACCACCAGTGTGCGTCGAATCAGGCTGTTGCCTTTGAATGATCCCTGTTGGCCTTTCAGCACAAGTGCGGGTCGGAATGACGAGATGACGAACGCAGGATAAATCCCGGCCAGTAAGCCAACGACCATGGCGAAGGCAAGCAAGCCGGTAAGGATCGGAAGCCCGTTGGAGACTCCCAATGTAATTGCCTTCCCGGTGAATGCATTGAGCCATTGAAGGGCAAAAGCGGAAAGCGGAAGGGAAAGGACGAACGCCAATGCCGCCACCAGCATGGATTCGCTCAGGTATTGGGTTACCAATTGTTTGTGAAACGCGCCGACCACTTTGCGGAGGCCTACTTCCTTGGACCGTTTCGTGGCCCGCGCCGTGGAAAGGTTGATGAAATTGAAGCAGGCGATCAACACGATAAACCCGCCGATCACGGACATCACGTACACGGTATTGATGTTTCCGCCGACTTCCAGTTCGTCATCGAGGTGCGACTTGAGATGTATATCGGTGGCTTTTTGGAGATACAGCTCCGTCACCCTGGAAGCGACGAAGGTAGGCGGCGCCCCGAAGTTGGCGATGGCATAAGGTCCGAAGTGCTTATCGAGGAACGCAGGAAATTGTGCTTCCAGTTTCTTGGCATCTGTCCCTGCATCGAGAACCAGGTAAGTCGTAAATGCATTGTTGCCCCAGTTTGATTCAAGGCCCTTCCGTCCGTAGACGGTTGAATCATTCAGCGTGCTGAACGCGACAAGAAAGTCCGGATGCCAATGCGACTGAAGTGGGAAGTCGCGATAAATGCCGGTTACTTCCAGGTCAAGACGGCTGCCGGCTTTAAGGTGCTGGCCCACCGGGTCAGCGCTCTCGAAGTATTTTTTAGCCGTCGATTCCGAGAGCAGTACGGTGAACGGCCGATCCAGGGCGTTGGCCGGATTTCCTGCGATCATATCAATATCAAACACCTTGAAGAGGTCGGGCTCCGCCATGTACACATCATTTTCCGTGGCCATCTTCTTCCGTTCGCCGTTTTCTTCAATGGCCATCACCAGCGTGTACTGCAGCGTCCGGGCCATGATTTCGATTTCGCCGAAATCATTTTTGAGGAGGGGTCCAATCGGTGGAGCGACGGAGGCAAGATGAAGCCGGGAAACACCACTGTTATCGAGAAAATTCCGGGTAACCCGGTACGTACGGTCGATGTTTTTATGCTGGCGATCAAAACTCAGCTCATCGGTGACGAAGAGGTAGATCATCAAAGCGCTCGACATGGACAAAGCCAGGCCAGCCACATTGATAAACGACGTGAGCTTGTTGCGCAACAAACTGCGAAAGGCGGTGATCAGGTAATTTCTAAGCATAGCGATGGGAATTAGGGGGGTATACTCCTAAACCTTCCCGGACGTTACGAAAGACCTGAAAAGAATTTCAGGGTTGCATTTGCTGGTGTCCGCTTTTCTATGCCGGGTGTCCGGTCTTAGTCAAGACCGATCATCATGAACGCTCCCCAATAAATGGGCTCCGGATATTCTGCGCGTAACTCTTTCTTCGCATCAACAAAGCTTTGGCGCAGGTTACCGGTCGTTAGCCATTTCTTGTAAAAGTTAAGAATCAGCTTTTGTGTGGCTTCGTCATCCACTTTGAACATGGACATGATCAGCACTTTGGCGCCGGCCACAAGGAAAGCGCGTTGCAGACCATAGACACCTTCACCGTTGGCAATCTCGCCGAGGCCTGTTTCGCAGGCACTCAGCACCACGAGGTCGGTCTTGTCGAGGTTCAGGCTCATCGCCTCATAAGCGGTAAGCACGCCGCTCTCCATATTGAAGTTGTACTTTGTCTTGGCCAGAATGTCCCCGGCGCCCGAAAGCAATAGCCCCGACTTCATCAATGGATTCTCGGCCAGCATGGCTTCATTGCTCGTCAGTTCCTTCGACTCCGTAGTCGCTTCGGCCTTTGAGTAGAATCCGTGTGTGGCAATGTGGAATATCCTCGGGTTGCTGATGGCCTTCACTTTGTCCTCACTGGCGTTGTCTTCCATGTATTCGTCGGCCACCCACCCTTTCTGCTTCAACAGGGTGTTAAGTTCATCCACCTCTTTCTCGGTACCCGGGAGATCAGACCACTCGCGGTTGGTTGACGCGGTGAGGTAGAATTTAGGATTGCCGAACATCGAAGCGCTGTTGGAAACACTGCCGGCTGCTTTGGCCTTCATCTTTCTCAGGTACAAATCCTTGGTATTACTGACGATGACGATGTTTGAATTGTCGATCACGTACTTGCCGTCGGGCGTGGGAATGGCCTCGAGGTTAATTTGGTTGTACACGCCGTCGGGAGAAAGGTAAATAGTGGAATACTGACCAATCTCTTTTTGGATCGGCTCCCAAAAGACTTTGTAAGAGTTTTCATCCGCCGTCTTGCGGATAATGCTGTTGCGGTAGTAGCGGAAGTAGCGGCCTTCCATGAGGCGGCCTTGGGGCAATTCGACTACTTTCGGCCGGCCTTTTTCACCCTTCACATAAAGAGCCACATAAACGATGGAGTCGGTGAGCGTATGGTTGAAGAAGCGGAACCGCACCATTTCAATCGCCACCTCGGTCTTGCCAAGAGCCGACTGGACATTCTCGTAGGTGATTCGCTTGTTCTCGAAGCCTTGCCCGAATATCTCTGACTTCTCGCTGAGCTCCTTTTCGAGTTTTTCAACCTCTGCGCTCAGCACGTTGGGATCGATGCCGTTTTCCATCAGCTGCTGGCTGCTCATCGATAATACGTTGGTGAGAAATTCCTTCTTCTGCACCCAGGTTTGATAGGTTGCCTTTAACGCCTCATCCTTGCTGTTGAGGATGCGCTCCCGGATTTTGATGGAAGAGCTGAGCAGCAGCGCCTTGGTGAGCAGCTGGTAGTTGTATACCTTCCCGCTCAGGTCGCGAAAATCTTCGAGTTGGCTGAAGGCAAGTGTATTGTAGAACTCAAAGTCGCCTTTGATGGTATTCCAGTACTTGGCCTTTTCCCGTTCGCTCAAGGCCGGGAAGAATTGCTTGATGAAATTCTCGTAATTGTTTAGCGCCTGCTCGATGTTCTTCTTGGCCCCTTTGAAATCCTTCTCCATATAGTAGACCTTGGCAATCTTGGAAAGGATCTTTACGTATTCAGGATGGGTATCACTGAAGTACTTTTCATAGATGTCTTTGCCTTGCTTGTAGAAGGTTTCTGCTTTGTCGTAGTTTTTCAGTTGATAATAGACGTCTCCCGTCAACGCATAAATGGAGGCAGCCTGAATGCTGTTTTTCCGTCCCGTTTTAGCGCGCCAGATGGCTTCGGCCTGGGTAAGTGAATTGAAGGCTACTTCGTATTTCTTCTGGGAGATGTACACGATGGCCACATTTTTCAGAATGTCGGCGTATTGCGGGTTGTCTTTTCCAAGCCGGTTGCCCATAATGTCGCGTGACTCAAGCATGAGCTTTTCAACGTCCTTCGGGTTGTCTCCCTTGTAGAATTTGATCAATGCCAGCTGCGAAAGTGATTTGGCCACTTCAATGTGATTGCGTCCAAATTGCTTTTCCTGGCTCGCCAGCGCCTTTTGGATGTTTTCTTCCGCCAGGTCGTAGTCGCCGATAATGTAATCGATGTCGCTCAGCAGCTTTTGGGTGGCAGCCGTCTTGGTTGACTTCTCTCCATAAATTTTAGCGGCAATCGCGTTTGAACGGAGCGCTACCTTATCGGCTTCGGTATAATCTCCTTGTGCCAGCAGGAGCCGGCCGCGATTCACCAGCGGGTCAATCAGCCGCAACGATTGATCGCCATAGATCCGGGTATATTCGGTAATCGTTTTGTCCAGGATCTCTTTCGTGTCGCTGTAGTAGCCTAATTGGATGAACAGACTGGCCAAATTCTGAGCCGTGCTCAGTTCATCAATATTGAGAGGTTTGTCGGCCTTGAGAATAATTTTCCCGGATCGATTCAATGCATCCTCTGCCTCGTCAAATAGGCCTTTGATGCCGAAAAGAACGGCTTGTGTGTCGATGGCTTCAACCAGCAAACCTTTCTTTGTGTCGTCTTTTCGAAATTCTTCCAGGATAGCCAGCGACTTGGTGATGTTGGCATCGGCATCTTCATATTTGCCCAGCCGAATTTGCAGGCGAGCGATCCGGGTCAGGGCTTCGCCATATTTGTAGTCTTTGTCGTCGTACTTGCCGCGCGCCACATAGGACGCTTTGTCCAGGGCGTCAACGGCCTTCGCATAGTTGTCCACCATTTCATAATACTGCGCCAGGTGGTTCAGCAGGTCAAGGTGATCTTTGTGCCAGATACCGATTTCGTCAGCCAGCACTTTGTTGTAGCTGTTCTCATAGATTTCGCCGGCTTTGGCAACCTGGTTGGTATTGTCCAGGTAGAAATTGGCGAGCTGCAGCCGGGCCAAATGTGATTCCGGGGCATCCTCGCCAAACAAATCGGCTTTGATCTCGACAATGTCTTTCAAATACTTCTCGGCATTCGCGTAATTTTTCTGCTGCATGGCCAACACCGCAAGAAAGTCCAGCACATCGGCGGTAGTAATATTGTTTCGGGGCAGAATGGGATTATTGGTAATTAGCGCAGACGCATTCTTCTCCAGATTCTTTGTCTTCTGCGCGTCCAGTTGTTTGTCGAATTCCACCGCTTTGGCACGGACCGTATAAATGCTTTTGTCGGGGAATTCCTTTTTCACGATGCTTTCATATTCCGATTTCACATTAGCGTACTTCGAAGCGTCTTCAACACGCAGCAACTCCTTGAGATACGATTCGTACAATCGGGTGCCCAGCATGTTGGATGGATGGAAGTAGGCTTTCAGGACCGTCAGGGTCCGGTCAAACTGAAGTTCTTTGGGGAGGTTTTCATTTCCGTTGTCGACCAGCATGACAGCATTATCGTACTGATTCTTCAGGTAGGGGATGCAGCGGTCATTGATATTGCGTTTGATCCAGGTCGCGGCGAACACAAATGCTGAATCAGCGCTGCGCAGATTCCCCTGGTGCCCATAGGCATTGCCGATCAAGGTGAGCACACGTGCATACTCGCTCATACGCACCATCAGTTCTTCTTCGGGGATCTTCCGGCTTTTCAATCCGCCTTTTCCGTCGGGTATGGTTTCTGTCTTCACCGCACGCTTGGCGTAATATCCTTCGCGCGAGCGGGCCAGTTTCAGCGCCTCGTTCCAATAGCCCTGTCCGACCAATGTTTCACCGAGGACGACATCCAGCTTGGCACGAAGCGGTTCCTTGTTAAAGCTTCCCACATCCAAAACCTTGGAGGCCTTGTCGGCATATTCCCGTGCGATACGGTAGGATCCATTCTGGTTGTATAAGTCCACTGCTTCGATCAGCACGGCCGCATATTTTTCTCCCGCTTCTGAATTGGTGGTGGCGCTTGATTTCAATGCGCTCTGCAGATTGGATTCAAAATCTTTCGGCATTCCCAGGCCGATATCGCACTTGGCGTCCAACAGAAACATGCGGGCGGTTAACCCATTCTGCGCTCCCAATTTGGACACAATTTTCTTTCGCGCTTTGGCCAACCCGGATTTGGCTGCCTTGTAGTCGCCCTGTGCGTAAGCGGCTTCCGGCTTTACCAGGGATTTTTCCAATTTGAGCATCGCCTTCTCCTCCTTCGTCTGGGCAAAAGCAGGTGATACTCCAATCATAATCGCAAAAAGACGGAATACGATAGTGCGCATAGCTTGAAAAATGTTGGGAGATAAAGATACGGTTTTGGACCCGTCAGGGAAAGCCTCCAAAACACCCCTCCAAATGAGGTTAAACTCAGAGGAGACGCTCGAGGATAGTGCGGGCAGCTGATGTAACGGGTGTGCCCGGTCCAAATATTCCGGCTACGCCTGCCTTTTCAAGAAAAGAATAATCGGCGGGTGGGATCACACCTCCGGCTACAATGAGTATGTCGGGTCTTCCCATTTTCTTCAGCGCACTGACCAACTCCGGAACTAACGTTTTGTGGCCACCGGCCAGGCTCGAAATGCCCACAACGTGCACATCGTTCTCCACCGCTTGTCGTGCCACTTCATCGGGAGTTTGAAACAAGGGTCCGATATCGACGTCAAAGCCGAGGTCTGCAAAACCCGTGGCAATGATTTTAGCCCCGCGATCGTGTCCATCCTGGCCCATCTTGGCAACGAGGATTCTTGGACGCCGACCCTCTTTCTTGGCTACACGGTCAGAGAGTTTGCGCACCTCATTCAGAATGGACGAGTCTTTCATCTGGCTTGAATATACACCGGAAACTGTTCGGATGGGAGCGGTGTATCGTCCAAAGGACTTTTCCAGTGCAGCGGATATTTCTCCTAGGGTTGCGCGCGTCCGGGCGGCATCGACCGCCAGGGCCAACAGATTCCCTTCGGCCCCGGAAGCGCAAGCTGCCAGGGCATCCAGTTTTTTCCTGACCTCACTGTTGTTCCGTGACTTCTTCAGTGCATTCAACCGGGAGACTTGTTCTTCCCGAACCGCCGCGTTATCTACTTCCCGGATGGTGAAGTCGGGTTGATCCTCTGTTTTGAAGCGGTTAACACCGACGATGACATCCTGGCCGGAATCGATGCGCGCCTGTTTTTCAGCTGCGGCTTCTTCGATCCTGAGTTTGGGAATGCCATTTTCAATCGCACGGGTCATTCCGCCCAGTTGTTCAACTTCCTCAATCAGCGACCAGGCCTTGCGGGTAAGTTCATGTGTAAGTGATTCAAGGTACCAGGAGCCGCCCAGGGGATCCACGACGCGCGTAACACCGGTTTCTTTTTGAATGTACAGTTGCGTATTCCGGGCGATGCGTGCAGAAAAATCCGTCGGTAAAGCAATGGCTTCATCCAATGAATTTGTGTGAAGTGATTGCGTTCCGCCCAACGCGGCGGCCATGGCTTCAATGGCGGTTCGGGTGACGTTGTTGTAGGGATCTTGCTCGGTAAGGCTCCACCCGCTGGTTTGGCAATGCGTTCGCAGGGCAAGTGATTTTGGATTCTGCGGCTTGAAGTTCTCAACCAGTTTGGCCCACAGGAGTCGTCCGGCGCGCATCTTGGCTACTTCCATAAAGAAGTTCATCCCAATTCCCCAGAAGAAGGAGAGTCGGGGTGCGAAGTCGTCGATGGGAATACCGGCCTTCAACCCGGCGCGGATGTACTCCAATCCGTCGGCGAGTGTGTAGGCCAGTTCGAGGTGCGCCGGTGCTCCCGCCTCATGCATGTGATACCCGCTAATGCTGATAGAATTGAATTTCGGCATCTTCGCTGCGCAGTAAGAGAAAATGTCGGCAACAATCCGCATGGATTTGTCCGGCGGGTATATGTAGGTATTGCGCACCATAAATTCTTTCAGGATATCATTTTGGATGGTGCCATTGAGTTGTTCGGGCTTTACACCCTGTTCTTCGGCCGCAACGATATAAAAGGCCATGATCGGAAGCACAGCTCCGTTCATTGTCATCGATACCGACATCTGGTCCAAGGGTATCTGGTCGAAGAGAATCTTCATGTCTTCCACCGAATCGATGGCCACGCCGGCCTTTCCCACATCTCCGGCAACACGGGGATGATCAGAGTCGTATCCGCGGTGCGTGGCCAGGTCAAAAGCAACGGAAAGTCCTTTTTGTCCGGCGGCCAGGTTCTTGCGGTAAAAGGAATTTGATTCCTTCGCCGTGGAGAATCCCGCATACTGCCGAATCGTCCACGGGCGAACCGTGTACATGGTCGCATAGGGACCCCTCAGGTAGGGTGGAACACCCGCCGTGAACTTCAGGTGTTCAAATGGAGTGAATGCATACTCAGGATGAACGGCGATCTTCTCCGGGGAAATCCAATCCCCCTGTAAATCCGGGGACGGTTTCATGATATCTTCGGTTGAATCAGGTTCCAGAGTTCATTCGTCAATAGCCGGGTCAGTTCATCGATATAGTATGACCCTGCCAATGGATCAGCCACCTTATTAAAGTGAGATTCCTCGCGCAGGATGTTGCCGACATTTCTTGCCACACGATTCATCATGGTATTGGATGGATCTTCCGGTTCGATGGTTAGTGCATCGCATCCGCCCAATATGGCAGCCATGGCAGCTGTGGTGGCTTTGATCATGTTGCCATGGGGTTGATAGCTTTCGGGGATCCAGGCTGGAGAGAAGGCATGGATGAACAACCTAACATCGCTTTTATTGAGATGAGCGAGTGCTCTGCTCCATACCGCGCGGATAGCCCGGAGGCGCGACGCTTCCATAAAGAAATCTGTTCCGATACTGATTCGAAGCGCTGTGTCAGCACCACTATTGTGTTTAGCTGCCTTCGCTATGCCATCGGCCAAAGTTTCTGGAGTGGCATCCGCGGAGAGAGTCAACCCGGCAAAACGAAAGGATTCATGCGAAGCGGTTGCCGGGAACGAACTCCCATACCAGGCTCCAATCACCGGTTCCTTTTCTTGCTTTAGATATGCTTGGAGCCCCTTGATATGCTCACTTTCATTCTCGGCAGCGGTGAAACTGAGGGAACAGTAGGGCCACTGTATGTTTTTGAGTAATTGACGGAAGTCCAACGCACGTCCAAGCTCAAAGAATATACCGTCTGCGCCCTGCTGAAGGTGTTCCAACGCCTCGGCATTGGCATGAATGGGGTCGTGAACCGTTACCCGTGGGCAATTGTACCATGAACGGGGACCTCTGACGGACCCTGTGGCTGCTGGTATTTGGAATGTTTCTGAAAAATCGGGCTGGGGAAAATAGATTGGCTTGACAGGTTGCGCCCCTTGTTGCCGGGTAAGCTTTTCCCAAGGATCATCGCCCTGCAATTCTTCTCGGGCAGCCAGTTCCCAGGCTGCATCGGTTGCGTGGTCAAAGGCGTCAAACAAATGATCAGTCATTATAGCGAATTGCAATCGTGTACGTCGATAAATATAACCAACAACACTTCTTACGCAATTTTTCCGATTGCTATTTGCAAAGAATTTGCAACGAATGATGCAGAAAAAAATGTAGCCGTGCGATTGTTTTTTGTTGTCACCTTTTTTTACACCTTTGTCCCCCTGCTCTGATTTTTCAGGGCAAAATAATTCCATCTTACTCGCAACGATATGGAAGTTGATTCTGCAACTGTCTGGACGGATTGTCTCGAAATCATTCAAAAGCAAATTGACGAGCAGAATTACAACACCTGGTTTAAGCCGATTGTCCCGTTGCGCCATGAAGGCGATGTGCTGACCATTCAGGTCCCATCGCAGTTCTTCTATGAATGGCTGGAAGAGAACTATGTCCCCCTGCTGAAGAAGGCCATCCATGCAGTTCTGGGGGAAAATGCACGCTTGGAATACAGTGTGATCGTGGACAGCGGCAACCAACGCAACCCACCGCTGACGGTCAATTACCCAAATGGCAAAAACAAGGCGGGCCTCACCGCGGTCCCGTCCAACGGCAATGGTAACCTGGAAGAATATTCCCCATTTACGCTTCGTACGATAGATCCGCGAACGGTCAATTCGCGTCTGAATCCCAGCTACACGTTTGAGAATTTTGTGGAGGGTGACTGCAACCGCCTGGCCCGTTCCGCCGGCGTCGCGGTGGCCAAAAAACCGGGCATTACCTCGTTCAACCCGCTCATGCTGTATGGCGGAGTCGGCGTGGGCAAAACCCACCTTGTACAAGCCATCGGAAATGAAATAAAGGCAAAGCTGCCGGAAAAGATCGTTCTGTATGTCGATCAAAACGACTTTACCAACCAATTCCTGAACGCCCTTCAGAATCACAAACTCCAGGAATTTCAGAATTTCTATCTGCAGGTTGATTTGCTGATTCTCGATGATGTACAGTTTCTCGCCGGCCGGGAGAAGACCCAGGAGATGTTCTTCCACATCTTCAACCAACTGCACCAGACGGGCAAGCAGATCATCATGACCAGCGACTGCCCGCCGCGCGACCTGAAAGGTTTTCAGGAAAGATTACTGTCGCGGTTCAAATGGGGCCTTACCGCCGATCTGCAGGAACCGGATTTCGAAACGAAACTCGCCATCATTCATAACAAGATGCAGTCCGACGGGATCCAGATTCCCACGGAAGTGGCCGAATACCTGGCCTACAGTGTCGATACCAACCTCCGGGATATGGAGGGCGTCTTGAATTCATTGATATTCCACGCCACCCTCCTCAAGAAAGAGATTGATCTGGATCTGGCGAAGGAGGTGATGAAGAATATCGTCAAGGAAATTCAATCCGACGTCAGTGTGGACTTCATCCAAAAGACAGTCGGGGACTATTTCCGGGTGGACCTGGACGCGATGAAAGGAAAAATCAAGAAGCGAGAAATTGTTATCCCGCGACAGGTGGCGATGTACTTCTGCAAACGGTACACGCAGCTGACCCTTGCCCTGATCGGCGAGAACTTCGGAGGCCGCGACCACAGTACCGTGATTCACGCCCTGGAATCCGTGGAGGACATGATGAAGACGGACCCGAATTTTAAGAATTCGGTCGATGAGCTTGCCAAGAAGCTCAAGATGCGGATGGCTTCCTGACTTAGTTCAGGTTGAACTGCAGCGGGTATTCCTCTTTTGAGCTGTTGATTCCGTACAGCAGAACGCGGCCGCGGTATTTCTGGAAGAAATCAATAACCTCCTGGGGATCACGCACACGCTGGCGGTTGATCGATATGATCGTGTAGTTTTCCGGAAGGCCCAATCGTTTGAACAGACCATCGCGAATCTTGGAAATCTTCACACCGTACTCAACGGCCTCCAGCTCGGCACCCAGCGTGGCATCGCTGTAGATTTGTCGCTTGATGAAGTTGGTTCCGCCGTTGCGGTTCACCAACGTAAAGCTGACGATGCCCGGTTTACCATCCCGGTAATACGTCACGGTGATTTTCTCGCCGGGATAGTGGTGGCTGAGTTCTTCCTCGAATTCACTCTTGCTGTTCACTTCCACCTCGGCCAGTTTGGTGATGATGTCGCCCAACTCCATACCGGCCTTGCGCGCCACGCCGTCTTTTTCTAATTCAGCCAGCACCACACCGCGGAAGTCGCCGTTGGTTTTGAGGTTGTACTTCTGGGCCACGCTGAAGTCGTAATCGAGAACGCTTCCTCCCCAAAAGGGTTTCTGTACGATGCCGTATTTGATCAGGTCGCTCACGATCTTCTTGGCGATATCGATGGGGACGGCGAATGCATAACCGGTATAGGAACCCGTCGGGGAAGAGATAGCCGTATTGATCCCAACCAGTTCCCCGTTCTTGTTGATCAGTGCTCCGCCGCTATTGCCCGGGTTGATGGCTGCATCCGTTTGTATAAATGATTCAATCGGGAAGCGGTCTTCCACAATGTTGATGCGGCGACCTTTCGCGCTTACAATTCCAGCGGTAACTGTGGATGACAGCGAGAAGGGGTTCCCTACGGCGATTACCCATTCACCCACGGCAAGCTTGGTTGAGCTGCCCAGTGTGGCAGGACGAAGGTTGGTTTCATTGATTTTGAGAACGGCGAGGTCCGTTGAAGGATCAGTGCCAATAAGTTCCGCATCATAGGCTTTCTTGTTATAGATCACCTGGAGTTTTTCTGCCGACTCAACCACGTGGTTGTTGGTAACGATGTAACCGTCGGCGGTAAAGATCACACCCGATCCGCTGGATACCCGTGTGTTTTGACCCCCGCGGCCGAAGATCCAATCCCAATGGGAATAAGAAGCGCCGCTCTGTGAAATACTGTTGATATACACTACGCTCGGGATGGCTTTTGCCGCGGCTTCACTAAAGTCAACGTTCTCCAGGCTGGTCGATTCAGAAGGGGCAACCACGGTAGGGTGGTATTCTGAATCGGGCTGATAGGTGTTAACGGTGTATGATGCCTCCGGTTTTTCCTCGCCGACGGCTTGACGCTGTTGGTAGTTAACAAATACATACGCCCCGGCCAGTCCCGCCAGAAATGCTACCACGATTGTCCTTACCATATTTCCCATACTTGCTTCCGTTAAAAATTGGGCAAATATAAAACGAAGGCGATTTTAATAAGTTCAGATTGGTGGCCACCTTTGCTTGTTAATTGCAGTTAATGGGTTTCCGTTCTCTTCTTGCGCGCCCGTTTGCCGCCCTGGTGGCCCGACAAACACAGGCTTGGGCTTCCCGGCCCGCCGAATCCCAGGAGCATGTCCGTCGGCGCATAGTGGCCAAAGCCGCCGCTACGATCTATGGAAAGGATCACGGATTCGCAGAAATTCGTTCCTACGATGATTTTAGAAAGCAGGTCCCGATCCGGGACTACGAGGGGCTAAAGGATTACATCGGCCAGGTACTCGAAGGCAAACCGGATATTTTGTGGCCCGGCTTGCCGGCCTATTTTTCCAAGACGTCAGGGACCACCTCGGGAACGAAATACATTCCGATCACCAGCGATTCAATCCCCAACCATATTAACAGTGCGCGCAATGCGCTGCTCAGCTACATTCACGAAACGGGCAAGGCGGCATTTATCGATGGCCAACTCATCTTTCTTTCCGGCAGCCCGGCGTTGGATGTTAAGGCGGGCATTCCCACCGGACGACTTTCGGGTATCGTGAATCACCACGTGCCCGGGTACCTGAGGACCAATCAAAAGCCGAGTTACGACACCAACATCATCGAAGATTGGGAGGAGAAGCTGGAGCGAATCATCGATGAGACCCTGGAGGCGAGAATGACACTGATATCCGGAATCCCACCGTGGGTGCAGATGTACTTCGATCGAATAACGGCCAGAACAGGGAAGAAGATCAAGGAAGTGTTTCCGGATTTTTCCTTGTTTGCCTACGGCGGCGTAAACTTCGAACCCTACCGCGCAAAACTTTTTGAGTCGATTGGAAGGCAGGTCGACTCCATTGAGATGTATCCGGCATCCGAAGGATTCATCGCCTATCAGGATTCACAGCACCACCCGGGATTGTTGCTCCTGTTGGACTCCGGTATCTTCTTTGAATTCATTCCCGCGGAGGAATACTTCAATGAGAAACCCAGGCGTCTGAGCATTGCCGAGGTGGAGTTGGGCAAGAACTACGCGGTCATCATCAACAGCAATGCCGGGTTGTGGGGATATTCGATCGGGGACACCGTCAAGTTCGTATCCAAGGAGCCCTACCGGATTATTGTTACGGGGCGAGTGAAGCATTTTATTTCGGCTTTTGGCGAACATGTCATTGGTGAAGAAGTGGAGAAGGCCATGCAGCGTACGATGACGAAGTTTCCCGGTACCGAGCTGATTGAATTCACCGTGGCGCCGCAGGTAACACCCTCTGCCGGGTTGCCGCATCACGAGTGGCTGGTAGAATTTGGTAATCCGCCGGGCAATGTAATCGACTTTGCCGCCGAGTTGGATCAGCAGCTCCGTTCGCTCAACACTTACTATGACGACTTGATTACCGGCAACATTCTTCGTCCCTTGGTGCTGACGGCAGTAAAAAAGAATGCATTCATCGATTACATGAAGAGTCAGGGAAAGCTGGGAGGACAGAATAAAGTGCCGCGTTTGGCGAATGACCGGAAGATCGCGGAGTTGTTGGTGAACCAGCGAGAAATCGCCTAAGATTTCAATATTCAATACTTTTGCTCCTCATGTCATCTCCCCAAAAGAAACGCATTGCGATCCTGGGATCCACCGGCTCCATCGGCCGACAGGCGCTGGAAGTTATTGCGGCAAATGAGGATCATTTTGAAGTGGAGGTCATCACCGCACAGCAAAATGCAGAACTGCTGATTGCCCAGGCGAGGAAGTTCAAGCCCAACGCAGTCGTCATTGGCGCCGACGAGTCATACCAAACCGTCAAGGATGCGCTGGCGGCCGAGCCCATCAAAGTGTTTTCGGGCCACCAGGCACTGGAGTCGGTGGTTCAGATGGAGTCTATTGATTTGGTGCTGACGGCCTTGGTCGGTTATGCAGGTCTGAAGCCAACCATCAAAGCTATTGAAGCAGGTAAGGCCATCGCTTTAGCCAACAAGGAGACACTGGTGGTGGCCGGTGAGCTGATCACCCGGCTGGCCCGGGAACACCGGGTTCCCATCTTACCCGTTGACTCAGAACATTCAGCCATCTTCCAATGCCTGGCGGGTGAGATTCTCAATCCTGTTGAGAAAATCATCCTCACCGCATCCGGCGGACCTTTCCGCGGAAAAAAACGCGACGAGTTGTCCACCGTAACTAAGGCGCAGGCCTTGAAGCATCCCAACTGGACCATGGGAGCAAAGGTTACCATCGACTCCGCCACTTTAATGAACAAAGGTTTGGAGGTCATTGAAGCGCGATGGTTATTCGGGATTTCTGCCGCTCAAATTGAAGTCATTGTTCATCCGCAGAGCATCATACATTCCATGGTTCAATTCAGGGATGGATCGATTAAAGCGCAGCTCGGTCTGCCGGATATGCGATTACCCATTCAATATGCCTTGGGCTATCCCGAGCGGCTTACCAACAACTTTCCGCGATTTGATTTTGGCAAGTACCCGGCGCTGACCTTTGAGAAGCCCGATACAGAAACTTTTCGTAATCTTGCGCTCGCTTTTGCGGCCCTGGAGCGCGGCGGCAACATGCCGTGCGTGCTGAATGCGGCCAATGAGGTGGCGGTGGCGGAATTTCTGAATGACCGGCTTTCGTTTCTGGGAATTTCCGAACTCGTGGAACAATGCCTGACAAAATTGGATTATATCCGTGAACCCGGGCTGGAAGATTACGTTGAGACCGATAAACTGACCCGGATTCGGGCAAAAGAACTGATTAAATAGATTGTCGATGGACGGAATGATCATGACGGCGCAGCTCCTGCTGAGCCTTTCCATACTTATCGTAGTGCACGAATGGGGCCATTTCTTCGCTGCCCGAATGTTTAACATTCGCGTGGAGAAGTTCTACCTCTTCTTCGATTTCCTCTTTCCCATGGCCAACGTGATGAATTTCTCGTTGTTCAAGGTGAAGCGGGGCGACACGGAATACGGCGTGGGCTGGTTTCCCCTTGGAGGCTACGTGAAAATTGCCGGAATGGTCGACGAAAGCATGGACAAGGAAGCCATGAAAGCGGCGCCCCAGGATTGGGAGTTTCGTTCCAAGAAGCCGTGGCAGCGACTCATCGTCATGCTCGGCGGCATTATCGTCAATGTCATCGTGGGCATCCTCATCTTCATCGGCTTGACCTGGTTCATCGGCGATCAATACATTCCCATGAAGTATGTCAATGACCACGGAGGCGTTCAGGCGCTCGAATTGGCCAGCGAAATCGGAATACAAACGGGTGATCGCATCATTCGCGTCAACGGCAAGGATGTTGTGAACTTCGATGACATAACGAAACCGGGAGTGCTACTCGCTGAGAACTCCCATTATACGGTCCTTCGCAATGGTGAGGAAGTGGAGATCGCCATTCCACCTGATTTTATTGAGAAGTTCAACTCAAAGGATGCCATTGCGCGATTTGTGCTCCCTCGCATTGAGCCCCTGGTGGCTGAAGTTCGAAAGGGATCGGTGGCGGAGAGAGAAGGACTTCAGAAGGACGACCGTGTTGTGGAAATCAACGGCAAGGCGGTGGCTTACTTTGATGAAGTCGCGTCTGCACTGAAATCCTACCGCGGCGATTCCATCCGTTTTGCCATTCAACGAGGAGACCAGGTGATTCATCACCAGTCGTATTTCCGGGGCGACTCGGCGCTTGGCTTCTATATCAATCGTATTCTCGTTCCCGAATCTGCCTTGGTCACAACCCGGTATTCATTGGGTGAGTCCCTGATGCTGGGACCAGGCCGCGCGTTTGATGTGATTGCGGTTCAGCTGAAGGCGTTCAAAAAGATTTTTACGGGGGAAATTTCATTTCGCAAGTCGTTGTCCGGACCGGTAGGTATGGCCCAGGCGTTCGGCGTTACCTGGGATTGGGAACGCTTCTGGCGAATGACCGGCCTGCTCTCCATGGTCCTTGCCTTTATGAATCTGCTCCCGATACCCGGACTTGATGGCGGATACGTCGTGTTCCTGCTTTATGAAATGGTCAGCGGACGAGAGCCCAATGAGAAAGTCTTCGAAACGGCGCTCAAGATCGGTATGGCCATCCTGCTGGTATTGATGGTCTTCGTTTTCTACAACGACATCGCCAAGGCGATCGGAGGTTAGATCACAAAAAAAGGCCCTGTGTTGAACAGGGCCTTTTTGTTTTTGATGTCTTCCCTCACTTCTCGCGGGAATCCTTTCCTTTCCTGAAATCCAGTGGCGGCAAGCGGTCGCCCAGCAGGGATTTGTAGGTAAAGCCAGGACCAAGTCGCTGTGCCAATTCGTCTTTTGCTTTTTGCAGTGTTGCCGGATTATTGAACAGGTCAATTCCAGTCAGCGTAATAGTTTTTGCGGCATTGAGCATGGCTTTTTGTCCAATGCTCATACCTCCGGTGGCAACGGCCTGCCAGGAGTGAGCCGGTGCCCCGGGTACCCAGGTTGCCGTACCCAAGCCCACGGTGGGTACTACCCAGGTGATATCACCAACATCCGTTGAGGCAGGAAAAAACCCTCCGGTCTTGAAAGGCTGAACTACCGCAGCCTGGGAAATATCCGGGGCTTTGGGAATTGACTTCTGTATTTCTCTGGCGAAGGCTGCTTCTTCCGGCGTGTAGTTTACACCGCCGACCGTAACCAGGTTGTTGTACATGACCCGAGCCAGTGTTTCATTGGGAACGAGGTTGTAGGAACCAGAAACCACTTCATACTTTGTGGTCGTTTCTGTTCCTGCTGCAGCTCCTTCAGAGGCCTTAACGATCCGATTCCAGATTTCCTCGACGACCCGCGCGTCCGGGTGCCGCACCATGTATTCCACTTCGGCAAAATCCGGTACTACATTGGCTGCGAGACCACCTTTGCTGATCACGTAGTGAATTCGGGCTTCCTGCGGAACGTGCTCACGCATCATGTTCACCATGTAGTTCAAGGCCTCAACGCCATCCAGCGCCGATCGCCCGGCATCGGGTGCGGCGGCGGCGTGGGAGGACCGGCCGTAGAAACGGAACAAGGTCTGCTTAATGGAGAGACACGACGAAGGGCTCGCATCATTGGCGGATGACGGGTGCCAGTGCAACACGGCATCCACACCTTTAAATAGTCCATCCCGAACCATGTATACCTTTGCGCTCCCGCCTTCTTCCGCGGGCGTTCCATACAGTTTGATGGTGCCCGCTTTCTTGTTCTTGATCAGCCATTCCTTGAGCGTGATCGCGGCGGCGGATGTGGCTGTACCGAAGAGGTTATGGCCGCAGGCATGACCGGCCGCTCCTTCGAAAATGGGCTTCTTGGTGAATGTGCTGTCCTGTGATAGTCCCGGCAAAGCGTCAAATTCAGCCAGAAGCCCCAAGGTGGGACCTCCGTTACCTGACGTGTACGTAGCCACGAAGGCTGTGGGCATTCCCGATACTCCCGTTTCAACGGTGAAACCGTTGCGTTTTAAAAGGTCCTGGAGTTCGGCCGTGCTTTTTGTTTCATTAAAGCCGAGTTCTGCATATCCCCAGATGTCCCTTGAAACTTTCTTATACTCGGCGGCATGCTTGTCGATTTCACTGAGGGCAAATTGCTTGTCTTTGTCACCCTTGATTTTCGGATTGATTTCTGTCTGGGCCAGGACCGGAGTCGTTGCGGCCAGCAGCAGAAGCAGGAGGATCTTGCGCATAGAATTTTTGGTTAGGTGAGCGAATATGGCAAGAAATAGCTTGCCGTAGAAAATCAATTATTTGTCCGGTAGCGAGTGGTTGAGGCGCAAAAAGGCCGAAGGCTCAGTGTGCCTTGCTGATTTCGAACTCCACGCGGCGGTTGAGCTGCTTGTGCTCGTCGCTCAGTTCCTGGGTAATGGGCTTTGAACTCCCGTAGCCGATGGCCTTGACCCTTGCCGCGTCGATGCTGAAACTGTTGACCAGGTATTGCTTGATGGCATCTGCGCGCGCCTGGGAAAGCTTCAGGTTGGACTCTTCCTTGCCGGCGGAATCGGTGTGACCGGAAATGGTCAGGAATAATTCAGGGTGGTCAATGAGAAAATTGGCCAATTTATCCAGGTCGGCATGCATGACCGGAAGGATGTTGGCCTTGCCGTTTTCAAACTCCAGCGATTCAAACGCAATCTTGCTTTCGATCGGCTCGGTGACCTTGTTGATTTCCTTTTCTCCATCGAGATAAAAAATCTCCTCAATACGGAAATACTCATCACCCTGGATCACCAGCAGGTAGTTCCGTTTGTTGATGAGGCTGAAGTCGAATGTACCGTCTTCGCGAAGGTATTTCGGGGCGACCTCTACTCCCTGGTCAAGGTCAATGATGGAGACAATACCCTTCATCGGATTCCCGGCCTGGTCTTTCAACGACCCGCGAAGTTCTGTCACCGCTTCGGGTTTGGCTTCCATGGGTACCGGAAAGGAGAAGAGGTCGAGGTTTTTCTTGTCTTCTGCTTCTGACCGTGCATAGTATAATTCCCTGGACTTCGAGTCGATGGTGAAATAATATTCACTTCCGGCGCCGTTTACCAGCGGGCCCACATTTTTTGGCTCACCCCACGAGTTCGGCAACCTTGCAGACTTGTAGATATCAAAATCACCAAAGTTGAGGGCATGCCCGTTGGAGCTGAAGTAGAGCATGTTATACGTATGGTGGAAGAAGGGACTCACTTCGCTGTTGACGGTATTGATGATGGGGCCTGCGTTCAGCGCCTTTCCCCATTTGCCTTCCGTATCGCGGATGGTGTAAAAGATATCGGACAATCCGAAACTGCCCACCCGGTTGGACGCGAAGAACAGCGTGTCGCCGTTGTGCGAGAGAGAGGGATGAGAATCCCAGCCGCTGCTGTTGATGTTCGGTCCCAGGTTGTGAACATTGCGCCAAGCGCTGTCGAGTGACGGTCGTTCGGCACTGTAGAGATCACAGTTTTGATCGAAGCAACGGGAGAAAATAAGAAGCTTGCCGTCGAGGCTCATGCAGGCTGACCCCTCATTATAGATCGTGTTAATCTTATCGAATGCTTTGGCCGGCATCCAAAAACCATCCACCCGCTCGCTGTAGAACAGGTCCTCATCATACTGGCGTGTATCGAAGTTGTTCTTATTTCGCTTGGAGGTGAACAACAGCAGCGTGTCGACATTGCCGATGGTGGGAGCGTAGTCTTCCTTGAGCGAATTCAGGTTGTCACCCATGTTGACGAGCACCGCATGGGGAGGTCTTAAGGTGTCGATCTCTTTGCGATAGGCCACCAGCTGGTAATAGTATTCCAGCGGAACATAGTACCGTTGCTTATCGCCTTCGAGCGAATCGTATTCCCGGAACACATCCTCAATGTTGATTCCCTGACGATGATGCTTGAGGACAAGTTTATAGAGCAATATCGCTTCACCGGGCGGACCCGATTTTTTGGAAAGCCTGGCCAGTTCCCACAGCATCGCCGGGTTTTCTGAAAAATTCCGAATGCCAAAATTGGAAACGTAATCGCGGAGTGCCTGGTAGTAAGCATCTGCCGGACCATTCTTCTTCAGTTCCTGCAGCTTCTTGTATTTTTTTGCGTCATAATAGAAGGAGACGCTGTTAATGTTGGGGAAAACGAATATGTCAGACTGGCCGAATGTGGTCAGGGAATCGTTTAACTGGACGGTTCCGGCGCTTTTGAGTTTCTTCCTGGTCTTCTGGCTGAAACCAGGATGACCCAAAACGCAGGAAAGGACCAAAAAAATAAGGAAAACAGGCGTTCTCACGGTTCGGGAAAAATTGGCAAGCACCACCGAAATACCGAAAGTTCAAATAATTTTGATTGATATACAACGCTTTGGCACCCCGATTGACCATATTGAACAGACCACCCTACTTCCCGCGTTATGGGGATGAGTGTGCCAGATTGACATTGCATGAGTTCATTTAAGGAGTTAGCACTTACCCCGATGGTGCAGGAAGATTCGGAGGAATTGGTTCAGCTGATCAACCCCGACCAGGAGTCTGATCTGAAACCGGAAGACATTGACGGCGATTTGCCCATCCTTCCGATCAAGAATACGGTCCTGTTTCCGGGGGTAGTCATCCCCATCACGGTAACCCGCCAGAAATCCATTCGGCTGATCAAGAAGGCCTACCAGGGCAAACGTATGGTGGGCGTGATCGCACAAAAGAACAAGAACGTCGAAGATCCGGCGATCGAGGATATTTACCGATACGGCACCATCGCCCGCATCATCAAAATGATCGTGTTGCCTGACGGCAATACCACGGTCATTATGCAGGGGAAGAATCGCTTTTCGGTCAAGGAGTTTGTTCAGGAGGATCCGAACCTCACCGCGCGGGTTGACTTATTAATTGAACCCGTTCTCAATCTCGAGGGAAAAGAGGTGCAGGCGCTCGTGCAGTCATTGAAAGACTCTGCATCCAAGATTCTCCGGCTGAATCCGGAAATCCCGCAGGAGGCCCAGGTGGCTCTCGACAATATCCAAAGCCCGCCGTTCCTCATCCACTTCCTGGCCAGCAACCTGAATGTGGAAGTGGCGGATAAGCAGAGAATACTCGAAACACCGAACATTATCGACCGCGGTACGCTGCTTCTTCAGTACATGCTGAAGGAAATTCAGATGCTCGAGATCAAGAACGAGATCCAGAAGAAGGTTCACACCGACATCGACCAGCAGCAGCGGGATTACTTCCTGCGTCAGCAAATCAAAGTATTGCAGGATGAATTGGGATACGATGGTCCGGACAAGGAAATTGAAAACCTCCGGAAACGCGGCGCCTCCAAGAAGTGGCCCAAAGCAGCGGCGGAGCACTTCAATAAAGAACTGGACAAATTGCAGCGGATGAATCCGCAGGCGGCCGAGTTCCCCGTCTCCATGAACTATGTGGAATTGATGCTCGACTTGCCGTGGGAAGAGTACACGCTGGACGACTTTGATTTGAAGCGGGCGCAAAAGATTCTCGACAAGGATCACTTCGGCCTTGAAAAAGTGAAGTCACGCATCCTTGAATACCTCGCCGTCCTCAAGTTGAAGCAGGACATGAAGGGACCCATCCTTTGTCTCTACGGTCCTCCCGGCGTGGGCAAGACATCATTGGGAAAATCGATCGCGAGGTCCTTGCAGCGAAACTATGTGCGGATGTCGCTCGGCGGCGTGCATGATGAGGCGGAGATCCGAGGACACCGGAAGACCTACATCGGCGCCATGCCAGGCAAGATCATCCAGAACATCAAGAAGGCCAAATCGTCCAACCCGGTTTTCGTGCTGGATGAGATCGATAAGATTCGCAGCGATTTTCGCGGCGACCCGTCGTCGGCGCTGTTGGAAGTTCTCGACCCCGAGCAGAACAACACCTTCAACGACAATTACCTGGAAGTGGAATATGACCTCTCCAAGGTATTGTTCATTGCCACCGCCAATTCGCTAGACACCATTCAGCCTGCCTTGCGTGACCGGATGGAGATTATTGAAATCACAGGATATACCGTGGAGGAAAAGCTTCAGATCGCCATTCGGCACCTGGTGCCTAAGCAGTTGAAGGAACACGGTTTGGCGGAGGGTGAATACAAATTCACCAAAGAGGCACTGCTGAAGATTATTTCCCACTATACCCGCGAATCCGGCGTGCGTACCCTCGAGCGAAAAATCGGCGCGGTGGTTCGCAGCATTGCGAAGGCGGTAGCGATGGATGAGGTTGCCAAAAAGGAAGTGAATGAAGCATTCGTGCAAAAAGTGCTGGGCACGGAAATATTTGATGAAGAACTCTACCAGGACAATGAGACGGCGGGTGTAGTTACCGGGCTTGCCTGGACACAGGTAGGCGGTGATATCCTGTTCGTGGAGTCGAGCGTGAGCAAGGGCAAAGGACAGCTGACGTTGTCCGGCCAGTTGGGCGACGTGATGAAGGAATCGGCAATGGCGGCATTGTCATACCTCAAGTCAAATGCACAGCGCCTCGGCATTGATCATCGCGTATTTCAGCAATATGACCTTCACGTTCACGTACCCGCGGGCGCGGTGCCGAAAGATGGACCTTCTGCCGGTATCACGATGCTTACCTCGCTCGCGTCGATATTTACGCAGCGCAAAGTGAAAGCAAAGCTTGCCATGACGGGAGAAATCACCCTGCGCGGTAAAGTGCTCCCTGTCGGGGGGATCAAGGAAAAAATCCTTGCTGCGAAACGCAGCGGAATAAAGGAGATCGTACTCAGCGCGAAAAACAAGCGGGACATTGAGGAGATTGAAAAGCAATATATCAAGGGACTGACTTTTCACTACGTCAACACCGTAGATGATGTTTTGAAGATTGCGTTGTTGAAGGAGAAGGTCAAATCCCCGCTGGAATTTAACTTGACGGCGTCTGCGCCGGCCTGAGTTTTTCTTTACTTTTGTTTCCCATGGATTCGACGCACCTCACGCCGCAGCAGATTGTTGCCGAACTCGACAAGTACATCATCGGCCAGGTTGATGCCAAGCGCAATGTCGCCATTGCCTTGCGCAACCGCTGGCGTCGGATGAATGCGTCGCCCGAAATGCAGGGCGAGATTGTGCCCAATAACATCCTGATGATCGGCGCCACGGGTGTCGGGAAGACGGAAATTGCCCGTCGACTCGCCCGGCTGGCCGATGCCCCGTTCGTCAAAGTGGAAGCCTCGAAGTTTACCGAAGTGGGCTATGTGGGCCGCGATGTGGAGAGTATGGTTCGCGATCTGGCCGAGCAGGCGGTTAACATGGTCAAGGCGCGGAAAAAGGAAGACGTGAAGGAGCGTGCCGCGCAAGTGGTGGAGGATATCATTCTTGACGCCCTGATTCCGCCGATGAAGGCAACCAACGTCCGGACAATGGAATCGATGGAGAGCGGCGGGAGCGACATGCCTTCCTCTGATGAAGAACTGAACGAGCGCACAAGGAATCACTTCCGTGAAAAGATTCGCAAGGGAGAATTGGACGACCGAAAGATCGACATCCAGGTGAAGGGCGGCGGAGGCGGTAATGTAGGTATGATCGGCGCCGGCATGATCGATGAAGTGTCGATGATGAACCTGCAGGATATGATCAGCGGCATGATGCCCAAGAAGCCAAGGAAGCGCAAGGTTACGATTGCCGAGGCGCGGAAAATCCTGCTGGAAGAAGAGGCGGCGAAGCTGATTGACATGGATGAGGTGAAGGAAGAAGCGCTTCGCAAGGCAGAACAAACTGGAATCATCTTCATCGATGAGATCGACAAGATCGCTTCGAGCGGAGGGAAAGGCAGCGGCCCTGATGTGAGCCGCGAGGGCGTACAACGCGACCTCCTGCCCATTGTGGAAGGGAGTTCAGTGAATACGAAGCACGGGGTGCTTCGAACAGACCATGTGCTGTTCATCGCCGCCGGCGCATTTCATGTGTCGAAACCCTCGGATCTAATCCCTGAACTTCAGGGCAGGTTCCCCATACGGGTGGAACTCACCAGCCTCACGCGCGAAGATTTTGTCCGCATTCTCCGGGAACCCAGGAACGCACTCACCCGCCAGTACGAAGCCATGTTTGAGGCCGAAGGTGTTACGTTAAAATTTGCCGATGATGCCCTGGAGGCCATCGCACAAACCGCATTTGACATCAATGCCGAAGTCGAGAATATCGGCGCACGCCGGCTGCAAACGGTAATCAGCCGTTTGCTCAACGACCACCTCTTCGATGTACCCGATGCCATAAAATCAGGAGCAACCATTGAAGTTACCCGCAAAATGGTGGAAGAGCGACTGAAAGGCCTTTCGAAGAACAGGGACCTCAGCGAGTATATCCTCTGATGTTGCGCTTCGGCTTTCCGCTGCTGCTGTTGGCTTTCGTCACTTCTGCGGAGGCGCAACAGAAATATGACAGCACCTATATCAAGTCATACAAGAATAAGTTCTTCGTTTGGCCGGTGGCGAAGCGTCGTGAATTGAGCTTTCGGCTACAAGATCCTGTAACGTCGACGGCGGCGGAGTTTAAACCCAACAACGCCTACGGCCTGGGTCTCGGCGTGTACCTCTTCGACATCGGGCTGGAGTTTGTATTCCCGATGCCGCAAATGCAGGAGAAGGAGGCGCTGTACGGCAATACGCGCGCCACCGACCTTCAACTGAACATATTGAGCAGACGCTGGGGAGGAGACGTGGTCTACCAGCGTTACAAAGGGTACTACCTCTCCAATCCCGACCCTCCTTTACAGCCCGGCGTTCCTTATCCTCAACGCGCGGATATAGTTACCGAAAACCTGGGCATCAACGGAATCTACTCCTTCAATTCGAAGCGGTTCTCACTCCGCTCGTCCTACACGTTTGCCGACAGACAATTAAAGAGCAGCGGAGGTTTTCTCATCGGCGGCAGCTTCAACCTTTATGAGATAGACGGTGATTCCGCCATCACCAATCCCTTCAAACCCACACAATCATTTACCTCACTTGATTTCCGAACGTATGCGCTGGCACCGGGGTATGCTCATAACTTCATCATCCGGAAGAAATTCTTCATCAGCCTGCTGTTGGCAGTTGGACCTGCCCTCCAGGATTTCAGGTTCCGGGACACCAACAACCTGCTGCACAAGGACACCCGCGTTAACAGTTACGTCGACTTTCGCGCAGCGATCGGGTACAGTACCGATCGCTTCTTTACGGGGATAACTTTTTCCAGTCAGTCCCGGAATGTCATTTTTGAAGATATCCGGTTCAGCAGCGTAACCTCCACGGGACGCATACTCTTTGGCTGGCGATTCCCGGAGAAGGGATTCCTGACGAGAAGTGTTTGGGATCTACTGCCTCCCTGGGGAAAGAAATCAGCGAACGCGGATCAGTAGACGACCCTCTTTGGCTTTCATTCCTTCTTTGGAAACTCGAACATTTCCATTTTGCCGCATCCCCAGGCGGCCTCCTTCCAGCTGGTGATCTTCAGTGTGGCGCCGACAATACCGGCCGTCGGTATATTGCCCAGGTCTTCGCCGAGGAGTTCATCGGCAAACTCGGTGAGCCCGGGATTATGACCAACCAGCATGACCGACTCGTGTGCGTCGTTAAGGGAATGAACAATGGCCAGGATATCTTCGGGACCGGCGTGATAAAGTCCTCTTTCCTCCCTTATCTTCTTTTCTGAAATGTTCATCTCCCCGGCAACGAGTTTGGCGGTGGCCATGGCGCGGCGGGCGGGGCTGGACACAATCTGGTTTAGATGTACGCCCGCCTTCCGCAGCCGTTTGCCCATCTTGGGTGCGTCCTTTTCACCCCGATGATTCAGCGGTCGTTCGAAGTCGTCGAGCCCGGGTTCATCCCAGCTCGACTTGGCATGGCGAAGCAGGTATAAGGTCTTCATGCAATAAAGTTAGCGAGGAATTTATGCACACGGTTATCTTTGCGGCTATGAGCGGACGTCCATTCCGGAAGCGGTTGAAGTACACAGCGATCTATTGGACCGTGCTGTTCACGATTTTCGTCTCCCGGTTGATGCCGCGCACGTGGTGGCTTGGACTGTTCGGCTTCATTGGAAGGATCGTTTACAGCTTCCCTTCCCGGTTTAAAGACCTGGTCATTCACCACCTGGGGCTGGCCTTTGGCAAGGAGAAATCCGCCCGCGAGATCCTTGATCTCAGCAAACAAGTCTACGTCATGCTCGCAAAGAACGGCGCCGACGTAATCCGTTCTTGGAGCGTTGAGAACCTGGAACAGCTGCAGCGCTTCGTTAAGGTAGAAGGCAAGGAGTACGCTGATCGGGCCAAGGCGAAAGGGAAGGGGATCATTTACTTTACCGGTCACATTGGAGCCTTTGAGCTGATGATTACCGCGATGGGCCTCAATGGAATGCCGTTTATGGTCGTGGGAACTGCCTTAAAGGATGAGCGATTGAATGACATTGTCGTCCAGTTCCGTGCCAAGCATGGATCGGAGCCCATCCAGCGGGGACGCGAGACCTTCAAACTGATAAAGGCGTTAAAATCCGGCGGTGCGGTCGGCATGCTGATCGACCAGGATACCAAAGTGAAGAGCCGCTTTGTGAATTTCTTTGGTATGCCGGCCTCCACGCCGGTGGGAGCGGCCTTGATGGCGATGAAGACCGGAGCGGCCGTGGTGCCTGCGTTGATTCACCTGGGAGAAGACAATCTGCAGCACATGGTGCTTTACCCGGAAGTTGAAATGGTCAACACAGGTGATGAGGAAAAAGACATGGTCACCAATACCCAAACACTGACAACCATTCTCGAAGAAGCCATCCGCCGCCACCCCGCGCAATGGGTGTGGATGCACGAGCGTTGGAAAACAAAGCCCGGCGAAGAAGTCCAGTAAAGCTTAGCGTATTTCTTGGCGTATTTCTTAGCGTCTTTCCTTCGCGCCTTTGCGCCTTCGCGATAAAATTCCTCTCGAAAATCACCGCTCCCTTCCAACTCAACGCTTAAAAATGAAATAAACCGCCAATACCAGGAACACGAACCCGATCAGGTGATTCATCCGAAACGATTCCGTCTTGAAGAAGATCAGCGAGAAGACGACGAAGACCACCAGCGTGATCACTTCCTGGATGACCTTGAGTTCGACCAGCGAAAACGGACCGCCGAATTCGCGGAACCCGATGCGGTTGGCAGGAACCTGAAGCATATATTCAAACAGGGCAATACCCCAGCTCAGGAAGATGACGCTCCAGATGCCCAGGTTTTGGGCCCAGGTCAGTTGCTTGAACCGCAGGTGCCCGTACCAGGCAAGCGTCATGAAGGTGTTGGAGGCGATGAGCAGGCCGATGGTGAGGAAAGCTTTCATGCCAACAAAACTGCAAGATTATTTCTTCTTTTTCTTCTTTTCCGGCGGGCTGCCTTTCGTGAGTTGGGTATGCGTGTTTTGAGCTCTTGACCAATACCACAACTGCCAGTCCTTGCGATTCTGGTACACCACGCCTGTGCCGTCCGGATGCCATTCGAAATCGCGCACATCATCGAAGAGGGGTTCAGGCTCCGCACCGGGCGATGCGGCCATCACGTACATCTTCCCCTTGATGTTCAGTAAAAACTGGTTCGCTTTGGGGTTGTAGGCAACCCGGTAGAGCCCTTTGATCTTCTCATTGATTTCCTGGAGTCGGCGGGTTTCCATCGAATATTCATAGATACTTCCCAGGATCTCGTAGTCGCCCAGCTTCGTGCGGCCCAGGTACAATTTGCTTCCATCCTCCGACCAGCCGAACACATCGCCGTTGAGAATGGGAAGGGGATACTCTTTGAGGGTTTGGATGTCCAGCAACGATTTGATGTCGCCGGAGTTCTCTGTTCGACGTTCCAGGACAAGGTAACGGCCGTTCTCCGACCACCCGCGCGGAGCCATTGGCGTATATACCTTGGTAAACAGTGGTTCAGCCTTGCCGGTGAGCAAATTCAATAGCCAAAGATTAATGTACTTCCCATCATGGCCCATGGAGATGAAGGCCATCCATTTGCGATCTGCGGATATCCGGTGGCAGTAGGTGACGGAATCGGATACCGTCCGGGTCACGCCGGTAGTCGCGTTACGGCGCGCCAGCAGTGTTGGGAGCGGCAGGTACTGGTACCGCAAGAGAATTTCATTGTTTGAAATCCACCACGCGCCCCTTGCTTCACCATATTCTAACCGTTGAAGCAACTTTCCTCCCAGGTCAACGATCGCCGGTGATTGAGCTGTTTCGACCGTGTCGATGTAAACGCCGGTCGCATCAATAAGGATGCGCTGATGGTCAGGCGAAAATTCAATCCCACTGCTTTCGTCACGGATGAGAAAAGGACTCAACATTGGCTGCCTTTCCATTTTGACCTGAGTCTTGAAATTGATAATCAATTTGCCTTCATTTCTTATTTCAGCGATGTCGGGGCATTCGGAACCACAAAGCGTGAAAGCAACGGCAAAACGGCAGATGTGTGTAGAATCATTCTGGTCGATCCCGACGATCCACCAGGGTGGGATTGACTGGAAGATATTCAGTAAGCTTTCTCTTACGCCGCCGCCGGGGTTGTTGTGTACAACCGGGTTCTTGGCAGTACCGTCCGGGTAGACGTCGAAAGTGAGGTAGGTGAGAAAAGATTTGCCTGTTTTGGACACAGACTCCACCAGCGGTTGGGGCCAGCCAAATCCCTGGATGAAATGTGCGAGGAAGTTCGTCCGGGATCCATGAAAGCGAGCTGGGATATTCAGCTTGCGCGGTGTAAGCTTATCATCTTGCAGTACAAGGAAATCGGATGTGTCTTTTTCCACGTAGAGCAAGCGGCCATTGTCGTAGTCTACGCGGAGGCTTAGCTTATGAGGGCGGTCATAATACTCCCACGTTCCGACTTTCTGTACGCCATCATATTGCCCCCGCTCCAGCGGGGTATTCACGCTGATTCGCTGTGCCAGGCCAATCAGGCTTAGCAGGACCAGCGTGAATGTCAAGACAGTGGGTGTGCCTTTCATTCCGATGGAAAATATACGAATACTATTTGACCAACTTCTTGTACCGAATCCGGTGCGGTTGATCGTCGCCTAAACGTTTCTTCTTGTTTTCTTCGTATTCGCTGAACGTTCCTTCATACCAGAATACCTGGGAGTCGCCTTCGAAAGCCAGGATGTGCGTACAAACCCGGTCGAGGAACCAGCGGTCGTGGGAGATGATCACCGCGCATCCGCCAAAGTTTTCCAGTGCTTCTTCCAGCGCCCTTAGCGTATTCACGTCAAGGTCGTTGGTGGGTTCGTCGAGCAGCAGCAAGTTGCCGCCCTGCTTCAACGCGATGGCCAGGTGCACGCGGTTGCGCATCCCGCCCGAAAGTTCTTTCACCTTCTTCTGCTGGTCTGTTCCGTTGAAGTTGAACTTACCGACATAGGCGCGGCCGTTCATCTCCTTTCCGCCCAACATAATGAGGTCGTTGCCTCCTGTTATGGCCTGGAAAACAGTATCGTCTGGTTTCAAATCATCGTGTTCCTGATCAACGTAAGCGATCTTCACGGTTTCGCCGACCGAGAACGTTCCGGCGTCGGGTTTTTCTTTCCCAATGATCATCTTGAACAGCGTGGTCTTACCTGCGCCGTTGGGACCAATTATCCCCACAATGCCGGCCGGCGGAAGCGAGAAGGTCAGATTCTCGTAAAGCAGTTTGTCGCCATAGGCTTTCGATACACCGCTGGCTTCGATTACTTTGTTTCCGAGTCGCGGGCCGGGCGGGATATACAATTCCAATTTCTCCTCGCGCTCTTTGGCCTCTTCGCCCAACAACTTTTCGTAAGCACTCAGGCGTGCCTTCCCTTTCGCGTGCCGGCCTTTGGGGCTCATCTTCACCCACTCCAATTCCCGCTCAAGGGCTTTCTGGCGCTTTGATTCGGTCTTCTCTTCCTGTGCAAGGCGCTTCTGCTTTTGATCCAGCCATGACGAGTAGTTTCCTTTCCAGGGGATTCCTTCGCCGCGGTCGAGTTCGAGAATCCATCCCGCCACGTTGTCAAGAAAATAGCGGTCGTGCGTGACGGCGATGATGGTTCCTTTGTATTGGCGCAAGTGTTCTTCAAGCCACTGTACCGATTCCGCGTCGAGGTGGTTGGTGGGTTCGTCCAGGAGCAGGACATCCGGCTCTTTGAGCAGCAGGCGGCAAAGGGCAATGCGGCGTTTCTCACCGCCGGAGAGATACTCCACTTTCGCGTCAGGTGGAGGGCACCGGAGGGCGTCCATCGCCCGCTCCAGTTTATGGTCGAGGTCCCAGGCGCCAATAGCGTCCAGTTTTTCCTGAACTTCGCCTTGCCGCGCGATGAGTTTCTCCATCTTGTCCGGATTCTCCATGATCTCGGGGTCGGCGAACTTCTCGTTGATGGCTTCGAATTCCTTCAGCAAATCGACCGTCTCTTTCACGCCTTCTTCGACAATCTCTTTCACTGTTTTGGTCTTGTCGAGCTGTGGCTCCTGCTCCAGCATGCCTACGCTGAAGGTCAGGTCGGAGACGACTTCACCCTGGTATTCCTTGTCGATGCCTGCAATGATGCGCAGTAGGGAGGACTTGCCCGAGCCGTTGAGACCGAGGACGCCGATTTTGGCGCCATAAAAGAAAGAGAGGTAGATATTCTTCAGAACCTGTTTTCCCGGCGGGTAAATCTTGTTTACGCCCGTCATGGAAAAGATGATTTTTTCGTCAGCCATGGATTGGTAAAGTATGCGTTTTGCGGGCAAATATGGCTTTTTTCGTCCACAGTGCAACCCGCCCCGTAAACCTAAATGGGGTGCGCCCAAGGCAGTTCCGAACATAGGTTAGGCTGCCTATTGACTTGGGGTGATTTAATTCTATTTTTGCGGGAATTTCAACCACCGCTATGTATTGGACTCTGGAATTGGCCTCCTACCTGGAAGATGCTCCCTGGCCCGCGACCAAAGACGAACTGATTGATTTTTCGATCCGTTCCGGCGCGCCGCTCGAAGTGGTTGAAAATCTCCAAGAACTCGAAGACGACGGCCAACCTTACGAATCCATTGAAGAGATCTGGCCGGATTATCCTACCAAGGAAGACTTCTTCTTTAACGAAGACGAGTACTGACCGTGAACGGTGCCTTCGAGAACCTCAGGCACCGAAATTCTTATTACTTCTTACTCCTCGCCCGTAAGAGCGCTTCCGCCACGACCAGGTCCTCAGGCGTCGTGATCTTGATATTCTCGTAGCTTCCTTCAAAAAGTGAGATGCCATGACCCGCACGTTCGGCGACACTGGCATCATCGGTGAAGTTTGGGTCCTCCTTTTGCTCGTAGGCCTTCTTAATCAGCTCCAGGTCGAATGTCTGTGGGGTTTGAATCAACCTGAATTTCGAACGGTCGGCCGCGCGGGTGGTGTCCTGATCGGTGATGCGGATAGACTCTTTCAGTCGGACCGCCGCTACCGCGGTGCCGTGTACGGCAGCGAGCCGGAAGGATGCGCCGATGATATCTTCGCTGACCAGCGGCCTGACGCCGTCGTGGATCGCCACAAGTCCGGGCCCTTCGATTTTTTCCAGTCCACGCTTCACCGACTGGAACCGGGTTTCGCCGCCGGCCTGGAGGACAACCGGTACACTGAATTGGTGCTGCCTCACCAGCGCCTCCCACGTGTTGAAGTCGTCGGCAGGGAGTACCAGCACAATCTTCAGCCCAGGACTGTAGCGGTGGAAGGCCTCCAATGTGTGAAAGAGCACGGGCTTGCCGCTGAGCTCAATAAACTGCTTGGGCAGTGAGCTCTTGATGCGGGTCCCTTTGCCGCCTGCGACCACCAGTGCGTACTCTGCCTTGCTCACCTTGCCTTGGGTTGAAGTATTCAAATTAACTACCGGTCAGTATCTTTATCCAAAATCCAACCATGCCCCGCCTCATTCTGCTCCTGCTCAACGCGTTCGCTTTTGGATTCCTCCTCTATGGAATCGTGCGTATTTACCAGTTGGATTCTCCCGGGGTTTCCAAGACGATCAAGCTGACGGCGGGGATCATCTTGTTGTTGCTGCCCGTGACTATTTTCGCCGGCATCATTCGTCCCACACCGGTTTACATGCTGATTTATCCGTTTGGCATCGCCGCCTTCATCTACCTGGTCCGCTTGCGCGACTAGATGATGAGCATCGCGTCGCCGTACGTGAGGAACTTATACTTCTCTTTCTTTGCCGTTTGGTATGCCTGCATGACGAGGTCGTAGCCGCCAAATGCGCACGCCATCATCAGCAGTGTAGACTCCGGCTGGTGGAAATTTGTCACGAGGCCGCTGCAGATCTTAAAATCGTACGGAGGGAAGATAAACTTGTCCGTCCAGCCTTCCCGCTCTTTCAGGCGGTTATTGGCCGATACCGCCGACTCCAGGGCGCGCATGCTCGTCGTGCCGATGGCGCATACCTTGTTCTTTTCATCCAACGCCTTGTTGACGATTTTCACCGCTTCTGTACCCACGATGAAGTTTTCAGAATCCATCTTGTGCTTGGTGAGATCTTCCACATCGACGGCGCGGAAGGTTCCCAGGCCGATGTGCAGGGTCACGTAGGTCATGTCGATGCCTTTGAGCTGCATCCGCTTCATCAGTTGCTTGGTGAAATGGAGGCCTGCGGTCGGGGCGGAAACAGCGCCTTTCCTCTTTGCATAGATCGTCTGAAAACGGTCTTTGTCGGCAGGCTCAATCTTGCGCTTGATGTATTTGGGGAGCGGTGTCTCACCCAATTGCTCTACGATCTTATCGAACGCCTCAGAGTCGCCGTCAAAGAGAAATCGAATGGTGCGGCCGCGGGAAGTGGTGTTGTCGATGACTTCCGCCACGAGGTCGCCGTCGCCGAAGTACAACTTGTTGCCGACGCGGATCTTGCGGGCGGGATCGACCAATACGTCCCATAAGTGCATTTCGGCATTGAGTTCCCGCAGGAGGAACACCTCGATCTTGGCGCCGGTCTTCTCCTTTCGTCCGTAAAGGCGGGCAGGAAACACCAAGGTGTCGTTGCCGACAAATACATCGCCTTCGCCGAAATAGTTGACGATGTCTTTGAAAACCTTATGCTCGATCTTGCCGGTATCCTTATGGATGACCATCAGACGGGAATCGTCTCTGTTGTCGGCAGGGTGGAGGGCTATTAAACTGTTCGGTAGGTCGAATTTGAATTCGGATAACTTCATGATGCGCCGGTGGTTAAGGGTGAATGGCCGGCTGGAAATGCAGAAATAATAGAGCCGGAGGAATAAATCATAAGCTTACGGGCTTTGCGGCCTCTTCTCGGATAAGGCCTGTTTTTAAATAAGGCAGCAAAAATAAAGGTTTCACGGCATTTTGATAACCGAAATGGAATTTTTCGCGTTTATTTGGCCATGCTCGTATTACGACTGATCGGCGAAAGCTTCGCCTTCGCCTGGAAGGCCCTCAAATCCAATGTGCTCCGGACCATCCTCTCCCTGCTGGGGGTGACGGTTGGCATATTTGCCATTATCGCCGTGTTCACGCTGGTCGATTCGCTGGAAAAGAACATCAAGGACAGCTTCAACTTCCTCGGTACGGGCGTCATTTACGTCGGGAAAATGCCCTGGACGCCGGAAGGAAACGGACCCTATAAGTGGTGGGAATACTTCCGCCGTCCGACACCGTCGGTGAATGAATTCCGCTTTCTCAAGGCCACACTTCGCAACAAGACGGCCATTTCGATCCATGCCGCCCGCGGTGGCGCCACCATCAAGCGCGGCAGCAGCAGTATCGGCGACATCGGCCTCCGCGGCAACGGGGAAGGCTATGATGAAATTTTCGACATGAACATCGAGTCGGGGAGATACTTTACCCCTGACGACATCTCCGCCGGCCGCAGTGTGGCCGTCATGGGCTATGAAGTGGCCAAGGCGCTTTTCCCCAATGACGACGCCATAGGCCAGAACATCAAGATCAAGGACCTGACATACAAAGTCGTCGGTATCCTCAAGCGTGAAGGCCAGAGCTTTATCGGCATGAGGAGCAACGACTATACGGTGATGGTGCCGTACAACTCGTTCCGGAAACTCTACCAGACGGGTACGGGCAACTGGCGCGAAGTGGAATCGACCATCAGTGTTAAGGGCTCTGAAATCGATCTCGGCCTTGTCGAACTGGAAAATGAAATGCGCGGGCTCATGCGCGGCCGCCGCGGATTGCGGCCCGGCGACAAAGACAATTTTGCATTCAACCGGCCTGAAGCAATCGCCAACGCCATCGGCCAGCTGTTTGACGTCGTCGGTGTTGCCGGCTGGATCATCGGAGGATTTTCCATTCTCGTCGGCGGGTTCGGTATTGCCAACATCATGTTTGTTTCGGTGAAAGAACGCACGCCGATCATCGGATTACAGAAGTCCCTGGGAGCCAAGAACTACTTCATCCTCTTCCAGTTTCTTTTTGAAGCTGTATTCCTGAGCCTCATCGGCGGATTGGCGGGAATCTTCCTCGTCTTCCTCCTGACGCTGGCGCCCTTTGGCAGTCTCGAGGTGGGCCTGAGTTTCAAGAATATCATTCTTGGATTGGGAGTATCCTCCGTCATTGGATTAATCGCTGGAATTGTGCCCGCCGCCGTCGCCGCGCGCATGGACCCCGTTATCGCCATCCGGGCCAACTAATCACCGTCCGTACAACTTTGACGAAAGGTCACGCTCACCCCGTGACCTTTCTCTATTTTAGCATGCACTCAAAATTTGCATGCTCATGAAATTCCTCGTCACCCTTCTGCTTTCCGTTGCCACCATTGCTGTATTGGCGCAATCCAAAACCACCAAATGGGATGTTTCAAATCCCACGGGTCAATTCAACTATAAAGATGTACCTGTTTCGACTGAGGAAGGAACATGGATGAACCTGGACATCAGCCCTGACGGGAAAAATATTGTCTTCGACCTTCTCGGCGACATCTACCTCATGCCGGCGTCGGGCGGCGAGGCGAAAGCGCTGCGCAGCGGAATTCCATTTGAATTTCAGCCGCGCTTCAGTCCCAATGGCAAGCTCATCTCTTTTACCAGTGATGCCGGCGGCGGCGACAACATATGGGTGATGAATGCGGATGGAAGCAATGCACGCCAGGTGACCAAAGAGGATAATCGGCTGCTTAACAATGCAACCTGGACTCCCGACGGCAACTACCTCATCGCGCGGAAGCACTTCACGTCCCAGCGCTCACTCGGCGCCGGCGAAATGTGGATGTACCATCTTTCCGGCGGCAGCGGTATTCAGTTGACGAAGCGGAAGAACGATCAGCAGGATGTGAACGAGCCCAGTGTGTCGCCCGACGGCCGCTATCTTTATTTCTGCGAGGACATGTATCCCGGCGGGTACTTTCAGTACAACAAGAATCCGAATGAACAGATCTATGTCACACGCCGCTATGACATGGTTACCGGCGAGCTGACGGAAATTACGGGCGGTCCGGGAAGCGCAGCGCGTCCAACCATTTCCCGCGATGGGAAAAAACTGGCGTTTGTCCGCCGCGTACGGGAGAAGACGGTGCTCTTCACGCACGACCTGATCACCGGGGAAGAGCGTCCCGTGTACGACGATCTCAGCAAAGACCAGATGGAAGCCTGGGCGATCAACGGCCTCTATCCCAATTTTGCGTGGACGCCCGATCAGTCGGCCATCATCATTTGGGCAAAAGGGAAAATCAGGAAAGTGGACATGGCGTCGCTCGCCGTGAGTACCATTCCCTTTAAGGTCAACAGCACAGTGAAGGTGGCGCAGGCACTTCACTTCAAGAACAATACCTACACGGAGACATTCACCAGCAAAGTAATTCGCAACGCCGTCACCTCTCCCGACGGGAAGTCACTCGTCTTCAACGCGGCCGGATACCTGTATCGAAAAGAGCTGCCTTCGGGCACCGCGCAACGGATCACCACGGGCACTGACTTTGAGTTTGAACCTGCATTTTCCGCCAATGGCACCGAGATTGTGTATGTGACCTGGGATGATGAACGCCGCGGCGCCATCATGAAGCTGAACCTGGTGACGAAAGGAGCGAAGCCGGTGAAAGTGAGCCCGGAGAAAGGCATCTATCGTCAGCCGTCTTTTTCGCCCGATGGTTCCAGGATTGTTTACGTCAAAGAAGACGGCAACGACCACCAGGGATACACTTATACCAAGGACCCGGGCCTCTATTGGATCGCTTCTTCCGGCGGGCCGTCGACGATGATTAAAGGCGAAGGAGACTACCCGATTTTCAGCCGCGACGGGAAGCGCATCATCTACCAGACCGGCGGCGGCACCAAATCGCTGAAGAGTGTGAAGCTGGACGGCAGCGACGAGCGCGTGTTGGCGACGTTGCGCAATGCCTTCCGGTTGGTCCCAAGCCCCGATGAGCAATGGGTTGCCTTTGCACAGGCCTACAAAGTTTATGTAGCAGCAATGCCGCAAACCGGTAAACCAATCGAACTGGACTCCAAGAGTGACAACGTACCCAGCAGCCAGCTGGCTCGCGATGCGGGCATCAATATCCACTGGAGTGCCGACAGCAAGAAGATCTGTTGGACCCTTGGCGATCAATATTTCTCCGACGAGCTGCGGGAGCGATTCAAGTTCCTCGACGGCGCTCCGGCCACACTGCCGGCGGTAGATACCGTCGGGCTGCCGGTTGGTCTTGTGCTGAAGTCGGATGCGCCGGAAGGAAAAATTGCTTTCGTGGGAGCCCGCATCATCACGGCGGAAGGCAACGAGGTGATTGAAGACGGCGTGATTGTGGTGAACAAGAACAAGATTGAAGCCGTGGGAAAACGTGCTGACGTTACCCTTCCGGCCGGCGTCAAGGTGATCGACGCTTCCGGAAAGACCATTGTGCCGGGCTTTGTCGATTCGCACGCGCACATCGGCAACTTCCGGTACGGGCTGAGCCCGCAGAAGCAATGGCAGTACTATGCCAACCTTGCCTATGGTGTCACCACTTCGCACGACCCGTCTTCCAACTCCGAGATGATTTTCAGCCAGTCGGAGATGATCAAGTCTGGCGTGATGGTGGGACCGCGGTTGTATTCCACGGGCACGATCCTTTACGGCGCAGATGGGTTGGCGAAGACGACGGTCAACAACCTCGACGATGCCCGCAGTGCGATCCGAAGGACGAAGGCCTATGGTGCTTTTTCCGTGAAGAGCTACAACCAGCCGCGCCGCGACCAGCGTCAGCAGATCATCCAGGCAGCGCGCGAGCAGCAGGTGGAGGTGGTGCCTGAAGGAGGGTCAAACTACTTCATGAACCTGTCGATGGTGATGGACGGCCACACCAGTATCGAGCACAACATTCCCGTCGTGCCGTTGTACCAGGATGTCATCGCCGTGTGGGGCGCGAGCGGCACGGCTTACACGCCCACGCTCATCGTGAACTTCGGCGGCATGAGCGGAGAGTACTACTGGTACCAGCACGGCAACATCTGGGAGAACGAGCTCCTGCTGACGTTCACGCCGCGCAGCATTATTGACAGTCGCAGCCGTCACCGCACGATGGTGCCGGAGAAGGAATTTGAAATCGGTCACATTCTCACGTCGCAGCAGTGCAAGAAGCTGAGCGATGCCGGGGTGAAAGTAAATGTTGGCGCCCATGGACAGATCCAGGGACTGGGTGTGCATTGGGAGATGTGGATGCTGGCGCAAGGAGGAATGACGCCGATGGAAGCCTTGCGATCGGCCACCATCAATGGCGCGTCATTGCTGGGTATGGATAGTGAGATTGGCTCCATCAAGGCCGGCAAGCTGGCCGACCTGGTGGTGCTCGACAAGAATCCGCTGGAGAACATCCAGCACACCAACTCCGTGAGCTACACGATGATCAACGGGCGCCTGTACGATGCGGCGACACTGAACGAGACTGGCAATTACAATCGCCCCCGCACCAAATTCTTCTGGGAGCAGAGCGGCTACAGTCCGGCTTTTAACTGGCACGAAGAAGCGGTGGGATGCAGTTGCGGGCAGAATTGAATTAATGTGCCAACGTGTCAACGTACCAATGTGTCAATGTGCAGGTGTGCAAATGTGGTTGTGTAAACGGTAAACTGTGAATCGTAAGCAGTTTGCCGTTTACTGTTCACCATTTACCGTTTACTGTTCACGGTTCACTGAACGACACATCGGGGCAAGCCGACTACCGACCCCGTTTCCACGCTTTTTGCAAGCAAAACACCCTTTTTCGACAAGGAGTTGTAAGCTCAATTTCAATTTCCACAAGGTTCGCGGGGTTTTTGAGGGGCAGTTCTACGGACGCTGTAAGCTCGCGCTACGGATCGGCTAAGCTCGCGCATCGGATCTTGTATCGTTGTAAGCTCCTTCATGCTTCTTGTAAGCTCGTTGTAAGGTCGCCTAAGCTCAATTGTTTCAAAAACGGGCTTTTGTGTGTTTCATCGGTCGGCCATGGCGGTAGAATAACCACCCATCGGTTGTCGCGGTACAGCAAACGCGACCACTTTTAACCGCGCAGGCTCAAGGACGCGAAGGAATACGGCACCTTCACTGTTTACCGTTCACTGTTCACGACTCACTGACACACCGATTGCCGATCACTGACTCACCTCGACTTCGCTAAGCCACGTCGGGGCAAGCTGGCTCACTCCCCGCTCACCGCCTCGGCCGGGGCATGGTGCCCGGTCATCAGCTTCTCCTTGATCTTCTTCTCCAGTTCTTCCATCAGCTCCGGATTGTCTTCGATCAGTTGCTTAACGGCGTCGCGGCCCTGGCCTAGTTTGTTGCCGTTGTAGGCGAACCACGAGCCTGACTTCTGGATGATATTCAGTTCCACGCCGATGTCCACTATCTCGCCCGACTTGGAAATACCCTTGCCGTACATGATGTCAAACTCCACCACCTTGAAGGGAGGCGCTACTTTGTTCTTCACCACTTTCACCCGCACGCGGTTGCCCGTGATGTCGTCGCTGCTCTCTTTGATCTGGCCGATGCGGCGAATGTCCAGGCGAACGGAGGCGTAGAACTTCAACGCGTTTCCGCCCGTGGTCGTCTCCGGGTTGCCGAACATCACG
The DNA here is from genome assembly GCA_044221195.1 of Cyclobacteriaceae bacterium. Taxonomy (GTDB): domain Bacteria; phylum Bacteroidota; class Bacteroidia; order Cytophagales; family Cyclobacteriaceae; genus ELB16-189. The sequence goes on from JBGAPO010000014.1 coordinate 105,372, forward strand.
CCGATCTTCTCGCGAAGCTGGTTGATGAACACACAAGCACAACCGGTCTTGCTGATGGTGCCGGTGAGTTTGCGCAGCGCCTGCGACATCAGTCGTGCCTGCAGACCCATTTTGCTTTCGCCCATCTCACCTTCCAATTCGCCTTTCGGTACCAATGCGGCAACGGAGTCGATGACAATGATATCGATGGCTCCCGAGCGGATGAGGTGATCGGCAATCTCCAGGGCCTGCTCTCCGTTGTCAGGCTGGGAGATCAGCAGGTTCTCGGTGTCGATGCCGAGTTTCTCGGCGTAGGTCTTGTCGAATGCGTGCTCCGCATCGATGAAGGCTGCCAGGCCTCCCTTGCGCTGCGCCTCGGCGATGCAGTGCATCGTCAGCGTTGTCTTACCGGAAGATTCGGGACCGTAGATCTCCGTTACCCTTCCCCGGGGAATTCCACCGATGCCGAGCGCAATGTCAAGGCCGATCGACCCGGTCGAAATCGCCGGAACGTCCATGACCTTCTCGTCACTCAGTTTCATCACGGTCCCTTTCCCATACGTCTTTTCGAGCTTGTCGATGGTCAGTTGAAGGGCCTTCAGTTTTTCTTTTGCGTCGCTCATATGCAGAATATTATGTGTTTACGTAGTTAGTGTCAAAGGGCCAACGTGTCAGTGTGCCAAGGTTGTGTCTGGTGTCCAAGTATGTCGTCCGTCAGGCTGCCTGCCCGCCGTAACGAAGTGAAGGAGGGAGCGAAGCCGAAGCCCAACCCCGCCGACGCGCCTTTGCACAAATAACTGACACAATACTAAAAAATGTAGCATTCACCTCCATAATTCTTTTTTGACGGAAAACAGGACTTTTTTTTAAGTCGCTAACCCTTAAGGTTTAACAGCCAAGGGGTTTAATTTGCGCTTTCATGCGATTTTCCCCTCTGTTATTCCTCTTTCTACTGTCTGCCCCAGTTTGGGGCCAGCTCAACAACCGTGTTTTTGAAGACCGGATGGCCGTAAATTCTGCCGATTCCGGCAAACTCTACCTGGGGGTTAATACGCTGGGATTCTTCAAAAACAACGAGTACAAACAGACCATCATCGAAGGGTATACGCTGTTTGGCTATCAGTTCCAGCCGTTCCTCAGCTACCACCTCACGCCCAAACTACGCCTGGATGCCGGCGCCTTTCTCCAGAAGGACTTTGGCAACGACAAGTACTCGATGTCCACACCGATCTTCTCACTCAAATGGCGGTCGGGCGACTATTCCATCATTTTCGGCAACCTCGAAGGAAGTCTCAACCACCGGCTGATCGAACCGCTCTACGACTTTGAGCGGGTGCTGAACCGCCGCTTGGAATCGGGCGTGCAGTTCCAGGTGAATCGCGACGGACTGTTCGCCGACGCCTGGCTGGACTGGCAGTACATGCAGTACTGGAAGGATTCGAAGCAGGAACAACTGGTAGGGGGCCTATCCATCGTGAAACGCCTTGCCCGCATCGGCTCCGGCGAACTTTCACTTCCGTTCCAAGTAGTGGCACGGCACCAAGGCGGACAGCTTGACACGGCGGGCCTTCCCATCCAGACGGTCGTTAACACCGCCATCGGTCTATCCTGGACCCAGCCGCTCAACGGATGGGTCAACGAGGCCTCGCTCAGCGGTTACTATGTCTATGACAAGGACATTACAACTACCCGCCAGCCGTACCTCGACGGCGATGGTGTCTACGTCAACGGGAGTATTACGACAAAATTTGGTCTTCAGCTGATGGCCAGCTATTGGCAGGCGAGAGAATATCTGTCCATCGAAGGCGGTCCCATCTACCAATCGATCTCCACGCAGGACGGCGTCCGGTTGCAGCCCTCGCCGCACCTCGTCATGGCCCGCTTTCTGTATAACTACCCGGTATCTGATCAACTCACGTTGTCACTGCGGTACGAGCCCTTCTATGACTTTGCCTTCAGCACATTTCAGTACTCCTACGGTTTCTATATCAATTACCGGGCGCGATATTTCCTGGCCAACACCCGACAGTGACCATGCTTAAACGCGTTCTCCTCGCCGTCCTGATTATTCTCACGGCACTCATCATTTACAATTGGTCTCTCATCGTGTACGGTGTCGGGCAGGGTATGGGCCAGTTGAAGATCATCCGCGAAGCGCGCCCGGTGGAAGAATTTCTCACCGACCCCAACTTTCCGGACTCGCTGAAATCGCGGCTGCAACTGATCCAGCAGGCCAGGAAGTATGCGATCGATTCGCTGGGACTTCATGATACAGAAAACTACACCACGTTATTCGACCAGAAGGGCGAAGAGATCATGTGGGTGGTCATTGCCTGCGAACCATTTCGCCTTGTGGAGAAGCGGTGGGAGTTCCCGGTGATCGGCAGCGTGCCCTATAAAGGGTATTTCAACAAGGAAAAAGCATTGAAGGAACGCGACGCGTTGGAGAAGGACGGCTGGGACGTGAGCATCCGGAATCCGGGAGGCTGGAGTACGCTGGGCTGGTTTACCGATCCGATTCTCAGCGGCATGCTCCGCCGCAGCGAGGGAGACCTGGCGAGCCTCATCATCCATGAGATGGTTCACTCCACCATTTATGTACGGGACAGCTCCGACTTCAATGAGAACCTGGCGTCCTTCATCGGCGACCGCGGTGCGGAGCTTTTCCTGGCGCAGGCCTTTGGCGACACGTCGAGACAATACCAGGAGTACATTCACCAGGACGGCGACTACCGCAAGGTGGCCGATCACATGCTGCGCGGCACGCAGAAACTGGACAGCCTCTACCAGACCATGACTGCCGCCGAGCCGATCGAGCAAAAGAAGGAGCGGAAGGAAAAGTTCATCCGCCGGATTGTCGAAGCCTTTGACACGATCACCTTCAGCGACGGGAAGAGGCGCAGCAGCCGCTTCGCGCGGCGTCTCCCCAACAACACCTACTTCATGTCGTTCCGCACGTATGAATCGAAACACGACACGATGCTGGACGAATGGAACGGCCGCTTCCGCAACAACCTGAAGGAGATGATCAACTACTATCGCGCGCAGTATCCATCCCTCTGATCAGGCTAGATTAAGGTTTTGTTAACAGCCTGTTTCCCATTTCGTATTGGGTTCAATCTTGGGTAGTTTTGAGCCTCCGGTAATCGAATTTTCACATGGGGAAGAAGCCCGCCTACAAAGTCCTTGTCGTCGATGATGAAGAAGCCATTCTTGAGCTGCTCAAATACAATCTTGAGAAAGAAGGGTATGAAGTGAAGGTGGCGCCCAACGGCAAGATCGGCGTCGAAACGGCGCGCAAGTTCAAACCCGACGTGGTGCTTCTCGACATTATGATGCCGGTGATGGACGGCGTGGAAGCCTGCCGACAGCTGCGCGCCATCCCCGAACTCGTCAACATGTTCATCGTGTTCCTGACTGCCCGTTCAGAGGAGTACTCAGAAGTTGCCGCCTTCGACGTGGGTGCCGACGATTACATCACCAAGCCCATCAAACCCCGTGCGCTGATGAGCCGGATCCAGGCGCTGCTCCGGCGCGAAGCCAAATCGACTCCGTCATCCGGCACGTTGACCCTCGGCGACCTGGTCATCGACCGCACCAGCTACACGGTCAAACTCAAAGGCAAGGAAATCAGCCTTCCCAAGAAGGAGTTTGAACTTTTATTTTTCCTGGCGCAGCATCCCAACAAGGTATTCAACCGCGACGAATTGCTTCAAAACATCTGGGGGTCGGATGTCTATGTGCTGGCCCGCACGGTGGATGTGCATATCCGGAAGGTGCGCGAAAAGATCGGAGATGACTACATTGTAACCGTTAAGGGAGTCGGTTACAAGTTCAATCTGATCTAGCATGGTCTATAGCGCCCGGTCGATGGCCCTCCTGCTGGCGGTGTTCATCGCCCTGGTCACCGTCCTGTTTCTTTCGCTGGTGCAATCGGTCACCCTTGAGGCGCTGGCCGTGGCCGGACTCATCAGTTTCTCCGTTTCTTACCTGCTGGTCTACGTGACCCTCGAGTTTCTCGTGTTTCGCGAAATCAACAAGATCCACAAGATGCTGGCGAAAGTCCGCAAGAAGGAACTCACCGGCGTTGCCGACCAGAAATCAAATCCGCTCAACCCGCTGCGGAGCATCACCGAAGAGATCACGGCATTTGCGGCGCTGAAGCAGAAGGAAATTGACGAGCTGAAAAAGCTCGAGCAATTCCGGAAGGAGTTTATCGCCAATGTCTCGCATGAATTAAAGACCCCGATTTTCGCCGCGCAAGGATTTATCCATACGCTCCTCGACGGCGCCATGAACGACAAGCAAGTGCGGGAGAAGTTCCTGAAGAAGGCGGCCCGGAGTATGGACGGGCTGGACATGCTCGTGCAGGACTTGCTCACCCTGTCGCAGATGGAAACTGGCGACATCAAGATGAAGTTCGACTACTTCGACCTCTACCCGGTGTGCCTGGAAGTCTTTGAGCAGTTGGAAGGCCGGGCAAGGAAGAAGGATATCCGCATCCGGTTGATCGATCCGCACCAAAAGCTGATCGTCTATGCCGATATGCAGCGCATTTCGCAGGTCGTAACCAACCTGGTGTCGAATGCCATCAGCTATACGCCGGAAGGAGGAGAGGTGACGATCTCCTTTGATGCCGGCAAGAAGAACGTAACCACCCTGGTGGCCGATACGGGGGAGGGAATTCCGGCGGAGCATCTCTCCCGGATCTTTGAACGGTTCTACCGGGTCGACAAAAGCCGAAGCCGGGAGAAAGGCGGCACGGGCCTGGGCCTCGCTATTGTAAAACATATCCTGGAAGGACATAACACCCGCACCGATGTGGAGAGTACGGTCGGCAAAGGTTCTGTGTTCAGTTTCAGGCTGCCGCGGGCGAAGGGTGATTGATTGCCGATTGGCAGGATTTCCCTGTAGCTTTGCCGCCCATGTCCCGGCAAAAGAACTTCCGATTCAGTGAATTGATCCTTCACGAAGACAGCGACTACCTCGTGGTGAACAAACCGCCGTTCCTGGCCACGCTGGAGGACCGCGTTGAAGATCAGAACCTGCTCGCGCTTGCGCGGGAGTATGAGCCCGAAGCCCAGGTCGCGCACCGGTTGGACAAGGACACCTCGGGTGTGCTGGCCATCGCGCGCAATCCGGAAGCTTACCGGAGTCTCAGCATGCAGTTTGAGCATCGCACGGTGGTCAAGGTCTACCACGCCATCGTCGACGGCCGGCCGGATTACCAGGACGAAGTCGTTACCGCCAGGATTCTTAAGCAGCCGGATGGTACCGTCAAATTAACGGCCCGGGGGAAGGATGCCGAGACCCGGTTTACGACCCTCGAGATTTTTCATCGGCAGGCGTTGATCGAGTGCAGGCCCCTTACGGGGAGGATGCACCAGATACGGATCCACCTGGCTTCCCTGGGCACTCCCATTACCGGCGATGAGCTCTATGGGGGCAAGCCTTTCCTGATTTCGTCCGTCAAGCGGAATTTTAGGGTGAAAAAAGGTACGGAAGAGGAGCCCTTGATGAAACGGATGGCGCTGCACGCCCATTCATTGGAATTCAAGGGGTTGGACGGGAGGGTGGTTTCTTGCCAGGCGCCGTATCCCAAGGACTTTTCGGCCCTGCTTCGCCAGTTGTCCGCCAACCGGTCCTAAAAAGGGGCCCTGTCTTGCATAATCCCATTATTGGGTCTACTTTTGTGTCCCTTTTTGAAAAAGGCCTTTTTACGCAGTTAAACCGATAATTCAAGTGGATTCAGTTAGTTACAAGACCAAGAACGCCAACAAAGCTTCCGTTGAGAAGGGTTGGGTTTTGGTGGATGCCGAAAACCAGGTGTTGGGCCGTGTTGCCAGCCAGGTAGCCAAGGTCATCCGCGGCAAGCATAAGCCCAGCTATACTCCCAATGTGGACTGCGGCGATAACGTAATTGTTATCAATGCTGAGAAAGTAAAAATGACGGGCAAGAAATGGACCGACCGGGTCATCTTCACCCACTCCGGGTACAATGGCGGGCAGAAAGAGCACACGCCGACGATGATCCGTGCGAAGTATCCTGAGCGCCTGATCGAGCACGCCGTACGCGGCATGCTTCCCAAGAACAGCATCGGCCGTCAGCTGTTCCGCAGCCTGCATGTGTATGCCGGCACCGCGCATCCGCACGAAGCGCAACAACCCAAAGTCATTAAATTCTAAGCCTGATTCATGGAGATTATCAATACCATCGGTCGTAGAAAAACTTCCATCGCCCGCGTGTACGTTAAGCCCGGCAAAGGTACCATCACGGTTAACGACCGCGACCTCGCCGCCTATTTCAGTTCCGACATTCTTCAGACGACGGTAAAACAACCCCTCACGCTGACCAAGCAGGACGGATCATATGATGTGACCGTTAATGTAGAAGGCGGCGGCAGCAAGGGTCAGGCCGAAGCCATCCGCCTGGGCATCGCCCGTGCGCTGGTCAATATCAATGCAGAAAACCGCCCTCCGCTGAAGAAGGAAGGTCTGCTCACCCGCGACTCCCGCATGGTGGAGCGCAAGAAGCCGGGCCGCAGGAAGGCTCGCAGAAGGTTCCAGTTCAGCAAACGTTAATCCATTATTCTCTCGCAGCATGCCAGAAAAAATCACAACCCAGGAGCTCATGGAAGCCGGTGTTCACTTCGGACACCTTACCCGCAAGTGGAATCCCCGCATGTCGGAGTATATCTTCATGGAGAACAACGGCATCCACATCATCGATCTGAACAAGACGCAGAAAGCGTTGGAGGAAGCGGCGTTTGCCATCAAGAATATTGTCCGCTCGGGCCGCAAGATCATGCTCGTGGCAACCAAGAAGCAGGCGAAGGATGTCATCGTGGAGGAAGCTACCCGGTTGAACATGCCTTACGTGACGGAGCGCTGGCTGGGCGGTATGCTCACCAACTTCGCTACGATCCGCAAGTCGCTGAAGAAACTCGCGCAGATTGAGAAGCTGATGAAGGAAGATGCCTTCAACAACATTGCCAAGCGCGAACGCCTGATGATCGCCCGTGAAAAGGCGAAGCTGGAGAAACTGCTGGGCGGCATCACGGAATTGAACCGTCTGCCGGCAGCCCTTTTCGTCATCGACGTAAAGCGTGAGCACATTGCCGTTGCCGAGGCGCAGAAGTTGAACATCCCTGTGTTCGCCATGGTGGACACCAACTCCGATCCCTCCGACATCGATTTCCCGATCCCGGCCAATGACGATGCCTTCAAGTCCATTTCCATTGTGACGAAGTTCATCGGCAAGTCGATTGAGGAAGCCCTGATGGAGCGCAAGAAGGACAAGGAAGAAACGAACCTCAAGAAAGAGGAAGACGAAAAGCGTGCCGTTGACGAGGCGGTGCAGGAAGCGTAATAGAACCCGGCCCCTGCGCAGGGGGAATAGCCAGGAATTCAATCGTCCTGCTTACCCTCGGGAGGCAGGACGATTTTTTTAGAAGAATACGTAAACGAATAACTACTACCGAACATGATTTCCGCACAAGACGTAAACAAGCTCCGCGCTATGACCGGCGCCGGCATGATGGACTGCAAGAAAGCCCTTACCGAAGCCGACGGCGATTTTGAAAAGGCCATTGAAATCCTTCGCAAGAAAGGCCAGAAAGTGTCCGCTTCCCGTTCCGACAAGGAAGCCAAGGAAGGTTCTGTCTTTATTAAAGTGTCCGATGACAAGAAAGAAGCCGTCTTGGTGGCCCTGAACTGCGAGACAGACTTTGTTGCCAAAAATGAAGAGTTCCAGGCGCTGGGCAAACTCATTGCGGATACTGCCTTCACCACAAAGGCATCGAGCAAAGAAGCATTGATGAACGAAAAGGCCGGCGGGCTCAGCCTCGGTGAAAAAGTGACTGAGCTGGTGGGCAAGATCGGCGAGAAGCTGGAAGTGACCGAGTACGTCCGCATGAGCGGCGAGGCCATTGTGCCTTATATCCACGCGGGCAGCAAGTTGGGCGTACTGGTGTCCCTGAAGGGAGTCAACGGCAAGGACGTTACCGATGCCGGCAAGGATGTCGGTATGCAGATTGCCGCCATGAACCCCGTGGCGGTGGATGAGAAATCCGTCGACAAGACCGTGATCGAGAAAGAGTTGGAGATCGCCAAGGCGCAGATTATCGCTGAAGGCAAGCCAGCGAACATGGTAGACAAGATTGCGCAGGGTAAACTCCAGAAGTTTTACAAGGACAACACCCTGGTGCACCAGATTTTCGTCAAGGATAATTCGAAAACGGTTGCGCAGTACCTGGACGGTGTGTCGAAAGGACTGACGGTGGCCGAGTTTCGGCGGGTCATCATTGGATGACTCAGGCCAGTATGACGAACATCAGGAAAGGGAGAGCGATCTCTCTTTTCTGTTTAATGGGTATTACGTTTTTTAATCAGCTTCTCTTGATTTCACTTCTGTCCGGGGTTAATTTCGGGATTGATTTTAAACACTAAAAACCCATGAAAAAACTAATCATTTTGAGCGTCCTGTTGGCAAGCGTTTCTGCGGTGTATGCGCAACAGCAGAAAGGTGACTTTCAGTTGCAAGCACAAGCTTCTTATTTCAGCAACTCGTTTGCTGGCCAGAGCTTCTCTTCAGGGTCCCTTTATTTCAATGCGAGTCGCTTCCTTACCGACAACGTCGAGTTGGGTATTCAGCCCTTCATCATGTTTAGCACACAGACTACCCTGAACATGTCCGTGTTTGCGAACTATTCCTTTTTGACAGAGAACGCAAAGTTGGTTCCTTATATTGGAGCGCAGGCCATGTTCTATAACCTCGGCTCGGATCCGGACTTCTCCCAGTTGGGATTTGGTCTCAAAGGGGGTATCCGTTACTTCGTAACCGAGCGAGTTAATATTGACGCTGGCCCAAACATCGCATGGCTTAGCGCACCTACCGGTGCCACCGAAGGATCGACCTTGTTCCAGTTCACTGCTGGTTTGGGATATATTTTTGGCAAGCGCTAAGCGCTTTGTCCAATGATGTGGTTCCGCATTTTTTCCTGCATTGTGGGTGCGCTTGTCTTTGGCATAAGCCAAGGACAGGATATCTATCTGTATCCCTACAAGAAGATAACCCTCGCCAACGGAAAGGAAGTCAATTCGATTTCCTTCTCAGCGACATCCAAATGGATATCCGTTGAGTCTGCTGGGACCATTTCAATAAGGACCGTAGAGGACGGCAAGGAGGTGGGCTCGCTGACCTCCAAGCCGCGCCTCAGCGTCCAGGATTTTATCGACAGCGACAAGACATTCTTCTACCAGGATGTAACAGGTAAGATATACCAAGTTTCTACTGACAGCTTTAAACAGGGACTGCCGACGGAAGTTGACAAGAGCGTGAAGGTGGCTTGCCTCGATCCGCTCCAGCAGTACGTCACCTGGGTCAATGCAAATAATGAAATCCAGATATACGACCTTAAATCAGGGATGACGGCTGGCCGTGTGCCAACAAACCCGATCATCAAGAAATGCACCTTCATCGGGTACGACCGTTTTGGTCAGCAGTTTGCCGCAATATCCGACCAGGGAGATGCTTTTGCTTACAACCCGCTGAATCAAAAATTGCTCCGACAGCTTAAGCTGCAGAGTGGTGAATTTGCCAACTCAAGATCCATCATCCATTCCGTCGCGACCAATAGCGGAGGGGATCGCTTTCTAATCGGCCTCCAGGAAGTTTTCATTCCCAAAGGTGCCGTTCAAAAAGGAAATACCATGGAACGCCGGAACATGATCGTGGTCTACGATTGGACCTCCGGGCAAGAAATCAAGCGAGTTCCTTTGCGGTACCGGGTGGACGGCATGGCCCTTGGCCCAGGACCCAACCATGTTGCGTATTATTCGGAAGACAGCCGAACGATCAACCTCCTGAACCTGGAGCGGTCGGAAGTCGGGAGCAGCGTGGCGGTTGACGACAAGCCCAGCGCGATCGCCCTTTCCGACGACGGCGAATTTCTGGCCGTAGGAACATCCAAAGGGATTGTGAACCTCTACGAAGTCGTGCGCAATGACCCCCCGCAAATCAAGATCGCCAAACCGGCATTGACACGAGGTTATGGAGACCAGGTGGTAGCCGAATCGACGTTGCGGGTGGAAGGTGTTATCGAGGGCACCGACAAGATTTCCAAAGTCTTCGTAAACGGTGAACCGGCAAACTTTGACTATGGCAGGGACTTCAACTATGATCTCTCGCTGGCCAAGGGCAAGAACAAAGTGACGGTGACCGTGCAAAACACCGAGTCGGTTGTCACTGAAAAGGATTTTTATGTCACCTACGAGCCGCGTGCGGCCGCTCCGGCCGGCAAGAAAGAAGGACCCGCCAAGTTCCAGGGAAAACGTCTTGCCTTGGTCATTGGCAATGCGGAGTATTCGTCGGCTGCTAAGTTGAAGAACACACGCAACGATGCGGCGAGTATGGCGGTTGTGCTTCAGGACCTGGGATTTGAGGTCATGAAAGTGCTGGATGGCTCATACGAACAGATGAAGAACGCCATCTACGCATTTGGCGACAAGGCGCAGTCAGTCGATGTATCCATCTTCTTCTATGCCGGACACGGGCTGGAAGTTGATGGGACAAACTACCTGGTTCCGATTGACGCGGATATTCAATCGGCGCTGGATGTGAAGCAGAAAGCCATACCCTTGACCGGCGTTATCCGCACCATGGAGTTTGCCAACGACGAAGGTCTCAACATGGTCATCCTGGATGCCTGCCGCAACAACCCATTTCCTACGGGCAAGCGTAGCAGCGGCTCGGGACTGGCCCGCGTGCAAACCCCGAGTGGAACCTTAATTGCTTATTCAACAGACCCGGGATCGGTGGCCTCCGACGGCGACCGGGCGAATGGTCTCTATACCGGTGAACTGGTGAAGCAACTCAAAGTCTCCCAGCGGATCGAAGACGTATTCATGAACACCCGCAATGCTGTTGAAAAATTGTCGAACGGCGCTCAGCGACCCTGGGAAGAAGCCCGATTGAAGGGGGTATTCTATCTTAAATAGCAGACGACGCAACCCATTGACGGGTATTGCGTATATTCGGTATTATTTTTTCGCGCCTATGAAGTTCTCCAACTGATTCAATCACGCAACGCGTTGCATTGAATCCTCCGCCTAAGGCGGACAAAAGCCCCCAAAGGGGCTGTTTCCTCTTTCACTATCTTTAACAACTTCATATGCAATTGTTGCGTAAAGCATCTTCTATACTTTCCCTATTCAGGCAGGCGATCCTCGGTACGGAGCAAAACTTCACCGAAGGAAGCATCAACCGCGCCATCTTTCTGCTTTCCGTCCCCATGATCCTGGAGATGGCGATGGAGTCCCTGCTCGCTGTCGTCGATATTTTTTTCATCAGCAGGTTGAACAACAATGACGCCGTCACCGCAGTCGGTTTGACGGAATCGGTGATTGCCATCGTTTACTCACTGGCCATGGGCCTGGGTATGGCGGCGACAGCGATGGTTGCCCGGCGCGTTGGAGAACAGGACAAACCCGGCGCCTCGGTGGCCGCGATGAACGCCTTGTACATCGGCGCCGTAATCTCCGTGCTGATCAGCCTGGTCGGCCTTTTCTTTTACGTTGACATTCTCCGCCTGATGGGCGCTTCCGAGTCCGTAATTTCTGTCGGTTCAGGGTACACGTGGTGGATGCTGACGGGTAACTTCAGCATCGTCGCGCTATTCCTTGTCAACGCCATCTTCCGCGGAGCCGGGAATGCCGCGATAGCGATGCACTCCCTTTGGATTGCCAACATCCTGAACATGGTGCTCGACCCGATCCTGATTTTTGGATGGGGACCCATTCCATCCTTTGGCGTGGAGGGCGCCGCCATCGCCACGAACATCGGTCGCGGGGCCGGCGTGCTGTACCAGGTGATCTTCCTCATGGGAACGCGCGGCGTCATTCACCTGAGCGGGAACAGCCTCCGGGTTGATTGGACGGTAATTGCCCGACTGTTGAAAGTGGGCGCCGGCAACGTCGGTCAGTTCCTGATCTCCACGGCGAGCTGGCTGTTCCTGGCGCGAATCATTGTCACGTTTGGCAGCACCGCCTTCGCCGGATACCAGATCGCCATCCGTGTGATCATCTTCACCATCTTGCCCAGCTGGGGAATGGCCAATGCGGCGGCCACGCTGGTAGGTCAAAACCTGGGTGCAAAGCAACCCGAACGGGCGGAGGCCTCCGTATGGAAGGCCGGATTCCTGAACATGGTATTCCTCGGTTTCGTCTCCATCTTTTTCTATTTCATCTCCGAACCCATCATGCGGGTTTTCACAGCCGATACCGAGGCGGTTTACTACGGAACGCAATGCCTTCGAATTGTCGCTTTCGGATACGTATTCTATGGCTATGGGATGGTTATCGTCCAGGCATTCAACGGCGCAGGCGACAGTCGTACGCCAACGGTTTTGAATCTATTCTGCTATTGGTTGTTCCAGGTACCGCTGGCCTGGTTGCTGGCGACAGAAACCAGCATGGGAGTTATGGGCGTATTCTGGGCGATCGCTATTGCGGAAAGTGTGATCGCGGTGGTGGCAATCCTACTGTTCCGGCGAGGGACGTGGAAGAGCGTGAAAATCTGAGAAGGTGCCAACGTGTCAATGTGCCAATGTACCAGCGTGCCAATGTGCCAACGTGCCAATGTACCAACGTGCCTACGTACCAGCGTGCCAATGTACCCATGTTGAATCGTAAACTGTGACTAGTTCACGGTTCACAGTTCACGGTTCACTGTTCACCGTTTACTGTTCACTGTTTACGGTTCACGTGTCGCAACTTCACCGACCCACCGATCACCGACCCACCGATCACTGATTCGTCGCGTCCCTTTTGCCAAACGCTGCCTTCGCGGCCCGCTCGAGCTCTTCCCCGGCCTTTTTCAAGGCAGCCTCCACTTCTTTCCAGCGCTCCTTATTGCCGGCTTCCGACTTGAGTTTTTCTGCGGAACTCTTCAGTTCCTCAAATTTCTTGCGAAGGTCGGCTTCGACCCGTACACTGGCCTCCTGCGCTTCTGACGCGAATTGATCCAGGCGCTTGCCAAGATCTTTCAGCATTTTTTCGGCTTTGCCTTCTTCCCGGTTATCCATACGAAAGGGATTGATATCGATTGCCTAAATTACAGACATTATAACGAATGTCATGGAAAAAGGTGCTGAGGAAGATCCGCTGGACCGTATCCGTAAGTTGCTGGAATACAAGTCGACGGCCAAGCAAGTAACCTACAAGAAGTTACTGGCCGCCTTTGATTCGCTGGCGAAGGAATCAAAGCGGATCATCACCGAACTGAAAAAGAAGGCCAAACCGGGAGATGCCGACGTGACACTTGATTACAAGCGGATCAACGACCACGAATTTCAGGTGAAGGTGGCCGGCGACATGGTGATCTTTGTGCTCCATACCAACATCGTCACCTTTGAAGACTCACATGAGGTGATGAAAGACACGTACATCCAGGCGGCAGAGATCAACCGTTACTTCGGGCAAATCATGATCTACAACTTCATGTCCGACTCCCTGGAATTCCACCGCATCAATGACCCCGGCTACCTGCTGGCCAGGCTCCTGATCAATCACGAAGGCCGCTATATCATTGAGGGCGAAGGTAAGTTGGGCGTGGTCTTCAGTCATATTTCAGAAAGCCCGATTACCGAGACCGACTTGAACATTCTCGTAAAATTGGCGCTGACTCTCGCCATCGAAAATGACTTGACCGCCTTGCCCTATCCGCAGGTCAAGTTCATCACCCTCTACCAGAAACTGGAAAAGACGCAGGAGTTGGGAGCCGGTTCCAAAATCGGTTTTCGAATGAGCTATCACGGCAAACTGGAGTAGTATTTTCTTTCTGTTACAAGGTTATCATCCCCGGCCTTTGCTCTACCTTTGGGTCAAGACTTGCTCATGACCCGGATTCTGAATTTTGGTGTAAAGGTGCTCCTGCTGGCGACTATCGTGATGGCTGCGTCATGCGCTTCCAACAAGCATAAGCCGCACAAGAAACTGAAGCCCGGCAAGCCGATTCCGTGCCCGATGAAAGACTGTTAGCATGCGAAAGATTGTCATCGCCATCGACGGTTATTCGGCCTGCGGCAAGAGCACAACCGCCAAAGAGGCGGCTCGCATTCTCGGTTACCGCTACATCGACACCGGCGCCATGTACAGGGCCGTTACGCTTCATTTTTTGGAACATCATATTGCGCTGACCAATCCGAAGGAAATTGACAAAGCACTGGGGGTAATCAAGATCAGCTTCCGGGTCAACAAAGAAGGCCGGTCAGAGACCTACCTCAATGGGCTGAACGTGGAGCGCGATATCAGGGAAATGCGGGTATCTGAATTTGTGAGCCAGGTCAGCACAATCCCTAGCGTGCGTCACGCCATGGTAGAACAGCAGCGCCGGATGGGGAAGGAGAGGGCCGTCGTTATGGATGGCCGTGATATCGGCACCGTCGTTTTCCCTGATGCTGAACTGAAGATGTTCATGACCGCCGACATCCTGGTCCGCGCATTCCGGCGGCAGAAGGAACTGCTCGATCACGATGAAATGGTGGACATTGACACCATCGTGGAGAACCTCCGGAAGCGGGACGAAATCGACAGTACACGGAAGGAAAGTCCATTGCGCAAAGCCGCGGATGCCGTCGAGCTCGACACCACGCATATCACGGTGGATGAGCAGGTTGATGAAGTTATTAGGCTCGCATTAACGAGGATTCTCGGGCCGCAAGCCCCGGGTCGGCGCCGCTAGTCAAAAACACCCAAAAAAGGGCCGAAAGACCTTGCTGGGAGTGGATTATTACTAATTTTGCGATGGCCTAAAAAAACCCCTATTCCTAGCTTACTCCATGGGCAAATTTATTCGTCTCAAGAAAGGATTTACGATCAACCTGGCCGGCAAAGCGGCAACCAAAATCGTCGATTCTACTCCCGCAGAAACAGTCGCTATTAAGCCGGATGATTTTCACGGTGTTTACATTCCCAAAGTCGTAGTCAAAGAAGGCGACACGGTTAAAGCCGGCAGCCCCCTCTTCCATGACAAGAAACTGGAAACCGTGATGTTCACTTCTCCCGTCAGTGGGGAAGTGGTAAAGGTGACACGCGGTGAGAAGCGGAAACTGGTAGAGGTCGTCGTTCTTGCCGATCGGACGATCGAATACCAAAATTTTAAGAAACACACGGTATCAGAAATCGGGAACCTGGCGGCCGATCAGATCAAGTCCCAAATGCTGGAGTCGGGGGTGTGGACCAACCTGATCCAGCGGCCGTTTGGTGTGCTTGCCGATCCCGCGCAGACACCCAAAGCGATCCATGTATCCGCTTTTGATACGGCACCGCTCGCGCCGGAATACAGTATACTATTCAAAGGCCAGGACCATTTCTTCCAGACGGGGATCGACATTCTCAAGAAGCTGACGTCCGGAGCCGTGCATGTGAATATTCACACGGGCAGTGATCTCTCCACCGTTTTCTCGCAGGTGAAGGGCGCGGAGATAAATAAGTTCTCCGGTCCGCATCCCTCGGGTTGCGTCGGTGTGCAGATTCATCATGTGGACCCCATCAATAAAGGTGATGTAGTTTGGACGATCAACCCCTTTGGCGTTATCCAGATCGGAAAGCTTTTCCTTAACGGTGTGTACGATGCTTCCAAGATCGTGGCCGTAACCGGCTCCGAAGTCAAGGAGGCCTGCTACGTAAAGACCGTTACCGGAGCCTCCATGAAGAGCCTCACGGCGAACAATGTGAAATCGGAGAATGTCCGGTTCGTTTCCGGCAATGTGTTGACCGGCGCCAACGTAGGCAAAGACGGATATCTTGGTTTCCACGATCTTCAAGTGACGATATTGCCGGAAGGCAACGACTATGAATTCCTGGGCTGGATCTTGCCCGGCTCAAACAAACTTTCCTTTCAGCGCGCCTGGGGATTGTTCTCTTTCCTCACGCCTGGCAAAGAATACAAATTGGACACGAACACTCATGGAGAGCCGCGAGCCATGGTGCAGACAGGCGTGTGGGAACAACTGGTTCCGATGGACATCCTCCCGGGCCACCTGATCAAGAGCATCCTCGCCGAGGACATCGACGAAATGGAAGCCTTGGGCATTTACGAAGTCATCGAAGAAGATTTCGCCTTGTGTGAATTCGCCGACGTATCCAAACATAACGTGCAGGGCATCCTGCGGGAAGGACTTGAACTGATCCGATTGAGCTAAACGACGTATGAAGTTTCTGAGAAAACAGCTTGACTCGGTCAAGCATAATTTTGAAAAAGGAGGTAAGTGGGAGAAGTACTTCTTTGCCTACGAGGCGTTTGAGACCTTCCTGTTTTCACCCAACACAACGACCGATGCTCGTGGCGCACAGATTCGTGACGCCATTGATCTGAAGCGACTGATGATGACCGTGATTATTGCCATGATGCCCTGTCTTCTCTTCGGCATGTGGAATATCGGTCATCAGCATTTCCTCGCCACCGGTCAGACCGGGTCGATCGGTGACGCGTTCCTCATCGGACTGCTGAAGACTTTGCCCATCATCATCATTTCTTATGGCGTCGGTCTTGGGATTGAATTTATTTTTGCCACGATTCGCCGTCATCCGGTCAACGAAGGGTTCCTGGTAACCGGCATGCTAATTCCGCTGGTGATGCCCCCGGATGTTCCCCTGTGGCAGGTGGCCATCGCCACGGCCTTTGCTGTTGTTATCGGCAAGGAGGCTTTCGGCGGAACCGGTATGAACGTGGTCAACATCGCCCTCACAGCGCGTGCATTCCTCTACTTCGCGTATCCGTCACAGATATCCGGTGAAGTGTGGGCACTGCTGGATGCGGGAGTTAAGCCCGTTGCCGGATATTCCGGCGCAACGCCGCTGGCGGTTGCTGCTGCCAGCACGGGCAACGTCGTTTCTGATTTCAACACATTCGGCACAGGCTGGGCCGAGGGATTATATAGTTTAAAGAGCATGTTCCTGGGGACTATCCCGGGATGTATAGGAGAGACGTCAACGCTGATGTGTCTCGTCGGTGCACTGATTCTTGTTGCCACTGGCGTGGGAAGTTGGAAGATCATCGTGAGCGTCTTTGCCGGGGCCTATGGGATGGGATTCCTCCTGAATGTGTTGGGGACAACACCCTTTACACAAATGCCGGCGCACTACCACCTGGTAATGGGCGGCCTAGCCTTCGGCGCTGTGTTCATGGCAACGGACCCCGTTACCGCGGCGCAGACCGAGACGGGCAAATGGATTTATGGATTGATGATTGGAATTTTCACGGTCATGATCCGGGTGTTTAACCCTGCCTACCCGGAAGGCATCATGCTGGCGATCCTGCTGATGAATGTGTTCGCCCCGCTGATCGATTATTTTGTAGTAAGTGCCAACAAAAAACGCAGATTACAACGTGCGACAGTCTAATACCTACATCGTGCTGTATTCCGCGGCGATCACGATCGTCTGCGGAGGCCTCCTCGCGTTTGCATCGGTAAGTCTCAAGGACAAGCAAGATGCCAACATCGCCCTGGAGAAGAAGCAAAACATCCTTTCCTCGGTAATCACCCTGAAAGAAGGCGACGACGTCAACGCGCTTTATGAAAGCCAGGTCAAGGGGTTTGTGCTTGATTTCTCCGGAAATATCAAGGAAGGGATGATGCCGGAGCAAGTTGATCTGGCGAAGGAATACAAAAAGGCTCCGGCCGACCGGCTGCTTCCCGTCTACGAGTTCCGCAATCAAAGTGATCCCAACAAAGTAGAGTACGCCGTCATGCCGGTTTACGGCTATGGATTGTGGAATAACATTTCGGGCTTTGTGGCCGTGAAGGCGGACTTCACCACCATCCAGGGAGTGAAGTTTCAGCACGTCGGTGAAACACCTGGACTTGGTGCCCGCATTGCCTCCGAAGAAATCCAGGAGCGTTACAAGGGAAAGATGATTTTTGATAAGGATGTATTGGCATCCGTGGTGATGCAAAAAGGCGAGGGCCATGACTACTCCAGCGACCCGCATAAGGTGGATGGTATGTCGGGCGCAACCCTCACCGGCAAAGGGGTGAACAATATGCTGAAGGATTACCTCGCCTGCTATGAAGCCTACCTGAAGAAACATGTACCCGTAAATCAATAACGATCATGAGTGCAGCGACAGAAGTTGTAGAAGAAGTAAAGGAGAAGAAATCCGAGCCGCTCTTTTCAAAGAAGAATCAGAAGCTCATGTCCAATCCGCTGGATATTGACAATCCGGTAACCGTTCAGGTGCTGGGCATTTGCTCCGCACTGGCGGTCACCACGCAGATGAAACCGGCATTTGTCATGTCGTTGGGACTGACCATCGTAACGGCCAGCTCAAACGTGGTAATATCCATGATGCGCAATACCATTCCTTCGCGCATCCGGATCATCGTGCAGCTGGCAGTAGTTTCGCTGTGGGTAATCCTGGTGGACCAGATATTGAAAGCTTACGTGTACGACGTTTCCAAACAGCTTTCCGTTTTCGTAGGTCTGATCATTACCAACTGCATCGTGATGGGTCGCCTGGAAGCCTTTGCCATGGGCAACAAGCCCTGGCCTTCATTGCTGGATGGGTTAGGTAATGGAATGGGCTATGGATTGATTCTGATGACGCTTGCTTTTTTCCGCGAACTCTTTGGCGCCGGATCGCTCTGGGGCTTCAAGGTATTTGCATCGCTGGGCCTTCCGTACCAGGGCAATGGTCTTTTGCTGCTGCCGGCCGGAGCCTGTATCCTGCTGGGTATTATTATTTGGGTGCAGCGAACGCTGAACGGATATCGTGAATCACATTAACCGGGCAATCGTATATGGAAAACATCATTAACATAGGCGTCCGGTCGATTTTCATCGACAACATGATCTTCGCCTACTTCCTGGGCATGTGCTCCTTCCTGGCCATTTCCAAAAAGGTGAAGACTGCATTTGGGTTGGGTATCGCCGTGATCTTTGTGATCGGCATAACCGTACCCATCAACTGGCTCATCCAGAACTATCTCCTGGTGCCGGGCTCCTTCGCATTCATGGGCCCGGAGTTCGCCAACATTGACCTGGGCTTCCTTCAGTTTATTGTGTTCATTTCTGTTATTGCAGCCATTACGCAGTTAACGGAGATGGCCGTTGAAAAATTTTCTCCGGCACTCTATGGTACACTGGGTATCTTCCTTCCTCTCATTGCGGTAAACTGTTCCGTGTTAGGTGCGGCACTGTTTATGGTGGGCCGCCCGTACAACCTGGCGGAGGCTACCACTTTCGGCATTGGTTCAGGCATCGGGTGGATGCTCGCGATTGTGGCGCTGGCCGGCGTGCGCGAGAAGATGAAGTACTCAAACGTTCCCGCTCCGTTGCGCGGACTTGGAATAACATTCATTCTGGTTGGTCTGATGTCGCTTGGGTTCCTGAGTTTCCTGGGATTCTCGCTGTAAAAAAGAGATTCAACGGACCTCCTCGTGCCGGTAACGGTTAAACGGGGAGGTTCTTTTATTTATGAGAAAATTTGCCGGAACCATAGCCCGATATTTCTTCAACGGCACGCTGTTTATCGTTCCGTTGGTGGCGACCATCTACGTCGTGATCGAAGCGTTCCGTTGGCTCGACAGCCGGTTGAACTTGCCGTACCCCGGCGTTGGCTTTGCCATCATCCTCACCGCCATTACCCTGTTTGGCTACTTCACCACCAATTTTGCGTTCCAGACATTCTCCAACTGGTTCGACGGGTTGATGAACCGCATACCGATGGTGAAGCTGATTTATTCTTCCGTGAAGGACCTGCTGGCCGCATTCGTCGGGGACAAGCGAAAATTCAACAAACCTGTGCTGGTTACGATCAACAAAGAGAATACGCTCCATCGGATTGGATTTATCACACAGCCGGACCTGAACGATATCGGGCTGCCGGAAATGGTGGTGGTGTATTTCCCGCAGTCGTACGCCTTTGCCGGCGACCATTTTGTTGTGTCGCGGGAGAACATCATGCCCCTGGACATTTCTGGTGCACAAGCCATGAAGTTCATCGTGTCCGGCGGTATTTCCGGATTTAAAGAGCAGTAGGTTATCTTTGAGGGATGCGCCGCTACAGTTTCTACTTCTTGCTGCTTGCACTGATGGCCTGCCAGGATAACGAGGCAGATGCACCGGAGCTTCGTACAAAGCCTGCTCTTCAGATCGGAAGCAGCGGCGCAGTGCTTGATGCCGAGTTAACGCAAACAGGACCAATCGTTCCGGTAAGTGTAGGATTTCTCTGGGGAACAAGCCAGGACCTGACGATTGCCACCGCGCCGGGCCAGCACATCATCGGCGACATGTCGAAGATAGGTCCCTTCAGCATCAACGTGGCAACGCTGTCTCCTTCGACAAAGTATTATTTCCGCGCGTTTGCCGCGAAGAAGGACTTTACGGAGTTCTACTACGGACCGATCCTGGATTTTACGACACTCCCGTAATCTGAATTTTGAAATCAGGCGATGACGCCTGATCCAATCAGTTCTTCACCGTCATACCAGGCGGCGAACTGTCCCGGCGTGACGCCGCGTTGGGGCCGGTCGAATACCATATAGATTCCTTCTTCACGGCGGTAGATCGTGCAGTCTTCCAGCGGCTGACGGTAGCGGATGCGTGCCTTGTAGCGCCGGGATTCGCCAGGGGATAAATTGAGATCGCCGCGAACCCAGTGATCTTCGTGGCCAAGGAACAACCCGCGGCGATAGAGCCCTGGATGATCTTCACCCATGCCCGT
>JBGAPO010000015.1:0-117113 GCA_044221195.1 Cyclobacteriaceae bacterium
CGGGGAACACCCAGAGGAGAAGGCCCATCGCCGTCAGGAAGACACCAACGACCGCATAGCCGATCAGTGAGTCGAGGAAGCTGTTGATTTCTTTCCGGAAGATGTTCAGCATCTTATTCTGCGTTGGCTTCTCCGTGGGTAAGTTGGCTGAACACGGCCTCCAGCGAATTCTCTTCAACCGTGAGTCCGACGAGGGGAAGCTGATGGTCCGCGGCAAAACGAACAAGCGCCTGCCGGATATCACGTCCGGCTTCTGAAGTCAGACGGTACTTATTGTCCGTGATTCTTGCCAGCGACAATACCCCTTCGAGTTTTGCCATCAACGTTTCATCGATGGGCGCCGAAAATTCCACAACGATTTGCTCATTTCCTTTGCGCGTCAGATTCGCCAGTCGGTCGTCGGCCACGATCTCACCCCGGTTGATAACGATTACCCGTTCGCAGAGGGCCTGCACCTCCTGAAGAATGTGTGAAGAAAACAAAACCGTTTTGTGCGCGCTGACCGCCTTGATCAGTTTTCGAATTTCGACCAGTTGGTTGGGGTCCAGGCCTGACGTGGGTTCATCGAGGATCAACACAGGCGGGTCATGGATAAGCGCCTGCGCAAGGCCGATGCGTTGACGGTACCCCTTCGACAACATGCCGATCTTCTTGTGCTGCTCGAGTTCCAATCCACACAGACCGATCATGTCCTCCACCCGCTTCGTTCGCAGGCTGCGGGGTATGCGGTAGACCGAAGCGACAAACAACAAGTATTCCTGCACATACATGTCCAGGTAAAGCGGGTTGTGCTCGCCGAGATACCCGGTGCACCGCTTGACTTCCATCGGGTTCCGGGAAACATCGTGACCGTTGACCGCCGCCGATCCGATGGTAGGAGGAAGATAGCCGGTGATGACCTTCATCGTGGTCGATTTTCCGGCCCCGTTCGGCCCCAGGAAACCCACGATCTCTCCTTCCCGTATGGTAAACGAAGCATCCTTGACGGCTGCCTGGGAGCCATACATTTTCGTCAGATGGGATACCTGTATCGACATATTCGCGCGACGCAAAATAACGCAAAAGAAAACGGACTTCTACCCCATCGCCAGGCTCAGCGGTCACCTGGACACCGATTGGAACATTAATTGCGGTTAGATAGAAAATTCAGAAATTGCTCCCGTATGAAGAAAATGCTTGTCATCCTCCTGGGGCTTCTCCCGACCGCTATGCTGGCCCAGGACGGCTATCAATTCGACTTCTATATTAAGGAGCTGAAGGACACGACCGTCTACCTGGGATACTATTTTGGCGAAAGCAAATTCTTGCGCGACACGGCACAGAGTGATAAGAACGGCCACTTCGTCTTCGATGGGAAGAAAAAGCTGGACCGGGGGATATATTTCCTCGTCATGAACAAGACCATGGCCTTTGAACCCGGGTTTCTCGTGGGTCAGAACCAGCATTTCTCCATGACGACGAGTACGGAGGACTATATCCGCAACATGAAGGTGAACGGCGATGAGGACAATAAACTGTTCTTTGAGAACATGATCTTCAACGGCGATCGTCACCAGGAAGCTGCGCCCTACCTGGCGATTCTGAAGGACAGCACACTGAAAGAAGAGCAGAAAAAAGAAGCTCGTGAAGCGTTCGCGAAGATTGACCAGAAAGTGAAGGAACATCAACAGGAAATCATCAGCAAGTATCCCAACACGCTTACGGCCAAATTGATGAAAATCAATCGCCAGGTCCAGGTGCCTGATCCTCCCAAACGGGCCGACGGCACCATCGACTCGCTCTGGCAGTACCGCTACTACCGCAAACACTTCTTCGACAATTTCGATCTGCTTGATGACGCCATGATGCGTCTGCCGGCCTCCGAGTACCAGAAGAAACTGGATGAATACCTCGACAAGCTGGTCCTCCAGACACCGGACAGCATTATGGCGGCCATTGACGAACTCGCCCTCCGGGTGAAGCCCAACAAGGACACCTATAAGTACCTGGTCTACGCCTGCATTTTCAAATACCAGCGCCCGGCCATCATGGGGCTTGATGAAGTCTTTGTCAGGCTCTACGACAAGTATTACGCCAGCGGCGAGATGGACTTCTGGATCAACGCCAGCATGAAGAAGTCCATGAAAGACTATGCGGACAAGCTCAGGCCCAGCCTGATCGGGAAGACCGGCGCCAACCTGATCATGCAAGACCAGTTCCTCCAGCGCCGGGCGATGTACGACATTAAGAAGAAGTACACGATGATTTATTTCTTCGACCCGGACTGCGGCCACTGCAAGGAGGAAACGCCCAAGCTGGTGACGTTCTATGCCCAGAACAAGGACAAGTTTCAGTTCGAGGTCTTTGCCGTGAGCCTCGACTCCTCGATGCAAAAAATGAAGGACTACATCAAGACCATGAAGATGACGTGGACCACCGTCAACGGGCCGCGCAGTTATACGGGATCATTATTCAATTCGTATTACGCGGAGACAACGCCCATGCTCTATATCCTGGACGAAAAGAAGAAGATTATTGCCAAAGGATTACCAGCCAATCGACTGGAGGAGTTCATTACCAACTATGAGCGTGTTGAACGCCGCAAGGCCGCTTTGAAGGCAAAGGCCCCAAATCCGGGCAGTCACCCATAACAGTTCACCGCCGATTTCCGTCGGTTTAAGTCCCTTTTCTGAAAATTTAATCCCCCGGGTGCAACTATTTGGAGGCCCAGGAGTATCTAAGGAGGTAAATACATAGACCTATGGCACTCCTGGACCTGTTTGGCAAGAAGAAGAAGGAATTCAAGGCATCCTGCCCGATTACCAAGGAACCCCTCGAGAAGGGCTTTGGTTATCTCCTGAGCACCTCACAAGTGGTATCCAGCAAGAAATACTGGGACCTCGTGATGACCGAACCGGAGACCATGAGCTATACCGTATCTCACTTCCGCAACCAGTCGAGCGGAACGCAGATGCGCTCCATGATTTTCGAAAAGTACGCCTCCGTTTCCAAGCCCTGGCTCGTTTCCGATTCCGTGATCGGCTATTTTGACGTGGACAAAGCCGCAGCACGGGAGAAGGCCAAGAAATGGTGGGAACTGGAAGGTAATTTCAACCCGGGTGAAGACCAGGGGTTAGACCCGGCGACATTCCAATCGCTGAAGAATTATGCCATCCTCGAGGCCGGCCGCGAGAAGGTCCGCGCCGCCTGATCAGGCAACCTCCTACTTCGATCGCTCGATGGTAAACTGAACAAGGTTTGCCAGGGATGTCCGGTAGTTAGACTCCGGGAAATCCTGAAGCATGGCCAACGCCTCCTGGTAATAGCGGGTCATCACGGAAGTCGCGTACTCGATACCGCCTGACTTCCTGACAAAGTCGATGACCTCTTTCACTTTGCCGACTTTATCGCTCTCACTCCGGACAATGCCGATAATTCGTCGCTTCTCCAGCCACGACGCTTTGCTCAGTGCGTGAATCAACGGCAGCGTCATTTTCTTTTCTTTGATATCAATACCCACCGGCTTGCCGATGGCGTCATCACCGTAGTCGAACAAATCGTCCTTGATCTGGAAGGCCATGCCGATGTGGAGGCCAAAGGCTTTCATTTTGGCCACCAGCGACGGGTCGGCCCCGGCGGAACTGGCGCCCATGGCACAGCAAGAGGCAATCAATGAAGCCGTCTTCTGGCGAATGATTTCAAAATAAAGGTCCTCCGTGATATCCAGCTGGCGCGCCTTCTCCATCTGCAGCAGCTCTCCCTCGCTCATCTCTTTCACCGATTCCGTTCCAATGCTGAGCAGTTCAAACTCTTTGTACTCCACGGACAGGATCAGGGCCCGGGTAAGCAGAAAATCCCCCACCAACACGGCGATCTTGTTCTTCCAAAGCGCGTTGATGGAAAAGAACCCGCGGCGATAATTGGCATCGTCGACAACATCATCGTGCACCAGGCTGGCCGTGTGAATCAGCTCAATGAGCGAGGCGGCCCGGTACGTTGACTCCGTGATCTTTCCACAGGTGCCGGCGCTCAGGAAGATAAACATGGGCCGCATCTGCTTGCCCTTGCGCTTGACGATATAGTGCATGATCTTGTCGAGCAAGAGCACCTTCGTCTGCATGGAAGCCCGGAATTTCGGTTCGAATTCCTCCATCTCCTTCTCGATCGGGGCTTTGATATCGTCCAGGCTCAGCGGCATCGCGGCAAGATAATGAATAAGTACATTGGCCCTCCCTGGCACCGGTATTAATGCCGTCAAGAAACCCGACGCCGAAAGCTTTCCTCGCTGGAATGAGAATCCCGGATTCCCTAATTTGGCAGCATGGACGAGTTTGACAAGCAGTGGGAACAAGTCGGCTTTGCGCTGGTTGTGCTGGTCGTCGCCTTCATCCTCGGCCGGCTCGTCAGGATGCTCCTGACGCGCTTCTTCCGCGCAGCAGCACAGAAGCTGAACGTTGATCCGACCCGGTATAATTTCTTCAAGAATGCCAGCGACTTCCTTATCTACCTGACGGCCACCGTCATTATTTTCAGGTCGATTCCTTCGTTACGGGCATTTGGCGACACGCTGATGACCGGCGCCGGTATCCTGGCGGCCATCGTGGGGTTTGCGTCACAATCAGCCTTTTCCAATATCGTCAGCGGCATATTCCTCGTCATCTTCCGACCCTTCAGCGTGGGCGACCGCGTCCGTATCGGCCAACTCTATTCCGGAGACGTGGAAGACATCACCCTGCGGCATACAGTCATCAAAGATTTTGAAAACCGGAGAATCGTGATCCCCAATACGGTGATCAGCAACGAAGTGATTGTCAACTCGACGATTGTCGATGAAAAAGTCTGCATGTTCATCGAGTTAGGCATTTCGCATGAATCTGATATTGGCAAGGCGCAATTGATCATCCAGGACGAGGCGACAAAGCACCCCTACTGCATCGATAACCGGACCGAAGGTGAACGGGCCAAAGGCGAGCACCCGGTGATGGTCAGGGTCATGGGCTTTACCGAGACAGCAACCCAGTTGCGGGGCTATGCCTGGGCCCGCAATCCTAACGACGGGTTTGAATTGAAATGCGACCTGCACAAGTCGATCAAGGAACGGTTTGACAAAGAAGGCATTATGCTGGCCTACCCGCTGCGGATGATCGCGCACCGCGGCGAACTTCCGACGACCACTGGTTGAGTTACCAAAATCTGACCACATCCCCCGGGTTTGATGTTCATTCTTTACCTTTGAACTTACCCTTGTCCCTGACATGCTCGTAGCTTTTGTTTTGCTCTTCGCTGGTTTTGCGGTTCTAATTAAGGGCGCAGACTTCATGGTGGCGGGCTCTGCCTCCTTGGCAAAAAATTACGGCATCT
Source organism: Cyclobacteriaceae bacterium (assembly GCA_044221195.1). GTDB lineage: Bacteria > Bacteroidota > Bacteroidia > Cytophagales > Cyclobacteriaceae > ELB16-189. The sequence goes on from JBGAPO010000015.1 coordinate 5,341, forward strand.
CGAATCTTGCCATCGGCCTTACCGTAGTCGCCTTCGGCACATCCGCTCCTGAATTTGTGGTCAGCCTTATTTCGGCGCTCTCCGGGAAAAATGACGCCTCCTTCGGAAATATCATCGGAAGCAACAACTTCAACCTGCTGCTCATCCTGGGGTTGTCGGGCGCGATTACGCCACTCGTGGTGCAGCGCAACACCGTCAGGTATGAAGTCCCGCTCTCCCTGGGCGCGGCCGTCATCCTGTATCTTCTGGTCAATGATGGATTTCTTTTCGGCAGTTCGGCCGACGGCTTGTGGCTCAGCCGTTGGGACAGCATTATTCTGCTGACGTTGTTTGGAATTTTTCTCCTGTACGTCTACCGCACCATGCGCGACGGCGCCAACCTGGAGGAGAGCTCCTCCTTCCAGCAATACACGAGTATGAAGTCTGTCGGGCTGATTGTGCTGGGGCTTGCCATGTTGATTGGCGGCGGCAAATTGGTGATCGACAACGCGATCAGCATCGCCGAACATTTTGGACTAAGTGAAAGGCTCATCGGCCTGACGATTCTTGCGGCCGGAACTTCACTTCCAGAATTGGCGACCTCCCTGGTAGCCGCCTATCGAAGGAATGCCGATATCGCCATTGGCAATGTCGTTGGGTCCAACATTTTCAATATCCTCCTCATCCTGGGGTTTACCGGGGCTGTCAACCCCATTCCTTATAACCCCGTAATGAATTTTGATTTGAAGGTATTGATGGGTGGCACGATTCTGCTGATCGTGTTCATGTTCACCCTGAATACAAGAAAATTAGACCGGTGGGAGGCCGTCCTGCTGGCCGCCTCCTATGTGGTTTATACGGTCTACCTGGTCGCCAACGACTAGGCCCTATTCCGCATTTTCAGAAAAGGGTCTATCTTTCAGTTCCTAAACCTAAACCCCCATGTTAGTTCCCATCCTGTTGCTCTTGGTTGGCTTCGCCATACTGATCAAGGGCGCTGATTTTTTGGTCAACGGCGCTTCTTCGGCCGCGAAGAAATATGGGATATCCAACCTGGCCATCGGGCTTACCGTGGTCGCGTTTGGCACCTCCATGCCGGAATTGATCGTCAGTCTCGTATCCGCTCTCGACGGCAATAACGACGCATCGTTCGGTAACGTCATCGGCAGCAATAATTTCAACCTGCTGTTCATCCTCGGCATATCCGGGGCGATCTACCCGCTGGTCGTGCAGACCAACACGGTAAAATACGAAGTGCCGATGTCGCTGCTCGCCGCTTTAGTGCTCTATGTGCTGGTCAACGACACACAGCTTTTTGGCAGCACCGCGTTCTCGGCACCTTACGGAGGCTCACTCAACCGGTGGGACGGCATCATCCTCCTTCTTTTCTTCCTCGGATTCCTGGTGTACATCTATCGCACCATGCGCACGTCAGCCGATCTCGGCGAGGAAAGCACCATTAAGATCTACAGTACACCGATCGCCACGCTGATGATTGTTGCCGGGCTGGTCATGCTCATCTTCGGCGGGCAAATCGTGGTGGACAACGCCATTGAAATTGCGCAGCACTACGGCCTCAGCGAGAAGCTCATCGGCCTGACCATCCTCGCGGCAGGTACGTCGCTTCCGGAACTGGCGACCTCCTGCGTCGCGGCTTATAAGAAGAATACCGACATCGCCATTGGCAACGTGGTCGGCTCAAACATTTTCAACATCTTCTTTATTCTCGGCATTACGTCAACGATACATCCCGTACCGTACAACATGGCTATGAACTTCGACTTGCAGGTGCTCATGGCATCGACCGTCCTGCTCATGATCTTCATGTTTACCCTGAACACCCGGAAGTTGGACCGGTGGGAAGCCATCATTATGCTCGGGGCGTATTTTGCCTACACGGCCTACCTCGTCTCGATCGATCAGATACAGACCGCGGCCGCGCAATAACAAAAAGAAAAAACCCCGAATCGCTTCGGGGTTTTTTCTTTGTGAGGGTTCAGCAAAATCTAGTTGACCTTCTTCTCCAGCTCTGTAATTTTTGCCTGGGCCTTTTCGCTGCCCAGTGACTGTGCTTTTTTGTACAGCTCGATAGCTTCACGATAGGTCTCCTTCTTCTTTCGCGGAGCGAGCTTGGTGCGGTTGGCGGCCTCTTCAACGGCCTCGCCGCGGGCATAGTAAGAATCCGCCTCGCTCATCTTGCTCTGGATCATCAACTCCTGGATGCGGGCTTCAATCAGGGCCAGCTCCTGGGTCTTCTCATCAATCTGCACCTGCTTGTCGTTCAACTCCGCCTCCTGCATATCGATGGTGATCTTCATGTTTTCGTTCAGGTTGCCCAGTTCCTCCACCTTTCCCTGCAACAACTGGATCTCTTCATCCTTCTTCGCCAGGTCGGCCTTCAATTTCTTGATGGTGGCCGCAAAGGCGTTGTTGTTCGACTTCGATTTCTTCAACGACTTCTCCAGGTCGGTGATGCGCGATTGCGTTTCCTTCACATAGTTGTTAAGGTCCTTCATGCGCGAGGTGTAGTCCGAGTACGTCGTTCCTTCGATGACGTTCACGCGCAACAGTTGGCGGCTAGCATCGATGGAGTCCATCAGCGTACCCACTTCTTGAAGCGTTTGCGCCATCTGCTGGCTCACCTGCAGTTCATTCTGCAGTGAATCAACCTGGCTTTTCAGTTTTTCCGTTTCACCTCCACAGCTCATTAGAAACGTGCTAATGATTGCGGCAAACAGGATATTTTTCATATGAACATTAGTGTTTTAGTTCTGCAAAATTAATCGCTTTCCCCGGTATCGGGACAGGGTTAAATAAATATCGGACGAATCGACATAATCAGCGCCAATCAAGTAAATTCGCCCCGGTTTTTGTCATTTTTGACCTCTTAAATGCCCAAATCGATTGTTGCGCAAACGCGCCTCGCTGACCTGGGCGAACCCCGCATCATCGTTATCGGGGGAGGATTCGCCGGATTGGAAGTTGTCCGGAATCTGAAGAACCCGAACACCCAGGTCGTCCTGTTTGACCGGTACAACCATCACACGTTTCAACCCCTGCTCTACCAGGTTGCCACGTCGGGATTGGAAACGAGTTCGATCGTATTTCCCCTTCGCAAACGTTTCTCACACCGACCGAATTTCTACTTCCGGCTGGGTGAAGTGAAGAAGATATCGCCGGAAGAGAACACCATCGAAACATCGATCGGGAAAGCGAAGTACGATTATCTTGTTATCGCCTCCGGCGCAGCCACCAATTTCTACGGTATGGCCGACGTGCAGGAGTACGCGATGAGCATGAAGACCATCGAAGACTCCATCCAGCTTCGCAACCATATCTTGCGCAACATGGAGAATGCCCTGCTGGTGGACGATCCCGAGCAGATGAACAGCTTCATGGACTACGTCATCGTCGGCGGCGGACCCACGGGCGTGGAACTCGCCGGAGCGCTGGCCGAGCTCAAGTCGCACGTTTTTCCGCGCGACTACAATGAGCTGGACCTTTCCCATATGGACATTCACCTCATCGAGGCGAGCCCACGGCTGCTCAATGGCATGTCGGAGAAGGCTTCCGCGAAAGCGCTGCAGTACCTTAAAGAAATGGGTGTCGACGTTCGGCTTAACTGCGCTGTCAAGTCATACGACGGCTACGAACTGAAGATCAATGAAAACGACCGCCTGATTTCCCGGACCGTCATCTGGGCAGCCGGTGTCAAAGGAAATCCCATTGAAGGATTGCCCGGCGACGTGGTGACGCGCGGGAACCGGTTGTTGGTGGATGAATACAACCGGATCAAAGGCCTGAAGAATGTGTTCGCCATCGGCGATGTCGCGTTGATGGAAGGCGACCCGAACTACCCGAAGGGCCATCCCCAGATGGCGCCGCCCGCCATGCAGCAGGGCAAGCGCGTCGCCGAGAATATCGAGCGGCTCATTGCAGGGAAAACCATGAAGCCGTTTTCCTACACCGACAAAGGAAGCATGGCCACGGTCGGAAGAAACCGCGCCGTAGTCGACATGGGTGCATTCAAGATACAGGGCTTCTTCGCCTGGTTCGTCTGGATGTTCGTCCATCTGCTTTCCATTACCGGGTTTAAGAATAAAGTGTTCACCTTCTTTAGCTGGTTTTTCAGTTATTTGTCATACGACCGCAGCAACCGGTTGATCATTGGCAAACCGCGCAATACGGAATTGTGACCGATGGACGATTCGAAAAATATTAACAAATATCCGCTGACCGCCGCCGGCGTGTTAGTGTCGCTCGGCATCATCTACGGTGATATCGGAACTTCGCCGCTGTACGTGTTCAGGTCTATTGTGGGTGATCGGGTCATTACCGAAGATCTCGTTTTGGGCGGCCTTTCATGTGTGTTCTGGACCCTGACGCTGATTACCACGACCAAGTACATCTACCTGGCGCTGAATGCGGACAACAAAGGGGAAGGTGGAATATTCGCTTTGTATGCGTTGGTGAGAAAATTCAAAGCCAACTGGGTGATCTTCCCGGCCATCATCGGTTGTGCCGCCATCATTTCCGATGGGGTCATTACCCCTTCCTTCAGCATCTCGGCCGCGGTCGAAGGTCTCACCATCGACTACCCGCAGTTTCCCACGGCGCCCATTGTGATCACCATCCTGGTGTTCATATTCTTCTTCCAGCAGTTCGGCACCAACGTGGTCGGCAAGACATTCGGACCGATCATGCTCACCTGGTTTGTCTTCATCGGTTATTTCGGCGCCGTACAATTTGTACAGAATCCCTCCGTCCTTCGCGCATTGAACCCGGTCTATGCCTGGGACCTGCTGGTCAAATACCCCGGAGGTTTCTGGTTGCTGAGCGCGGTGTTCCTTTGTACCACGGGAGCGGAAGCGCTCTACTCTGACCTCGGTCACACCGGCAAGAGCAATATCCGGATGGGCTGGACTTTCGTGAAAGTCTGCCTGCTGTTGAACTACTTTGGGCAGGCCGCCTGGCTGTTGTCGCTGCAGGGACAAACCCTGAACGGGCGCCTTCCTTTTTACTCGATCATCCCCGACGCCATCCTCATCTTCGCCGTTATCATTGCCACTGCCGCCGCCATCATTGCGAGCCAGGCATTGATCTCGGGAACCTTCACGCTGGTTAACGAGGCCATGAAACTGAAACTGTGGCCGAGCACGCGGGTGCGCTATCCCAGCCAGATGAAAGGCCAGATTTACATTCCGGCCATCAACTGGCTCTTGCTGGCGGGCACCATTCTTGTCGTGCTGCGGTTCGGACGCTCCGAGCACATGGAAGGCGCGTATGGTCTTGCCATCACGGTAGACATGCTGATGACCACCACCTTGTTGGTCTATTATTTCACCACGGTCAAGGAGTCGCGGTTTCGCTCTTCCGTGCTGGCCATGCTCTTCTTCACCCTGGAGGGCATGTTCCTGGTCTCCAACCTGGATAAGTTCAAGCATGGAGGCTCCTTTACGTTCGCCATCGCCACCGTCTTTTTCCTCCTGATGTTCATCCTGCTGAAGGCGCGCAAACTCCGCGACAGGCATACCGAGTTCGTGGACTTGAAGCACTACATCCCGCTGATCCAGGACCTTCAGGCCGACACAACGATTCCAAAAGAGGCAACCAACCTGGTTTTCATGGCCGTCGCCGACAGCAAGCGGTCCATTGATTCCAACATCATCTATTCCATTTTTAAGAAACGCCCCAAACGGGCTGATGTATACTGGTTTATCCACGTAGACACGGTTGACAGTCCTTACACCTCAAAGTACTCGGTGGATACCATCATACCCCGCAAGTGTTTCTTCATACGCATCAAGCTGGGTTTCAAAGCTGACCACCGGGTGAACCTGCTGTTTGCGCGAATCCTCCACGACATGGCGGAGAACGCGGAGATCGACCTGGTCAGTCACTACGACTCGTTGCGCAAGCATAGTATGCCCGCCGATTTCAAGTTCATCATGCTGCATTCGCTGGCCTCAGTTGACAGCGAGATCTCTACCTTCGACAACCTCATCATCCAGGGGTACCGGTTTATCAAGAAGTACAGTTTGTCTACCGAAGAGATGTATGGCCTGGAGCTCGCTAACGTCGAAGTGGAAACCGTACCCATTATGGTGGGCCCTGTCGCGAAGGTGCGGATCAAGCGCGAAAAGGAGGATGTAGCAAGACTGAAAGAATCGAACTATCATAATCTGCATTAGACGAACTTCAACCGGGCTAAGTACTCATTTTATCAACTTGAGTATATTTGAATTGAGCCTTCCGCAATGCGGGTTACTTTTGCGTTACTCATCTGCACATCACTCTTGTTCCTGCCGGGGCCGGAAGCAAGTGCACAGTCAACGTACCAACCAGGCATTCTCCATCTGAAGTTCAAGGCTGGCGAAGCCCCGCGAGCGAGTAAAATCAAAGAACAGACTGTGTCCAGGGGCCAGGTGCAGACGGGTATTCCTGTCGTCGACCAGGTGGTCGCCTCAGCGGGAGGCACAAAAATCCGGCGTGTATTTCGGCCTTCTGAAAAGTTCGAAAAGGCGCATGAGGCCTTTGGACTTCACCTTTGGTACGAAATCGAATTTGATACAACGCAACCTGTGGATTTGGTGGTGGATCGGCTGGCCCAAACAGGAGTCCTTGACCAGGTTGAAAAGGTTCGGCCGCCTTATCTCATTGGTTCGGCTAGTGGGGCAGCCATACCACTGGCCAGCCACTCTGTTTTGCCCGGGGCTCCAAATGATCCGCTCTTCGACCAGCAGTGGCAGTACCACAACACAGGACAGAATGGCGGTACCGTTGGCGCCGACATCAACCTATTGGAGGCATGGCCACTGCAGGCGGGGGACCGTAGCGTGATTGTTGCTGTCATCGATGGAGGAATCGACACTAGCCACCCAGACCTTGAAGCTGCCATGTGGGTCAACACCGGCGAGATCCCGGGTAACCTCATCGATGATGACCATAACGGTTACGTTGATGACAGGCATGGCTACAACTTTGGAGACGACCTTCCGCGGATTATTCCCAGCTATCATGGCACCCATGTCGCCGGCACAATAGGCGCAGTTACCAACAATGGAATTGGAGTTGCGGGAGTGGCAGGAGGTTCTGGTAACGGTGATGGCGTGCGGCTAATGTCCTGTGCTGCATTCGGGAATTGGAGCCAGGGGGGTTTTGAGGATGCTTTTGTTTATGCTGCTGACCACGGCGCTGTCATTGCCCAAAACAGCTGGGGTGGCGGTTCGACCGCCATCGAAGCTGCCATCGACTACTTTATCGCCCGTGCTGGTCTTGACAATAGCAACGAGCACTTCCTTGAGAACCTGCAAGTGGGTCCGATGGCCGGAGGCATTGTTTTCTTCGCCGCCGGAAATGCAGGCACCAACTCCCCGAACTATGGTTATCCATCATCCTATGAGCCAGTGGTCTCTGTTAGCTCCACGGACAATCATGATGAACGATCGGTTTTTTCAAATTTCGGACCTTGGGTAGATATTGCTGCGCCCGGAACAGACATCCTCAGCACATTCCCCCAGTCCATGGGCTCTTACGGGATTTTGTCAGGAACATCGATGGCTTGCCCGCATGCTTCGGGGACGGTAGCGCTAATCATATCTACCTTTGGCGGGACTGGCCTCAAACCAGAAAATGTCCTCGCCCGTCTATTGGAGTCCGTTGATAATCCTCCGCAGCTTGATCCATACATTACAGGTGACGGAAGAATTAATGCGGGGCGAGCGCTGGGGGCTAATGACAGCCAACCTCCTGGACGAGTGACCACCCTTCAGGCAGCCGAAACCTTCTCGACTTCTATTCTATTGACGTGGATTTCAACGGGGTCCAATGGAAAATTCGGAACAGCCAAACGTTACGAATTGAGATATTCCACAACGCCGCTCTCGGAGTCCAATTTTGAAGGTGGGATTGCGGCGGTCGGACTTCCGGTTCCTTTACGGACAGGATATTGGGAATCTTACAATCTGAGTGAGTTGAAGCCATCCACCACCTACTATGTGGCATTGCGTGTGATTGACGCTTTTGATAATGTCTCACCCATCTCCAATGTTGTGGTGACTACCACGCTTATTCCCGGAAGCATTGCAGTAGTCCCCACATCAGTTTCTCAAACTCTTTTTACAGGTGGCCGGAAAGAGTTGTTGGTGAACATCCAAAATACCGGTAGTGGCGATTTGGTTTATTCCGTCGACGCCAATTTGCCTTCTTGGCTCAAAGGCGGCAATTCAGGCACGATTCGACCCGGAAAATCCACCCCGATCACACTCCTGATGGATGCCGATGGGTTGACAGGCGGTATGTACTCCCACAATATGCGTGTTCTCTCAACTGACCCTAACCGGCCGGTCGTGAACGTTCCAATTGTATTATTCGTGGAATCAGCTCCCAACGTGAAGATCACTTCGGAGACGATTGATTTTGGAGAACTTATATTTCCAAAAACCAACACCATCCAGTTGACTGTCGCTAACAATGGAGACCGGGCGTTAGTTGTTGAATCTGCATTGGCCAGCCCTGTGGAGTATGAAGTGATTTCCTATCCATCGCGAATAGAACCCAATACATCAGCAGAGATATCGATCCGGTTTACACCCAGTCAGGCCAGCGCGTACTTCGGGACGCTGCAACTGCACACCAACGATCCTGATCAACCCAACAGCCTTGTAACTCTCAAGGGGCAGGCTCGAATTCCTCCCAAAATTTCACTGAGTACTGATTCAATCCACGTTGCGATTGCTGAAGGAGCGAACAGCTTTCTGCCATATACGATTTTCAACCAAGGGGGCGAGCCACTGGAAGTCCTGCAAACGATGTCGATCGGGACACTGCCTGTTCCCGAACAACAAGCCGCCGGGGAGTTCACGCCAAAGCGGAACAGCCCAGGTCCGTTGGCGGCTCTCGTCGCAGACCCGAAGCGAGGAATCCTCTATGGTCTTAGCACGGAAACCGGTCTTCTATTTGTTTATGATCCTTTGATGAATCGATGGAACCCGGAGGTTCCTTTGCCGTCAAATCATACGGGTCTTGCCGGAGGAGCTTTGTTCAATGAGAAACTGTGGTTCTCCTTTTCCGATAATCCCGAACTCCTCGTTTATGATCCGCAGGCACACAGTTGGTCAACTTCATCCTTGCCTTTTGCCTCACCTTTGTTAACAGCCTCAGAAGACCGGTTTTATCTTGCCCATGAAAGTCAGTTGATTGAGTACTCCCCAGGCACGGGGCAATCCCGTATCCTCCCCACATCCCCATTTGCATTCAAACGTGGAGGGGGAATTGTTCATTGCGATGGAGTGATCTATGGGTTTCAGGGTTCAGGGCTCATGGGTGCCGCGGCGTATACTATTTCAAAAAACGAGTGGACCACTTTACCCCGTCCTACGTTCGGACTTTTGTCGGGGGTCGCATTAGATCCGCTACACAGCCGTGTCTATGTATCTACGGCTGGCAACAGCAATCTCATGGGGTTTGATATACGAACAGGAACCTGGGCACATTTCTACAACAAGAAATTCCTCGGAGAACGGATGGCCTTCCTTCATACACCTGGTGTCAGCGGGCTGTACTACAGCGGTAACGAGTCCAACACCACATTTGGCAAGTATCAACCTACAGACGAATTCTTCTGGCTGGGGGCATATCCGGTATTTGGTTCAACGTTTACGGTGCTTCCCGGTGCGAATCGAAACGTCACCCTTGATATCCAGGGTAAAGGCCTATTCCCAGGTGCTTACCAGGGAGACATCATCTTGCATTCCAATGACCCAGATAACCCGACACACCCCCTTCGTGTTTTCCTTGATGTTCAATCAGCTCCGGATATCGACCTGCCAATGGGGATAGGATTCGGTAATTCCTACGTGGGGTTTCCGTCCACCGCCAAACTACCTATTTCAAATAAAGGCAGCTACCCTCTGACGGTTTCCATCACCGCTCCATCTCCAGACATTGTGGTAAGCCAGTCCTCTCTTCAACTTCAACCAGGGGAAAAAGTTGTACTATCAGTCACGCTGACCCCGTCGGCGGAGGGAATCGACGACATCTATCTTCAACTTACGACAAATGACCCGGATGAAGGTCAAATCGCCTTGCCCCTGTCATCAACTTCACAGCTGGCCCCCGTGCTTCAATTCCCGGATTCCATAAAGATTTCTGTGCCAATAGGAGGATCCACGCAAGTAAAAACACCATTTCAAAACCAAGCACCAGGATCAAGGCTAAGGGCAAACTCGGCAGTATACCTTGACGCCCTAAGGCCTGGTGATCCCGGCGATTCGCAAAAAGGTTACTTTGTTTCGCTGCCTGCTTCTCCGGTTCCCCTGACCGCACTGACGACGGACGATGCTACTGGCATGTTATATGGTCAGGAAGTGAACGGCAGGAAGTTTTTTTCATTCAATACCACTACAGGTCAATGGTCTTCTCTTGCCCCAAGCCCCCTTAACAGCGGCGCCTATGCGGGTGCCGCGATCATGTCCAACCATCTTTTTGTTGCTTCAACCCGAACTGATTCTCTCGCGGTTTACAACCTGGCCGACAATACCTGGGCTACGTGGCCTTTCTTTTTTCCTACCGCCAATATCGGCTCTACCGGCGGTTCAATAGTCCTTATAGAAGGATATACGATGATGACCTGGAACCCTTACGATAGTGCCTGGCGATACTTACCGACACCAAGGTACCGATTCTCTCCCCGTGCAGGGATTGTCAACCGCGGACTCTCCTATGTGTGTCATCCGGGCGGCGGATCCTCAACGATACTTCTGTATGACTGGTGGGACGATGTCTGGTTTTATGATGACTTTGGGCAAATCATGTACCAGGGTGCCGCATTGGATCCCATTAATAATGAGTACTACGCTACCAGTGCAGCTAACCAGTTGGCCCTTTTTAAGTTTAGCAACTATCCGACTAACCGACGATTGACTATGCCCATGTTCATGACGAATAACATCAGCATGGTTTATCATCAAAAATCAGATGGAATTTACTTTGTTGAAGGTGATGGAGGTACTGGTTTTGGCAAGTACCAACTGCGGGGTAAGCCCTGGCTGGAACAATCCAGCGAGTTTTACTATGCCACCTCAACGCTGACTGATTCCGTCACCTTGAAAATAGACGCTGCAGGACTTCCCGTCGGCAATCATCAAGCCCATCTCTATTTTTTGCTAAATGATCCGTTGTCACCACAGGTGAAAGTGCCGGTGACGTTGCGGGTTACTGATGCGCCAGATATTGATTTGCAGCAGTTCAGCAGGACTTTGGATCAGACCTTTTTGGGAAAGACGGAGACGTGGGATGTCGTTATCTACAACCGTGGAACAGAAGTATTGATGATCAGCCAGGTCACGACTGATCATCAGGATATTTCGTGGGAAATGCTGCCACCCGCACTCGCTCCAGGAGACTCCGCCACATTGAGATTGCATTTCACGCCGTCGGTTCCCGGCCAAGTAGCAAGGACTCTTAAGATAGAAACAAATGATCCCGATGAAAGAGATATTACCTATCGGATCAATGCCTTTACCCTATTTCCGCCGCAAATTGAAGTAAACCCCGGCACGCTTACCACCAGCATGGGGCTTAATCAAATTCAGTCGTTTCCAATGATAGTCCGCAATACAGGCAATTTCCCCTTGCAGTGGTCAGCATCAGTTTCGAGACCAGGCGGTTCTTCCCTGGAACGCTCACTCGATAGCCTCAACGCCCATCACGAACGCATTACAAGTCTTATCCCCGGCTTCTTTCAATTCAGCGAGGGTGAAACCGGTAATCACATACAAAACGGGGGAAATGATATTTTCCACGACGGAAATTTCCTGTCATACAATAACCTGGCACCAGTGCCCTATTCCGACCGAGCAATTGTCAATGGACTCAATGGCCGCTATTTCACAGCAAAATACCCGGGAATGTTTGTCTTCGCGACAGATGCTGATATCAATAAATTCAAAGTCAACGGCAACCGAGGCAACGGATACACTTCGGTGGATGCTTATCAGTTATCGCTATTGTACGAGGGTTCCTCAGCCATTGGCGTGGTCCGAGAAACCAAAGGGGTTGGAAAAACAAGTATTTACCAGGTGTTCCTGACCACTCGCTTCAGTACCATGAGTTGGCAATATGGAAATAACCCGCTGATCGACAGCCTGCAGTTGAACATTTCGGGGAAGTCCAGATTCTACTACCTGCTTTTCACTGTCAACGGGGCCATTATGCCTTCACAATGGGAGAATATATGCCGGGAATTCCTCAAGGTGGCATCGGGCGACATAAGTTGGTGCTGGGTGGATCCAAAGCAAGGATCCATTCCGCCGAACAACTCAGCCCAGATAAACCTTTCCATCAGCACCACATTCTTTACCAACAAGGCCACCAACAAGGCTGAACTCAACATCGTGTCAAATGATGTTGAAACTCCGCTGCTTACTATTCCCATAAGCGCTTATGCGTTCACCAACCAGGGACCCCAAGTTAACGGAATTCAAAACCAGTACGTATTTGCCAATGAAGAGATCAGATTTCTTCTCTCCTCAATTCTTTTTGATCCTGACGGAGACAAGCTTGCCTATCAGGTATTCTCTTCCAGATCAGATGTTGCGCAGGCTTTCATGAGAAATGATTCACTGGTAATAAAAGCGCTCAGACAAGGAGTCTCATCCATTTCCGTTGTGGCACGGGATCCAGCCGGCCTGCTGAACGGTACTGCCTTCTCCATCGTCGTTACAGAAAAAACGGTTACCGGGCTTGAAAACCCAACATCATTTGTCCTCTCACCCAATCCAGCCAAGGACTATTTTACTGTCCAGGTCACATTGGATTCGACAGCTTGCATTTCCATTTCGATAATTGATATGATGGGGGCCACACTTCTTGACCAAAACTTGACGTATGGACCTGGCCGTCATTCTATACCTATTCGAACCGAAAACCTCTCTGGAGGAACTTATCTGGTCCGTATCTCAGAAGGCCTAGTTGAGGAAACAAAAAGGTTGGTCATAATTCGCTGACCAGGTCAACCTAATTCCGACCGCTTCCGGACACCATCGTTCGGCATCGTCCATACCATCCGGTAGAAAGGCCACTTTTTAAGGCTTTCTCGTGTGTTTCATCTGTCTTGGCATTGATTTCGTTAAACCAAGCCAATACAAGTTTCTATGCTACGGTCCTACCTCACCATCGCCTTCCGGAATCTGTTCCGCAACAAGGCCTATTCGTTCATCAACATCTTCGGCCTGTCGCTGGGTGTGGCGTGTTGCCTCCTGCTGGCGCTGTACCTGGCCGACGAACTCCGGTACGACCGCCATCACGCCAGGCTGGATGACTTCTATCGCATCGTGACTCATTTTGAGTCGGAGCGCGGCCTGGACAAACTGCCTACAACTTCTCCCCCCATCACGATGGCGCTGTGGGATGAGATACCGGAAATCGAATCGGCCACCCGTATTCTCAACCCGCCCGGCGTGTCGCACAACCTGGTCAAATACGGCGACAACATGTTCTATGAATCCAACGGGTTTGTGGGCGACTCCACGTTCTTCGACCTGTTCAACTACACCATCACGGAAGGCAATCCCAGGACAGCGCTCGTTCAGGCGCAGTCGGTGGTGCTCGCCGAACACCTGGCGAGGAAGTTGTTCGGCAACGAGCCGGCCCTGGACAAGACCATTCAAATCAACCAGGGCGGACCCACGGGCGACTATCGTGTCACCGGCGTATTCCGCGATGAGGAGCACAGTCATATCAAACCCAACTTCATCATCTCGATGACCAGCGACGGTTGGGGCGCGTATATCCGGACAAACCCCAACGCGTCTAACGAATGGGCAGGCAACAACTTTGTGCCCGGCTATGTCCGGCTGGTACCCGGTCACGACAAGGCGCTGGTCGAGAAGAAAATGAACGACGTGCTGGTCAAGCATGGCGCCGAAGCGATGAAAGCCATGGGCGTGAAAAAGACCCTGCACCTGCAGCCGGTAAAAGATATCTACCTGAAATCCGACATCGGCCGCAGCCCGCGAATCAACTACCTGTATATCATCGCCGCCATTGGCGTATTTATTCTCCTGATCGCCTGCATCAACTTCATGAACTTGTCCACGGCCAAAGCCGGAAAGCGGGCCACAGAAATCGGCATCCGTAAAGTCATGGGCGCCGTACGGCAGTCATTGATTCAACAGGTATTCGGCGAAGCGATCGTCATCGTGCTGATAGCGGTGTTGATCAGCATCGGTATCGTGCAGGCGGCGCTCCCATTTTTCAACGGGCTGACGGAGCGGCAAATCAGCCTGGATTCAAACTCCATGGCCTTCCTGGCGGTGGCGCTGATCGCCATTGCTTCCATCACCGGCCTGCTTGCCGGCAGTTATCCCGCCTTGTACCTCTCCTCATTCCAGCCCGCCGAAGTGCTGAAGGGGAAAGCGCAATTCTCCGGCGCCAGCGGCCGGATGCGCCAGTTCCTGGTGGTGTTTCAGTTTATCATCGCCATCGCCCTCGGATGCGGCATGCTGATTATTTCCGACCAGCTCAAGTACATGCAGGAAACGGACCTGGGTTTTGAATCCGGCGCCCGCCTAGTCCTTCCCCTCCGTTCAGAAACTGCCCGGAACGCCTACCCTGCGCTTAGCAAAGAACTGCAGCGCATCAACAACGTAGAGAAGGTCTCGGCATGCGACTACATACCGGGTATGATGATCTGGAGTGATATGATGTACTATCCCGACGGCGGCAATATGGAAACCGCCGTGCTCCACCGCCGAAACCCGGTTGACGAAAACTACATGGACGCGCTCAAAATTCCGATCATCGCCGGCCGGCAATTTTCAGACAACCGCGCCGAGAACCAGAGCAAAGTGATTGTCAACCGCACTTCGGCAAAAGAACTGGGCTTCACGCCGGAGGAGATTGTGGGAAGAAAGATTTACTTCGATTGGCACGACAAGAAGTACACCTATGAAGTGATCGGCGTGATGGAGGATTATCACCAGCTGACCTTGAAAGAAGCAATCCTCCCCACCCTGTTCGAAGTACCGGAAGAACCCACGCATTACGAAAACATCGTCCTGCAAATGAACGGCACGGATGTAGCGTCTTCCATCGCGCAAATTGAAGCCGTATGGAAAAGCCAGATTAACGATACGCCGTTCGAGTACAGCTTCCTGGACGAAAAGGTGCAAGCGCAGTACGAAGAAGACCGCCGTGTATCTTCCATCATTACCAGTTTCACCTTTATCGCCATGGTCATCTGCTGCCTCGGGCTCTACGGCCTATCCAGTTTCATGGCCGAGCGGCGCTTCAAGGAGATTGGCATACGCAAAGTGATGGGTGCCAGCCTCGGTCAGATAACCGGCATGATGTCGAAGGAATTTATCAAGCTGGTTCTCATTGCCTTTGCCATTGCTGCACCGGCGACGGCCTACATCATGACGCGCTGGCTGGAAGGCTTTGCCTACCACATCAACCTGACGGCTTCCGTGTTTGTGATCGCCGGCCTTGGTTCACTGGCGATCGCCCTCGCCACCGTAAGCTTTGAATCTTTCCGGGCGGCTTCTGCCAATCCCGTCCAATCACTGCGCACCGAATAAAAGCGAAACATGCTGATCAACTATTTCAAGATCGCCGTCCGAAGCCTGTTCAAGAACCCGGTCTTCTCCTTCATCAACATCGCCGGGCTCTCCACGGGACTTGCGTGCAGTATTCTTATTCTGCTTTGGGTGCACGATGAGATTACGTTCAATCAATTCTTCCCCAAGTACGATCACCTGTACCAGGTCAGGCTCAACGCCACCGTCGATAAAGGGGTCGTCACCGGTCAGTCTGTCCCCTATCCCCTCATGGAAGCCCTGTTGGCTGCCGACAGCCGCATCAAGCGGACGGCGCGCACCAACTGGGGTGAAGGCGCACTTCTCGGCGTGGGTGAAAAAAAATTGAACAAAGTCGGGCTATGGGTCACACCCTCCTTCCTGGACATGTTCGAAATCCCGATGCAGCAAGGCACGGCGCGCGCACTGGATGATCCCCGCTCCATTGTACTCACCGCCTCGCTCGCCAAGGCGCTTTTTGGGGATGAGGATCCACTGAACAAGATGGTGCAGGTCGACAATAACCTGGAGATGAAAGTCACCGGCGTGACGGCAGAATTGCCGACAAACACGGCGTTTAGCGACTACACTTTCTTTATCGCCTACGGGCACTACGAACTTACCCAGTCGTGGGTCAGGAACGTGAAGGAGCGATGGGACAACAACGTAAGCCAAATCTATGTGGAACTGAACCCGGGCACACCCGTGGCTGAAGTGGATGATGCCATCCGCAAGCTCATCACGCAGAATAACAAAGCGATTGACAATGTTGAGCTCTTTTTGCAGCCCATGAGTCACTGGCGCCTCTACACCAACTTTACCAACGGCAAAGAGTCCGGAGGAATGATCCTGTATGTACGCCTGTTCACCGGTATTGCCATCTTCATCCTGGTCATTGCCTGCATCAATTTCATGAACCTGGCCACCGCCCGGTCAGAACGCCGGGCGCGGGAAGTTGGCATCCGGAAGAGCATCGGCTCCCGGCGCAAGGACCTCATCTTTCAGTTCCTGGGTGAATCGCTGCTGCTGGCCGTACTGGCTTTGGTGATCTCCGTGGGTCTTGTAGAATTGTCCCTGCCGCTCTACAATCAACTCGTCAACAAGAAGCTGGTCATCGATTATTCCTCGCCCGATTTCTGGGCACCCAGCCTGGGCCTTACGCTTATCGCGGGACTCTTTGCCGGCAGCTACCCGGCCTTCTACTTGTCTTCGTTCAACCCGGTGCAGGTACTCAAAGGACGGTTCATGGCCAGCCGCGGATCGGCTGCACCGCGCAAAGTACTGGTCACGCTGCAGTTTGTATTCTCTATCCTGCTGATGATCGGGGCGGTGGTCGTGTATAGCCAGATACAATTCATGCGGCAGCGGGAGACCGGATACGACCGCAACAACCTGCTACTCATTTGGACGACGAGCGACATCGAAAAGAACTATAAACCGCTGAAGACAGAATTGCTTGCCAGCGGTTTTGCCGAGTCCATGTGCAAGAGCAACAGCCCGGTCACCGCCATCTATTCCACCAACACCCTCGACGATTGGCCGGGAAGACAAGAAGGACAGCGGATCGAATTCACCACCATTGCCACCGAATACGACTACACCAAAACCCTTGGCATCAAGATGCTCCAGGGGCGCGACTTCTCTCCGGAGTTCCCGAGCGATTCGATGGCGATTATAATCAACCAGGCTACCGTTGACATTTTGAACCTGCAGAACCCCATTGGGGAGACGGTCAAGATGTGGGAACAGGAGTGGCACATCATCGGCGTCATGGAGAATGTGCTGATGGGTGAAGCGCAACGTCCCATTGAACCCCTGGTGATGGTTCATTCCCCGTCATGGTCCAGCACCATCACGGTCCGGCTCAAGCCATCGGACGATATTCAGGAAACGCTGGCGGGTGTGGAATCGGTATTTAAGAAGTACAACCCGGCTTATCCTTTCGAGTACCGCTTTGCGGATGAAGTATTCGAGCGCAAGTTCGCCACGTTCTCCATGATCGGCCGGCTGTCGAATGTGTTCACCGTGCTCACCCTGTTGATTACCGCGCTCGGTCTTTTCGGGCTTGCATCCTTCGCCACCGAACAACGCAGCAAGGAACTCAGCATTCGAAAAGTGATGGGCGCCAGCGCCGCCAGCCTGGTTCTCCTTATCACGCGCGACTTCTCCCGCATCGTAGCCGTCGCTTTCGTCATTGCCGCGCCAATCGGCTGGTATGTGATGAACCAGTTCCTTCAGCGCTATCCCTACCGGATCGAATTGTCGCTGTGGATACTTCCCGCGGTAGGATTGTCCGCCTTGCTGCTTGCCGTTGTCATCGTCGGCATCCAGGCACTCAAGACCGCCGTTTCCAACCCCGTCGAATCGCTGAGAAGCGAATGACCTACAAGCCCCAATGGCTGTGCACTTCCGACATGCTCATGACAGACCCGTCACCCAGGCTTCGGCTTCGCTCCCTCCTCCACTTCGTTACGGCGGGCAGGCAGCCTGACGATACCCAGTACCCAGAACCCAGTACCCAGCACCCAGTACCCAGTGTGCAACCCATAACATAGTTTGGTAGTCTAATCGTCAAAACTCAACCACATGCTGCTCAATTACCTCAAAATCCTGTTCCGCGGCGTTATTCGCCACAAGCTGTTCAGCCTGATCAACCTGTTGGGCCTGTCTGTCGGGCTCACCTGCACGTTGCTCATCGCGTTGTATGTGGCAGATGAGTTCGCTTATGAAACGCACCACGCGAATCTTGATCGGACATACCTCATCACGATTGAAGCCTCGTGGAATGGTGAAACGCACAAATGGACTGGCGTACCCAACAAGGTGGCCCCGACGATTGCCAAAGAGATTCCCGAAGTAGAAAAATCCGTACGCTTATTTTCCCATGAGTTCGGCAACCTTGCTTTCATCTCCACGGACGATGTGAAGTCGAGTGAGAAGAGCTTTGGCTGGGCCGATCCGGAAATCTTCGAGGTGCTGAGCTATACATTTGTCAAGGGCGACCCTGCTACGGCGCTGAGCCGACCCAACACCGCGGTGATGAGCGAGTCCGCAGCGAAGAAGTATTTTGGCAGCACGGATGTCATCGGCAAGACATTCACGGTCGACAAGTTTCCGCCGCTGGAAGTCGCCGGCGTATATGCCGACCCGCCCGCCACATCCCGGTTCCAATACCCTATCATCGGTTCATTTCCCTCACACTACTTCGGACAGGAGAAGAGCCAATCGTGGGGGAACGCGAGCTTTGAGACATACCTGCTGCTCCGCCCAGGCACCGACCCTTCCACCGTGGAAAAGAAGATGGCCGAGATGCTGGCAAGAGAAATACCGGAAGCTGACAATCGTTGGTTCTCCCTGCACCTCAAGCCGCTCAAAGACCTGTATATCTACATGGGCGACGTGGAAGACTTTTACAATAACTCGGGCCGCCGCGGCGACATTAACCAACTTCGCATATTGTCCGGGCTGGGACTTATCGTCATTCTCATTGCCGCCTTCAACTACATGAATCTCTCGACGGCGCAATCACAGCGCCGCTACAAGGAAATCGGGGTGAGCAAATCGCTCGGCGCCACGAGTTCGCAGCTGGCGCGACAGTTCTACGTGGAGACGTCGGTGTTTGTCCTGGTGGCGTTGATGATCAGTATTCTGCTCACCGGCGCAAGCCTCCCGATTTTCAATGCCGTCACCGGCAAATCCATCACGGCGGGATTTCTCGCACAGCCCTGGTTTTGGGGCACCTTTGTTGCGGCCTGGGTTGTACTCAGCGTCCTGTCAGGAATCTACCCGGCGCTGTACCTCTCTTCGTTCTCTCCCAAGCGTGTGTTGAAATCCGCACCCGAATCCGGCGGCGGACTCACCTTGCGCAAATCGCTCGTTGTCCTCCAGTTTTCGGCCTCGATCGTCCTTATCATCAGCACGCTCGTGCTCTACCAGCAACTTGGCTTCATGCGCAACCAGAAACTGGGGTATGCACCGGAACAGGTCATTGCGATTCGAACAACAGCCGCCGATAACAAAGAACAGGTGTTGTCCTTGAAGGCAGCGATTGAGCAACTCCCCGACGTGAACCTCTCCAGCCGTTCGCAGTCGTATCCCGGCAGCAGCGCCAGCGGACGCTCTATTCCCCCGCTCAGCGGCGAAGGCGAAGGAATGTCTATCAAGACCGTGCGCGCCGACAACAAAGTCGTTGAAGCGCTGGGCATCAAGTACCTCGCGGGCACGGGGCTGCCGGAAGTAAAGGCGGCGGACGACACTACGGTACAAGTCATCGTCAACAAAGTCATCACTGATTTCCTGGGGCTCAGTCCGGAAGAAGCCGTGAAGCGGGTTGTCCAGGTGCATGGGTTCGGGCGCGTGGAAATCGTCGGCGTTGTAGACAACTTTCATTTCGCGTCGCTGAAAGAAGCCATCGGCGGATATTGCTTCCACAACGCCAAGACCGAAGGACTGAACTATCTCCTGGTGAACGTGAAGACCACCCATCTCACCGAAACATTGAGCAGTCTCGAAAGCACGTACAAGTCGGTAATCCCCTCGGCGTTTGAGTTCACGTTCCTGGAGCAGCGGCTGCAGACGTTATACCGATCAGAAGAGCAGTTGGCAGAGATCATTTTCATTTTTGCCGGTCTCGCCATTTTTGTCGCCTGTCTTGGCTTATACGCCCTGGCGGCATACTCCACCGAGCGCCGCACCCGGGAAATTGGCATCCGGAAAACACTTGGCGCATCCGTATCGCAGCTCACCAACCTGCTGTCGAAAGAATTTCTCCTCCTCGTCGGCATCTCCTTTCTGCTTGCCGTACCCCTCGGTTACTACCTGGTGAATCAATGGCTGCAGGGCTTCGCGTACCGCGTGGAGTTGAGCCTGTTGGTATTTGTCGGCGCCGGCATCCTGGCCTTTGTCATTGCCTGGGTTACCGTGGGAATTGAATCGATGAAGGCAGCCATGGCCAACCCGGTCAACTCACTGCGGAGTGAGTAAAGCGGAGAGGATACGATATGACCAAGAAAATTTCCAACAAGGAAACACTTTCAGCGCAACAGCGCGATGCTCTGTTCGCGACGCTTGAAGATCGGTTTAAACAGAATAAAGCACGTCACAAAGGAATTGCCTGGGCGGCGGTGAAGGCCAGGTTGGAAAAGAATCCGCAGAAGGTCAGGTCGCTGTATGAGATGGAGCGGACGGGAGGAGAACCGGATGTGACGGGACAGGACAAGAAATCCGGTGAATTCATCTTTGTCGATTGTTCACCCGAAAGTCCAGCGGGACGTCGAAGCTTGTGTTACGATCGCGAAGGCCTTGATTCCCGCAAGGAGCACAAACCCGGTAACAGCGCTATCGACATGGCCACTGAAATGGGAATTGAACTCCTCACCGAAGAGCAATATCGCGAGCTGCAGAAACTGGGCTCCTTCGATGCCAAGACGTCAAGCTGGCTGAAAACTCCGGAAGCCGTCCGCCAGCTGGGCGGCGCGCTGTTCGGCGACTTCCGATACGGAAACGTGTTCATCTACCACAACGGGGCCCAATCCTACTATGCCGCCCGGGGCTTCCGGGGGACTTTGCGCGTGTGACACTTTTCAGTTTTTGACGACCCGGTATATCCGCCCGTTTACTTGAACGAGATACATGCCGGGTGACAAATCACCCAGGTCCAGCATTCCTTTTTCAGTCCGCATCGTTCGGACCCGTTCGCCGTTAACCTTAAGGATAGTGACCTGCTGATCCTCCGATAAGTCGACGTTTAAAAACTTGTGAAATGGATTGGGAAAGATTTTCACCTTCCCGGCCATCGGTTCCAGGGAGGTAATGATGTCGGCGTAGTTTACATCCCGGGTGAAAAACAGATAGGAGGCATCCCGCACACCCTGGGTGCCCAGGCCGGAAGAAGTTGCCCGCACCACAATCACATACGGATTGTTGCGGCGCGCTTCCTCCACATTGTTGAACCTGAGCCAATTTACCTTATAGTATTTTCCGGAAGCGGCTGAATCCTTCGTGGTCATGGATACCATCCATTCCGGAAGGTCAACATAGGCGCTCATGGTCCATTGCGGCTGATCACTTTCAAATACAATCTTGACCGAGTCCTTCGCGCTGGTATAAAGCCTGCCCTTCTCATCAAGATTACCTTTATCATAGGTGCGGCCTCCCGAACCGCCGTCGACCAGGATGATCTGAAAATCAAACAGCAAACTGGCCGCCAACTGGCTGTTTGCATCAATGGCATCTATTCGGACAGCAAACGCATACTCGCCGGCCGCCGGAAGCGCGTTAGGTTCGATGGCCCAGGTGAATTGACCGTTGAATGGGTTGACCGAAACACCGGCGGGAATCTGGTATCCGGGAGCCGTCTGCAACAATGATGCCTTCGGATGAACCAGGGCATACTGGTATCGGAAATCGGAGGAGTCTGCCACGCCGAGGCCCAGCGAAAAGCTATCCTCACGGGACGCCTTAAATACCGCCGGTGCTACAAACCTCATTCCAGGCAGTGTCTCCACGCTAAGGTTCACGAACAACTCAACGTAAAAGCGTGTTTCAACGGAATTCGGCAAATTGATAATGCCGGCATTTCTGTTGGGCTCTTCGTAACTGATCAGATAACCACCGGCGGATGGATAGGTATGCGTGGTGGTAAAGGTCACCTTCCCGACGTTCGGACCCAGGTCTGGCCGAATCGTTGCCTCCTGCTGAGGAGTTGTCACGGATTCACCATCACCAAAAGACAGGATTCCATCACCAAAACGAATTTCTGAACCGGTATTGACATACACGGTCAGTGTAACCTGACAGGTCGTCGAACCCGGCGCCAACCGCTTTATCGTGATGTACCCGCTGCGCAGGTGCGTTGCGCCGGCCAAGCTGGCGGCAAACACCAAAACGGTCAAAATCATCATTTTCATAGGCAGCGACGCAGTCCACCCAAGTTAAGTACCCTCCCTGCAATTTTCAACCCGGGAGGCTTGGCAGTTTCCGGAATCTCCCTTTACTTTGCATCTCAAAGTACTTTTGATCCACGTAAATACCATCACCATGACACTTCAAAGCAAACGCCTGTTCAACCTGCTCGCCGGTGCGGCCTTTCTCCTCCTGATTCCCTTCATCGCCATGCAGTTCACGGAAGAAGTAAAATGGGGACCGTTCGACTTCCTCGTCGCCGGCGTTCTGCTCTTCTCCACCGCCCTCGCCCTGGAATGGGTGCTTCAGAAAGTCACCCGGCGGGAATACCGGATCGCGCTCTGCCTCGTCATCCTTGCCGTGCTCTTCCTCGTTTGGGCTGAACTCGCCGTCGGCATTTTCGGAACCCCGCTGGCAGGGTCGTAGATAAAGTGCTGAGCCCCGGTACCCGGCCTGGAAATCGGGAAGTTGTTAACTTTGGCTCCATGGCTATCCCCGATTCCATTCTCCACGCGTTGCAGCAACCCTATGCGCTGACGAAAGAGCAAATTGAGTATTACCAGGAATACCGATACATCAAACTGAAGGAGGTCTTCAACGAGGAAACCATCCAGTACTTTTCGAAGGTCATTACTGACCGCGTGACGGAGATGAACAAAGTCACGACGAAGGTGGAAGAACGCGATACCTACGGAAAGGCTTTCCTCCAACTGTTCAACCTGTGGCGCGAAGACGATCGGATCAGACAATTGGTTTTCTCGAAACGGCTGGGCAAAATCGCCGCTGACCTGATGCAGGTAAAGGGCGTGCGACTTTACCACGACCAGGCCTTATACAAAGAGGCGGGCGGCGGCATCACGCCTTGGCACGCAGACCAATACTACTGGCCGTTGGAAACCGACAAGACGGTCACGGCATGGATACCACTGCAGCCGACACCGCTCGAAATGGGCCCCCTGGAGTTCAGCGCCGGCAGTCACCGCATCGTGGAAGGCCGCGATCTGAAAATCAGTGACGAAAGCGAGACCCTCATACAACAACGACTCCGGGTCACCGATTTCAAGCATGTGATTGAAGCCTTTGATCTCGGGGAAGTCAGCTTCCATTCCGGCTGGGTGTTCCACCGGGCCGGCGCCAACAGTTCCGGCCAAACCCGGAAGGTGATGACGGTCATCTACATGGACAGGGATATGAAACTCAAGTCGCCGGAAAACAAGAACCAGGTAGACGATTGGAATACCTGGTGTCCCGGCGCCGAAATCGGACAGGTGATCAACACGCCCATCAACCCGGTGTTGTACGAATGAGCCGCCGCGTTCTCTTTTGCACGATCACTGCAGTTATTATCGCTTGCAGCCAAAAGAAACAAGACACCGTTCCAACGCCATTCGACAGGCTGGAAGCGCTCAACGAAACGTACACTCCCCTCCGCATTACCGAAATCAAACCGGGAGGCTGGATAAAAGAACAAATTCACCGCAACCTGGACGGCTTCACCGGCAGGCTTGACACGCTTGCCCCCGCGCTGGCTCTGGAGGACAAGATCTATGGCGAAGACAGGCTAACGAAAAAGGTCAAGAGCAAAGACGTCGGCGCTGTGGCAGACACCGGCGCGTGGCAGGTTCAGTTCCTCTGGTGGAACAGCGAGACCCAAAGCAACTGGCGCGACGGCTATATCCGCAGCGCAATTATGACCAACGACGCCCGGCATCTTGAGAAGCTGAAGAACTATATCGCGTACATCCTCTCCACGCAGGACAGCGACGGCTACCTCGGCATCTACGACACGGACTTGCGCTACCGGTTCGACAACGAGAACGGCGAACTCTGGGCCAAGGCAAGCCTGCTCCGCGGCCTACTCGCCTGGTTTGAGTACACCGATGATCCCGCTCTCCTGGCGGCGATTGAACGGGCCGTTCAAAATGTAATGGATAACTACCCCGTCGAAGGATCGCATCCTTTTTACTCCAGGCAGCCCTATGTTGGCGGAACGTCGCACGGGCTGATCTTCACGGATGTGCTCGAAAGCCTTTACCGGATCACCGGCAAGGACGCCTATCGCGATTATGCCTTCTTTCTTTACAAAGATTTTTCCACGCAGGTACTGAATGAAGACGCACAGTATGCCAAGTTGGTCAATGACACGATTCCATTGACAGGTCACGGTGTCCATACCTATGAACACCTGCGGAGCCTCGCCTCCGCTTACTATGCCTCCGGGAATCCGTTGCTCGCCAAGGCCATTGAAAAATTCCTGGTCAAGATCAACGGCGAAACAACGGCATCCGGTGCCGCCGTGGGGGACGAGTGGATCGGCGGCCGGAAGGCCGATGCCACGACGCGTGGGTATGAATATTGTTCGCTTCATGAGTTGATGCACAGCTACCTGGACCTGTTTATCAAGACCGGAGACCCCTCCTTTGCCGAAAAGGCTGAAAAGTTGTTCTTCAATGCCGCCCAAAGCGCCCGTCATCCGGAGAAAAGTTGTATTGCGTACCTGAAGTCGGATAACTCCTATGAAATGACAGGCGGGCTGAACGGCGACAACCGCGACAAGAAGCAAACACGTTACTCCTATTCGCCGGTACACCAGGAAGCAGCCGTATGTTGCGTCCCCAACGCCGGCCGAATCGCACCGTATTTCGTGCAGCACATGTGGCTGAAAAGCAATCGCTCTCTCGTGGCCTCCTTGCTCGGCCCGAGCACCGTGTCCACTTCGCTCAACGGGAATCCTGTTGTGATCGAAGAGCAGACAAACTACCCGTACGACAACGCCATTCGGTTTGTCGTGACTGCCAATCAGTCCTTTGCCTTGAAGATTCGCAAGCCAGAGTGGGCTACAAAATTCTCCGCTTCTGTTCCCTATAAGGATGAGGACGGCTTCCTGGTCATCGAGAAGGCCTGGAAAGGAGTTGAGTCGGTGGACATTAGTTTTGATGCGAAAGTCGCGGTCCGTCAGGATCTCAACGGAGAAAACTATTTCACCTACGGCGCGCTGGTCCTCGCCGCACCTATTCCGGCGAACGAGGAACAGGGGAAGGCTTTTCCAATTCCTGGCTTCTTTAACTACCGGTACGCACCGAAGAAACGGGTGACTTACGAATATTCGGAGGGCGCCGTTGAAAGTGACACGACGAATTTGCGATTCACCGTCTCGCTGATCAATTCGTTAACCAAAAAGAAAGAGCCGGTTGAATTGGTGCCCATGGGTGGCACCATCTTGAGGCAAGTGACATTCAGGCAACCCAAACTCGACAGCGCTCAGCAATAAGGGACAGCTAGATAAAGCGGTTCACCAGGTTTTCGAGATACTCCTGCCGCCCGCTGATTTGTTCCGGCTCACCGCCTTTAATGGCAAGACCATGCAGATCTTCGAGTTTTAACTTACCCGTCTCGAATTGCTTTCCCTTTCCGGAATCAAACGAAGCGTATCGTTCCTTCTTGATTTTTTGGTATTCCCCATCGTCCAATATCGCTTGTGCCGCCAACAGCGCGCGGGCAAAGGTGTCCATACCGCCGATGTGTGCGTAGACCATATCGACCAGGTCGGAGGAATTGCGCCGTGTCTTCGCATCAAAGTTGATACCCCCGCTTTTGAATCCACCTGCCTCGAGAACCACCAGCATTGCCTCGGTGAGTTCATAGATGTTGTTGGGAAACTGGTCGGTGTCCCAACCGTTTTGGTAATCCCCCCGGTTGGCATCCATGCTGCCCAGCAGCCCGGCGTTGGCAGCTACCTGCAGTTCATGCTGGAAGGTGTGGTGCGCCAGCGTGGCGTGGTTCACTTCGATGTTCAGTTTGAAATCGCTCATCAAATCAAACTCGCGGAGGAACGAGATCACGGTAGCGGCGTCAAAATCATATTGGTGTTTCGACGGCTCCATGGGTTTAGGCTCGATGAGAAACGTTCCTTTGAACCCATTCTTCCGTCCGTAGTCACGGGCCATGTGGAGAAAGAGCGCCATGTGCTCCTGCTCGCGCTTCATGTCGGTATTCAACAACGTGAGATAACCTTCCCTCCCGCCCCAGAACACGTAATTGGACCCGCCCAATGCCACGGTGGCGTCGATGGCATTCTTCACCTGCGCGGCCGCGTGACAGACGACGCGAAAATCAGGATTCGTTGCGGCGCCGTTCATGTAGCGCGGGTGGGAGAACAGGTTGGCCGTGCCCCAGAGCAACTTAACGCCGGTTTCTTTCTGCTTCTTGCGCGCATAATCGACCACCTTTTGCAGCCGCTTTTCCGATTCTCCAAGCGTAGCGCCTTCGTCAACCAGGTCATAGTCGTGAAAGCAATAGAACGGAATACCGAGGAGCGTTATGAACTCAAACGCCGCATCCATCTTCGCCATACCGCGCTCTACCGGGTCCTTCGCTTTCAGCCAGGGGAAGTCCTTCGTCGGTGCGCCAAAGGGGTCGGCCCCTGTCCCGCCGAAGCTATGCCAGTAGGCCACAGCAAAGCGAAGGTGCTCCTCCATGGTTTTCTTTCCAACCTTCTGCTTGGCGTTGTAAAAACGAAACGCCAGCGGGTTCACGGAGCCGGGTCCCTCGAATTTGATTTTGTTAATACCCTTAAAGTAACGATTGTCTGTTGCCATAGTCAGTGTCATGATTTTTCCAGCTGTTGCGCGAGCAGCTTTTTCCAGCGATCAAATGCTTCTGCCGTATCCCTCGCTTTCGCGGAGTCCGGAACATAGCTCCGCACGTGGTTGAGGTGATGAAAAGCCTCCCGCATATCCTTGTAGATCCCGGCGCCCACTCCGGCACCGCGCGCCGCTCCCTGGGCGCCATCGGCATCGAAGAGCTGCAATTCCGTTTGCATTACCTGGGCAAAGGTCTCGCAAAATACCTCACTTTGAAACATGTTGCTGTTGCCCGCACGGATCACGGTGGGCCTGGTTCCCAATTCATTCAATACGTTGAATCCATAGCCAAGGGCAAACACGATACCTTCCTGGACAGCCCGGTACACATGCTGCTTTTGATGGCGCACCAGGTCGATGCCCTGGATGCTCGCGCCGACCGTTCGGTTGCCAAGCATGCGCTCAGCGCCATTGCCAAATGGAATGACCGTCAATCCGTTCGCGCCAATGGGAGCTTCGGCGGCCAGTTTGTTGATATTGGAATAGGCGTCGGACGTCGTTCGCCGGAGCCAGCTGTTCATGATGCCCGTGCCGTTGATGCAGAGGAGGACGCCATACCGGTTTTGATCGTGGCTGTGGTTCACGTGCAGAAACGTATTCACCCTCGACTGTCGGTCGGCAACCGGTTGGTCAACTACGGCGTAGATAACTCCGGAGGTTCCTGCGGTGGCCGCCACTTCTCCCGGATGAAGAGCCTGGAGCGAGTACGCGTTGTTTGGCTGATCGCCCGCGCGGTAACAAATCGGTGTGCCCGGTGCAAGACCAAGTTCTTGTGCCGCCTCGGCGGTGAGTTTCCCCTGTACGCCGAATGTAGGCACGATATCGGCGATAAGTCCCCGATCAATACCGAAGTGATGTAAGAGTTCCGCCGCCGGCCGGGCCGCGACGTGGTCGTACATGATCCCTTCGGAAAGCCCGGGGGCCGTGGTTGAAATCTCACCAGTCATTTTCATGGCGATGAAATCCCCCGGGAGCATCACCTTGTATATCCTCGAGGCGATTTCCGGCTCATGGTCCAGGACCCATTTCAGTTTTGACGCCGTAAAATTTCCCGGGGAGTTGAGCAGGTGCCGGAAGCAGTAATCAGGCCCCAACTCGCCGAAGCTTTTCTCCCCGATCTCAACCGCCCGGCTGTCGCACCAAATGATGGCTGGCCGCAGCACACGTTGCTGTTTGTCGACGGCGACAAGCCCGTGCATCTGGTAAGAAATACCAATGGCGGCGATGGATGACGATTTCACGCCGGCGCTTTGCATGACCTTGCCGGTAGCTTCGGCCAGGTTGGACCACCACACGGCCGGGTCTTGCTCGGCCCACCCGGTCTTGCGGCTGATGATCTCCATCTCCGTTTCCGTTTCCGGGACAGCAGCCGAAGCGATCGTCTTTCCGCTGTCGGCGTCGGTCAGGTTGGCCTTGACGGAAGAGCTGCCGATATCGTAGCCGAGAAGCAGTGTTTTCATGATGGGAACCTGGGGTTGTCAAAGGTGGGTGTTTAACCGCGAAGGCGCAAAGGCGCAAAGAAATGTTGTCTATATTTATCATCACCGGCCTCTTCCCATGGATAAAATATTGCGTTACGAAGACAAAGACCTCCAGCCCATTACGATGGACCAGTGGCTGAAGACGAAGCCGCCGGAACTGCGGCCCCTGGCGAAGCGGTGGTTTGACCAGATCAAGGCTTGTAGTGATGAAGTTGTACCCATTTTCCACGACAACTACCCCATTGCTTGCGTGGATCGCGCTCCTTTCGCCTACGTTAATGTTTATAGCGAACATGTGAACGTGGGGTTCTTCTATGGAGCGTACCTCCCTGACCCGCACGGTTTGCTGGAAGGCACCGGCAAGCATGGGCGGCATGTAAAACTCTGGCCCGGAAAGGCGGCCGATGAAAAGGCGATTTCCATCTTAATTGAAGCGGCCTACGATGATATACGGAGGCGGTTGGCCTAGCGCGCAGGCAGACCACTACCTCATTCTCTTCGCTGGATCCTGTCTAGTATCAAAGAAGGAAAGGATGATAACTTGGCTGTTGGTGATTCGGTAGAGAATCCTGGTTTGAGGCGACAATTGAAAACCTCTGATGTCACCATTCTCCTTCTGGCCCATTGCTGGAAAGTTCTTGAGAAGATTGAAAACTTTATCTGATTTAGTTAAGAATTGCTTGACCGTAGGTTCTCCCCAGTGTTTCCTTATGTTTTGAACAATTGAGTCGAAATCCTCTTCGGCGTTAGGAGTGACGAAAACCTGCACTAATACTTCTTCTTAAGGGTTTCCCAAGAAATAAGGTTCTTGGCATCCTTTGATTGTTCGTAGGATTCATAAACCCTTCGCTTTTGATCTTCCGTCAGGGTCTTCCAGAATTTTCCTTCTTCCTCGTCAGTTCCCTGTTTGAGAAACTCATAAATCGTTCGAAGCAACTGCTCGTCATCGATCTTTTCAAGCATTTTGCTCAAGTCAGATTTTAGTTCAGCTGTGCTCATGATGAACAAATTTAATGATTTTTTGACCGATAATGACGACAGCGTCTTTGCTTTACATCGCTGGTGCAGTACAAGTTTAAACCGAACGCCGCCATTGCATACGCATTTTGTTGGCTGCTGGGCCGTCAGTCAACCCCTCATCCACTACTTTGTCAAACTATTCACCTTTTCCAATCATGTTGTCAATCTCCAGGAACTTATTCTTCATCAGTCCCAATGCAAAAGCACCGGCTGACGCGCTAAAAACTGAATAGTCAAGCGCTCCCTTTATTCCTGTCGAAAACGTCATTGATAGTCCGAATAACAGCAAGAGCAGTCCGCTTAGCTTTGCAACGAGTTCTGTTTTATATCCAATCAGAAGGCAAATCGCAAAAAGAATCTCTGCTCCGGTTGCAATGACGCCGACTGTCTGAACCGTATTATCAGGAAGCCATGGATTAATTAGTCTGGTATAGTCGACGAAGTTATTCCAGTTGCCCCAGACTGAATGTTCCTGTCCCCAGAGCCCAAACCTGTCTGCTACTGCGGATAAAAAACCAAATGAAATTGCTGTCCGAAGAAATAGTTTGATAGTGTTGGCCTTTATATCCATTGTTTATTTGTCTAGAGGCCCAGGTGCCTGGTGCACAACCTGTGTATGCCCCGTGTGTCGGTCGGTAGGAACTGAAACTAAGTTAACGATTTAATTCAAGAGCGAACGCCGGCATGGGGCATACATCATGTTGGCGGCAGGTGTGTTACTCGACCCTTTCGATCCGGCCTTCCGGGGTCAGTCTAAATCTGGAACGCGTTACAACCAATGAATCTGTTCCCTCGACTTCCTCAGTTTTATCTTTATTGACTTTTCTTGTTAATAGGCTATCAATTATCAGAATGCTGTTGTCGCTGTTAATCTTGACATAGTTGGAGCAGTGATATCCTATATCGAATCCTGCAGATGGGTAAAGTATCAATCTATCGATCTCATTTCCCTTTCTATCGATGGTAATTAGTATTGGAGCGCCAGAGTCACTTGGGATACCCCCTATTATCACTAGGATTTCATCGTTACTAGCTAATCGTCCAATGGGAAGGAAGAAATTCTCCCTTTGAAGTTTGGTCAGCATTCCATTGTTTGGAAAGTGGATCAATTTGAAGTTGGTTGTGTCGTTGGAGTTGAAGACAATGGGAGTTTCAATCACATCGAGTTTTTCTTTCAACTCAATTAGATATTCTCTGGCTTTTTGATCTCCGCAGCCGCAGCTTATTACTATGAGAAATAGATATCTGCTAATCGACCTCATCTTGAATACACGCTTGCCGCCAACGACCTAATATACGCACTCTAACTTCGTTGCGGTATTTACCAATTTCAGTTTTGCCCACTCAGAGAACTCATTCCTTTCACTTGCCTACCCCCTCCACCTTGGACCCTCTGAGATGGACTGCAAGTCCCGCTCCGGATCAGGTCCGCCCCTTCGATGGGTCGGGAGGAATCTCCCGACCAACTGGGGATTCTAACTTTAGAATTCTATGATGGCCATTTTGTTACTTTATTTTTGATAGGCTTTATCGTTCGCAAGTACTTGTAAATACTTTTAATGTCATCATCTGTCATGTTTGCAAATATGGTCCAAGGCATTTCTGAATTGTATTTTCCGGGATCGTAATCATACGCTTCCCTATCCCGATAACTTTTAAACTTGGCAAGAAAAGTTTCTTCTGTCCATCCACCTATTCCGGTTGTAGTATCGGGTGTTATGTTGGCCGATTTCACTTTAAAGTTGTTTACAAGGTTATTGGAAAGTAATCCTCCTGCCAATAGACTATCTCTTTTGTATGCCAATATTTTCCTGTCAAGGTTGCTATGACAACCAACACAACCACCTATCGTAACAAGATACTTTCCTTTCAATAAATCATTGTCAAGTTGAGATTGATTTAGTGCCTG
Source organism: Cyclobacteriaceae bacterium (assembly GCA_044221195.1). Taxonomy (GTDB): domain Bacteria; phylum Bacteroidota; class Bacteroidia; order Cytophagales; family Cyclobacteriaceae; genus ELB16-189. The sequence goes on from JBGAPO010000015.1 coordinate 36,854, forward strand.
GTGAAAATCATTGATGCACCAATCCTGGTACAGTGGAGCAAGTTTCCAGGGTAACTGAGCAAGGTTTCTCTTGGGTACACTATCGGGCAAGGGGTTTAGCGTTCGTAGGTAGGCTACAATGCTTTCAGCATCGTACTTCGTCAGGTATTTGTAATTCGCATAAGGCATTGTTGGGAAAAGCGTATCACCAACATTCGTTATTCCAGTTGTAATGGCACGTTCAATTTCCTGATCCGTCCAGTGTTCCAATACGGTAGGCGTGATATTGGATACATAAACACCTTTCCGTTGTCCCCCTTTCCCTTCAGTTCCTGCAACTGTCGGTCCACTAAATTTTCTAAAATCCCTGTCCGCATGGCAGTGCATGCAATTAGCAACTGCATTTACAAGATAATCCCCGCGTTCTATTTTAGCAGTTAAATTGTCAGCTTCAGTATTGTTTGGAGAGTTGCTGCAAGAGTCGATAAAACAAAATCCTAAGAGGAGAAGTAGTATGGTAAAATAACCGTAGAATTTTCTCATTTTGTATGTCCAGGTGTCTCTGTTTAGATAAGGATTCTATTCTGCGTTAATATAATTCTTGGTCGTTCGCATTTTTCTTTTTAACACGCCCCCGCCAACGAAGCCAGCCCAATTGTTGCCAACAACCGTGTATCGGTATTGTTGATTCAATTTATGAAGAATTCACCTATCTGATGAGCTGGAGCGACTAACCACCTGGCAGCGAGCAGCAGCTGTCAAATTTAAGCGCTGGTATTCGTGCCTTCGATTTACATTCACCGTATGTCACGCGTTGCAAACGCGCCGTTATCATCCACCTTATTGCAAAGTCGAGGTTATGCCCAGTGCATGTTAGACTTTTTATTAACCAATTCACTGATTAAAGCTACCGCCTTCTCGAAGCGCTGTTCCCAATCGCCCGTGATGTCTACAAATTCAATATGGTGTCGTCTTAGCGTTTCCCGATGTGATATATCTAGTTTGTTTCTGTCAATGATACTTAATCGCGTACCGTCCTGAGTATATTCCACGTCGTTATTTAGATAGATATATAAGTCTGCTTTGTTAACGTCAGTAATTGAAGAATCCACCTCAAGCTCCCTTTCAAAAATGAAACTTGCATATGATTTTGTAATGTGTATATCCGTATCCATAATCACCAGCGGACAATTTCCCTGTGTCGCTTTTTCAATTCGTTTGGCATGTTCCGAAGCCACGAGATATAAGTCATCATATTCAAATGCTTTGGAATCCGGAATAAGATCTCTGCCGGCTTCATGTACCGAACTACAATTAAAATGTTTTGAAAGTTTTTCGGTTAACGTTGTCTTACCCGTGCTCTCAGTTCCAAGTATTGCGACTTTGATTGAGAAATAAGGCTTCACGCTATCAGGTAAGAATTGCCAATTAGTAAACGGATCCCTGCGTATATCTGTAGCGGAAACAGGGAATAGCTTCTTATCCGGATCAAATGGAACATGTTCTATTCCCATAAAAGATGCAACGTAATTTCCATATTCTTCTGAGGTGATAACTAGATCGTAGTCAGGAAACAATTGTTTGAATATTTCAGACCAGCTTTTTGAGACTTCTAAAGAAGACTCCGAAGTGCTTGGCAATTCACTTTCCTTATAATTAAAGGTTCTCACCTGAAGAGCAGTAAGTCCAGGAAAGGTTTTCAATATCCAAGATTGTCTTGTTTCACAAGGAATACTTTCTTTGTCGCTGCAACAAACGAGCACAGAAAGTACATCGCACTTAGTCAACGCAAAGCTTATCATTGCTTGGTGCCCCTTATGAAAGGGCAAAAATTTCCCGAACACGAATCCCTTAAGCATGATTCACCTGTTTTTTCCAATTTAGTAACCCATAAGTTGCAAGTCCTATCTGAGCTGTTCGAAAAATGTCGCTGGCAGCCGTTGTTTATCCGTTATAACCTGGGATAACCGAGGTTAATAACGGCTGCACTGTCCTCGTCAGCATCGCCCCCGTACCCGGCCTTCCGACGAGGAAATAATTGCTCCGATCTTCAGCATTTCTGAAGGATTTGATACCTTGTACTTTCCAAGCCAAATAGCGAAATCACCTCTCTCTTCCGTGATTTTCCTTATTTTCCTCAACACCCTTATCAGGACCTTATCCTGACATTAAGCAGACCTTATCAGGACCTTATCCTGACTTTGGCCGATGTTTATGCGGTGTTTCCATGTTGTTACCTTCTACGCTCCTTCTATGCTGCTGCTACGCTCCTGCTATGCGCCTGCTACGGTCCTTCCATGCTGCTGCTATGGTCCTGCTATGCTACTGCTACGCTCCTGCCATGCCACTGTCACTCGCCTGCTATGGTCTCGAGTTCCGGGTTCCGAGCCTGCCCGCCAAATGCACTGCTCTTGAATAGGCTTCGCGCTTGGCAGGCGGGTTCCGAGTTTAGAGTTTCGGGTTCCGGGTTCCGCGTTCCGAGCCTGCCCGCCAAATGCACTGTCCTACTATGACGCGCGCTTGCAACGCGTGCCGTGAGTGAATGTTCATTGAAAGAGTGGTGTAAAGAAGCGGCGGGCAGTGATTGAGATAGTTTGCGCCATTCAAGGTGGTAGCTGATCAAATAGTGAAGATTCGGTTCTTCTAAGTTCGGGCGACTAACAACCTGGGCCGCGCGCAGCGGTTGTCAAATTTAAGAGCTGAATTAGTGTCTTCGATTCACGCTCACGGCATGTCACGCGTTACAAACGCGCGCCATACGCGATTATCCAACGTCCACCTTCGGCAAATCCCGAACAACTGGTCCTATATTCTCCCGAAACTACACTATCCTTCAATTGTCCTTTGAAAACTTCAACAATCCTTAATTTATATGTACCATTCTCTTTGTCGGAAGACAACACGTCGGCAATGAAAACCATTTTGGCATTATTGAATTCTGTCTTCTGATATTCTCTAAGGGTTTTGCCTTTGCAGTCACATCCATGTGATTGTATCCAAATCAAGGATGAGAGAATTAGAAAAAGGAGTCGGATCTTCATTTTGAGATTGCCTACAACGACCCGTATATGCGTTGTACCGGGCGGTAATTGAGCCAAAACGAAGTTAACGATTTAATTCAAGAGAGAACTGCCCGGCATTGGGCATTCATCATGTTGTGGGCTGTGGCCGTCACAGTTTCAATTTCGAAGGATTTCTCCTGGCATGAAAGAGAGTCAAGACAGTTATGGCGTCCTCTGTTACTTGGTAGTAGATGATAGTCTGCTTAGTTAATACTGACCGCCTAACATTTTTCTTTTTCCTGGTCGACGGGTATAGACTAGGGTTGATTGTTATTATCCCCAGCCGTTTCTCAAGCCTTGCCGCGAACTTCTTTATTTCCTTTTGAGTCCAATTTCTGGAGAGGTAATCAATTATGCCCTTAAGATCCTCATGTGCTCGGTCAGACCATAAGAGCTTATAGCCACTTTGCATAAATCTTTCTGACTTCTTTGTGAGACTTTACGCGGCCAGCCTTGACATCTGCAAGACCTCTTTCGATTGCATCCTTTATTTCATTGGTAGTCTCATCCCACCAATCAAGATCTTGCGGGCTGTCCCTTAACATCTTTAGTCTTTCAATGGAGGTGTCGTCCTTAATGGTTGTCACCCATTTAATGATTTCAAGTTTGTCCTTTTCCAGATTCATTCCTGCAGCTTTTGTACTCATACCTTCCAAATCTACGGAATCTTAATAAGATAGGCCATTGCCCACAACGCTTGGCTATTTGCAGTTGCGGATCGTAGGAGGGATTGCTAAAGGCGCCGGTACAAGCCTGGCAAGCCCGACCAGCTGCGAGCGTCCAACGAACCGAGACTGCATTTGAAAGTTCTCTTCAATAAACCACAGAACCCCGCAATTGTAAATAGCGTTTGTCGGCAGCAGTTTTGTCTTGTTCACTGAGACTCACCTGTTGCTTTCAATGGTCTTCCTCTTGATGCTACTCCATTGAATGAGACAATTACCGCAACACCCGAAAGAAACATGGCCAAGAACAAAAAGCTCTGTCCTTTGTTGATTCCCCTTTCACGCTCTAATGTATATTCATCTATAGCAAGAATTTGATCAACGGCTTGGCGCTTTACTTTTTCAATATCAGTTTCGTATCGAATCTCGTCTATTTTATCATGCTTTAGTCTTTGACTCGCAATGGAATGTCTGCTGTCCAATCTTGACAGGTTGAAATACCACCCAATGGACGTTAACACTAGGATTGCGAGGCTCAAAAAGAATAAAAATACTATCCTCATAGTCACTAGATAAAATTGCTGCCAACAACCGTGTATCGGTATTGCTGATACAATTTATGAAGAATTCACCTATCTGACCTGTCCGAAAAATGTCGCTCGCAGCCGTTGTTTATCCGTTGTAACCATGGTTAGCCACGGTTAACAACTGTAGTACTGTCTTGGTCAGCACCGCCCCCGCGCCCGGCCTTCCGACGAAGAAATAATTGCTCCGATCTTCAGCATTTTCGAAGGATTTGATACCTTGTACTTTCCGAGCCAAATAGCGAAATCACCTCTCTCTTCCGTGATTTTCCTTATTTTCCTCAACACCCTTATCAGGACCATATCCTGACATTAAGCAGACCTTATCAGGACCTTATCCTGACTTTGGCCGCTGTATATGTGGTGTTTCCACGTTGTTACCTTCTAAGCTCCTGCTATGCTACTGCTACGCTCCTTCCATTCTCCTGCTATGGTCCTTCTATTCTCCTGCTATGGTCCTTCCATGCTACTGCTATGCTCCTTCCATGCTACTGCTATGCTCCTTCCATGCTACTGCTATGCTCCTTCCATGCTACTGCTATGGTCCTTCCATGCTAGGAAGCCAGACTATGCATGATCTATGCCTTGCGCAAGCCTAAATCATTACGGCAATATGCCAGTAATATGCCACCAATAAGCCGGCGACAAGCCAGCCGCATGCCGGAAGTATGCCGGAAGTATGCCGGCGGGGTGGCTTGCCCCGACGCAGCTTTTGCGAAGTCGGGGTGGGTCAGGTTGTACGAGACTGTACTGTCCTTGTCAGCATCGCCCCTGCCCGGCCCACTTGGAACCCTTGGAACCCTTTGAACCTTGAACTTTGAACTGTTGAACTTTGAACTTTTTCAAAAGTCAATAATCACAAACTCTGTCCTCCGATTCGCCTGCCTCCCCTCGTCGGTGTCGTTGGTGGCGACGGGCTGGGTCTCCCCGTAACCTTTGGCCATGAGCCGACCGACAGCAATGCCTCCTTTGACCATGAAGTCCATTACGGCCTTGGCGCGCGCATGCGACAACGCCATGTTCTTGTCGTCGGCGCCTACGTTGTCGGTGTGGCCCCCTACTTCCACGCGCATGGAGGTGTTGACTTTCATCAACTCGATGGCTTTGGCGAGCTCGAGGTAGCTCTCCGGTTTCAGTTCGGCCTTCCCGCTCTCGAAGAAGATGTTGTTCAGCACGACCTTGGTTCCCTTCTCGATGGGCTTGAGTTCGATGTTCTTTTTCAACTCCTGGTACTTCGCATCATCCGGGACATCAAAATTTTGTGAGTAGAAGAAGAAGCCGTCGCGGTTGGCCGACACGCTGTAGTTGCGGCCAGCGGGCAGCACAATGAGGTATTCCCCCGTGTTGGAGTTGCTCTTGTTGGTGGCGATCATGTCGCCGGTGACGATGTCCTCCACGAGCACCCAGGCGCTGATCTTCTGGCCGGTCTTCGCGTTCGTCACCACGCCGGTGATGACCACCGTCGGTTGCGGCCGCAGGGCTTCCGGGATTTCGATCTGATACAGATCGGTCATGCCGCTCCCGCCGGCGCGCGTCGAAGCAAAGTAAGCGTGCTCCCCGCTGGCGGAGATGGTGAAATAGTTGTCGTCGCCTTCTGAGTTCAGCGGGCGGCCGAGGTTCACCGGGTTGGTCCACTTCATGTTCTCGAACGTGGACTTAAACAAGTCAAACCCGCCGAAGCCGGGATGGCCGCTGGAACTGAAGTAGAGTGTCCTCCCGTCCGGTGCGAGATAAGGGCTTTTGTCATTATATGGGGTGTTGATGATCGGCCCAAGGTTCTGCGCCACGCCCCAGTCGCCGAACTGGTTCTTTTCGACCATGTAGATATCTTCGCCTCCGTACCCACCCGGCCGGTCTGAAGAGAAGAGGATCTTCGTTCCGTCCGCCGAAAGGTTAGCCTGCGCGTCCCAGTCCTTCGAGTTCACCACATTGCCCAGGTTCACCGGCGCACTCCACTGGTCGCCGTCGAGCGTGGAAATGTAGAGGTCGCAGCTGCCGATGGATTCTTCCGTGGAGCACTGGCCGTAAACCATGACCTGGCCATCGCCGCTGAACGTGGCCGCACCATCGTTGTTCCTTGAGTTGATGGGTTCCGGCAGCAGCGTCGGCGGCGCCCACGTGTTGCCCGCGCGCTGAACGTAATAGACATCCTCGCCATAGTTTCCGTCGGTGGTGGTGTTTGCGCTCAGCCGGCTCTGGCGCTGGCTGGTGAAGTACAGCTTCGTGCCTGTCGGATCGATCTGGGGAAAATAGTCATCCGAGCTGCTGTTGACAATGGCGCCGAGGTTCTCAGGGTCCTTCATCGTATTGGGCATCTTCAGCAGTTCAGCGCGGCCCTTGACATAGGCAATGCGAAATTTCGCCTGGTGGTGAAAGATCGTGCGGTCCGGCGCCTTGGAATACTTCTCCTGGAAGAGCGTGTACAGCCTCACCGCCTCGTCGGTGTGGTTGAGCCCCTCGTGACATTGGGCCATCTGGTAGAGGTACCAGGGCCAATAGTTGGGATTGACTTTTTCCAATTGGGTAAAGGCCTCGATGGCCTCAGCATAGTTGCGGTTGTTCTGGTAGGCGGTTCCCAGCAGGTTCCAGGCATCTTCGTAATCTTTGGCCATGGACACCGCTTTCTTCAGTGCCGTAATTGCCTCGGCGTATTTGCCGTCTTCATTGGCTTTTTTTCCCTGTTCATAGTACTGCAGGGAGATGCCGCTTCCGCCGGCGCTTTTTGATTGGGCGTGCAGTTGGGTAGCGGACAGCGCAAAGATCAGTGCGATGGTGAATCGTATGGGTGACATGGGGGGTTTAGGTTTAGGCGAGAAAAGTTAGGAAATAGTTTGCCACGGATGACACGGATGACACGGATTCACGGATGACACGGATAACGCGGATGCCACGGATGACACGGATGGCACGGATAATGCGGATTTGCACGGATGATGAGATAGGATTGAGAGTTTCGCAAAATGGTCCGATATTTAGGTTTACATGAAATTCTTTTGCGCGGTCATCCTGGGTTTCTGTGTGCTTGTTTCTTGCGGGACCAGGGAGGCAGGCGTGGGGGATGACGGCGGCGGGGTGGCTATTACCTACTATTCGAAGCACCAGCTGGATTCAGAATTGGTGAAGGCGCTCAGGGATAAAACGGTGCTCCGCATCCTGGGGCAAAGCCAGGAGGACGAAGAGTACATGATTATCATTCGCACCGCGCCCGGGCAAGTGGAGGTGCACGAACAATGGGACGACATAGTGGTGGTGCGATCCGGTCATGCCACACTGCGAACCGGTCGGCAGGACACCATCAATATGAAAGAGACCGGCGAACGACCGTGGCGTAACTGGTTTGGCACGTCGATCAAGAACGCCACCGAGCAACGGCTTGGCCCCGGCGACTTTATCATCATTCCCGCCCTGACTGCTCACCAGTACGTTCCCGATACCGGCGACACGCTGACGTATTGGACGATAAAGGTGAAGAGGGAGCGGTCGATGGAGAACTAGGGACTGGGTGCTAGGGACTGGGTCCTGGGGACTGGGGACTGGGTGCTGGGGACTGGGGACTGGGGACTGGGCGCTGGGGACTGGGTGCTGGGTGCTGGGGACTAGGCGCTGGGTGCTGGGCGCTGGGTACTCGGGACTGGGTGCTGAGGACTGGGCGCTGGGTACTTGGGACTGGGTGCTGAGGACTGGGTGCTGGGGACTGGGCGCTGGGGACTGGGCGCTGGGGACTGGGCGCTGGGTGCTGGGGACTGGGGACTGGGTGCTGGGCGCTGGGGACTGGGTGCTGGGCGCTGGGGACTAGGTACTGAACTCGAAACTCGGAACCCGGAACTCGAAACTCGGAACTCGGAACCCGGAACTCGAAACTCGAAACTCGGAACCCGAAACTCGGAACTCGAAACTCGAAACTCAAATGAAGCTAGCCTTTCGATTCTTCTTCATCTACTTCCTGTTGACCATCGCACCGTGGTACTATCTGTATCCTATTCCAGGCGCGGGTCATTTTACGGGAGGGGTATACCAGGTTGAATCCTGGATTGTTGAGACGGCCAACCGTTATATACTGCACGTCAAGGATACCTTGAATGCCAACGGCGGGGGCAGCGGTGACACGTCTTATGCTTGGGCGCAACTGTTCACTTACCTGATCATCGCTGTTCTCGGATCCATCGTTTGGGCGGCGATCGATAGACAGAAAAATCGCACGTATCCCAAGCTGGAGTACGGACTGATTACGCTCGTGCGGTATTTCCTGGCCATGCACGCATTTGGTTACGGCATCATCAAACTCTTTGCGCTCCAGATGCCGTTCCCCAATCTCAGCCAGCTGGCCACTCCCCTCGGCGACTACCTGCCGATGCGATTGTCGTGGATGTTCATGGGCTATTCGACGAGCTACCAGCAATTCGCCGGGCTGATGGAGGTGATCGTCGGTGTCCTGCTCATGTATCGCAAGACAGCCACCCTCGGCGCGGCCATGGGAGCCGGCGTGTTCGCCAATGTCTTCGTAATGAACATTAGCTACGACATCCCGGTCAAGATCTTCTCGCTTCAGTTGATGGTGTGTGCGCTGTTCCTTCTTGCCCAGGACTGGCGCCGCCTGGCGAATTTCTTCTTCAGGAATACAGCAGCCGAGCCAACGTCGACCTACGATCTTGTGCTCACGTCGCGCTGGACACGAATCGCGCGAATCGGCCTCAAGGCGCTCTTCATCTTCTATTTTGCGCTTATGCCTTTCTACGAATCACGCGAGCGCTACCAGCAGGAGGCGAACCGAAAAGAGCTGAAGCCGATTCGGGTTGGTGTTTATGATATTGAAACCATGATCCGGAACCGCGACACGGTGCGCATGTCAGCCGGTGACTATGCCTGGAAGGATTTCATATTCGATTACAACGGCCTGGGCAGCGTCAACACGCTGGACTCCATGTTCCGGCAACGGTACCGTCGCGGATATTTTACCTATCAACCCGACACGGTCACACAGACCATCGGATTCAAGAAGTTCATGTTCGATACCACCTACATGTTCCGCCTCAACTACCGGGTGGTGAACGACAGCACACTGGCGTTGAGCGGCGCTGTCCGCTCCGATTCCATATACTTGCTATTGCATCGCAGCCGGCGGCACTTCCAGTTGGCCGAACGGCAATTCCACTGGTTATCGGAAGCAAACCGGTAGCCGGGGACCGGGGGACGGGGGTCAGGGCCCGGGGGTCAGGGGCCGGGGGCCGAGGGACGGGGGACAGTGAACGGTGAACAGTAAACAGTGAACGGTGAACAGTAAACGGTGAACAGTGAACACTGAGCAGATCACTCTACCGTTACTACTTCAACCTTCATCATTTATCATTTAATATTTAATATTCTTTCCCCTCGACAACTTAACGAAGAGTCATTCCCCTTTAGATTTCTATGGTTGAAGCAAGGCGTTGGAGTAGTTTTTTTGATAATCCCTTTGCTGGGAGATGCAGGCATAGACGCGAGTTATCAACTTATTGCGCACAGCGTTGAGCACACTCATTTTGTTTTTGCCCAGGGCGAGCTTCCGCTGGTAATAGTCCATTAATTCACCCGGACAATGAATGGCGGACAGCGCTGCCATATGAAGGAGTCGTTTCAAAGAGAGGTCGGCCATTTTGGATACTTTAGACTTGCCTCTAATGGAGGATCCGGAGGATTTCTCAAAAGGAGCGACTCCTGCGTGGCAGGCAAACTGTTTGGGAGATCGGATTCGTTCAAACTCGCCGGAGGCGATGATCATATGAAGAGCGGTGATTTTACCTATGCCGGTTACCGATGTGGCCCGGTTGAATTGGATACGGATGGATTCATCCTGTTGAATCACAAGATCAATCTGCTTTTCAACCTTGGCTAAATCTTCGAGTAGCGCCTTGAGAGTGGCCTGGGAAGTTTTCTTCAATGATTTGGAAATGGAAGCATCCAGAAAGCCAATAGACTCCTGGATGGGAGTTGTGAGCTGCATTTTAATCTTTAGTAGGCGATTGCGATGTGCCAGCAAGGCCTTTAGCATTTGAAGATTGACTCGTTGGGGCTTCCAAATTTTCAGGAATTCACGGTTTTTATAGGCATACAGGGCAATGCGCCTAGCGTCGATGATATCCGACTTGCCCCGGGTGATCCCCATGGATTGCTTGATTTGGAGAGCGGGTTCCACACAAATGTGGAGTTTGAGTTTGAATAGCTCTTCGAGCATAGGCGCGTTATAGATTCCTGTGTGTTCCATGCAGACCCAACCCTGCTGATGGGCCATTTGAAATTGCTGGACAAAAGGGGTGAAAAAATCACGGATTGCGATCTTGGTGTTTTCAATGACGGCGGTAGAAATGATACTTCCGTCTTTGACCAGGGCGATGTCGAGTGTGCGTTTCGAGATGTCGACACCGAAATAGTAATTTTCCATAACTACTTTACATTTGATTTGAAATAGATCTCGGTTAACAGTTCTGAACGCCTTCAAACCCTTGCTAGGCCTTGAGCCTAAATTTCTATTTGAAGCATGTTCAGAAAAACCGGCAGGGGATTGAATCTAAAGATAGGTCTCCAACCTAGGGGCTAGCTAATTCGCCCCTGCCGGCGTTAACCTTGTCCACAAATTCACATTCTCCAACAAAGAAAAAAGAAGCAAAAAAGAAATATTGTTGGTGATAATGACCCAGTAGACAGACTAACTGCTTACAAACCTAAAGGGGGATCAGGGGTGCGGGCGCGAGTTCGTTTCGGTGTGCATTTTCTTGCGCGATTTTAACCGCAAAACGCTAAACACTAAATGTAAAATGTAAAAGTGGGGTGACCCACCGATCACCGATCACCGACCTACCGACCTCACCCCGACTTCGACAAGGCTACGTCGGGGCAAGCCGACCACCGACTACCGACCTCACCGATCCCACCGACCTACCGACCTTTCACGTCCGCGACCGGGCGATGGGCCGAGCTCACTTTCCCGTCAACACAAAAGCGCCCCAATAGTAGGGCTGGGGAAACCTGGCCCGAACAGCTTTCTGCGCGGCGGTCATGGCCATGAGCTTGTCGCCGGATTTTAGGAAATGCGAATAGAAGTTCGTCATCAATAATTCTGTGGTTGCATCATCGACTTTCCACAGACTGATCACGACGGCGTGAGCTCCCGCTTGCTGGAAGGCGCGCTGAAGGCCGTAGACGCCTTCGCCATTTTGTATTTCGCCCAAGCCTGTCTCGCAAGCCGACAAAACAACCAAGTCCGTACCGTCGAGGAACAGGTTCATCGCTTCATAGGCGGAGAGTATGCCATCTTCCTCGCCTTCCGGTATGCGGTAGCCTCGCAAAGCCCGCTCACAATCGGCCAGCAGCAATCCCGATCGAAGCAGCGGATTAGACCCCAACCCGCTGTTCGTTACTCCGGGCAGGAAAAATCCGTGCGTGGCGATGTGAAGTATGCGTGGATCACGAGTTGCTTTCAGTTGTGACTCACTGGCCTTGTCGCCCGTATACAATTCGCCGGAAACCTGTTGGTCTTGCAACAGCCTTTGAATGGCGTAGACTTCTTCCCGGGTCCCGGGCAATGTGGGGACGGAACCTGTCTGGGTATCCACATAGCGTGACCATTCTCCGCCTGGAATGGGGCTGGCAAATGATTTGTCGGTGGTCTCTGCACTTTGACCTCCCTGGTAGCTGGGAAATCCAAAGAGACCGACTTTGCCGGGCGGCGAGGATTTTGTATTTCCGACGAGATCGCGCGTGCTTCCCACAACCTGGATGGTGACCTCGTCACCCAGGTATCGTCCAGTCTTTGGATTTTTCAAGGTCGACAAGTTGATCTGATGGTAAATGCCATCCGCGGAGATGAACACCTTCTTTACTCCCTTCAATTTTTCGGATAGTGGCCGCCAGAAGGCATCGTATGACCGATCGTCGTCGACGAGATTCATAATGGAATTGCGATACAGGTTCATATCGCGGCCCTCGAGGGACTTAGGATGGCCAAGTCTGATTAGTTCGGGGTTTGCCTGGTCACCTGGCCTTACCACCAGGGCTGCATAAAGGGTATCCCGTGCAGTTTGGATACGAATGATTTCTACGGCAGCTTCCTTCTTTCCCAACTTGCCCTTTACATCCATCCAACGGATTGGCTGCTCCTCCTCCAATCCGGAAATGCCCAGCATGGATGCTTGTTCATTCAGTTCCTTCTCCATTGCATTCGCTCTTTCTTCAAGAGCTTTCAGGTCGATATTCTTTTTTGCCCGCTCTGTCAATGGCATCCGGTACACCTTGGCCAGGTAGTTCCGCAAGGCCAGCGTGGTTTCAAGCTTCCGGATCAGCGTCGTGTCACCACTCTCCAAAACTTTCCTGCGTGTCTTTACCGCTCCCCGAAAAATAAGTCCCTTGGTGGCCAACCTGAGGTCGTATAGTTCACCGGCCACCGCCGGTTTTTGCGGATAGTACCGAACGGCAAAGGCGCTGTACCCGTTGATGGTGGATTTGATGGATTGATAATACATCAGCTGTTCATTTTCAGAGAGCGATTTGAAGTTCCGCTCAATCTGTTTCAGCTGATAGTCCTTCACTTCGTTGAAAAGCGGCTCGGCCATGGCATACCTGCCCGTGCTCACATAGAAATTGGCGAGGTTGTTATTCACCTGTGCGTAATCCGGGTGATCCTTCCCCAGCGACTCCTCGTAATTCCGTTTCGCCTCCATCAACAAGGGCTCTGCTTCAGCGGATCTTCCTTCCATCGCATACAACTGGCCCATGTTGTTACGGTTTCGTCCATAGGCGGCATCGTGCGTTCCGAACTGGCGAAGGATGATGTCCAGCGACTCTTTGTACAACGGCTCCACCTTATCGTATTGGCGCATATCATAATACAGGAGGCCCAGGTTGTTGCACGTGGCGCCGTATGAGGGGTGGTTGCTTCCATAGATCTTCTTTCGGACGGCGAGCGCTTTCCGGTAGAGGGTTTCGGCTTCGGCGAACCTGCCCTGGGAGCGATAGAAACCTGCCAGATCATTGCAGGCCTGCGCATAATCCGAATGTTCCTCGCCGAGCGCACGGGCGAACACAGCAATGCCTTCGAGAAACATCTCTTCTGCTTTGGCATAATTGCCAAGGACCCGGTAGAGCCCGCCCATGAGGTTGCACGCCGCTCCATACTCCACGTTGCCCTTACCCACGGCGTCCACGTAGCCTTGTCTCCCTTTCATCATGTATTGTTCTGCTTTGGCATACTGACCCATGTCCTGATAGATCAGCCCGAGGTTCAGGCTGCTCTGCGCAGTGAGCGGATGCGCGGCTCCCAGCACGCGGTTTCGGATTTCAAGGGCGCGTAGGGTGAGCGCTTCTGCTTTGAATAACTCTTCCTGCTCCCGGTACACGTCGCCAAGGTTATTGGAATAAGTGGCGTAGGTGGGATCCTCTTTCCCGCTGACGATCGCCGTGATACGCAATGCTTCCAGGTACGATGCTTCCGCACGAGGGTAGTCACCCATTTGTTGATAAACGTTCCCCAGGTTGTTACAGGCGGTGGCGTAGTCGGCCGATTCTTTTCCATTTAACGTCGACCAGATGTCGCGGGCCTTGAGGTAAAGTGATTCCGTCCTGGCGTAGTCGCCCAGCACAAAATAGAGGCCGGCAAGGTTGTTGATCACCAGCGCGTATTCAATACTGGTTTCTCCGGTGGCTTTCTTGAACACAGCTTCCGCTTCGAGATATAACTTCTCGGCTTCGGCGTAACGGCCTTCCGCATTGTACACGTCGGCCAGGTTCACGCAGGTGGTCGCATAGTCCGGGTGGCTTTTGCCTATTACCCGTTCCCGGATGGATTTGGATTCGAGGAAAAGTCCTTCAGCCACTTTGTAGTCGCCCAGCATCGAGTTAATGAATGCCAGGTTATCGCAGGCGGTGGCATAGGAAGCGTGGTTCTTGCCAAACTCCTTTTCCGCAGCAGCTATGCCTTTGACAAAGGTCTCTTTCGCTTTTTGATACTCGCTCTTGTAGTAGTATTCCTCTCCTTCTTTGTTCAGCTTCTCCCAGGTTCCCGGCTGAGCCTGGACGGCCGCACTCCACCCAGTCCAGGTCATGAGGAAGAGGACCGTGCATAACTGCCGGAAAAGGAAGCAGGACACGGTAAACAAGGATTTGCTTACCGAAAGTAAGCAATAAGTTCGACCCCGGCTGGGCTTGCGGCGCTACCGCTCCTACGCCGGTTCGTTGAGCAACTTTTCAACAATATCCTCTTCCTTCTTGCTTTCCGACAGGATCATCAGCACGTCCTTGTCCTGGATCACCGTCGATCCGCTGGGGGTGAGAAATTTGTTGTCGCGGCGGATCATGGCAATGACTGCCGACTTGGGGAAGTTGAGATCAACGATACGCTTGCCGATGGCGGGCGAACCCGCGGATACGTGCCTCTCAAAGAATTCAGCCCGGGCTTCATCCGAAAGGATAGTCTCCGCAGGCCGCTTGACTTTCACCGTTTCGGGTATGGACACGTGCAGCCATCGGGCCACGATGGGCAGCGAGGTGCCTTGTATGATCAGCGACGTGAGGGAGATGAAGAACACGATGTTGAAGATCATCTGCGATTTCTCCACGTGCGCCAGCAGCGGGTAGGTGGCGAATACAATCGGCACAGCGCCCCGGAGTCCCACCCAGGAAATATACCATCGGCTCCGGCCGGGCATATGAAAGAAGGCAAGGCTGGCGAAAACACTCAGGGGGCGGGCAACCACAATCAGGAAGATGGACACGAGCAGGCCGATGCCGATCACCGGCACCATCTGGCTGGGAAACACCAGCAAGCCCAGCGTAAGGAACAGCCCGATCTGCATCAACCATGCCAGGCCGTCGAAGAACTTCACGATGGTCTTCTTGTGGATGATGTCCTGGTTGCCGAGGTAGACGGCGCAGATATAAACCGCAAGGAACCCGTTGCCGCCGATGAAATCGGTGGCGGAGAAAGTAAAGTACATCAACGAAATCACCAGCACCGGGTATAAGCCCACATAGTCAAGTTGGATCTGGTTGATGATCCACTTGCTGACTTTGGCCAATCCGAATCCTGCCGCGCCGCCGATGATCATTTGCTTCAGAAAGACGGGGACGACGCTGAGGAAACCGGAGTCCGGGTTGAGCACCAGGCTGGTGAAGGCGATGGTGAGCACATAGGCCATGGGGTCGTTACTGCCGCTCTCCAATTCAAGTGTTGGCTTGAGATTGTGCTTCAACGCGAGGCTCTTGGAACGAAGAATCCCGAAGACGGCGGCAGCGTCGGTGGAGGATACGATCGAGCCCAGCAGCAGCGATTCATAGAGGGTGAAGTCGGTGACCGTGTAAACAAACACACCGGTCGAGGCCGCGGTGAGGAGCACGCCGGCCGTTGACAGGGTCACGCCCTGCCAGAGAATAGGTTTCACCGCGTGCCAGTTTGTATCCAGGCCTCCGGAGAACAGGATGATGTTCAAGGCAATGACGCCGATAAACTGGGCGAGCTGGGGGTCGTCGAAGTAAATGCCGCCGATCCCTTCCGAGCCGGCCAGCATGCCCGTGGCCAGGAAGAACACCAACGTCGGCACCCCGAATTTGTACGATGTCTTCCCCGCGAGGATGGAAAGGAAAAGAAGGATGGATCCAATGAGTAGTATGTATTCGACGGTAAGTTTCATTCGTTCATGGTTAACAGATATTCACGAGGGCAATTCAGGATGCCCGATTGCGGAAATACATTCTCCGCTCACCAAAAACAATGAAAGGGATAGACGATCAGCAAGGAATAGGGAAATCTCTGCCGGGTGTTTGAATGAGCGGATACGCGGCAAGTTGGGCGACCCGGTAGTGATGGGATGCGCAGGGTCTCCCCTGTCAGCAATCGATACTGGCTTCCTTTCAACAGTTCGCCACCAGTATCCTCCCCTTGCACGGCCGCCATCGGGCAGCAAACAGCCTCAATCTGTTCGCCCAAAGAATGCAGCCGGATACCGGCACGGCAGTCGACGGTGTTCAGGAACAAAACCGTGCTGACGGCCACAACGAAAAGTGTCGGAGTCGCCCGGATGGCTGTTTTCTGGACAAGGTACATGCGGTATCAAGTTACGAAGATTGCCGTCGCGAAGGAAGCGCAGGCTCTCGGCTCGCGGTGAACCTGGACGGAGTTCTTCCCATCAGGAACCAGCCGTGTGTTGAAATTGTTTCCTATTTTCGGAACCGCGCATGACGAAACTTCACATCAAGAACATGGTCTGCAGCCGCTGCAAGATGGTGGTGGCTGCCGAGCTGGAAAAACTGGGCTATCACGCAGCCCACGTCGAACTGGGTGAAGCGACCCTGGACAAGGACCTGACCCGCGATGATACGGCCCGCATCGACCAAGCCCTGCAGGCGGTGGGCTTCTCGCTGATTGACGACAAACGAAGCCGCCTTATCCAGCGTATCAAAACCTTGATTGTGGAACTCGTCCACCAGCGCAACAGCGCACTGAAATCCAACCTCTCCGACTACCTCGCCGAGCAACTTCACCACGACTACCCGTATCTCTCCGGTTTGTTTTCAGAAGTGGAGGGAACCACCATCGAGAAGTATTTCATTGCCCAGAAGATTGAGCGCGTCAAAGAATTGCTGGTCTACAACGAACTTACGCTGAGCGAGATCGCAGACCAACTGCACTACTCCAGCGTTGCCCACCTCAGCAACCAGTTCAAGAAAGTCACGGGCTTAACGCCAAGCCATTTCAAGCAGGTTGGCGATGCCCGGCGCAAGGCGCTGGACGAGGTATAAAATCCTGTAAGAGATTCCCAAAACGATGTAATGGCTTTGCGCGGCCGGCGGGTCAACTTTGCCGTAAGTAATCGTGTATGACAACCGACAACAATCCCATTTACATCCCGCTGGAAGGCGTGGAAAGCGAACACTGTGCCCTCATCGTCGATAAGGGCCTCTCGCAGGTGAAGACCATCAACGCCCACCGGGTTGAACTCAATAACCGCCGCGCCGTGGTGAGCGGTGAAGACACCTCCGTGCTGCCCGATGCCGTCAATGCCATCCGGGGCCTGGGCTACGATGTGACGACGGTCAAACGCACGATTCCGGTCCTCCAAATGACATGCGCTTCCTGTGCGGTGAGCGTGGAAAGCATGATCAAGGCGCAGCCGGGTGTTGTACACGCCGCGGTGAACTATGCGGCCGCAACACTGTCCGTAGAATACCTCCCTAACCTGACCGGTCCGGAGGCGCTCCGCGCGGCGGCGCAGTCGATCGGGTATGACTTGCTGCTGGATGATTCCTCCCGGCAGGCGGAGACGCTCGAAAACATTCATCAAAAAAATTATCGTCAGCTGGTGATCCGGACACTGGGTGCCGGCATCCTTTCATTGCCTGTCGTAATCATTGGCATGTTCTTTATGGATATGCCCTTTGCCAACGAGATCATGTGGGTATTGGCTACGCCGGTGGTGCTGTGGTTCGGAAAATCGTTCTTCGTGAACGCATGGAAGCAGGCGCGACATCGTTCCGCGAATATGGACACACTGGTCGCACTGAGCACCGGGGTGGCGTATCTCTTCAGCGTGTTCAACACGGTATACCCGCAATTCTGGCATGCCCGGGGGCTTCACGGTCACGTGTACTTCGAGGCGGCTTCGGTGGTGATTGCTTTCATCTTGCTGGGCAAGCTCCTGGAAGAACGGGCCAAGGGCAACACATCTTTTGCGATCAAGAAACTCATGGGCCTGCAGCCAAAGACCGTGACGATCGTGCACGAAGGCGGGCACTCGATGGAGATTCCAATCGAACGGGTGAATCCCGGCGACAACCTCCTGGTGAAGCCCGGTGAGAAAATTGCGGTCGACGGTCAAGTCATCAGCGGCAGTTCGTATGTGGATGAGAGCATGCTGACCGGTGAGCCGGTGGCCGTACTGAAGAACGAAGGTACCAAGGTCTTTGCCGGCACGATCAACCAAAAGGGAAGCTTCCAGTACCGCGCCGATAAAGTGGGCGCTGAGACCTTGCTGGCACAGATCATCCGGACAGTCCAGGATGCCCAAGGAAGCAAGGCACCGGTACAGAAGCTGGTGGACACGATAGCCGGAATATTTGTCCCGGTCGTTATACTGATCGCCATCATCTCCTTTGCCGCGTGGTACTTCCTGGGCGGCGACAACGGATTCACCCAAGGCCTGCTCGCCTTGGTAACCGTGCTGGTGATCGCTTGTCCGTGCGCACTGGGTCTTGCAACGCCAACCGCGATCATGGTGGGTGTGGGTAAAGGAGCCGAACGCGGCATCCTCATCAAGGATGCAGAGAGTCTCGAACTGGCGCGCAAGGTGAACGTGGTGGTCCTCGACAAGACCGGAACAATTACCGAAGGTAAACCCGTGGTTACCCACTTGACCTGGCTAAACGGCACCGATAACGAAAAGTCGGCGCTGTTCAGTTTGGAGAAGCAGTCCGAGCATCCGCTGGCTGAAGCCATGGTGACCTTTCTTACAGGAGCCTCACTCCTTCCCGTTGCCGAATTTGTGAGCATAACCGGCAAAGGCGTCAAGGGACTGGTGGCCGGCAAGACTTACTATGCAGGAAGCATTTCGTTGATGGATGAAAACAACATCTCCATTGACAACACCCTGGCGACCGATGCGGCGACCTGGGCGGCGGAATCCAGGACGGTGGTATGGTTTGCCGATTCAACCAAAGCACTGGCCGTGGCCGCCATCGCAGACCGGGTAAAACAGACGTCGGTGGAGGCCGTACGTCAGCTTCAGCAGGCCGGAATAGAGGTGCACATGCTTACCGGCGATTCCGCATCGACAGCTAAATTGATTGCACAGGCCGTTGGCATCTCACATTACCAGGCGGAGGTGCTTCCGGAAGGAAAAGCAGCATACGTCCGGCAGTTGCAAGCTTCCGGAAAGACGGTGGCCATGGTCGGCGACGGAATCAACGACAGCACAGCGCTTGCACAGGCGGACGTCAGTGTGGCCATGGGAAAAGGCAGCGACATTGCCATGGACGTGGCGAAAATGACCATCATATCCTCCGATCTCACCAAACTGCCGGATGCCATCCGATTGTCGCGTCAGACCGTGGCGACCATTCGTCAGAATTTGTTCTGGGCATTCATCTACAACATCATCGGGATTCCACTTGCCGCGGGCGTGCTGTATCCGTTCACCGGCTTCCTGTTGAATCCGATGATCGCAGGAGCAGCGATGGCACTAAGCAGTGTAAGCGTGGTTAGCAACAGCTTAAGGCTCAAGTGGGCTAAGTAATAAGCTATCGTGCTTACCCGTGCAGGCTTGCATGAGGCCCGTGATTCTGGCAAAATTGAGTATGTTTGGCCATGTCGATCACAAAGGCGGTAACCCATACGCTAAAACTTTACGAAGATCAATTCAACGCCCAGGTGGTTGACGTGTGGGAGCGGTCCGTACGGTCTACACACCATTTTCTTGACCCGCGTGACATCGACCACTACAAACGTGTAGTGACCCGGATTGATTTTCACGCATTTCCCGTGTATTGCCTGATGGAAAGAGATGCCGTGATTGGATTCATCGGAATCTGTGATCAAAAAATAGAAATGCTTTTTGTGGATCCACGGTACATCGGGCAAGGTCACGGAAAGACACTGCTATTGTTTGCCCTCCACGATCATGGTGCCGAACGCGTCGATGTCAATGAGCAAAATACCCGGGCCGTGGAATTCTACAAGGGATTCGGTTTTGAAACCTATGACCGTCTTGAGCGCGATCTCGAAGATAAACCGTACCCCATCCTGAAGATGAAGCTGGTTCCGGGCACAGCCGCGCAATGAAATGACATCCGCCGTTGACCTT
The DNA here is from genome assembly GCA_044221195.1 of Cyclobacteriaceae bacterium. GTDB lineage: Bacteria > Bacteroidota > Bacteroidia > Cytophagales > Cyclobacteriaceae > ELB16-189. Next base: position 56,965 of record JBGAPO010000015.1, read on the forward strand.
GTATTGTTTAACTTCGACGCCAGGTTGTGATCATGCACGCAAGGCAGCTTTTCCTTCTTTCTCTGTTGACGGTCTTCATGGGTTGTCAAACCCCGAAGACGCAGGTTGTTCCCAATCCTGATGCGGACAATGGCGGGCTGATCCTGCCGCAAGGCTTTGGCGCGCTGGTTGTCGCCGACAGTGTGGGACCTACCCGCCACATTGCCGTGAGTGAGAGCGGCGACATCTATGCGAAGTTTCGTATCGCTACAGGCACCCAGGGCAACGTCGCTTTGCGTGACACCACCGGTGACGGGAAAGCGGATATCATCCAACGGTTTGGCGATTATCCCAACGACGGCCCGTTCGCGACCGAAATGCGCATCCATGATGGCTACCTCTATTTCAGTTCAGAGCTGGTGGTCTATCGTCAAAAGCTCACCCCGCCTGAACTTATTCCAACCGGCAAACCGGAAGTAATTGTTCGCGACCACCATCCGCTGCAATGGCACAATGCGAAGTCCCTTGCCTTCGATGAAGACGGCGGCATGTACATGACGTTCAGCGCACCGACGAATGTGTGCGAAGACTGGAACACCACGACAGGAACATCCGTTGTCGGCGTGAAGGGCCTGAACCCTTGCCCCGAGTTGGGCGACCAGGCCGGCATCTGGCGTTTTGACGCTGACGAGCCCGGTCAGTCGCAGGGCGACGGAAAGCGGTTTGCCACCGGCCTGAGAAGTGTTGTCGCTCTTTCGTGGAATACAACCGATCATCGTCTTTATGCCGTCACCCATGGGCGGGACTATCTCTATGGTCATGATCCGGAGCATTTCACACCTTGGATGAATACGGTACTGCCCGCGGAGGAATTTATCCGGATCAAAGAAGGAGACGACTTCGGATGGCCTTACACCTACTTCGATTCATTTCAGAATAAACGCATTCTCGCCCCGGAATACGGAGGAGATGGAAAGAAAACTCCCGAAGGGAAATTCACTGACCCTTTGATGGGATTTCCCGCCCACTGGGCACCCAACGACATGCTCTTTTATCAGGGAGATCAATTTCCCGCACGTTACCGCGATGGCGCATTTGTTGCTTTTCACGGCTCGACCAACCGGGGACCTTATCCCCAGGCCGGCTACATCGTGGCCTTTGTCCCTTTTGTCAACGGCCAGCCGACCGGCGACTGGGAAGTCTTTGCCGACGGGTTCGCCGGTGTCGACACAATCGCCACAATGAGCGACGCAAAATACCGGCCCATGGGTTTAGCCGAAGGCCCCGACGGCTCCTTATATATATCGGAGTCGCGGAAAGGAAAGATATGGAGAGTAGTCTACCAAGGTGATCCTGCAGCTTTCGGCAACGCGCAGCTCGCGGAGATGGAAGCCAGGAAGTCCCGCAGCTACATCAAGACACCTGATGAGAAAGCCGACAATCTCCTGCTCAAGAAACCTCTTGACGCCACCGCCATCTACATCACCCACTGTACGGGCTGTCACATGGACAGCGGCATGGGCGAGCCTTTTCGATTTCCGCCGATTGCCAATTCGGACTGGGTAAACGGGCCGACAGTTCGGTTGATTGAAACTGTGTTAAATGGCCAGCAGGGAGAAATCCTCGTCAATGGAGAGGCCTACAACCAGGTGATGCCTTCGTTTGCGTTTCTATCCGATGCCGAGTTGGCGGAGGTCATCAGTTTTATCCGCACCAACTTTGGAAACCATGGGAAGAAAGTGACCCCAGCCGAGGTGGCGGCGGTGAGAAATTCCAAAAAAGGTAATTAGCAGTAGAGGCCGATCGATTCCCTAGGATTCATCATCACTGTCCTCATCCTCTTCTTCTTCCGGTTCCGGTTCTGACAGGATTTGATCCTGGTATGCGTTTGCCCAATCGACAATTTGCTTGCGCTGTTCGTCGGTGAGTTTGGCATCCCAGTGCAAGACGAGGTAAATAGGCATCGGCATGTGCCCTTCACCAACCTCATCCTTGATGTTCTCCAGGTTCTTGATCTTTTTTCGTTTGGGAAGGTTCTTCCACTCCGAGAGGTTGAGTTCTTCCCGTGCTTCCCGCACGTCGCTCGCCACCAGCCATGATGAAGGTGCGACGCGGGAATACCAGGGATAGGTTGATTCAACCGAATGACAATCGTAGCAGGAAGTCTTCAGCATCGAGGCCACTGCTTCGGGCACACCACCGCTGGCCAGGAGGTCAGTTGCCGGGCGTGGCTCCACGGGCGGGAGCTCATTCGGCACAAGCTGGATGATTACCAGGACGATGCCGAGGCCGATGGATCCGAACCGAAGTATCTTGCTCAACGTCACTTCATCATTTTGTTAGCGGTCTTGTCGGCCCATTTGCGGAGCGACTTGGCTTCTTTCTCCGTCAACTTCTTGTCCGGATAACGTTCGAGGAATTTCGCCGGGGGCATCTCGCCCTTTTCCAGCACTTCAACGACTTCATCAAGGGCTGCGGCGGCCGCCTTCTTGTCGAGCGTCGACAAGTTGGCCCAGATCAGCTTCTCCTTGGCCTTTTCATTCTTGGAATCGGCACTATGGCAGCCGACGCACTTGGCATCGATGATGGGCTTTACCTTGGCGTCGATGGTGAGTCCATTATCTGTTTGCGGAGCATCGTCGCCTGGTTCAATCATCCATAGGCCCAGCGAAAAAAACAAGATGAGGGAAGATTTAATAAGGAGCATAGCTGGTGAGGGTTTTGGTTAGCCCGGGTAAAGTAGCAAAGAATTTGCAAAATCCGAGCGATCTTCGGTTGCCCGGCAGTTGCCTCGTTTAACTAGTCCCCTTCCGGAGGTTCGCCTGTCGACACTTCCTTGCGTTATGGCGTTTATAGTATATTCGCCGCTTTAATGATGTGCAAAACGAGTCCGCTATGAGTGACGACAAGCCCTCCAACAAGCTGTTCCGTAACCTGGCCATTTTCCTTGGCATCGCCTTCCTGTTGGCGATGATCTTTCCGATGATATATGTGCGCTACGCACCAACCGATTTTGCCTCGTTGAAGAGCGCGGATTGGAAAACAGTCAGGCTGGGCTACCCGCTTCTTGAAATCGAGACACCGGTACCGCTGGAAAATGAATCCAGGAAGCCGTCTGAGGAAGAGCGTGAATTCTTTGAATATCAACAACGATTTGTATATGAAGATGGCCGGGACTTCAAGCTCATCGCCACCACCGTCAACTACAACCGCCATGTTTATATCGATCCCAATGCCGTGGAGCAATCCGTTCAGGGCTATGCTCAACAATTTGGTGCGCAGGACATCCGGTTTACCAGTTCCGACGTGGTCCTGAACGAACTGCCCGGCAAACGCATTGACGGCACCTTCACCATCGGTTCCCGAAAGCTGGCCTTCACGAGGATTTCATTGGAGTACAAGTATGTCGTGCGCGACTTGCTGGTCGTGTATCGCGATCAAGACGCGGATGGACTGGCGGTACGCGACCGAATCGTAAAGTCCTTAAAGCTGGACAATAACTACTGAGCTTTTTAAGCGCCGGGGTGCAACGGCCTGATTCGTCGATTGTCTTTGACAGGAAACCAACATACCCGATGAGAAAGACAGTTTACCTCCTCCTGGCAACCTGCCTGTCCTTTTTCGCAGGTGCACAAAATCGGGAGCCGTTGAACACCGAGATCGTCACGGAAGATATTCCCCGTTTCTGGCAGGCTTTTGAAAAGGCAAAACCAAACTTTAAGCCTGAGGCGTTCGACAGTGAATATATCAAGTTGGGAACCCGGGGGCTAAAAGGATTTACCCGAGGTCGGATTGAAAATGCCCGGAACCTCGCCAAGGTGGTGAGCAGCCACCCGCAATATTACGCGTCCATCCGTCCCAGCACCGAACGCATTGCGGGCATGAAAGACATGATCATTCAAAGCCTGGTGAAACTCAAGCAACTCTACCCCGAGGCGATTTTTCCGCCCGTGTATTTCGTCGTGGGTGCATTGAACTCCGGCGGCACAACGTCCAAAGACGGTCTGATCATCGGCGCAGATATGTACGGCCTCACGGATCAGACACCTACCGAAGAGCTGAACGATTGGTTAAAAGATGTCATCAAGCCCGTGGATCAGATTCCCCATGTAGTCGCCCATGAGCTGGTGCACTTTCAGCAGAACTATGACGGGCGCACACTGTTGGAAGGGAGCATCAAAGAAGGCAGTGCGGACTTCATCGCCGAACTGATTTCCGGAAAGCATATCAACGGCTACGTCCATGAATACGCCAACCCGCGCGAGAAAGAGCTATGGGAAGAGTTCCATGGAAAAATGGACGGCAAGGATTATAAGGGATGGCTGTACAGCGGAAGCAAGGGAAGGCCGCACGATCTTGGATATTGGATGGGGTACAAAATTACACGCTCGTATTATGAGCACGCCGGCGACAAACAGCAAGCCATTCACGACATCCTGAACATTAAAGATTTTAAGAAGTTCCTTGCTGACAGCCGGTACGAAGAGCAGTTTCACTAGTCCCCAAATTGTCCGACACTATCGAATAGATTGAGTAATTTTAGATGTGTCAACTCGTGATCGTCATCAGCAACTCCAAGCGCTCCGTCTGCGGCGGATTGACCTTGAACACGGCATCAAGGATGGCTTCTTCATTCTCCTGGGAGTAGCCTCGGCGGGCTTTGGGCTGAGTGGCTTCCTGCTTCCCAACAAATTTCTGGATGGCGGGGTGATGGGTTTGTCGCTGCTGGGAAATATTGTTTTCGGCATTGACCTCCCCTACCTCGTGGTGCTGTTCAACTTGCCTTTTGTTGTGATTGCCTACACACAAGTGGCCCGGGCATTCGCGCTCAAAACGCTGGTGGCCATAAGCCTGTTGGCTCTTGCGCTGGCCTTCATCCAATTTCCAACCATCACAAACGATAAACTATTGATCTCTGTTTTCGGCGGGTTCTTCCTTGGAGTTGGCATCGGCCTCTCGATCCGGGGCGGCAGCGTGATTGACGGAACCGAGGTACTGGCCATCTATTCCAGCCGCAAGACCACCCTGACGGCCGGAGATGTCATTTTGATTCTCAACATTCTCATTTTCTCTATTGCCGCGTACATTATTAATATAGAGACGGCGCTCTATGCCATCCTGACCTATCTGGTTGCGTCGAAAACCGTCGACTTTGTGGTGCACGGCATCGAAGAGTACACCAGCGTCATGATTGTATCGTTCAAGAGCCATGAAATCAAGGAGGCCATCATCAACAAACTGGGGCGGGGCGTCACCATCCTGAAAGGGAAAAGCGGATTTGGCAAGAAAGGACACCGAACCGACGACATTGATGTAGTCTTCTCCGTGGTGACTCGCCTGGAATTGCAGCGGCTAAAGACAGAAATCACCAAAATCGACCCGGAAGCGTTCGTTGTTGAGAACAGTGTCAACGACATTAAAGGAGGAATGATCAAGAAGCGGCCGCTACGGGAAGACTGACAGCCCGAGGCCTGATTAAAATCATTTCTTAAAGTCCTCCCGAACCTCTATTTTTAACTCAACGCCGCATCGAAAAGTGGCACGAACCTTGATTCTATTTTAATATCAAAAACCGCGTTATGAAAACCCTCAATACATTTACAGTGATCCTCTTTTCAGGCATCCTGTTAACCGCCTTCAGCTTCACCACCATCCAACAGCCGTGGGAAGTTCCTGCCAAGTACAAGAAGATGGAGAACCCCGTTAAGGCCTCCAAGGACGACATGGACATGGCCAAGCAGCTCTACGACAAGCACTGCAAGTCCTGCCACGGCAAGGCCGGTTTGGGTGATGGCCCTAAATCCAAAGAACTCGACACCAAGTGCGGCGACTTCTCAACCGCCACCTTCCAGGCGCAAGCCGATGGTGAATTGTTCTACAAAACCACGTTCGGCCGCGACGATATGCCGGCGTACGAAAAGAAAATCGCTGACGACAATGATCGTTGGCTGTTAGTGCACTACATGCGCTCCTTCAAGAAGTAACCCTTCCGTTGAAACGGCGTAGTTGGTTGCGCTTTGCTGCCCCCCTCATGCTGGCCCTGGTCGCCGGCTGTGGGGGGCAGTCTTCTGATGGCCGTTATGCCACCACGCGGCGTTTCTATTTCCAGGTAAACTGCCCCAACCCGGGCCCTCATTGCGAGGAAGCCAAAAGACTGCTCGACCTGGAAATACCCAAGTACAAATACACGTTTACATACGGCTCCAGCCGCACATGGCCTTATTATAAAGCCTTCGAACTGGATGAGCAGGTTCCGCTCGACAGCCTGCTTCCCCCGCACACCCAGGTGCATCAATTGATTTCCGACGAGCACAAGCCGCTCTTTGGCGGTGCTGACTACCGGGTGATTATTGATCTCTACACGAAGTCGGATACGATCCCGGATTATATCGTCAATGTCTACCGGTTGGATACCCATCCGCCGGAACTTACCGGAACTTCGGCGTTGCAGGTCGCATACCAGCGGCCCGGAATGACGCTTTCCACGCCGGAGATTCTTTTGAAATCCGTCATCCGGTTTTCATTTAAGTAGCTCGTAACTAACTGATATTTAGGTTTTTGTCAGGCAATTTTTTGCGGTGACAACTATCATGGCATGCTTTGACTTGCGTCATGACCCACCCTGGAGTCGGGTAGTACATTCGGTCATTGATTTCGATCGCCAACTTAAATACCTAAGTCCCATGAAAACAGTAAGAATAGTCTCATTAATCACGTTGGTGTTGATGTTTATGGCCGTTGTACGATGCAGCGAGACCAAAACAACACCCGCTCCGACTCTCGGCACCTTGTCAGGAACAGTAACCTATACGAACGCAGCCGGTACCGCTACCAACGCTGTGGGCGCAGTCGTTGTTCTCAGCACGCCAGCTTCAACGGTTTATTCCTCCGTAACAGATGCCAACGGCAAGTACAGCTTCCCTAAACTGGACGCCGGTACTTACCTGGTTTCCGCTTCCTTCTACGCAGAGCCCACCAATACCGGTGGCCGGTTGAACGGACTACATTTTGCAACCGCTTCGACTACTGAAGCAGTTATGAGCACCACCGATCTGACGAAAGATTTGGCAATGGTTAACGCAGGTCAAACCGGCGCCAACCTGGATGCTATCAACATCGACTACGACTGGAATGGCACAGCTTATGCGAATGCTGTTGGTGCATTGACTTATGACAACACGCACAGCCCTGTAGGCTTTGAATTTGCTTACCGCGGACAGGAAGCTGATTTCTTCGGTGGCTTTGCCCAACTCAAGAAATGCAAAATCAACTTTGACGTTACCAACCCGACAGCCGGCGTTATTGACGTGATTGTTGACCTTACCAGCTTTGACACCCGCAGCCCCGGTGGCCGCGACCCGCGCACAACTGTACAAGATACCCCGCCCTTCAACCCGCTCACCCAGTTTACTGAATATGGCTGCATTATTAACAGCACGTTTGGTGTAGTTACCGATGCCGCTGTAGCTCCTACCGATGCAGTACCACAAGTTATTACAGGTTCTACCCGCTACGCCTCCTTCACCGCTACCTCCATTGCCAAACTTGGCGACGGCTATGTAGCCAAAGGAAACCTGGTGTTCCACGGCTTCACCGTTCCCATCGAAATGTGGTTCAAACAAGTTCCCTGCTGGACCAACACAGCCGCTAACCCGAACCGCCGGTATTGGAGCCTGGAAGGCAAGTTCCTCATGGATGCCAAGAACAAATGGGGCATCACTTCCACCAGCTTGAACGACGCCATCGTACGGATGCAGATCAGCATCATCGCCTACAAAGATCTTTGATCCTTAAGGCCTGAAAAGGGGGTCGAACGACCCCCTTTTTTTCAGTATCTTTTACACATCGCATAACCTCATATTTGTATGAATACGTTTCGCATAACCCTGCTGTGCCTCCTGATGACCGGTTGCACATACTATGAAAACGAACCGGTGAAACCCCCGGTGCAGGAAAAATCCGATCCCACGACGACCCTTGAGGCCAAGCATGTGACAACCGCCCCAAGAAAAATCACCGACAGCTACTGGAAGACTGCCGATTATCTTCCCCTGACTGTCCAGAACCAGGTGACCGCACAGGTGCAATCCGCCGACGGACTTTACAACATGAGTGGCACCTACGGCGGCCTCACCACCTATAACAGCGGCAAGGATCCCCGCGTGAAAATGCAGGCAGCCTACACGGCCGATAGCCTGTATATTTTAGTAACCTGGATGGACACCTTATATAATATGTCCAACAGCAACTGGATCTATAACGGTCCCTCCGATCCCAATAAGGCCGGCTCGACCACAGGCTGGACCAGCCAGCGCGGCGACGACAACTTCCTGATCTCTTTCGACATGGGAAGCAGCAAGCGCGACGTTTGGAACTGGTCGTTTGCCTTGTCGGAACCCCTGGGCTATGCCATTGACATGATCGATAACGGTTCCGGCGCCACGAACGATGCCGGAAACCTGATGTACGTTCGCAATGCGGTCAGCGACAACCGCGGCGGTCCCCAATACGAATGGGACGACACCGAGCAGAGCGTTACACGCAACCCGGGCGGCGCAACAGTACTGGATCCCGGTTTCTACCTGCTCAAGAAAAAAACATTCGCCGGCGATGTTGTGGCCGGAAACACCTACTATCAGACTGAATGCGCTCCTTGTCATGGTCCGACCGGCGATGGCGAAGGAACACCCGCCGGCTATGCAACCGGTATCAAACTCAACTTCCCCGGACAATTCAACCGTTGGACACGCGCCGGGCTTGACGCCTTTGCGCCCAGCGGCAACCATGAAGGCGCCGTGCACTACCCGGCCGCCGAAACGGACCGCGCCAACCTGTTTGCCCGCCTTCGCGGCTTCAGCGGAATCCCCGGTTACTATCTCCAAAATCCGACTGGCAGCAGTTCCGATATCCATGCCGTTTCCAACACGGTCATCGCCAACATACCCAAGTACAACAAGAAGTACCAGGTCCTGCTCATCCGCGCACTCAACACCAACCAAACGGATGACATCGTTCTCAACCCAGCCACGGTGACATACTCGTTCAATTTCTCCGTGCGCGACAACGACCTGATCAACCAGGTTGGCAGCAATAACCAGACGCTCACTTTCAAACCGTAATCGCCATGAAAAAAATTGTCATCTTCCTCATAGCAGCAGTGGCGATCGCCCTCGGCGTTTCTTCCTGCACCTACTATGAAAACCCGGTGGAGCCTGTTGTGGTACCCGACTCGGTCAAGTTCAGCGTAAACATCCTTCCGATTTTCGACGCGCGCTGCGACAACACGGGCTGTCATACCGCAGGCGGCATCAAACCCAACCTGAGCCCGACCACCGCATATAGCGAGCTCATCACGTACGGCCTCGTCGACACCGATGTGCCGGACCAGAGTACACTATATATTAAGGTTCATACCGGCTCCATGGCAAAATTTACTGCGGCCGGCGACGCCGACCTTATCCTGAAGTGGATTCAACAAGGAGCTCTTGATAATTAACTGTTAACCTAACGCGACTCAAAACGATATGAAAACGAACAACTTCCCCGTGATCGTGAAGTGCACCTTCTTCCTGATCGCCGCCACGCTGACGCTTCCGGTCTTCGGACAAGACGAGGAGGCAGCCAAGATGCCAACCAAAGAATATGCCCGCCCGGCATTCGAAAGCGCTCTCCTCGGTGAGATGCAGTCGGTGGTGGTGCAATCAACCAAGACCCTGGAATGGGATTTTCAACACCGCTTTGGCCCGGTAGAAAACGGCGTCAAGGACTTCTTCGGCATTTACGCGCCCGGCGCCAACATCCGCATGGGCATTACGTATACGCCGATCGATCGCTTGGCCTTAGGCGTCGGCCTCACCCGTAACAAGATGGCCATTGACCTCAACGCTAAATACGCCATCTTTAAACAGACCAAAGACGACAAGATGCCGGTCAGCATCAGCTACTTCGGCAACGTGGTGTACAATTCACAAGCCGGAAACTACAAGGAGAATACTCACCGCGCGTCGTTCTATAACGAACTGATCATTGCGCGGCGGATTAATTCAAAAATCTCCGTACAGGTGAGCCCAAGCTTTACTCACTTCAATGCCGTGGATAGCTTGTACAAGAATGACATGCTGGCCGTCGGCGTGGCAGCACGCTACAAGTTTTCGGCACAGTCGTCCATCATGATCAACTACGTACAGCCACTGTCCAGTCATACCGACAGTAAACTGAACCCGGTACCCGGCCTGGCAGTCGTCTGGGAAATTGCCACGAGCGGCCACGCCTTCCAGATCTTCTTCAGCAACTACCAGGGAATTCTACCCCAGCAAAACGTGATGTACAACCAATTGAAATGGGGTGATCAACAGTTCCTCATGGGTTTCAACATCACCCGACTCTGGAACTTATAAATTTCCATGGCCATGAAAGAAACATCGAGCAGCCGCAGAGATTTTCTTAAGAAGAGCCTGCTGGCAGCAGCGGCGGCCACGGCAGCCCCGCTGGCAGCAGACGCGGCACCCAAAGGAGAAACCGTGAAGATGCTCACGCCCGACGGCAAGCTGGTGGAAGTCAGCAAAGCCGCACTGGCCAACGCACCCAAAAAGAAAGCGAAGTCAAAAGACATCCTGGAGTGGCGCACCCAGAAAGGGTAAGCCTGAATCATTTACCATCAACCACAGAAGGTCATGGACAAGGAAAACACGAAACGCAGGAATTTCATACGAACAGGGCTCGCGTTAGGCCTGGCAACTGTTGCAGGTGCAACGAAACTGCTGGGAGAGCCGACTGAAAAGAAGACGGTGAAACTGCTCTCTCCCGATGGAGAAATCGTCGAAGTGGATTCCGCCGAACTGAAACTCGAAACCCACGATCACGCCGACCTGATGGCCAAGAACATCACGGGCCGCGAAGGAATCGAAGGTCGGAAATTTGTGATGGTGATTGACCTGGGTAAATGCCGCAATGCGCGCAAGTGCGTTACCGCATGCCAGAAGATGCACCATATCCCGGAAGACAAGGAATGGCTCCAGGTCAAGCTGATGAAAGACACCGACCATGCCGCTCCCTACTGGTTTCCCAAAACCTGCTTCCACTGCGACAACCCGCCATGCGTAAAAGTCTGCCCGGTGGACGCCACCTTCAAACGATCCGACGGCCTGGTGCTTATCGACAACGAGCGGTGCATCGGGTGCAAGTTCTGCATGGCCGGTTGCCCTTACTCCACGCGCGTTTTCAACTGGGGCGAACCGGAAGTGATTGAACCCACGTCCTGTCCTCCCTACTCACCCGAGACCAGCACCCCGAGCAAACACAGCACCGTAGAAAAATGCGACTTCTGTCCCGACAAGGTGCGCGAAGGCAAACTGCCGGACTGCGTTACAGCTTGTCCCAACGGCGTGTTCTACTTTGGCGATGAAAATGAAGACACCGTGACTAACGGTTCGGAGACGGTGCGTTTCAGCCAGTTGCTCAAAGACAAAGCCGGCTACCGCTTTATGGAAGAGTTGGGCACGAAGCCCCGTGTTTACTACCTGCCTCCGTCGACACGGATGTTCCCCGTAGAACGCGGCTTCAAGAATCTTACCGACGAACAAAAGGCCCGTTTCAAAGACGTTCAATAATTGAGTTATGAATCTCGAGAAAACATCCAAGGCGCTTTTAAAGGAGTTCACCCCCCAGCTTTCCCGCTGGACCACGAGGGAGATCCTGTGGCTGTCCTTCTGGGGAATACTTTTCCTCGTAGGACTCTATGCGCTATACGTTCAAATCACCGAAGGGCACGTCGTTACCGGCATGCGCGACAATGTGATCTGGGGCGTTTATATCGTCAACTTCATTTTCTTCATCGGCATCGGTTATACAGGCGCCATCCTGGGTGGATTTCTGCACCTCTTCAATGCCGAGTGGCGCAAACCCTTGATGCGCATCGCTGCGTTGATGACCGTTATCTCGGTGATCATCGGCCCCCTGTACATCCTGTTATGCATTGGCCGGCTGGATCGCCTTTACTACCTCTTCATGTATCCCCGACTGCAGTCCCCGATTGTTTGGGACGTAGTGGCGGTAATGACGTTCCTAGTCGGTGGAATCCTTTTCCTTTACCTGCTGGCCATCCGTGACTTCGCCCTGCTGTCGCGTTCGGAAGAACCTATGGCCCCGTGGAGGAAGAAACTTTACCTGTTCATGTCAGCCGGCTTCATCAACACGCGCATGCAGCGGCGTGATCTGAACCTCGCCCTGAATGTATTGTCACTGCTGCTGATACCCACCGTAATCATTGTCAGCTCCGTACTTTCCTGGATTTTCGGCATGACGCTGCGTCCGGGATGGCACAGCACCATCTTTGGCCCGTATTTCGTGTTGGCCGCCATCTACACCGGCACCGGCGTAATGGTACTCCTCATGTATGCTTTCCGCAAACTGCATAAGCTGGAGAACTACATCGAGGAACGGCACTTTGTGTACATCGGGTATATCATTGTTGCCCTGGCAGCCGGGTACGGATATTTCACCTTCTCCGAGTATCTAACCGATTGGTACACGTCGGAGAAATGGAACGCCGAAGTAATCCACAAACTGATGGACATCAACCAATACGGCTGGATGTTCTACTTCGCGAACTTCGCCGGCATCCTGTTGCCGATCATCCTTATCGGGATTCCGAAGTTTCGCTCCATCAATACCATCACCTTCTCCTCGGCGCTGCTGGTCATCGCGATGTGGTTCAAGCGTTACCTGATCATCGTGCCTACATTGGAGACTCCGCTCCTGCCGGTGCAGGACACACGCCCCGAGTACATTCACTATACAGCAACCTGGGTGGAGTGGTCGCTGACGCTTGCGGGAATCGCCATGTTCATGATCCTGTTCAAGCTGGCCTCCAAGTTTGTACCGATTATACCGGTATGGGAAACATCGGAGCTCATTGAGAAAGAAAAGAAAGCGGCGACTGCCACCACCAACCCTCAACCTGCCGTGTCATGAAAAAGCTATTGATCTTCATTTTTCTCGCTGCCTTTATCCAACCCAAATCGTGGGCGCAGGATGCGTTGGCAATCTCCATGGAACTCGTGGCCACGCAAAAGGGTGACCAGGGAGTTGACCTCAAGGCCACCATCACCGACGAGGAGAACAGCGAGCCGGTGAAAGGTATTGTTATCAAATTTTCCGGTTCATCCGGCAGTCAACAAATTGCGCTGGGCGAAGCAACCACCAATGGCGCAGGTGTCGCTGAATTGAAAGGCGGCAACTTCAATGACCTGCGCAAAGCCGGACATACGTTTACGTTCAGTGCCGCTTTTGCCGGCGATGATAAGTTCCTGAAGAATGAGGCATCGCTGGAAGTAGCCGAAGTGGCCATCGCACTCAAGGCAGAAACCATTGACTCGGTGAACACAGTCACCGTTGCCGTCAATTCATGGAATGAGAAAGGCGAATCCGTTCCCTTCTCCGAAGGCGAAGTGAAGATTTATGTGCCACGCATGTTCAGCCTCCTCCCCATCGGCGACATTACCACCGATGAAGACGGCTATGGCGAGTTGAAATTCCCCACCGACCTTCCCGGGGGCACCCAAGGCGAGTTGACGATCATTGCCCGCATTGAAGAACACGAAACATTTGCCAATGCCGAAGCAGCAACTCCGGCAGCCTGGGGTGTCAAAACAGATGCGCCGGCATCAAAACAACCCCGCACCCTGTGGAGTCCCGATGCTCCCCTCTGGATGGTTGTTACGTTCATCATCCTGATGGTCGGCGTATGGTACCACTACGGTTTGATCGTCTACGAGCTGATCCAGGTCCACCGCCTCAGCAAGCCAACCGATCCCCTCGACTATTCAGAGTAGGGGATTAGCTATTAGCCATTTGGCCATTGGCCGTTGGCGAATTGGCTATTGGCTATTGACAACTGTGAGAAGCAAAAAGCTAAAGGCCAACAGCTAAAGGCCAACAGCTAAAGGCCAACAGCTAAAGGCCAACAGCCAAAGGCCAACAGCTAACGGCCAATAACGCAGCAATTACTATCTTCGGGTTTCAAGAGAATGGCCGAACCCAAAACCAAACCCACCGCGGCGAGCGTTGACAAGTTCATCGATGCCCAGAAAAGTGAAAGTATTCGAGACGATTGCCGCGCGCTCGTCAAGATCATGAGCTCCATCGCCGGTGCGCCACCGGTCATGTGGGGTACATCCATTATCGGCTTCGGTCAATACCGCTACGTCTATTCCAGCGGCAAAACCGGCGACTGGCCCAAGCTGGCTTTCTCACCCCGCAAGGACAACATCACCCTCTACCTGATGGGCGGATTCAAAGGCAAAGAAGCGTTGCTGGAGAAATTGGGCAAGCACAAAGCCAAAGGCGTTTGCCTGCACCTGAAGACCCTCGAGGGACTACACCAGCCTACACTGAAGAAACTCATCACGGATTCCTACAAACATGTGGTGAAAGTGTACAGCAATAAGTAAGTGCCAGGCTTATCCTGATTTCTGTTTTTTTGCTCTCCCCGATTCTTTCAAGGCCTGTTGAACAATCCATTCCAGTTGTCCATTGGTACTCCGGAATTCGTCCGCGGCCCATTTTTCAACGGCTCTGAGTACCTCAGGATCGAGACGGAGAACAAACGGTTTTTTCTGAGCCATTACTGCGTGCCTTTGAGTTTCTTCAGCGCCCACAAAAAGCCATCCGGGTTACGGGTTCCCAGCAGCAGCTTACGTCCGCCGACCAGGGTCAGGTCAGCGACGGTGAAACTGTGGATGATGCAGACTTCCTTATTCCCGCGCAAAGACGAAATCCTGCGCCTTCTGCCCCCGGATGCCATATACTCCGACAAGCCCATCTTCCTGATTTGAAAGAGCTCGATAGACTCAGGAGACACTTTCTTCGGCTTCCAAAAGGATGGAACAAAGGTATATGTAATGCCTTCCGATGAGACCGAAACGCTAAGGTGCGCGCTGAATACCAGCGCTGCAGCCACAGCCATCGCGATAGAGGATCCGGCTGCGGCGCCGACCAATCCGCTTAGGTCCTCAGTCCACATCCCGGCGGATTCTTCGTACTTGGTGATAAATACCACCAACAAGATGCCCAGGATCGCTACGCCAAAAAAAACCAACAGCCACCCCATCCAGGGAGGGTTGGTTTGTCGCTCCTCATAAAAGGGCACGGACATCGGTCAGGGAGTCAAGGTACCGGTATTGACCACAGGATTGACATCCTTGTCGCCACACAACACGACCATGAGGTTGCTTACCATGGCGGCCTTGCGCTCTTCGTCAAGGTCAATGATGTTTTGCTTAGACAGGTGATCGAGGGCCATCTGCACCATACTCACCGCGCCCTCCACAATCTTGTAGCGCGCAGCGACAACCGCAGCGGCCTGCTGTCTACGCAGCATGGCACCGGCAATTTCGGGAGCATAGGCCAGGTAGCCAATGCGCGCTTCGATGACATAGATTCCGGCAATATCGAGGCGGTTGCGAAGGGTTTCCTCCAGGGCGTGGTTTACTTCGCCATGGCCCGAGCGGAGCGTCATTTCATTCTCGTTGTCGAAGTTGTCGTAAGGATACATGCCCGCAAGGGTGCGGACGGCCGCGTCACTCTGGATGCGAACAAAATTCTCATAATTGTCCACTTCAAAAGCGGCCTTGAACGTATCCTTCACCTGCCAAACCAGGATGACGCCGATTTGGATCGGGTTTCCAACCTTGTCATTGACCTTGATTTTTTCACTGTCAAAGTTCCGGGCGCGCAAGGAAATCCGCTTCCGCATGAAGAAAGGGTTGACCCAGAAGAACCCGCTGTCTTTAACAGTTCCCTTGTAATCACCAAAGAGAACGAGGACGACGGAAGTGTTCGGGTTCAGAAAAAAGAAGCCGGGCATGAGCAGCACAGACAGGGCCAGCAGCCAGGCAAATTGTGGGTTGCGAACGGCCAGAATACCGCCCAAACCGACGAAGAACAGGCCCAACACGACCACCAACATGAGGTAGCCGGACATCGGGGAATACGCTTTTTCGTTACTCATATCGAATGATATTAAATTGATATCATTGCAATATTACGCCTTTCAGCGACAGAAGTTGCATCAAAAAGAAAAAAAGAACAGGACCCTGCCGAAAGGCTTTCGGAGGCATCACAGGCCCGGAAAAGGCAGGTTTTAGGGTTGCAAGGACTTCAGATCGATAACAAACCGGTAGCGCACATCGCTTTTCAGCATGCGCTCGTAGGCCTCATTGATTTGCTGGATAGGGATTACTTCGACATCAGCCACGATGTTCTTCTCGGCACAATAGTCCAGCATCTCCTGGGTTTCTTTGATGCCACCGACACCGGAGCCCATGATGCTGCGGCGGTTTTTCAACAGGGCAAAAGGCTGCACCTCACCCGCCGCAGTGGGAAGCCCAACGTTGATCATCACGCCGTTGAGGCCCAGCAAGCGTAAGTAGGTGGAATAAGAATGGTTGGCCGACAACGTGTTCAACAGCACATCAAACTGACTGTCGTAACTTTTCATCATGGCCTTGTCCGTCGAAAGGATGACCTCCTTGGCTCCCAGCCTTCTTGCATCGGCTTCCTTGGATTTTGAGGTTGTAATCAGGGAGACGTCTGCACCAAATGAAACGGCAAACTTCAGCCCCATGTGACCCAGTCCGCCGAGGCCGATCACGCCCACCTTCATTCCCGGACTTACTTTGACATACCGCAAGGGTGAATAGGTAGTGATGCCCGCACAAAGTAGAGGTGCAACTGCCTTGAGGTCCAGCCGGGGAGAAATATGCAGCACATAGTTCTCGTCGGTCACAATCTGATTTGAATATCCTCCCTGCGCCAGGGTTTTGCCGTCGCGCTCATAGGCGTTGTAGGTACCGGTCATCCCTTCCACACAATAATTCTCCAGCCCTTCCCGGCACGGCTTACATTTCCGACAGGAGTCGATCAACACGCCGACCCCGGCAAGGTCCCCGGGTTTAAACCGCGTTACGGAGGAGCCAACACGGGTGACTTTCCCCACGATCTCATGGCCGGGCACCATCGGGTAAAGTGACCGCCCCACTCATCGCGAACCTGGTGAAGGTCACTGTGGCAAACGCCGCAGTACAAGATTTCGATCACCACATCGTTGGCGCGAGGTTCACGACGTTCGAAAGTATAGGGCGCCAGTTTCTCGGTTGGCCCGTGAGCAGCGTAGGATTTTGTAATCATCTTCAGGTCCTGTTATGAGCACCAAAGTTATCTAAACATGACCTCTTCCGTGCCGGGTTTGTGCAATCAGGTGCATCTCCACTGTAACATTTTACCTTCCGCATCGTCATAGCCGCATGTTTGCCCTGGAGACCACCTCGTTGACGTACTACTTTGGTAAGGATAAAGTACTGGATAACATTAATCTACAGGTACCGCGGGGAAGCCTTTACGGGTTCCTGGGTCCGAATGGCGCCGGGAAGACGACCACCCTCAAGCTGGCGCTCGGACTCCTGCGAAATCAACGGGGAAGCGTTCACTTCTTTGGCAAACCGTTCGACAAGAACCGGCTGGAAACACTCCGGCGAGTTGGCTCCCTTATTGAATCTCCCTCCCTTTACAGTCACCTGACGGCGAGGGAAAACCTGAAAATTCTCCAGCGCATCTACCAATGCCCGGCCCCGCGAATCGACGAGGTACTCACGCTGGTGGGACTGGCGGCCACCGGTCAGAAGAAGGCAGGCCAATTCAGCCTCGGCATGCGCCAGCGCCTGGCCATCGCCATGGCCCTGCTGCACGCTCCCGAGATGCTGATACTTGATGAGCCGACCAACGGCCTGGATCCCAATGGCATCATCGAAATGCGTGAACTGCTGAAACGGCTCAGCCAGCAAGACGGCATCACGGTTATTATCTCCAGTCACCTTCTTGCGGAAATTGAAAAGCTGGTAACCCATGTGGGCATCATTCATAAAGGCAGGGTGATGTTCCAGGGCAAGTTTCATGAACTCGAGCAACAACAGCACCGCAGCAGCACCGTGGTTCTCGGTACAACCGAACCCGATCTTACGCTCCGCTTCCTGGTAGAATGTCACATCGATGCCCGTCGAGAAAATGGCTATGTCGTTATACCCGCCCTTCCACAAGAGCGGCTCGTTGAGATTACCCGCCAACTTGTTCTGCGCGACATTGGAGTTTATGAAGTGACCAGCCGCAAGAATGACCTGGAAACCATTTTCATGAACCTCGTGAATAACTGATCATGACCTTACTCATTCATAGTCTGCAAAGCGAGTGGCTGAAGCGAAAAGGAAGTCTTGCTTCCTGGCTCGTCCTGGTGGGGGCCCTGTTCACACCCTCTATCATCACACTGACGCAGATCCTCCGCCCGGCAAAAGTACCGGCCCAGTTTGCGGCGCCTGATTTCTGGGAGGCTTATTTCAAGAACTCATGGCAGTCGATGCTCGCGCTGCTCCTGCCCATGGGCATCATTTTGGCGGTAACACTGGTTACCCAGCTGGAGTATAAAAACAACGCATGGAAACAACTGCACACGACGCCACAGCCGTTGACCGTAGTATTCGTCAGTAAGTTTCTCGTGCTCATGGCGCTCCAGGTGCAACTCTTCATTCTTTTCAACGTCGCCATCTTTCTTTCCGCCGTCGTTACTTCGGCAGTATTGCCGACCGTTTCTTTTCCAACTGAGCCGTTCCCCTGGTCACACTTCATCACGCAAAGCGCGTATTTCTTTATAGACAGCCTTCCCATCGTGGCCATCCAGTTTGGGCTTTCCTTGCTGTTCCGGAATTTCCTTGTGGCCGTGGGTACGGGTCTGCTGTTCCTGGTCACCACGCTCGTGATGCTCTCGTGGGAGTTCGCGTTTGTCTTTCCCTACAATTACGGGCTGTTGAATTACCTGGGGCGGTTTCCAGAAAAGAATCTTCACGGGTTTGCTTTGGGGTGGTTTGCTTTTGTGATGATCCTCTCATACATCCTGTATATTCGCAAGAACGACAAGGCGTAAGCAACAGGCGAGGTTTGGCATTTTCTTTGTTTGGTCATTTCTGACTAATTTGTCCAAACCCAAACCCCGTGTCATGAAGTTCGTTCTGTCCTGCTCACTCATTCTATTATACTTCACCGCCGGCGCTCAATGCGGCTACCCCGCAAGTAACTCCGATTTCCAGGCGGCATTTAATCAGATCGCCATACAGCAAGTGCCCCAAAACAAACTCACGAAGGCCGTTGAGTTTGTGAATTCAAATTGCGTGACGGCGGCCCAGGCGAGAACCCTCGCCCAGCTGTTTGGCAATGACAATGACCGCTTCACATTCTGCCGGTCGGCTTATCCCCGGATCTATGACCGTCAAAACTACTATGAAGTGTATGACGCCTTCACCTCCTATGCCAATGTCATCCGGCTCCACGATTTTGTCTTAGGCTGGGCCCCTGGCAATGCTCCCATTTCTGAACCCCCGACTGTTACACCCCCCGTTGTCACTCCGCCTGCACCCAAGCCGGTGACGTTCCCCAAGTGGGCCTACCCGGTCAGCGCCAATTACACCGGCAGCAAAGGCTGCACTGGGCCGGTCGCTTCCCTGGAAGATTTCAATGCGCTGGCGAGCTCGTTGACCTCACAGCCGACAGACGAATCCAAACAGGTGGCTATCCAGAACGCCGCCAACGAACAGTGCCTCGATCTTGAACAGGCCATGAAGTTGGTGTCGATGATCAAATCAGAGAGCGTGCGGATGAACACACTGACTACCGTATTCCCCTCTTTGTACGACCCGGAACATTATGCCTCCGCCGCGGCCGCATTTCCTACCGCCGCCATGAAATCGAAATGGACCAGCTACGCCAGCGAGTATCTTATGCCGCCGCCACCGCCGTGCAACGTAAGCGATGCGGATTTCAAGGCCGCCCTCAATACGCTGAAAGCCAAACACTTTTCCGACGAACGACTGTCGGTTGTGGATGTGCTGGCCAAGGACAAATGCTTTTCCACGGAGCAGGTACGTGGTATTTCACAGACGGCCCCGTTCGGCGAAGAGAAGATTGCCATGTTCAAGAAACTGTATCCGAAATGCACGGATAAGTCGAACTACTACAAGCTGGTGGACGAACTCAAGTTTACCCACGAGCAGCAGGAAATGAACGATTTTATCAAGAAGAACTGACCACGAGAACGAAAGCGATGAGCAGGGCGTTTATGCGGGAGGGAGAAGACCAGTGGCTGAGCGACGTCGCACCGTCAGTTCAGGCACTGATACTCTTTCTTACCAAAGAAAATAACGGTGTGCGGGTGTATGAGAAAGTGCAGACGAAGGACGCAACGGGCCGAACGCTGCACCAGATGAGCAATGGCCTCACCTACGCCAAGGACTCAAACGGAAAGTGGGAGATCGTATGACCAACGAAATGAAATCCATCGTGGACGATTTGAACCGGACGGTTTCCGGGTTCCTGACAAAACTTAACAGAATGTCTGAAGTGGATTTTCGCGCGAAACCCCGTTCAGACAAATGGAGCCGAATCGAGGTCATGGGCCACCTGATCGATTCCGCCCACAGCAACCTAAGGAGGTTTGTAACCGGACAATATGAACCGTTGCCTCCCCATATTATATATGACCAGAACTTCTGGGTAGTCGCAAACAACTATCAAGCAATGCCCATGGTGTCGGTGATCACCCTGTGGAACCTGATGAACCGACAGATTGCAGAAGTGCTTACTTCAATGCCTGAAGCGAACTATTCCCGGCAGTGTGATACCGGGCGTGGTGAAGAAGACCTGCACACTTTGGTGTGGCTGGCTGCCGATTACGTGAAGCATATGAAACACCACCTCAACCAGGTGATTCCCGGCTCCTACAATGTAACCTACCCATGACACGGGACGAAGTTCTTGGCTGGCTGGAGTCTGTAAAAGACCCGGAAATTCCAGTTCTGTCGCTGGTTGATCTTGGCGTTATCACGGAAGTGGAAGTAGCCGGTTCCCACGTCAGGGTGGAAATGACACCGACCTTTGTTGGTTGCCCCGCGATGGACTATATGCGCCATGAGGTAATTACTGCGTTAAAGACCCACGGCGTTTTGAATCCCGAAGTCAACGTCACGTTGAAGAAAAGCTGGAGTTCGGATCATATCTCTGAGAAAGGCAAAGCCGCGCTGAAAGCCTACGGACTGGCACCTCCACCGGGACTGCATCACATGATCCAGGATATCGACATTCTCGAACATGCCGCCTGCCCCCGGTGCAACGGCACCAACACGGTCATGCGATCCCCATTTGGGCCTACGCTATGCCGGTCGCTGCATTATTGTAGCGATTGCCGCGAAGCGTTCGAACAATTCAAACCATTGGGGGAAGCTTTGTAACTTCACCGCATGAATGTCATCCGAAAGATCGGATACCTGAGTGCGTTTCTTCTCCCGGCGCTGGTCGTGACAGGCTACCAACTCGGAGGCTTGTGGAATCTCCTTCCTATCGGATTTGTCTTCCTGGCGGTCCCCCTCGCCGACCGATGGTTCGGACTCGATACCCGAAACGTCTCGGCAGACGAAGAAGATTCCATCGCGGGAGATTTCTATTATCGGTTCGTTACCTATGCCTGGCTGCTGATGCAGTCTTCACTTTTCGGTTGGCTCTGTTTTGTCATGGCAGGCTCAATACTCAGTTCAGCCCTGGATTGGATACTCTTTACAGTGGCCTTTGGTCTGGTCACCGGCGGAATCGGAATCACCGTGGCTCATGAACTGGGTCACAAGAAATCGTCCTTCGACCGGCTGTGCAGCCAGTTCCTGCTGATGACAGTTTGTTACATGCATTTTTACATTGAGCACAACCGGGGGCATCACGTACATGTGGCTACCCCGCAGGATCCGGCCACCGCTGCAAGAGGACAGAACGCCTACACGTTCTGGTGGCAGAGTGTATCCGGCAGTTGGCAACATGCCTGGAAACTGGAGAAGGAGTTGCTCGTGAAAAAAGGTGTCTCACCCTGGGGGCTGAAAAACCGGATGCTGCTCTACAGTGTGATTCCTCTGCTCTTCATGGCATTTCTGACCCTGGTGTCCAGCATGCTGGCGGGACGGCTGGTATGGGAAATGCCCGTGTTCTTTCTGGCGCAAAGCCTCGTCGCCATTACGCTTCTCGAGTTGGTCAACTATATCGAACACTACGGGATTACCCGAAAGGAACTGGCACCCGGTCAGTATGAGAAAGTGAATCCCCTCCATTCCTGGAACAGCAGCCATGCCGTGAGCAATTTCTTTCTCTTTCAGCTTCAACGGCATAGCGACCATCACTATCATGCCGCCAAGCGATACCAGGTACTGCATCATTTCAACGAAAGTCCCCAGTTGCCTTTCGGTTATCCCGCCATGATCCTTGTCGCCTTGATCCCACCGCTGTGGTTTCGCACCATGGATCCCCTCCTCGACAACTGGAAGAATAAAACCCTGGTAACCCAATAACTCGAATGAAAATCATCAAGTATATCGCCTATGTGCTGCTGTTGCTGATACTCACTGCCGTGGGCTATTTCGGCATCAAGTTTCCGCCCATCCTCGCCGGCATGGCCGCCAAGACCATGTGTTCATGTGTTCATGTGATGGGCCGCACGCCGGAGAGTGTGGTGGCTAAAGAACTCACCGTATTTCCCGGGCTCAATGGGGCAACGTTTACATTTGAAGACTCATCCGCAGTTAGTGCCACATTTCTCTGGGAAACGCGAAAGGCCATTTTTCGAAAGGGATTGGGCTGCACCTTGCTGGCTGAGCGGACCGAAGAAGAATTGCGCAATCAATCGCCTGCCCTTCCCAGTGCGCGACCATTCAATCCTGACACGGTAAACTGGCCGTTGGGGGATCGTGTTCAAGACACCCTCCTTGCCGGCGTAAACTACGACCTGATCCAGGCCGCACTGGACACCGCCTTCGCGGAGACTAATCCCCAGAAACCCAAGAACACACTCGCCGTCGTCCTGATCTACAACGGGCAAATTGTTGGAGAGCGGTATGCACCGGGCGTGACCATTCACTCCCCGCTCATGGGCTGGTCAATGACGAAGAGCCTGACCAATGCCCTGGTGTCGCGACTGGTCTTGAAAGGCAAACTGAAAATCGAAGACCCGGCACCGGTTGCCGAATGGCAGAACGATGAACGGAAGAACATTACCTTGAACAACCTCATGCAGGCCAGCAGCGGCCTGGAATGGAACGAATCCTACTTCGCACCCGGGCACTTCCACAACATGTTCATGCACAGCGATGACAAGGGAGGCTATGCCGCATCCCAGAAGTTGAAATACCCGATCGGCACGCATTGGGAATACTCCAGCGGTACATCGAATCTATTATCGAAGATCATCCGACAGGCCGTTGGTGATGAGAACTATCCACGATTTGCCTATGAAGATTTCTTTTACCGGATCGGCATGCTGCACACCCTCATTGAACCGGATGGGTCCGGAACTTTTGTAGGGTCATCATACGGTTATGCGAGCGCACGCGATTGGGCGCGCTTTGGGCTGCTGTTTTTGAATGATGGTATGCTCGAGGGCGAGCGTATCCTGCCGGAAGGCTGGACCCAATACTCATCCACACCGGCGCCTGCTGCACCCATAGGGGAATACGGAGCCCAGTTTTGGCTGAATGCCGGGGCAAAGGGCAATCCGTCGAAGAGCTATCATCCCGGCATTCCGAATGATGAATACGGCGCAGAAGGATTTGAGCAACAGCATGTCTTTATCATTCCCTCCCGAAAACTGGTCATCGTTCGCCTGGGCATCAGCCATCACGGCTTTGACATGACCGGCCTTACCCAGCGAGTGATCAGCGCACTACCCTGACGTGGGATTATTCCGCTTCAAGCAGTTCTCCGTCGATGACACCGGCGCTTCGCTCAAGGTGGGGACAGATGCCGTGCTTCTGGGAGCCTGGTCCAACGTGACGGGATCCACCCGACTGTTGGACATTGGCACCGGATCAGGGATCATCGCGCTGATGCTGGCCCAGCGGTCCGCCGCAGATGCACATATCGACGCGGTGGAAATCAATCCGGAGGATGTGAAACAGGCTGAAGAGAATGTGAGACAGTCACCCTGGCAAGACAAGATAACCATCCTGGAAGGGCCGATACAGAATCATTACCGCACAGGAGGATATGATCGCATTGTGTGTAACCCGCCATACTTTACACAGAGCCTACTTTCACCTCACGCAGCCCGCACAACGGCACGACACGATATCCGTCTGCCGCAGGCAGAGTTGATCCAGGCTGTCGAAAGATTACTTGCTCCTGAAGGCCTGTTCGCGGTCATCCTACCGGCCTCCAATGCAGCGGCTTTTACCGCGGCTGCACTGTCGAAGGACCTTCATCTGATCCGGCATACCCGGTTCTATTCGCGGTCCGAAAAGCCCCAGGAGCGATCCCTGTTGGAGTTTGGAAGGAATCCCGGCCCGTTGCACGAAGACCGGCTGGTTCTGTACGCAGCAGGCAACAACTGGTCGGCCGCATACGTCCAACTTACCAGGGCCTTCTACCTGTAAGGATCGCCGGGAAAAAGGTCATCTTCGGCCTGCACTCCCCCATTCGGGGGATACCCGGTCATCCCTGTCCGGCGCCGTTAACAATTTCTTTACGGCTCATTATCAAATGCTTACCGGGAGTTACATTCATGTTTAAACATATATTTCCCGAATTCCGTTAGCATTGCATCACAAATCATAATCATGAAAAAACAATTGATTCTTTCTGTGCTGGTCGTGCTGTCGCTCAGCGCCTCCGCCCAAACCTGGAACGTCGACAAGGCCCACGCCAAACTCGGCTTCAGCATCACCCACCTGATGATTTCCGATGTGGAAGGAAGCTTCCGCACCTACGAAGCCACGATTACATCATCCAAGGACGACCTGTCGGATGCGGTTTTTGAAATCTCTGCTGACATTGCGGGAATTAACACCGACAATGAAGGCCGCGACAAAGATCTCCAAAGCGACCGCTATTTCGATGCTGCTAAATTCCCCAAGTTGAGCTACAAGAGCACATCGTTTACCAAGATTGAAGGCAACAAATACAAGCTCGTTGGCGACCTGACCATGAAGGGTGTAACCAAGCCCGTTGAACTGCAGGTTATCATCAACGGCCCGATTGATTCCCGCGGCAAGAAGAAAATTGGTATCAAGGTGTCCGGTACCTTCAAGCGCACCGATTTCGGTATTGGCGGCCCCGGCAATGCCATGTTGAGCGAGGAAGTAACCCTCATCGCCAACGGCGAATTTGTAAAAGGTTAATTCTGGGAAAATGTAACAGCAAAGCCCTGTCGGCAACGGCAGGGCTTTCTTATTTGCCGATAAAGATGCTACTTTCCGAAGCGATTACGATTACCGACAATGAATGTGCCGTGAAGATTGAGGAGGAAATCAAACAATCCAGGTTCAGGAACGACTACCAGCGCGCAGTAGTCAACCTCATGTATACCACGGGTTGGCTGACCGCGCGCCAGGAAGAATTTTTCAAGCCGTTCGGCATTACGTCGGCGCAATTTAATATCCTGCGCATCCTCCGCGGACAAGGCGATCAGTCTCTCTCGGGTACCGAAATCAAAGCCCGGATGCTGGAGCGCAACTCCGACATTTCCCGTCTGCTGGACCGGCTGTCACTCAAGGACCTTATCCACCGCACCAAATGCCCCAACGACAAGCGGGCAACGGACGTGCGCATCACGAAGAAAGGGCTTGCCATCCTGAAATCCATCGACGACAAAATCGATCGTATGGAGAAGCATCTCCTGAAGCTATCCAGGGAAGAAGCCAAACAATTGAGCCTGCTCCTCGACAAAGCAAGAGGATAGGATTCAACTACGCTGTCAGGAAAAAAAGAAACGGAACGATGAATCACCGTTCCGTCTCCAACTGTGTCTAATTTGGTTATGCGGCCTAGTACCGGTAGTAATCTGGTTTGAAGGGACCGGATGGACTAACCCCGATATACTTGGCCTGCTCGCTGGTTAGCTCTTCCAGCTCGACTCCAATCTTCTTCAGGTGAAGTCGTGCCACCTTTTCATCGAGGTGCTTGGGCAGCATATAGACCTTGTTCTCGTACTTCGATGTGTTGGTCCACAGCTCGATTTGTGCCAGCGTCTGGTTCGTAAAGGAATTGGACATCACAAAGGAAGGGTGGCCCGTCGCGCAACCGAGGTTCACCAGGCGGCCTTCGGCTAACAGGATCACCTGCCGGCCGTTCTTCATGGTGTACAGGTCAACCTGCGGCTTGACGGTATCTTTAGCAGCATTCTTGTTGAGCCATGCGACATCAATTTCGTTGTCAAAGTGACCGATGTTGCAGACAATGGCTTTGTCTTTCATCCGCTCAAAGTGGCGGCCGACGACGATCCCGCTGTTGCCGGTAGCGCTTACCACGATATCCGCATCTTTCACCGCGTCGTCCATCTTCTTCACCGCAAATCCGTCCATAGCCGCTTGCAACGCGCAGATCGGGTCGATCTCCGTCACAATAACCCGGGCGCCTGCGCCGCGAAGGGAGGCAGCCGATCCTTTGCCCACATCACCGTAACCGGCAACGACAGCGACCTTGCCGGCCATCATCACGTCGGTGGCACGGCGAATGGCATCGACCAGCGATTCCTTACAGCCGTATTTGTTGTCAAATTTTGACTTGGTAACCGAATCGTTGATGTTGATGGCGGGCAGTGGGAGTTTGCCGGCATTCATCCGCTCGATGAGGCGGTGTACCCCGGTGGTTGTCTCTTCTGAAATTCCTTTAATCCCAGCGATGAGGTGGGTATTCTTGTCGAGTACCATGTTCGTCAGGTCGCCTCCATCGTCGAGGATCATATTGAGCGGCTTTCCGTCGGTGAACGCATGAAGTGTCTGCTCAATGCACCAATCGAATTCCTGCTCATTCATTCCTTTCCAGGCAAAAACAGGAATTCCGGCCTTGGCGATGGCCGCCGCGGCGTGGTCCTGCGTGGAAAAAATATTACAGGAGGACCAGGAAACTTCCGCGCCCAGGGCCGTCAATGTCTCGATCAGCACGGCAGTCTGGATGGTCATGTGGAGACAGCCGGCAATACGGGCTCCCTGGAGGGGCTTGCTCGCTCCGAATTCTTCACGAATCGCCATCAGGCCGGGCATCTCCGCTTCGGCCAGCGTAATCTCTTTGCGGCCCCATTCGGCCAGCGAAATGTCTTTGACTTTATACTTCAGTTTCTCAGCAACCATGTGTGTATTGAATTAAGGGCGCAAAGGTAATAGAAAATGGGCTACCTCCACCGTACAAATCAGGCTCCCCGGGAAGCAGGGCTACTTCTTCATCAGCTCACTTTCCGTAATCACGGCGCCCCAAATGCTGATCTTCCCATTGTCTGTCCGCGTCCAGACAGGGGTAATAACTCCGTTATGTGCGCTGATGGCGGTGTGATCGTAAAACGGAATGGGCGTTGCCGTGAAGGGTGTTTCGCTGATGCGGCGCTCACTGAAGTTTGATCCGCCATCAATTGACCAGGACAAATACACGTCTGTCTGTCCATCCGTATAATCCCGCTGGTCATAGTAGAGGATATAGATATTACCCGTTACCTGGTCGATCGCCATGGCCGGTGAGAACTGGTGCCGTCCCGACTCATCTTTGTTCACCTTCGTGGGAGGCGCCCAGCTGTCGCCATAGCGAATGCTGCGGTGGTACCAAATGTCCGTGTCATTAACACCGGCCCGCTGATCGGCGAAGACGAGGTGCAGAACACCATGGTACCGGCTGGCGCTGTTGTCGATCATCAACATCGGGGCATTGTAGGTTACTCCGAATCCTGTAACCGACAGAGCCCATCCGCCATGCTGCTGGGCAATGGCCAAATCGTTGAAGAGCCAGTTCTTTCCCTCATCGTACGAGCGGTCAAAGAAAATCACATTGTTATTCGACCAGGCGAGGAAAATGCGCCCTTCGCCAGACACCGCAGGGGTGACGCCGGCGATTGAGGTGCCATCGTTCGCGCAGTTGCCCGGCAACTGGTTCATTGCCCTCGGTTTATCCCACCGATTTCCAGCGTTGGAAGCCATGGTAAACATGGCATATGACTTACAGCCCGGTTCGGTCGATGGGAATTGATCGTATTGTGTCCAGGCCGCGTAGATGATCTGCTTGCCTACGTTGACCGCGATGCCCAGCTTGTCATTCTTCTTGCCGCTGCCGCCGCCGAAAACAGAGCCTTCGTTCCATGTCTTCCCGCCATCATCAGAGCGCTGACAGATGATATGATCGTATCCTTCGCCCGGTTTCTCGCCTTCGGTCCTGTGAAAGTTGTAGATCCGTCCTTTCGCATCCGCGATCATGCCAACGCTGGCTCCTCGTCCCAGCGGCGATGTGATCAGGGATTCATTCCACGTCTTGCCACCGTCAACGGTGTACACAACAAGGTCCGTACCCATGGCTGTGATAATGTTGCCATCCTCAGCATGATTAATGATCACCGAGGGCTCGCCGGGCAGGGGCCTGCCCTCCTTTTGCTCAGTCAGCAGTATGTTCTTGATTTGTGCCGGGAGTGAGAACGAAACCGCCAACAGCAACGGTAGGAATCTAAATCGCATAGCCATGGTCCAATCTACAAGCATTTTTCTTTCCGGAGGTAATTCACCCAATGTACATAGCCGGCTTCATTCAGGTGAAGGCCATCCGTGGTGTATTTCAGGTCTAGGCTGAACTTGGCATCCAGGAACTGGCTGGAGATGTTCAGGTACGTGTATTTCAAAGCTTCGTGGTACTTGGCCAATTGAGCATTGATCTCCTCGATGTCATTCTGTTTGTTAAACCTTGGCGGAAACTTCTTGTGAAGGGGATTCACCGGTAGTATGCTTTGCACATACACCACCGTACGGGGTGACTCGTTGTGAATGCGGGTGACAATGGAAAAAATGTTCTGTAAAATAATCGCGTTCGGTGTATTTCTTGAAAGATCATTCACACCAATAAGCAAGAACACCTTGGTGGGCTTATGCCGCGTCACTTCATCGAGGCGCTTCAACACACCAAACGTGACATCGCCTGAAATGCCCCGATTGATCACCAGGGAATCCTTGAGCAACTTCTTCCAATCACCTCCTTCGGTGATGCTGTTGCCAAGAAAGATTACTCTTCCCGTGGTCGCTCGCTCCGCCCGGAATGCCTCAGCCCGCCGTTGGTAATAGACGGGGTCGTTGGGCAGCGAGTCATACGTCGCCTGTGAATAGGCCATGTGGCTGATTCCCATCAGAAAGAGTGTGACACATAACCAACAGCGCGCTCGACTGCACATGGGATCATTCTAAGACCGTTCGCCAAGGTAATCAGCGACCGGTGGAAATTCAACGAATTGCAGGCTGCGTCATATTAAAATCACCTTATGCTCTCTAATTTAGCCCCGATACAATACCCTATGCGCTTCCCCCTCACGATCCTTTGCCTGCTGTTGCTCGGAACAGCATGCGCCCAAAACCAGCTGCTGACCCGCATCGCCTTCGGATCGTGCAGCAATGAAGAGATTCATTATGAAATGTGGTCCGACATCGTCGCCCAGAAACCGCAGCTGTGCGTCCTGCTGGGCGATAATATCTACGGCGATACGCACGACATGAAATGGATGCGAACGCAATACGACTCACAAAAGAACATGCCGAGCTACCAGCTGCTGCTGAAAACCTGTCCCATCATCGGCACCTGGGACGACCACGACTACGGTCAAAACGACGGCGGAAAGTATTATTCCAGGAAAAAGGAAAGCAAGGAAGAGTTCATGCGTTTCATGGATATCCCGGCCAACGACCCCATCCGCTCGCATGAGGGCGTCTATAGTTCGCACACCTACGGCCCGAAAGGGAAGCGGGTAAAGTTCATCCTCCTCGACCTCCGCTATTTCCGCGATACCACCATTCGCTCAACGATTCCCGGTCACCGGTACGATCCCAACCCCGACGGCGACATGATGGGCGAAGAACAATGGGCCTGGTTTGAAAAGGAATTAAAACAGTCTGACGCCAATGTGCACATCATCGGATCCAGTGTTCAGTTTGTTGCCAACGATCACTTTTATGAGAAATGGGGCAACTTCCCCAAGGCGCGTCAACGGATGCTGGATCTGTTGGTGAAGTACAAGCCGAAGAACCTGTTCATCATTTCCGGCGACCGCCACATCGCGGAGATTTCCAAAATGGAAGTGCCCGGCCTTCCGAAGTCATTGTATGACATTACCTCCAGCGGACTGACGCATACCTGGAACATCAAAGGAGACATGCCTCCCAATGAAAGGAACTCGGCCCGCGTCGGAAAGTTTGTCATTCAAAAGAACTTTGGAATGATCCTTATTGACTGGTCAGGTAAAAACCCGGTCGTCACCTTTGAGATCCGGGGCAAAGACAACGCGCTGTGGGATGAACCACTGGTGGTGAAGTGAAATGATCCATGCGTAAGCGAATCCTTCTCCTGGCCTTCCTGGCAACTGCATTCCTGTCGGCTGCGCAATCGTCGCGGCCCAAGATAGGTCTTACGCTCAGCGGGGGCGGCGCCAAGGGGCTGTCGCATATCGGCATACTGAAGGCCATTGACAGTGCCGGCTTGCGGATCGACGTGGTGACCGGCACCAGCATGGGCAGCATCATCGGTTCCCTCTATGCCGCCGGGTATACAGGCAATCAGATTGAGGATATCGCCCGCAACATCGATTGGGCCACCATGTTCTCCAACCGACCTCCCATCGAACTGATCAACATGAACGAGAAGAGGGAGTATGCCAACTATGCGGTGGAGATTCCCTTTGAAAACGGAAAGGCCAAACTCTTCTCCGGGTTCATCGAAGGAGAAGAAATCTGGCTGCGGTTCGGTGAGCTCTTCTATCCCGTATACCCCATCAAGGATTTTTCGAAATTACCCATTCCTTTTGCCTGCGTCGCCACGGACGCTGCCGCCGGGAAGCCCGTCATTCTGAAAGAAGGCGAGATCGTAAAAGCAATCCGGGCCAGCATGGCAATACCCTCCGTGTTCTCCGCCGTGCCCTATCAGAACACATTGTTGATTGACGGCGGCGTGGTGAGAAACTTTCCTGTTCGAGATGCCAAAGCGATGGGCGCCGACTATGTGATCGGCGTCAATCTGTCGCAGGGTCTTTTGCCGGCCGACAAGTTGCTCTCCCCGGTGGACATGCTGTATCAGATCGGCTTCTACAAAGACGCCGAGGATTTTGCCCGCGAGGCAAAAGCGTGCAATCTGCTGATTGAGCCGGATCTGAAGGACTTCAGTGCCGCCAGTTTCGGCTCAGCCGACAGCATTCAGTTGATCGGCGACATCACCGGCCGACAGTACTATCCTTTATTCAAGAAACTCGCGGATTCTCTCCGTGCAATTTATCCGGATGCCGTACCCCGACAGGATCGGCTGCCGGTTGCTCACAACGTCATACTCGATGGGTTCAAGATCGAAGGATTGAAATATTCCAACGAAAAGGATTTTGAAGGAAAGCTGGGGCTGCGGGCCGGGCAGTCCTATTCCGCGAAGGATTTCTCCAACGCCGTCCGGCGCGCATTCAGCAGCGACAACTTCCGCCGAATCGCGTTCTTCCTCGAACCGAAAGAACCCGGACATGCCATTTTACGCTGTGAAGTGGTGGAAATTCCCCGCACCTTTCTGAAAGTGGGGCTTCACTTTCACAGCTATTCGAATGTGGCGCTCATCACGACGCTCAGCACCCGCAACCTGCTCTTCAATCGTTCAAAAACATATTTGAAAGTCAATTGGAGTCCCAATCCACGGGCTTTGCTCCGCCACGATCAAGCTTATGGGAAGGCGCAACGTTGGGGCACCATGCTCTCTTTGTATTCCGACCGGTTTCGCCTGCCGCTTTACTCGAATTTCAACCAGGCCTACGAATACAAGACGCAATACTCTTACCTCGACTTCCGGCTCTACAAACTGATGGGCACCACCACGCTGCTGGGTTTCGGAATCTCGAAGGAGTTTATCAAAGTGTATCCGCAGGTAACGCCCGACGAGCAATTTACCGGTGATATTGATTTCTGGAACGGCTATTTCTTCTATCAGCGAAACAGCCTCGACCTGAAATCCTTCCCCCGAAAAGGATCGTTCATCGACTTGCAGCTCGGCGTCGTTTTTGATCAATCAACAAACTTTCTCTATACGTCCTCCAGCGGGTCAATTTCGTCCGACTCGCTACACCTTCCCTTCCATCCATACCAACAATTGAAGCTGAAAATCGGAAAGTATATTCCCCTCGGCCGGCGCTGGACGATCATCACGCAATTCAATAACGGGATCAACTTCAACTACAAGAGCAACTACTTCAACTTCTACTCCGTCGGCGGCATCAACGACTTCATTCGCAACCAGGTCACCTTTGTAGGGATTACGGAAAACCAGATCATGACGTCGAGCATCACATCGCTGCAGGCCGGGGTTCAGTATGAACCCATTACCAACCTGGTGGCCACGTTCAGGGCCAATGTCGGCTACTACGATATTATTGAGAAGGAACCTTCGAACTGGAGCCTGCTGAGCGGCTATGCCCTGTCCGCGGGATACCGATCCCCCATCGGTCCGATTGAAATCTCGGCGATGTACAGCGACCAATCGAAGACGGTCGTGGGGTATGTGAATGTCGGATTTACTTTTTAGCTTCAAGCATCAAGCTTGTAGCGGATGATTCCGGAAACAAAGTATTCCCTTCGTGTCGCCATCGCGTTGGTGATCGCCAACATGATCGGCACGGGAGTCTTTACTTCGCTGGGCTACCAGGTCGGACCTTTGCCCTCGGGGTTTGCCATTCTGGTACTCTGGCTACTCGGTGGTGTGGTGGCCTGGTGCGGCGCGCTGACGTACGCCGAGATTGCCACTACCCTCGAGCGCTCCGGCGGTGAGTATTTGTATCTCACGAAGATTTACCACCCGACCTTGGGATTTGTCAGCGGTTGGATCAGCACGGTAGCGGGTTTTGGCGGCGCCATTTCCGCCGTCGCCATCGCCATTGGCTCCTACGCTTCTCTGTTGACACCCTTGCCGGAGAAGGTCGTCTCCGTCAGCTGCATCATCGTCATCTCTGCCGTCCATTTGCTGGGGGTTAAAACGGGCGGGCGCATGCAGACCTTGCTCACTTCTATCAAGCTCTTCCTCATCCTGTTCTTCTGCGTTGCCCCATTCTTTGTACAGGATGTCCGCAGCGGCATTTCCTTCCTCCCCCAGCCGGGCGACCTGAAATTAATCTTCTCTTCCCACTTCGCCGTGGCACTTGTCTTCGTTGTTTATGCCTACACCGGTTGGAACGCCGCGGCATACATCGCCGGAAATCTTGAAAACGCCAAGACCAGCCTTCCTAGGGCATTGCTGTTTGGAACGCTTACCGTCATTGTCGCCTACCTGGCCCTGAACGGTATGTTCCTGCTGACAACGCCGATGAGCGAACTCGCCAACCAAAACGATGTAGGGAATGTCGTCGCTGGAAAGCTCTTCGGACCTGCCATCGGGCAGCTGTTTTCAGCGCTCTTCAGCGTCGCCCTGCTCTCCACACTAAGTGCCATGACCATTGCCGGTTCACGGGTAACGGAAGCCATGGGTGAAGATTATCCCCAACTGGGATTTCTTGCCCGCAAGAACAGGTACAGCATGCCGTATTGGGCCGTCATCCTGCAGGCCTCCTGGGCCGTCTTCCTGGTTTGCGTAAGCACCTTTGTAGAAATCGTCCAGTACATCTCCATCAGCCTGTCTATTTTTTCGATGTTGACAGTTGCCGGCGTCTTCCGTTTGCGCAAAACGCACGCGGTACGACCCTTCCAGGTGCCGTGGTATCCCCTTCCTCCACTCATCTACATTGCCGTCACCTGCTGGATGATCGGGTATATGTTTGAAGAGGATCCCTGGATCATTGGCTATTCCGTCGCCACGATGATACCGGGTGCCCTCCTTCACTGGGTGTTGTCGCGACCAAAGGCCTGACGCCGCCTGACCTTTATCATTGGACGCTTTGAGTGAGCAGGGTACTTTGAAGTGTCCTGCAAAACGTTCCAGTCATGACACCCAAACCACTCACCTTAAACACATGGATCCTTCATACCGCCATTGGATGGATCCTCGGCATCGCGCTCTACTATCTGCTCACGCAGCTCTGGCAGCAATTTGGTCTGAACCTTCACAATGGACAAGCACTCTTCGGCATCGGCTTGAGTGCAGGGGTAGGCATCATGCAATGGCAACTCATTCGGCAGAGCGCGGATCATGGATTCAAATGGTTCTGGTGCCTGTTCATCGGGCTTAGCCTTCCATTTGTCCTCGTTGATCTCGTCAGCCTGGCTGTCGGGCTGAATCCTGAGGCGCTCACCCTTGACGTACAGATACTCGGATTGCTTTGCACAACAATAATCGGCGCCTCCCTGGCGGGCTATTTTCAATACCGGTTTGTCCTGGGAAAATCTGAACTGGCATCCAACTGGATCACCTACCACAGCCTGGCGTGGATCGCCGGGTTCATTCCGATTGCCGTTTACCTCGCGGCGGATCAGCTGGGGCTGACGCCCGCAATGGCGGCAGTGGCCCTTCTCATGGGCGGTCCATTGCTGGGTATTCTTACCGGGCGAAGAATTGAACGGATCCTGGGCACGCCAAAAGAAACCTACTGAATAGTCAGCACGAAGGTCAGGTCAATATCTGTCTCCCCCACCGTTGCATCCGACACGCTGGTCTTGGTGCCGGGCTGATGCTTGAGCACAATCCTGAAAGTTCCCGTGGCCGCCACAGAGCCTGCCGTCCACGTCGTTGTGATACCGAGGTTGAGACCTCCGATGTCTTTTGAATTGGGGCCCCCGGCATAATTAATCGGATCTGCGCCATGGTCCAGGTTTCCGTCGCCTGTGGGATTGGAGAACGCGTTGTTGGTCCAGGCAAAAAAGAATTGATGCTCCTGTCCCTCCACCGCGACCTCTTCCGTGATGTCATATCCTGGTTCCCCTGGAGTCAACAGACCATTGATCATCTGAATGGTCATCACATATGTGGTATTGGCGGTAAGTTGGATGGGTCCGTCGACGGTAATACTCTGAACGCCTTCCCCGTCCGGGTCGGTTGCCGTTACCACCACGTTTGCTCCCCCGCCGGTCGGAACAAAAGTTAGTGTCGCTTTGGTGACGAGCTCAGGTGTATCTTCTTTTTGAGGGTCATCCTGCTTACAGGAGACCGAGAGAAGGACGAGCAAACAACCCGTGAGCAGCGAAGATTTGGAGAATAGCTTCTGCATACGAATCATCAAAATGTGTACTTGGCGGAAACCGACACATTGGTTCCCAGGTCGTCGGCGTAATACCGCAGACGGTTGGTATACTCCCGGTAGGAAGCATTGAAGAGATTGTCGACGGCCGCTCGCAGATCAAACCTGCCCTTGCCGGCGGGAATGGAATAGCCAAGGGCTATACCAATCAGCGCATAGGCAGGCGGCGGTGCCATGAAATCAAAATTCTTTGTGCTGCCGCCAAGCGGGTCTTGTCCGCCTTGAATGGCGTCGTTGAATTCCCGTACGGTAATCACGCGGGGGGGCCGGTTCTGAAGCGCCACGAAGTTTACCTTGGGCTCGACGTAGAAGTTGTTCTTTGACCCGCTGTAGCGGAGGGCGATTTCGAACCGGTTGGAGGGTATGAAGATGAAGTAATCATCATTGCGAATGTCGCTTGCCCGGAGGAGCGATACTTTCGGCAACACGGCCCACCGTTGGTTGAGCGTCCATGTCCCTTCCACATCAAGCCCCACAAACAAAGCGTCGGTCTGGCGGTAACGGAAATAAGGGAACGTGCCCCGGACATTGGTCGTGACGCCCCGCGGCTGGAGATAAATGTAGTTGTAGATCGTATTCGCGTACACCGTCGCCTCCAGTTCGAATTTTTCTGAACGGTAGTCATAGGTAGCGACGGCCTTGAACGATCGTTCCAGTTTGAAGGGGACGTCTTTGATATCCATCACCGCATTGGTGGAGTCATTGAGCAGCAAGCCATACTCGATGGCCGCGGCACTCTGGTGGGTACCCAGGCTGTACAGTTCGGCGACATGCGGCGGTCGCCAGGCGCTGCCCAGGTGAAATTTTATGGATTGACGCTCACCAACTTTCCGTGAAAGCCCGGCGGAAGCACTGAGCCCATGGAACAACAGGTCGGCGGTATAAAGGGTATTCTTAAAGTCAAAGCCCTTTACCGTGTAACTGCGTACGTCGTAACGGGTGCCGACATCAAGTGTCCAGTCTCCCAGGAGAAATTTGCCGACCGCAAAAGGTCCCGCCGAGAGTGACACATAATTGGGAATAAAAGGAATACGCTGCGTACCGGGAATATTCCGGTTATCCTGGTACATGCTGTTGGCGCCAAAGCAAAATTGAGCGCGCGCATCGGCCCCGGTCTCCCACTCCACCTCCACCGTCTGTGTTTGAAGTTCAAGGTCAATGGCCGGCCGGGAAGAAAGTGAACCACGGCGGATATCAAACTCCTTGCGGAAATTGGACTGGTATCCGTATTGAAACCGCCACTCCCCTTTTGGCCGCGACCAGTGACTATTCAACTTGAGCAGGTTGTGAGCAACCTGCTGGCGTGGTTCGGAAATGTCGTAGCTGAAATCCTTTGTACCGATGGGAGGCTCCTGCTCCATCGCCTGCATCAGGTCGTTGAGATTGCTGATGGACGCCCCTCTCAAAATGCCGATCTCCGTCTGGAAATGACTGAAGAACAATTCGGCCCCGAGCTTGTCCGAGTGATAGCCGATCGCCGTCGAGAAATCCAATTCTTTCACCCCGGTGTTCGTGAGGGAGTAATCCGCCGCGTGATAGTCACCCGCCCGTTTTCCGGTCGCCTGTATTCGCCAGCCCCAACCGGGAAGCTTCTTTAGGCCGCCTTCCAGCATACCCGAGATCGTACCTGACCGGCCGTTGCTTTGAACAATCGTATTGAGAGATCCTCCAAGTCCCGGCGACTCCGGCAACGGCGCCGGGTTTACGACAATCACGCCGCCCAGCGCATCGGTGCCGTATTTGATGGCCGCGGCGTCTTTGATCACGACAATATTTGATGCGATGAACGGATCAATTTCCGGCGCATGCTCCGCGCCCCACTGCTGGCCTTCCTGGCGAAGCCCGTGGTTAAGTATTAGAATCCGCTGACTGTGCACGCCGTGAATGACCGGTTTGAAAATGCCCGGGCCCGACTGTATCGTAGTCACTCCCGGTAAAGCCTTGAGCGATTCTCCCAATGTCTTGCCCATGGCCCGGTCCAGGTCAGAAGCATCCATCAGGGAATAGGTTGACGTCTTCTCCACTTTCTCGAGCTTTTCCTCAATGACTACCTCTTGCAATTGCTTCGGTTGCGGATTGAGTCGAATTACGAGATCTGCTTTCTTCATGGGAACCACGACGGTGACATAAAATGTCTCATAGCCTACGAAGCGCACTTCCAGCAAAACCTCACCCGGGCACATGTTGATGAATTGAAAGTTTCCATCCGCATCGGTGGCCTGACCCCGGTTAGGAGCCTGGATCAGCACCTCTGCATTGGCCAGCGGTGCGCCTGTCTCCGAGAGCACACGCCCCGAAAGCGTTTGGCTGCAGGGCAACTGCGCATTCAGAGCCGTAGCCGAGAAGAGAAACACCCAAAAGAGAATGAAGATCGTAAATCGCATTTTCCTGAATTGACCAACCGTCAGCAAACCGCGCTCTCCTGAGCACGGACGTCAGCGGATTCTAAATCCGCCGCGGAGGACGATTAGCAAACAGGGGGCGCTCGGCCGCCAGAGCGGCCTGAAAAAGAAAGGACGGCGTTCGAAACAGCAGGGGCAACAAAAGTACTTTGCTCCTTCGCCGGCAGGATGAACTCGGAAGTCTCTACAAAGAGGGTAAGCACACCGTCCAGAGCGCAAGCTTTGCACGCGGAGGGACTGCTCTCCGGGGATGCTGATAGGGCAATCTGATGGTGGCTCGGCAGGCCGTGGTGTGAGTGCAACAGGTTAAGGCCCACCTGGGTAAACAGCACGGTCAGTAACACCACGCCCGCAGCCAACCTGGAAATCCTACTTTTTCTCACGGCGTCAAAGATAACCGGAACGGCTCTTTTTGCCACACCGTTCAAAAAAACCATACCCAAGCATTTTTTAGGGTCGTCTAAATTTTTATTTTTGCCATTCTAATTATCCTACACGTGTCCCGTTCCCTGCTTTTGCTGCTACTCCTGCTCGGCCCCGCCGCGTTTGGACAATCGGCCACCGTGAAGGGAAAAGTTCGGTCGGAAGGACAGCCTGTTTCCTTTGCCCATGTGGGAATAGCCGGCACCTCGCTGGGCGTTTCAGCCGATGAGGATGGGCGCTACGTGCTCCCGAATGCGCCGACAGGAAAGCAAACGCTCGTGGTCACGGCGGTGGGATTCCTGCCGCTGACACGAACAGTTCATCTTGCCGACGGCGCCGCATCTTCTTTCGACTTCGATATGACGGAGGACAATGCCCAACTCAACGCCGTCGTGGTAACCGGGACAATGAAGGAAGTGACCCGCCTGGCATCGCCTATCCCGATTGAAGTATACAGCCCGACATTTTTCAGGAAGAATCCGACACCGAACATCTTTGAGTCCCTGGCGGTAGTCAATGGGGTTCAGCCGCAGGTGAATTGCAACGTCTGCAACACCGGCGACATTCACATCAACGGGCTGGAAGGACCTTACACCATGGTGCTCATCGACGGCATGCCGATCGTCAGCAGCCTGTCAACGGTGTATGGGCTGGCCGGCATTCCCAACAGCCTGGTGAAGCGAATGGAAATCATCAAAGGGCCCGCCTCGACCCTCTACGGTTCAGAGGCCGTGGGCGGTGTGATCAATATTATCACACAGGATCCCGTTACAGCTCCCACGGTGCAGGCTGACGCATTTGCCACCAGCGTGGGCGAATACAATATGGATGTCAGCAACGCTTTTGCGATAGGAAAATCGCGAAGCCTCCTGGGCGTCAACTATTTCAATTACACCCTGCCGGCGGACATCAACAACGACAACTTCACCGACGTAACGCTGCAGAAGCGGATCTCCCTGTTCAACAAGTGGTCGTTCCACCGACCGTCAACAAAGAATGCTTCCGTAGCCGTCCGGTACGTGCATGAAAACCGGTGGGGCGGCGAGCTTCCCTGGACACATGAGTACCGCGGTTCCAATGTGTACTACGGGGAATCCATTTACACCGACCGGGTGGAAGTCATTGGGAACTACGCATTCAAAGGAAGCCAGGATTGGCAGTTGGATTATTCCTGGAACAATCACCAGCAGGATTCTTACTATGGCAATGTGAAATACCTCGCCGACCAGCAAGTAGCCTTTGCCCAACTCCGGC
The DNA here is from genome assembly GCA_044221195.1 of Cyclobacteriaceae bacterium. Lineage (GTDB taxonomy): Bacteria > Bacteroidota > Bacteroidia > Cytophagales > Cyclobacteriaceae > ELB16-189. The sequence goes on from JBGAPO010000015.1 coordinate 96,286, forward strand.
ATTCGCGCAAAGCCGGACAGCATGATTTGCTCTTCGGCATGCCTTTTCGGTTTATTCGCTACGATGACAACACGCCGGGCACAGCCGAGTTGAACGGGACAAACAAGCCCGCCTATACCTATCTCCCTGGGTTATTTCTGCAAGATGAATTTTCCTGGACACCCCGGTTGACCGTGCTGGCCGGGGCCAGGTACGATCACCATAACATCCACGGAAATATCTTCACCGAGCGGATCAGCTTCCGGTATTCCCCCAATGCGAACAACACCGTGAGACTAACCTCGGGCAGCGGATTTCGTGTCGTGAACCTGTTTACCGAGGAGCATGCGGCGCTTACCGGTTCGCGTCAGGTCGTCATCCTCGACGATCTCAAGCCGGAGCGCAGCTGGAATGTGAACCTGAATTACACCCGCTTCATCCCGCGACCCAACGGCTACGTCAATCTCGACGCCAGCTTGTTTTACACATACTTCACCAATAAGATTGTGCCGGACTACAACACCAACCCCAATGAGATTTGGTACAGCAACCTGGACGGGTATGCCGTCTCCCAGGGACTGACGATCAACGCCGATGCAGCCGTTTCATCCCGGTTCAAGTTGAATGCCGGCGTGACCCTTCTCGATGTTTATCGCGTCGATCACCGGATCAGTGAAGGTCGGATACCCCAGATTCAGGCGCCCAAATTTTCCGGGACCTTCGCCATCACCTACACTATTGAGCCCTTACGGCTATCGATTGACATCACCGGAAAGGTAAACGGCCCCATGTACCTCCCTGTGGTACCCAACGATTTCCGCCCGGCGCAATCGCCATGGTTCGGGCTGGTGAACCTGCAAGTGACCAAAGCCTTTGGCGACCATTGGGAGGTTTACGGAGGCGTGAAGAACCTGCTGAATTTTCTCCCGGCCAACCCGTTGCTTCACCCGGATGATCCCTTTGACAAAAAGGGAGGACCGTATTTCAATCTCGACGGCACTCCGCGCGCCGACACAAATCCCTATGGGTACACCTTTGACACCGCCTACAGCTATGCACCCATGCAGGGGATTAAGGGGTTCCTGGGGGTGCGATTCACGATGAGGTGAACCTTTGGAAGAATTGACACGGAGAACAGCGATTTCGGAATGGAGAAGCACCCGTAACTATCATCATTCCTAATTCTCTATTGAATATTTATCCTCTAAATTAGCCCCACAATTTCATGGTTATGTCCAAGAACAATATTACTCCCCGAACAACCGTGCTGGTGGCAATGATCCTGCTGGCCGCTACATTTCGACTGGTCCAGTCCAGCCCGGTGTTCAGCATTCTCAGCAACCTGACTCCTTTCGGAGCCATGGCACTTTTCGGCGGGTATTATTTCAAGGACAAATGGAAAGCCATGTTAATCCCCGTCGCTGCCCTTTGGATCAGCGACATCTTCCTGAATCGCTTTTACTACTATGACCACTGGGTCTTCTTTTACGGCGGACAGCTTTGGATCTATGGAATATTCGCCGCCACCGTGGGGTTGGGCATGCTTATGGGACGGCCAACCATGCTCCGCATCGCCGGCTTCGGCGTCGGCGCGGCATTGCTTCACTGGCTCGTCAGCGACTTCGGCGTTTGGCTGGGCGGCAGTACCGACATTACCACAGGCCTTCCCTTCACCAAAGACTGGAATGGTTTTGTCAAGTGCCTGACACTTGCCCTCCCCTTCCTGCGCAACATGATCATCGGCAACCTCGTCTTCAGCGGGGTGATGTTCGGTGCATTTGAATGGATGAGAAAGAGGTACCCGGCGCTGGCTCAGTAAGCCGACTAACGTCAAGACTTACCCTTGTACTCCCGCTCCTGGCTTGTCATCCGAGACGACTCCGCGAAAACATTCGAGGTCTGCGGCCAGGAATCCAATACGGATCACTTCACCAACCTCGTTCACGGCATGCAGAAACAAGGCATGACCGTTACGGCCGTCCTGCTACCCGTCACCAACAAATTCGCCAGCAAACAAGCCATCCAGCAAACGGGCTACCGCCCGGAAGAAGGTTTGTATGACCGGCTAATGAAGGATTTTCAGCAAAAGGTGCGCGGCGACTTTGACGATTGGGAATCAGACGACTGATCGCGTCCGGTTACTTCCCGACCATTACGGCATCCTCCAGGATAAAATTCGTGTGATCGATGTCGGCCTCATTGAGCTTGAGCTTGCCTTTCACACGGAGGAACTGATCCAACTCAAACTTTCCCTGCTTGTCCTTGAATTTAACCTCGCAGATCGTCTCCGGTCCCGCCGCGCCGCAGAAGAAACACTGGCTGTACGGATATTTCGACAGGATAATGTACGCGTTGCCCTCAATTTCGATGGGCATATAGTAGCCCTCCAGGCTAACGTCCTTGCCAATCAATGACTTCGCCTCCGGGGAAAACACCGGGTACAGAAAATACTCGTTCGACTTGTCGTTGAACTTCGTCTCGAACTTGGTCTTGGCAAACAAGGCCCAACCTTCCGGTTGTGCGTAAGCAGCCGTGCCACAAAAAATGAAGAGGATAATAACGAAGTGTTTCATACAAGTCTCAAGGGTGAGCAAAAATCGGTCGGTCGCGGCAAAATGCAAAATAAATATGTCGGGCGGTGAAAGGCAGGCTAGTTCCCGGCCAGTACCTCATGAATATCCGTTCGGTAGGCCTGGATGGCCGGCAGCAGGGAACACAGCAAACCCAACACGACACTTCCGACCAGGACGGTTCCTTCCATCGAATAGAACACCCCGGCTTGGATTCCCGACGCACTGCCTTCGCGAACCAGTTGGGTAAACAGGTACAACACGCCATGTCCCAATGCCAGGCCCAACAGTGAGCCGAGCGCGGTGAGCCAGGTGCCTTCCAGTATAACGGACGTAAACAACTTGGTCCGGCTCGCCCCCATTGAACGCATGATGGCCATGTCGTAACGGCGTTCCTTCATGGAATTATACAGCACGATGAAAATGCTCAGACCGGAAATCAAAATCAGCACGCCGGCGAAACCGCGCAAGACATCGGCTCCAACACCCAGGATTGTAAACAACCGGGCGGTCTCAAACGCGGGGGCCGCTGCCTGAAAATTTCCCTTCCCGTTGACGTACCGCGGCAACTGCAACGCCGCCAGCGGATTCCGAAATTGTATGAGCAGGGAGGTGATCTCTTTCGAAGAATCAGCGGCATTGTGCTTGGGAACCAGTCGGCTTTGAACGCCCAGGCTGTCCTCCTTCACCTCCATATCATGGGCGAGCCACAAACTCTGCACGTTGGTGAGCAGCAGGTTGTCCAATACCGTGTGGCTCTTCTTCAGTATGCCCACGACTTTGTAGTGATGGGCTTCGTGATCATGCGTGGCATCACTCAATCCATGCGCACTGACAAACTCAGTTCCGATCTTTAATCCTAGCTGCTCGGCCGCCGTGGCTCCCACGGTGACGTCCAGGTGCTGTTCCCACCAGTTTCCTTCCGCCAACTGCGCCTGGTACATTTCAGCATAGTCGCGCCGGGTGCCCACAATGCGGAACCCGCGGTAGCTGTCGCCAAGAGCCATCGGTATGGCATTCTTTACCATGGGATGGCGTGCGATGCGCTCCGCTTCAGCGAGGTTAATATTACCCGTGGGGAAGTCGACATGGAACACGCTGCAGAGAATTAATTGCATCGGACTTCCCTTAGCGCCAACAACCAGGTCAACTCCTTTTGTGTTGGCCGCGATCCGCTCCTCCAGTTGGTGGCTGAACAGAATCAGCACCGTGATCACCGCAACACCCAGCCCCAGGAGTACAATATTCAGCACCGTCGTCAGCGGACGGGCTTTGAGGTAACTCCAGGCAAGGAAGATCAGGTTCATACCAGCGCGTGACTGTGGAGTTGTACGGAAACAGGTATAACGGACTTCAATCGCTGGTCATGCGTCGCCACCACCAGCGTTGCACCATGACTGGTCGACGCGTCCATCAGCAACCGGATCACTTTATCACAGTTCCGGTCATCGAGCGCCGACGTGGGCTCATCAGCCAGGATGACGGCGGGCTTGTTGATCAGCGCGCGCGCGATGGCCACGCGCTGCGCCTGCCCATGACTCAATTCGTGAATCCGCGCATGCCGCTTCCCTTCCAGCCCCAACTCCTGGAGCAACTCCTCCACCTGGTCAGCCTTCTGCTCCAATCCGGCAAAGAATGGCGCCGCCAGCAAATTCTTTTCGACGGTCAATGCCTGGATGAGGTGGTTCTTCTGAAAAATAAATCCAAAGTGACGGCCGCGGTATTGATCAAGCCCGTGCTCCGTCAGCGATGCGAGGTCCACGCCGTTGATTTCAACGCTCCCTGCCTGCAGCCGAAGCAGCCCGCCGACCAAATGAATGAGCGTGGTCTTCCCGCTGCCGGAATCACCCAGCAACAGCCCGTGCTTGCTTTTCGGGATATGAAAGTCCGGGAAGGCAATACGGCTGCCGCCGGGATACGCATACGCAACGTCTTTGACTCGGATCATGTGACAGAAAACACGAGAGCCATTTCCGGCCTTACGGCTGGCGGAAATGGCTCTCCTGTGGAATTAGTTCTGCTTCAACGGCTCGTACGACTTAAAGGGCGAGAGACTTGTCTTTTCCATCAACGACTTGTACTCCGTCCACGTGGTCGAATAGAATTGATTCACCCGTTTAACGATCTCTGCAACCTTGTCTTCGGCATGCTTCATCACCCGGCGATCGGTATCGCTGATCGGTTCGCGGGAGCGGGCAACATACTGCTGCGCGTTCTGAACGTACGAGTACCGGCTGGGTTTCTCACCCATCGTAATGCCCTGGCGCTTGTCTTCCTTGCCGAGGATGTAGTCGAAAACGGCGGAGATGGAATCTTTCATCGCTTTCGTCTTGTCGCCGGCTTCTTTCAGATCGGTGCGCTTGACGTCCTTGATGCGTTTCTCAAAATCCTCCACCAGGTCCCTGCTCTCCCGCAGGCGGTCGCAGGCTTGCGCGGCTGCCTTGGTGTAGCCGTTCAACTGCTTGGCGAGGTTATAGCGTGCTTCCAGGGTTGCCGGTGCCGCATCAAAGCGGGGGTCTGCCTTCACGATCACCTGCGTCGAGTCCTTCTGGCCCGCATACGTGATTCTCAGTTTATATGTTCCCGGCAGCACGGTCGTCCCTCCAAATCCTCCAAAACCGCCGCGGCCTTGTCCCGGTGTCCGCTCACGCGCCGGCTGCCGCTCACCCTGTTCATTCAGGTTCCACTGCATGCGGTTGATGCCCATGTCTTCCGGGGCCTTTTGACGGATCGTGTTCACCACCTTGCCAGCGGCGTTGACGATCTCCAGTTTCACTGAGTCAGCCTTCGCGGCAGGCTTTGCCGGTGCGGCGGCGGCTGTCTCCACTTTCTTGCCGGTCTTCGGATCTACTTTCTCCTCCTTCTTCGGCTCTGCCGGCTTATTGATCACATACGAAATGCGCGCTCCAAATGGCCGGTTCTGTCCATTGTAAATAGCATCTGCGTCAAAGCGCGGGCCGTTGGGCTGCTGGAGTGATGCCAGGTAGGCTTCAGGAGGAGTGAACAATTTGACGGTAGCGTTCAACGCACCTTCACCTGATTTTGCCAATTCGCGCAGGGGGCGGATATCATCCAGAACCCAGAGCGCACGTCCGAACGTGCAAATGACCAGGTCGCTCTCGCGCGGCTGGATCACCAAATCCATTACGGGCACGCCGGCCGGAAAATCATTCGTCCACTTTGTCCAGTTCTTCCCCGCATCAATGCTCACGAACAGTCCGTTCTCCGTTCCGAGGAAGAGGAGCTTGTTCTCTTCAGGATCTTGCGCCACAGCCAGTGTGAAGTTGCTCTCTCCCACTTGCGCACCGGTGACGAGGCTTTCCCACGTCTTTCCGAAATCTTTGGTATGAAACAGGTAGGGCTTGTAATCAAACTGACGGTAGTTGTTTACGATGACAAACGCCTCACCGGCATTGGTCTTCGAAACATGAATCTGGGGCACCCAGGCGTACTTCGGCATCCCAACAATCGAAGGCGTCAGGTTCGTCCACGTCTTGCCGCCGTCTTGTGTGAGTTGAACATTCCCGTCGTCGGTCCCTGCCCAGATGACTCCCTCTTTGGCCGGGCTCGGTGAAATCGCCAGGATGGTGCAATGGTTCTCAGCGCCGGTAGCATCCATCGTGAGTCCTCCACTCTCAAACTGCCGCTGTTTGTCGGGGTTGTTGGTGGTCAGGTCGCCAGAAATGATGTCCCATGTTGTGCCGCGGTTGTCCGACTTGTGCACAAACTGACTGCCATAGTAAATCGTACCGCTCTTGAACGGATCCTGCGCCAAGGCCGAATTCCAGTTGTAACGCAGCTTCATGTTGGCGTCCGGATGCGTCGGGCGGATGAATTGGGTGTAGCCGGTTTGCAGATCGTAGCGGCCCACATTGCCGCCCTGCGACATCGCGTAGCCATACCGGTTGTTGTCGGGATCCGGCGACACATCGAAGCCGTCGCCAAAGAACAATTCCTGCCAATACGAGTTGCGGATGCCGGCCTGCCGCCAAACATAAGCGGGTCCCGCCCACGAACCGTTGTCCTGCATGCCGCCGTAAACATTGTACGGCAGGTCGTTGTCGGCATTGACGTGATAAAACTGACCAACCGGAATGTTCTCGGCGAACTTCCAGGTCTGGCCTCCGTTGAGGGTGATGTTCAGACCGCCGTCATTGCCTTCATAGATCATTGAAGGATTTTCGGGGTTCATCCAGAACGCGTGGTGGTCGGGGTGAATGCCGTCGCCGATGCGCGCAAACGTCTTGCCTCCATCTTCGCTGACGCTCATGTCGGAGAAGATGGTGTACAGGCGATTTTCATTCTTGGCGTCGACGTAAATCTCATAATAGTAGAAAGGCCGGTCGCCGATGTCGTTCTTGTCGTTCACCAGCTTCCAGTTATCACCGCCGTCATCGGAACGATAGAGGCCATTCTTCTTGGCTTCCACCAGCGCATACACCAGTTCCGGCTTTGACCGCGCGATGGCAATACCCATTCGCCCCAGTTCGCCTTCCGGCAGTCCCTGCTTGCTGGTGATCTTCTTCCAGGTCTTCCCGCCGTCATAAGTGATGTGCATTCCAGAACCAGGTCCGCCCGACTTAAATGTCCAGGGCTGGCGGCGGTGCTCCCACATGTTCACAATCAGTTTGTTCGGGTTGGACGGGTCCATGACCATTTCTCCAACACCTGTCTTCTGATCGACATATAATATCTGTGTCCACGTGCTTCCGCCGTCGGTGGTCTTATATACGCCGCGTTCCGGGTGATCGCCCCACGGTGATCCAATCGCCCCAACATACACGGTGTTGGGGTTGGTGGGATCAATGATGATGCGGTGGATGTGGCGCGTTTTTTCCAGGCCCATCTTCTTCCAGGTCTTTCCGGCATCCAGGCTCTTGTAGATCCCGTCGCCGCCGTTAAGACTGTTTCGGGGATTGCCTTCACCGGTGCCCACCCAGACGACCGATGGGTTGCTCTGCTGAATGGCAATTGCGCCGATGGACTGCGTTGACTCTTTGTCAAAGATCGGCGTCCAGGCTGTACCGCCGCTCACGGATTTCCAAACTCCGCCGGAAGCAGCGCCGGCATAAACGATATTGGGGTTGCTGATCACGGCGTCGATGGCGGTAATACGTCCGCTCATACCGGCCGGTCCAATGCTGCGCGGTTTGATGCCCTTGAATTTTTCCATGTCGAGCTTCTGCGCAAAGCCGGCCAACGCCACGCCGAGCGTGACGAGGGTAAGAATTAACTTCTTCATATCAGTTACGGTTAACGGTTCGATGAATATCCACAATAGTCCATATCATAATCGCCGATCGGCTGACCGGGAGGCGCCGGCAGCACAGGCTGCGTTTTAAACTCTTCGGGCTCGTCGTCGAGGCGGTCCACCAGTTTTGCCAGGTAGGCATAATAGGCGGCCCACTCCTCCGTAGCGCCCGGACGTGCGCTCAGCCAGGCCTTCAATTGTTTCAGTTTGGATACGGTGATGGCCTTTGCAGCCGGTGATGCGTCATTCGACAAGGCAAGTTTCGCAAGGTTGCTGAACATCGCGTAGTCGATGGCCATTTGCACGGCGCCTTCATAGCCGTTCTTCGGCGCTGCCTTGATCGACGTCAGCAACAGCCGGTCAATCACGCCCTCGAGCGAGGGAAGCCGCGCATCCCGCGAATGATGTTCAAAGAGCCGGTTGGCACGGGCCGGATGAAGGATCATCGAGTACGTCAGGTCGGCTGCCGTTTCCGCAGCGGTCAGCGGATCAAAGGTCAGCTCGGTGCGAATCTTCAACAGCTCCCGATGGCGCGTATACCCGAGCGGGCGCGGAGGAATGTTTTTGAGCAGGCTTTCGGGGAACATCAATGCGGTAGGCTGGGTGGAGCGTATCAACGCTTCCAGCGCATTGAGCTCTTGCTGCGGTGTGAGCAACTCAGTAACAGGCTGGCCGTCGCCGCGCAAAGCGTACCGATAGTTGAGACCTCCCACCAGCTTGGAGGCGGCCTCCACTTGGTACCGATGGAAGAAATACATGGGAACAAGAACTTCCTCCAGTGTGGCCATGGGAGCACCGGGCTTGATATTGTTCTCGCCGAAGTTGCGCAGTGCTACGGCGCGAATGTCCAAAACACGGTTAAGCTCTGCCGCGGCATCTTTTCCATTATCCCACAAGTGTGTGTAGGGATGTGCACCGCCGGCGGGACGACCATCCTGATCAGACAGGAACGTCATGCCCGCGCGAAGCGAGTTCTGGATGATGTCATTGAGCGCCTTGTCTTCATCGGTCCCCTGGACAAAATCCTGGTAGCCCCACGTGATCGACACCTTGTCGAAGGCGCCGATCTTGTCATCGTACGGCCGACTGGCGTCTATTTTGCCGTCAACGAGGCTGACCATCGGGTGCGGATAGTCCATCACCGAGGCGAGGTTCTCTGAACTGGACGAGTAGGCATGCGAGAGGCCCAGGGTGTGACCAACCTCATGGGCGGCCAACTGGCGGAGGCGACTGAGTGCCAGGGCCTCCATTTCTTTCGAAGCCGGTTTGCCGGTCTCGTACGGAGCGAGGAGTCCTTCAGCGATGAGGAAGTCCTGGCGTACGCGAAGTGATCCGAGTGAAACGTGGCCCTTAATGATTTCTCCTGTGCGCGGATCGACCACCGAGGCACCATAAGACCAACCACGGGTAGAGCGATGCACCCAGTTAATAACGTTATAGCGAACATCCATCGGGTCCGCGTCCTCGGGAAGGACTTCAACCCGGAAGGCGTCTTTGTATCCTGCGGCTTCATAAGCCTGGTTCCACCACCGTGCGCCATCCATCAGCGCAGAGCGAATCGGTTCCGGAGCACCCGGGTCCATATAGTATATAATAGGCTCCACCGGCTCGCTCAGCGCAGCGGAGGGATCCTTCTTCTTCAGCCGGTGCCGGGTGATGAACCGCTTCTCGATGGGCTGATCGATGGGTGTTGCGTAGTCGTAGTAGGAGGTATTGAAGTATCCTGCGCGCGGATCAAACTTGCGCGGCTTATACTGATTGTCGGGCAAACGCACGAAAGAATGGTGCTCCCGCACTGTTACGCTGTTGGGTGTAGGGGTCACACTCTGAATCCATGCGCCGTTCGCCTGGCCGGTAAATGTCAAGGTCACTTCAAACTCTGAGTTATCAGGGAAGTTCTTGGTGCGGGGCAGATAGAAAGCCGACCGGCTCTTGTCGAGCGAGTAATTGCCCTGCTGCGAGCTGCGGAGTCTGCCGATGACGTCATGCGCATCCTGGATCAGGAAGTCGGTGGCGTCGACCAGCACTTTACCTCCTTCTTCAGCGACCACCGTGAATCCCCAGAGGACGGATTTGGCGAAGGCATCCTCCACAGCCTTTCGCTCCATGGCGTTTTCACTGATGGCACGGTATCGCAGGTTGATCTCCGTGAGCAGCACCTTGGGTCCGCGGCGGTCAAACTTCACCACCCGTTCACCACCCAGCTGGTTGCGGTCAAGGCCGATGTCGTTGGATCCAATGCCGGCCGTGAGCGACTCCACGTAAAGAAGTTCCTTGTCAAACTGATCGATGACGAGGTACACACGATCTTGTTTCTCATCGTAGTAGTATTCCAGGAAGCCGGGGAATTTCTTCATGCCGGCGGTCTTGGTTTCAATCGGTGAGGCGGGCGGCGCGGCCGGTGCGGGCGGGGTATCGGCGGCTTTTTTCTTTTGGCTGACGGCTGCTGGAGCGAACGCCAGCAGCACGAGAAGGAGGAGGAGGTATTTCTGCATAATGAGGTTAAAACCCCAAAAGCTAGTGATTCAGGCCAGAGTAACCAACGTGTAAGTAGATGAGTGGCGGAGGCCAAAAAGAAGGTGGCTGCCCTGAATCCACCCATGACCTAGGAGCAGCCACCTGACCTTACCCAAAAATTGATAAACCAAATTTAGGAACAGGCCGGGTTGTGCGAATCACGCCGGGTTGGGGATTTTTAAAATCCCCCGGGCCGTTTAAATCAGCTTGTCCTGTGCGGCCCTCGCCAGCGCTTCTGACTTGCTGTTGACCTGGAGCTTCGAATAGATGTTCTTGATGTGCGTCTTTGAAGTTTCCTTCGAAATAAACAGCTGTTCCGAAATCTGCGTGTAGGTCTTGCCCTCCGAGATCAACTGGAGAATCTCCGTTTCACGCTTGGTGAGCGGTGAGTTGGGGTTGATGTGGAAGTTGTCGATCACCATCCGGGCGATCTTGCTGCTCATCGGCGCACCGCCTTTGGAAATTTCATCCAATGCCGACAACAGTTCCAGGTGGTTGGAACTCTTGGTGATGTACCCCGAGGCACCGGCCTTCAGGGCGTCGTACACCTGCTCATTATCTTCATAAACGGTCACCATGATTACCTCGGTGGACGGGCTCTTGTCTTTGATGACGCGCGTGCCCTGGATGCCATTCATGCCGGGCAACTCAATGTCCATCAGAATATAGTCGGGCTTGTCGTGGTTGAGGTGCTTGATCGCCTCCTCGCAGGTGCCGTAGGCGTTGACCACCGCAAACTTATCGGAACTGTTGACAATGAGAACAAAACTGTTGCGGATCTCGGCGTCGTCTTCAACGATGAGAACGCGTTTTTTGGATTGCGGCATCATACGTATTCTTTTTGTTTATCGAAAATAACAACTGTACCCTTGTCCCCGGTCCTTCCGGGCGCTTGTCGACCGAAAGAACTCCGTTAATCTTCTCCGCCCGCGACTGGATGTTCTTGATGCCGTTGGATGTGCCGATCCTTTCGGGCGCTATCCCCACGCCATCATCTTCCAACACCATCTCATACCCTCCGTTCAGCGGTTTGATCCAAAACGACACATTGGTCGCCCCGGCATGCTTGAACGCATTGGTCATCGCTTCCTTGAAGATCAGGTTAGCTTCACGGCTAAACCCGTAGGGAAGTTTCACTTTTTCCTGGATTTCATTGAATGCCCGGAAGTGAATGCCCTTTTCTTCAAACAGTTTCTGTCCAAAGTCGCGGATGTGCAGGAACAATTTAGCCAATTCGTCATTCACCGGGTCGATGGCCCAGATAAAATCCCGCGTCCCGTTGTATAAGTATTTCGCCGACTCCTCCACTTTGCGGTAAAGATCCTGTCCGTGAACGGGAACATCGCCGCCCAACCGCATAAGACTGACGTAATTGATGATGCGGGTAAGCTGGTTGCCCATCTCATCATGGAAGTCGCGCGCAATCTCCTTCCGCAGCGCCTCCTGCTCCTGCTGGCGGATGTGCTCCAACTCGATGGCCCGGGAAACGTTCTTGCGCACCCGCACCAGCACAAACAGGATGAGCGAACCAATCAGCAGCCCGCCGGTGACGGCATAGAAAGTGGCGGTCCGGTAAAACGGCGCTTCAACGGAGAAATGAAATTCAATGGCCGGGGCTTCCCAAGAGCCTAGCGAATTCGTAGCCATCACGCGAAACACGTAGCTGCCCGGAGGAAGATTGCTGTAGGTGACCTTCCCGGTACCCGACGGCTGCGACCACGTCTTGTCAAAGGCTTCCAGGAAGTACCGATACCGAACCGCGTCAGGGTATCGCTTGTCGACACGGTTAAACTGAAACGTGATGTGGTTCTTATCAAAGGGTAAAGCCAATGAACTGGGGATTCGAAAAAAACCGCCGCCCGGTTTCTCGTATGGCGCCAGCGACGTTTCTCCATAGAAGATCTCGACGCCGGTAAGATGCACCGGGTAGGAACGAACACCCGCCCGGTCAGAACCAGTGTACTGGTACAAACCGTCGATGAGCCCGAAGTATTTCTCATCGGCCGACAAGTAGTACGCGTTGGGGTTGGTCTCAATCCCCGTCAGTCCATTGTTAAATCCGAAGTCGCGTGTCTCGGTGATCTCCAACCGGTCATTGAGCCGGATCCGGGTAATTCCCTTTTCCGTGCCGATCCAAATCCGTCCGTCCTCGTCTACGCTGACAAAAAATACGAAACCGGAAGGCAGGCCTTCGCGCGGGCCGATGAACGTGTGCGTTGACCGCCGCGGATCAATGATGCCAACGCCCGCACCGCCCGAGCCCGCCAGCAACAACGTGTCGCGATAGGCGGCCATGGAAAGTATAGTCGTGTTCTCAAATTGAGGAATCGGAATCTGCCGGAATGGCTGTTCACCGTTGACAACATAGAGCCCAATTTCGGTGCCGATGAACAAGGAACCGAAGGCCGGTAGGTACTGGAGGGAAGCAATGTTCTTTACACCCTGCGAAGTGACATGATAAAAACTTTTGCCGTCATACCGGTTGAGCCCGCCGCCGATAGTGCCGATCCAAAGCCGATCCTGATCATCGTAGGCCATGGACGTCACATAGGCGCTGGACAGACCGTGCTCCCGGTTGAACCAGGTGAACTTATCTTTTGCCGCATCGTACTTCCCAAGCCCTGAGTAAGTGCCCACCCACACATCTCCACCGGGACTGACGGTGATGGCACGCACGCCATCATCGTCACCATTGGGCAACGGGTAGCGCACCTGCTTGTCTTTTTGTAAACGGACAAGCCCTTCGCCGCCCATCCACGTATTCCCCGCTTTGTCTTTCGTCACGGCCATCACGCGGCGCATGGACGTACCGATCTTGTCGAAATCCTTGGCGTAGTAGCGGTACAGTCCGTTGCCCGTGCTGCCCAGCCAGGCATTGCCCTCTTTGTCGAGCAGCACCTGGATAATCGGCACACCCCTCAGCAGCGTGTCCGTCTCCAGGCGGTCACCCGTCACGCGCTCGCGGAACAACGTGCGCTCATCGCGCGTCCAATACGTCGACGATGCACTGTCGAAGCCGATCACATACCGCTGGATAATCTTGTGCCGCGGAGAGAACTTGCCCGAAGCAGGATCCATGGCAAAGGTTCCTTTGTCGGTCTCCAGCCAGATTTCGCTCCCGTGGTTATACATGTTATACGCGGTGTTGAACACTCCCTTGTGGGGGATCCGGATGTATCCCTGCGCCGACGGAACCAGGAATGAACTATCGTTGAGATAATAGCACGGTGTATTCCGGGTGGTCACGTGCGTGAAGAATATCGTCTTGTTCGGGGCGATGCGTCCGGACCAGGTGTACACACTATCCTGGTAGATCTTTCCGATCAGCCCCGGGTTAGACACGATGAACACCGTATCCTGGAATTCCACGAGGCGGCGGATGCGCTTCATGCCTTCGGTGGTGGGCTGCGGCTGGAACTTGCGGAACGTCATTCCATCGAAGCGGGTGATACCCTGCGGATGAACGATCCAGATCACACCGCGCGAGTCGATGAACAACGAGGTGACGATGTTGCTGAGCAGGCCGTCAAAGGTGGTGTAGACGGCAAACTCACGACCGTCGAAACGCGCGAGGCCGCCGCCGGAAGTGCCGATCCAGAGGTAGCCGAACTGGTCTTCCACCATGGCGTTGACCTGCGACTGCGGAAGCCCGTCAACGGCGGTATACTGCTGCAGGGTGTGGTCCTGCGCCGGGCAAACGACGGACGTGGTGAACAGAACGGCCAGAAACAGAATTATCCTCACCTGTTGCATCTCGTACCTCAATATCCGGATATTCGAAGGTAATACGTTACCCAAACATACGGGATTCCTTGTGTCTTCAGGGGGCCTCCGGCATTATACCAACAGATCACCACCCATGCGGGACGAGGACATTCAGCGGGAGAATGAAATCATCGAGCGATCGAGGCGCGACCCAAAAGCATTTGGTGAATTGTATGAGACGTACTTCGATCGCATATACTACTTTATCCTGCGCCAAACGGGCGACGAAGAGGCAGCCGGCGACCTCGCCTCGCAGACATTCGTCAATGCCCTGAATCACCTCCCGAAGTACCAGTTCCGCGGCTTCCCCTTTTCCGCCTGGCTGTACCGCATCGCCGCCAATGAGGTGAACAAGTTCTACCGCCGCCAAAAGGGCAAGAAGGTATTCAGCATCGAAGAGGCGCGCATTCGCGAACTGGTGGAACAAACCAACCAGGGAGCCGCCGAACGGGAAGAGGAGTTGATCCAGCGAATGCTCACCTACCTGAAGGAACTCCCCACAGAAATGCTCCAGGTATTGGAGTTGCGTTTTTTTGAAGACAAGGACTTCCGTGAAATAGCGTTCATCCTGGACATTACGGAAAGCGGCGCCAAGATGCGCACCTACCGGGCCCTCGATCAGCTGCGGAAACATTTCCGGATAAAATTGAAGTACAATGAGTAAGAACGAGATACGCCTGCGCCGACAAAAGATGACCGCCCACGGGGCCGACCGGTTCCGCAACTACGGCGCCGTGCTGCAGCGTCACGAACAAGATATGCGCATGAAGAAGATCGTGCGCGCATTCACCTACTTCCTCATCATCCTGATCCTCTTCCTCCTGCTGTTGATCGTGTACCGCGTCGAGAAGCGCGTCAAACCGGAGGTGCCTCCGAAGCAAAGCTATTCCGCCGGTTACGCACGGCCACCACTCCTGTAAGGACGTCCCTGAACTTCGTCGGAATTCGAGTAAGTTTGAACCAACCTAATCCAAGAATCCGATGAAACGAATCTCCACCCTCCTCGTGTTCCTTATCGTCCTTCTTACGGCGCATGCCCAGAAGACGAAACAAGACGTTCTCAAAGCCATTGACGCCAAAGGCGATGTGTACGCCGCAACCGCGAAGAAGATCTGGGACTTCGCCGAAGTCGGCTTCCAGGAAAAGCAGAGCAGCGCCCTCCTGCAGCAGCTGCTCAAGGATGCGGGCTTCGTCGTTCAGGACAACATCGCCGGGATGCCGACGGCTTTCACGGCAACCTACGGCTCCGGCAAACCCGTCATCGGAATCCTCGGTGAGTTCGACGCACTCCCGGGTGTGGCACAGATGGCAGTGCCCGAACCCAAGCCCATCCCCGGGCAAGCGGCCGGCCACGCCTGCGGACATCACCTGTTCGGCGTAGCCTCCGCAGCCTCTGCTATCGCAGTTAAAGACTGGCTCATCGCCAACAAGAAGGCGGGCACCATCCGGTTCTACGGTACTCCGGCGGAAGAAGGCGGCTCCGGTAAAGTGTATATGGTCCGCGAGGGGCTCTTCAGTGACGTGGATGTGGTATTGAACTGGCACCCGGGTTCGTCTAACAGCGCGGGCTATGGATCGTCGCTGGCCAACAAGACAGGAAAATTCCGTTTCTACGGCGTCGCATCACATGCCGCCGCCTCACCGGAGCGCGGACGCTCGGCACTGGACGCGGTGGAAGCCATGGACGTCATGGTGAACATGCTACGCGAGCATGTCCCGCAGGAAACCCGCATACACTATGTCATCACACGCGGCGGTGAAGCACCCAACGTCGTGCCGGCATTTGCCGAAGTCTATTATTATGTGCGTAACCCGAAACGCGACAATGTCAAGTCGATCTGGGACCTCATTGAACGCGCGGCCCGCGGAGCAGCCATGGGAACCGATACGCGCGTGGAAGTGGAAATCACCGGCGGGGTGTATGACCTGCTGGGCAACGAGACCCTCGCCAAAGTGATGGATGCCAACCTGCATACCGTCGGCGGATACACTTACACTCCGGAAGAGAAAGAATTTGCCGCCAAGATTCAGAAGACCTTCAATTCCGACCAGCTGCCGGCATTGGAGTCCACCAACGTCATCCAGCCGCTTCGTACCTATGACGGCTCGGCGTCCACTGACGTGGGTGATGTCAGCTGGGTTGTTCCCACTGTAGGACTCGGCACCGCGACCTGGGTTCCGGGCACAGCGGCACACAGCTGGCAGGCCGTCGCTGCCGGAGGCACAACCATCGGCCCCAAAGGGATGATGATCGCCGCAAAAACGATGGCGCTCACGGCCATCGATTTATTCACAACGCCGGCAACCATCGAAGGCGCCTGGGCGGAATTTAAACGCAAACGCGGAGAGAATTTTGTCTACGAAGCGCTGATCGGCGACCGGAAGCCGGCGCTGGATTACAGGAAGTAACGGGTTATCATTCCCACAGATTGGCGCAGATGGAATCCACGCAGATTGCCGCTGAGCTACCGCATGGAGGGGCCGGCCTTGGGTTGGGTGTATTTTATGCCCACTGATCCGGCGAGGGTGGCTGCAACCTGGTTTTGGTAGCGTTGGCCTGAAGTTGATTCGCCGGTCGGTGCAATACCAGGACCGATCATCGCGATCCAGATTTGGTCTGCACCGGCGATCCGCGCACCATGACTCTTCCAATCGTCAGCACCCGGGCCGCGGCCGTGGTCGGTTGTCACGATGAGTGTCGTCTTGCCTTTGTAGAATCCGTCGGATTGGAGATAGTTCCACAACTCACGGAGCAACTGGTCAGTCTTGTGCGCGGAGTTCAGGTAGGCCGCATATTCGCCGGAGTGGGCAAAGTCGTCGGTTTCATCAAAAGAGAAGTACATCACCCTCGGCTTGTTCTTGCGCATGTACTCCAGTCCATAGTAAAAGGTGAATGCATCAAGCCGAACTTCGGGGATCATGTTCGGCGTGGCCGGCATGAGTTGATTGAGCATTGTCTCCCGCTCTGTCAGCGGCTCAAGCTTCGCCGGAACTTCGCCCCCGCTCACAAAAACTCCGCTTCGCTGATCGTTGATGATGAACGGAAATACATCCCACGATGTAAAAGCCGCCACCTTGCCTTTGAAGCCCGGTTGCTTATGGATGAACTCCAAGACCGTTTCATTGGGATTGTAAAACTTGTCATTGCTGGTGATGCGGGCATCATCTGCATAGCCGGAAAGAATCTCCTGGTAGCCGGGATAAGAAAACCACATCGTGTTGGTGACATTGACATAACTGCCCGCCATGCGGTTTCCATGGATTTGTCCATTGACTGCGATGGTCGTCCAGATAAAGGGCAGCAATGCCTTGCGGCGATCCGGGGTGTCCGAGCGCCAATATTTCTCTTTCACCCGGGCATCCTTCAGCGACTTCTGCTGACGCATCAGGCTGGTATCGGCACCGTTGAATACGTCCTGCCACCGGAACCCGTCGAAGGTCACGAGAACGACGTTCTGGGAAGTCTGCGATTGAGCCCGAAGAGCGGGCAGGATGATCAGCAACAACAAGAGTAATGGGCGCATGGCAAGGTGGTTTGAGAGGAACGAAGATGTAAAAAATGATTTACTTTAGGCAGATCAATTGTCCCGGATGCAGGATCACCCGATTACCGCCTGGCTGAAGCGCACCAACGCGCTGTCGTTTACGCTCTACGCCTCGGTAGTCTCCTTCTGCCTCTACACCTGCATTTTCGCGCTGCGCAAAACATTCGGCGTCGCCACCTACGAAGGCCTCTCCTACTGGGGCATCGATTTCAAAATCCTCATGGTCACCTTCCAGGTGATCGGCTACCTGATATCGAAGTTCATCGGCATCAAGGTCGTCTCCGAACTGAAATCAAACTACCGAACCCGGGGAATCCTCATCATGGTGAGCATCGCCTCGGTGTCGTGGTTCTTCTTTGCCATTACGCCAGCGCCCGTCAACCTGGTCTTCCTGTTCTTCAACGGTCTCCCGTTGGGCATGGTGTGGAGCCTGGTGTTCGGCTACCTGGAAGGACGACGGAGCACGGAAGTGCTCGGCGCCAGTTTGTCGGTGAGCTTCATCTTCTCCGCCGGCTTTGCGAAGACCATCGGCGGTCTCGTCATCCGCGATTGGGGTGTGTCGGAATTCTGGATGCCCTTTGCTTCCGCCGCCCTCTTCTTTGCACCGTTGCTGATCTTCCTCTGGCTGATCGACAAACTCCCCCCGCCGAATGCCGAAGACGAAGCGCTCCGCACCAAACGACAACCGATGTCAGGAACTGAGCGAATGGCCTTCGTGAAAACATTCGGACCCGGCCTGGTGCTCCTCATTCTTTCCTACGCGATGCTGACAGTCTTCCGCGAGTTCCGCGACAACTTCTCCAAAGAAATCTGGGTGTCATTGGGCTACGGCGATAAACCGGAAATCTTCACGCAAACGGAAACGCCCGTCTCGATCACGGTACTCGTGGCCATCGCTGTGCTCATGGTCATCAAGAACAACCGAAAGGCGCTGATCATCAATCACCTCATGGTCATCTTCGGCATGGTCCTGACCGGGGTCAGTACGCTCCTCTTTCAACAACAGCTGATCTCCGCCCCGGTTTGGATGACGTTGGTGGGTATGGGCCTCTATTTTGGATACATTCAATTCAACAGCATTTTCTTCGACCGCCTCCTGGCCGCGTTTACCTACGCGGGTACGGTGGCCTTCCTCATCAACCTGGCCGACAGCTGCGGATATGTTGGGAGCGTGACGGTGCTCTTCTACAAGAACTTCGGTCACGCCAACCTGAGCTGGCTGGAGTTCTTTATTTCCGTCGGCTATGTGTTGTCGGCGGCAGGAACCCTGCTGATGGCCGGATCACTCTATTACTTCACCCGCAAGCATGCGCGCTGGACGAAGTAGGTGTATCATAAAATGTATGTCGCCCGCGCCTCCAGCGAAAAGAGTCGCTCCCGGGTGTAGAATTTCAACGGGTATTCTTTAGAGGCCATTTCACTGGCGAGGAATTTTTGGGCGAGATCGACAAGCGCCAGTCCCTGATTTGCTTCCACAAATTCGCGGACGGTCTTGCACCAGAACAACGTCAGAGTTTCATGGTAGCCATCCTGCGGGGTGTTCTTTCCACCCAAGGAAGCATTGTATTCGATAATGCCGCTGCGGAGATAGCAGATCGCTTCCAGTGGCGAATGGTTTACATGGTACCACAGGGCGGTGACGAGGTGCGCCTGGTGCGTCCACCGTTCTTTGGGCAGGGTACGGGCGCTGAAGCCCTCGACCAGCTCCAAAATTTCAGCTTCGGTACGGAATGGGATGGAATTCATGGCGATAAAACTAACGCAAACGGGTTGATGCCCCGTCGGGTTTCCGTCCTGGCGACCAATAATTTTTGGGTTACTCTTCCGATCAGATAATCATTAACTTGCCACCACCTAAACGACTGTACGAATACCCGGATGCCTATGCGAGGACTTCTACTCTCTGCCTTCTTTGTCTTTTCCGCTCTTACACTTTCCGCCCAGAAAATCGCCGGCCCCCTGATCATTGAGCCGGGGATGCAGGAGGGCTACATGCTGTATAACCCGACGAACTACAACAAGGCCTACCTCGTGGACGGCTGCGGCCGCGTGGTCAATACCTGGACAAGTCAATATGCGGCAGCTCACACTATCTATCTCAAACCGAACGGCACGCTGGTCCGCACCAATTTGCTCACCAACACGGTGATTGACGGCGGCGGCGGGTCCGGCGGCGGCGTGGAGATCCTCGACTGGGATTCGAATGTGCTCTGGTCCTACGCCTACAACACCGACCTCGTGCGGCAACATCACGATGCACAGGTATTGCCCAACGGCAACGTGCTCCTCCTCGCCTGGGAAAAGAAGACAACGACGGAAGCCATCGCCCAGGGTCGCAACCCGGCCAAACTGCCCGACAACCAGGTGTGGCCAGAACATATCATCGAAATTCATCCGATCGTTCCCAACGGCGGCGAGATTGTTTGGGAATGGCATGCCTGGGATCACCTCATCCAGGATTTCGACAACACGAAAGCCAACTACGGCGTGGTCGGCGGCCACCCGGAATTAATCGACTTGAACTTCACGACGGATGGCCAGAAAGACTGGATCCACGGCAACGGCATGGACTACAACTCACAACTGGACCAGATTATCCTGTCGGCGCATTCGTTCAACGAGATCTGGATCATTGATCACAGCACGACGACCGCCCAGGCAGCCAGTCACAGCGGCGGAAAGCAGGGCAAGGGCGGCGACTTGCTATACCGATGGGGCAACCCGATGGCCTATCGCCAGGGAACCGCATCGGATACCAAATTGCTGGGACAGCACAACCCGCATTGGATTGCATCGGGGTTGAACAACGCTGGAAAAATCATTGTGTTCAACAACGGGCCGCTCCGCAATTACTCCACGGTTGAAATCATCGATCAGCCGGTCACTGCCAGCGGTTCGTATACTCTCACCAACGGCAAGTTTGGTCCGGATAATTCGACCATCGCCTATATCGGTGATCCTCCAACCAGCTTCGCATCGAAGAACATGAGCAGCGCGCAGGTGATGCCGAATGGCAACCTGTTTATCTGTTCTGCCGTGCAGGGCTTTGGCATCGAAGTGAACCCGTCAAACCAGATTATCTGGAAATACAAAAGCCCGGTGACCACCGTAGGGATCGTTGGCCGCACCGATCCGACCACCAACGCCAACTACGTTGCGCGGCCGATCTTCCGGATGTCCAAATATCCACTGAACTACCCG
>JBGAPO010000016.1:0-116895 GCA_044221195.1 Cyclobacteriaceae bacterium
GGCCAGGTGAAAATTCTCCGTCTTCTGGAGAATCTGTTTGATCCCGGGCTCACTGAGGTATTTGATCAGCGGCTTGAATTTCGGCATGCCGCGGTAAGCGCGGAACACGGCAACGCCGCCATCGCGTTCATTTCCTTCGGTGATGAGTCGCTTGGCGTCATTTAGAAATTGGGTGACCAGTTTCTTCTGCGCTTCGACGACTTTGAAGATGCGCGGTTTTAGATCGTAGAACTCGTGCTCATCGCCCCGGGGAACCGGGCCTGAAATGATCAGCGGCGTACGGGCTTCATCAATCAAGACACTGTCAACCTCGTCGACCATGGCATAGTGGTGGCCGCGCTGAACCATTTCTTCCGGTTCGCGCGCCATGTTGTCGCGGAGGTAATCAAAACCAAATTCATTGTTGGTGCCGTACGTAATGTCAGACTGATACGCCTGGCGTCGCGCATTGGAGTTGGGCTCATGCTTATCGATGCAGTCGATCGTGAGTCCATGAAACTGAAACAAGGGTCCCATCCACTCGCTGTCGCGCCGGGAGAGATAGTTGTTTACCGTGACGATGTGCACGCCGCGCCGCGCCAATGCGTTGAGGAAGGCAGGGAATGTGGCAACAAGGGTTTTTCCTTCGCCGGTGGCCATCTCTGAAATCTTCCCTTCATGGAGTACAATGCCGCCGATGATTTGAACTTCGTAGTGCACCATGTCCCAGGTGATCGTGTTACCGGCCGCCTGCCACTGGTTCGCCCATCGAGCCTTGTCGCCTTCAATGGTGACGTTCTCAAATTGCGCGGCAAAACGGTGATCGTATTCGGTAGCGGTAACTTCCAGGAACGCATTTTCCTTAAATCGCCGCGCCGTTTCCCGAATGATGGCGAACGCTTTTGGGAGCACCTCCATCAGCACTTCCTCGAGTTGCTTGTTGCGGGTTTCGCCCAGCGCATCGATCTGTTGAAAAATGGCCTCCTTCGACTGGAGATCCATATCCGGTTGGTCGGCAATTTGCCGGTGGAGTGAGGCGAGCTGTTCGTCGATCGGCTGCAGCGCCTGGGCAATGCGGGCCTCTACTTCCCGGGTTTTGCCCCTCAGTTCATCATGGGATATGGTCAGCAGGGCTTCACCTTCTGCCTTGGTCTTTTCGACCAGGGGCATGATCCTCTTGATATCCTTTTCCGATTTTGAGCCAAAGATTTTGGCAATAAGCTTGAGCATGAATACGCGTTGTTCGTTGTTGGTCTTGTGTCGTCAGGAAAGGCAGACAACGGTCAGCCAATAAGAGTCTGCAAAGTTAAGATTTTCAGGGGTGCAATTATAGGCCCAAAGTGCAGTAAACGGGCATTTTGTCAGGCCCCGACACGGAACGGCAGTTGAATTCAGACCTCCAGGCGTGTTTCGAACACCAACTGTGCCGGACCGGTGAAGCGAACGTTGCTGAAAGAGCCGTCGGGACCGGCAGCGAATTCAATCAGCAAGTATCCTCCACGGGCTTTAAGAATCACGGGCGACGAAAGATTGTATCGTTTCGATGCGACGAGGGCGCATGCGGTAGCGCCGGATCCGCTGGACAGTGTCTCGTCTTCGACGCCGCGCTCGTAGATGCGGAAGGCCACGGTTCCATCCGCCAGGCGCTCAACGAAATTCGCGTTTGTACCGCGGGGGTAGTCAGCGTGGTACCGGATTTTTCTGCCTTCCTCAACCACCGGGTATTGATCAAGCCCGGAAACAAAACGGACATGATGGTCTGTGCCGGTGTTGATATAGAAATCATCGGCACCTTTCGGAATCATGGGCTGAACGTCGCGCAGGGATACACGAATGTTGCCGTCGTCGAGAATTTGTGCTTCGTGCTGCCCGTCGTGAGCCGTGAAGACAGCGGATTGACGAATGACGCCGAGCTGGTGCGCAAAATGAACAATCGCGCGACATCCATTGCCGCAGAAACTTTCGCTTCCGTCAGCGTTGCGATACACCATGCGGAAGTCTGCCTTTGGATCCGACCTTAGGAAGATGACGCCGTCCGCGCCGATACCGAAACGACGGTGACACAGCGCGGAGATGAGTTCGTTGGAAAATTCGTGTTGACCTTCGCGGTCGTCGACGAGAATGAAATCATTGCCGGCGGCCTGGTATTTGTAAAAATGGACGACGCTCATGAATTACTTGACTTCCTCGTAGTCAACATATTCTCCTCCCTTGATGTTGCCGCCCTTTCGGGGAGCTTGCTGGCCGGAGTTGTCGACGTGGATACTTCCTTCTGGCCGGCGGGAGGGACGCGGCGGCGGCTGGTTCCTGCCCATTACCCGGAAGAGCACGACGGATACCTTGTTCAGCAGGTAAATGATGAGGATAAGGACAATGATTAACTTCCACATAAGCAATGCAGCCGAAAGACAAAGGTAGGAGTTTCGCCCGGTTTTAGACTGGAAATGCCGTTATTGACCAGATTAGAAGGGACTCCAACGCAAAAGTGGCCCCAAGGTTCAACTTAATCCTGCTTTTCCTCGTCTATAATCCATGCTTTCCAACTTCCTCCGCGTTGCTTTCCGGAATCTCGTCAAACAGCGCATCTACAGTTTCATCAACATCCTCGGCCTGGCCGTCAGCATTACCGCCTGCCTGTTGATTGTGCTCTACGTGAGGCACGAAACATCGTACGATAACTTCGTGCCGGACCGTGACCGCATTTTCAAACTCGGCCTGGAGCGGAAATACCCGAATCACGCCACGTTCTACGCCGCAATTCCTGACGGTTATGCGGCAGCGATGCGCCGTGATTTTCCGGAAGTGGAAAGCACGCTTCACCTGCTGGGGCCGAACAATGATGTGCCGCTGACCTATGAAGTGCCGGGACAGGAAAAAAAGACATTTGAAGAGGATAATATCTACCTCGGCGATTCTACTTTTTTTTCATTCTTCCCCGTAACCTTAATCAAGGGCGATCCGGCCACCGCACTCGCTGTTCCCAATCAAGTGATTATCAACCAGGCGGTCGCCACCCGGTATTTCGGTACAGAGGACCCGATTAACAAAACACTGAAGGCGAATTTCGGAGAGTTCAAGGTGACGGGCGTCTTCGACGAATGGCCGGAGAACTCGCATATCCAGTTTGACTTCATGATGTCGTTCAATTCGTCACTGTTCTTCAACCGGGAAAACTACATCAGTTTCAATTCGCACACCTATGTGAAGTTAAAACCCGGCGCTGATGCGGCCGCACTGGAAGCGAAGTTCCCGAAAATGGTGGACACCTATGCATCCGCCCAAATCGAGCGCGAACTCCGACAAAGTTGGGCGGACTACAAGAAGGCCGGCAACGGCTACCGGTATTTCCTCCAGCCGCTGACTTCCATACACCTCGACCCTACCAATATTGAATTCACCACCACGCCAAGCGGCAACCAGCGGTATGTGATGGGCCTCACGATGATCGCCGGACTCATTCTCATTATCGCCTGCATCAACTTCATGAATCTCGCCACCGCTCGATCGGCCTCGCGCGCCCGTGAGGTCGGCATGAGAAAAGTAATGGGCTCCGTGAGAAACCAGTTGATCGCGCAATTCCTCCTGGAAGCGATCGTGCTCGCAGTGCTCAGCACGCTGCTCGCAGCGGGGGCTACGTATCTCTTGTTGCCCTCATTCAACCTCTTGGTTGAAAAGAATCTTCACTTTATGGTCGATGGCGTTGTCCTGGCTGGTCTCGGGGCATTTGCTCTGCTCGTCGGTATTCTTGCCGGATTATATCCTGCATTCGTTCTCTCGTCATTCAACCCGGTGGAGGTCATGAAAGGGTCTTTTAGCCGCAGTTCCAGGGGTTTGCTGCTGCGCAATGGACTCGTGGTTTTTCAATTCATGATCTCTGTCTTTTTGATTGTGGCGACGATCCTGGTGGGACGGCAGATGAGTTTCATGCAAAACAAAGACCTGGGCTTTGACAAGGAGGCCGTGATCATGGTGGATCGCGCCTTTATGCTCGAGCAGAGTACAGAACCATTCCTGGACGAAGTGAGAAAGATGCCGGAGGTGGTGTCGGCAGCACGCACCAGTGCCCGGGTCGGCAACCGCGACGATGTGTTCGGCCAGATGTTCCAGCCGGCCGGCTCAACCGAAGTGCTGACGGTGAAGTCCATGCTCATTGACGATGACTTCGCCCAGATGATCAATTTCCATATCAAAGAAGGCCGGTTCTTCAGCAAGGAAACTTCCGATTCACTCAATATTATTCTGAATGAAACAGCCGTGAAGACCATTGGATTAAAAGATCCGGTGGGTCAACGGCTGTCGAACACGGACTTGTTCCGCGGCAATGAGAATCTCCAGAAGGAGCGCTTCTTCACCATCATCGGCGTAGTGAGCAATTTCCATTTTCAGTCCCTCCGCGATGAGATAACGCCGCTGGTGATTTTCAACTACGAGGTGTTCAACCGCCACCCCACCAGCAACTACATTGCCGTGCGGATCAAAGGCGGTATGCGTCAGGAAGCCCTGACGAAACTGGAGGACCTGTGGAAGAAGCTCGTTCCCGCCCGCCCGTTTGCCTACGAGTTTCTGGAAGACAACCTGAACAAGGGCTACGCGCAGGAGCGCCAATCGGGCAGAGTCTTCCGTGTCTTTTCGGGACTGTCGATTGTCATCGCCTGTGTCGGCCTTTTTGGCCTGTCGGCGTTCACTGCCGGCCAGCGCACCAAAGAGATTGGCATTCGCAAAGTCATGGGCGCATCCGTGCCCGGCATCGTGGTGCTGTTGTCCCGCGACTTCAGCAAGCTGGTTTTGATTTCACTGGTGTTGTCCATTCCCATCGCGTGGTACCTGATGGATTCCTGGTTGCAAGGTTTTGCCTATCGCATTACGATCGGAGTCGACAGCTTCCTGATTGCCGGAGCCGCATCGATGGCGATCGCCTGGCTCACCGTAAGCTATCAGTCAATCAAAGCGGCCATTGTCAATCCGGTAAATTCGTTGAGGCGGGAGTAGGGCCGGGTAAAAGAAGAGGCGGAAGTATTCAGGACTCAACCTACAACTGTTCAGGAACGGTTCAACAATCGTTCAGCCTGGCCTCCCTGTTTTCTATGTTGACTTACCGGGTTGATGCGGCGCGTGAATTATTTTTTCACGCCAAGCTGCCAACGCGACTTATCGACTGAGATACAGGTTACGCTCGGAATAGATGTTCATGAAGTAGTCATCCATCAGGTCGTCGATAAAGTAAATCGCCTCACCGGTGGATTTCATTTCAGGACCCAGTTCTTTGTTCACATCCGGGAACTTGCTGAATGAGAATACCGGCACCTTGATGGCATAACCCTTCTTCACCGGCTTAAAGCTGAAGTCTTTCAGTTTTTTCTCGCCGAGCATCACCTTGGTGGCATAGTTTACGTAAGGCTCATCGTAGGCTTTGCAGATGAACGGCACGGTTCGCGATGCACGAGGGTTGGCTTCGATGATATAGACCTTGTCGTTCTTGATGGCAAACTGAATATTGATAAGACCCACCGTCTTCAAGGCAAGGGCAATCCGCTTCGTATGGCTTTCAATTTGTTTGACAACAAGGTCGCCCAGGTTGTACGGCGGCAGCACGGCGTAAGAGTCGCCGCTGTGAATTCCGGCGGGCTCGATGTGCTGCATGATGCCGATGATGTAAACATCTTCCCCATCGCAAATGGCGTCGGCCTCTGCTTCAATCGCTCCGTCAAGGAAGTGATCGAGCAGCACCTTATTGTCGGGAAGATGTTTCCAGATGTCAATGATGTGATCCTCGAGTTCTTTCTCGTTGATGACGATCTTCATGCTCTGACCCCCCAGCACATAGGAAGGGCGTACGAGGAGCGGGAAGCCGATCGTCTTGGAAACCTCCAGCGCCTCATCGGCGTCACGGGCTACGCCGAATTCCGGATAAGGAATATTCAGGTCTTTGAGCAGGGTGGAGAAACTGCCGCGGTCTTCGGCCAGATCCAGAGCCTCAAAGGAAGTGCCCATAATCTTCACGCCGTACTTGTGCAGCTTCTCAGCCAGTTTCAGCGCGGTTTGTCCCCCCAGCTGAACAATAACCCCTTCGGGTTTTTCGTGCTGGATGATGTCCCAGAGATGCTCCCAGAAAACCGGCTCAAAGTAGAGTTTATCGGCAATGTCAAAATCCGTTGATACCGTCTCGGGATTGCAGTTGAGCATGATCGTTTCATAGCCGCACTCTTTGGCTGCCAATACACCGTGGACGCATGAATAGTCAAACTCAATGCCCTGGCCAATGCGGTTGGGGCCTGATCCCAGGATGATTACTTTCTTCCGGTTGGAAACGATGGACTCGTTCTCTTTGTCAAACGTGGAATAGTAGTACGGCGTCTTTGCTTCAAACTCGGCCGCGCAGGTGTCGACGAGTTTGTACACCCGGTTGATGCCCATCGCCCGGCGCTTCTTGTGCACCTCGCTCTCCAGGCAGCTGAGCAAATGGGCGATCTGGCGGTCGGCATACCCCTTCTCTTTCGCCTTGCGCATAAGATCAGCGGGTATGGTATCCAGGTTGTATTTTTCGATCTCCTTCTCCAGTTCGACAAGTTCCCAAATCTGGTCGAGGAACCAGGGATCGATCTTGGTCAGTTTCTGGATCGTCTTCATCGAGATGCCCAGCTTCATCGCGTCGTAGACGTGGAACAGACGGTTCCAGCTTGGATTTTCCAGGCTGTGCAGAAGATCGACCTGCTTGGTCAACTCTTTGCCGTCGGCGCCAAGACCGTTACGGCGGATCTCCAGTGATTGACAGGCTTTCTGCAGGGCCTCCTGGAAGTTGCGCCCGATGCCCATCACTTCACCCACCGATTTCATCTGCAGGCCGATACGACGGTCTGCACCATGGAATTTATCGAAGTTCCAACGGGGAATCTTTACAATGACGTAGTCCAGGGCGGGTTCGAAGTAGGCCGTCGTCGTGCCGGTGATGGCATTCTTCAGTTCGTCCAGGTTGTAGCCGATCGCGAGTTTCGCTGCGATCTTCGCGATGGGATATCCCGTTGCTTTGGACGCCAGCGCAGAGGAGCGGGACACACGCGGGTTGATCTCGATGCCGATGATCTCGTCATCATTATCCGGGTTGACGGAGAACTGCACATTACAGCCTCCTGCAAACTTGCCGATGCCATTCATCATGCGGATCGCCAGGTCGCGCATATGTTGATAAACCGTGTCCGGCAGCGTCATCGCGGGAGCCACCGTAATGGAATCTCCGGTATGTATGCCCATCGGGTCGAAGTTCTCGATGGAGCAGATGATGATCACATTGCCGTTGCCGTCGCGGAGGAGTTCCAATTCATATTCCTTCCACCCCATAATGCTTTGTTCGACCAGCACCTCGTGAATGGGCGACGCATGAAGGCCGCGGTTAAGGGCCTCATCAAATTCTTCCGGAGTCTTTACGAAACCGCCGCCCGTTCCGCCCAGTGTAAACGAGGGACGAATGACGAGTGGGAATCCGATCTCCTGGGCAATTTCCTTGCCCTGCAGAAACGAGGTGGCCGTGGCGCCCTTGCAAACGCCAACGCCCAGTTCGTGCATCTTCAGCCGGAATTTCTCCCGGTCTTCCGTGGTCTCGATTGCCTTGATATCCACACCGATGATTTTCACACCGTAGTGTTGCCATATTCCCGCTTTGTCGCATTCAATGCACAGGTTGAGCGCGGTTTGGCCGCCCATTGTTGGCAGTACGGCGTCGATGTGGTGCGCTTCCAGGATTTCGCGGATGTACTTCTTTTCAAGCGGCTTCAGGTAGACGTGATCAGCGTTGATCTTGTCTGTCATGATGGTTGCCGGGTTGGAATTGATCAGGACGACCTCAATTCCTTCTTCCCGCAAGGAGCGGGCCGCCTGGGAACCGGCATAATCAAACTCGCACGCCTGGCCAATAATGATGGGGCCGCTGCCGATGATGAGCACGGAGCGGATACTTCTGTCGCGGGGCATTTCGGTAGGTGGGAAAGGTTAAACCGGCGACAAAAATAGGCAGGAAAATCAGGACCGGACCCCTACCCGGATCACTTTTAATTCAAGGATAATTCGGCGACTGCCGAAAAGGAACAATCAGTGGATTTTGACCACTTTCCGGCTGGTGATCCGGTCGCCGGAAGTCACCCGCACCAGGTAGATCCCATCCGGCTCACCCAGGCCGATCTCCATGGGCGCCCCGGTCATGATCTCTTTCTTGTAGATCGTCCGCCCCTGAAGCGTCATCAATTCGACGGTACAAGGTCCCGTGAACGCGTCTCGCAAATCAACGTACACGACGGATTGGGTGGGGTTCGGGAAAACGGATAACCGTTGATTCTCGGAGTGATGCAGGCCGGTAATGACATCCAGTGTTTGTTTGACGGTGTCACGGCATCCGGTGGCTGCGCCAATGATCAGTTCGACATCCGCCGTCAGATCTTTCGTATAAATGATGGTCGGGTTTTGCAGAGAGCTGGTTTCTCCGTTGCCAAAACTCCATTTCCAGGAAGTTGCGCCTGTGCTTTGGTCGGTAAACAAGATTTGGGAAAAGGGCTGCAGGTCGCTCGATGTGGTGAAGGCAGCGACCGGCGCGGCCACGGTAGTCACGGCTACGGGTATGGAGGTATTCTGGCAGGCCGGGGTATTGCTGGTGACGGTCACGGAATAACTTCCGGGTGTAGAAACAGTAATCGCCTGGGTGGTCGCCCCGGTATTCCACAGGTAATTGTCGGCAGGCTCCGCGGAAAGGATTATCGATTCGTTGCTGCAAATGGCCGTGGCACCGGACGTAGAGACTTTTGGGTTTGCCTTGACCAGGGCACGGGCGGGCGTCCTCACACTTTCGTAGCTGTTGTCGGCGTTGGAAACATAATAGGTGCTATCACCATAAATATTAGGGGTCGTAAACGAAGGGCCGGTAAAAAACGGTTGGCCGCCGGTGAAGTCCTTGTACCACTTGAAGGTTGAAGCGCCAGTTGCGTTCAGTGTTGTGCTTCCGCCGTAACAGGCATTGGCATCGGCAATAGCGGGCTTCGGCGCATTCAAGGTAAAATTGTAAACCGAGTCGGCATACCGTGCCGACGACTGGAGTTCAACAAGGCTGTTAGCCGCGTGCAGGGCAAAGGCAATTCTTACTTCCTGCCCCGCCGGAATGGTAAAGGGGCCCGCACTTACAACATGGCTTACATCGGAACCGCTGTACGCTGATCCCGCCTGAATCTTGGTGTTGGTTCCACTGGTAAGCGTCGTCCATTTTTCCGTGTCGGTGAATCCGTCGTACAGCCCAAAAGGATTGCTGGCAAGCGCCTGGTTGTTGTCGATGGCATAATACGATGCTGTCCCGGTCAGCAGTTGAATTCCTGCATGCGGCAGCCCGGTCGCACTAAATGGAAAGACATAGCCAAGTTTATTGAAGTCATCCCAATTGGCAGCATCCGTGGCTCCGTTGACGGTGATGTCCCAATCCGCAAAGAGACCAAACCGCATTCCGTTGATGGTTGCTGCGGTGGGATTGGAGATGATATATTCCATGATGACAAACTTGTCGTAGGGAGCTTCCTTCCATGCGAGGCTTCTGTATTTAAGCTGGAATGACTGTGAAGCCGGTGTGGAGCCATTGCTGAGTGCGCCGGAAATTTCGGCCGACGACCGTTGGCCTGGATTGATTTCTGAAATGCGGGGGTCCAGAGAAACAAAATCCTGATCAAAGGTATTGCTCGTGGCCCGCACGTTGTTGTAAAGCTGGGCACCTGTGCCGGTTCCCATAATGATGCCCATCTCGTAAAGCATCGAATTATCGGCGAAGACAAACCCGGTACCTTTTGTGCTGTTTTGGGTGTCTTCATACCCGATACGGCCCGTATTGCTCACTGTCGTGGTCACGAGGTTTTCATCCACGTCGATGAACGTGGGGTTAAGGAGAAACACGACTTCTTGCTGGTCAACATAAGTCCCGTCCTTAAAGGTGACCATCAGCGGCACCTCGAAGTTGTCCGGAACAAAGTTGGCAATCTGGATCTCGAAGGGAGCGAGATTGTTGTTGATGGAGCCGCCCGTCGGAATGGCGCCCGGGCGAATGGTCCCTTTGGTGATGGAAATGAACGAAGAGTTTTCGGTTACGCTGACTTCCAGTGCGGATGAGGTGGGGGCGAGGACATTCCGGAGCGTCATCGTCAGAAATCCCTTTTCACCCTGCTGTGCCGGGGCGCCGCTGGCGTTGAGGAGTTTCGGATTGGAAGCACGGATGGATGGCGAGACGACAGTCAGTGCCGCAGCAACGTCGAGAAGACCGAAACCCAACTTCCCGATAAAGGCAGGGTTGTTGTTGTATAGTTCCGTTGCATTGGCAGAGACCCGGATTTGTTCAGCGATCTGTTGGGGGGTATAGCTGGGGAATTGGGCTTTGACCAGCGCCGCCGCACCGGCCGTGATGGGAGAGCTGAAAGACGTGCCTTGTGTGGATGTGTAGTTGCTGCCAAAGGAAGTAGTGAAGATGCTGACGCCGGGCGCTGCCACGTCAACATATGATCCGAAGTTGCTAAAGCTTGCCCGCACATTTTGCTGGTTCGTCGCCGCAACGGATAGTACATTGTCGTAAGCCGCAGGGTAGAAAGGAGTCTCAGAATTTGCGTTTCCCGCCGCGGCGACCACGAGTACGCCCAGGTCGTCGGCGATAAAATTGATCATATCCTGTACGATCTGGCTCCGGTTGGTGCCGCCCCACGATGTGTTGATAATGTCCGCTCCGCTTAAGGCGGCATAGTACATGCCGTCATACCCGAGGTAGATGCTGGGATTGCTGCTTGGCTGATTGTCGGCGGTGTGCTTGGTAAACATCAGCTTGGTTTTGAATCCGACGCCGGCAATACCAATTCCATTATTAGTGGAGGCGCTGGCGCAACCCGCCACGTTGACGCCGTGCGCGACGGCGTTGGTGGTGAGCTGCGGATTGTTGTCGCCGATGAAATTGGGATCATTCAGGTTGGCCAGATCATTGCCGATGAAATCCCATCCCTGGGCATCATCAATCCAGCCGTTCCCGTCGTTGTCAATTCCGTCGATCAGCTCGAGCGGGTTGGAGAAGACGTTATCGGCCAGGTCCACGTGTCCCAGGTCTCCCCCCGAGTCGACAATGGCGATCGTGATGGAAGCGTCCCCTTTGTTTACATCCCACGCTTCCTTCGCCCGAATGTTGTCGATATAATATTGCGCATTGACGTTGGGATCATTGGGCGTGAACATCATCCGGTTGACATACTCCGGCTCGACGATCTCAAAGTACCCGGTTTTATACAGGTCGTTGATAAAGTTTTCTATCGAAGTGCCGGGCGTACAAAGCACCCGGAAATACAGCCCGGTGTCAACGGTCGAAGCTTGTCTTCTTGGTCCTTTCCGGCTCCTGGCTGAAAGGGCTGCCTTGGCGGGAATCAACTCCCGGTGGCCCGCATAGCCGCTCAGCCCCGACAGCGAAGCGAGAGATCTCCCGGATGTTGATCTGAATTTTTCCCGATGCGTAGGATTCACTTTTACCACGACAAATCGGGCGTCGTAGTCGGCAGCGGTTACTTGTTTTGCAAAATGAAACGGTGGGTGTCCCGGCTGCCCCAAAAGTGCAAGCGGAAGCAAAAGACTGAATCCGCCGACAAGGAACAGACGCAGCATGGAGTCCGGACGAAGCGATTTCATAGATTCATGAATACAAGTAAGCCCTCAGGGGGTAACACAGAATTTACATGGACTGAGAGGCGACCTCTGCTACTTTCTTCCAAACGCGGAATACGTTGCCGGAGCAGACCTTTTCAATATCCTCTTCCGTATAGCCGCGTTTGAGGAGCGCGTAAATGAGATTGGGATATTGTGATACGTCCTTGAGACCGGTAGGCAAACTGTCGCCAACGCCGTCAAAGTCAGAACCGATTCCCACATGGTCAATTCCGGCAATCTTCACGACGTTGTCAATGTGGTTCGCCACAGTTTCCACATCGGCATAGAGCGAAGGATTGTCTTTGCGGAACTGGTCAATGATGGGTTTGGCCAGTGAATCACGGAAGGCCAGGTTCTTTTCGGCGAGAAGGGCCTGCAGCTTCTTCCGGTTGGCATCGTTGGCCTTGGACACGGCAGAATCCAGGAAGCCCGAGCCAAAGTTGATTTGGATCACGCCGCCGTTTTCGGCCAGTTTCTTAATCATGTCGTCGTTCATGTTTCGCTGGAAGCCGGGAGTAAACTTGCGGCAGGACGAGTGAGAAGCGATACAGGGCGCCTTGGTTATTCTCATTACCTGGTAGAAAGTGCTGTCGTCGACGTGGGAGATATCCACCATGATGCCGACCCGGTTCATTTCTTTGACCACTTCGTGACCGAAGGGGCTTAACCCATGCCATGTGTGCGTGGTGTCATAAGACGAATCGCAAATTTGGTTGTCCTTTCCGTGAGTCAGCGTGATGTAGCGGATGCCCCGATCATAGAAGTACTTTACATTCTTGATGTCGTCACCGACAGGCGCTCCATTTTCCATGCCCATCGGCAGGGAGATAAGTCCTTTGCTGAAATTGGCTTGCACCTCTTCCACGGTACCGGCCAAGGCAAACTTGTCAGGGATATTGGTGGCTATTCCTTGAATCATGTTGATCAGCGAATCGGCAAGCGCCTTGCCCTTGTCAGGTTGCAGTTGGTAGGATGAAGGAATGTAGATGGACATAAAGGGCGCATCAAGTCCTCCTTTTTTGGCACGCTCATAATCAAAATCACCCTCCTCCGTTTTGATCGGGATGCCCATGTACTCTCGTTCCAGGGTGAAGTGACTTTGCTTGAGGCGGTAGGGCAGGTCGACGTGGCCGTCCGTGATGATATACTTATGCGCGAGCTCGTCCGCATAGGCCCGCAGTTGCTCATCCGTCATCCGGTCAACTGGCTTCTTGGGTGCACAGGAAATTACCAGCATCGCGAAAACGACCCCGAGGAACGTGAAAGATTTCATAGGTTTGGCTTTTTGGAAGCAGAAAGATAAAGAGTTTCATTATCATGGGTTTAGAATTTATACCCAAAACGGGAATTCGTCGACGGGTTGCCCGCAAGACGCAATTCAAACTAACCCATGGAGAGTGATTTGCCGCTGGTCTCCCGGGCACAACTGGCCCTGCGGAACGGACAAGACAAGCCCCAGGTGTGGATCGCCTATAAAGGAATTGTATATGATGTTTCGCGCTCTACGCTTTGGAGGGAAGGCAAACACTATGAACACTGGGCCGGCCAGGACCTCACGATGGAGCTGCCGGACGCCCCCCACACAGAAGAAGTCTTTCTTCGCTTAAAGGCCGTTGGACAGTTGGAACCGTGACAAAAATTGTTCTTCTCTCGTCCATTTGATCGATCTTTGAACACATGATCCTCGTTGCCGACAGCGGAAGTTCAAAGATTGACTGGCGCCTGATGGAAAAGGACGGGAGCATCCGGCAATCACAAACGCCAGGCTTCAATCCATACTATCAACCGCTCGACCATTTGCGCGTCAGCATTCGTGATATCCTGCTGCCCGCGACGCAAGGCCGTACTGTCAGCCATGTGTTTTATTACGGTACCGGTGTTTCGTCGGAGCGAAACCAGGATTTAGTGAGATCCGTGTTCCTGGAATTTTTTCCGGGCGCCCGGGTGGCCATCGAATGGGACCTGCTCGGGGCGGCCCGGGCCCTGTGTGGTCATGAAAAAGGGATTGCTTGCATTCTGGGCACGGGATCTAATTCCTGCCAATACGATGGAACAAAGATTTCGGACCAGGTAGCCAACCTGGGATGGATACTTGCCGACGAAGGTTCGGGCACCAGCCTGGGCAAGACCCTGCTGATCGACTACCTTCGGAAGAAGATGCCGGAGAAACTGGCCGTGCAGTTTCATGAACGTTTCCCATTCACCCGTGAAGAGTTCCTGGAAAGAATCTACCAGCAAGAAAAGCCCAGCACGTTTCTGGCTACGTTTTCAAAATTCATTTTCCAGCACCTGAAAGAACCGTATTGTTATCAGTTGGTTTACAAAGCGTTTTCGGATTTCTACGAAAACAATGTGATGAAGTACGCGGGTTACCAGGAGACCAAAGTGCACTTCGTGGGTTCGATCGCCTTTTACTACAGTGACCTGGTGCGCCAGGTGGCCAACGACAAAGGAATCACAGTCAAGAATATCCTCGAAACGCCGATCGCCGGCCTGGCCCTGTATCACCAGAAAGATATTGCCTCCGAATGACGACCACCGAATCTCCTTCACGCTACAACGACCTCGAACGAATGAGTGTTCGCGGATTGCTCAGTCATATCAACCGCGAGGATGCCACCGTGCCGAAGGCAGTGAAAAAGGTGATCCCCGTGATGGAAAGACTGGTTGCCGTGATTGTGGAGCGGATGAAGAAGGGGGGCAGGCTTTTCTACATCGGCGCCGGAACGAGCGGCCGGCTCGGCGTCGTGGACGCATCAGAAATTCCGCCTACCTACGGAATGCCCCAGGGAAAAGTGATCGGTTTGATCGCGGGCGGCGATAAGGCCATCCGGAAAGCGGTTGAACACGCAGAAGACGATCCGAAGCAGGCATGGAAAGATCTGAAGAAGTGTTCCATCACTCCCAAGGACATCTTGATTGGCATCGCCGCCTCAGGTCGGACACCCTACGTAATTGGCGGATTGATGACGGCAAGAAAAAATGGAATCCCGACGGCCTGCATCGTGTGCAACAAGGGCAGCGAACTGGCCCGGCATGCCGATTACCCTATGGAAATCATTGTGGGCCCCGAGTTTGTCACCGGTTCAACCCGTATGAAAGCGGGCACCGCGCAGAAGTTGGCGCTGAACATGATATCAACCACGGTGATGATTCGACTCGGTCGGGTGAAAGGAAATAAGATGGTCGACATGCAACTGACCAACAACAAGCTCATTCACCGGGGCACGCGCATGATCATGGAAGAACTCGGAGTCTCCGAGAAGGAAGCCGGTCGGCTGCTGAAGAAATTCGGATCGGTAAGAAAAGCCGTCAGGGCTGCTTCCCGATAACGGCGTCGGCGGCAATGAGGTATTGCCGGCGGGAGGACATTTCGCGGCACAACACGCGGGAACGTTTCAATTTGCCCTTCATAAACCATCGGCCGCGAATTTCAAATTGACTGCCTTCCGGTATATCCGCCAGGCGAACCGCGTTGTTCATACGGATGTCATGACGGTGCAGCGCCACGGTAAGTTGCGGATCACTCAAACTGGATGCTTTTGGATTTTTCAGATGAGCCTCCAGGGCCTGTGCCACATCGTCGGGAAATATTTGCTGCCGGAGCAGCGGGACACACAAGTTGCGAAACGTATCCTTCCATTCTTGCCCATGTGGAGCCGCGCGTCGACCGTATTGTAAATGCACCCGGTGATGGGCTACTTCATGAACGTAGGTAAGGAGAAACGTGTAGGGGTGACTGTCTGCGTTGACCGTGATGTGCGGAGGATGTCCGGGCTTCCAGGAGAAATCTCCGAGCTTGGAGATGCGGGAGCGCCGCAGCGAAAAATGAAAAGCATGTTCTTGCCAAAGCTGAAGGCAGTACGGGAGGGAAGCGGCTGGAACGCGCCCTTCCAGCAGTTCAGTAACTCGGGCCAGGTGCATGAAGGGCAAGATGGCCATAAAAACAAAAAGGCTTTAGCGAACTAAAGCCTTTTTGAATTCTTGGGCAGCGGCCAATTACTTCATCTGGGTAGAATCCGTCTTGGTCGTGTCTGCAGGAGCAGCGGTCGTATCTGCAGGAGCAGTAGCTGTGCTATCCTGAGCTGCCTCAGTCTTCGCGCTACCACCACCGCAAGATGCAAATGCAAGAGCAAAACCGCATACCATCACCAGTGCGATTACTTTTTTCATAGTTTACAGGTTTAGGAAAATTTAGGCTGCAAAATTAACCCGTTCTGGGAAATTTGGAGGCCTTTGATCTTAATTATTTTTTCCGAATAGCTGTTAGGAGCCCGGAAATGGCCTTTTTACTTCTTTCGGAAGAACAACCGCACAGGTACCCCGGTGAAGTCGAAGTTCTCCCTCAGTTTGTTCTCCAGAAAGCGTTGATATGACTCCTGGATGTACTGTGGCAGGTTGCAGAAGAATGCAAACGTTGGCGTAGCCGCATTCACCTGGGTAATATACTTGATCTGGATGTGCTTGCCTTTGATGGCGGCCGGCGGATAATGAATGATTTCCGGCAAGAGGGCATCGTTAATCTGCGAGGTGGGAATCTTCTTGATTTTGTTCTGGTAAACCTCCACCGCCTTTTCAATCACCTGGAAGATCCGTTGCTTGTTCAGCGCCGAAGCGAAAATGATCGGCACGTAAGTGATCGGAGCGAGGCTCTCCAGCATTTCCTTCCGCATTTTGTCGGCGGTGTTCGTATCCTTCTCAATCAGGTCCCACTTGTTGACCATGATCACAATGCCCTTTCCTTGCTTTTGGGCCAGTGCGATGATGGACACATCCTGTGATTCCAGGCCGCGCTGAGCATCAATCACCACAATACAGACGTCGCAGTTTTCCAGGGCGCGAAGCGAGCGCAGCACGGAATAAAATTCGACATCTTGATGCACCTTGCTTTTCTTTCGGATGCCGGCGGTATCAATGAGAATGAAATCCTTGCCGAACATCTTGTACCGCGAATGGATGGCATCGCGGGTGGTGCCGGCTTCATCGGTTACAATGCTCCGCTCCTGGCCCAGGAGCACATTCAACAAAGAGGACTTGCCGACATTCGGCCGTCCCAGGATGGCGATCTTGGGAATACCTGCATCCGGATCCTCTACTCCCTCCTTCGGAAAGATCTTAATCAGGTCATCCAGCAGTTCCCCCGTTCCGGATCCATTTTCTGCGGATATCGGATAAACCTCCCCCAGTTTCAAGGCGTAGAATTCACTGCCCAGGATCGCCTTGTCGGGCGTATCGGCTTTGTTGGCAGCGATAAGCACGGGCTTCTTGGATTTTCGGATGATGTTGGCGAAGTCCTTGTCGTACCCGGTGAGACCGTCGCGGCAATCCACCATGAAAATGATGGCCGCCGCCTCATCTATCGCCAACTCTACCTGGCGCCGAATCTGAGATTCGAACTTATCTTCGGAGCCGGTCACGTAACCACCCGTGTCGATCACGGTGAAGTATGTGCCCGTCCATTGCGCATAACCATAGTGCCGGTCGCGTGTCACCCCGGGCATATCGTCCATAATGGCCTCACGTTTTTCAATCAACCGGTTAAAGAAGGTTGATTTTCCGACGTTCGGACGCCCTACGATGGCAACAATGTTTGACATGGGATTGAAAAACGTGCAAAGGTAGTCAAAGGAAGCAGTACCCGCCTATTCCAGGTACCCGAACTGCCGCAGTTTGTCTTTCTGCTTGCGCCAGTCGGAAGCAACTTTCACGTGGGTTTCAAGAAATACCTTCTTGCCAAAGAAGCGCTCCATGTCTTCACGGGCCTCCGTTCCCACCTTCTTCAACGAAGTTCCCGCTTTGCCGATGAGTATTCCTTTTTGTGAATCGCGTTCAACAAACAAGGTGGCGCGGATGCGAATGATCTTTTCTTCGTCCTTGAAGTCTTCAATGCCGACCTCCGTGCTGTATGGAATTTCCTGGCTGTAGTTGTAGAAGATTTTTTCGCGGATGATTTCGGAAGCGAAGAACCGCTCGCTCCGGTTGGTCAGATCATCTTTCGGGAAATACCCGGGATGAACCGGCAGCAAGTTCAGAACGGCAGGAAGTATCCTTTCCACATTTTCACCCGACAATGCGGACACGGGAATCACTTCTTTTGCCGGCAGCACGCTCTTCCAGTAATCAATGATCTGCTGACGATCGGCTCGCGGAGCTTTGTCGACTTTATTCACGAGCAGCACAATCGGGGTACGCATCGACTTGAACCGTTCGTGCACCGACGGATCAAATTTTTCACCGTACTCCAGCACCAGCAGAATGACGTCGGCATCTTCCAGCGACACTTTCACATAATTCATCATGGCGTCGTGCAAGGCATACTTGGGCTCCAGAATACCGGGCGTATCCGAATACACAATCTGGTAATCATCGGTGTTGAGCATGCCCATAATGCGGTGACGGGTGGTCTGCGCTTTGGGGCTGATGATCGACAGGTTTTCACCCACCAGGCGGTTCATTAGGCTTGACTTTCCCACATTGGGCTTGCCGATCAGGCTGACAAAACCGGCTTTGTGCTCTTTTTTCATGGATTCAGTGTACAAAAATAGCCGAATCCGTCGTTCACCTTTCGGATCGACAGGGTATTCATTCCCGTCTGTCGCCAGCAGACCGATTCTTGAGTTTTTTAGTTTTGGGTTTATAAGGTGGAAAGAGCTGCCCTTTGGCGGCTTTTTCTTTTTATGGACTAACTTTATCAGCCAGTCTGGCACGCATGGTCATTTGAAAAGACCATCATCACCTTAACCATGAAGGCATCACAGAAGCTCATTGCCCGGCGCAACGCGATTGTCCCCGAAGGCATGGGTATGTTTACCCCGCTGACCATTCAATCCGGCAACGGCGCCACCATCAAGGATGTGGACGGAAAATCCTATATCGACTTCGCCGGCGGAATCGGCGTGCTGAACGCGGGACATTGCCCCAAACCGGTGGTGGATGCCATCGTTCGGCAATCCAAAGAACTGCTGCATGCCTGTTTTCCGGTGGCGATGTATGAACCCTATGTGGAGTTATGCGAAATGCTGGCGAGACTTTTTCCCCACGGGAAATCAACCAAGGTGATGCTGACCAACTCGGGCGTAGAAGCGGTTGAAAATGCCGTGAAGATCGCGCGGCAGGCCACCGGGAGACCCGGGGTCATTTGTTTTACCGGCGGATTCCACGGAAGGACACTGCTGGGGATGACCCTCACATCCAAAACGGGATACAAAGTGGGCTGCGGCCCCTTCGCCCCGGAGGTTTACCGAATTCCGTTTCCGGATTACTACAAGCGCAATGATGGACTCCCTATAAGAAAGTTTGTTGAGCGCGAACTGAAGACCTTCGAGGAAGCTTTGCACACCACGGTCGATGCGACTCAGGTGGCCGCCGTGATCATTGAACTGGTCCAGGGCGAGGGTGGATTCGTGGTTGCGCCAAGGGAATACGTGACGGGGCTCCAAAAGATCTGCAAGAAGCACGGCATCCTGCTCATTGTAGACGAAGTGCAGACAGGTTTTGGCCGGACGGGCGCCTGGTCGGCGTACGCGCACTACGGCATTGTACCGGACATTTCCACCTGGGCGAAGTCGCTCGGCAGCGGGATGCCGATCGGCGCAGTGATCGGCAAAAGCGAAGTCATGGACAAGACGATCAAAGGCACGCTGGGCGGAACCTATCTGGGCAACCCCGTCGCCTGTGCGGCGGCCATCGCCACGATCAACTACATGAAAAAGATCCGCATTGCGGACAAGGGTAAACGCGTAGGAAAGGCGGTCATGAAATTCTTTGAGCAATTGAAGAAAGAATGCCCTTCCATCGGCGATGTGCGCGGACTGGGCGCGATGGCAGCCTTTGAACTGGTAAAAAATAACGACCCGAATCAGCCGGATGCGGATCTGACCAAAAAGCTCATCAACGCCTGCGCGGAAAACGGCTTGTTAATCATTAGTGCAGGCACCGGAGGAAATGTCATTCGGGTGTTGAGTCCGCTGACGATCACGGATGCCCAGTTGAACCGGGGACTGCAGATTCTCAGGAAACAACTGCTTCGGTTGACAACTTCATGACGATGCGAAATAAGATTCTTTGGTTGGTGTCCCTCTCGTCCCTGCTGACGATAGCGGTATTTGGACAATCGAAACCCCGGGCACGAGATCTGGGCATCCCTTTCGACGGAGCACCCGGAGCCTACAACGCCATTACCGATGTAAAGGGGGTTGAAGTGGGATTCAAGACACTGATTGCCGGAAGCGGCAAATTGGTTGTGGGCAAAGGCCCGGTTCGCACGGGAGTCACCGCCATCTTTCCGCGGGGCAAGGGTTCACTGGAACGTGTCTTTGCGGCCTGGTTTACGCTCAACGGCAACGGCGAGATGACAGGCACAACGTGGGTGGATGAATCGGGGGGACTGGGGTCGCCGATTCTCATTACCAACACGCACAGCGTGGGCGTGGTGCGGGATGCGGTCATTGAATGGTACGCCAGGCGCATGAAGCCAGGCAGCTACGACGGCGACGTGAGCCTGCCCGTGGTCGCAGAAACATGGGACGGATTTCTCAATGACATCAACGGATTTCATGTGACGAAGCAGGACGCGTTTGATGCGATGGAGTCGGCCACGAGCGGGCCGGTAAAAGAGGGGAATGTGGGCGGAGGGACCGGCATGATCTGCCATGGATTCAAAGGTGGCACCGGGACGTCATCCAGAAAATTACCCGCCGAACAAGGTGGGTACACGGTGGGCGCTTTGGTCCAGGCCAACTATGGAAGAAGGCCGTTGCTCCAGGTTGCCGGCGTTCCTGTCGGGAAGGAGATCCCTGATCTCTTGCCGGTGGAAGGGAAGGCGGATAAGGATGAAGGATCAATCATTGTGGTGGTGGCCACGGATGCGCCGTTATTGCCTCATCAACTCGAGCGCATCGTGAAGCGCGTGGCGCTCGGTCTCGGTGTAGTGGGCGGCCGTGGAGGAAACTCTTCGGGTGACATCTTCATCGCTTTCAGCACGGCTAACCCGGAAGTGAGCAAGAACGAAGGTATCGCTCACCTGGAGATGCTGCCGAACGACCAGATCAGTCCGCTGTTTGAAGCCACCGCATCGGCCACCGAGGAGGCCATTGTTGGGAACAAAGCCTATGCGCTCCCACATGAT
The DNA here is from genome assembly GCA_044221195.1 of Cyclobacteriaceae bacterium. Classification (GTDB taxonomy): domain Bacteria; phylum Bacteroidota; class Bacteroidia; order Cytophagales; family Cyclobacteriaceae; genus ELB16-189. Next base: position 20,798 of record JBGAPO010000016.1, read on the forward strand.
CGTGTGATCGCTGCGTTGAAGAAATATGGAAGGATTAAATAAATCGACTTGCTTATCGTTCTGATGTCATGAGAAAGTGGGTCCTGATTCTTCTGTGGATTTCAGTTTCGTGCTCAAACGGCAATGATTCGGTGGATGGACGCCGGGGTAAGTTGGTGTCTGTGGTAATCAACCCGTTGACTGTTCCAGATGTGGGCAGCCAAGGTCAGGATGTTGAAATAGCGGTACGGGCGAACGCTCCAAGTGGTTGCTATTCGATTCAAAAGATCTCCATGTCAAGTATCGATGACCATCACTTCCTGCTTAAGGCGTGGGCCATTTACGATTCGCAGGCGGTGTGTATCCAGACTACCATTTGGAAGGACACCACATTCTTGTTTAGACCACTCGCGTCAGGCAACTATTATTTTGAAGCTAATGAAGCGCCGCAGCCGATCGTGCGTGACACCCTGGTTGTCAACTAATCCCCTAGCTAACTATTTGGACTTTTTCCTGACCGTTGATCTTTTCCCCGCTGCAATTTTCTTCTTTGTTGGAACCTCCAAGGTCTTCGTGTAGACACACACCGTCTTCATCACGCACTCGGGGCACTTGGGATTGCTCGGCCGGCAGATTTCGCGGCCAAGGAAGGAAATCGCCATACCCACCTCTCCCCAGTCCCGGGCATCCGTCGCTTCCATCAGTTGCTTCTCCAATTTCTTGGGATCAGTGCCCTGTGCAATTCCAATTCTCGGGGCCACCCGAACCACATGCAGGTCCACGATGATGCCGACAGCCGGTTCACCCATTTCGCGGAGGATGACGTTGGCGGATTTGCGGCCGATGCCGGGAAGCGAAGTCAGCTCCTCCAGCGTGCGGGGAATGTTTTTGTCGTCCTGAATTTTGCGCGCAATTTCCAGCAGCCAGCCCGTCTTCTTGAAATGACCGCGCACTTTCTGAACAAAGGGGATGAACGCTTCCGCCTTCGCCATCGACAATGACTTCATGTCGGGGAAGGCGTTGAAAAGTTCCGGGGCCAGTTTGTTGATGTTGCGGTCGGAATCCTGCGCGGAAAGAACCACCATGACGATGAGCTCGTAGGGATTGCGGTAGTCGAGCGGGTGTTTTTTCCCCTTATATTTCTTGAGGAGGGGTTGGAGCTCCTTTTTCCACTGAATGGACTTCATAGATGCTTCCTTTGTTTTAAAGATAGCAGTAATATCCCGCCAATAGCGAAAACATAGAGCATCTCGGGAATGCGAAGGCTACATGGGCCGCTGTGTTGCGCCGAAACTACTTGAAATTCTGAAATACAAGCTTGCTGGTAAACGATCGGCTGGCCCGGAGCATCAAAAACGGAGAATATCAGACAACGTTTTGTGGCACAATTTCAATTCTTCCGTTGTAATCATGCCAAGTCGTTTGGCCAGCCTGTCTTTCGCGATTGAACGAATATGAAACACCAACATTTCTGATTCGCTTTTGAGACCGTTGGTTTTGGATGGTGCCAGAATGGGATTTCCCTTATAACGCTTGATTTTGGTGGTCAACGGCACGGCGATAACGATCGGTAAATTATCATTCAGCAGGTTGCCGCTGACAATTACTATGGGCCGTTGTCCGGCTTGTTCGCCTCCTCGGGAGGGATTGAGGTTGGCAAACCAGATTTCACCCTGCTTCATGAACGAAGTTGGCGTAGGTATTCTTCCATCCCTTCTTCTGCCAGCGCGGTGATATCCGCGTCCTTTGCCGCTTCACGGTAGGAACGCACATACTCCGCTTTTTCGAGGTGCTCGAGATAAAGTGCTACAGCCTTCTCAATGATTTGATTCTTTGGAATGGAAAGTGCATTGGCCTTTTCGGCGAGCTGTTTTAGTAGTTTGTCAGGAAGCGTGCTGGTGAAGGTGGCCATTGGATACTTAAGAACACAAATATAATACATATTTATAATGCATACATATACACTTCGCAACGATATGTCGGATCGCCTAGGGTATCGGGATGACCGGCAGTATAATACGAGACGGATACTTCACCCCCGAATGCACCGTGTTCTTCACGGTCATCAAGTTCTTCTCTGTGGCGATCTCTTTGCCGGTATTTGGATTGGGATCGTAATGCGGCGCCTTGCTGCTGGTGATGGTGAGGCGTATGCGATGACCCTGCTTGAATTGATTGGCGGTGTAGACTTGTCCGATCTTGATCTTGTAAACTTCACCCGGTTTCATCAACTCTTGTTTCTCAAACCCGTTGCGGTAGCGCATACGCAAATACCCGGCGTCCAGGCCATGGAGGTTAATGGATCGCCCGTCGGGATACACATCGGTAAGTGTGAATGAAAAGTCCGTATCGTAAGCTTCCGAACTGACAAACAACTCTGCCGTGATTTCTCCGGCCACTTCCATATCCTTGGTCAAGGGTTCACTGGTATAAACCAGAACATCAGGCCTTGCTTCGTTTTCACGCTGGTCATAAGGGTAAGATTTTTCATACGACTTGTCCCAGAAGGGATTGCCGGGATCAAATGCATAACTGTCCGCCGCGCCTCGTTCGGGTGCTTCAGCGGTTAATGTTCCTTTTTTTCTGGAACCGTTCCCACCGAGGTAATATGAAGTCCGTACGGCACGCGAAGGCGGCCACTCTGTTTCTGCCCGCCACTCATTCGCACCCATCATGAAAATACTCACGGACGGCATTGTTGTCTCCCCGCGTTGACCTTTTAGATGGACATCGTAAAACCGAAGCAGTTCGGCATCGTAGTCCATACCCGCGTTGGGTCCAAACTCCACCTCACCAAACTTTGTCTTGCGGGTATTTAACGATGTATGATTCCACGGTCCGAGTATCAACACCGATTGCTCACGTGCTGCCGCCGTGGCCCCTTCGCGTTTCATCTTGTTGAATGCCCGTGTTGCTCCCTCCGGCCCGTAGGCGGCGTCATACCACCCGCTTTCCAGGAACACGGGATTTTTCATTTTTCCGAAATCCCTCTCCACGTTGACAAAATCCCACCACGAAGTCAGATCAGGATGGGCCAGCCAGGCGTAGTATTCGGGCGCGTACTTCTTCAGGATCGGCAAGTCAGCGAGGGGGCGATACTGGTACCATTGCCGGCGGTCACTCTTCTCCCATTCTTCGGTTGCCGGCTCATCATCCCAGGGCCCCGATGGGTCATTGGCACGCTTCCGCTTGTCAGCGAAGATGTAGGGCATGAACCAATCAATCCATGGATGGGAGAATGCTCCGCCATAATAGAAAAAATGATGACTGCTGATGGGCGTCATCTCGGGAGCTGCGGCAGCAAGATGAGGCGGGGCCTGCGACATGGCCAGCCATTGCACAATGCCCGGATAAGAACCTCCGTATGTTCCAACCTTTCCCGAGCAAAATGATTGTGTGCCCATCCATTCGATCACATCGTATCCATCCTGCTTCTCTGTGCGATAGGCTTCGAAATTTCCCTCACTGCGCAAACGCCCGCGAACATCAACAAGGAGCACGGCATACCCTTGCTTGGCCGCTTTGAGCGGGAACTCGGCATAGCCGTCGTAGTCGTCAATACCGTATGGCGTGCGGTAAACTATTCCAGGGTATTTTCCTTCTTGTGCCGGCCGATAGAGTATGCCGCCCAATTTCACCCCGTCCCGCATGGGGATCATCACGTCTTCCCGGACCAGGTTGTAAGGATGTTGACCACGTGCCAATGCAGTGATCAACACAAATGACAGGAGAAGATGTCTCATAGATTACTTGGCTGACGTCAACCGCTGATAGAATGATTTTGCTTTTTGAATATCACCCAGCACGCCGGCCTTTTCCGCATCCGTCCGGAACGTGGTGATTTCATTGGTCAGTCGCTCCAGGCGATCCAGCCATTTTACAAAATAACTGCCGGCTACAGCTCTCTTGGGAGAAACGCTGCCCCCATAAATGAAGATGGGGTTAGTGCTCGCGTACGGATACAGATCCATCAAGTCAGGATGAACGGACGAGTTCCAGGCCCGAAGCAGCACCCAGCCGTTGTCTTTTACGGTGATCTTCCCGCTGAGATCAAGGGAAGTGAATGGAACTCCGGAATGTGCCGCCACAACGTCCCCATTGTAGATGACCTCCACATGATCAACGGGAACATTGCTCCGCAAAAAACCCGTATAACTCAGCGTCTTCTTTTTACCCCCTACGGTAAGGCTGTCGCCGGGCTGGAGATCTTCCAATCGAAAATCCAGAACGGGTCCGTTGGTTACAAAGCTTCTGCCTTTCTTCATCTCACCAAGGAACTCCGTTGTGGTCATTTCTTTGGTGCCATTGACATAAACGCGGTTCAATCCGACCGGCCCTCTCAGGCTGGAATAGTTGGCCATCGCATCGGTGCCGGCCGCGGCGGGAACTTTCAACCCCGTGTTGAGTAACTGATACCATACCACCTCGGAGGCGCGATGATCCGCAAAACCGATGAGCTCGTAGTAATCAACTTTGCCCAAGGCCGCTTCAACGGGAACCGAGTTATGCAGCGTTGGCGATTGATCGGGCATCACTTCCGACTGTTCGAATGGGTGTACGTAACCGATGACGCCCTGCTGCGCATGCGCCAGGTCGGCGATGTAGCGATTATTGGGAAACAAACTGGATACGGCCGTTTGCGGGTAGCCGGAATAGTCGGGCAGAATAAGGTGTTCTTGTAAGTTCAGCAACCCCAGGTGACCCCAGTAGCTGGTGTGAAACTCCTGTCCGTGAAGGAGCGTCACTTCTCCCGATTTTTCCGCGATGTTGGTGAAGTAGCCCACATCGGGTATCCGCTGCTCTTTGTTTACAATCAGGTTAAATACAAAATGGAGATCTTCAGCTGCCGCCTGTTGGATGAGGTGCTTCGGTGTGTTGCGATAGTTGCCTCCATAGTTCATGTGCACGTGCACATCCCCTGACCGTTTACTGCCGAAAGATCCCGGCATGGACAATCGGGAGACTTTCACTTTCAGGTTGATGGCGTCTACTTGCTTGGCAAAGACCTTGGTTCGGGTGGTGCCGTAAAGCGGACCGCGTGAGGTCGTAATAAATACGGAATCTTTGGGAACCTGGATTACGGATGTGCCGGTCGAATGAAAATAGATCGTTTCAAAAGGACGTGATGATGGATAGCGTGAGTCGTCTGCATGAACCCATTCGTTGGGTGGGAAATACGCCCTGCCCCTGCCATCGGTAACGCTCACCCGGGCAGCCATTGGATTGCCCTGTTCATCGGTTGTAGTAAGTGTCAGGGGCACTCGGGCCGACAAGTAGTCGAACTGCCTGGCCGCAACGGTTTCTATCTTACCGGAGAAAACATTCATCGTATGAAGCGATGTGTTTCCTGCCTGGTTGGATATGTATGCCAATTGGGTTCCATCCGGTGACCAGCGGGGTGAGGTCTTGTCGAAATCACCATACGTGAGCGGAACGGGATATCCTCCGTCTGTCGGCAGTATCCATAACTGGTGCCAATTCTGACCGAGGTAGCTGCTGTACACCAGTCGGGTGCCGTCCGGTGAAACGTCAGGACGCGTGCGCCAGTTGGTTTCCTCGTTACGGATAATCTTGATTTCTCCGCTACTCAACGAAATCGAAGAGAGATTTCCGGTGCCGTGCGCCACTTCCTTATTGGAAATGAAATAGATCGTCGATCCGTCGCGCGACCAGCATGGATTGATGCTGTGATCCCACGCGCTGTAATAATACCGCGTCGTTTCACTTTTTCTGTCGGCGATCAGCGGCTTTCTGTCAACGAGCGAATTCCCAGTGAGGGACGCCGTATGCAAGAGAAAGTGTCCTGTACTTTCGGTTGAGACATACGCCACACGAGTGCCATCCGGCGACCACCGGGGCTCCAGGTTGACCGCCTTGCCGTCGGTCAGGCGTGTTGTTTTCCGATTGGCTATGTCGAGCAGGTACAAATCAAGGGCGGCACCACTGTATCGCACGAAGATGACGTGCTTGCCATCGGGCGAAACATCCGGCTGGTAGTCATAACCCAACTCGTCGGTCAATTGAATGGCCTCGTCACTTCCTATCGACTGCATCCAAAGGTTCCCGGCCATGGAGTACACCAGTGATTTTCCGTCGGGCATCCACGCCGCGGAGGAAGGTCCGCTGGTCAACTGCGGCAGGTATAATTCGCGGAAATAGTAGTTGTGAGGGAGGTCAATCTGGTTGAGGACAGGCACCCGTTGGGATTTGACCTGCCAGAACACGAGGACAAGTAAGCCCGTGATCAGCGTCTTTCGCATAGTCTTTAAAGGTATTGATAAAACCAGTGATCCGGGAACTTACCGAGGATCAGCGCCCACTTTCTTCCACCAGACATTCATATCCTCCAGGCCGGAATAGATCATGCAGTTCTTCGTCATCCGGCCGCCGTAGGTATAGCCCAGCAGATAGAATGCCTTGTTCATGCCGAAGGATTCGGACCGTGCGATCGTATAAAGACAGGTGATTCCCCGCGAACGCAAGTGATGTTCCAGTGCCGACAAAAGGGCGCGCATCAGTCCCTGGCCCTCGTAGCCCGCTGCCGTTGCGCAGTCGGTGAGTTCTGCGTTATGATAGGTATCGTTGATTTCCGCAGACGCTGCACTGATAATCTCATCCCGGTTGCGGGTGATCACATAGACAGTTCCCTCGGCCATGGTCTTCTTTATGTGAAGAGGGTCCTGAACTGGCGTCGGATAGATTTTAAAGGACTTGCTGTACAGGCCGGCAAGTTTCTCGGCATCCGCTTCGGTAGCAAACTCAACGGCAATTGGTTGTACAGATTCTGGGGCAAGTGGCGTTGAAAGCAAGGTGCGGATGATTTCTTCCTCTTTTTTTATTTGTGTTGAGGTGCCTCGTGACGCCACCAGGTACTTCGTCATGAAGTGCATGTCAATCCCGGAGAAATAACCACCGATCATGGCCTCCTCTGTGAACCCGTTGTGAGTGAAGAAATGGACATCGGATGGCCTTGCCTTGATGATCAGTTTTTCTGTCCACGTGGGTAAGGAAGAAGAAATAGCTTGGAGGATAGATTCTGAATTTCCGGAGTAATCATCAACACGAATCCGACGGCTGTACAAGTCTTCATACAGCGAAACGAAAGTGGAATCATGCTGGATGATCCGGTTCATGGTTCGTCAGGCAACTCCGCACCAATCGATCAGGACGTTCGCAAACACTTTCGCGGCCCGGATCATTTCTTCGATTTCGATGTATTCATCCGGGTAGTGAGCCACTTTGGTTTCGCCGGGACCGATGATGAGCGTAGGAATACCGCCCACCTTACCCAGCAAACCTCCATCGGTACCCCACGGCGACGCTTCAAGTTTTACCGGCTTCTGATAGACTTGCTGATAAGCCGTTTTCATCACCTCGGCAAAAGGATGATCGTGACGGAGACTGTTGGGCACCCACTGTGCGCCGAAGAACTCAACGTTGGCGGGATGGTCTTTCAGCCAGGGGTCCTTGCCGGACACTTCCGCAACACAATGGTTAAGCTCTGTTTTTACGGCATCCATTTCCTCTTCCGGCGCCACGCCGATGCGGCCCTCTATGGTTACGAGGTCTGCCACCGACGAAGGCCATGACCCGCCCTGGATTTTGCCCATGTTGATGGGAACAGGTATGGGGATGCCGCTATACAATGGATCGTTGATGCGGCTGTTGCGCCTGCGCTCCAGTTCGAGTATCGCCTGGTGAATGACAATCGCCTTTTCAATGGCCGAGACGCCTTCATACCGCGTGCCGCCGTGCGCGGAACGGCCTTCAACGGTCACGCGGAACCACATGGAACCCTGCTGCTTGATAAAGAGCTTCATGTTGGTCGGCTCGGGAATCAGAGCAGCATCCGCTTTGTATTTGCGGATCAACGTCGCCAGCGTACCGACACCGCCGGCTTCTTCTTCAATGACAGACTGGAATACAATGTCACCCTTGAGTTTAATGCCGGAACGGACAATGGCCTCCATCGCCAACAGCATGGACACATTACCGCCTTTCATATCCGTGGTGCCGCGTCCATATATTTTGCCGTTCTCAACGCGACCGGAGAAGGGATCATGTGTCCACTTCGTTCGATCACCCTCGGGAACCACATCGATGTGTCCGTTGAGGATGATGGACTTTCCGCCGCCGCTTCCTTTCAGTACGCCTACAACGTTGGGAGAACCCGCATAACTCTTCCGGGAAGGAACAAAGTAGGGGTGGGCAGCCAGCACACTGTATTCCGGGTCCCATACATCAACTTCCAGTCCAAGTGACTTAAGTTTTTCAATCACAATGGCCTGAACACCTTGTTCGTTGCCCTGTGTGCTGGCTTGCTGCACCAGTCTGGAGAGCAGATCAACCGCCTCCAACTGATGGCTGTCGATAAATTCAATTATTCTGTTGATGGCTGACACAGTTATGGTGATAGGGTGAGTAAGATAGAAAGTGTACGTCAGTTTTCCGCAGATGCTCGCAGATTGAGCCCACTCAGATTTCTGCGGATGCCTCTGGCTCACTGTAAAGCGGGCCTGATCTCGAAGGAGGCGGCCGTCTTTGCAATGACATCATCCAGCTTTGCGCCGGGCATCAATTCATCCAGCTGCAGTTTTCCATTCGCAATGCTAAACACAGCCAGGTCAGTAATGATCTTCTTCACGCAATGGTATGTCGTGATGGGCAGCGTGCACTTTTCAACAATTTTTGGCTGGCCGTCTTTTTCACAATGCGTCATCAGGGCGATAAGATTCTTGGCGCCATAGGCGAGCTCCATCGCTCCGCCCACACCGGGTACTCGCTTTCCCGGGACAATCCAGTTGGCGAGATCTCCTGTTGAACTGACTTGCAAAGCGCCAAGAATTGACACGTCGATGCATCCCCGGCGGATCATGCCGAACGCAACGGCACTATCAAAGTAACTGCCGCCGGTGAGCAGCGTGACCGGGTAGCCGGCCGCATTGCTCAGGTTTCCATCCGCATTTTCCTTCGGTGTCGGCCCCATACCCAGGATGCCGTTCTCCGCCTGGAAGAGCACGCTGATGGAAGGATCGAGATAGTCGGGCACCAGGGAAGGAATGCCTATCCCGAGGTTCACGATCATTCCGTCGCTTATTTCGCGGGCGGCGCGTTGCGCGATGATTTGTCGGGCATCTCCCATATCCATTTCCAATTGTAGCCCTTCGAGGGCACGATGTACTTCACATAAATTCCCGGCACGATGATTTCTTCGGGATTGAGCGATCCCATCTCCACGATCTCGTCCGCTTCCACGACGGTGATCTTCCCTGCCATCGCGACGTACGGATTGGTGTTGCGGGCCGTCTTGTCAAACACCAGGTTGCCAAAGGTGTCGGCTTTCCGGGCATAAACAATGCTCACATCACCGGTGATCGGCGCCTCGTACATGTATTCCTTGCCGTGAATGCTGACCCGGGGCTTATGGTATTCCAGCTTGGTGCCCATGCCGATCTCGGTCAGGAAACCGTTCAATCCGACGCCCCCTGAACGAATCCGCTCCACCAGGATGCCTTGAGGCGAAAATTCAACCTGGAGTTTCCCCTGGTTCATCAATTCACCGGCCACGGGATTTGATCCGATGTGTGATGCGATGAGTGACTTGGCACGCTCGAGGCAAATGAACTTCCCCATACCAATCCACGGAAAGCCCGCATCATTGCCGACCAGGTTGACATCTTTTGCACCGGATTCAATCAGGCAGTCAACCAGCCCCGGAGGTGAACCCACGCCGCCAAAACCCCCGAACAGCAACGTCATTCCGTCAAAGAAGAGCGGCCGCACCTTTTCCAATGTGGTGACCTTATTAAATTGACTCATGATTCCAGGGCCTCCAGTGATTGAACAAATTTTTCCAGCAGCTCATCTGTTTGCGCTCGAGAGATAATAAAAGGCGGCGAAATCAGGATTCCATTTTCGTCTGTGCCCTCAGGTCCCCCAACGGAAGGATAGACCAGGAGACCATTTTGAAAGCAGCGCTCAATAAGTTGCGCCTGAAATCCTTTTCGCAGCCGATCAAATTCCATCCCCAGCATCAGTCCTTTGCCGCGGACGGCATGGATGACTGAAAATCGTTTTTGCAAGGCCTGCAAATTTGCTTTCAAATAATCGCCCTGCGTGTTCACGTTATCCAGCAGCCTATCTTCCTCCACAACTTCCAGCACGCGGTTGGCCGTGGCACAAGAGAGCGGGTGGCCGCTGTACGTATGCCCGGCCATGATGAGCCCGCTTCCTTTTTGTATTGGCTCGATGACGGCATCGGTCATCAGCGTGGCGGCTATAGGGGCATAGCCGGCGCCAAGACTTTTGCCCACGGCTACGATGTCCGCCGTTTCATTCCAATGTTCCAACCCGAACCATTTGCCGGTTCGTCCCAGGCCTGTCATTACTTCGTCTGCAATAAACAGTATGTCGTTTTCACGACAGATGGCCTTCATGCGCGGGTAGTAGTCCGGCGGTGGGGTCAACGCAGTGCCGGCGGCGCCCACGATCGGCTCGGCTACAAACGCGGCGATCCGGCCGGCGCCAATTTGCGCAATCACTTCCCGAAATTCATTCTCGTGCCGCTCGACAGGGTCAAGCTCGAGGTCGGCTTTCAAGCAAGGATATTTTTGAAGGGTGGATTCAAACCGCTGGCGACGAAGGCGATGACCCGACAGCGACAAGGCACCCATCGTAATGCCATGGTAACTTTTCCACCGACTGATAAACTGTGTTTTTTCAGGCAGCCCCCGTTCGAGAAAATGCTGGATAGCTGTCTTCATGGCCGTTTCAATGGCCTCGGTGCCGCTGTTCACGAAGAAGGTATGGCCGCAGGATTTCTTCGGGGAGATCTCATAGAGCCGGGTTGCCAGACGCTCTGCTTCTTCGGATCCAAACTGGGAACGGTAAACAAACTGCAGCCTCCCCAACTGTTGCCGCATGAACTCGACTACTTTGGGATGTGAATGTCCCAGCGAACACGTAACGGCGCCAGACGAGCCGTCCAGGTATTGTTTCCCATTTTCATCCGTGATGTAAACGCCCTGCGCGCGCTTCGCCTTGAGGTAAACTTTGTTGAGCAGGGGTTGGATGTTGTGGCCCATGGAGGACTCTAGTTAAGTATTCTTGCTTCACGAATCAAGGTTTCCCCGGATGAAGCTATTCGTCCAATTTCATAGCTTTGATTTGCCTCGACCCATGCCTTCCAAGTTTCCCCACACCCTTCTTATCATCATTATCTTCATCGTCCTGGCGGGTGTTTGTACTTACGTGTTGCCCCAAGGCGAGTATGAGCGACGATACGATGAAGCAACCAGGCGAGAGGCAGTCGTTCCGGGATCGTATCACGAAGTGAATGCGTCTCCGCTATCACCCTTCCAAATCCTCGTGGCTATTCCCCGCGGTATCGTTGCAGGCGGTGAGGTGATCGCACTGATATTCCTGGTGGGCGCCTGCTTCTATGTGGTGGAGAAGACAGGTGCACTGAGAGAGGGAATGGTCCTGCTGACGGAACGCCTGAAAGGAAGAGAGGAGATAACGTTAATCCTGACGGGACTTTTCTTTCTTATCGGCGGCGCGCTGGAAGGTATGGAGGAAGAAGTCATTCCGCTTATTCCGGTGTTGATCTTGTTAACCCGCCGACTGGGCTATGATCCGTTTGTCATGGTGGGAACAAGCTACGGATCAACGGTGATCGGAGCGTCGTTCAGTCCGCTCAATCCGTTTGGCGCAGTGACGGCGCAGAAGATCGCGGGAGTGCCATTTCTTTCTTCCGGCACTTTCCAGTTGGTTGTGCTGATCGTTGCCTTTAGCCTTTGGATGATGCTGATGATCCGCTACGGCAGCAAGAACCGCATTCCGGTAATGACCGATGGGGCATCCTCAACCGGTGAGACATCCCTGGCAAACCGTGTGATCCTGGCGATCGTGGGCCTCGCCTTCGTCATATTGATTGTCGGGCTGATGAATTGGGGCTGGAGTTTTAATGAAATGGGAGCCGAGTTCTTTGTCGTGGCTGTGCTTGCTGGCCTGATCGGCAAATTGGGTTGGAACGGCACCTTCTCGGCGTATGCCGAAGGTTTGAAAGAGATGACGTTTGCGTCGCTCATCGTGGGGTTTGCGCACGGCGTCTCCTTGGTGCTCATGGACGGCAAGATCCTCGACACCATTATTTATGGCCTATTCATTCCCATGGAAGGCCTTCCGGCGACGTTATCGGCTGTAGGCATGATGATGTCTCAGTTCGCACTGCATGTGGTGGTGCCGAGTTACGCCGGTCAGGCGGTGCTCACCATCCCCATTCTCGCACCCCTGTCCGACCTGATCGGACTTTCCCGGCAAGTTTGCGTGCTCGCTTTTCAATATGGAGCTATTCTCATGAACATGCTGAGCCCTACCAACGGCGCGCTGATGGCGATCCTGGCCTTGAGTGGAATCCGGTACGACCAGTGGCTTAACTTCGCGATCCGCCGACTGATGGTTATCTTCATCCTCTGTATCGTCGTTCTGGTGACCGCGAGCTTTCTTCTTTGATTATGCAAAAACTACGGCGAACCCTCGATCGATGGCTTTGGTTTGGTCTGTGCATCGCGCTGGCCATTCTTGCATTTCTGGCACCTGCCTGGCCGGCCAATTCAATTGAGCACTACCTCGGCGAACTGCTGGTATGGGCCGGTTTGATTGAACTTTACGACGGATTCCGCCGGTCGGAACGACCCTCCAAAACTTCTGCCCAATGGAGCGGCGCGCTAAGCCTGCTCATGGCGGGCATCCTCGTCAATGCGATCTTGTTCCAGGCCAAAGCCCTATACCTGTTCATTACGGTAATTTTTGCCGTGGACGCGGTCAGGTACGTTTGGAATTATTTCCGCAGCGACAAGAGCACGCTGCAGCACCGGATTTTTCTTTTTGCCGGTATTGGAAATTTGTTGCTCGTCGCGTCGCTCTATTTCTGGGAGTCGAAAGGGCAAGCGCTCGTTCTTTCCATCGCCATCGGCATTCGATTGATGGGCATCGGCATTAGTCTCTTGGCCGCACGAACCGGGCTACTCGCGCAGGTTGATGAAGATGTCGCAGAAAAGATCGGGCTAAAAGAGGATGCCTACGTAACTGGCATCGCGGAGCGAATCAAAAAAGAAGAGGAAGAAAGCGCGCGTTACGACCGTCGATGGATCATTACGTTCGTCGTCTTGCTGTTTGTTATTCACCTGGGGAGGATGGGACTGGATCGTACGTTCCTGGGAATCCTGTCGCCGCTGGTGGCGACGGTAGGGGATATGGTGATCGCACTGATCGTTACGTTTGCGATTCTTGCTCCGCTGCGCCTGGTCTTTCTGAAATTGATGCGGCGGAGGGCACAGCGATTGTGGAGTTGGATATCGCAAGTGGAAGAGAAAGATCGGCGATGGTACAGCCTTCGCAACCTGGCCGCCTTGTGGCTGTCGCAGCGCATCCGGGCGGAGGTGCGCTATATCAAGGCCGGCTATTCCATGCCGACGGCTGTTCGAACCGGTCTGAAGATGGGGTTGCCCTGGGCTGCGCTACTGGTGGCCGTGATGCCCGTGTTGGGCATGAGCTGGTATTTTGATACGGAGAACTGGGCGTCCGGCATTTGGGATAAATGGGCTGCCAGCCGCGCCGATGTGTGGCGAATGGCGATGATCAGGAGTTCGGGAGAAGATTTGAATTCAAACGGCTTTGCACTGCATCCAAAGGGCGTGGCAAGCGGTGAAGATTTCTCCTTTGTGGTCATCGGCGATCCCGGCGAAGGGGATGCTTCACAATTGATTTTAAAAGATCAACTGCTGGAAGTGAGCAACCAGCCTGACGTGAAGTTTGTGCTCATTTCCTCGGATGTCGTTTACCCCACGGGCGCCCTGAGAGACTACGAGAAGAAATTCTGGATGCCGTTCAAAGGCGTGAAGAAGCCCGTGTATGCCATCCCGGGCAATCACGATTGGTATGATGCGCTGGACGGTTTTGTCGCTACGTTTTTTGATCCCGAGACGGCTCGTCAGGCGATGCGGGCCCGGGCGACAGCTGATTTGAAATTGACCTCCTCCACCGAAGCGGCCATTGATGAGACGATAGCTATCACGGACCGTTGGCGGCAGGAATATGAAGTGCCCACGGGATTTCAGAAGGCCCCGTTCTTCCAGGTCAGCACGGACGACTTCGTGCTCATTACCCTGGAGACGGGAGTGGAGCGGCAGATCGACTCTCTGCAACACCGGTGGTTGGTGAATGTGCTGGAAAAATCAAAGAACAAGTTTGTGATGGTCTTGCTGGGTCACCCTTTCTATGCCATCGGCGAATACCAGGGTAAACTGAATCCAAAATTCGAAGCCTTGCACGCGGTACTAAAATCGTACGGTGTGCCCCTCGTGATGGCTGGCGATACGCATGATCTCGAATATTACCAGGAGCGCTATGGAGATGCGCGCACCCACCACTTTGTCAACGGCGGCGGCGGCGCCTACCTGAGCATCGGTGTGGCGATGGCAGACCCGTCCACGTTGCCCACCAAGGAATATGCGTTCTATCCATCGCACGATCCGTTGGTGAAGAAGATTGAAGAGAATACAAAATGGTACAAGCGCCCGGCCTGGTGGTGGGCCACGGCGCTGAATGGCTGGCCCTTTTCCGCCGAGTGGCTGTCGGCGATGTTCGACTACAACGTGTCGCCGTATTTTCAGAGTTTCATGAAGATTACCGTTTCTCCCTCGGAGAAGAAGATCACGCTGATTCCGTACAGCAACCACGGCCGGCTGCGGTGGAGCGACATGACCAGCACGGAAGGTGCGCGACCCGCTGGTGCCAAGCCGGAGGATTTTGCCGAGTGGGTGATAGGTATGTAGCTGCGGCTTGTACGGATCCCGTTCAGAGACCTCAGCCCGGGATCAACAAGAATGGGAGGGCATAAAAAAGCGACCCGAAGATCGCTTTTTACTTTCGTAGCGGGGGCAAGACTCGAACTTGCGACCTTTGGGTTATGAGCCCAACGAGCTACCAACTGCTCCACCCCGCGATTTGGAGGGACAAAAGTAGCCCTTGGCAGGACAAATACCAAACTTCGCGTGATCTGCCGATTCTGATGGCGGGGAGGGACCGGCCAATGGCTCCCCATTTTCAAATCTTCAAATCTGCCAATTTTCAAATTGACGCCGTAGCTTGCACTTTATGATGACCATCGACCTCCGCTCCGACACCGTCACCAAACCCACTCCCGCCATGCTCGACGCCATGTGGAAAGCCGAGGTGGGCGATGATGTCTTTGGGGAAGACCCAACGGTGAAGAAGCTGGAAGAAACCTGTGCGAAAATGCTGGGTATGGACGCCGGCATCTACTGTCCGTCTGGCACCATGACCAATCAAATCGGCATCAAGGTCCTCACGCAACCCTATGACGAGGTGATTTGCTACAAGGGGTCACACATTTATAAATACGAAGGCGGAGGACTGGCGGGCAACAGCAACGTCAGCGTACGGTTGCTCACCGGAGACCGGGGAAGAATTTCCGTGGAGGAAGTGGCGGCCAACATCAATTCAAAAGCGGACTCCCATCTGCCCAATACGTCGGTTGTGGCGTTGGAAAACACGGTGGTGCGCGAAGCCGGCAGCTATTACACGTTGAAGCAGATCGAAGCCGTAACCACTTTCGCGCGTTCCAAAGAACTCAGAACGCATCTCGATGGAGCCAGGCTTTTCAATGCGTTGGCGGAGACCGGCGATCGCCCGGAAGTCATCGGCAGGTATTTCGATACGGTTTCCATTTGCCTTTCAAAGGGACTGGGTGCTCCGGTTGGTTCGGTACTGGTGTGCAAGAAAGAATACGAAACCAAAGCGCGCCGCATGCGCAAAGTCTTCGGTGGCGGGATGCGCCAGGCAGGATACCTCGCGGCGGCAGGACTCCATGCCCTTCAACATCATATCGGCCGGCTAAAAGAAGATCATGCGAGAGCCCGCGCAATCGGAGAGGCTGCCGGGAAGTTGGCGTTCGTGAAGTCGGTCATGCCGGTGGACACGAACATTGTCATTTTTGAACTGGCACCCGAAGTGTCGCCGCAACGCTTCCTCGAAGCGCTGGCTCCCTACCAGGTAAAGGCGTTGGCTTTCAGCGCTACCGAGATCCGGATGGTGACGCACCTGGATTTCGACGACCGCATGTTGGAAAGAACGGTGGACGTACTTCGGAAACTCAGCTTCTGATATGCAGGATTCGCATGCCGGCAACAGTTCTGATGGATCATCTGATCAGCACACTCATTGCCTCAACTGCGGAACGGAACTGAAGGGCACATACTGCCATCAGTGCGGACAGAAAAATCTTCCCCAACGACAAAGCACCGGCGAGTTACTGGCAAACTTTGTTTCTTCATTTTCGAACTATGAGGGAAAATTTGTACTCACCACCCGGTACCTGATCACCCGACCAGGATTCCTGGCGAAGGAGTACAACGCGGGCAAACGAGAGCGATACTTTCACCCGGTGCGGATGTACGCGTTTATCAGCTTCATTTTCTTTCTTCTCTTTTTCAGCCTGCCGGATACCGACGATGTGACGGAACTCACGGAAGAGGATAAGGCGGCCATGGCTCAAAATGAGCGCAAGGTGAAGGAGTCCCTGTTCAATTCCGGCATCGATACGGTTTTGACACAGAAGGCCGACTCCCTTGCACCGGGAGCCGACAAGCAGCGCAAGGAGCCCAAGATGAAATATGGCTTGTCGAAGACCGCCTACAGTTCTGTCGAGGCTTACGATTCTGCCCAACAACTTAAACCCGAAGCGGAGCGTGATGGGTGGCTTACGCGCCGGTTCAATATCCGATCCATCGAACTCAATCAGAAATACGGTGACGACTCCGACCGCTTTGCCAAGGATTTTGTGAAAGGCATCAACGACAACTTCTCGAAGGTGCTTTTTTTCCTGCTTCCCGTGTTTGCCCTGCTGTTGAAATTGCTCTACCTGCGGCGTGGATTCTTCTATAGTGAGCACCTGGTGTTTTCTATCTATTATTACAACTTCTTCTATTTCGCGGGATCCGTCATGCTCCTGTTGGGATTGGTACCTTCGTTGAGCTGGGCGGTGCAGATTATTGGGTTCGGTATTTATTTCTACTTGCTCGCGGCGATGAAGCAGATGTACGGTCAAAGCTGGAGCAAGACGATAGGTAAATTTTTTGCCTTTAGTTTTCTGTTTATCATAGCCATTGTATTGGCCGCGATCGTTACAATTCTCTGGATAGTTATGTTCCTCTAATGTCCCTCCTGAACACATCCTCGCCCCCGCTGGCCGAACGCATGCGCCCGGCCAAACTGGACGACCTCATCGGCCAGCAGCACATCGTGGGCCCCGGCGGTATTATCCGGGTGGCGATCCAATCAGGGAATATCCCCTCCATGATCCTGTGGGGACCTCCGGGCGTAGGGAAAACAACCATTGCCAACATCATCGCCAACGAAGTCAAGCGGCCGTTTCATACGCTCTCGGCGGTGAATGCAGGTGTCAAGGATGTTCGGGAGGTGATTGAGAAAGCCAAACACACCAACCGCCCGATTCTCTTCATTGATGAAATTCACCGGTTCAATAAATCCCAGCAGGATGCGTTGTTGGGCGCCGTAGAGAAGGGGGCCATTACGCTGATCGGCGCAACAACAGAAAACCCTTCTTTCGAAGTCAACTCAGCGCTGTTGTCCCGGTGCCAGGTTTACGTGCTTAAATCACTCACTGAAAGCGACCTGCTTCAACTCGTGAACCGGGTGATTGAAAAAGACACGGAACTGAACCGGCGGAAAATATCGGTAAAGGAGCATACGGCGTTGCTGAACATCTCCGGGGGCGACGCGCGTAAAATTCTCAACCTGCTGGAGCTGATCACGGAGTCGGTCCCGGGTGATCTTGTGATCACGGACAAACTCGTGATGGAAGTGGCGCAAAAACATATCGCCATCTATGACAAGAGCGGTGAGCAGCACTACGACATTATTTCCGCGTTCATCAAATCGATACGGGGCAGCGATCCGAATGCGGCCGTCTATTACCTGGCGCGTATGATGGAGGGAGGCGAAGATGTCAAGTTCATCGCCCGTCGTCTCGTGATCCTCGCTTCGGAAGACATCGGCAATGCCAACCCCACGGCGCTGGTGCTGGCTACGAGCGCATTCCAGGCCGTCAACCTGATCGGCTACCCGGAAGCGTCCCTCATCCTGAGCCAATGCGCAACCTACCTGGCCTGTTCACCGAAGAGCAACTCATCGACGGTGGCGATCGGTGCCGCACAGAGTAAAGTACGTGAGACGGGGGACCTCCCGGTACCGTTGGCCGTGCGAAATGCGCCAACCAAACTAATGAAGGAGCTGGGTTATGGAAAGGATTACCAATATGCGCACGAATATGAAGGCAACTTCGTGAATATGGAATTTCTTCCTGACGCCATCAGCGGGACAGCCTTCTACGACCCCGGCAAGAATCCGCGCGAAGAGGAGATGCGCAGTTTTCTGCGAAATTTGTGGAAAGCAAAGTATGGGTATTGAATGCAGCGACTGATCTTCGAATACAACCCTTTCTATTTTATCCTGTGCCTGATCCTCGGCATCGGATATGGCTGGCTCCTGTACAGTGCTAAGTACACCTGGAGCAAGACGTTCAACAGAATACTGTTTTCGCTTCGGACGCTGTTGGCCACGATGTTGTTAGTGCTGCTGCTGGGCCCGGTCCTGCGTCAAACAACCAACCACTTTGAAAAGCCGACGATCGTTCTGCTGGTCGACAACTCACGGTCGGTCAGAGAAACAACGGATACGGCCAGGCTCATGACGGAATTGCGCTCCCTGGCGAACGAAATGCGCCAAAAGGATCTGCCGGTGGAATGGAGCACGTTGAAGGGAGCAACAGAGGTCGTTCACTTCAATGGCGCCAGCTCGGAGCTGGCGGCGGCGCTAAAGCAAACAACTAACAGGTATGAAGGAAAGAACCTCGCCGGCATCGTCCTCGTCTCAGACGGTATCTACAATGGTGGGATATCCCCTTTATATCAACCGTTACGGGTTCCTGTGTATACCATCGGCGTCGGCGACACAATTCAACGTGCTGATCTTGTGCTTCGCAATGTGGCCTACAACAGGGTGGTCTACCAGGGCAACAAATTTCCTTTGCGGGCAGAAGTGGCCGCCGTCGGATTATCCAATGAGCCGGTTACCGTGACGGTTCGGCAACAAGGAGTGGTCCTCCAGCAACAAACGAAGCCGCCCGGTCCCCATCCATTAATTGATTTTGACTTTCAGTTGGATGCAAAAAGCCAGGGTATCCAACGGCTGGAAATCATCGTAACGCGGAATCCTAAGGAGACCAACTCGGAAAACAACCGGGCAACGGCTTTCGTGGAAGTTGTGGAAGGAAAAAAGAAGATCCTTGTCCTCGCATCCGCACCGCACCCGGACATCCGGACCCTGCGCACGGTGATGGAAAAGAATCCCAACTATGAATTCCTGGTACATATCCCCGGTGTTCAGGAGCAGCCTGCGACGGTACTGGATCCCAAAGAAGTTGACCTGCTGATCGCGCACCAGTCTCCGGACGTGGCAGGCCGAACAACCGGGCTGCTGACCCGTTTCCTGAAGGCCCGCACGCCGGCGTTATTGATTTTGGCGCAGCAGACCCAATTGCGGTCCCTGCCGGGTGTCGGCGTACCGCTTTCGTTCGACGCTTATGGTCAGCGCGATGAGGTCCAGCCGGTATTGAATGTTGCATTCCCTGATTTCAGTTTTTCCGATGAGGTGAGTTCACGCGTCGCGCGCTTTGCCCCGCTGTCTATTCCGTTTGGGAAGTTCGCCTTTGGCTCGGCGGTCAAGCCCGTTCTCTATCAGCAGATCGGAAGTGTTGCCACGGATCGCCCGCTGCTGTTTACAACAGAAGTTGACGGACGAAAACTTGGTGTATTTGTCGGCGACGGGTTGTGGAGGTGGCGCCTCGGCGAATTTGAGGAGACGGGAAAGGCGGCAGGATTTGACGAACTTTTTTCAAAAATTATCCAGTACCTGGCGACTCAGGATGACCGGAAGCGGTTTCGGTCCTTCCCCCTGCAGCATGAGTTCAGCAGCGACGGGCCCGCGGTTATCGAGAGCCAGGTTTACAACGAACTTTTCGAGCCCGTGTACGGACAGGCGGTGGAAATTGAGCTGCGCGATGAGAACAATCGCCTAACTGTTTTCAAATACGTTACCGGTCCCGGTACGGCGAGCCGCTATCGCATCGGCGGTCTCGCGGAGGGGGTGTACCGATTCACGGCCTCCACGGACGTGAACGGTAAAAAGGAAACCGCCCGGGGTGAATTTTTGGTGGTGGAACAGAACCAGGAATTGCGGAACCTCACCGCAGACTTCGGGTTACTTCGGAAACTGGCCGCAGGCACCGAAGGCAAATTCTACCGGAGCTCGGAGATTCAAGAAATCCCTGCAGATTTATCCGCGCTGAAACTTGCCGCTGCCATTCACACGGAAGAAAATTTCAATCCGTTAATCAATCTCAAGGCCGTGTTCGCCCTCCTCGTGCTCCTCATATCGCTGGAGTGGTTCATGAGGAAATTTGCGGGAGCCTATTGAACAACAAAAAAGGGCGAACCGTAAAGTCCGCCCTTTGATTTGAAACAGGCTTGTTCCGCTATTTTTCTTTTTCCTTGGAAGAAGCTTTCGCCTTCTTGACTTTAATGGTAAGCGCCTCACCCTTGCCGTCGTAATCAGCCAGGATCGTTCCGCCTTCTTCGACTTCGCCTTTCAGGATTTCCTCCGCTACCGGGTCTTCCAGGTATTTTTGGATGGCGCGGTTCAGCGGACGGGCGCCGAACTGCTGGTCATAGCCTTTTTCCGAAAGGAAATCCTTGGCTTTGTCCGTGAGCTCAACGTGATAACCGATCGACAAAATCCGCGCAAAGAGTTTCGCCAGGGTGATGTCGATGATTTTGTGAATGTGTTCGCGCTGAAGCGAATTGAACACGATGACGTCATCCAGGCGATTGAGGAATTCCGGAGAGAATGCCTTTTTCAATGCGCTTTGGATGGTGCTCTTCATCACCTCTTCTTCGCTGGCCTGTTTGGCTTTCGTGGCGAAGCCGATGCCGGATCCATAATCTTTTAAGTCGCGGACACCGATATTGGAGGTCATGATGATGATCGTGTTCCGGAAGTCAACCCGGCGACCGAGGCCGTCGGTGAGTATGCCGTCGTCCAGCACCTGCAGCAAAATGTTGAATACATCCGGGTGCGCTTTTTCAATCTCATCGAGAAGCACAACACTGTACGGCTTACGACGCACCTTCTCCGTGAGTTGGCCGCCTTCTTCGTAGCCCACGTATCCGGGAGGAGCGCCCACCAGGCGTGACACGGAAAACTTCTCCATGTATTCGCTCATGTCGATCCGGATCAGCGCGTCTTCTTTGTCGAAGAGATAGGTGGCCAGTACTTTGGCCAGCTCCGTTTTGCCTACGCCGGTAGGGCCGAGGAATACGAACGAGCCGATCGGTTTTCTCGGGTCTTTTAAGCCGACACGCGTCCGCTGGATGGCCTTCGTCAGTTTCTTGATGGCTTCTTCCTGGCCGATCACTTTCCCGCTCAGCTCTTCGGTCATGCCGAGCAGCTTGTTGCTTTCCTTCTGCGCAATGCGGTTGGTGGGAATGCCGGTCATCATGCCAATGACGTCAGCGACATTCTCTTCCGTTACCGTATATTTTTCCGTGCGGGTCTTTTCTTCCCAGCGCGCCTTGGCCAGGTCAAGCTGTTCGATGAGTTTCTTCTCCTTGTCGCGCAATTGAGCCGCTTCTTCATATTTCTGGCTCTTCACGACGCGGTTCTTTTCTTTCTTCACATCCTCGATGGCCTCTTCGAATTTTACGATTTCCTCCGGAACGTGGATGTTGTTGATGTGAACGCGCGCTCCCGCCTCGTCCAGCACGTCGATCGCCTTGTCGGGCAGGAAACGATCACTGATGTAGCGGTCCGATAACCGCACACATGCCGTGATGGCCTCCTTGGTATAGTTGACGTGGTGATGATCTTCGTACTTCTCCTTGATGTTGTCGAGGATCTGGATCGTTTCTTCCACGCTGGTCGAGTCAACCATGACCATCTGGAAGCGGCGGGCGAGGGCCCCGTCTTTTTCAATGTACTGACGATACTCGTCGAGCGTGGTGGCGCCGATGCATTGGATTTCTCCGCGGGCTAATGCGGGCTTGAACATATTGGAAGCATCCAGGGAACCGGAAGCTCCGCCGGCGCCAACGATGGTATGCAGCTCGTCAATAAAGAGGATGACGTCCTGCGATTTCTCCAGTTCGTTCATTACGGCCTTCATCCGTTCTTCAAACTGGCCGCGGTATTTTGTGCCGGCCACGAGGGATGCCAGGTCGAGTGTAACCACGCGTTTGCCGAACAATACCCGGGAAACTTTCTTCTGGATAATGCGCAGCGCAAGGCCTTCGGCGATGGCTGTTTTTCCCACACCGGGTTCACCGATGAGGATCGGGTTGTTCTTTTTGCGACGCGAGAGAATCTGCGCGACGCGCTCGATTTCCTTTTCGCGTCCGACGATCGGGTCGAGCTTGTTGTCTTCCGCCAGCTTGGTCAGGTCGCGGCCAAAGTTGTCCAGGACCGGCGTGCGCGATTTTTCGGCGCCTTTCTTTTCTTTACCTCCGGCGGAACCCGATCCGGATGCGCCGAACATTTTGGAGGAATCATCATCGGGATCGTCCGTGTCGGAAGATGCCGTGGGCTGATCGTTTTGGTATTCCAGCATTTCTTTCACAACGTCGTAGGTGACGTCGAACTTGTTGAGAATTTGTGTGGCCAGGTTGTCGGGATCGCGAAGAATGGAAAGCAACAGGTGCTCGGTTCCAATCAATTGCGCCTTGAAGACTTTGGCTTCGAGATAAGTAATCTTGAGTACTTTCTCCGATGCGCGGGTCAACGGAATATTGGAAAGATTTTTTACCTGGTGCGTAGCGGTTCCCTTGGAAACTTTTTCAATTTCATTGCGGAGTTCATCGATCGGCACGCCGAGTTTTTTCAGCACGCCCACGGCCACGCCTTCACCTTCGCGGATCATGCCGAGGATTAGGTGTTCCGTCCCGATATAATCGTGTCCCAACCGTAGCGCTTCCTCCCGGCTGAGGGAGATGACTTCTTTCACGCGGTTAGAGAATTTGGCTTCCATGCAGGAGAAAAGGGTTTAATAGTTATAAATGTACCCCGACGAGGTCTCATATGCAAGACAGCGTGCCGGCCTGCAATCATCGCCCGGGGCGTGGCGATATCTTCCTAAACGCAGCAGTGATTTTATTTGTTCAGCTCCATCCGGGCGCTGGCAGCGATCACGCTTGCCGCCTCCGGACCCATACAGCACACCAAGTCCAGGATACTCAGGTTGGGTACAAATGTTTTGCCAAACACCTGGGGGTATGCCACCGGCCGAAAAAATGTCCGGTTCGAGTAATCCAGTTTGGCGGAAATCTGGTTGCGCAGGTCTTCCAGGTCACTTTTCAGACCATAGGACGACGTTTCCGTCATGGTGTGCTTCCAGCGCAGCCAATGCAGACACAATGACAGCAATCGGCGGTTCAGGTGGAAAAGGAATGGCTCCCCGGAGAAGATGACAGCCCGAAGGTCATCACAGTAGTGTTCGAAGAACGGCGCATTCGCGTAAGCACTCGTAACGGTTCGCCACCAATTGGCTTGCCACCGATACGAGTAATCAATCCGCACCTCGTTCACCGGAACCTTACCGTGCTTTCCTGTGAGAGGAATGCTGAGACGTTCGGTTCCCTGTACCGCCAGGATGTAGCAACGATTTCGAAAACTCTGCTTGACGTAATGCTCATGCGCCTCCAGGCAAATGACGGGATAAGGCTGCAGTGCGCAGAAGTATTCCACGCTGGGAAGGAAGTGAGACTCGATGAGCGCGCCGGCCGGATTCATTATGAAAATACACCGAGGCCTTGTCGGGTGACTACCGCATCGCCCGAGGTGAGATCGATGATGGTGGACGGCACATTGCCTCCGGGGCCGCTGTCAATCACCAGGTCGACCCGGTGTTTGAATCGTTCGTAAATCTCTTCCGGGTCCGTTGTGTACACTTTCACTTCGTCGATGTCCTTAACTGACGCTGACACCAGCGGATGCTCAAGTGCTTTTACGATTTCATGGGGTACCGCGTGGTCAGGAATGCGAATCCCCACGGTCTTCTTGTTGGCGCCCATGATCTTGGGTACGAGCGAACCGGCGTTAAGAATAAATGTGAAAGGACCGGGCAGTGACTGCTTCAGCATTTTGAATTCATAGGTACTGAGTTGTTGCACATAGTGCGAAACCTGGCTGAAGTCGCCGCAGATGAAGGTCAGTTGAAATTTGTTAGGTCGGATGGAAACCAATTGGCCGAGCCGGTCGACGGCCCTGCGGTTCATGAGATCACAGCCGATTCCGTAGACCGTGTCCGTCGGGTAAATAATAATTCCCCCTTCGCGCAAACAGTCAACCACCTGGGCAATTTTTCTCGGCTCCGGGTTTTTTGGATGAATGGGAAGAAGCGGCGCGGCCATGCGCTGTAAAACTAACGCTTTCTATCCCATGTCGTTTTCTTATTTTTGCGACGCGTATGGCAGCCTTCAACAAAACAAAGATGATCGTCTTCCTGGTGGGCTCAACGATGCTCATCACGTTCGTCTTCTATTTCTACCAGATCATTTTTACACCCAACATTCTCACCGAAGAAACCGACCGGTTATTTGTCATCAAGTCAGGAACTTCTTACCGCCAGGTCCTCAATGATCTGTATCAGCAGCGGTTTGTCAATGACATGGTTTCATTCGGATTTCTGGCCCGTTTGAAAAAATTCGACCGCAAGGTTCAGCCGGGTCGATACATGCTGCGGCACAACATGACCAACCTGCAGGCCATTGAAGCGCTGATGGGCGGGCGACGGGAACCCGTGGATATTACGTTTACCAACGTGCGCCTCGTTCGCGACCTGCCGGAGATGATCACGAAGAATATCGGCGTGACCGAAGAGGAGTTCAGGAATGCACTGGACGATTTTGTGGAGTCAAACCAGCAGGGCTTCACAGACGAGAATATTCTCTGCATGTTCATTCCCAACACGTACCAGGTCTACTTTAATATCGTTCCGGAGGAGTTGATCGACCGGCTGAACGAGGAGTACCGGAAATTCTGGAATGATGAGCGCCTCGCGAAAGCGGCCGCTGCCGGGTTAACGCCGATCCAGGTTTCCATCCTGGCGTCGATCGTACAGGCGGAGACCATCAAGGCGGATGAGGCGCCCGTGGTGGCGGGGTTGTATATCAACCGCCTGAAAAAGGGCATCGCGTTGCAGGCGGATCCTACGCTGGTGTATGCCGTCGGAGATTTTACCATCAAGCGCGTGCTGGACAAGCACAAGGAAGTGGAGTCACCCTATAACACCTACAAGTACGCGGGCCTTCCGCCCGGCCCGATCAATATGCCGTCGATCGCCAACATCGACGCCGTGCTGAACTACGACAAGAACGATTATCTCTATATGTGCGCCCGGGAAGATTTCTCCGGGTATCACAATTTTGCCACGAACCTGAAAGCGCACAACATCAACGCCGCGCGGTACCAGCGGGCGCTGACGATTGAACAACGCAAGGGCGCAGCGCTGCGAAACAAAAGAAAATAGGACCGGTCAGTCCGATCTTGCGGCATTCGTTGTAATTTTCGACAGTGTATACGAGCGAAACACACATCCGCGTCCGATATGGTGAGACAGACCAAATGCGGTACGTCTACTACGGCAACTACGCGTTATACTATGAGGTGGGTCGTGTGGAGGCGCTCCGGCAACTGGGGATGACCTACAAAGAGCTGGAGGCGATGGGCGTGATGATGCCGGTATTGGAGAATCATTCCGAGTTCCTGGCTCCCGCGATGTACGATGAACTCCTGCGGGTGGTGGTTACGATTCCGGAAAAGCCGACCGTGAGGATCCGTTTTCAATACCAGATCTTCAACGAAAAAAATGAACTGATTCACCGCGGTGAGACGCGGTTGGTATTTGCCGATCAAAAGACCGGCAAACCCTGCCGGCCGCCGGAGGCGTTTCAGAAAGTATTGCAACCTTTTTTCTGACCGGACCGGTCCGAATCATGAGTTACACGATTCGTAAACGAATACTGCAGATTCCCACGGCACGGATCATCAAGTCCTGGTCGAAGAAGGTGAAAGTGCCCGGCGATCACCTGTCGCTGTACCAGTTTGGAAAAATCTTCGTCAACAACCTGCAGAAGGACGAGATCATGGACCGGGCCAACGGCGTGGCGTACAACTTTGTGCTCGCCATTTTCCCCACGATCATTTTTCTGTTCACGCTCATTCCCTACATCTCCAATTTCTTTCCTGCCATCGACCAGGCCAACATCATGCGGTTCCTCAGCGAATACATGCCCAAGGACATGTACGATGTTGTCTCCTCCACCGTGCTGGATATTATCGGCAAGCAGCGCGGCGGACTGTTGACCCTCGGATTCCTGTTTGCCGCCTGGCTGGCCACGAACGGGATGCAGACGCTGATGCGCGCGTTTAACGCGTGCTACCAGACTGTCGAAAAACGAAGCTATTTCCGGATGCGATTAACGGCCACCGGGCTCACGATCCTGCTCGCTCTCGTTTTGTTCTCGGCCGTATTTCTGTTGATCGCCGGGGAAATCATGATCAACCGGGTTACCCTGGAGCTCTCGGACATCAGCCATATCCGGCTGCAGGGATATGAGCTGTATGGACTCCTGCTGTTGCGCTTCCTGGTGATTTTCATCGTCTTCTTCCTGGCCGTTTCGTTCATCTATTACTTCGGGCCGGCGATTCACTACAACTGGAAATTCTTTTCCATCGGCGCCCTATTGGCCACCCTGGGTTGTCTCGCCGTTTCTTATGGATTCTCTTTCTACATCACCAACTTCGGCAGCTATAATAAAGTGTACGGGTCGATCGGCGTGCTCATCGCGTTGATGGTCTGGATACAGTTGCTGAGCGTGGTCCTCCTGTTTGGCTACGAAATCAACGCCAGCCTGCACTACGGCCAGAAGCTAAAGGCCATTGCCGAACACGAGCGCGCCAAGCGCAAGGAACGGTTGAGGGGAGCGGGGTCGCTGACGATTTAGTGTTACATTCTGCGTTTCCGTTAAGCCCGCGAGCAATTGAGAATAAGATTCTCCCCCTTGGGGGCAAGGGACGCGAGTAGAAGAAGTCAGGAGTAAGATGTAAGAAGTGAGGAATCGCAATCTCGGCGCCTGAGGCTCTCGAAGGCACCGAGTGGGTGCGAATCAATTTCATGTGCGCGGTTCACCGGATGGGGTTTTTAACCGCAAAATGTAAAACACTAAATGTAAAATTTAAAAGTGGGTGGAGTCTGTAGTAAAAAAATCAGAACTACAACCTCGGTGCTCCACCTGAGTTGGTCGGGAGATTTCTCCCGACCCATTGTAGGAGCAAACTTGATTCGTGGCGGGACTTGAAGTCCGTCTCCGGCGTTCTTACCCGCTGGACCTGACTTAGTGGGAAATCTTACCCGGAAAATAGGCTGTTAGTGCGAAATTTTGGCCCAGGCTCAAATTCTTATGATTGACGTGAGAATTTGTTTGGTGCGCCATTTGCGGCGATGATCGCCGCAAAATATAATATCGATAAACATGCTTTTGAACCCTGGGTTGGTCGGGAGATTTCTCCCGACCCATCGATGGGGCAAACTTGATTCGTAGCGGGACTTGAAGTCCGTCTTCAGCGTTCTTGATGATCGGGCAAGGCAGCCCGCAAGTCCACAAATCAAACATGCTAGGTCAAACGCTCCTCAAACTGATCCCTCCACAGTATGAACCCCTTCTCAGGATCTGAATAATCATGGATTAACCTGCTGACATCGCGAGTGTTGGTTTCAAAGAAGAGCTGCCTGCCTTTACTTCGAATAAGGCCTAAGTCCTTATCAATCAAACGAAGATTTTCACGGAGGCCGTCCTTGTCTTTTCCAATATGCCAAATGAATGTGGCTTCCTCCGTATCCAGCGTTTCCCAGACGACATGGTACTGGTTTTCCCCAGCCAGTAGAAAGACGAATGAAAAAGGCATCAATACGAATCTAAGCTTAAGCAAGGATTTGAGATGTTTTTCAGCGAGATACTGTAGCTGACGAAAGTGTTTTGCGTCTCCCCGTTTTAAAATATCCTGCAAAAACTCTTCCCCACTGTTAAACAAAACAGTGTCTTTTCCCTGGACTTGATCGATATTCAAAAGGTTTTTGTCTCCTTCCAAATGTTTCTTGCTGAGAATATTCTTCCTTACAAAAGTGAATTTCACGCTGTCGATTACATGTCGACTTATTTTGTCCAGATCGGATGAAAATGCGATCTGACTCAAAGGTTCACCATTCTTGAAGCGTGCAATCAAGTCAATCCTGATGAACTTGCTCCGAATTGCCTTTGCAAAATATGGCTTGAGCACGTCAAATTCCGGCCTGATCATTTGATTCTCTATTTCAAATTCGAGTTCGACCTTCATTTTCTCGATCCGATGCCGGAAAGCAGCTAGCCCATATCTAAATTCCAGTTGGTCAAGCGGAATCTTGATGCTTTCTTCAACATCATTGGTTTGTTCATTGCCAATTGTCTGGTCAAACAATGTGCCTTCTGAATGGAGCTTCTTATAATATAGATTTCTTTTTTGGAATAGATTCTCCAAGTATTTGATTCTGCTATCCCGGTAATCATAGACGATCGGAGTAATTAGCGATCGTTGGACCCTGCCGATGTATTGAACCAGTTTACCTTCAAACGAAAATGGATATGCAAGGAATAAGCAGTTGACATTTGGAATATCGCTCCCTTCGCCAAAATACTGTCCCGTTGTTATTAGAATTTGAAATTCACCTTGATTTAATATGTTCCATTTTTCTTTCTTGAAAGAATCTGAGTCCTCTCCCGACAAAGTGACCGTTTCAAATGATTGCTTTAAAAACTGGTTAAGGGTCTCAATATGGTCTTTCCGCTCAGTAATGATTACAGTACGCCTTCCATTTCGCACTTCCGATGCCACATCATCGAGAATCAGTTTGTTTCGAGCGGAATCATAAATCAGCATTTTTGAAAGTGCCTCCAGTTTGTCGGTTTTCGGATTGAATGGAACGAAGAAGTTGGTATTCTTTACAATTATTTTTGCTTTTGGTTGATCGGCAATCGCCTGTGGTTTAATCTCCGCGACTACCTCGCCGAGATGAATGAAGATCAATTTTCCGTCATTGTATTTGCGAAAAGGCGTAGCTGTTAGGCCATACAGGTAGAATGCGTGAAGACGGCTGATCGTATTCCGATAAGTCTGCGCAGGCACGTGGTGACACTCATCTACGATAATCGATCCAAAAGCCTTTTCAATCGCGGCAAATTCATTGGCGGTAATCTTATTAAGGGTTTGAATTGTCGCCACCGTTATTAATTTTCCGAGCTTAATCTTGCCTGCCGAGATTGACCCAACTTCCCTTTTTGGGATACCGAGGAAAGTTTCAATCCTCTGGATCCATTGATCTGCAAGTTGCTTCCTATGTACGATGATCAGCGAAGGCTGTTCCCTTTTGGTTAATATGTAAAGAGCAACCACGGTCTTGCCGGATCCTGGCGGCGCCACAATGACGCCGAAGTCTTTCTTCATTGCTGCTTCAGCAGCCTCATTCTGATATGTCCTAAGTTGAATAATGGCGGAAAATGATATCGTTGAGTGTTTTGATCTTCGGTCCCTGAATTCATGTATTATATTTTGTTCGCTGCAAAACCTGAGCAGTTTTCCGATCATTCCTCTTGGAACGATTACCTTATTGTTTTTCTCTTCAACAAAACGGAAGTATCTCTCAATTCCCCACGTGTTCTTCCCAAGCTTCTTCTTTACGAGAAACTCAGTGTTTGGGAAATTCAATTCTTCTTTTAAGAAGTTAATGAGGTTAAGCGGAATTCCTGACCGGTTGAGTTTAATGTCGTTGGCAAGATCAATTGTAAGATTGGATGCCGCCGATGATTCTATCGATCCAAAGAAGTGATCAGCGTCGATTTGTTGGTACGCCTTCTCCATAATCGACACTGGAGTCCTGCTCATTTCATTGAGATATTCCCACTGACTATCAAATGGACGAAGTGTGTCAACATCTACAAAGCAGCTGTTTCCTTTTTCAAGTGCAGGCTTGAACAAGGGGAGCGCAATAAGATTGCCCAGACCTTTTCCGGAATGGCTGTCCTGGTTGGGGAACAGTCGGTCAAAGCTCGAGTCCTTTTCAAAAACGGAAAAGGCGCCACTCTTCAGGAGTAATTCTGCGAGCAACTTTCTGCTTTTGTATGCGGGATAAGGGTTGTCAAAGAATATCCAAACGTGGCCTCCATTTCCTGATCTTGATCGTTCGAGGTGCGCTGATAGGCCGTACTCTTCGCATACCTTGATAAAGGCTTGAGATTCGGTTGCCCAATTTTCTTTGTCAAAATCTGCGGCAATGAACCAGGACGTGTTGTCGATCAGGAGTGGATAGATGCCAATTTGCTGTTCCCCGGATAAGTGCCTTTCAATGGCCTTGTCGGTCAAAGGCTTGTACCTCTTCTCTGAGAAATTCTGAAATGTGCCACCTCCGATTCGGTGCCGTTGAAAAGCGTACCTGTCGAATTCAGAGGCAGGCATATATCCACTTTTGCCTCCTTTCTCCCAACGAATGGCGAAAACATCAGTTCGGCCGGCAAAGAGGTTTCGGAAAAGCACGATCTGGTGCTCACTTATCATTTGCGTTGTAGTAGTCTAAGTTACTTATGATTGCACCAGCTGAGCTGGCGCTCTTAATGCCACATGCCCAACTAAAAGTCAGCAATCAAATGGCATTAATTCAAATCAAGAATTCCGAATGTTTCGGAATGCGTCGTATTTAAATCAATAAACTGAAACTTTGGATTAGACTCTTTTCGAAGCAGATTGTAAATCTTAGAACTCTCACGGTCCGATGATACGTAGAAATTAATTGAAAGTTCAGTGTCGGCTTGAGCAAAGAGCTTGGTGTCATTTGGGATAATGTTTCGCTCCTTCAGTTTAAGCTTATTCTTATTTTGGAATACAATTTTGGCAAACTCTCCCGTTCGCTTGGCGTGATCCACGTTGAACGGAAGTATCTGTAGATTCTTCAAGGGCAATTCATGTATATCGCCGCCAATGCAATACTCAGCAATGGAGATTGTCGAAATCATCATGGGCATATTCTCCTGAAGAAAATACCGGAAGTACCCGTCCGCATTTTTGTAAAGTGGGTCTTTGTCATTCAAAAATCGAAGAAAGAAGCTCGTGTCGAGCAGGACCGCATTATTGTTCATATACTACCGCGGACCTCCTTCAGCCATTTATCAGGGTCGATTTTTCCAAGCCATGATTTCTTTGCCTTGTCTCTTAAGGACTTGAGGTAGGGCTCATCATACTTTGGCTGATATTCAACAAGTTCAAGAAATCTTAGCGTTGACTTGTCAATTTCTCCTGTCTCAGAATGTTGTTTTCCTGCCGCTCTAATGCCAAAGGCTTTGTAAAGTAGATTCTCTTCATACTGTTCAAGGAACGAAATCGGAGTTTCAACCCTGATTGTGCCTAGTTGATCTGTCAGAATATGAATATTGGCTTTGTCTTTTCCGCCGGCATTGGTAAGCTTCCCATAAAAATAGAACTCAGCGTCGGCCCAGATAGCTTCTGTTCTGAATAACCTTGTGGTTCTATCAACTCTTAATTCATTGGAGCCGCTAAGTGAGGTCTTGATTGAAAATACGTAATCCTTTTGAGTGGCTGTCCGTTGAAAATTCTCTATTGCCCGAGCTGTGGGAGCATCTAGAAAATCAATGCTGTTCTTTTCACTCACTTGGGCAAGAATAGCGTTTAATCCGATCACGTATTGGATGGAGGTTTTTAAAATGTGCCGGACGGACCCTTCCTCGATCTTATAACTTATGGTTGGCCGTTCCCTTTTATCATTAGGAAAGAGCAAATTTTCAGCGTCCTGCAAAATGGACATGATTTCACGGATGTCATAATTATCCGGACTTAACTCAAGGTTGCCATTTGACCCAGTTATCCGTATTTCAATAAAGCCAATCTTGTCCATGCTCTCAAATTTAGCAAAACGCCGGTTTTTGCCATGACCTCGCTCCAGGTTTTGAATGGACTACAAGTCCGCCTTCTACGGAGGTGTGTGCTTCGAAATGATCCCGACCAACAGGATCTGTCAACGACGATGTCTCTAGAGGATGAACTGTTATTTCTTAGTTAGTTGTTCATTACAAGGCGGCTTTTGTGCACTGATTAGATCTTCTTCAATGATACTCCTCTTATTTTCGGTTGCAATCAGGTAAACCCCAATACAATTGCCTCCCCGTGCATCAAAACAATCCTGCTTGTGATGGGCGTCAAAACGAGTTGACAGATCTTCAGTTTTTCCGATGTATAACAATGTATGGGTGCCCTTGTCATTAAGCACTACTCGCTTAGTCACGATATACACAGCCCCCATATTTTTGAATGTAGTTCCCATCGGGTATAACTCGAAAGTATATTCAGTTCCCGAGTGTCCAGCGTAGCCAATAGTTCCAATCTTTGCCATGATGTCAATTATTTAAGTTTTCCAGTGCTCGACAGAAAATCATTCGCCTTTGGGGTACAAGAATTAGAATGTGGAATTGCCTTTCTTGTTAGACAATTTATTTAGGATTTCTCTGTATTCACCGCGCCGAGTGGGAGTAACTCCTATAGAATGATTTGTTAAGAATCCTCAGGTTGACTGTTTAGTTACAACGGCACCTGGACTATTTTGGGCCCTGAAAATACTTCCTTCATTTCCTGTAGCCACTATTTATCCATTAACTTAGGCTAACCAAGCGAATCAACAAGCCTTGGTACGAATACGCATCATGCCCACACCTAACTTTAGAGAGAAAGCCAACTTCATTTGGTCTATTGCGGATTTGCTGCGCGGGACATACAAGCCGGCTGACTACGGCAATGTAATCTTGCCCATGACCGTGCTCCGGCGCCTGGATACTATCCTCAAGCCCACGAAGGAAAAGGTTATCCAGGCCTACAAACAGCACAAGTCGAAGAAGGCGGAGGTGCTGGAGCCGATTCTTAACCGCGTCGCGAAGGCCAAGTTCCACAACCGGAGCAAGTTCGATTTTGAGGAACTGGCCAGGGACCATAACAACATCGCCGCCAACTTTCAGAACTACCTCAATGGTTATTCCAACAGTGTAAAAGATATAATCAAGCACTTCCTGCTCGAGAACGAGCTGAGGAAGCTGGAGGAGAGTGATTTACTCTACCTCGTGGTTAAGCGTTTTGCCGAGGCAGGTGACATGTTGGACGGGGTAAGTTCCATGGAGATGGGCTACATCTTCGAAGAGTTGATCCGGAAATTTGCCGAGGCCAGTAACGAGACGGCCGGCGACCACTTTACGCCGCGCGAGGTGATCAAGTTGATGGTGAACCTGCTCTTTCACAACGACCAGGCAATCCTGCGAAAGAAGGGCATACTGAAGACCGTCTACGATCCGGCGTGTGGAACCGGCGGCATGCTCTCCGTGGCCGAGGAGTATCTCCTGGAATTGAACCCCGATGCCAAACTGGAGGTGTTCGGACAGGAGCTGAATGATCAGTCGTTCTCCATATGCAAATCGGATATGCTGATCAAAGGCCAAAACCCGAACAACATCGTTTTTGGAGATACCTTTTCCAAGGATGGATTCCCGGACGAGAAATTCGATTACATGCTGGCCAACCCGCCGTATGGAGTGGATTGGAAAAAGTCGGAGAAGGCGATCAGGGACGAGTTCGCAGCGAAGGGCTATGACGGGCGGTTTGGCGCCGGACTGCCGGCGATCAGCGACGGCTCGCTGCTTTTTATGCAGCACATGATATCCAAAATGAAGCAGGGAAGTGACGGAACCCGGATCGGTGTGGTATTCAACGGCAGCCCGTTGTTCAGCGGCGGCGCCGACAGCGGCCCGAGCAACATCCGCAAGTGGATCATCGAAAACGATATGCTGGAAGCGATCGTGGCAATGCCCGATCAGTTGTTTTACAATACCGGGATCAGCACGTACATCTGGATTGTCACCAACCGGAAGGAGCGGCAACGAAAGGGGAAAATTCAGCTGATCAACGCCACGGGAGCGGGGATGGACGACAAGGGCAATCCATTTTATACGAAAATGCTCCGTAGCCTAGGCAACAAGCGGAAGGAGATACACGAAGAGGCGATCCGGCGCACCACGGAGATATACAGCGCCTTTCAGGAAGGGCCTTACTGCAAGATATTCGACAACGAAGACTTCGGGTATCGTCGCATTACGGTGGAGCGACCGAAGAAAGACGAGAAAGGCAGGCCGGAGAAAGACAGGAAGGGCAATCCGGTGCCGGATGCGGAACTGCGCGACTTTGAGAATGTGCCCTTAAAGGAGGATGTGAAGGCCTACTTCCGGCGCGAGGTACTGCCGCACGTGCCGGATGCGTGGATTGACGAGACGAAGACAAAAATCGGGTACGAGATTAATTTTACGAAGTACTTCTACCAGTACAGGCCGCTGCGCAGCCTGGAGGAGATCAGGAGAGACATTCTCGCCCTGGAAAAGGAAACGGAAGGCATGATGAAACAGATACTGGAGTAATATGCCGGGCTCAGGAAATAACGCCCGATTCGTTCTATTCCCCATTCGCCGGCAATTGGGGCTTATTTTGACGGATCCGACGGAACAAAAAGGCCGGCCGGCCCGTTTCATGTATGACAATTGTAGTACATTTGTATCAACAGTACTCGCCACACTTCCCGTCAGATCAGTGTCCCAGGGCGAGTCTCTTGCAAAGACAGTTCCCGGCCCATCCGGACTACCGATAATACACCCTGCAGGCCTCTCAACGATGCACACTTGCGGGGTCTTTTCTTTTTAAGGGGTTATGAAATATACCAAGCCCCCGTTGACGTACGAACAGCAAATCGCTCTTTTGCAGAGCCGGGGGCTTATTATTACGGATACGGCATACGCCAGGCAATACCTCGAACGAATCAGCTACTACCGCTTAAGCGCCTATTCGCTTACTTTTCAGGCCGTCAAGGACACATTTAACGCCGGCACCCGGTTCGAAGATATTCTGGACTTATACGTCTTTGACCGGGAGCTCCGGCTGCTGATCATGGATGCCATCGAACGCATCGAGGTTGCCGTACGATCCCAGATGATCTACCAATTGGCCCACCGCTACGGATCGCATTGGGTGGACAAACCGGAGCTATTCAAACCGCCCTACACCGACAAGAAGTCAGGCAAGGAGGTAGACGTGTTCCAGGAAACGCAAAAGATCATACAAGAACACCTTGCGGCAAAAAAGCCGGAAGTTTTCATACAGCATTATCGTTCTGTTTACACAGAACCCATCAGCCCGCCATCCTGGATGTCTGTCGAACTGCTCACCCTGGGGCAGCTTTCCCGGATGTTTGCTTCGCTGAAGGAGCATGATGACCGCAAGCAAATAGCCGCTTATTTCGGCCTCCATCATAACGTCTTCGTATCGTGGCTGCACGCGCTCGCTTACGTGCGAAACATCTGCGCCCATCATTCCCGTCTTTGGAACAGGGACTTTGCCGTAAAACCGGACTTGTTGCTCCGGCCCAACAGGTCCTGGATTACGGTAGAAATGAGAGGTAACAACGATCGCTGTTACTACTTCTTGTGTACGCTGAAATACCTGCTTGATGCTGCCAATCCTGGCAATCACTTCAAGGCACGACTGGCAAGCGTGATTGCAGATCATCCCCGCGTCCCCATTCAGTTTATGGGCATCCCCAGCAAACCGGAAGGGGGCATCATTCACTGGCAAACCGAACCCCTATGGGCCTGACCCGCTACCCCTCCTACAAGCCCTCCGGCATCGAGTGGATCGGGGAGATTCCGAGCCATTGGCAACCCTTGCGACTCAAGTACTTAGGAACCTTGTACAATGGGCTTACTGGAAAAGGCGCAAGTGATTTTAATCAGGCCGGTAACCCAGGTAATAAGGCATTCATACCATTCAAGAATATCGCAAACAATTTTAGAATTGATCCTGCAAATCTGGAGTCCGTTTCAATTGTCGATGATGATCGCCAGAATCAAGTTGAGAAGAACGACATCTTTTTCATGATGAGTTCAGAAAACTATGAGGATGTTGGAAAGTCCTCTATCCTTTCAAGTGATCTAGGCGAAACGTACCTCAATAGTTTTTGCCGGGGATTCCGTGTTCATCACGCCGACGTAAATCCTTTGTTTTTGAACTACTTATTAGGTGGGAGTTCGTATAGGCAGCGTTTGCTTGTTGAAGCAAATGGATTTACTCGAATCAACCTAAAAGTTGAGAAGGTCAATGATCACATAGTCGTGATGCCACCCATTGCCGAACAAACCGCCATCGCCGCCTACCTCGACGAGAAGACCGCGCAGATCGATAAACTCATCGCTGCCAAGCAGCGCATGATCGAACTGCTCCGGGAAGAACGCCAGGCTGTCATCAATGAGGCGGTGAACGGGGAAGGGAAAAAGGGGTGGGTGAGGAGGAAGTTGAAGTATGTGGCAAGATTGCAAAGCGGAGAATTCATAACTTCTGAGCAAATCAAACCGGAAGGTCAATACCCTGTATACGGAGGAAATGGGTTCCGTGGATGCACAGACACCTTTACTCATGATGGTAATTACATATTGATAGGGCGACAAGGCGCATTGTGTGGCAACATTAACTATGCAAATAATAAATTCTTCGCCTCTGAGCATGCTGTAGTAGTGACAATTCTTGACAAAGAAGATGAGATTCTTTGGTTAGGGGAGCTGTTGAGGAGTATGAATCTAAATCAATATTCTCTGGCGTCTGCTCAGCCCGGACTATCTGTCGAGAGAATTGAGAATTTGGAAATACAATATACTTCTACGGAGGAACAGAAATCAGTAGTTAAGAATATTCGATCTGTAATCAATAGGGAACAGAAAAATATTGAAAGATTGGAAAGAGAGCTATCACTACTTTCAGAGTGGCGGAGCACTTTGATTTCTGAAATCGTCACAGGCAAGTTCAAGGTTGCTTAAATCTTATGACCCATACGATAGAAACTATTCAGTATTTTGGAGAATGCACCGCATATTCCGCCAAGGGTCACTTCAAGTCTGCAGACCTGAGGAGAATCCTTACTTACCTTTTCGCGATTACCAACATCATTTTCTCGATTTTGTCTCTCTTGGATTTCGTTTCTTTGGCCGTCACGAAATGGTTGGGGGCAGCCTGTCTATTCTCCAGTTTTAAGCTATTGATGTACAGCACCAAGGATGAGGCGGACTTCGCTTCAAGTTCCATGAAGGCAGGTGAAGAGTATCTAAAGCTTCACAACGATATCCTCGTATTGCATTCTTCAGGGTCTGTAACGCAGAGTGATCTAGAGCTAATCAAGGAAAGGCTGAATGAACTTAATACGAAGCCAAGGCCGCCAATATCCTTTTTTGCAAAGTATTGGGCAAAGTACTCTATAGAGAAAATGGGTGAGATGAATATCTGGTGGAAATAGATATGTCAGCAACTGTAAACTATGTGCTCCAAAAAATTGCCGGAGAATTGTTCATCAAGTACGATTCTCCTGAAAGGAGGCTGATTGAAGACCGGGTGACAAATTTCAAGTTTAAGCTTCGAAATTACTTCGGGCGCGATGTACGAGAGAGCGTCTTGTTTGGGTCTTACAAGCGTGATACTATCCTTCCCAGGAGATACGACCCAAATTCTGATGTGGATGTTCTGGTAGTGTTTGATGCGACCACTTCTAGCTTTGCCCCTGATACCTATCGGAACCAGCTGAGGAGATTTGCCAATAGTGAGTATCCAACATCGAGCGTTATTAAGGATCACCCATCAATTGTGCTCGAACTGAGCGGGATCAAATTTGACCTTGTTCCCTGTAAAACTTACAATGGCCTCTTTTCAAGTTCGTTCCAGATACCGGGGAAGGACGGTAGCTGGCTGGACACAGACCCCAATGGATTTAGTGAGGCCTTGACAGCGTCAAACAAGCGATTCAATTCAATTGTTAAACCAATAATAAGGTTAGTCAAGAGATGGAATGCATATGAGAACTATCCTTATCCTTCATTTGAATTGGAAAAACTGGTTGCAGAGATGTATTTTTCTGGTGACAACTATCAATCGGGGTTTTTCTACGCTAGCAGAAATCTTCCAAAGTATGGCTTGCCAGAGTACCAGCAGCGTAAAGTGGAGACGCTATCTAACAACATAGGTTGGGTTGAAGAATATTTGAATCGTGATGATCAAATGAAGGCAGCTGAAGTAATAAATCGAATATTAGGATTATAGAAATACAGGCATAAGAAGATGAATGCTGGCATTCACACCGAGTCCTCCTTCGAGTCAGCCATCGTTGACTACCTCTGCGCCCACGGCTGGGTGAAAGGAAGCGACGCGGATTATGATAGGGGGCTGGCGCTGGACCCCAAGGCAGTTCTGAAGTTCATTCAGTCTTCCCAGCGAAAGGAGTGGGACAGGCTTCAATCGTACTACAAGGAAGAAACCGAAAGCAAGTTCTTCCAGCGGCTTTCCAAGGAGCTCGAGCTCCGCGGCATGCTGGATGTCGTTCGCCATGGCATCACCGACAGCGGGGTGAAGTTCAAGTTGGCTTACTTCAAACCCGACAGCGGCCTCAACCCGGAAACACTGGCGCTGTACAAACAGAATATCATGCAGGTCACCCGCCAGGTGCACTTTTCAACGAATAACAACAAAAGCATCGACCTCCTGGTGTCGCTCAACGGCCTTCCGCTGGCTACGCTCGAACTTAAGAATCATTTCACCGGTCAGCGCGTGGGCGAGGCCATGGAACAGTACCGGTCCAGCCGTGACCCGAAGGAACTGCTTTTTCAGTTTAAGAAGCGGGCCATCATCCATTATACGGTTGATCCGGATGAGGTTTACTTCACCACCAAACTGGAGTCGAGCGGCACGCGGTTTTTCCCCTTCAACAAGGGCAGCAACGGCGGGGCCGGCAATCCGCCCGTGAAAGGGTTCGCCACGCACCGCTCCGCCTACTTCTGGGAGGAAGTGCTGAGCCCCGACAGCTGGCTGGAGATCATCGGCCGCTTCGCTCACCTGCAGAAGGAAGAATATACGGTTGATAGTAAGAAGTATGTGAAGGAATCCATGCTCTTCCCTCGGTACCACCAACTGGATGCCGTGCGGAAGCTCACGGCCGATGCAAAGACCAACGGCCCCGGAAGAAATTATCTCGTGCAGCATTCGGCGGGCAGCGGCAAGAGCAACTCTATCGCCTGGCTGGCCTACCGGCTTTCAGCGCTGTACACCGTGCAAGACAAGAAGGTGTTTGATTCCGTCATCGTCATCACCGATCGCAACGTGCTCGACCAGCAGTTGCAGAACACGATTTACCAGTTTGAGCACAGGTCCGGCGTGGTGCTCCGGATAGAAGAGGATTCAAAGCAACTGGCAGAAGCCATCAACAGCGGGGTGAGCATCATCATCACGACACTGCAAAAGTTTCCCTTTGCGCTCGCCCACCTTGGTGAAATTCCCGCCCGCAACTATGCCGTAATTATCGACGAGGCGCATAGTTCGCAGGGCGGTGAGGCCAGCCGCAAAATGACGGAAGTATTGGTGGGTAAGAACGTTTCATTGGAAGAATCAGAGCAGACCGAGAACGAGATTGAAATGAGGCTGCCGGATGAGGAGGATCATATTCGCGAGATTATCCGTAAGCGGGGGCCGCAGAAGAACATCAGTTTGTTTGCCTTTACGGCCACGCCGAAGACAAAAACCCTTGAGGTGTTCGGGGTGAAAGACAAGGAGGGTAAGCCGCGCCCGTTCCATCTCTACTCCATGCGGCAGGCCATCGAGGAAGGATTTATTCTGGATGTGCTGAGGAACTACACCACGTATGAGGCGTACTACCGGTTCTGCAAAACCATCGAAGATGACCCGGAACTGAATAAGCGAAAGACTACCAAGGCAATCGGCCGCTTTGCGTCGCTGCATCCCACCAACATTGCCCAGAAAACAGAGGTGATGGTGGAGCATTTCCGACAGGTGGTCATGAAGAAGATTGGCGGCAAGGCGAAAGCCATGGTGGTCACTGCCTCCAGAAAGCACGCCCTCCGGTACTACCTGGATTTTAAGAAGTACATCCGGGAGAAGGGCTATGAGGGAATCAAGCCCCTTGTAGCGTTTTCCGGTGCGGTAGTGGATGACCTGTACCCGGATGGGGTTACCGAACCCCAGTTGAACAAATTCGGCGAACGGGAGTTGCCGGAGAAGTTTGGCACTAACGAGTACCAGGTGCTGCTGGTGGCTGACAAGTACCAGTACGGTTTTGATCAGCCCCTGCTCCACACGATGTATGTGGACAAGAAACTGTCCGGTGTGAAAGCCGTGCAGACCCTTTCCCGGCTCAATCGCACCCACCCGGGCAAGGAGGATACCTTTGTCCTCGACTTTGCCAATGACCGCCAGACGATCATTGACTCGTTCCAACCTTACTTCGAGCAAACAGCCATGTCGGAGGCCGCCGATCCGAATCATTTGTATGACCTGAAAGGGCGCACGGACGCAGCAACCGTTTACCAGCAGGCGGAGGTCGACGCGTTCGCCAAAATATTTTACAACCTCAATCCCACCACCCGCGACCAGGGGCGGTTGTACGCGTTTGTTGATCCGGGTGTGGACCGGTTCAAAGGCCTGAGCGAAGAAAATCAGGATGAATTCAAGAAAGCCATGACCTCGTTCGTCAGACTCTATTCGTTCATCTCACAGATTATGCCATTTCAAGATATTGAGCTGGAAAAATTGTACTCCTACGGTCGCTTTCTCCTCACAAAACTACCGCGCACCGACTACACCGAGCGGCTCAAGCTGGACAACGAAGTAGCCCTCGAATACTACCGCCTGCAGAAGGTAGCCGAGGGCGATCTGGTTTTGCAGGTGCAGGGAGGCCATGAACTCACGCCGACCACCGAAGCGGGCATAAGCCGGCAGAAAGATGAAAAGGACAGGCTCTCCAACATAATAACCCTGCTCAACGATAAGTTCGGCACCGACTTCACCGATGCTGACAAACTTTACTTCGAACAGATTGAGCAAGCCTTGTTTGAAAACGAAGAATTGAAGCTGCGGGCGCTCAGCAACCCCATCGAAAATTTCAAGTACGCTTTTGAAGAAGTTTTCATCCAGACGCTCATTGACCGCATGGCGGATAATGAAGAGATTTTTGACAAGCTGATGGCCGATACGGAGTTCAAGAGTGATGTCAAGGATTGGATGACAAAGCGGGTCTATGAGCGATTTAATACCCGGCAGTCACCAGGTCAGTCAAACTCTTGAGGCACGAAAAGGAATGAGTTTTCCGGTGAGCGTTTGACCTAGTCGATTTCAATAATTCTCACGATTTGAATTGACTGTTGTGCCAGTTGAGAAATTCGGTGGCTGGCGCATTCTTTTTCAGCCCAGGGATGCTCGCCAGTTGAGCGCCGTGAAATCGATAGTACTCCTTCCCGTTTTCGAACTCCTCTCTGATTCGTTTGCTAACTGTGACGTGATAGTCTGGGGTTACCGTCAAGTAAAACTCATCAAATAGTTTGTGTAGATCCGATCGCAACAAAATTCCATTGGAGATGTAATGGGGTCCGGATAACGAATAAGGCTTTATATGAGCCGCTTCAAGGACAGGCAAGGTGCGCTCTCCGGTGATTGCACACCGTCTTGAATAGGCATCGGTGACCAGTACCCGAAATGCAGATTGCCCCAGCCTCACTTTGCTCAAGACACTAGCGTACCCAGAGTCAGGGTTACTGATCGTTAGCTCGCTCTTTAGCCCATCCAAAACATTTCCCTTAAGGTACTTAGTAAGTCTAGACTCGACCTTGGCCCAAAGTGTGGCACCTATTCCCTCTTCCGTGTGATAGTACTTGTATTGTTGTGTATTCGCATGCCAGTTTGATGGAGTTTCGATCCAGTCTTCTTCCTCAAAGAACAACGGATCAGTTAAGACGATACAGCCGATGTTGGGGTTGGCGTGTTCAATGCTGGCTTTTGACCGAAGCCTTCTGATCGTTTCGTTGAGTTCGATTACATTCTGGCTGCCATTCCGCCATCCAAATAGTTCCCAGGCTTTGGAAATGGGAAGAATTGTGTGAGACGAAAAGAAACCAATCCCGGCAATCGCATTGTTAGGTTTTTTCAGCTTGAAAAGAAAAGGGGCGCCCGGTAATAGCTTTTTAAGTATTGTATTTCCTCCGGGCTGCCAGAAATTCACATCTTCTGGATTGAACCCTTTAAGGTAGTTGAACCAATGATTATCAGTTACCGCGACACAAAAGGTCATGAGACAATTTACCTAAAAAGCTATTCATTGCGTCTCGTTGACATCCAGTTGTTCCGGACATTCACCCGGATCCAATCAAACCGCACACCTCCACCGAAGCAGGACTTGCAGTCCATTCCGCACCTGGTCGCCATTAGCCGTCGGCGCACTCGGTACCGGATGGAGGAGAATTGAGCTTCAAGAAATCAGGCGAATCAGATAAATCATCTGAAAATCAAGTTCAGACAGGCTTCATGGGGTCGCCCTCTTCTTTCACTATATTCATACGCTGAGCCATGAAGGAACTTTTGTATTCCATTCTCTTTGCCCTGGGAAGCGCCTTCCTTTACAGGATTGCCAGAAGATCCGAGGAGGATGTCTTTTTCAACAGGTTTGGCTCTTACCTGATGAGTGCGGCGTTAGGTTTCGGCAGTTTGCTTTGCCTTGTTCGCGCAATTGCAGCGTTTCTGGGTGGCTAACCTAATTATGGAGCGTTTCGTTCAAGAAAGAGTGAGGAGTATCTAGTCTTAGAAATGAAAATCAGCATAGTTCGGTCTACCCTAATCTTGGTCTTGGCTTTGCTGTACTGCCCTCATCATATGGTAGCGCAGAAAGTCGATCCTCTGCGATCCCATAAGCAACTCGTGAGTAACTTCTACAACCTGCTCTTCAAGGAGGTTGCCAACATAAATGAAAGCGCGTCCATATTCGGCGAAGAGGCCTTTCTTTTCGAAGAACACCTATACGATGAAAGCTGTAC
The DNA here is from genome assembly GCA_044221195.1 of Cyclobacteriaceae bacterium. Classification (GTDB taxonomy): domain Bacteria; phylum Bacteroidota; class Bacteroidia; order Cytophagales; family Cyclobacteriaceae; genus ELB16-189. The sequence continues at coordinate 63,961 of JBGAPO010000016.1, forward strand.
GAGTCCAGACAGCCTGGAATGCGCTTCGTTGACTGAAAACGCTGTCCTGAACCCAACCAAAAGTAAATCGCTGTTATTTGATAAGTTGAAGTCGCTAAGGGATTCCTTGACGGTATCGACAAGCGCTGAGCTTATTCAGAAGGCCGTCAGGGAAATGAAATTCCGGAAAAAGAATGTCGCTGAACTATCGCTTTCCGGGAGGATTATCATAGTCATGTTCTCTGACCCTGAAATCGATCATTCTCTTTATATCACGAACATTTTCCTTCCCAACGGCGCTTCAATATTTAATTTCGTTAGTGGAATGGAGGATGTTTATTATAGGTAATTACCAATAATACCCGATTGACTAATGTTGCTATTGATTCTTTTAACATCACTATCTCCAGACCATAAATCCGACACACTGTATTGGTGCCATGAGAAGAAGTTATCCTGGGAAATATTCACTTATGACAGTGCCGCTACCCGCATCGGCGCAAGGATTGCTCCACAACTTTGGGTAACCCCAAGAGCAGTGGGTAAGAATTTTGTTCTCGAAGTACATGCAGTCTTATTTAAGGGTAAGGCGCTGTCCAACGACACTTCCAAATCGCTACTCGAGCATGAACAGATTCACTTTGACATCGCTGAGTTAGCTGCCCGGAAGGCAAGAGCGTATGTATCCAAGCAAACTATTGTACCCGGAAATGTTAACGAGATGATATTGTCAGCTTATGACCTGGGTGTTTCTTTCATGAAGGAAACAAATGAGCAGTTTGATAACGAAACGCATCACGGATTCCTGGAATCACCTCAAAATCAATGGAGGAAGAGAATTGACGATGAACTTGAACGCTCGGAAGCATTTAAGGTTAGTTGTCGATGAGGGCCACCGAGCCTGCCGATCACTGATCCACTGCCCCGCATCGATTTTGTCTCGCAGATTCCCGCAGATTGAGCCCACGCAGATTGGCGCAGAATTCTGCCCCTGGCTTCTCCATCTATTCCCTTTTGATTTTGTCCCCTCAAAAGAATTCCATTAATTTCATGGAGTCCCAATAACCATGACCAACGACGATATCATCAAACTGCCGCTGTCGTATGCGTATGTAGATGCCATGCTAGAAAAGTTGGCGCTCACCTTTGAAAAATATGAGTTGATTATCCCGGAGATCAGCGAATTGCAGGCTGAAATTGTCAAGACAAAACCCAAGGATGACTTTGCAAGGGTCATGATCATCATTGAGAAACTCAAGAAATACGAAACCCGGTCTCCCTTGATGCGCGAGCTTGCTGACAACGTCGCACAGGATTTCTACCACGGGGTGAACGAAGAAATCCCACCGCACAAAGGCGAGTTTTATATTAACTCTTCAGCGGATTAGTACGGTCATTGCGAACGGGTTTCCCCTTTAGAGGTTCTCAGCGAGGCGAGCGCAGTGCACTGATCCGTTCGCTGGCTTCGAGTGCCTCAGCCAGCGGGCGTACCCAATTATTAAAAACAGAACTGCAACCTCGGTGCCTGAGGCTCTCGCCTGCCCTGAGGTTCTCGAAGTGAAGGCACCGGGGGGGGTGCGAGTCAATGCATTGCGAGGTCCGCCAACGGCGGACCGAAGCAATCACCCCTTCTGCCCCATCTTCTGCCCTTCCTCCTGGCCATCCCCTCCATCATCCGCCCAACCAAACAGGCTCTTCACGATGATCGCGATCAGCCAGGTAAACGGTTTGCCCAGGTGTTGTACAATAACCTTTACCTGCGCGGGATTGTACAAGTGCCCAATGCGCGGACCAATGTCGGTCTCGATCATGGCAATCCACTTCCTGAATACCTTAGTCGAAACACGGTAAAAGCCGGCCAGCTCCTTGATGCTGTACGCCCGAATAGGAAATTCGTCTTTCTCCATAGATGATGGTTCAGGACCGTTGCTTCGTGCCATCGATACGAATGTAATTGTTTTCTGGAGCCACGCAAAGGTTCCAAGGTGCTGTTCCGGCATACCGCTGGCTTGCGGCCGGCATCCTTCCGGCATCCCTCCGGCATGCGGCTGGCTTGTCGCTGGCTTACTGGTGGCATACAAGTGGCATATGGCCGTAATGATTTGCCCATCTGCTAGGCATAAATCAAGCATAGGTCCGGCATAGGTGTCCGGAAACAGTACAATCGTGCCCATTCGGTCCAATTCAGTCCAAGTTGATCCCGATCGGTCCAAAACAGGAAAGTGCCTGCCGTCACCCTTGCACATTTGACCCAAGCATCGCCGAACAAGTGATTCCTGCTGCCAGGCGCCGGTAGTAGGGGATCGCCGCGGACGATGTGAAATTCTAATTCTAACAAAATGAGTAAAGTCAAAAACAACCCGATCACCAACCACACCAGCGGTATGCTGGGTGACACCGTGGTCTTCCGAAAAGTGCGCGGCAAGATGCAGATGGCAAACCGCCCATCATTTACCAACGCACCGACGGAAAAACAGAGCGCGGTGAAACTCAGATTCCAGGAAGCGGCCCAGTATGCCAAACAGCAGTTGGCAGAAAAGGAGTCGCGTCTGTTGTACGAGTCAGGGATCACCGATCAGAAGCACACCGCTCACGTGGTGGCCATGTCGGACTACCTGAAGGCACCCAAAGTGCACTACATCGAGACGGAGGACTACCAGGGCAACGTGGGTGATACCATCCTCATCAAAGCGACCGACGATTTCAGGGTCGTGACGGTGAAGGTGAGCATCATCGACAAAGACGGCAATCCACTGGAAAAAGGTGAAGCATCGCCGGGTGAAGGTATCAATGTGTGGAAGTACACGGCTAGCGTAGCCAACAATTCCCTCGAAGGTACCACCATCAAAGCGATCGCCTTCGATCGCCCCGGTAACAAAGGCACCCGCGAAGTGATATTGTAACACTGAGCTAGGTGCTGCTGCCGTCAGGCTGAGCGAAGTCGAAGCCTGACGCTGTAACCCGGTCCTCCACCCCTCTTCAAATCCACCATCCCGTATGCTCCGACACACGAAACATTCCGCGGAGTCACGGCAAGGATTTGAGGAGGGGACAAGGGAGGTACTGATCGCAAGGATGCAAAGTTTTCAACTCTGCGCCCCTTTGCGCCTTTGCGCCTTCGCGGTGAAAAACTCCCCTACCGGGATCCAGCGAAAGTAAAATTAACCCACACCTATAACCACCTCAACCATGAGCAAACACCTATGGCTCCTAGACGCTGGTCACGGCGGCATGAAAGACGGCCGCTACACCACCGCTCCCGCCAAGATGCACGTCTTCGACGACGGCCTGGTTTTCTACGAAGGCGTCAACAACCGCATGATCGCCGCGAAGCTGCAGAAACTCCTGCAAGAGCATGGCATCGATCACACTCTCGTCTACGATGCCGAGCTCGACACACCGCTGAGCCAACGTGTCGCCCTTGCCAACTACCTCCACCATCGGGACCCGCGTTGTATTTATTTGTCCCTCCACAGCGACGCCATGCCGCCGGGAGCCCACGGCAAAGGCTCCGGTTTTTCCGTCTACACCTCCAAAGGCCAGACCGCCAGCGATGCCATCGCTGAGATCTTCTGTCGCACCTACCAGCGCCGCCTGGCGCAGTTCCGGTTCAGGAAAAATCTCATCGACGGCGACCTCGACCAGGAAGAGGACTTCTACGTCCTGCGCAAGACAACCTGTCCCGCGCTGCTGGTAGAAAACCTCTTTTTCGACAACCGCCGTGAAGCCGAGTATCTGCTGAGCGACACCGGCCGCACGCAAATTGCCCTGACGCTTTTTGAGGCTATTCTCCAAACAGAGGCGTCGGCCCCGTTCAGGCTTCGGCTCCGCTCAGCCTGACGGATGCCAGTGTCCGTCATCCTGAGCGAAGCCGAAGGAGGACGGAGGGGCGAACTCATCAACCAAACAAACTAACGCAACAACTCTTGTCTATTCTCCAACCAAACCCTCAAACCGCAATGAAAACCATCATCCAAAGCCTCCTCGCCCACTTCAGCACGCGACGTCACCCAGCACCGCCCAAGATTAATCGCCCAAAGCCAACACCCAACCGCGAACAGCCAACGGCCAATAGCCAACAGCCAACAGCCAACCCCACCGTACTCGTCAACCTATTCCTCACCCTCACCTCCAACTAACCCCCCACTATGAAACCGCTCAAAGAAACTCGCGTCGGCAAATTCCTCACCGACAAAAACCTCGGCCACCTCCTCGACGAGCTTGGCGACCTGGTTCCCGGCGTCCGCGTGCTGGGGAAAATCAAAGACCTCGTCCTCGGCGACAGCACCCTGCTCGACGAAGAGAGCCGCAAGCAGTTCATCGAGCTCTACCGCCTCGACCTCGAGGCCCTCGACGCCGAGATCGCCGACCGCAACAGCGCCCGCGTGCGGGAGAAAGAGTTCGCCACCGCCACCGGTCACATCGACTGGTTCATGACCGTCTTCGGCCTGATCATCCTGTTGTGCTTCGTCTACACCGTCGTCGTCTCCGCCTGGGGCAACATCCCCGAAGAGATGCGCGAGATCTTCATCGAGAGCCGCGCGGCAGTCCGCGACATCGTCCTGGCCATCGCAGCGTATTACTGGGGAAGCTCGGCGGGGAGTCGCGTGAAGGATATGAAGAGGAATCTGAAGTGAGGTGCCTTTTCAGAATATATTAACATCCGCCGGATTCAAATTGGCCACCTTGTAAGCTCTATTCTTGTTCCGGTTAACTCGTGGGGAATGACTACCAGTCGCACCCAAAGGCAAGCCGGATTGACAGACTAGAATGTAAGAGTTTGAGCATTTGCCGTGCTGGCATACGAAATGCTGCTCTTTGATTGAGAAGTTGACTTTACTATTTCAAGAAGAGTTGAAAGTGTCTGATTTAAGTTTTGCAACTCTACTTGTTTTCCTAGCAATCTGAAATTGCTTTGGAAATTGTTTAGTTCATCAAAGAAGGAGCGAGACGCAAAATTAATCCGCGAGAAATCTAAGTAAACGATGGATTCAGGCATTGACGAAATTCTAGTAAACAAATCCCTAGCTGCCTGCCTAGTTACAAGGCTTTGAGCATCAAATACTTCCGAAATATTAATGGTGCTAGCGGACATAGTCATACAGGTTAAACGATGAGGAAGGCCTGTTTAGTTTCATCATCACAACCGTGCCATTCCACGAATAGTCCTGAAATGTAACGAAAATCTCCCCATTAGATACAGTATGTAAGAATGCAGCATTTCCGGACATCACAAAGAATTCACCATTTAGCTCTCTGTTCGTTATGGCGGCTCGAGTTGATTTAATCCCCATTCCCCGCCTAATGTCACCATATTCCGTCTTTGCGGATAACCCCATATTCAATATTTTTTTCAAAGCGTCCAAGCTGTCTATTACGTCCCGGCCTGCGTTCGAAAGTGAGCCAAACAAACCTTGGCCGTCATCCAAAATACATAATTCGCATGAATTGTTTTTTGTCCAATATTGTGCGAATACATAAACATTTTCTGCTTGAGCGTGCTCCTCAATGTTGTCAAGCATTTCCCCCATTACAAAGCCGAAGGTATTGTTGCTTATGAGTTCAATGAAGCGTGGTTCTGCGATAACGTTTCTTCTCAAGAGATCAAGAAATTTAGAATGAAGAGCGTTTAGACTCTTACTTCTGTCCTGCTTAACCATTCCGCGCAAAGGAAGTTTAATAATCGGAATGTAACTCTTGGAGTCGCTAAGTCCCTCAATTTCACTAATTCCTTCTGGAAAGTGAATTACTTTTAGGTACTGGGCATTTGGCCCATCGTAATTCATTTTTAGTGAATGCGAATTAATAATCGCAGCTATTGGCGTGATTGATAACGGCGTTATGAAGTCTAGTCTGCTAACATTAACGGATTCCCCTGCTTGCACCTGTTGTAGATAGCCTAGGTTCGATTTCAGTTCCTTGATCCGATCAAGTGTACTAAAAACAGATGTGATTGTAATCACGTTATGACTGGTTCGTTATTGAGAATATTGGAAGGCCGGGAGTTGCAACGAAGTCATCAATCTCATGAATGAATCCCATATCCTTTGCATCAGTACTGGAGTAGGTCTTTCTGTCGTTGAACATTCTTACGACCTCTTCAGTGCTTTTGTTGATTTTCCTTGAAATAACTTCTGCCATTTTGTGCTGATCCTTCTCAAGACTGTCAAGTCTTTCCCGCAAAGTCTCAATAGAAAGGCCAACAGGACCTTGGCCTTGAAAATTCATTTGAGGTGGGTGTAGCAAGAAAGTGGATGCTTTGCTGGCAGTGCGTTTTTGTCCAGCTAGAAAAATCAGATTTGCAGCTGAGTCTATTTGACCTAGATTATGCGTGTGTAGCGTGACATCCCTCAGTCCATTTAGTAGATTAAAAATTGAAATTGAATTATTGACCAGTCCGCCACCAGATGAGATGTTGATTCTGAAGCTTTTAATTCCTGCTCTTAATTGTTCAGTGAGCAAATACAGAAGAAGACTTGAAGTCTTGTCATTAATTTCGGCGATGAAATTAATATAGATCGTGTTTGATGGTGACGGTTGAAGCATAGTCTTTTGTAAATTCTGAGTTATACAATTCGATAACTGGCTTCTGAGAATAATGGATGTCTGATGGTCGTAGTATTCGAAGAGACTCTCTCAACTGATTTTCCCTGATTAAATGGCACACTCTCGGTATAGTCCTTTAGGACAAGTTACTAATTGTTTAGAGACCTAATTGACCATTTCCTTAGGGGTGCGGGGACCCGCCGGCGCTCTGCTCGGTCATCCTTTACAACGAAAAACCCCGACAAAGTCGGGGTTGTGCATTTCGGTTGCAGAGGAGGAGGGATTCGAACCCCCGATCCCCGTGAAGGGATGCCGGTTTTCAAGACCGGTGCAATCAACCGCTCTGCCACTCCTCTGGATAAGCGTTTGGAAGGAGGCAAAACTACTATTTTGTTTTGGAATCTGGCGTATGCCAGCGGCCTTAGCCGTCGAACTTTCGAAGTTGGCCAGACATAAAAAAACAAAACCCCGTTGCCGGGGTCCTGTCTATCGTGTCATTTCGTGAATGACCCGGGATGTAAAGCGCCCGTCTTAGCGGACCACTTTAACACGCACCGCATTCATTCCCTTCTTGCCGCGCTCTTGCTCGTACTCCACCTTATCGTTTTCACGAATGTTGTCGATCAGACCCGACGAGTGAACAAAAATGTCTGCGCTTCCGTCGTCTGGCTTAATGAAGCCAAACCCTTTGGCCTCATTGAAAAACTTCACCGTTCCTTGCATTTTGATTAATAATTAGTGTTTAGAAAAATAAAATCATTGATTCGGTCCGGCCGGTTGAATGCCGAGGTTCCTGAGCAGTCGGGCGTGCCCGGCGAGGGCGCCCACAAAGGTCTTTGCACTTTTATAGGGCAAACCGAATTCACGTGTTGTCTCTTGAACAATCGGCGCAAGCTTCCGGTAGTGCACATGGCAGATGTTCGGAAACAAGTGGTGTTCAATCTGAAAATTTAGTCCTCCGACATACCAGGAAAACCATCGGCTCCGGTTGCCAAAGTTAGTGGTGGTATGCAATTGATGAATGGCCCAGTTGGTGTTCATCGAATTGGTTGCGTCGGGCAGGGGGTACTCTGTACCCTCCACGACGTGCGCGGGTTGGAAAATTACGGCCAGCACGAATCCGGCGATATAATGCATGATGACCAATCCCAGTAAAATCTGCCAAATGCTCAGCGGGGTAAGCCAGAGCGGGATCAGCACGGAATATCCGATGTAAGCCGCTTTGGTGGTCAGCAGAATGAACCACTCCGCGATAATGCTTGCTTTTTGCTTCTTTACCAGGCCCCTCCGATTGTACTTGATCAGCCTGTCGAAATCCTTCGCCAGGATCCAGACAATCGTCATCAGCCCATACAGGAACCAGGCATAGAGGTATTGATAGCGATGCATGGCTTTCCAGGGAGAATGTGGTGACAGCCGGAGTACGCCCCGCGGGCTGATGTCTTCATCTTCTTCGTGAATATTGGTGAACGAATGGTGAAGCACATTGTGCTGAATCTTCCAGGTAAAACAGGTTGCACCCAGCAGGTTAAGCGAATAGCCGATGAGTTGGTTTACCCATGACTTGTCGGAGTAAGCCCCGTGATTGGCGTCATGCATCACCGACAGGCCGATGCCGGCTAATCCGAAACCCATGATCACCACGGCGAGCAACAAAGGCCACGTTCCCGAAATGATCCCGTTCAGAATCAGCGCATACGGCAGAAAGTAGAGGGAAAACATGAAAAAAGTCTTCACCACCATTTCCAGGTTGCCATGCCGATTCAGGTTGTTGTCCCGGAAGTATTCGTTGACCCGTTGATTAAGGCGGGTGACGAACTCTCGATCAGTGTTGGTAAATGATACGGAACCGGTGTGCTGCATGGGATGTGGTAACTGTTTTCCCCGGGGATCAATGAATCCGGATGAATCAGGGGTCTATCGGCCCTGGCGTCAGATTTTCATTGTAGGATAAACTGAGGAAGGATTAACAAACTGGAGCTGTGGAGCCGAACCATGCCTTGAAATTAATGGATCCGCAATGGATTCCCACAAAGGTATGGGGAATGAACCCGGGAACCTAATCTGCCAAGTCAAGCCCCCTTTTCGGCATGCCATTGAATATTTGGGTACCTTTGACGGCTGTGTGCGCGAGGGTTGCCGCCACCCCTTACGTATACGCCGCTAAATAATCAGTTCAGCCATGATCGACACGGAATCCAGGACCTATTCGCACTTGTGGAACAAGTACCGGCCGGCGATCCTGAAACTGATGGTCGAAGCAGCCGATGAACCCCGGCAGTATAAACTATATGCGCATGAGTTCGCCTCGGCAGGAAACCGGAAGAAGACGGGATTTGATTTTACGCTTCGGCTTTCCAACGGACGGGCCATGAACAGTATCAAGGAGTCGGCGGTGGCACAGGATCTTTTGTACGTTTTGCAGTCCTCCGCGAAAGCCGCTGAGCTCACGGGAAACGCCACGTATGAAATCGTCATGGACAAGCATTTTGTTCTCCACATCACTCGAATTTCAATACCCTAACCACTAAACCATCCAGCAGGAATGGCCAAATCACAACAAACCTTTAACAAGAAAGAAGTCGAAAGAAAGAAACTCCAGGCCCGCAAGGAAAAGGAGCAGCGCAGAGAAGAGCGAAAAGCAAACGCCAAGGAGGGCAAGTCGTTGGAAGACATGATGGCGTATGTTGACGAAAACGGAAACATCACCTCCGTGCCCCCTGACCCCACCAAAAAGCGTCAGGTCAATGAAGCAGAAATTGAGTTAGGCTCCAGGAATAAGGGAGGAGCCACTCCGCGCGGCGCTCAGCAGGGAATCATTAATTTTTTCAATTCATCCAAAGGATTTGGATTCATTCGTTCAGACCAGGGGGGAGAGGGGATCTTCTTCCATACGTCTGAGACCGACTTCCCGGCCGCCGAAGGAAATTTGGTGACCTTCGAAGTTCAATTCGGCCCCAAGGGACCCACGGCGGTCAACGTGCGAAAGGTAAAATGAGGCTTGTCACAAGCCTTCCATTATTCTTCACTAAAATCGGCAAAGGCACGTTGAATATCTTTCACCGTGGGCACTTTGCGTACGTCAGCCGGAAGCTTCAATGACGCCACGGCGTCTGAATTAATCAGCCGCGCGAGGTCGTCGCGGTCCAACTCAAATTCTGATCCGCGGCGGTTTGGCCTTAGGGCATATTTGCGGGCAAAATAGTTGCCTTTCAACTGCAGCTGGTTTCTCAGGTCGCGGTTGGTCTTAATCTGGTTACTATACTCTTGCGCGTTCTTTCCAATCACCTGGCCGGCTTCCAGCGAGTTCAGCGTGAGCACCGAGGTTCCGCCAACAACAGAAACGGTTTTGGATTGGTCGGGCTGGAGAATCAGCGGCGACAATCCGGTCACCGCACCGAGGGAGGCATTCAGGATGGTGCGGTTCTTCTTCCCTTTGCGCGCACGGCTATATTGTTTCTCGAGCTTCTGGTGGGTCTCGTCGAGGAGTTCCAGAAGCTGGTAGGCAGCCGTCATGGATTGCGTGTACTTTTGAGCAAGAATTCGGTCCTTCAGTTCGAGGTTTTCCGTATCAGAAACCGTCACGCGTATCTTTCGCTGTGCCCGATTGTTGCTCTTGTCAATGACAAAGAAGGTGAACATCACGTCTTTCTTTGGGACAACATCGTCGGCGTAATCATAACCCGGCGTCCACGCAAACTCGAACTGCGTGAGTGTATTTTGCTTGAGAATTGTTTTGGGAATCCGGATGTCAGAACAAACAAAGTCAACTTGATCGATGCTTTCCTCACCGTTGGGGTCCGACACGTAAATCTTGAGATAGATCACCTCGTTTTCCTTGATGGCAAACAGGCTGTCGGCCGGCACAAGGAAAAGATTGGGAGGCAGGTCCAGTTGGGTCTGCTTGATGATGATCCGGGCCACAGACTCCAGTTTGTCCGGCTGGTCCTGAACGATTGCCTCAATCGTAAGAGGGTTGGTCTTGAGGGAATTGAATTGTGTCCGGGAAGGAGTCCACGTGAGGAGGCCGGTCGACGACAGGGCGGCGCCTTCCGGCATCGTTGATTCGCGGGGCCGAACGGTAATTGGATCCCCATCCGGATCAAAAACATAAACGGCATTCATCTGGTAGGAATTGGGCACGCCCTGCCGAACGTAGAAGACAGGAAGCTCATCCGTGACCGGCGGGCGGTTTACATGATGGACTGTAAATGTTACCGGTTGCCGCACGCGCTTGCCATCCGGCAAGGTTGCCTGAAAGATCACGGAAAAATCCTGCTTCAAGGCCAACCGGTCGACGAGGTCAAAGGATGGAATCCAGGTGAAGTTTCCTACCGAGTCAATGGTCATCCCGAGACTGTTGCTTCCTTCAAGCGAAAATCTGGCGCCGTTGGCCGGTTCGGACAGTTGAACGGCGAAACGAACGGCTTTCCCCTCCTGCACCTGGCCCAGGTCAAGATCGGAGGGGAAGACAAGGTGCTGCGCGCGTGAAACGCTTGCGATCAAAACCAACGATATCAGGAGCGCCCCCTTTTTCATAAGGGCACAAAAATAGCGATGTTTTGTACACCATTGCCTTAGGATTTTGTAACATCGTCTGACGATGGCGAAGAAGAAAGTCCTTACCGAAAAACCAGAACCCAATTTCTTCCAGGATGTGTACGAGGTGGTCAAGCTGATCCCGAAGGGACGCGTGACCAGCTACGGAGCGATCGCGCGTTACCTGGGCACCGGGATGAGCGCACGAATGGTGGGCTGGGCCATGAATGCCTGTCACGGGTTGAAGAATGTTCCCGCACACCGGGTGGTCAACAGCCAGGGATTGCTGACCGGCAAAATTCACTTTGGTTCACCCACGGCCATGCAGGACCGGCTGGCGCGAGACGGTGTCAAGGTCGTCAAGGACAAGGTGGTGGACTTTGAAAACAGATTATGGGATCCGTCCCGGGAACTATTGTAAGCTGCTCACGCTCCCTGCATCTTTCGGCGGGTACGAAATCAACCACAAACCCGTCATGGTGATCACTCCATTCACGACCAGGATTTCATAACTGAACTTGTACCCGCTAAACCATGCGGCGGAGTTGGCACTCAAAATATAGGACAACAGCGGTGCAACAACGCAGACCACAGGCACCCACCGGTCTTTGAGTTGACGCCGGGTGAGCAGCCCAAAGGAAAAGAGACCCAACAGGGGGCCGTAGGTGTATCCGGCCAGGTTTAACACGGCATCAATTAGTGTGCGTTCGTTGAGCTCCTTGAAAATGAGAATGATGACAAGAAAGAGCACGGAAAATCCAACGTGAACAATGTTCTTCTGGCGTCGCTTCAGTTCTTCGGGTTTGTGCTTGAAGTCCAGGAAGTCAATACAAAAGGAGGTGGTGAGCGCGGCAAGTGCCGAGTCGGCGCTGGCATAAGAAGAAGCGATAATCCCCAGCAAGAAGAAGATCCCCGCAACAAGGCCAAATTCACCCAAAGCCAGTCGCGGAAAAAGTTCATCACTAACCTCGGGAAGGGCAAGGCCTCGTGACGAACTATATATATAAAGGAGCGCGCCCAACGTGAGAAACAGCAGGTTGACCACGACGATGGAGGCGGTCAACCAGAACATATTCTTCTGTGCATCCTGCAGGTTTCGACAAGTCAGGTTCTTTTGCATCAGGTCCTGATCGAGACCTGTCATGGCAATTGCAATGAAAGCGCCGCCAAAGAATTGCTTGGGGAAAAACAGTGTGCTGTTGACGTCGTCGAAATAGAATACGCGTGAAAGATCGTTCGCATTGACGGTTTGAGCCATCTGCCACAGCGAAAGGCCGAGCCGGTCGGAGATGAGGTAAACACAAATAACAACAGAGGAGACCAGGAACGTGGTTTGAAAAGTATCGGTCCAGACAATGGTCTTGATTCCTCCCTTGAAGGTGTATATCCAGATGAGAAAAATGGTAATAATAACCGTGATGTAGAACGGGACATTCCAGGCGTCGAAAAGAAAGATCTGCAGGACGGTGGCAGAAAGACACAGGCGAAGCGAACTGCCGAGGGTTCGCGAAAGCAGGAAAAAGAAGGCGCCGGTTTTATAAGACCATCGATTGAACCGCTGCTCGAGGTAGGTATAGATCGAAACGAGATTGAGCCGATAGTACAGCGGCATCAACACGGTCATGATGACGGCATATCCAACAATGTACCCAAGGACGACCTGGAAGTAGGCAAAGTTCGTTTTGCCGACATTGCCCGGCACGGAGACAAACGTGATTCCCGATAAGGAAGCACCGATCATTCCGAACGCAACCAGGTACCAGGGCGATTGACGGTTGGCGGTAAAAAAGGTATCGGTGGTGGCGCCGCGCGACGTGATGACTGAAATAACAATCAGCGCTGAAAAGTAGATTGCCATTACCGTAACCACCAGAATCGGACTCATAAGGGGAAATTGAAACGGCCAAACTCTCCAAAATTTTTTACTTTTGGAACCGGATCAGGAAACAATTTGTCATTGCAGTTGATGGGAAGCGTGGTGCACAGCGGCAAACCGCAAGTGGAGACTCTGGAGCAGGTTGAACTCCTCGAAGAGGAAACCGACCTGCGCGACCTGATTGTGTTCAACGACGACTTCAACACCTTCGATCATGTGATCAACACCCTGATTCGCATCTGCAGGCATACCGCAGAGCAGGCGGAACAGTGCACCTGGCTGATTCATTTCAAAGGGAAGTGCACCGTCAAGTCGGGTTCCTTTGACGAACTGAAGCCGATGAAAGACGGCATCTGTGAGGCAGGCATCGACGCGAAAATCCTGTAAAGCGTGAGAAAGTTCTTAGGGCTGGTGTTGTTGGTCTTTGCCTGCTCCAAGAGTCCGGCCCCGACACCGTATTGGTTGAGTTGCTATGACCAGTCCGGTTTGAAAAAAATGGTGGACAATGGCTGGCACGGCGAAATCTATGCCTACCAGTACAAGGGCCAAACCGTGTTTATGGTGAACAGTTGCACGAACTGTTCCGATTCCATGGCGCAGGTCTACACCTGCGGCGGACAGGTTATCTGCACGTTTGGTGGAATCGCGGGACTAATAACATGCCCTGACTTCGACGATGTAGCCGTCAACCGCGTGCTGGTCTGGAAAAATTGATATGGAGTATCCTTCCAAACTTATTGAGAACGCGGTCAATGAAGTGGCCAAGCTTCCGGGCATCGGCAAGAAGACGGCGCTGCGGCTGGTTTTGCACCTGGTAAAAGAAAAGGCAGACCGAACCCAGGACCTGACCACGGCACTTAACCGCCTTCGGTCAGAAATTAAGTTCTGTAAAACCTGTCATACCATTTCCGATGCCGAGTTGTGTACGATTTGCGCCAGCCCCCGTCGCGACCACACCACGGTCTGCGTTGTGGAGGAGAGCAAGGATGTCATGGCCATCGAGAATACGTCGCAGTACACAGGAATTTATCATGTGCTGGGCGGGATCATCTCGCCTATTCAGGGCGTCGGCCCCGGAGAGCTGAACATCGATTCGCTGATCGCCCGCATTGGAGCCGCGGAAAACGGCATCAAGGAGGTGATCCTCGCGTTGAGTTCCACTATGGAAGGCGACACCACAGCATTTTACCTCCACCGCCGTCTAAAAGACTTCCCCGTGAAAATTACATCGATTGCGCGCGGTATTCCGATGGGCGGCGACCTGGAATATGCTGATGAAATTACCTTGGGCCGAAGCATTACGGCCAGGGTGCTTTTCCATTAGTCGGAGGGCGCTGAGTTGCGAACTTGGTGCATTAATTCCGTTCTTTGCTGCCTGAAACTGCCCATATGAATCACCTTTCCCGTCGAATCGAGTCCATCGAAGAATCCGCTACCCTGGCGATGGCCAGCAAGGCCCGCGAGTATAAATCAAGAGGCATTGATGTCATCAACCTGAGCCTTGGCGAACCGGATTTCCGTACGCCCCAGCATATCTGCGAAGCGGCCAAGAAATCAATCGATGAGGGCAAGTTCTTCACCTATCCGCCGGTTGCCGGCTACCAGGATCTTAGAGAAGCCATCGCTGCGAAATACCAACGGGAAAACAAGGTGCCGTACAAGGCCGAGAACATTGTTGTTTCAAACGGCGCCAAGCAGTCCATTGCGAATGTCATGTTTGCTTTGATCAACCCGGGCGACGAAGTGGTTGTGTTTTCTCCTTACTGGGTCAGCTATGATGCGATTATCCGGCTGGCGGAAGGTACACCTGTGATGGTCCAGGGCGCATTGGAAAATGATTTTAAGGTCTCGGCGGCTCAACTGGAAAAAGCAATTTCATCCAAGACGCGGGCCATTATCTTCTCGAGCCCGTGCAATCCGACCGGGTCTGTATTTTCACGCGCCGAACTTCAGGCGATTGCCGATGTGGTGCTGAAGCACCCCGGCTTGCTGATCATTGCCGATGAAATTTACGAGCACATCAACTTCACCGGCGACCAGACCAGCATCGCCTCCTTGCCGGGCATGTTTGAACGGACGATAACCGTGAACGGATTTGCCAAAGGCTACGCAATGACAGGCTGGCGTGTGGGTTACATCGGTGCGCCGAAGTGGATCGCTGACGGCGCCATCAAGATGCAGGGCCAATTGACATCGGCGAATAGTTCGATTTCACAACGGGCTGCCTTTGCGGCGATTACCGGTGACATTCAACCCACGATGAAAATGGTTGACGAGTACAAAAAGCGACGGGAGCTTGTTCACAAGCTGCTGAAGGATATTCCCGGGATCAAAGCCAATTATCCATTAGGCGCATTCTATTTCTTCCCCGACATCAGCGCTTTCATCGGTCGATCCGACGGTCAGCATACCATCAAGGACGGCGACGACTTGTGTTTGTATTTGTTGGATAAGGCCCATGTATCATTGGTACCCGGAGGCGCCTTTGGTGATCCAAATTGCATCCGGATTTCGTACGCGGCCTCCGAAAAGGATCTCATCGAGGCCCTTCGCCGCCTGAAGGAAGTTTTGGCGGGACTGAAAGAAACCAATCCCTCTCATGCAGTCGTGGCCTGACGTCTTTGAACGTTTCAAGAAGTTTCGCGTCCTCGTTATCGGGGATGTGATGGTGGACGGCTACATCTGGGGATCTGTAGAACGGATATCACCGGAAGCGCCCGTGCCCATTGTTCAGGTAACCCGACGGGAGAACCGGCTTGGCGGAGCGGCCAATGTTGCCTTGAACATTTTGTCGCTTGGGGCCACGCCCGTTCTTTGTTCATTAATTGGTGAGGACGAAAACGGACGGTTACTTCGACAGCTTCTGGAGGAAAGGAAACTGTCCACGGAAGGCCTTGTCACGAGTGCTTCGCGCCCGACCACGGTGAAGGTCCGTGTTATTGCGTCCGATCAGCACGTTGTGCGGATTGACCAGGAGTCTGATGCTGTGGCAACCGCTGAGGAAGAAAGGAAACTGGTTGCCCGAATGGAACAGTTGGTTGCTACCTGCGATGTGATTGTCTTTGAGGATTATGACAAGGGAGTGATCACGCCGGCGCTCATTCAGGCAACCGTAAAGGCAGCCAATGCGAAGGGAATTCCCACGGTTGTAGACCCGAAGAAGAGAAATTTTTTGCACTACCGCGGCGTTACACTCTTCAAGCCCAATGTGAAGGAACTGAGAGAAGGTCTGAAAGTGGATTTTGATCCGCGTGATTTGCGGTCGGTAAAGGAATCGGTGGGTCGGCTAAAACGGGAACTGGGAGTAGGCGGCGTCATGCTGACGATGTCCGAGCATGGTGTATACATTGATCACCAAGACACGCAAAAAATCATTCCGGCGCACAAACGTGAAATCGCCGATGTATCAGGTGCCGGCGACACGGTGATCAGCATTGCGGCGCTTTGTGCGGCCGCTCACCTGGCAGCGGAGGAGACAGCCTTTCTGTCGAATCTTGGAGGCGGCCTCGTATGTCAGCACGTTGGGGTAGTGCCCATTGATCGGAACGAGTTGCTGGAAGAGGCGTCGCGGGAAGCGGGTAATTAACTGAGTCTTTTCTTTGTCTCCTGAATTCTCTCGGAAACCCGATTGAAAAATTTGGCACGTTCGCGTTGAGCGTTGTGACTGATCAGCGTTGATTTTGCGATCAGGTTGTTAATATGGTCTTCCGTCTGCCTGCAAAATGATTCTTGAGAAGTGACCATGATGTCGAAGTTGTTGCTGATCACGAAGGCGACCCTCTTTTCACCCATTTTGAAGAAAATGCTGTTGTCGCCGATGAGTACCTCATTGTGATACAACCTGTAGTCAGCCCCGTCGGCTGATCCGGTAGAGTCGGATTTCTTGCCGGCTTCGGCCTGTTTGCTGAGTCGGTCCACCAGTTTTTCACATTCTTCGCAAAGCCGGAGGGCGTCGCGATTGTCTTCAAAGAACCCGCACTCTTTTGTGAATTCAATGTTTCGCAACGTCACCGTCAGCGTTTCCACATTCATGATTTCCGTACTGGGGATGGATGCATACTTATCCCAAATGCGAACGCCAAGGCTCATGAGTTCCTGGGAGATGCAGCCTGCTTTGAATTTTTCAGCCCGGTCATTGGAGTTTCTGGCAAAAAATTTCTTCCAGAAATACATCTTGAACGTCGCCAGCAGCGGATATTGGAAAAAATGAAAGATGGGTAAGTCCTTGGCGTTGTGCGTCACGTCCTTATCGGAGAACTGACTGATCATATTCAGGTTCTCGTAGATGGAGTGCAGCCATTTATCAAATGAGAAATGCTCTGTATTCAGCGCCCGAACCTGAAACGTAATCATGTCGGATGAAGGAGACAGCGCCTGGTCAAGTGAGAGGTGAAAGTGGTCGCACATCTTTTTCACCTCATCCAGCGAAAGAAGGGTTTCTCCGCGGATTCGGCGATAGGCGGAATCCCGGCTGATGTTGAGAAGCTCAGCGAGCTCGTCGGCAAAACTCAGGTTGGGAGGAAGTTTTCCGCGGACCTGGTTAAGGAAAGACGATTGGATGGTCTCCTTATTCATCCGGAATAGGGTGGGTTTCTCAATTTACCGAAATATTGGGAAAATGCTAATCTGGGCCCCTTCAGCTTGTTCCTGGCCTCAAAGCTGCGACGGTAAGATCATTCGATTGGCCTTACCTGCATCCACGCGCTGATATCAGAACTTTTCAAATTGCTTTTCCAGCGGACCTTCCCGTTCCAGATCGGCAATGATCCTCGCATCCAGCGGACTTTCCTTGATAACGTTGTAACCATCCCAAAACTTCTTGTTATAGGGAAGGTCCTGGTACTGCAGGCCGTACCGGCGCATTTTCGATGTGGTCGGTATTCGCTCGTCGGCGTGCGGAACCACGCGGTTGACCATCAGGTGCTGGTAAAGTTCTGTCTCGAATTTCAGGCTGTCGGTGTCAATGTCGTACCAATTGATGCGTGACTGAACTTCGATATGGTTGAGGTACAGTTTCTCCTGAAAATATTTGTACTCAATCGTCTTTTTGATTCCGACAAACTTGCTGATCAGGCCCCGCTTCTTGTTGATGGGTTGAATGGCGTTGTTTTCATATTCCATACGAAGAATGCCGAAACTTTTCTTTTCAATGAACAACCGCAGGTAGAATTCTCCCTGGATGGAAATGACAAATACATCGTGGCCGTCATACGTGGTATTGGGCTCGCGTTGTAAATGTTCGTAGAAGATATTCTCTTCCGGAAATTGCCGGTAACGGATGTTATTGTGCAAGAGCACTTCCTCCAACAGGTTGTCTTCGTCAAAGTATGACGTGAATCGGTTGCTGTATCCCAGGCTTCGCCGGACCTCCAGGAGCTGGACGCGTTCGCGCAGCTTGAATTTGTTTCTCGGCTCGCGGAAGTCTTCATCATAGATCTTGATGGCGGCTTCGAGCAGGGAGACGTAGGTGTCGGCGATCTTTTTGATGTCGCGGTAGAATCCCTCAACGATGTAGGGTTCTGAAGGATAGTTGTTGGGCATTCGAAAAAGCGCAATCTGCAGAATCTCTCCGCCGGACAGCGAGTCCGATACCACGAGGGCGTTCAAGATCGTGGTCGACTTTTCCATCCAGATCATGTTCACATCTTCTTTTAACAGCGTTGACACCGACGTGCTGTAGTTGTTATAACCCAGCATGCTGATGACCATCGTTTGGTCGATCATTTCCGGTGGAATATGGAAATCAAATTCGCCCAACGAGTTGGCAACGGTACCAAAGGGCTGCCCTTTTAATCCTACGGTGGCGTAGGGGAGGGGTTCGAGTGTTTCCTTGTCAAGCGCCTTACCAGATAGGGTAAGCATCTGACCCCAGGCATTCCAGGTGCAAGAACTGAGGAGAAGCCCGCAGAGAATAGCGATGCGCATGAAGCCTGACTATAGTTCTCCTAAAGTTACGTTATTGCCCCGATCACTCTTTTGGTCATTCATCGACACTATTGGCCGTCTAACGGGTGAACGGGACAATTCGACCGCGATTGTGCACTTATGCCTAAATTTATACTGGAGTTTACATTTCTAAAGCGGGAAGCATTCACGTCGTGCGGTGGTTGGAAAACATACCAAGAATCTGGAAGCGGGCATATGTGGTCATCTGCGTCTGGTACGCAATCAATTTCGCTATCAGTACATTCTTTGAGTGGAAACTCAGGCGCCCCTTCACCTATGTGTTGTGGAACGGCCTGTACATGTGGGAAGCGCTCTGCATCCTGATCCTCCTTACATTACTCTATTCGCACTGGCTCTTTCGGTTCAGGGCAGTCACGCAGGTGATTGGCCATGGCGTCGGCCTGGTTGCTTACTTCGTGATCATGGGCTCGCTTTCTTACTATTTCACCGACTACATGGATGGCCTCATCTATTTTGACAATTGGAAGGAGTTTATGGTCGAACTACTCAACTGGGAGGCGTTGAACTTCTATGATCAATATATCATTGCAGTGGCCGTCTACTATGTCATATCATACTTCCAGGGACTGCAAAAAGAGGAAAAGGAGAAAACGGAACTGATCCTGAAGAATAAGGAAATGGAAATAGTTCTTCTCAAGTCACAAATCAACCCCCATTTCCTTTTTAATACCCTGAACTCGATTTCGACGCTGATGAATTCCAGCAAGGATCAGGCTCGTCGCGTCATCACCCAGCTTTCTGATATTTTCCGCTATGCACTGGATTCCCACACCGGCAAAATGGTGAAGCTGGCCCACGAGGTCGACTTTATTGAGAGTTACGTTCGAATACAACAAGTCAGGTTCGGAGACCGATTGTCCTTTGTCAAGGACATTGACCCCTCTTGCCTGGCACTGAGCATCCCGCCAATGATCTTACAACCCCTGGTGGAGAATTCTGTAAAGTATGGCATTGGTCCCAAAGAAGACGGTGGCACTATCCGGCTTTCTATCCGTCGCCAACGCGGCGGCGTATATTTTGAGGTAGCTGACAACGGCTTGGGGATTAACGCGAAGAAGGTAATGGACGGCAGCTCCAGTGGCGTTGGCATGAAGAATACGGATATGCGGCTGAAGACGTATTACGGACCTTCCGCGGGCCTCTCGGTTAATGCCACAGAGGCAGGATACACAGTCAGCTTCTGCATCCCGGTGCTGGAATCGACTGAACGACCCATTGAAAACCAGATGGAATACGAAAACCAACCCTTATGAATACCACCTGCCTGATTGTTGACGATGAGAAATTGGCGAGGGACCTGTTGCGTGAGTACCTGGAAGGGTATCCGGAGATCACCATTGTGGGAGAATGCGCCAAAGGGAGTGACGCGGTTGAACAAATCAACAAGCTGAAGCCGGATATCCTTTTCCTCGATGTGCAAATGCCGGGCATGAACGGCTTTGATGTGCTCGATGAGATCGATCACGAGCCCTATGTGATTTTTACTACGGCATACGATCAGTACGCGATCAAGGCTTTTGAGAAGAATGCCGTTGATTATCTGCTCAAGCCCCTGGATGAGGAGCGATTCCGTTCAGCGGTCAACCGGGCGCTAAAGCGGAAGACCACGGAGAAGGGATCTGTGGAAGAACTGCTCAAGAGCTTAAAGCCCGACAGCCGCAGTTTCGAGACGCATATCTTTGTTCAGAAATCGGAAAAACTGTTTAACCTGCCGGTAGAAGATATCGTTTACCTGGAGGCTTCCGGGGACTATACCATTATTACGACCAAGAATGATCAGTTTGTGAGCTCATCCGGCATCGGCAAGCTGGAGGAGATCATGGACCCGGATACCTTCATTCGGGTTCACCGATCCACGATCATCAACATCAATATGCTGAAAGAAATTGAACGGCATTTCAATGGCGGCATGGTCGTGAAGATGCAAAACGGAAAGAGTTTTCCGGTGAGCCGAACGTATGCGCGTCACATCCGGAAAAAGGTGGTTTGATACCATCAGAACGTCACGGAAACCCGGGTGGTCGCGGCTTTAGGCTCTCCATTTTGGATGGCAGGCGACCATTTTGGCCCCTTCTGGATCAGCCGCAGGACTTCTTCCTCACAGCCAAGCCCAAGCGCCTTCACCACGGTGAAACCGGTTAAGGATCCATCCACATTGATCGTAAAATCAATCTGAACAATTCCCCGGAGGTTGGCTCGCTGCGCCGCTTCCGGGGTTTGCTTATTCTTGTCGAGGTATTTCTGGTACGCATCAAAACCGCCAACCGGCGTCGGCGGAGAATCCGCGAGTCTGGTATTCGCCCGAGCCGCGGATGTAACTTCATTCTCTTTATCATCCTTCTTCGCACTTTCGCTGAGCGCCTTCTTTTCTGAAGCGCCAAGAGCAATACTCTGTGGCGCAGCAGCCGAACGGTCAGCTGACTCGGCTGCCGTTGCGGGGGTAACCTTCTCGCTGGAAAGCTGCTCCTCCGCTCGTGCCGCACCGGATGTTGACTTGCTGTCGGCTTCCTGATCAGGTGCTTTGGCAATTGCCTTGCTGGAGCCCGCAGGCGACTGTTGTGGTTTTGATGTTGATGGCGCTGAAGCTGATGGTTCCGACGATTTGGGTTGCGCCAATGTCAGCAATTGGTCTGTAGAGTCTTTGGCAGGTGAAACGATGGAATCATTTGCCTGCGAGGCCAGTGGTTCCGGCACCGGACCATTTTCACGATAGACAAGCCAGCCAACCACAAACACCAGGATGACACCCGCCGCGATGCGAACGGTTATTCCCCAGGCGTGGTCCCTGCGTGACAGGAGTTTTTGGTTCAGGGAATTTACATCTTCACTAAACTGCTTGGGATCCACCTTCTCGGCCCCCTCGATCGCATCGGCCAGGAAGGGATCACTCAATGCACGTTTTTCAAAGTCGTGCCGCTCGCGGGCACTCATCTCATTGTTGTGATAGCGGGTTATATCGTCGCTTGGCTTACCCATGCTTTTCCAGACAAATCTTCAGGTTTCTTTTTCCATTTTGAATGTAGCTCTTCACCTGGTTGGGATCAAACCCCGTCGCTGTGGAAATCTCCCGGTAGCTCTTTTCTTCAAGATAGAAGAGGGTAATACAGCGCTGCTGCGGCTCAACCAGTTGCTCAAGACATTTTGTTAAGTGGTGATGGGTCTCATCCAGTTTTACGTCGTCTTCAGGATGCAACGCAGGACCGTTTTCCATAAGGAGCGGAGATAATTCTTCCGTCGGCCGCCCCTTTTTGGCTCTTAGCTGCATCAGGCAGTGATTGCGGGCATTGACATAGAGCCATCCCCGGAAATTGATGATCTCATGGCGGAGGAGGTCTTCGATGAGTTTTTCATAGATGTGCATGACAGCGTCTTGCGCATCATGGCGATCCTTCAGGTATTTCAGGCAGACACCATAGACCATGGAGGTGTATCGTGAATACAGCACGCTTAGCCACTCGAGGCGTTGATCGACCACGTACCGTTTCAGTAGTTCGTCATCCGGGAGTTGATTGTCGGCGCTTCGAAAAAACACGTTTCAAGTTATTTCTTTTTGTCCGGATCACTCACTCCGGCGTCTGGGAGATTGAGGCCGGAAGTCGGCTAAATAGGCCGAAATCAGTACTTTATCACTAGTTTTGTCTCATGGTTAAGATAAGCGGTGTCATCATCACCTACAACGAAGAGCGAAACATTGCACGGTGCATTGACTCTATTCTTCCGGTTGTGGATGAGATCGTCGTGGTGGATTCCTTTTCCAAAGACAGGACGAAGGAAATTTGTCTGGCCAAGGGGGCCCGATTTATAGAGAATCCGTTCCGGAGTCACATCGTTCAAAAGAATTTTGCCATTTGGCAGGCCGCCTATCCGTACATCCTTTCTCTTGATGCGGATGAATACCTCTCTGAAGAACTTACACAATCCATCCTGGCGATCAAGGAAAAATGGCCGATGGAAGCGTATCGGATGAACCGTTTGTCGAGCTATGGGGGTAAGTGGATTCGCTACACGGGGTGGTATCCGGACAGCAAACTCCGTTTGTGGAACCGTACCCTCGGCGTGTGGGGAGGAGACAATCCGCATGACAAAGTGATCCTGCACAACCGAAAGACAAAGGTGATGCATCTGAAAGGCTCACTCTTTCACGAAGCCTATGAGGACGTCACGGATTTTCTGGATAAGGTGCAGGCCTACTCCGAAATCTTTGCTCGCGAAAAGCGCTTCTTGTTGCGGAGTAGTCCATTCAAGGTATTCTATAAGACCGCCTATTCTTTCTTTTTCAATTTCTTCCTCAAGTTTGGGTTCCTCGCCGGATTTCAGGGCACGATCATTTCCCTGACCAACGCCAACTACACGTTCTATAAATACACCAAACTCTGGGAGCGAAACCGCCAGCTGCGTGTATCGCTAATCATCACGACGTACAATCGCAGTGATGCACTGGAGCTTGTTCTGCTGAGCGTGTTGAATCAGCGAGTTCTCCCGGATGAAGTGATCATCGCCGACGACGGCTCAGGAGAGGATACGCGGCAGCTCATCGAACGCTTTCAGGAGAACTTTCCGGTCCCCCTGCACCACTGCTGGCATGAAGACGAGGGATTCCGACTGTCTGCCATACGAAACAAGGCCATCATGATGGCAAAGGAAGAGTATATTGTCATGATCGACGGTGACATTGTGCTGCCGCCTGGCTTTATCTCGGATCACAAGCGGCATGCCTGGAAAGGGCAATACATTCAGGGTTCACGCGTGCTCTTACATGCCCGTCGTACATCGAAAATGTTGGCCCGGAAGGAATTCTCCGTTGGATTCTTCGATAGCGGAATTTCAAACCGGTTCAACTCCATCCGAAGCCGATTCCTTGCCAGGTGGTTTTCTTTCTTTCGCGGAGGTCATACGCGCGTTCGGGGGGCCAACCTGTCCTTTTGGCGTGAGGATGCTGTGAGCATCAATGGATTCAATGAGGACTTTGTTGGCTGGGGTCGTGAGGATTCAGAATTTGCCGTGAGAATGTTCAACGCCGGCATTCGCCGCAAGCACCTCAAATTCGCGGGCTTCGGATTCCACTTGTATCATCCGGAGCATTCCCGACTTCAACTCCCGGTGAACGACGCCATCCTGGCACGAACCATCGAGTTGAACCTGCGGAAATGTGAAAACGGCATGCTGAAGCACGAGTTGACGTATTCATGAAGAACCTGGTGGTCATGCCGCTGGGCAAGGACTCACTAAAAAGTCCCTGGCTGCTGGAGTCCAAGAACCGAGGGTTTGATGTGATCTGCCTGGCCTATCATGATCCTGGTGATCTGAGCCTGGACATGCAATCGCCCCATTATCGCGTTGTGGTGTTCAAGGACTTCAAGTGGGTGATGATCCGCGATCTCTTCCACGCGGAGCCGGAATTACTGAATCAGTATGAGCATTTTCTTTTTCTTGATGATGACATCGAAATCACCGGTGACGACATTCTCAACCTGTTCTGGTTTGCGCAAACCAACCGCCTGCAGCTCACGCAGCCTGTCCTGACGCGCGACTCCTTCAAGAGTTGGAAGGTCTTGCGCCGTAAACTGCTCTCGGGTATACGCTATCTCTCCACCGTTGAACTCATGTGTCCGCTAATGCACCGGGATGCGATCGTCGAACTCCTGCCGACCTTTGCCCTGAATCGGTCTGGATGGGGAATAGACATTTTGTGGGGGGAGCGGATTCGTTCCCGATTTGGAAATCGTTGCATCGCCGTATGCGATCTCATCCGGGCCCGACACACACGTCCTGTCGGGAAGGGTGAGCTCTATGCCAAACTTGGAAAATCGGCGTTTGAGGAGCGTGATGAAATCTTTCAGCAGTTCAAACTGAAGGACAATTCAATCTATGAGTTGCCCATACCGGAAAACAACCGGATGGAGAAAATCAAAAGCTACTTTGCGCTTCGAAAAACCCTGCCGTACTGAACTTCTATTTTCCGAACAGCCGTTTCAGTCGCTTTGCATACGTCTTCAGGGCTGCCTTCAGGGGATTGCGCTCAAAATAGCGCTGCTTCTTAGCTGATGCCTGGGCAACGATCAGGCTATTGATCAAGGGTTGCCGCAATTGCTCATAGTGTTTGTTGAGAATGTACGCCTTGTCAGCGGCTTTCTTCTTCTCGTCAAAGTGGCGAACAAGGGAATCCTTCCGAACCCGGTAATAGTAGCCAACTGTTTTTTCATAGTGAAATTTGCAGCCAGCCGCGAGCAGTCGAACCCAGAACTCCCAGTCTTCATGACCGAAGTAGGGGATCTTTCCATCATAGAGGCCCAATCGGTCAAACACAGTCTTCCTGATCAGGGCGCAGTTATCGACATAATTTTCGTCAAGGATTCGCTCTATATCGATTTCGCCGACTGTCCATTCGCTCTCTTTGTTGCCGAAATACCGCGCGTTTGTATAGCATACATCGATGGAGCGGTCTGCATCCATCAGGGATGCCAATCGAAGAAATACGTCGGGGTCAATTTTGTTGTCCGAATCAAGGGGAAGGATATAGTCACCGGCTGCCTGCTGAATCCCGGTACTTCGAGCCACCGCGGGACCCTGGTTCACTTGTTCGATCACCGATATCCCACGACCGCGAATCCGATTGAGGGTATCCAGTGTCAACCCGTCGGTCGATCCATCATTCACGATGATGACTTCCAATTTGCCTTGGTTTCGCTCAAGCTGCAGACTGGCCAGCGCTTCTTCAATGTACTTTCCGTCATTGAAGCAGGGGATGATAACAGAGATACGGGGCATTATCACGAAGATAGGGAAGTCAGCCCGACATCATTCAGGCTGGCGTGTTGAAATTAATATCTTTGTTTCACGCCCATTGATGAGCCAAGCAAGTAACCCGTTGGTGAACCTGTCAACTCGACTAACCTCGAGGCACATGATCGTGCTTTTCCTGATACTCGCATTTGGCGTAACGCTTCAATGTTATTTGATTTCCATTGGTGCCGAATACACGAGGTACAACAACTACGTGATCTTCAAATATTCATTTTGGCACCTGCTGGATGGCGTCAATCTCTATGCCACGGACTCCGCGCACTACTACGACCTCTACAAGTACAGTCCGACCTTTGCCCTCGCCATGGGGGTTTTCAGTGTCCTGCCTGACTGGGTGGGTGTATTTCTTTTCAATTTTCTGAACCTCGGAATCTTTCTGTACGGGCTGAAGGAACTTGGATTTACGCAGGAAAAATTCAAATGGCTGCTGTTATTCCTTTTCGTCGAGACAGGCATATCCTTGTCCAGCACCCAAACCAACCTGATGATCGCGGGTTGCATTATGCTGGCGTTTGTCGCGTTGGAACGCAACAAGCCTGGCTTGGCTAGTCTCTTGATAACGCTTACGGTTTTCATTAAGCTCTTCGGATTAGTCGCGTTCAGCCTGTTTCTGTTGTATCCGAGAAAATTGTCCTTCGTACTTTACACTGTTTTGTGGGTGTTGTTGCTTGGCTTGTTGCCACTGACTATCATTTCTACCCAAGAACTTACCCAACAATACATGAATTGGTGGGACCTGCTTCAACAGGATCACGCTGCTTCCACAGGACTTTCTTTCATGGGATGGATCAGCGGGATGTTTGGTATCAACCTTCCCAAAGTGGGAACTGTGCTGGCTGCTGCTGCCGCGTTTTGTATTCCTCTTTTGTACTGGAAGCGATTCACAGACCCAACCTTTCGTTTGTTAATGTTGTCGTCCGTTCTGATCTGGATCGTTGTCTTCAACCATAAAGGGGAGTCGCCGACGTATGTGATCGCCTTGGCCGGTGTGGGAATCTGGTATTTCATACAAGAGCGCACAACAGTCAAGCTGGCGTTGCTTTGGCTCTGTGTCATCTTCACATCATTCTCGTCGACGGACGCCATTACCCCGCTCTGGATCACCAGGGAATATGTCGACCCATTGTCATTAAAGTCGGTATTCACGAGCATCGTCTGGTTCTTTCTTTTGTATGAGCTGATCACTGCACGGTATCGACCCGATTCCCAGGCGCTTCAGAAATAGAAGCTCCTTTTAGAGCCCGACGGACCAGAAACCCTTGAATGGCCCTTTTAACCTCTCGCGTTTTGGCTAATTTTGGGGACCATGGAGGATAGCGGCACACCCCAGCAGCATTACACGGAGGCAGAGAAGCAGGAGATCTTTGACCGGGAGTTTCTTCCGCACATTAATTCCATGTACAACTTTGGCTACCGCCTCACGCTGGAACGCGACGATGCCAAAGATCTCGTTCAGGACACCTATTTCAAGGCTTTCCGATTCATAGAATCATTCCAAAAAGGAACTAACGCCAAAGCATGGTTGTTCCGAATCCTGAAAAACAGTTTCATCAACGACTACCGGAAGAAGTCAAAGGAACCCGGCAAGGTTGATTACCAGGAAGTCGAGTCGTACTATAACTCCGATGACGTCCAACGCCAGATCACGCCCGATCTTCGCGTGGAGGCGCTCAAGGACATGATAGGAGACGAGATTTCCAACGCGCTGAATTCACTCGATGTGGACTTTCGCACGGTTATTATTCTTTGTGACCTGGAAGGATTCAAGTATGAAGAAATGGCTAAGATTCTGGACATCCCCATCGGCACCGTGCGCAGCCGCCTGCACCGGGCCCGGCAGCTGCTCAAAGAGAAACTCAGTGAATATGCCAAGTCCATGGGCTACAAAACCGCCTGACCTATGAGTGACAAGATCAACCCATTCCTTTCACCCTCCGGGAAACGGGCAACCTGCATGGAGATGCTCCAGCTCTACCTCGATGGCGAGGTTACCGCCGAACAGCGTTCTTATTTTCTGCAGCACATGGACGTCTGCATGCCCTGTTTCAAGACCTACCAAGTGGACATCGAGATTCGCCGCCTGGTGAAGGATCGATGCTGTGGTGATGCCGCACCTGAAGACCTCGTTCAGAAGATCAAGGCACAGATCACACAACAGGATTCCTGATGGCAGGCAAAGCCCTTATTTTTTCAGCGCCTTCCGGATCCGGCAAGACGACGCTGGTTCACTACCTGCTGGAACACAACCCGACACTCGGATTTTCAATCAGTGCGTCCACCCGGGATCGCCGCGGTCGTACGGAGCAAGACGGTAAAGACTACTACTTCCTGACGCCGGAGGATTTTAAGAAGAAGATCGACCTGAATGAGTTTGTGGAATGGGAGGAAGTCTACGCCGGCAACTTCTACGGCACACTGAAGTCGGAAATTGAACGCATCTGGAGCGAAGGCAAGGATGTGATATTTGACGTCGATGTCAAAGGTGGAATCAACCTGAAGAAATATTTCGGCGATAAAGCGCTCGCCATTTTCGTCAAGGTTCCATCGCTGGAAATACTGGAGCAGAGACTTCGGAAGCGAAGCACGGAATCGGATGCGAGTTTATCCCAGCGGCTGTTCAAGGCCAAATTTGAACTTGAATTTCTGGATCGATTCGATGTCGTCCTCGTAAACGAAGATCTGAAGCAATCCTGTATGGAGGCCCAAAGGCTGTACGACGAGTTCCGAAACAGGTAACTTGATTAACCCGAGTGCAAGCAAACCAGCAAAAGATTGGACTTTTCTTTGGGTCGTTCAATCCGATCCATACCGGCCATATGGTGATTGCCAATATCATGGCGGAAAACACAGACCTGTACAAAGTTTGGTTTGTTATTTCTCCCCAGAATCCGTTCAAATCGTCCGGATCGCTCCTGCATGAGTTCGACCGGTATGACATGGTGAAGGCGGCTATATCGGACAACTACAAGCTGGAGGTTACCGATGTCGAGTTTCACATGCCAAAGCCCAGCTATACCATTGATACCTTAACCGTGTTGTCGGAGAAACATCCCGGCAAACAGTTTGTCGTCATTATCGGACAGGACAACCTGGTCAATTTTGAAAAGTGGAAGAACCACCAGCAGATTCTTGATCAGTATGGGTTGTATGTTTATCCAAGGCCCGGTGTAACAGATTCGCCGATTCTTCGTCATGAACACGTGCGCCTTATTCCGGCGCCTTTGATGGATATATCGGCCACCTACATAAGACAATCCGTCCAGGAAGGAAAGTCAATCCGCTACCTGGTGCCCGAACCGGTAGAGCAAATGATCCGGCAACGTAACTTTTACAAGTAATTTTTTGATACTCCCGGCAACCCCTATGATCGGCTTTCCGTCTTGGAGATCAATGAAATCCATTGGCTGGGTATTGCTGGTGTTTGCCTGCCTTTCGGCAAAGGCAGGTGGTGTGCGCGGCACTATTAAGGGCGATGATGGCGCCCCACTGGCCTTTGCCACGATTTATGTCAAACAAACGGCTTCAGGCTCAGTAAGTGACCCTGGGGGCAACTATGAAGTCTCTTTACCCGCTGGCCACTATGACTTGGTTTATCATTTCCTTGGGTATGAGACGGTCAGCCGTTCCATCGACATCGCCGAAGGGTTTATCACGATCGACATTGTGTTGAAGGCACAGGTGATTCAGCTCCAGGCGGTGACCGTTAGGGCCGGCAAGGAGGATCCTGCCTATACCATCATGCGAAAGGCCATTGCGAAGGCCAAATACCACACCCAGCAAATCGACAAGTACACCGCCAAGGTGTATATCAAGGGAAAAGGTCAGCTCAAGGACTACCCCTGGTTGGCCAAAAAGGCTCTTGAAAAGGAGGGCATCACCAAAGACCGCGTCTTCATCCAGGAATCGGTGAGCGAAATAACCTACACCCGGCCTAACAAGTTCGATGAAAAGGTGATTGCCGTTTATACTAATGGAAATACACGAAATACTTCACCTAACGCATACGTGTTCGGCAGTTTATACGAGCCCGAAATAGCGGAGACGGTTTCGCCTCTTTCTCCGAGCGCCTTCTCCTATTATCGGTTTACGTACGAGGGGACTTTCAAAGATCGTTCCTATGACATCAGTAAAATCAAGGTGACGCCCAGGTCGCGTGGAGATAATGTATTTGAAGGAACCATCTACATCGTGGAAGATTGGTGGAGCATTCACAGCACTGATCTGCGCGTGACCAAGTTGGGGATCAAGTTTCATGTCAAACAGATCTACAACCCGGTGGAGGACAAAGCCTGGCTGCCGGTCTCTCAGCAATTTGAAATCGAAGGACGGGTTTTCGGATTTGAGTTTGTGGCGGAGTATCTCGCCACAGTTAAAGATTATAAGATTACGCTCAATCCTGCGCTTCCGATGGAAATGACCGTTATCGACGAGACTGTTCAGAAGGAACAGGCAAAAGAAGTTGAAAAAAAATACAGCAAGAAGGGGCAGCAGTTGCAGCAGCGGCTGGAGGCTGGCAAGGAGGTAACGCGGAAGGAGCTAAACCAGATGGTGAAAGAATATGAAAAGGCCGAGCGAAAGGAACAGAAACAACCCGAGGTGATCGAGGAGACCACCTTCAAGGTGGACTCGCTGGCGTACAAGAAGGATTCAATCTTCTGGGCGGAAATGCGTCCCGTACAACTGACAAAGGAGGAAGTGAGAGGCTACAAGGTAAACGACAGTATTTCGGAGGTGCAACGAAAGCGCGAAGAAGGAGATTCGCTTAAGCCTTCCAAGAGCAAGGGCTTCCAGCCATGGGACGTGCTGGTCGGCGATACCTATTCCCTGGGAAAGATGACCAATTTTGAAATTCATTTCCCCAATGGCGGTTTCAACACGGTGGAAGGCTGGAACCTGATCTACAAGGTGAGTTTGTACCACCGCTGGGTGAAGCGAGACTCCCTCCATCCTGATTCCCGTCCGCGCACTTCGCGACTGCAAATTACCCCTGTGGCCCGTTATGCCTTCTCCCGAAAGCAGCTCTCGGGAATTTTGCGCATCGATTTCAGAACTCGTGGCCACCGCTTCACCCTGGAAGGCGGCCGGTATGTTCACCAGTACAATAGTGACGAGCCCATTCATCATATCGTCAATTCCATCACAACGCTCTTTCTGGAGGACAACCTCATGAAGCTTTACGAACGTAATTACGTAGACTTCAAATGGAGGGACCGAATCAGTGACTATGTCACGGCGTACACGCAATGGACATGGTCAAGGCGTTCGGAGCTTGCCAATCAGAGTGACATCACATGGATCGACTACAAGGAGAAACAGTATACGCCCAATGCGCCGGTTAGCGTGGAGTTGCCCAATACCACCTTCGCGACGCACAACGCATTTGTGGGTGTCTTGGGGATTGAAACGCGGCCCTGGCAGAAATTCCGAGTTCGCAATGGCAATCGCCAGCGTGTGAGCAACTCTTCACCCATCTTCACGGCAGAATACCGACGAGGATTCGGAGCGCTCAACAGCGATGTGTCTTATGACATGCTTGAACTGGGGATTCGCCAACAGATGAAGTTTGGGATTCGTGGAACGCTGGACATTTTGCTCAAGGGCGGGACGTTCTTCAGCGGCAGTCGAATGTACTTCATGGATTACAAGCACTTCCTGGGCAACAGGACGCCGTTCGTAACCACCGACCCGGTTGGCAGTTATCGGCTGTTGGATTATTATTCCTTCAGCACGAAAGACAAGTACTTCTCCGCCAATGTGCACTATCACCTGCGCAAGTTTGTCATTACCCGGATTCCCTATGTCCGGATGATGGGGATTACCGAAAATATCTTTGTCAACTACCTCGCTACTCCCACTTCCTCGAACTACGTCGAGCTGGGCTATGGGCTGGACGGCATTCTGCGGATTTTCCGTCTTGAGTTTGCGGGATCATTCCAGCAGGGGAACTACCTCTCCAACGGGTTCCGAATCGGCATCGCATCTAATATCGGGATCAACTTCGACGACTGAGTTTTGTCGTAGGGGTCTGCGAATATTTGCGAACTTTGCGCCTCATCAGCCGGCCATGCAGCTTTCTTTACCCGATTTTCTTTCCCTTCGTCGTGAATTACCCGTCATTGATGTGCGGTCGGAAGGAGAATTTAACCTGGGTCATATTCGTGGCGCGAGTAATATTCCTTTATTGAACAATGCGGAGCGCGTCATCGTCGGAACGGCGTATAAACAGAAAGGCCAGCGGTTTGCCATTCATGAAGGTTTCCGATTAGTTGGGCCCCGCCTGATCGAACTCATCGCCGAAGCCGAGCGCGTCGCCGGCCAAAGCGATGTCATTGTACATTGCTGGAGGGGCGGGATGAGATCAGCCAACTTTGCCCAATTTATCGGCATGGATGGGATACGGTCTCACGTGCTTAAGGGTGGTTACAAAACTTACCGACAGGCCGCCCTGGAATCTTTCCAACGACCACTTCAGTTGATTTCCATAACGGGGTGTACCGGCAGCGGTAAAAGTGATGTCCTTCGTGAATTGGCGCGCCAGGGTGAGCAAGTCGTCGATCTTGAGCAGTTGGCCCACCATAAGGGCTCAGCTTTCGGTGGCTTGCTGCAACCCCCTCAACCGACAACGGAGCAGTTTCAAAATGATTTGTTCGAACAACTCCTGACACTCGATCCTACCCGTCGAATTTGGGTGGAGGATGAATCTATTGCCATTGGAAAAATTTTTCTCCCTCCCCATTTCTGGAAGCAGCTTCATGCAAGCCCCATGGTGCGGATGGAGGTTCCAAAGGAAGTGAGAATAAACCGGCTGGTGGAAGAATATGGACCTTCAGACCGGCAGGAGTTCCTGATTATTATGCAGAAGATCACCAAAAAACTGGGCGGCCAGAACTTCAACGAGGCGCGCGAGCGACTTGCCCAGGACGACATGAGCGGTGTGATCGATATTCTGCTGACCTATTATGACAAAGCCTACGTGAGGAGCATGGAGAATCGATCCAATCAGTTGCTGTTTTCTCACGACTGGAACGGACAGCAAATCGGACAATTTGCCAAAGACCTGATCAATCGTTATGAGCGAAATTAAACTCACGCAGTTTTCTCACGGCGCCGGATGTGGATGCAAGATTTCACCTGCCGTGCTGGATACCATTCTGCGCGGCGTAGACAAATCAAGATTCTATCCCAACCTGTTGGTGGGCAACGAGTCAAAGGACGACGCGGCAGTTTATGCGGTGGACGAACAGACGTGCATCATTAGCACGACAGATTTCTTTATGCCCATTGTCGATGATGCCTATGATTTTGGCCGAATTGCCTCAGCGAATGCAGTGAGTGACGTGTATGCGATGGGGGGCAAACCCTTGATGGCCGTGGCGATT
Organism: Cyclobacteriaceae bacterium; assembly: GCA_044221195.1. Classification (GTDB taxonomy): domain Bacteria; phylum Bacteroidota; class Bacteroidia; order Cytophagales; family Cyclobacteriaceae; genus ELB16-189. Next base: position 97,051 of record JBGAPO010000016.1, read on the forward strand.
TTGGGGTGGCCTATTGCGAAACTTCCGCCACTTCTGGCAAAGGACGTACTGAATGGAAGCCGGGCAATCTGCGAAGAGGCAGGAATACCACTGGCAGGAGGGCATAGCATTGACAGCCCCGAACCTATTTTTGGATTGGCAGTTACCGGACTTGTCGACAGGCAAAACATCAAAAGAAACGATACCGCTCAGGTTGGTGACTTGTTGTACCTGACCAAACCCCTGGGCGTGGGAATCATTTCAACAGCACAAAAGCGCGGTGTCGCGGCACCAGAAGATTTGGCAGAAGCCGTTCGCATCATGACTCAACTGAATAGTGCAGGCAGCGATTTTGGAAAGTTGGAGACCGTGACGGCCATGACAGACATCACCGGCTTCGGACTGCTGGGACACCTGATAGAAGTCTGTGAAGGGAGCGGATTGTCGGCAGAAATCTTCTACCATGAAGTTCCGTTGATTCATCACGTGGATGCCTACGTGGCGAAGATGATTTACCCGGACAATACGATGAGAAACTGGAGCAGCTACCAGGACAAGGTGGACCGGATCGGGTCTTCATCCTTGTTGACGTTGTGCGACCCTCAGACCAGCGGCGGTTTGTTGGTTAGTGTGCGGAAATCGGGCAAGGAGGCGTTTGAGAAAATTCTGAAAGAAATGGGAATGCCAGTTCACCGAATCGGCAACATGATTCCCAAGATGGAGAAGGCGGTGTATGTGAGGGAAGACTAGAGGTCGGTGCGGGTAGTTCCGGCCACCTCAAGAATCAGATCAGCCCCGTAGGCAGTCGATGGAGTTTGGTAGCCAACCTTGAAGTTCCCGGCGAGAATCCGTTCTGCAATCCGAACCGCCGTATCAGCAGTGAGGGAATAGCCGCTGGTCGTGACCAATCGTGATACACGCTGATCGCCCTGTTCATTCTTTACCATTCCCCACAGGAAACTTTTGCCCTTCTCGCGCTTTTCGTCGCTTGGTCCTGGGGCACGACGGTCAATCTCCTTCTTCATATAGTTCTGAACCCATGGCAGCCGAAGCAGCCAGCCAAGGTAATTGCTCATGCGCGCGTTACGAATCATCGCATCAGTAGCACCCATATACACCTGGATATTTGGAATCCCGGTGCTTCTCCATGCCGTAGCAATGTCTCCCCAGGGAATGCACAGGGCATTCATTCGGAATGCTCCGAAATCAATGTTCAATACATCCTTACCGAGCGGGACGCGGGTGAGAACGCCGTCTTTGCGGATGAGACCGCCATCTCCAAGACCTTCAACAGATGTTTTTTTTGTTCCCCGCGACAACCCGGGCGTGGTGGAGGCAAACCCTAATTGCAAATGCGTGGCAGACGGGAGCCGGGATTTCAGGTGGGCGGCCAGGCAATCGGAAGGAACAACGTCAAACCCGGTACCGGGCATGATCATTATGCCGTTATCCTTGGCCAGCGTGTCCATGCCGGCCAGCATTTCAAAAACCTGGTATTCGCCCGTTATGTCTGTGTAATGCGTTTTGGTGGCCAGGCAGGCCTCGGCCATTGTTTTAGCGGTATGTTTGAAAGGACCTCCGCAGTGAATAACAACTGTAGCGGGCTCCAATAATTTTCTGAGTCCTTCGCGATCGTGGCTTTCAATAACCTGGTACGGGTATCCTGATTCACGGCTTTGTTCTGCCAGGGCGGCCATATTACGGCCGGCCAGAACTACTTCCAGGCTTTTTTGCCGGCACAAATTGACGATCAATTTGCCCGTGTAGCCGTAGGAGCCGTAGACAACAATTAGTCTTGGATTCTTCAAGGTTGAGCAGGTTGGAGACGTTCGACTTTATTCACAAAATATTTTGTCTCGCCCCTCCATGGAAACGCCATATAGCGCTTCTTAAAATACAGGTTCACCCGTTCACCGCTCAAAGCCACCTGCTGCAATGCATTGATCACTTCTTTTTCACTCGTTTCTACAGAAAAATCAAATGATTCGGCAATGGGACTGGTTCCTTTCAGCGCTCCAAAGGACTCCAGATTGAGTTTTCCTTCGAAGGTCTTGAACAGCACTCCCTTTTCGCTGACGCGAATGACCTTCCCGGCCATCACTCCCGTTTCATAGGTGCCCCAATACATGAATGAGAAAACGGCAAGGGCCAGCACGACCAAAACGAACAGCAGTTTCTTCATGAAGCTTTTTGTCTTTCGTACAACCTTCTGACCAAAATTCTCCTCGTTCATAATCGTCACCTATACGGTCATTATTTCCACTTCCTTTTTTTTCATCAAGCCGTCAATCTTGGTAATAAAATCATCGGTTAATTTCTGAACCTCCTCTTCCGCTGTCTTCACGTCATCTTCAGGTGCTCCTTTGATTTTCTTTAATTCTTCGTTCGTTTGTTTGCGCACGCTGCGTATGCTGACTTTGCCTTGCTCACATTCAGAATGTACCTGCTTCACCAATTGCTTGCGTCGCTCTTCGGTAAGCATGGGAATGTTGATAATCACTTGTTGCCCGTCATTCTGCGGCGTCAGGCCGAGGTTGGCAGCCATGATGGCCTTTTCAATCTCCTGGATGAAACTCTTCTCCCACGGCTTGATGAACAACGTGCGCGGATCGGGGGATGTGATCGAAGAGATTTGCTGCAACGGACTCAACGCGCCATAATAGGGTACCATGATCCCATCTAACATGGCCGGGTTTGCTTTCCCGGCCCGAATCTTGGTTAATTCGTGGCCCACGTGGGCCAGCACCTTGCCCATCTGCTCACGGGCTTCTTCGAGGTACAATTCAATTTCTTCCATGATGAGAATACTAAGGTTGATTCCTTTGTTGCCGCTAGCTGATGAGTGTTCCGGCCTCTTCACCCTGTGTCACCCGTTTCAGGTTGCCTGATTTATTCATGTCGAAAACAATGATCGGCAGTTTATTTTCCATGCACAGCGTAAAGGCCGTCATGTCCATAATGTTGAGGTTCTTTTCGTAAGCTTCCTGGAACGACAGTTTCGTATACCGGGTAGCCTCGGGAAATTTTTCGGGGTCCTTGGTGTAAACACCATCCACGCGGGTTCCCTTCAGCACGACGTCCGCCTGGATTTCGATGGCGCGAAGGCTTGCTGTAGAATCGGTGGTGAAATAGGGATTTCCAATGCCTGCGCCAAAGATTACAATACGGCGTTTTTCCAGGTGACGAATAGCGCGGCGCCGGATAAACGGCTCACAAACTTGCTCCATCTTGATGCCGGCCATCAGGCGGGTATACATGCCGTGACGTTCCAATGCGCTTTGCAAAGCCATGGCGTTGATAACCGTTGCCAGCATTCCCATGTAATCACCCTGCACACGGTCAATTCCCAGCGCTTCTGCCTGCCCGCCGCGGAAGATGTTTCCACCGCCGATAACAATGGCAAGTTCAACGCCTGATTCGTGCACCTCTTTGATTTCCATGGAATACTGCTCCAATACCTCCGGATCAAGGCTGTTTGTTTTGGATTTGCCCATCAGGGCTTCGCCGCTCAGCTTGAGGAGGATTCGTTTGTATTTCATGGACAAGGGTGGGCTAAATCGTACAAATATGTTCAGGATTTTTCTCATTGAAAAGGATATTTGACGGTCTCGAATTGACACCGCCCTTTAGGGAACGGCTGATTATCTTTGTACACTAAATCCAAATTGTATGGTTGAGGTCATATCGGCGAAAAGCGCGATGCAGTTGGAAGAAAAGTATGGGGCGCATAATTACCATCCGCTGCCCGTTGTCCTTCATCGCGGGGAAGGAGTTTTTCTGTGGGATGTGGAAGGGAAACGATACTATGACTTTCTGTCGGCGTACAGTGCCGTCAACCAGGGCCATTGCCATCCCCGAATTATCCGCGCCCTGACTGATCAGGCGAAAGAACTTACGCTCACCTCCCGGGCTTTTTACAATGACAAGCTCGGTGTTGCCGAAAAGTACATTTGTGAAACGTTTGGGTATCAGAAAGCGCTGTTTATGAACAGCGGCGCCGAAGCAAACGAGACAGCCATTAAACTGGCGCGCAAGTGGGGATACACCCGGAAGTCGATTCCCCAGAACCAGGCCGTCATTGTTGCGGCGAAGAAGAATTTTCACGGAAGAACAACGACCATCATTTCAGCGTCCACCGATCCGACGGCAAGGGAAGGGTTCGGGCCTTTCATGCCCGGCTTTGAGATTATTGAGTACGATGACGTGGAGGCATTGGAACAGTCACTCAAGAATCCCAACGTGTGCGCCCTCTGGATTGAACCGATTCAGGGTGAAGCCGGTGTGTACGTGCCCCAGGAAGGCTACCTCGCGGCGGCGGAAAAGATTTGCCGCAAACACAATGTGCTGCTGCTGATGGACGAGATTCAGACCGGAATTGCGCGTACGGGGAAGATGCTCGCTTCCGATCATGAGGGAGTCCGTGCCGATATTCTGATTCTCGGCAAGGCCCTAAGCGGCGGCGTTCTCCCCATTTCTTGTGTGTTAGCGGACGATTCGATTATGCTGGTCATCAAGCCCGGTGAGCACGGCTCCACGTTTGGTGGAAATCCATTAGCCGCCGCAGTTTGTATGGAAGCACTTCAGGTGGTGAAGGATGAACAGCTTGCGTCCAGGGCTGAAAAGTTGGGTAATGTGTTTCGATCCAGGATGAATGCCCTCAAGGCCAAGACGGACAAGATTAAACTTGTTCGTGGGAAAGGCCTTCTGAATGCCATCGTCATTAACGATTCTCCAGAGAGTGACACCGCATGGAAGATTTGCCTGAAATTTGCGGAAAACGGGTTACTCGCCAAGCCTACACACGGGAATATTATCCGGTTGGCACCGCCGCTGGTGATCACGGAAGATCAGCTTCATGACTGTTGCGACATTATTGATCGCTCAATCCTTGGGTGAAACCAGGCGATGGATGTGGTTGGTGGCGTAGGCAAAGCAGAACCCCAGAAATACGGCACCGGTAAGGATAATGGGTGGGAGAAAAGTGAAGACAAGCGCGATCAGGAAGTAACCTCCAAAGATGACAAGGTTGATGGATGTGAGACCTTTCCAAATTGGCTGGGACAGGTTCTTCTGCAAGAGATAGAGATTGGTCACGCCCCCCAGCAAGTAGAGAAAAGTAAACGATGCGCTGAGGCCCAGGAACAAATCATGCATGGATGGGTGAAAAAAGGGACCCAATTCAGGCTGATAACTGGACATCAACTCGTACAGCGTACGTTCTGTCTCATTGGTCGGAATCGGGCTGCGCAGAAAACTCATGGAATGAATGCCAGCCGAAATAAGCTGGAGAATCGCCGTGGTCCGAATCCAGAAGAGGTGCCGGTTGGTATTCATTCTGCAGAATAATCGAAGCTAGCCAAATTCAATCAAATTGGAAACGACTAAGATTTGATGGTGTTAAATACGAGGGACTCCACGAATTTGCGCAACTGCGCGTGCTGTTCACCAACAGGCAGCTTTTTCTCAATATTTGATAGCGACGGGAGGTGCTGTATGAAAAACAGCTGTTCATTGGCCGCCAGCAGCATCGTCGCAACAAGTGAGTTTGGGAAAGCATAGGCCGGTGCTATTTGGCTGATGTATTCGGAGATCTTGCGGGCCAATTCCTTAAACCCGCCAAAAAGGCCCGCCTGGTTATCAGCATCCACCCACTTGGTGAGATAGGTCTTTTCAAGTTCGTGAACGACGATACGATGGAGTGCCTCCTCGTTGACATAGAGAAAAGTGGGATCAAATTTCTTCTCCTCGGTAATCACTTGAATGGCCGCCCGGAGCTTGTCTTCCGGTGAGTCCAGACTGCTCGTCGCCAGGTCCAGCCGGTAATCCAACCAATTCCAATACCAGGCAGTGAGGTAGTGGAGAAGCCGATGCTTGTTTTCGAAATAGCGGTAAATGGAAGGTTCTGTCGAGTGAACCTGGTGTGCCAACTTCTTGAAAGTAAAATGCTCAAACCCCAGGTGGTCGATCATTTCAATGCTCTTCTGGATAATCTTCTGACCCAACTCAGTGGACTGGGGGTCGCGGATATAGAGCTTTTCGTTAAGTCGAAGGGTGAGCTGGGCCATTGATTTCAATGCTTACTAAAGTAGTAGTATTACTAGCCAACGGCAACTTCCGGAAATTCTCTTGATAACTGTACTTGACTAAGTATTCTTAGAAATTGAGTTCTCTCCACAGGATATAGACTCCTGTGATAATTACGAACCAGCCAAAAGCCTTCCGGAGCGTCTCATTCCGGAATAGCCTGGACATTTTGTTACCCGCAACGATGCCCAATAAGGCAAGGGCGGAAACCACTGTAAGAAACTTCCAGTCCATCGGGAAGTTGAGGACATCGCCAAGAAAGCCTATCAGTGAATTGGTGGCAATAATCAACAACGAAGTGCCGGCGGCAACTTTAAAAGGCAGCCCGGCGAGGATGACGAGTGATGGAATAATCAGGAAGCCGCCTCCGGCGCCTACCAAACCAGTAATGAATCCAACCAGTAAGCCGAGGAATCCCAGTGGCCGCATATGCAACTGTTGCCGTTCTGCAGAAACTTCGCCTCCACGGATCATTGGGATGGAAGCCAAAAGCATGAGAATGGCGAACAGACCCATCATCAATAGCCTCCGGGTAAGAACGAAATCACCAAGGGTAAGTACGATGTCCGGGATCAGGGGCACCAACCACTTCCGGGTAAAGAAGATGGCTAGCAGACTCGGTATGCCGAATACAAGCCCTATCTTAAGATTCACCAGGCGTTCGCGGTATTTTGGTATGACGCCTACCAGGCTGGTCAATCCCACAACAAAAAGAGAGTATGCCGTTGCCCGAATCGGATCAAGGCCAAAGAGATAGACAAAGACGGGGATGGAGAGAATGGAGCCGCCTCCACCGAGCATTCCCAGAATCAGCCCAATAGCAATTGCAGATGCATATCCCAGGTATTCCATCGCGGTTCAGTACTCCGGCGTAGTGCGATTAGCGCATTCGGTCAAACTCGGCGATGAACGCATCGGGGTATTTGCTGCGGATAGACTCCTTGAATTTATCAGCTTTTGCCCGCGTGGAAAATCCACCCAGAATCAGCGCGTAATATTTTACGCCGGTCACATTCTTCACTTGCACTGTGATTCGCTTCTTGTATGAAGCCTTCAGGTTATCGGCCATGCGCATCAGGTTCACCAACTCCTGGTAGGTTCCGATCTGAACGCCAAATCCACCAGGATTCAGCCGCTTTACGTCCAAGTCATAGAATTCTTTTTCATCCGGGGGAGCCGTGTCTTGCAGAATTACAGGGGCCGGGCTTTTTCCGTCGCCAGCATTCAACACTTCAATGGAAACATCGGTCAGACCCTGATTGACATAGCCTAATTGTTCCGCTGCCGATCTGGATAAGTCAATAATTCGTCCCTCTACGTAAGGCCCTCGGTCGTTTATCGTCACCTCAACCTGTTTTTGGTTGGACAGGTTGGTAACACGCACCACCGTGCCAAAAGGGAGGGTCTTGTGGGCGCCGGTAAGTTTGCTGTGGCGATATTTTTCGCCACTGGCCGTCATTTGGCCTTCAAATTTATCGGCATAGAAAGACGCCTTTCCTGTCTGAATCTGCGCGATGCTGACAGAGCTGGCATGGATGAGAAGAAGTACCAATAAGTGTTTCATGCGATGTTTGAATGCGTTGTTTTGGCGGACGCTCCCGGGTTCAAATATACGACACGGTCCAGCCACTGCTGGCGGCTTGTGGTTGTCATATCAACAATTTCATCTACCTTTGACCGGCAAATAAAGTATCCAAACTTATTTGCCATGGCACTCGATCCCGCCAAGTTCCTTTTCGAAGCCCTCACCTACGACGACGTCCTCCTGGTACCCGCTTACAGCGAGGTGTTGCCCCGTGAAACAAGCACGCTGACGCATCTTACCGGAAACATTTCAATGAATATTCCCATTGTGTCAGCGGCAATGGATACCGTAACGGAATCGGCGCTGGCCATAAGCGTAGCCCTGGAGGGGGGTATCGGCTTCATTCATAAGAATATGACCATTGAACAGCAGGCCGAGCAGGTGCGGAAAGTCAAGCGGTCGCAAAGCGGCATGATTCTCGACCCGGTCACCCTGCGGGGGAATTCTACAGTTCGCGACGCAGAGAAGATCATGCGCGAATTCAAGATCGGCGGAATTCCGGTGGTCGATGGTAATGGTAAACTGGTGGGAATAATTACCAACCGGGACGTCCGCTTTCAGAAGAATCTGTCTCTTCCGGTTGAGGACATCATGACCAAAGACAAACTGATTACTGCACCCGAGGGAATTACGCTGGACAAGGCTGAAGTGATGCTGCAGAAGTACAAGATTGAGAAGCTTCCCATCGTCAATAAGAAAGGAAAACTGACAGGCCTGGTAACCTACAAAGACATCCGCAAGAAGAAGAACAAACCGAATGCATGCCACGACACGTTTGGACGACTTCGCGTCGGTGCCGCAGTCGGTGTAACGGCCGATATGCTCGCCCGCATTGAGGCTCTCCGCACGGCTGGCGTGGATGTGATCAGCATCGATACTGCCCATGGTCATTCAAAAGGAGTGATTGACGCCGCGAAGAACGTGAAGAAAAAATTTCCCGATCTCGACCTGGTGGTTGGCAACATAGCTACAGGAGAAGCGGCGAAAGCCTTGGTAAAGGCAGGAGCAGATGCCATCAAGGTGGGTGTTGGCCCGGGAAGCATTTGCACCACGCGCGTAGTCGCCGGAGTCGGTCTGCCGCAGCTCTCCGCCGTGTACGAAGCGGCCAAGGCCATAAAAGGCTCGGGTGTAAAAGTCATCGCCGATGGTGGCATTCGGTTTTCGGGTGATTTTGTCAAAGCACTCGCCGCCGGAGCAGATTGTATCATGATCGGATCATTGCTGGCAGGAACCGAAGAAGCCCCGGGAGATGTCATTATCTATGAGGGAAGGAAATTCAAGACCTACCGGGGCATGGGATCGCTCGAGGCCATGGAAGGTGGTTCCAAGGATCGGTATTTCCAGGACGTGGAGGACGACATTAAGAAGTTGGTCCCGGAAGGAATTTCGGGCCGGGTGCCGTTCAAGGGACTGGTCTCCGAGGTCCTCTATCAGCTGGTGGGCGGCCTGAAGGCAGGGATGGGATACTGCGGTGCCCGGAACATTGAAAAACTCAAACAGGCAAAGTTCGTTAAGATTACATCTGCCGGGATGATTGAGAATCACCCGCACGATGTAACGATTACCCGGGAAGCCCCGAATTATAGCAGAAAGTAAGTTTCTAAAAACTTGCGATCTTAGCGGGCCCCGTATTCCGGGGACTGAAAGACGCCGTTTGTGAAGACCAAAGCACTAGCTCGATTTGCATTCCTTGCCGCCACGGTGGCTTGGTTGGTGATGGTCTTTTCAGATGTCACGGTTCTTTTTAGCGACCTCAAAGGACTCACACCGGACCTGCCGACCTGGTTGCCCAAGGTCATGCTGGATCTGTATGTGATCAGCCTGTACTACTACTACAAATTCAAGATTGAGCGGGACGAGTCGCTGAACTTCACCGATTTGTTGTGGCGGGTATTTGCCACCGGCCTGGTAGCCACTGTGCTTTCCCTTACCCTTCGGTTGCTTGATTTTCTTCTCGGCTCGACCAAACTGTCATCCAATATTTTCTTCATCGAGGTGGAATACCTCATGAATCTCGGTTTGTTTATCAGCTTCCTGATTGCCTCGTTTACTTCCTGGAAGCGTTTGATACTGTACCAGAAGTCGAAATGGCTGATGCGCGGCTGGACATTCTTCGAGGTTGCGCTTTTGCTGGTGCTCGTATCAGATATCGTTCAACTCTTCCAGCAGGAATGGATTCTTACCACGGTTAGCATACTGACCGGCCTGATCGCCCTGGTGTTGTCAGCAAACATGAAATGGGTGGCATACCTCAACTTTCGTCAAAAATGGACGAGTCTGTTGCTGCTCATGCTGGCCTTCTTCTACCTGGGATACTTCTTTTACACGACCAACAGGTTTTCAGAAGAAATCGCCGCCCAGTCAACTGCCTTTCTTGAGTTTAATGGTCACGTATTCAATGTCTACCTTTTCTCATTCGTCATTCTTTACGGGATCTTCTCGTTTCTCGTCATTCTCTTCAACCTGCCAACTTCCTCCGTATTCGAGCAAAAACTGGAAGAGGTGGTAAATTTTCAACGGATCAGCCAGTCTGTGCAGACCGAGCAAAGTGAAGAGAGCGTGTACGATATATTGCTGGAAAGCTCCGTAAGTTCCGTATTTGCCGACGCCGCATGGTTGGAAATAAAAGGAGATCACGAACAGTACCGGCTTCAAACTCGCAATATTCCTGAAGCCGAGGCATTGCGCATTCAACAGCACCTGAATGGGCGCAACGTTAAGGGAGTACTCGACCAAAGCACGGACCGCACCCGCAACCTATCCGCTCATCTCAGTTCCCTCAAGGGAATTCGGTTCCGCTCAATTATGGCATTCCCGGTGCAAGTGAAGGGAGAGAAAATTGGAACACTTGCCTTGCTGAAAGAACTGCCGGATGGATTCAACAAGGAGATGACCCAAATCGTTGCGGCATTTGCCAATCAGGCGGGCATTTCCATTGAGAACTTCCGGCTGATGAAGGAGGCCATTCAGACGGAGCGCTACAAGGAAGAGTTGAAGATTGCCAAGACAGTTCAAAAGAGCCTTCTGCCTGACAAGCTCGAGTCCGGTCCGGATTTCGAGATTTCCGCATTTTCAGAATCGGCGGATGAAGTGGGCGGCGACTACTACGACACGTTGCGTATTTCGGATGACCAGGTTGGGTTGATCATCGCCGATGTGTCCGGGAAGGGGACAACTGCAGCGTTTCACATGTCGCAGATGAAAGGAATCTTTCACAGCCTGGCCCAGCAAGCATTGGACCCCAAAGAGTTCATGATTCGAGCCAACCAGGCATTGAAGTACTGCCTGGAGCGCGGTTCGTTCATCTCCGCGACCTACTTCGTTGTAGATGCCAAAGAGAAGAAAATTCACTACAGTCGTGCGGGCCATTGCCCGGTATTATACTATTGTGCGGAAAAGAGTTCTGCGGTTTATCTGAACGACAAGGGTGCAGCACTGGGAATGGTGAGGGGTAAGGACTATTGCAATTTTGTGGAGAACAATGCCATTCCTTACGGGGAAGGAGACGTAATGGTTCTTTACACCGATGGCATCACGGAGGCCAAGAATCCCAAGGGAGAAGAATTTGGCCTCGAGCGCCTTCGCGAGATTATGCTGGAGTTTGCGTCCTCCACCCCCCGGGAAATGCAGGAACGCCTGATCCAGCGCTTATATGAATATACCGGCACCGAGGAGATCGACGACGACTACACGACAATGATTGTGAAATTCAGGAAGTGAGAACTATAAAAACCTAAATACGTTAGAATCCTATGGTCCACATTAAGCGCTTACAGGAAGACGGGGCTGATATCCTGGCAGTCGTCGGTGAAATCGACGCCAGTTCATCCATCGAGCTTGACCTTGCCATTGCCAAAAGTGTTGGCGAGGGTTTTACCAGGATCCTGGTGGACTGCAGTGCGCTCGAGTATATTTCTTCTGCGGGGTTGGGAGTATTTATGTCGTACATCGAAGAGTTCAAAGACAAGAAAATCGCCATGGTGCTGTTTGGCATGAAGGACAAGGTGCTGAATACCTTTCAGATCCTGGGACTCGCCAATCTTCTTCATATTCGACCCACCAAGCAAGACGCCAAGAATCTGCTGCATGAGCTATCGGCATAAAATCGGCTGCAGCCTTGAGAATCTCAAGGGCATCAGGGATTTCGTCCGGAAGTCCCTGCGGACGCACGTGTCTTCCGATGTTGTGCTGAACGAGATCATCCTGGCCCTGGACGAGATGTGCTCAAACCTCATGATTCATTCTCACCAGTGCAATCCCGATCACTACCTCGAGATAAGCATTGATATACCGAAGAAAGGCCAGCTTGTATTTGAGATAACCGATGATGGCGAAATGTTTGACATCAACCAATTCAGTGAGCCAGCCCTCGATAACCTGGTTCATGAAAAGCGAAAGGGCGGATTGGGAATTCGTCTGGTGAAGTCAATCATGGACGACGTAAAATACTATTCCAGAAATGGCCGATTCGTATGCCAGCTGACCAAGCAACTCAGCTGAAGCATTTGTCGTTCCCGGCCTACCTCGTATTTTTGCAGGTTACTAGATAAGACAACGGTGCGATTTTGGCTATTTCTCGTGCTTTGCCAGCTTGGCGGCCATGTTTTTGCCCAGCCGACAAGTATGGCAGGTCCAAAACCGATGACCCTGTTTACGGTAGCCGGAAACCAGGTCACGACCGATGAATTCAGCTATCTCTTCCGGAAGAATCATCCAAAGAAGGAGGATCATACGGAGGTCAAGGTGAATGAATACCTGGACTTGTTAATAACCTTCAAGACCAAAGTAGCGGAAGCCTCGGCTCGGGGCTATGATACGACACGGACATTTCGTAAAGAGTTCGCTACGTATCGATCCGAGTTGAGAAAGCCCTATATCAGCGATGATGATGTGCTGAACCAGCTCACCCGCCAGGCCTATGAGCGCATGACGTTGGAGGTTCGTGCATCTCATGTGCTCGTTTCTGTCAAGAGTGACGCGCCGCCGGCAGATACACTGGCCGCGTTTCAAAGAATCATGAAACTGAGGGAACGGATAATGGCCGGAGAGGATTTCACCTCGTTGGCGAGAACCAGTTCAGAGGACCCGACGGCGCGTGCCAATGGTGGAGATCTCGGCTATTTCACGGTGCTTCAAATGGTCTACCCCTTTGAGGAAGCCGCATACAACTTGAAGACTGGAGAAGTATCGACGCCCGTACGAACGCGTTTTGGGTATCATTTGATCCGCGTGACCGACCGCCGATTGGCGCGCGGTGAGGTGGAGGTCTCACACATCATTCTTCGGACCGGGACGGCAGATGACAAGCGGGTGAAGACCAAGATTTTCGAAATCTATAATCAACTTCAGGACGGCAGGTCATGGGATGAGCTCTGCAAGGAATACTCGGATGATCAATCCACCAAGAATACCGGCGGAAGGCTTCGCCCCTTTGGGATAGGTGCCCTCGCCGGGGTGCCTGAATTTGAGAACGTGGCTTTCTCACTCCACACATCCGGCGATATTTCTGACCCTTTCCAATCAGCCTATGGCTGGCACATTGTCCGGTTGGAGCGGAGGATTCCGGTTCCTTCGTTTGAGACAGCGCAGGAATCTCTCCGCAAGCGCATTAGCCGCGATGATCGTTACAAAATTGCAGAAGAACGCGCCGTCAATCAGCGACTTAAATCGCATGGATTCGTTGAGCAGCTCGATGTAAAATCTCAACTGCTTCTTCTGGCAGACACCTCCCTCCAGAGTGGCCGGTGGCACTTCCGGGGATCACGTGAACTGCTGCCCCAGACATTGTTTATGATGGGCGCCCGCCCGTATACGGTGTCACAGTTTGTCTCCTTCGTCTTGGAAGAGCAACAGCCACAGACCAACGCCCCTGCGGCGATAATGGATCAGTTGATCAGGAAGTTCGCGCGTGACACGATGGAAATGCTGGAAGAAGAGGAGTTGCTGAAAACGAAGTCGGAATACCGAAACCTGGTAAATGAATACCGGGAGGGGATTCTACTGTTTACCATCATGGAAAAGGAAGTGTGGAATAGGGCCTCTGATGATACGGTAGGTTTGAGAAACTTCTACAACGCCAATCGAACCAAATACGCGGCCGGCGATCGTGTCCGTGCTACAATATTTTCAACCAATGATTCGGTTTTCTTCCAGGACATCAAGAGCCGGATCGCATCCGGAGATACCATTAGCCAGGATCAGGCAAGAGCATTTCGCTCCGTTCAGGGACCTCGCAACTTCGCGGCGGGCGAGAGTAAAGCAGTAGATCGGGTTCCGAAAACCCTGGGAATCCATCCTGTCCGTGTGGACAATAACTTTTGCCTTGTTCAGGTGAGCAGCCTGGTGCCTGCGGGTGTCCGGGGACTGGATGAAATCCGGGCCCAAGCCATTTCCGACTACCAGGACTACCTGGAAAAGAAGTGGGTCAAGGAGCTCAGAACAAAATACCCTGTCCGTATGAATGGGAAGGGAAAGAAATTCGTTATTCAGGAATTGACGAAGCCATGAACCACAAACTGACCTGCTCATTCATTGGACTGGCGTTGCTCATTTTCCTCGTGAGCGGATGCGAACTGATTCGATGGAAGAAAGAAGATCGGCAATCTGCACCTGGCGGACCCCGGCCGATTGCCCGGGTAAATGATGTTTACCTCTATGAGAGCGACATTGTGGGGATTGTGCAAAAAAATACTTCGACAGAGGACAGCTCGGCTCGCGTCAGCGCCTACATTGACAGTTGGATCCGAAAGCAGCTCATTATCCAGGAAGCGACCCGCAAGATGAATATCGATGAAGCGGAGGTGGAGCGGAAGGTGCTTGACTACCGTTACAGCCTGATCGGGTATGAATACCAGAATTACTATATCCGTCAACACCTCAACGACACCATTACAGAGCAAGAAATTGTCGACTACTACAATGGACACCTCGACAACTTTGCGCTGAAGCAGAATATTGTCAAGGGCACCTACATTAAGGTGCCCAAAACAGCTCCCCGAACGAATAAGATTAAGGACATGATTTTTTCTCGCAAACTGAAAGACCTCGATGAATTGAAGTCATATTGCCTGAGCTTTTCTTCCGCCTATCATCTGGGTGACAGTTTGTGGATTGAATTTGACAAGTTGGTGGCCAACAGCCCCATGGCGGAAATCCCGAACAAAATCCAGTTCCTCAAAACGAATCCCTACTACGAAACAGGCGATGCGGATTTCCTTTATTTCCTGAAAGTGGATGAATACAAGATTTCGGATAACGTATCCCCGCTCGAATTCGTAAAAGAAGACATCCGGAATATTCTGTTAAACAAAAGAAAAGTTGAACTTGCGAGGACTTTGGAGAACGAAGTTTATCAAAATGCCGTCAAACAGAAGAATTTTGAAATTTTTGACCGCTAGTTTCCTGGTACTTTCTGTAGCCAGGATTAGTGTAGCCCAGCCGGCGAAAGGCTTTGTGGTAGATAAGATCATTGCCAAGGTGGATAACTACATCCTCCTGAATTCTGAATTTGAAGGCGCCTATCAGAATTACCTGACCAATGGAGGAAGGGCTTCGGAGCAAGCCCGATGCGGCATTTTCGGCCAGCTGGTAACTAACAAGCTGCTGGTGGCCAAGGCGGAAATCGATTCGGTAATTGTCACTGACCTGGAGGTTGACAACAACACCGATCAGCGGATGAACATGATTCTGCAGAATTCAGGCAACTCCCCGGAACAGCTTGAGCGGACCTATGGAAAAACCCTTGAGCAAATAAAATTGGAATTGCGTGAACAGATTCGGGAACAGTTAATGGGCAATGCCATGCAGCGCAAGATCACGAAAGGACTCAGCGTTACGCCTTCCGAAGTGAAGCGCTTCTTCAGTAAAATCCCCCCGGACAGCCTGCCATTCTATTCTGCGGATGTGGTGGTAGCACAAATTGTAAAGAAGGCATCCATCAGCGATGCACAGAAATTGGAAACCAAACAGAAGCTCAACGAGATTCGTCAACGGATTCTTGACGGAGAGGACTTCCATGAGCTGGCTAAGAAATATTCAGAAGACCCGAGTGCGCAATACAACGGTGGCGAGATGGGCTATGTGGGTCGGGGGGCTATGGTGCCGCAATATGAAGCCATGGCGTTCAAACTCAAACGGGGTGAGTTTTCACAGCCGTTTGAATCCATGTTTGGATTTCACATCATGCAGTTAATTGACCGCCGGGGTAACGAATACAACTCTCGTCACATTTTGATTTCCGCTGTTCCGTCGCGGCAAGACCTTGCCCGGGCAGAGAAATACCTCGACAGCCTGCGGCTAGCCATCATCAGGGACAGCATTTCATTTGAAGACGCCGCCAAGAAGTATTCGGATGATCAGCGCACCAAGGGCTTTGGAGGATTTTTTACAGACGAGGACGGAGGCACCAAGATTTCGGTTAAAGACATGGATCCCGTAGTTTACTTCAATATTGATACCATGAAGGTGGGAAATATCAGTCGACCCACGGTTTATCGAACAGATGACGGCAAGGACGCGGTGCGTATACTTTACTTCAAGGGACGCCAACCTCCTCACCAGGCTAACCTGAAAGACGACTGGCATCGAATCCAGGCGGCCGCGGAGGCGGAGAAGCGCGATAAGATATTGTCCAAGTGGTTCGAGAAGGCCAAGAATGATGTGTTCATCAAGCTCGATCCGTCTTTTGACAGTTGCGGAATCCTCCAATAATCATTCTTAAACTCATTCAATTCGGATGCAACGATACGCCAATGATATTGAAGCAGCCAACGCATTGTCGGAGGCGTACGGAAAACTAACCAACGAGATTGCCCGGGTGATAGTCGGTCAGGACGAGGTGATCCGATTGGTGCTGACGGGGATATTTTGTCAGGGACATTCGTTGCTGGTCGGAGTGCCCGGTCTCGCCAAAACGCTGCTGGTTCAAACCATATCCAACGCACTTGACCTCCAGTTCAAGCGAATACAGTTCACTCCGGACCTGATGCCGTCTGATATCGTTGGGGCAGAAACCATGGACAAGGAGCGAAACTTCCATTTTGTGCGCGGCCCCATTTTTGCCAATATCATTCTCGCCGATGAAATCAACCGCACCCCGCCGAAGACGCAGGCGGCTTTGCTGGAGTCGATGCAGGAATATGCAGTGACCATTGCCGGGCAGCGATATGACCTGCCGAAACCCTTCTTCGTACTGGCCACACAAAACCCCATTGAACAAGAGGGCACGTATCCTCTCCCGGAGGCACAATTGGATCGCTTCATGTTCAACATTTTCCTTGATTATCCAACCTACGAACAGGAGCTGGAGATCGTAAAGACAACGACTGCGGATGATGTGGCTTCGGTTCAAAAGGTATTGTCCGCTGAGGACATCGTATATTTTCAGCACCTGGTGCGCAGAGTTCCTGTAGCAGACAATGTCGTGGAGTATGCGGTGAAGCTCAGTCACATGACCCGCCCGGGCAGAAATGGCTCAGCGATTGCAAACGATTACCTGGAATGGGGAGCCGGACCCAGGGCATCGCAGTATCTCGTACTGGGGGCCAAATGCAATGCGCTGCTGAATAAGAAATTTTCACCGGACATCGAGGATGTGCGCGCGATCGCTGCTGCAGTGCTTCGTCACCGAATGGTGCGTAACTTCAAGGCAGAGGCTGATGGCATCACGGTCGATGGAATTATCGGTAAGCTTATTGCGGCGCATTAGCCATCCGGGATTCGTCGCGAAAGCGGCGGACCATGGCAATCAGGAATCCAAGCGTTAAGAGTCCGGTGCCCAGCCAAAGCACATTGATATACGGCTTCTCCATGGCCTTGATAATCACCCAGTCCTTTTGACGGGTCTGCAGGCCAAGCACAAATTCATTCTTGTCCGGATGAATATTCAGCAGAGTGATTTGCACGCCGAGTTCTCCTGTCTCGGCAGGAACCCGACCAACCTCGGTCCGATTTCGGATTAAGAACAAGGGCTCCAGGAGGTGCGTATCATGCTCGCCCTCCACTTTGATGACTATCCGGACGGCCACGTCGTCGTTGGTGAGTCGCAGCCCCGGTATTTCAAGAACTCGCTCTACCTTGTCGATGACGGCAACATAGTCGTTGATAAAGAATTTCTCTCCAGGTGTAACGTGGAGTTCTTCCATGGCAGACCATTCCGGCTCTGCCTCACGATTCATGGGCGCAGATACATGGGTGTACAAATCCCGGTCAAAATTTTTGCGAATGTCAGGCGATGGAAGAATGCCCCCCATGCCGGGATTCAGTTGAACTCTCGGATACAGGGTTGCCACGACCTCGCCTTCCTGTCGAAGTTGGATCTCGTAGAAAGTATTCTCCGGGTAGATTTCAAATGTGTCTTTTGCCTGGTACAGGACCTCATCTTTATAAACGATGTTGCGTTTGGCAACCACTTTGAAAGGATCCTGCGTTGTTTCAACATCGCTTCGTTTAACGTATCCGGCCTTTTCCCGCGGCTCAAGCCGTTCCCCAAGAAATTCAATTTCGTAGCCGCCCATTGTCCGCGGCTCGTTAATGAATAACAGAAGGTTATCCCGGTTGAATTCGGTGCCCATTTCGCGGTTGTATAAGAGCCCCGTGTTGTTGAGCGATACGACTTTAGAATATCCGGAAGAGTATAAAATGCCAATCAGCATCAGCCCCAAACCGATATGCGCCACGGCGCCCCCGGAAAGTCTGGGATTCAATTTTAAGGTTCGATACAGTACCCGGCTGTTTCCTACGATGACGTACACCCCGGAAAGCGCCAATATCATGTAGGTCGGCTGTGTTATACGTGTCAGGACAATGAGAGCAGCCAGTAAGACAAGACTGATCAATATGGGGGTAAGCAATTCCTCCTTCAGTTTGGTTCTGTCCATCTTCTTCCACCAGAAGAACTGACCGGTGCCCGAGATTAGGGCAACGGCGACTCCGAACCATAGCTGGAAACGGGAGTAAAACTCAATCTGGTTTGCCGGAGGAGCGAGGTTAGATCGAAGGCCGAAGATTTCGACAATCTTGTTGTATACCGGAATTGAAGTGGGAACAAGAACCTGGAAGCCCATTAGGCACAGGGATGCAGCCCCTAGAAAGATCCAGAATTCACGGGAATAAGTGGATAGCTCTTTCTCTGTAGCTGGCAATTTCTTCCAATGCTTAGCCGTCAAAAAGACAGCGGCAATGGTGAAGAACAATAAGTAAAGGAGTAACTGTCCTGACAATCCCAGGTCGGTGAAGGAATGAACGGAAGCCTCCCCAAGAATCCCGCTGCGGGTGAGGAAAGTTGAATAGAGTATGAGAAGGAAGACCGCAAGCACAAGAATGACGGAGAGTTTGAGCCCTGACCCGTTGTTCTTGGCGACCAGCATCGAGTGCAGCGATGCAATTAAGACAAGCCACGGAACGTAAACCGCGTTTTCGACGGGGTCCCAGTTCCAATAACCGCCAAAACTCAGGGTCTCATAGGCCCAATATCCGCCCATCAGTATGCCGAGTCCCAGGATGGCACCACCCAACAGCGTCCACGGCAATGCCGGCTTGATCCACTCAACGTATTTCTGTTGCCACAAACCGGCCATGACGAATGAAAAAGGAACGAGGGTAAGGGCAAACCCAAGGAAAAGCGTTGGCGGATGAATGACCATCCAATAGTTCTGGAGCAGTGGGTTAAGTCCATTGCCGTCTTTTGGAATAAAATCTGGTTGCAGCGTGAATATCGGATCAGCCAGGGCGTCTCGGAGAAGAATGAAAGGTGAGCTGCCGATCTTGAGCTCGAGTCCGGGTATAACAACACCGAGGATCATGGATGCCAGAAACGCCTGAACAAGTGCAAAGATGCTCATGACAGGTCCTTCCCAACTTTGCCGGCTGAAAATCAGAAAAATGCCTATTACAGCATGCCAGAACATCCAAAGCAAAAAACTCCCTTCCTGACCTTCCCAAAAACAAGAAATCATATACTGCCCCGGCAAATGCCGCGAGGAGTGGGCATAGGCATAGTGGTATTCGAAATAATGCTGATAGATGATGAAGAACAGACAGACGATGATGCCGACCACGGTAAATGCGTGAACGATGAATGCCGATCGGCCGTTCATGATCCATTGCGGCTGCTGTACACCATCGGATACCACCGTGGCGCGCCAGTAAGAAAATGCGGCAATCAACCCCGTGACAAAAGAGGCAATGACAAATAGGTG
>JBGAPO010000036.1:0-18621 GCA_044221195.1 Cyclobacteriaceae bacterium
GTTGGAAGCCAGCATGTCGCGCTGGCTTTGCCTGAATGAATTCTGTATGCGCAAGCCCTGGAATAACGGAAGGTTGCCGGAAACGGAGGGAGAAATGGCAGTCGAGTTGCGGTCGACGAAGAGGTTCGTCGTTGGGTTCAACGCGCGACCATAGTTGTTTGTATACGAACCAAACGCGTTGATGGTCGGCAGGAATGAGCCTTTTGCCTGAAGCAGGTTGGCCCGGGCGGTTTCAACGCCGTATACGCCTCGCTTGATCCGCAGGTTCTTTTCCAGCGCGAGATCCACGCACTCCTTCAATGTCCATTTCTTCACTTCCTGTGCTGCCGCATCAAAAAATCCAGTAGATAGAATAAGGAAGGCGGCGACAACTCGATACATAGTAAACTTCATTGATTGTTCGGTTCAGATTTCAGGTATATAGATGACTTCTTTCACCCAATTAAGACTCTTGAGATACTCTAATGTTACAGGACGTATTCCTGAGTCCATTTCAAGCACCAGGCACGCCAAATCGAATTTGCCTCTGCGAGAGACGGACATGGTGGCAATGTTGCAGTCGTCGTTGGCCAACACGTTGGCGATGAAAGCGACACTGCCCTTAACATCTCCCGCCGTGATGATCACCGTGTGCAGGTTGGCGCTGAACCCGGCCTTGAAGCCGTTGACCTGGGCAATGTTGATAATCCCTCCGCCCAGGCTCTCCCCGAGTATCTCTACAGTCTTCTCCCCTTTGCGGATTTTGGCCCGAACAGAATTGGGATGAAATGTTGAAGCATTCCCCACCGATTTGAACTTATAGCCAAGTCCTGCCTTTGGGGCCAGGTCGATGGCTTCTTTAATGCGCTTGTCATCGGTCTTATAGCCCATCAGACCGGCAAGGATGGCCCGATCGCTGCCGTGGCCTTCATATGTCCTCGCAAAGGAATTATAGAAGGTGATCTCAGCCTCCTCGGGAATACCGCCCAGCACCTTATGGGCGGTGAGACCTATCCGGACCACACCGGCAGTGTGCGAACTGGATGGGCCGATCATAACCGGACCTATCATGTCGAAAACACTGCTTTTCTCTTGCATACGCCTTCTCAATACGGAATTTCACCCAAAAGGATGTAGGTATTACCTAATTCCTCATAAAAGGCCACAAAAATAGGATTTCGGGGTGCTAAATCAAGCCGTAAGCTTATTCAAACGGCAATGGGCGCCTTGATCGATGGATGGCTCTGGTAGTTGGCAATTTCAAAATCCTCGAACTCGTAGTCGAAGATTGAAGGGGGCTTCCGGTGAATTAGCAACTGCGGCAGGCTGTACGGTTGACGCGCCAATTGCAGCTTGGCTTGTTCCAGATGGTTCAGGTACAAATGAACATCTCCCCCCGTCCAGACAAACGTACCCGGTTGAAGGTCACATTGTTGTGCCATCATATGGGTGAGCAAGGCATAACTGGCAATATTGAATGGGACGCCAAGAAAGTAGTCGGCACTTCGTTGATAGAGCTGGCAGGAAAGTCGGCCTTCTGCCACATAGAATTGAAATAGGGCATGGCACGGCGGCAGCGCCATCTTATCCACTTCTGCAGGGTTCCAGGCAGTGACCATATGCCGGCGGGAATGAGGCTTTTCTTTGATCTGATTCACAACTTTGGCAATCTGATCGATATGCTGACCATCGGGTGCCGGCCAGCTGCGCCACTGCGACCCGTAAACGGGACCTAGTTCTCCCCGTTCGTCGGCCCATTCGTCCCAAATGCTGACGCCATGGTCATTGAGGTATTTGATGTTGGTATCGCCGCGAAGGAACCAGAGTAGCTCATAGATAATTGACTTGAGGTGCAGCTTCTTAGTGGTCACCAGTGGAAATCCTTCTTGAAGGTCGAAGTGCATTTGGCGTCCAAAGACGGATAGGGTTCCGGTTCCTGTCCGATCCATTTTCCGGGTACCCTTGTCCAGGATATCCCGCATCAGGTCGAGGTATTGACGCATCGGCTACAAATAAACTACATCGCTTCGATATTTAGCCGGTTCCTAAAAACAAAAACCGCCCCGGCAGTTGCCAGGGCGGTTCACCTTAAACCTATTTGCTCTTAGTCTCCGGTCGCTGACAGAGAAACATCTTTGGAGCGGCCGTTAATCGTGATGGTAACTTTCAAATCGCAGGTTCCGTCGCCGAAATCGGTAGTGATCTTCTTGGCATCCGCGTTGGAACCGACAATCAGTTCCTTCGTGCCCTGAACCGGTAGTACCAATTTGCTGAGGATGGCGCAAGCGCGCTTAAAGACCAGGGGATTGGTTATCGTCATCACATAATCCTTGCCTTTCCGTGTCGTGCCGAAAGCGCTTCCGGTAACAGTCCACGTATCCTCGAGGGGATTGGCGGCGCGGTTCCACGTGCGGGTACGGGTTGAAGTACGGGTGGCCGTGGTATTGTCAAGGAAGGTTACGGTTACGTCCTCGTTGATCGTAAACTTCGGCGCGTTTTCCGTGCTTCCGGTAGAATTGATTTCCGTGCGGGTACCATCAATCTTGATGCCGTCAATGGAGTAGTTCTCGGTGGTAATCGTCACCGTTGAACCCGGGAGGAAACGAGCACCCATGAATTCAACATGAATCTTTCCTTTTCGTGTACGGCCGTTAGGTCCCGTGCAGCCTGTGCCGAAGTCGATGGTTATGTAACCGTGAATCGTGGCCGGATTGGACGGGTTGTTATCGGCAGCAAATTCAAGAGTTACCGTAGCACATTGGAAGCGCGTATCGCTGATGACAATGCTTCTTGCATTTCCAGCAACATCACCTGCACGGCCGCCGGTCGATGTGCCGGCGTCAGCGGTCATAGCCACACCCGACAAATCAGAAAGGTCTTCCGACTGTGCGTCGATGCTGGCCTCGCTCTGAAGGTTGGAATTATCGTCAGCCGAGAAACTGATCGTGTCCTGCTCTTTGCAGGAGCTGAAGAAAAGGAATAACGCCGTGGCTGTCAGGCTGAGGACCTTCATGGCGGTTCGCGTTGGCATAGTTTTCATGGTCGGTTTTTTGTTGTTTTGTCGGTTAGATGTCAAAACCCGCCGGGGGTTTAAACTGGCGGTCAGGATTTTTTTACAAACATCGCAAAATGTACGCCAAAACCCTTAAAAAGGCTGTTCTGCATGGATTCATGGGCCTGACCCTTATCCTGGTAACCGCCCTGCCATCCATGGGTCAATTGAAGCTGGCCAAACTTCGATACGGCGGCGGTGGCGACTGGTACGCCAACAAGACCGCACTTCCCAACCTGGCAAAATTCTGTAATGAGCAGTTGGGTATGAACTTGTCACCGGAAGAAGATGCCGTTGATGTCGGCAGCCGCGACCTCTTCTCCTACCCTTATGTATACATGACAGGACACGGCAACGTGGTCTTTTCACCTGAAGAGGCAGAAAACCTCCGCAACTATCTGGCCGGCGGCGGGTTCCTTCACATCGACGACAATTATGGCCTGGACAAGTTCATCCGAATCGAACTGAAGAAGGTCTTTCCTGAACTTGACCTCGTCGAGCTGCCTTTTGATCACCCGGTCTACCACCAGAAGTTCAACTTTGCCAAGGGATTGCCCAAGATTCACGAACACGACGGCAAACCCTCACAGGGCTTCGGGTTGATTTATGAAGGCCGCCTGGTAGTCTTCTATTCCTTTGAGTGCGACCTGGGCAACGGTTGGGAAGATCAACGGATACACAACGACCCGGAAAGCAAACGGCAGGAAGCCTTGCAGATGGGCGCCAACCTGCTCTCCTTCGTTTTTACTGACTATTAAGGCTCGCTTAGTTCAGGAACTCTGCCAGCTTCTTGTGAAGTGCATTGCCGCGCAGGTTCTTCGCGACAATCATTCCGGCCGGGTCTACCAGGATCGAGAACGGTATGCCATTGATGTTGTAGTCTTTCGCCGCCTGGGATTCAAAGTACTTCAGATCCGACACATGGTTCCACGTGAGGCCGTCTTCGGCTATTGCCTGAAGCCAGTCTTCACGGGTGCGATCTAATGAAACTCCGAGAATGGTGAAGTTCTTGGCCTTAAATGCCTGGTAAGCCTTAACTACGTTGGGGTTTTCCCGTCGGCAAGGTCCGCACCACTTTGCCCAAAAGTCGACCAAGACGTACTTGCCGCGGAAGGAGGACAAGGTCACTATCTTGCCGTTGGGGTCAGGCAACGAAATCTCCGGTGCCGGCTGACCGATGGCGGTGACTTTCAATTTATCAACGAAAGTCACAAAGTCTTTACCACTCTGGAAATCCGGCCACTCTTTCCTGAATTTCTCCGCGGCGGCAATATATACATCCCCATAGGTGTCGGCATCCAACTGACCGCTGTTCTGCAGCAGATGAATAAGTCCCATCGACGGCGGTTCATTTCGCAGAATAGAAGCCACGTCATCAGACGCTTTGCGCATCAGCGACATGTACTGCTCCTGGAGTTCTTCAATGCGCGTACGGTTATTCTGCTGCACTGCCGTTTGAAACTCCTGTTCGATGGCTTTGGCAGCATCCGACTGTTGCGCATCGCTCATGGTCTTCTGTACCCGATTGATCAGGTCAATGTCAGGCGAACCCTTGACCGAGGCTGCCCCGCCCGGACCATTACCGTCCACCGTTACCTCGAGGTCGCTATGGTCCAGTATCAAATCGACCACCTGGTTTTGATAGAAGTTCATACGGAAAAAGCCAGGCTCCCGAAGGGTAAGTTTTTTCTCGAAGGTATTGTCGGGCTTAAGAACCACGGTATCCTGAATAGGCTTCACGGCGGAAGCCGTCTGGCGCATCTCTGAAATGATGATGGAACCGGGTGAAGGGAAATTCACTTTTCCGCGTACGGTAACCTCCCAGGATTTATCGTCGACATTTTCTCCCTGTTTCTTATCTCCATCGCATCCGACCAGGAGCAACACCATTACCCAAACGCTTACCTGCTTCATTTCATTTCCAGTTTTTTTGTGATCAGTTCATTTGCACGCTTCGGGTCTGCCTTTCCAGCCGATCGCTTCATTACTTCGCCCATAAACATAGCGACAATTCCCTTCTTGCCTTTGTGGTATTCCTCCACTTTGAGCGGGTACTCGCGGATGACCTCCTCTACCACCTTCTCCAGGGCGCCTTCGTCATGCACCTGCAGGACCCCCAATGATGTGGCCAGGTCTAACGGCTGTGAACCGGGTGCCTGGATCAACATGGGCAACATCCGCTGTGCGGCCGACGAAAAACTCACCTGGCCTGTTTCGACGAGGCCGATCAACAAGGCCAGTTGTCGCGGCCGCAAAGGAAATGCTTTCATGTCCCATCCATTCTCGTTGAGAACCGACCTTACCGGACCAATCATCCAGTTTGCAGCCGCTTTGTAACGCACCCCTTCTCCGCAAAGTTCATCATAGTAGGCCATTCCTTCCGGTGTTTCAGTCAACACCAGGGCATCCGCGGCTGACAAACCATAATCATGCACCAGTCGATCAAACCAGGTGTCGGGCAACACCGGCAAGCTGCGCTTCACTTCGTCAAGCCAATCTTCCGTGATCTCCAACGGCGTGATGTCCGGATCGGGAAAGTACCGGTAGTCGTTGAGTTCCTCCTTCGTCCGCTGGGGAAAGGTTCTGCCGGTGGTCACATCGAATCCACGCGTCTCCGAAATCACGGGATGCCCCGCTTCAGCCAATTCTATCTGCCGATCAACATCATAATCAATCGCATGGCTCAGGTTGCGTATCGAGTTAAGGTTCTTGATCTCCACTTTCCTGCCCAGGGCCGTTGTCCCTTTTGGTTTAATGGATACGTTCGCATCGCAGCGAAGCGATCCTTCCTCCATATTTCCGTCGGAAATATGAAGATACCGAACCAGCTTTCTTACCTCCGCCAACACGGAAGCCGCGTCCTCGGAGGAACCAATCACCGGACGGGTGACGATCTCCAGCAACGGAACACCCGCCCTGTTGAAGTCGACTAGTGACTCCTCTGCATTCTCTTTATGAATGGATTTGCCCGCGTCCTCCTCCATGTGAATCTTCTCCAGCTCGACTTTGAAAGACCGGCTGCGGGTAGGAACTGACAGGTACCCGCCGCGGCAGAGAGGTGAATGATCTTGTGTGAGCTGGTACCCTTTGGGAAGGTCAGGGTAGAAATAGTTCTTCCTGTCAAACCGCTGCAGCGTGGTAACCGTAGACCGGCAGGCCAACGCCATTCGAAGGCCAAGGTTCACGACCTCCCTGTTCAGCTTCGGCAAAGTGCCGGGGTAAGCCAGCGTGATGGGGCTGATTTGAGTGTTGGGCTCGGCTGCAAATACAACGGGATCACTGCTGAAGATCTTGCTCCTGGTATTCAGTTGAACGTGAATCTCAAGCCCGATGACTACATCATACGAATCGCGAATCAGGTCGTCCATCCACCCGGGTCAGACGTTGCCGATCAGTTCCTGCGCCCGCGACAAAACGCGCTCCAACCCAGCGAGGTTCTTCCCTCCCGCCGTTGCATAGAAAGGCTGACCACCTCCGCCTCCTTCAATTTCCCGGGCGAGTTCTTTCACCATGTTGCCGGCGTGGTACTTCTGCGTCTGCGCCAGTTTCTCCCCCAGCATCACCGCTACCATGGGTTTGCCGGCCACTTCTGCCGCCATGACCAGGAGAAGATTCTCATACTGGTTACGAAGACCGTAAGCCACATTCTTGACCGCCTCCGCATCGGGCAGCGAAACCCGCGCCATGATTAGAGAGGTTCCGTTCTTATGCTGAACTGTACCGGCCAGGCTCTCGCGAACCTGGTTGGCGCGTTCCTGGTTGAATGACTCAACCTTCTTTTCCAACTGCTGCCTTTCCTCGATCAGGTTTCCCAGTGAGGCCACCAGGTCCTTGGGGTGCCGAAGCAGATTCTTCACCTCACCCAACACACTCAGCTGACCATTGATATAAGCCCGGGCGCCTTCAGCGGTAACCGCTTCGATGCGTCGAACGCCGGCGGCCACAGAGCTTTCCGAAATGATCTTGAAGAACCCGATGTTGCCGGTGGTGGATACGTGCGTGCCTCCGCACAATTCAATGGAATAAGCAGGATCAAAGGTGATGACGCGCACAAACTCGCCGTACTTCTCGCCGAATAATGCCATGGCGCCCAAACTCTTCGCTTTCTCAATAGGAACATTGCGCTGCTCCTGCAGTGAAATATTCTCCTGAATCCGTTCATTGACCATTCGTTCAATCGCCTCCAATTCCTCTGAAGTGAGGGCAGCGAAATGTGAAAAGTCGAACCGTAGAATTTCGTCGTTGACCAGTGAGCCTTTTTGCTCTACGTGCTTACCCAACACACGGCGAAGGGCCGCGTGAAGCAAGTGCGTCGCCGAGTGGTTGTTCATGGTCAACTTGCGCCGACGTTCATCAACACGCAGGTTCATGACCGTCAGCGGGTCGCTGGGCAGCGATTCGGTCAAATGTATGATCAGCTCGTTTTCCTTGCGCGTGTCGAGCACGGTCAGCTTGGCTGCACCGGCTTCAATCACACCGGTATCACCCACTTGCCCGCCGCTCTCCGCGTAGAATGGGGTTTTGTCAAAGACCAGCTGGTACAACTCCTTGTTCTTCTGCTTTACCTTCCGGTATTTGATAAGCCGTGAAGCGGAAGAAAGATTTTCGTAGCCGATAAACTCCGGCTTCTCTCCTTCCGAAATCACTGTCCAGTCGCCGGTTTCCTTGGCTGCATCTGAACGGGACCTGGCCTTTTGCTGCTGCATCGCTGATTCAAAGCCCTTTTCGTCAACAGTGAATCCGCGCTCACGCCCCAGTAAGGAGGTAAGGTCGACCGGAAACCCAAATGTATCATTCAACTCAAAGGCGAAGTCGCCGGCGATTTGCTTGCCAGGCGCTGACGCGATGTAGCTTTCAAACCGTTTGATTCCCAGTTCCAGTGTGCGAAGGAAGGACTGCTCCTCTTCGTGAATCACGCGGCCAACATATTCCTCCTGTTGATGGAGTTCGGGGAATGCCTCTTTCATCTGCGCGGCCAGCAAGGGCACGAGACGATAGAGGAATGGTTCCTTAAAATTCAGATAAGAGAACCCATAGCGGACAGCCCGACGCAGGATCCTGCGGATAACATAGCCGGCCCCGGTGTTGGAAGGCAATTGACCGTCGGCAATCGCAAAGGCCACCGCACGAACGTGGTCAGCCATAACACGGATAGCCACATCGGTCTTGGTTGATGCGCCGTAGGTGGTATGCGCATGCTTGCTGATGAATTCCATCAGCGGACTGAAGACATCCGTATCGTACGTTGACGTCTTGCCCTGGATTGCCATACACAGCCGTTCGAAACCCATGCCGGTGTCGACGTGCTTATCGGGAAGAGGCTCAAGTGCTCCGGACGCCAGGCGGTTGAATTGGATAAATACCAGGTTCCAGATTTCAATTACTTCGGGGTTATCGGTGTTGACAAGAGTCCGCCCGGGAACCTTCTTCACCTCCGCCTCGGAGCGCATGTCAATATGGATTTCGGAGCAGGGGCCGCAAGGTCCGGCCTCGCCCATTTCCCAGAAGTTATCTTTCTTCTTGCCATGAATGATCCGGTCGGCGCCTACGATGGGCCTCCACAAGTCTTCTGCTTCGCTATCAGCGGGTAGATTGTCGGACTTATCACCTCCGAAAACAGTAACATACAGGCGGTCGGGTGGCAAGCCGTATACCTTTGTCAGTAGTTCCCAACCCCAGGCGATGGCTTCGGCTTTGAAATAGTCGCCAAATGACCAGTTGCCCAACATTTCAAACATCGTGTGGTGGTAGGTATCGAGGCCTACGTCTTCCAGGTCGTTGTGTTTGCCGCTCACGCGCAGGCATTTCTGCGTGTCGGCAATTCGCTTGTACTTCGGAACCGAGTTCCCCAGGAAAAAGTCTTTGAATTGGACCATTCCCGAGTTGGTGAACAGCAAAGTGGGGTCGTTCTTAAGCACCAACGGTGCAGAGGGCACAATTTGATGCCCCTTACTGGCAAAAAATTCAAGAAACTTGGATCGTATCGTCGCGGAGTTCATCAAACGTCGGTGCAGGTCAGGTGAAGAGTTGAAAAAGCGTAAATCAAATCACAATCAAGGGTCAAAATTACGCCCTTCTGCTTCATTATTAAAACAAACCCACTGAAAATCATCGGCTTCTGAATGTCAACGGGTGCAGTCCTTTAAATCATCACAGCCAAAGTGAATGATGTAATGGTTTACGCACTGCATTCCATCTTCGTGAATTCCACATTACAACATGTTGACATCTTGTCGATAGAAATTAAGTTGGCTTCTTTGTTTGGAGTTCAAAAGAATTGCTACTTTGCATCAGTGCATGTAACTATCGCACGGCGAACTCAGTAAGCGAACCGAATGGCCTACAAGGAAAAGGAAATTGAGAAGCTCTACTACTCCATCGGCGAAGTGGCTGAGCAGTTTAACGTGGCCCCTTCGTTGATTCGCTTCTGGGAAACGGAATTTGACATTCTTCAGCCCAAGAAGAACCGCAAAGGAAACCGCCAGTTCACCAAAGAAGACATCGATCAGATCCGCGTGATCTATCACCTCGTCAAGGAGAAGGGTTTTACCCTCAGCGGTGCCAAAGAAATGCTCAAGAACGATGCCGTAGCCATCAAAGACAAGATGGAGATGATTGACACGTTGCGCAGCATTCGCACCTTCCTTACGGAAATCCGCGACAGGCTCCACTAGAAGCCAAAATTGTCAGGAAAACCTGACCCCCCGATCCTCCCCTCACACTACCGAGATTCGTTACTTGCGTGGGCTTGCCCATGGACCAGGAACGGATTTACTTTTTAGCGCTGCATTTTGTCCCGGGGGTTGGCGATGTCTTGATCAAGCAGTTGATCAGCTATTGCGGTTCTGCCGAAGAGGTATTCAAGCAGTCACGAAACCGCCTGCTGCGAATCCCGGGAATCGGCGAAGTCACGACTGATGCCATCATCAACGGACTTTCACTGGCCCAGGCAGAAACTGAACTTCGCAAAGCGGAAAAAGACGGTGTTCAAATCCTCTTCTTCACCGACCCGGCTTACCCGGCACGGCTAAAGACCCTGGAAGATGCTCCCTCCCTGATCTACGTCAAAGGAAACACAAACCTCAACCACCCGCGAACAGTCGGAATTGTCGGTACACGCAAGGCGACCCCCTATGGAAGAACCTGCGTCGAGGAATTGGTCCAGGGACTAGCCGCACATCATGTCCAGGTGATCAGCGGGCTGGCGTACGGCATTGATATTCACGCCCACAAGGAGGCTCTTCGGCACGGGCTCCCGACCATCGCCGTACTGGGCAGCGGTATCGACATCATCTACCCTGCAGCGCACCACGAAACAGCGGCCAGGATGACAAACCAGGGAGCCCTGGTGACCGAGAATCATTACGGCACCCAGCCTGATGCCCACAACTTCCCCCAACGCAACCGCATTATCGCCGGTATGTGTGATGCGTTGATCGTAGTCGAAGCCGGGGAGAAAGGCGGAGCATTGATAACTGCTGACATTGCCAACTCCTACAACCGGGATGTGTTCGCCGTACCGGGCACCATTCACAGCCCCTACTCCATCGGGTGCAATCGGCTCATCAAGACCAACAAGGCAAACCTGCTGACATCCACCAAGGACCTGGAATACATCATGAACTGGAGCCAGGGACAAATCGAAAAGAATGCGCAGTTGAGCCTTGACCTGAGCGAACTACCCGAAAACGAGCGGGATCTGCTTACGCTGATGCGGGAAAAGAAGAGAAACCTCTCCATCGACGAGTTGGCCTACCTGATGCAGCTTCCCCAGGGGCAGCTCTCCTCGCTCCTGTTATCTCTTGAATTCAAAAACCGGGTGGTATCCATGCCCGGGAAGATGTATATGACACGTTGATCAGCGGGCGACGAAGATCCGGGATGCCGCCTGCATCGCTTTGGCAAACGCATGCTCGTTGATCGGCGGCGGATCGCCTTTAGAAACCAGGTATTCAATGATGGTCTCTGTCGCGAGGTTGCCCACCAGTTTGTCTTCCGCCATAGGGCAGCCGCCGAATCCCTTCATCGCGCCGTCAAAGCGTCGGCAGCCCGCGAGATAGGCTGCCTCGATCTTCTTTCGGGTGGTCGCCGGGTTGGAATGGAGATGCGCGCCAATCTCCAGGCCGGGGAAGTCGGCGGAAAGGCGGGTAAAAAGGTAGGTAATCTGCTCAGGTGTTGACACGCCGATCGTGTCGGCAAGTGAAACTATCTTCACCTGCAGCGTATGGAGGATGTCGACAAATTTTGAAACGATGTCCAGGTCATAAGGATCACCGTAGGGATTGCCAAATCCCATGCTCAGGTACGCCACCAGTGTTCGGCCGGACGCCGTACATCGCTCCTGGATTTCATTGAGCGTCTCCAGCGCCTGTGGTATCGACTTATTGGTATTTCGCTGCTGAAAAGTTTCTGATAGCGAGAGCGGAAAGCCGACATACGTCACCGCGGGATGACGGCACGCGTCCTCCGCCCCCCGGGTATTGGCCACAATGGCCAGAATCTTTGTTCCTGTCGTTGACAAATCGAGCTGGTCAAACACGGCAGCCGTGTCGCGCATTTGGGGTATCGCCTTGGGCGAGACAAAGCTCCCCGCATCCAGCGTATCATAGCCCACCTGCAGCAGCAAATTCAGGTAGGCTACTTTGTCCTCGGTAGGGATAAAGGCGTCCAAACCTTGCATCGCATCGCGCGGACATTCAATGATCTTCATGCTCTTGACCCTTCGGTTAAATCTCCGAATAAAACCGCTGCACATCAAGCGGCAGTAATCATTACGGCAGCAGTCGTTTTCAAATTGGCAGAAATTTCCGTCCTTGATCCTGAAAGATGATCGCGATCCAGGAAAACGTCTCGCTTGAACACCTGAATACCTTCGGGTTGAAGGTCAATGCCCGATACTTCATTGACATAACGAGCCTCGAGGCCCTCTCCGAACTAACCCGGCACCAGGTTTTCCGAGATCAACGGCGACTGATTCTCGGCGGCGGCAGCAACATCCTGTTTACCCGCGACTTTGACGGGCTGGTCATACGGGTCCGGCTGGCCGGAAAGCGAGTGGTAAAGCAAACCGACGACCATGTATGGCTCTCGATAGGCGCCGGAGAGGTGTGGCACGACACCGTGCTCTATTGCCTTGACCAAAACTGGGGCGGAATTGAGAACCTCTCGCTCATCCCGGGTACTGTTGGAGCCGCTCCTATCCAAAACATCGGCGCGTACGGAGTCGAGATTCAGAACGTACTGCATTCGGTCGACGGAGTTGATCTTTCCTCCTCCACACATCGCTCGTTCACACGGGAAGAATGTCATTTCGGGTACCGCGAGAGTGTCTTTAAGCGCGACTTGCGAGAAATTTTTTTTATCTCAAGTGTTACTTTAAGGCTGACGAGAAATAACCACCGACTGGATACAAAGTATGGCGCCATTCAAGAGCGTCTTGCAGAGAAAAAAATCGCATCGCCAACCATCCGCGATGTGAGTGATGCCGTGATTCACATTCGTCGAAGCAAACTACCTGATCCTGCGGTGACCGGCAACGCCGGAAGCTTCTTCAAGAACCCGGTGGTGAGTGAATCTGTCGCTGCTGATATCCGTCGCGAGCACCCTGAACTACCGTCCTATCGCTCTGAAAATCAATTGGTTAAAATACCTGCCGGTTATCTGATTGAGCAGTGCGGATGGAAAGGAAAGTCAGTGGGACGCGTCGGTGTTCACGCGCACCAGGCGTTGGTGTTGGTGAACCATGGAGGCGGAAGTGGTGAAGAGATTCTCGCGCTGTCGAAGCAAATTCAGGAGTCGGTGAAGAGAAAATTTGGTGTTGAGTTGATCACCGAAGTGAACATCATCTGATGAGCGCATCATGGAATGATTGCGCGAACAAAAATTGATCATGATGACTACACAAAAATCTCTCACTTCAAAAAAAAATGCAAAAAACTTTTGGAGTTAACGATTTTATTATACCTTCGAATACGTTTAACCATTTACTAACCTTAAAAATTTAAACGCTATGGCAAAAAAAGCTAAGAAGGCCAAGAAAAAGGCTGCTAAGAAGAAGAAGTAATTAGGTACACCCTAATACTTTTTAGCAAGGGGAAGCAATCTAGGATTGCTTCCCTTTTTGTTTTGTAACACTGAAGTTTTTTCAACTTTCTACGCACCCGTTTTCGATGCGCAATGGAGCCTGATTAAGGGGAATTCGGCCCGGCCCTGCGCATGGCCCTCCTCAAAATGTCGGGCAATTGCTTTCTCCTCGTTGGCTTGTGTCCTAATTTTGCCCTCTCACTAACGTCAACCTATATGGCAAAGGCAGCAACCAAAGCGGCTCCGAAAGCAGCCCCCAAATCGCCGGCAAAGTCTCCGAAGAAATCCGATACAGCGTCGAAGAAACCATCCGCAAATCCTACCGCGCTCGTCGAGGCAGCATGCGTTGAATCACTGATGAAGCTCCAGGAACTGGAACTCGACTACCAACTCCAATCGGAAATCAACTGGTGCCTCGGCAGTTTCCGCAACGACGGCAACCCAGTAGGTCTTTATATGATGGCCGATCGCGCCCTGGCTATTTTCAAAACCGAACTGGCCAACAAACGCAAAGGCATCAACGCCAAGCTGATCAAAGACATCGAGAAGGCCCTGAAGGACCGCGAGTAGGTCAGATCATGTGCGTCACGTTCAACAACGTGCCGTGATACCGGGTGCAGGAGACACCAAACTTGTTGAGGAACTCCACCCCTTCATCCAAGGGAAGACCCTTATGCTCGGCATACGAGTTGAGGTAAATTACCCTGTCGATCCCCATACTAAAGATGATCCGGGCGCAGGCAAGGCAGGGTGAAAGCGTCACATACAGCGTTGCCCCGGAAACGGAAGTCTTGTTCTTAACAGCATACAGGATCGCATTCTGCTCGGCGTGAATCGCCAGCGAACAGCCTCCCCGCGAATCCCTGGGACAGCCTGCTTCAGGCCACTCCTCGTCGCAGTTGTGCGTACCGCTGGGAGGACCGTTGTACCCGATGGAGATAATGCGCGTGTCCTTGGTCAACACGGCGCCCACATGGCGTTTGATGCAGTGTGAACGCTTGGCCAGGTTGACGGCCAATTCCATGTAGATGTCATCAAAGGCGGGGCGATCCATGCTGCAAAGTAAAGAATGGCCCCAAAATTCTTACTTTTGAACAGGACTTTGCCGATGCGAACCGTAATTTTCCTTGCTCTCCTCGTGCTCTCCGGGGCTTCATTCGCCCAGGACGCTGTCAAACCTCGGCCAAGTCCGATGGCAACAGTTTCCAGCCGATACAAGGACACGTACATCAAAGTGACCTACAGCCAACCCCACAAGCACGGCCGCGTCATATTTGGCGAACTGGTCCCCTATGGGCAGGTCTGGAGAACCGGCGCCAATGAAGCCACGGAGATAACCGTTACCCGGGATGTGAAGATTAACGGCCTTGATGTGAAAGCGGGTACCTACAGCCTCTTTACCATCCCCGAGAAGTCATCCTGGACAATCATCCTCAACAAGGACCTTGGCTTGTGGGGCGCCTATAACTACAACGCCAAGATGGACGTGCTGCGTTTTGAAGTGCAGGTGACGCCCGTCACCGAGTTCGTATATGAGGCCTTTTCTATTCTCCTGGATCCAAAGAACAACCGGGCCGACCTGGTACTCGCCTGGGATCGCACCAAAGTGATTATCCCCATCCAATTTCAAGAACCAACCCCATGAAAACGCTCAGCCTTCTTTTCCTGCTCGCGCTGCCGCTTCTTTCATACAGCCAGGACCTGGCCGAGTTGGACCGCCGCAAAGGATTCAAGGACATCAAACTCGGTAGTCGTGTTGACAGCCTGAAGGGGGCGGAATTCAAGAAGGACGCACTGGAGAAGAATGAATTCCCCGTCAAGCTCTATTCCGTCGAAGACGAGGCCTATGAAACCATCGGCGAAGTCAAGGTGAAGAAAGTCGAAGTGAAAGCCTATAAGAATGAGATCTACGAGATCCTGGTGATTACCCAAAAAGACACCCGTCTCATGAAGGGCATGCAGAAGTCATTTGGGAAACCAATCTACATCCTGCCAACCGACACATATAACTGGAAGACTGACAGCCTGAGCCTGACATTCAAGGATCATTCGAAGAATGAACTGCGCCTCACCTACCGGTATTATCCGGTACTGAAGAAAATGCAGATCGACAAGGGCAAGAAGATCGACGCAATCGCCGAAGACTTCTGATTCCTATCCCTTGTAGGTAATTCGATAGATAACTCCCGCCCGGTCGTCGCTGACCAGCATCGATCCATCCTCGAGTAAGAGCACATCCACCGGACGGCCCCATGCTTTCTGGGTTTGGTCATCGAGCCAGCCCGTGGCAAAGGGCTCATAAGACGTCACTTTGGAGTTCTCTACTTTGACGAGGCTTACTTTGAACCCAACTTTCTTGCTGCGGTCCCAGGAGCCGTGCTCCGCTATAAACAAGTGGCCGCGGTATGCTTCCGGGAACATGGACCCGGTATAGAACTTCAATCCAAGCGGGGCCACGTGAGCGCCCAGCGGCTTTGCCGGGGGTGTAAAATCCGAACAAGGTCGCTTGCTGCCAAATTCCGGATCCTTGATCGTTCCGGCATGGCAGTAGGGATAACCAAAATGCATTCCCGCTTTGGGGGCCGTATTGAGTTCGCAAGGCGGCAAATCATCTCCCATGCTGTCGCGGTTGTTATCCGTGAACCAAATCTCTTTGGTTTGCGGATGCCAGGTGAAGCCCACCGTGTTGCGGACACCGCTGGCGAAGACCTCCAGCCCTGTGCCATCGGGATTCATCCGGGTGATACTGGCATATATGGGATCCTTCGACTCGCAGATATTGCATGGAGCGCCTACGGGTATATACAGCTTGCCGTCGGGACCGAAGGCGATGTATTTCCAACCATGGTGTGCCTCTGTCGGGTACTTGTCATAGATCACGGTGGGTTTGCCCGGGTTTGCCAGCTTGGATTCGATATCATCCCACCGGGAGATAACACTGTTCTCGGCGACATACAGCGCTCCGTCCTTAAACGCAACACCGTTAGGCATGTTCAGCCCCGACGCGATCACCCACTTCTTATCGGCTACGTGGTCTCCGTTGGTATCCCGGATAGCATAAACCTTGTCTTCATCCCGGTTGCCGACAAACACGGTGCCTCCGGGGCTGATGGCCATCGAACGGGCATTCTCCACTTCTGCAAATACAGCGATGGAAAAGCCCGCAGGCATCTTGATGGTCTGGAGCGGGAGCTTGGCACTAGCCTCCGTAATGGCAGCAGTACTGCCGTCCGCATCGGCAGTAGCCGGAGCAGCAGCGTTTTCTTTGGGTGTGGTA
Organism: Cyclobacteriaceae bacterium; assembly: GCA_044221195.1. Lineage (GTDB taxonomy): Bacteria > Bacteroidota > Bacteroidia > Cytophagales > Cyclobacteriaceae > ELB16-189. Next base: position 16,392 of record JBGAPO010000036.1, read on the forward strand.
TTGCAGCAGAGCAATACGAGCAGCAAGGCGGGAAAGAGGTGCATGGATTTCATACGAACGAGTTTGGCCTGAAAAATGCGTTACAAGATACGCCTTCCCTGCGGCATCGGAAGTGCGCCCACCATCTTTTGAGGGCAGAAGTAGTATCTTTGGGACATTTTTTTGAAAGCTGTACAAGAACTTCATGATTTCGATCTCGAACATATCCTATTACATCGGCGGCAGGGCACTTTACCTGAACGCGTCGATGTTTATCAAGCCGGACGACAAAATCGGCCTCATCGGCCTCAATGGCCGTGGAAAATCGACCCTGCTCAAGCTGATCAACGGTGAAATGCGCCTGGACGAAGGGTCCATCAGCAAAGCCAAAGACTGTACCATCGGCTTCCTCAACCAGGACCTTCTCTCCTTCCAGAGTGAGGACGCCATCCTCACGGTGGCCATGATGGCGTTCAAGGATGCCGTAGACACCCAGCGCCAGATGGAGAAGATACTGCACCAGCTGGAGACGGAATACTCCGATGATCTCGTGCATAAACTGACCCGCCTCCAGGAGAAATTCGAGCAACTGGACGGTTACACCATGCAGGCCAAGGCCGAAGAGGTGCTGGAGGGTATCGGGTTCACAACGGCCGACTTGCATCGGCCCTTAAAGGAATTCTCCGGCGGGTGGCGCATGCGGGTGATGTTGGCCAAACTCCTGTTGGAGAAGCCTTCCCTCCTCATGCTCGACGAACCTACCAACCACCTTGACCTCCCGTCCATTGAATGGGTGGAAAACTACCTGAGAAACTACGATGGCGCGGTCGTCATCGTGTCGCACGACCGGCAGTTTCTTGATAATGTGGTCACCAAGACCGTGGACGTGACGCAACAGCAGCTGGTGACCTATGAGGGTAACTACAGCTTTTACCTGAAGGAAAAGGAACTGCGGGAAACCATCCAGCAAAATGCCTATGAAAACCAGCAGGCCAAGATTCGGCAAGCCGAGCGTTTCATAGAGCGCTTTAAAGCCAAAGCGAGCAAAGCGCGACAGGTGAAATCCAAGGAAAAGGCGCTCGGCCGGATGGACATGATCGATGAGGTAGTGGACGACATGGCCTACGTCAATTTCAAATTCAAGTTCAAGCAGCCGTCGGGTCGTCATGTGGTCACTCTTCGCGATGTGTCTAAGTCTTACGGTCCCATAGAAATCCTCAAACACACGGATGCCAGTATCGAGCGGGGCGACAAGATCGCGCTGATCGGCGCCAACGGTAAGGGCAAATCAACCCTCCTGCGCATCCTCTCAGGAACGGAGCCGGTGCAAGGTGAGCGGACGATCGGTACAATGTCACAATGCATCAATCTGAACATTGAAAATGAGATTCTATGCAGGCCGGCAGCAGCTGGAACAGGAACTGGAGGCGCTGAACATTGAAAATGAGATTCTCGATGAACTCAAGCAGGCCGGCAGCGGCAAGCTGGAACAGGAACTGCGGGGCATCCTGGGCTGTTTCCTCTTCTCCGATGAAGATCAGTTCAAAAAGATCAAAGTCCTTTCCGGCGGCGAAAAGTCACGGGTAGCGCTTGCAAAGACATTGATTTCCGAGGCCAACTTCCTGCTGCTCGACGAGCCGACTAACCACCTCGACTTCATATCCGAGAACATTCTCATCCAGGCACTGCAGCAGTACCAGGGGAGCTTCGTCGTGGTTTCGCACAACCGGTATTTCATCAGCCAGATTGCCAACAAGATCTGGTATATCGAAGACCATGCGATCAAAGAATATCCCGGCACCTATGATGAATACGATTATTGGGTTCGCCATAATCCCCAGCACCTGCCTCCCCCTGTAAAGGCCCAAGAAGAGAAACCGAAGAAAGAGACCGCCGCCCCAAAGGAAGCCAACGGAGCCGAGGTGTCCTTGAAGAAACTTAACCAGGAACTGAAAGCACTGGAGGAACGTATCGAATCGTTGGAAGCAAATAAGGCATCCATTGAAGCGGAGCTGTCAAAGCCGGAGACTTACGCATCTGCCGAGATTCTTCAGAAATTACAAGAACAGCTGGATGCGGTGATCCAGGAAATGGATAAGAAGAACCACCGTTGGGAAGAACTGGTGGATGAAATTGAGGAACTGCAGCCTAAAGCTTGATGAACTCCAGCAGCGTGCTCAGGAACAGCAGTCCGCAGACAAACAGAATCGCGTCGATAATCCGCGCCACCCGGCGCTTAAAGAAAGCGGTG
>JBGAPO010000037.1:0-16593 GCA_044221195.1 Cyclobacteriaceae bacterium
TCGCCAAAGGGTTTGCCGACCATCTCGTGTCGCAGCCGATCCGTATGGATCTCGTGGATCCCGCCGAACGAAATACCGTTTACTTCAGCTTCTTCTATGAAATTGAAGGCCATGGCGAGCCGCCGGACCCGGGCGACGAATTGATCCTCTCCTTCAAGAACTCAAGCGGAACCTGGGAGGATGTATATATACTGGAACCGAATGTTTCCATGCCGACCGACAGTTTTCAACAAGTCATTCTCGCCGTGAGCGACGACCGGTTCTTTCATGCCGGCTTCCAGTTCCGGTTTTACAACCTCGCCCGGCTTTCCGGGCCATACGATACATGGAGTGTGGATTACATCTACCTCAACAAAGGACGGACCCCGTCTGATTTGTATTACCCCGACCGGACGATCAGTTCCAATTTTACCTCGCTCTTCAAAGGTTATCACGCCATGCCGGTCAAGCACTTTCTGCAGAACATATCCTCCCTCCAGGTGGCGCCTTCCATCGAACTGTATAACCTCAAGTCGGTCAACTTTCCCAGCGGGCAGCCCCATCGACAGAACATCAACTACACGACAACCATGGAGATGACCACGCGTAAGGGCGGAACCAACTCCACTAAACTGTTAAAACTCGATTCCATAGAATATCCCGGTCAGGACCTCTTCGGATTGCAGTTCATGAATGTGACATTGAACAAGCTGCCTGATTCTACCGATTACGACCAGGCTGCCGATTCCATTCACATCCGGCTGAAGTATTTCATGAACACCAAAGACAACATCCCGTTGGGCCCCAACGGCGATTACGACGCAACGAAGTATTCGCCGATCGACTTTCGACATAGCGACACCACCCGGATCGACTACCATCTGTATTCGTACTACGCCTATGACGATGGTACGGCAGAATATGGCGCCGGTCTGAACCAGGCCGGTTCTTACCTCGCCTTTCAGTTCGAAATGCAAACCGACAGCACCGACACACTGGTGTATGTCGATATCTATTTCCCGGAGTTTGGCGACAACACCAACCAATCGCTGCAGCTCCAGGTGCGAAATATTCTGGGTGACATCAACGCGGCTCCCCTGCTTGATCAACTCATCGTCGTCAACCGGACGACGCGGAACAAGTTCACCCGCTACGTGTTAACGCGCCCCATACCGGTAAGCGGGGCTTTCTATGTTGGGTGGAAACAGATTTCCAATGCGTCCATTCCCGTTGGTCTCGACAAGAATACGGACAACGGCAACAAAATATACTACAACATTACCGGCGACTGGGTGCAGAACACCCTGGTCAACGGCAGCATCATGGTTCGCGCCGGGTTTGGCAAGGGAGACGGCAGTGTTGTCAGCGGACTGGAGACCAAGCGGCGATTTGTACAGGTGTATCCAAACCCTTCTTCAGGCACCTGCTACGTCCGCGGTCGCGTGGAGCGGGCCGAGGCCTACGACCTGACCGGCAGGAGCATTGAAACGAATTGGGAGTTCAGCGGGGATGAAACCCGATTTACATTTGCTCCCTCTGTCTCCGGGCTTATTCTTGTCAGGATGATCATCGACGGCGAAGTGAGCACCCACAAGATTATGGTGCGGCCGGCGGGAAGATAATCACCTGTATCGGTGCCGGCGCGAAGCTGATCACAAAGATTCCCAACGCGATCCATCCCAACCAGCGTCGTCCCGTGTCCATGGGTTCTTCCACCAGGCAGGGCGGGTGTTCCACCCCGATGAAGCGCCCGATGATAAAAGCGAACGGCAGCCAACCGGTGTAACCCTTGATCCCTGGGAATCCCCAGGTCAGTAGAAATTGCCCGGTGAAGATGATCACCGCATACATGAGCGTGTCTTGCCATGAAAACCGGAGTCCCATCAGCGTAACGTAAAGAAAGCCGATATACAACGGCGTGTACCAGAACGGGTCAGCGTCAGGTCCGAAGAATTTCAAGGAGCCAAGGCCCGCATAGAATACAAACAGCAGGAAGACCACGGATGCTGCGCGGCGGTGGCCCTTGTACCCCAGCAGTCCGTACAGCACATGGCCGCCGTCCAATTGGCCAATGGGAAGAAGATTGATGCTGGTAAACACCAGCGAGAGGAATCCGGCAAACAAGAACGGGTAGTGAATGATCTCATGCACATTCGGGATGCGCGCCGGTTCGCTGACTAATTTCTCGAAAAAGAGATAGAGCAGGTTTTTGCCAATCAGGATATCCGCAGATCCTTTGCTGAGAAAAGAGTCGGTGTATACATACGCCGCATAGTTCAATCCATATTGTTCATAGTCAGGATGGAATTGGAAGATGTGCTCAGGCGGCGGCAGGGTTGCGAAACCATACCATAGTACGCCGACGGTGGCGACGAATCCCGCCAACGGGCCTGCAATACCCACGTCGAAAGTTTGCCGTTTGCTGGCCACCGGACTTTTCAGGCGAATGACAGCGCCGAGAGTTCCGATCATAAACGGGAAGGGCGGCAGGGGAATGTAATACGGCAACGTGGTGCGGATGCGGTAGTGAATGGCGGTGAAGTAGTGGCCGAATTCGTGCGCTGACAGAATGAACAGGAACGGGACAGAATACGGCATCCCGCTGAGGAAGTCTGTCCAGGTGTAACCGGCCACCAGGACCGACTTGCCGTGGATCCACTCCGCCCCTGCCAGCGTGGTGGTGATGAACGTAAGGATGAACAAGCCCAGGTGCAGGGCGATCTTTCGGGGTGTGAGTTCCATGGAACCGGCAGGCAGGTGAAACCAAAAAAATATGCGCATCCGGCAGGAAATCTGCTAGCAGAAATCCGCGCTGGTCACAATACGTGGGCCCTGTTGGGATCGAACCAACCACCCGCAGATTATGAGTCTGCTGCTCTAACCGACTGAGCTAAGGGCCCAAAAGGGACGCAAGTTTACGGATTTCCGCAGAATCCTGTCGGACAAACGGCAGGGAATAAACGAGAACGGCAAGCGGCGCGGGACTTCCCTCAGTCGTGGATAATAAATTCCGGCAGGCTTCGTCAGATTGCAAAAATGTGCTAAAATTGGAGGCTTTTTGAAGCCTTGGGCTGATGAAAAGCGACGAAACCCTAAGCTATCTAACCTAACGTCCTATGAAATTGAAATTGAATGTGTTAGCCACCTTCCTCTGCGCGCTGTTTGTTCTGGCCTCCTGCGGCGGCGGAAAGAGCGATAAAGACGACAAGAAGAAGGCATTCGACGATGCCAAGACCCTGGAAGAGGAAATCACTCACCTCGTTTCCGAAGATTTTCCCCGGCCGTCGGAGATTCCTTACCTGGTGATGCAAACCGGCGCTGACTACAACCAGAGCCTCATCAACAGCCGCCAGGGAATCGACAGCTATATGGCCAACCCCGAGAAATCGGCCCTGAACCTGGGCGTTTATGCCGCCGACATGGGCTACCTCGCGTCGTACGATAAAACACAGGAATCGATCGAGTACTTTAATTCCTGCAAGCAGCTCGCGGATGAGCTCGGCATCATCCAGGGCTTTGACCCGGCGATGGTAAAGCGCGTGGAGACCAATATCGGCCAGCGCGATTCACTGACCAAGGTGCTCGATGAGGCCGTGGGTAAGGCCGCCATCTACGTAAAGAGTCAATACAGCAAGACCGGCGCACTCATTATCACCGGCAGCTTTGTAGAAAGCCTTTTCCTGGCCACGGGCATTATCAAGACTTATCCGAAGACAGCCTACAAAGACGCGGTGCTGGTTGAACTCACCAAGATGGTGATCAAACAAAGCTCTTCGGTTGACGAAGTGCTCCAGATGCTCAACAACAGCAAGATTGAAAAGACGGAGACCGTCAACATGCTGATCAAGGATTTTACGGAGTTGCAGGAGAGCTATGTTCCCTTGAAAGAACTTCAGGCCCGCATTGCCAAAGGCGACCCCAAGTTGACCTTCAACGACCAGACGCTGGCCGGCGCTACCAAGAGCATCGAGAAGATTCGTGCTAACATTGTAAAATAATAACCTTCGACTTCGAAAGAAGGGATTGGCATTCACCAATCCCTTTTTTATTTTCGATATTGTCCTAACCACCCCTACCCATGAGCGAACCGGTTCTCAAGGCCATTCTGCATCTCTTCGCCATTGTTGCCAAAGAAGACAATGTTACGCAACAGGAACGCGACCATGTCCTGGCCTTCCTGCACGACCACCTCGGCCGAAAGGCGGTCATGGAGAACATGAGCTACTTCGACACGTTTGCCCAGGACCTGAGCGGCGACTACGACCAGAACGTTCAGGCCATCTGCCAGGAGATCAACGTGGAGATCACGCAAAAGCAAAAGGCGGTGGTGTTGCTCGAGTTGCTCAGTGTTGTCCTCGCCGACGGAGTGATTACCGAGAAGGAAAGGGAATATGTCAAGACGATCGGCACGGCGCTGAACATCACCCGCGAGGAAATTGACCTGATGACCCATTTTATCCTGGGCCAGCGGAGAAACGACTTCGACACGGACGCCGTACTTGTTATCGATGCACAGAAAGAGCGTCCCGGCCGATGCAAACATATTCAACGGGAGAAACTGCAGGGGCTCATCGCCATTCTTCACCTGGCCGGCGGCGACATGTACTTCTTCAAATACATCGGCACCGAAGATGTCTACCTCAATGGCGTTCCACAGAAATCCACCAACATCAGTCCGCTGGCCCGCGGCAGCAGCATCCGGTGGGAAGGCACCAACATGCGGTGGGAAGGCATGGAGCCCGTGTACTTCGGGGAGATTCTCGGACAATTCAAAAAGCCGGGCTCCACATCACGAACCACGTTTGAGGCAAAGAATGTTTCGTACCAGTTCAAGAATGGAAAGCTCGGCCTCCGGAACGTCACCCTGGCAGAAGAATCCGGCAACCTGATCGCGCTGATGGGTGCCAGCGGCGCGGGCAAGTCCACCCTGCTGCATGTACTCAATGGCGCCGAGCGTCCCTCACAAGGGCAAGTCGTTATTAACTCCATTGACATCCATGCCAACCCGGAAAAGATAGAAGGCGTCTTTGGGTTCGTCCCACAGGATGACCTGCTCATGGAAGATCTTACGGTATACCAGAACCTCTACTTTGCGGGCAAGCTTTGTTTTGACAACCTCAGTGAAAGCGAGTTGAATGAGCTGGTGCTGAAGACCCTAAGCGATCTTGGCCTCGCGGAAATCAAAGACCTGAAGGTAGGTTCTCCCCTGCGCAAGACCATCAGCGGCGGGCAACGCAAGCGGTTGAACATCGGCTTGGAACTGCTGCGCGAGCCGTCGGTGCTGTTCCTCGATGAACCGACGTCGGGTTTGTCGTCACGGGATTCAGAAAACATCATCGAATTATTGAAAGAGCTGGCCCTCAAAGGCAAACTCGTCTTCGCTGTGATCCACCAGCCCAGCTCCGACATTTTCAAAATGTTCGATCGATTGATCATTCTGGACACGGGTGGCTACCAGATTTACTACGGCAACCCGGTTGATGCGATCACGTATTTCAAGCAGAACATCAACCTGATCAACAGCGACCAGGGTGAATGCCCCGAGTGCGGCAACGTCAACCCCGAACAGATCTTCAACATCATCGAGACGAAAGTTCTTGATGAATATGGCAACTTCACCAACGAACGGAAGATCTCACCCGAGCAATGGAACGGTTTTTATAAGCAGCGTATCAAGCCGGCCATTTTCGCACCTTCTCACGAGACGCCTGTCAGCAGCCTGCACCGGCCCAGCCGGCTTAAGCAGATGCGGCTGTTCGGCTTGCGCGACCTGTTGTCGAAGTTGAGCAACAAGCAGTACCTCGCCATCAACCTGCTGGAGGCTCCCCTCCTGGCCGCCATACTTGCCTTCATCACGTACTATTACAATACAGACGATCCGGCGAGCCAAGGTTACACGTTGATTCGCAACCTCAATATGCCGGCCTATTTCTTTATGAGCGTGATCGTTGCGCTCTTTATGGGGCTGACCGTTAGTGCAGAAGAGATCATTCGCGACCAGAAGATTCTCAAGCGGGAGGCATTCCTCCACCTGAGCCGCGGCAGCTACCTGTCCTCCAAGCTGGTCATTCTATTCACCCTGTCGGCGATCCAAACATTCCTCTTTGTCATTGTGGGCAACTCCATTCTTCACATTGAGGGGATGTTGCTGGTGCATTGGGGGATCCTGTTCACCACCTCCTGCTTTGCCAACATGGTGGGGCTCAATATCTCCTCCGCCTTCAATTCTGCGGTGACTATCTACATCCTGATTCCCATCCTGCTCATCCCCCAACTGATCCTCAGCGGGGTCGTTGTGAAATTCGACAAGCTGAACCCGATCATCGGCAACCAGGAGACCGTTCCCCTGGTGGGCGACATGATGGCGTCGCGTTGGGCCTTTGAGGCGAGTATGGTGACCCAATTCAAGGACAATCGTTTTGAACGGGAGTTCTATGAATTGGAGAAGAAAATGGCGGAATCAGACTTCAAGATCGTCTATTACATACCTACGCTCAGCTCCAAGCTCGACTTCGTCCGGCAAAACTACCGGAACGAAAAGGCCGACAAGGCCGAAGTGGAGAAAAGCCTGGCCCTTCTTCAACGGGAAATTGAGATTGAACTCCTGGATATCGGTCCGGAGCACTTTCTCGAAGTGGCCCTTCTCAAGCCGCAGACCTTTGATTCCGCCGTGTATGAAAAGACAAAGAACTTCCTCGCCGTCCTCCGGCAATTGTACTCCAACCAGGCGAGCAAGGCGATGAAAGACAAGGAGAAGCGTATCCAGGCGTTAAAAGAGCTTCATGGCGGCGACAAGGGATATGAAGAATTCCGGCAATCGTATCAAAACGAAGCCATCGGTGCGCTGGTGAAAAACCTGGAAGAACCGCTACGCATCATTGAATCGCACGGCCGGCTGATCCAAAAGATCTATCCCATCTACAAAGAACCGGACCCGGAGCACTTTATCGACTTCGACGCGCAGTTTTACCTGCCCTCCAAGCACTTCATGAATTCAACCATCGACACGTACTATTTCAACCTGATGGTCATCTGGATCATGTCGATCACCCTCTATGTTACCCTGTATTTCGACGTGCTCAGAAAAATCTTGAACCGCCTGGAAAACCTCTCGCTGAGAAAACAATAGATGTTTTTCATTCTGTCCAAAACGCTGGGATATCTCGTTCGGCCGCTGGTCATCGTTGTCCTGTTTTTTGTTGCCGGCCTCCTGACAAAAAAGGCCAAGCGAAAGAAATGGCTGCTCGGAATCGGCTTTGTCCTGCTTTTCCTCTTCTCGAACGAGTTCATCGCCAACGAAGTGATGAATCGGTGGGAAGTAAAGGCGGTACCGTTTGACAGTATCGGGCGAAAATATACGTATGGCATTCTCCTCTGCGGCGCCGCCAAATCGGAAGTTGGGCCTCCGGACAGGGTGTACATCGGATCTGCCGCTGACCGCATCAATCACACACTCCAGTTGTACAAGCTGGGGTACATCGAGCGAATCCTGATCTCCGGCGGCAGCGGCCGGCTTATCGACATCGGCGTGCGGGAGGCGGACGAACTTGCCGGTCTACTCCAGCTCATGGGAGTGCCCAAGGAAGATATCCTGGTCGAAAACCAATCGCGCAATACCCATGAGTCGGCGGAGCAAGTGATGAAGATGCTGCAACCTCGAACACGACCGGCCGACTGCCTGCTCATCACCTCGGCGTCGCACATGCGAAGGTCGATGGCTTGTTTCGCCCGCGTGGGGTGGTCGTGCAAGCCCTTCAGCACCGATTTCCAGGGACATGTCCGGAAGTTCAGTCCGGATGTACTGATCATCCCGAAGCTGGAGGCGTTCCTCTGGTGGCAGATTCTGTTGAAAGAATGGACCGGCTACTTCGCTTATTGGATGGCCGGGTACATCTGAATTACTCCCGCCGCAATACTTGCAACGGCGGCGTGGCGATCACTTCCCGCGAATTGTACCAGCCGATGACCATGGTGAGCAGCGTAACCGTCCCTCCCACGGCCAGGAGATCCATCCACGAAACGCCGAGTTCAACCTGGAAGAAGAAGCGGCAGAGCGCCCAACCTCCTACCAAGGAGAGAATCATGCCCGTTAGCGCCGAGAAAAGACCGAGGTAAGAGTACTCAATCAGGGTAATCGTTGTGATTTGCCGTGAGCGTGCACCGATGGTGCGGAGCAAAACATTTTCCCGGATCCTGACAAACTTACTGTTCACCACAGCGCCGGCGAGAACGATCAACCCGGTGACGATGCTGAAGAGTGCCAGGAAGCGGATCACGAGGCCGACTTTGGCAAAGAGCGACTCTACCGTACTCAGGATCAGTCGCAGGTCAATGAGCGAGACATTCGGGAAGCCCATCACCAGTCGCTGTTGAAACCGGTTCGCCGTGTTTACTTCGTCCACCCGGGTGGCGGCCACCCAGATTTGCGGCGCCTGGTCTAGCACTCCGCTCGGGAAAACAAAAATGAAATTCGGCGGATCCTTCGGCCACTCCACTTTGCGAATGCCGGCAAGCCTGGCCATGAGCGGCACACCCTGGATGTCAAAGACCAAGGAATCCCCGATGTCCACGTTCAACGTCTCCTGCATTCCTTCAGAAATGGTGACCCAGACCGAATCCCTCGCATGCGGTTTATATTCATGCAGTTTTCCTTTGATCAATTCTTCCGATCGATGCAGGCTGTCGCGGTACGTTACCCGGTACTCGCGACTCAGCGCCCATTCAGGAATGTGGACGGACGTGTCGCGAAGCATGGCCTCTACGGGACGTCCCTTCAATTCCCGCAGGCGACAAGTAATAATGGGCACCACCTGGTTGAGCGGCAGTTGATGCTCCTTGATCAGATCCACGACGCCTTGCTTCTGTGACGGCTGGATATCAAACAAGATTGTGTTGGAGTCGTTTCTTGTTCCCGTAAACTCAACCTGGCCCAACAGGCTGTGCTGCACGATATTGAGTGTAGCAATGATAAAACCGCCAAGCCCGATGGTGACCATGAGTACCTGGGTCTGGTTGTTGGGGCGAAACAAATTGGACAACGCGTGGCGGAATTCAAACGTGGATGACTTGGGAAAGAATCGTCGCACGGCGCGCAGAAGTACCCACGCGACGCCCGCCAGGCAACCTAATGCCAGTGCCAGGCCCCCGGCGAACCCCAGCCCTACTCGCCAGCTTCCCGACTGAACCGTCGCGGCCACAATCGGAAAGAGGACGATCAGCAAAATGGCCGTCCACCGCATTTTCGAGAACCTTTTCACCGGGGCTGAATCAGCCCGCAGCACCGTGAGCGGCGGCACAAAGCGAACAGCGACAAGAGGAAGAATGGTGAAGAGCACCGAAACCACCGCACCCAGGATGAGCCCCTGAACAATGGCGGCCCAGGAGATGTTGAATGCAATATCCAGCGGGATAAAGCTCTTGAACACGACTGGGATGATCCGCTGAATCAATGCTCCCAGTCCCGCGCCGATCACACTGCCGACGAGGCCGAGCACAAACACCTGGATGAAGTAGATGTTGAATGCCTGCCACCCGGATGAACCGAGACACCGGAGCATCGCCACCTCATCGCGCTTCTCGCGGGCATAGATGTGTACCGAACTGGCTACGCCAATGCAACCCAGGATCAACGCCACAAATGCCAGCAGCGAAAAGAACTGGTAGACCGATTGCAGTCCGCGGCCCAATCCCCTTTTCCTGCCTTCCACCGTCTCAATGGAATATCCCAGCTTCTTGACCTGGGGACGAATGGATTTCGTAAGAGCTTCGGTTTCCTTCTCATCCTTTGTCTTCACGAAGAGACTGTAGCCCACGCGGCTGCCGAACTGCACAAGTCCGGTGGAATCCAGCGCCTCCATAGAGATATACACGGAAGGCGCCAGCGTCGACGTCAGCACACCGCCGCCGGGGATCTTGTTCACCACGCCGGCTACTTTGAAGAATTTGTTCCCGATTTTCAGTGAGTCTTCCGAGCTGATTTCATACTGTCGTGCCAGCGATTCATCCAGCATGACAAAGTGGCCCAAGGGCAGTTGTTTCACTGCATCCACCGGCTGTGTTTCAAGCTTTCCGTAGAAAGGAAAGTCACCATACAGAGCGGTCACCTTGACGAGGCGCGACTGCCCAGTATTCATGAACATAACCATGGACGCCATCTCGGCATCACCGGCCATCGGTACCTTGGCGGAATCCAGGCTCGCAATGAAGGCCTTGTCGAATCGTTTGTTGCTGTTGACGACGAGGTCTGCACCCAACAGCTCTTTCGCGTTCAGGTCGAGCGTCTCTTGTAACGAGAAGTTCAATGAGCCGATAGAGACGACAGCAGCGATACCGGTGATGAGCGACGCCACCAGCAGGAAAAGTCGGCCGAGGTTATGCCGGGCATCGCGCCAGGCCATCACCCACAGCCAGCGGTCGCGCCAAAAAGGACGCGTCTTCCGTTTCAGGGAAATGATGTATTCGATCATGCGGCAGAGGTACGCGTGTCGTTGACCACTTTGCCGCCCTTCATTTCCAGGATCCGGTCGGCCTTGCGCGCCAGCTCCGGATTATGCGTGATGAGAATCAGTGTTGTCTTCGACTCACCGTTAATACCAAACAGCAAATCAACTACCTGCGACGCATTCTCTTCGTCCAGGTTCCCTGTTGGTTCATCGGCAAACAGAATCTTCGGCTCCGTGATGAACGCCCGGGCAATGGCCACCCGCTGCTGCTCGCCGCCGGAGAGTTGCGAAGGATAATGATGCAGCCTTTCCGCCAATCCGACACGGTCCAATAAGGCCTTGGCCTTGGCCGAAACATTCTTCTCGCCCCGGAGTTCCAGCGGGACCATGACGTTCTCCAGCGCCGTCAGCGTAGAGAGCAGTTGAAAGTTCTGGAAGACAAACCCGGTGTATTGATTGCGGAGGTAGGCCCGGTCATCCTCGTTCATCGCATTCAGCTTAAAGCCCATGAGGGAAACTGTGCCCAGCGACGGGACGTCCAAGCCTGCGCAAAGGCCCAGCAAGGTGGTTTTTCCGCTGCCGGAGGGACCCATGATCGCCAGGCGGGATCCCTGCTCGGCCTCAAAGGAAACCTGGTCAAGGACGACCAGCTGGCGGTCACCGGACGGATAGGACTTCGAAAGATTTTCGGCGGCAAGTACAATCTCTGGCATAGGGTGGAACCGTCGTGAGTTTAAATCGTTAATTGCGTAGAATTGTTTTCAACGTAACCGGGTAAACTATGGTCGGTAAGTTAGCGGTCTTTATTGTGTTGGCCATGCTTTTTTCTCCCCCGGCGAAGCCCAAGGTAATTCTCTTCTTCGGCGACAGCCTTACGGCAGGCTACGGGCTCAACCCGGATGATGCTTTCCCCGCTGTCGTTGAACGGATGATGAAGAAGGAAGGTGTTGCCGTTCAGTCAATCAACGCCGGGCTGAGCGGTGAAACCTCTGCCGGCGGACTTACCCGGATTGACTGGATACTTCGCCAACCCATTGACGTCTTTGTATTGGAACTGGGTGGCAATGACGGCCTTCGCGGGCTTCCGATAGCAGAGACGCGGAAGAATCTTCAGACCATTATCCACAAGGTGAAAGAAAAATATCCCAAGTGTAAGGTTGTTCTCGCCGGCATGATGGTGCCGCCCAATATGGGAAAAGAATACTCCACACAATTCCGTTCCGTCTTCAGCGACCTGGCGAAGAAAAACAATACCCTGCTCATCCCCTTCCTCCTTGACGGTGTTGGCGGCGTCGAGCAGCTTAACCAGGCGGACGGCATTCACCCCACCGCCGAAGGCCACGCCATCATTGGAAAAAATCTGACGAAGATTCTGCTTCCGCTCGTGAAGTAAATTACCGGCGGGGTGTCAGCGCGAGAAGGATGCGTTCTACCCACAAGGAATACATCGCACCAGAAGGATGCAGCCCGTCGCCGGCAACATACTCCGGTTTTGAAAGGCCCTCACGGGTCAGGTCGGTGATGTTGACGTATTTGATGCCCATCTTCGCGGTGATGGTGCGGTTCACCTCGTTGAATTCATCAATGGCCTTGGTGATCTCCGCCTGTTTAGGTTTACCAAAGGGAGTAAAGCCGTAGTCGGGTATAGACACCACAAACACGTTCTCCTTATTCCCACCGGCCAGCTTGACGGCCATGTTGAGGAGTTCCTCGAACTCGGGAGCATAGCTTTGCGCGGTGCGTTTTTGGTATTGATTGTTCACGCCGATCAGCAGTGAAACCATCCCCCAGTCGTTCGTCAGTTTGGCGTCGACAATCGCCTGTTTCAGCTGATCACAACGCCAACCGGTGGTGGCAATGATGCGAGGCGGGTCAATCTTTTGTCCGCGTTCATTAAGGACTTTAGCCAGTTGAACGGGCCAGCGTTCATTCTCGGCGACGCTTTCGCCGATGGTGTAGGAATCGCCGAGGGCGAGAAATTTGCTGTTCATAGGTGCTTGAGCGTTAACCAATACAGACACCAGCAGGAAGACGAACAATAATGGTCTGGTCATGGGAGGCATAATTCCTTGCAACATACACAAAGTTGGAATTAAGGCGATGTGAGTCGCCGGCCGGACGGCTTCAAAAATGTTACGACGATCGCTTAACTTGCTATGCGGATATTCCCAATGAGCAAATCAGCGTCTTTGCCATTTCTTCTCGGGCTGTTGTTTTCCATCGGCTGCAGTGATCCGCAGGGTGGATCATCCAGTTCACCAGCCGTTCTGATGGGAAATTGGAAACACGTGTCCCTGGTTTACAGCGGCTGCTCCGACCCGGCAGACAACAAAAGCGAAAACTGTTCCGGCACTGCCTCCGAGTGTGGGGTATTGACGCTGACGTCGACTACCTGGACGTGGACGAAGACCCCATCGGGCGGGACGAAATTCACGGAAAGCGGCACGTACTACCTCAGCGCAAACTACATTATTCTTACGGGCGGCAGCGGTACCCCGGATTCACGGGTGCATTCCATTTCGGGGTCCACACTCAACTACACCAGCACCACGCTTACGTTGATCAATACCAATCTTTCCAAAGGCTGCGGTTATACGGAAATGCTGTCGAGGTATACCCAGCCTTTTACGCCGGGGCAGTGAAGCTTGGGACATTCGGCCGGCTGACGCCCGGCAGCTAGACAATTAGCGGAGAGGGAGGGATTCGAACCCTCGATACCCTTGCGAGTATAGCGGTTTTCGAGACCGCCCCGTTCGGCCACTCTGGCACCTCTCCGGGGCCGCAAAGAAAAGAATTAATAAGGAAAGTTGTTATTCGAACCTCAACGATTCGATCGGGTCAAGTTTGGCCGCCTTGTTAGCCGGGTAGTAACCGGAGAACAGGCCCACCATGACGCAGACGAGGATGCCGACAAACATCCATAGCCAAGGCAGCACAAACGACATGTTCATTGCTTTCGCGGCAAGGTTGCCGATCGCGACACCCAGGAGTACGCCGGCAATCCCGCCCAACAGGCAAACCACGATGGCCTCAACGATAAACTGCTGACGGATTTTCATCGGTGTAGCACCCAGTGCTTTGCGGATTCCGACCTCACGGGTGCGCTCAGTCACGGACACCAGCATGATATTCATCAACGCGATGGATGAACCCAACAGCGTTATAAACCCAATTCCCAGGCCGACCCAGGTAATGATGCCCATGAGGCTGGCCAGGTCTTCCAGTGTATCGCTTTTGTCCAGCTCAAAGGAATTGGGCTTGCCCAGCTGATCACGTCGAATGGAACGCATCAAACCGGTCGCCTCCCCCATCGCCATCTCCATCTTCGTCGGGTCAGACACGGCCACGCTGATGTTGTAATCCAGCCCGCGGCCTGATGCCAACTGGTTGGCTACGATCACCGGGATCAGTGCCATGTTGTCAAAATTATCTTCCGCCAGGTTTCCCTTTTCTTTCATCACGCCGATCACACGGAACTGTGTCCCCTTAAATGTCACTTCCTCCCCGATGGGATTCTGGTTGGGGTCAAATACGGCATCGTAGACTTTCCGACCCAATACCACCACTTTGGCTCCGTACCGGATTTCAATGGGAGAAAAGTTACGCCCATAGTCCAGGTTAAGGCCCTTCACCGGCAGGTAGTCCTCGTTGATACCCATCACCCGGATGTTGGGGTTGGTTTTGTAGGACATGCGTTTCACTTCGGCTATCCCGGTAAGGTCGGCGTTAATGCTCACCGTAGCGGGAAACTTATACTGATCGACAAAACGCATCACTTCGGGCATCATGAGGCGTTTGTACGTCTTCTCTTTTACACCTCCCTGGTTCCGCCCGCGATTGCGCTTGGACCAGATGTCGAAGGTGTTGGCACCCAGGGTGGAAAGACTTTCATTCAAGGTTTGACCGATGCCATCGACGGCGGTCAGGGAACCGACGAGAGCCATGATGCCGAAGGTGACGATCACAGCCGTCAGGATGGAACGCAGGAGGTTGGCTTTGATCGACCGGAGCCCTTCTTTGATGTTTTCGATCATAATTCCTTGAAAAATTCAGTTTTAGGAGACAAAAATACGCTCTTTTGCGTTTTGGATGGGGTACGGTACTTCTATTAATTTGGCCTTTTACAATAGCCCTTCTACGATGCGCGCGCTCCTTTTGTTCGGATTTTTACTCGGCTTTGCCGGGGCGCGGGCCAATTACATCCTGGTTCCCATGGACGACAAGCAGGCCAACCACCTCAAGGCCTATGGGATCGCCTACTGGGTTCTGAAGAAAGACACCGAAGTAGATTGGCTGTTGAACTACCGGGGCGGCAGCTTTCTCTGCAAGTTCCATCCGGCCATTCAGAACGAACTCACCGTACGGGGAGTGAGCTATGAAATTATCTCTGATGCAGTGACCAACCAGATTCTCCTGGATATATCCAGCCCGGCGCTGAACTACGATATCATGAAGCTGGAGAAGTACCCGAAAATTGCCGTGTACTCGCCCAAGTCAAAGCAGCCGTGGGATGATGCCGTCACGCTGGTGCTGAGCTATGCCGAAATTCCCTACGACGTCGTCTTTGATGATGAAGTGATGCGCGGTGATCTTACCAAATACGATTGGCTCCACCTCCACCACGAGGACTTTACCGGGCAGTACGGGAAGTTTTACGGCAATTATGCCAACATGCCGTGGTATATCGAACAACAAAAAGAAGCGGAAGACATGGCGCGTAAGCATGGTTTTCCCAAAGTATCGCAATTGAAACTCGCGGTAGCCAAACGCATCAAAGAGTTCGTGGGCAGCGGCGGTTTTCTTTTCGCCATGTGTTCCGCTACTGACTCCTATGATATCGCCCTGGCGGCAGAAGGTACGGACATCTGTGAGCGGATGTATGACGGCGACCCGGCCGATCCTCGCGCCCAGGAGAAACTCAACTACGACAACACCTTGGCCTTTACCAACTTTCACCTGGTCCGCGATCCGTTCACCTATGAGTTCTCCGACATCGACAACAATGCGCCGGAGCGCGGGCTACGCCAGGACAACGACTACTTCTCCGTCTTTGAGTTTTCTGCGAAATGGGATCCCATCCCGACGATGCTCACGCAGAATCACGCAGTCATAGAATCACACGAAAGTCATTGTCTTTGAGTTTTCTGCGAAATGGGACATGCTCACCAGAATCACACGAGAGTCATTGAAGGCTTTTACGGACAAACCACCGGCTTCAAGAAACACCTCATCAAATCCGATGTTGTCATCATGGGCGAGAACAAGCAGATCAATGAAGCCAAGTATTTACACGGTGTCTACGGCAAAGGTTTCTGGACCTTCTATGGCGGCCACGACCCGGAAGATTACCAGCACACCGTGTATGAAGAGCCTACCGATCTCAACCTGCACCCGAACTCCCCGGGCTTCCGGCTCATTCTAAACAACGTGCTGTTCCCGGCGGCCAAGAAGAAGAAGCAAAAGACCTAGTGCATCCGGTCCGCCCGTGGGGCAAGCTTCTTGAGTATCTCTGCTTCACCAGCCAAAATCTCACGCCATCGTTTCTCTACGGCTTCTTTGGGCTGGTATTGCTTTGCTAACGCGAGAAAATTCTTGTAATGCCCTGCCTCGGAGACCATTAGTTCGTAGTAGAACGTCGACAGGTCAGGATCTCCTATATGCTTCCACAGCAGGCGGAAGCGTTCACAACTTCGTGCCTCAATCAACGCATTGAGGAGCAGCCGTTCCACCAGTCGTTCTTCCCGGCTTCCATCCTTCCGGATCAGTCCATTGATCTGCTCGACGTATTCATCCTTCCGCTGCGGTCCCAGGGACAAGCCTCGCTCCCTAAGTTTCTCCAGCACCCGCTCAAAATGCGCCCACTCTTCGGCCACCACGGGCGTGAGCATGTCAACCAGTTCCTGCTTGTCGGGGAATTGGACGATCAAGGAAATACAAGACGATGCCGCCTTCTGTTCACAATAGGCATGGTCTACGAGAATCTCCTGAAGGGTTCTTCTCCGCGATGTTTACCCACCGTGGATCCGTCGCCATGTTCAACCCGAGCGTCCTTTTCCATTAGTCAAAAGCATAAACTCAAAGCCCAGGTCAAATACACTCCGCTGACCCGGATAGTTCGGCGTGATCTGGTAACCCGTGCCCGTAAACGACTGGATCAGGTTGTTGTACTTAA
>JBGAPO010000038.1:0-17511 GCA_044221195.1 Cyclobacteriaceae bacterium
GAGCGCTTCTGGTAGGTAACGTGCGTGCCGAGGAGGCAAACATGGTCCCGGCCGTACGTGGAAAAGAAATAGTCATACACTTCATCGCGGTTGTCCCACGAGAAGTCAATGTCAAAATCCGGCGGCGAGGTGCGCTCCGCGTTCAGAAAGCGTTCAAAGTAGAGATCCAGTTCGATGGGATCCACGTTGGTGATGCCCAGGCAATAGGCCACCACACTGTTCGCCCCGCTTCCCCGCCCGACATAGTCAAAACCTTTTTCCTTGGCGAAGCGGATGAGATCGTAGGTGATCAGGTAATAAGCGATGAATCCTTTCTGGCGGATGATCTTCAATTCGCGCTCGATTCGTTCACGCAAGTCCGGGCGACTGACATCATAGCGTCCCTGGAACCCTTCCCACGATTTGGTGACCAGCAAATCCCAGTCGCCGGCCTCGCTGCCCGTGATTTGTTTTTTGTTCTTGTCATCGCCCAGCGTAAAATCGATGCGACATTGATCGAGTAATTTTTGGGTGGTTTGCACCAGCGGCGGATAATTGCCGTACAGCTTGACGAGATCTTCCTCCCGCATCATGATTTCGTCGGGTCGGGCTTGTTCATGCACGGGCAGCTTGCTGAGCAGGGTATTCTTGTCGATGGCGCGCAGCAGCCGGTGTGTATTGAAATCGATCCGGCTGGCGAAGGTTACCGGATGAAGAACCACGAATTTGTGCGGGTGCGTTTTGTAGGCCGGGTAGAGCGCGAAGGCAGTCAGTTCATGCGCGCGTACGCCGATGAATTCATTCTCCAAAAGGTGCTCCGGTTCAAGACGCCCCAACGGGTAAATCATAAAGGCATCTTCCACGAACGGGGCTCTCGGGGGGAGTGGACTCCCTTCTGCGTTGTGCATGGAGAGGAACCGGTTAAGGGCTTCAAACCCCCGGTTGTTTTTTGCGATCGCGATGTAAAGCAATTCATGCCCGCGCCGGAATTCGATACCCAATGCCACTTCAAGGTCGTAGCCTTCTTTTCCGTAGGCCGTCAGGCTGCTCCCGGGCACACACTTGTTTTCTTTGCACACCCGCAGCATCTCGATGTACGAGGCCACGTTGTTGATTTCGGTAAGCACCAGTTTGCGGACACCGCACCGGCGGGCCTCATGGAAAAGTCCCAGCACCTGCAGGGTACCATATTTGAAGCTGAATGCGGTATGACAATTTAAAAACATGTTACCATCCGGCCCCCTGCGCTAATTCACATATTTCATTTCCCGTTTTTCCAGGTACTCCAGGTGTGCGATGGCCATCCGTATTTCCCGGTAGCTGTAGGAGTCGCCGAGGATCTCCTTGATGGCGCTGAGTCCGGGCCGTTCCGCCTTGTCGCGTGCCTGTTGGATCGCGGGCACACGCATCAGGTCGATGAAGCGTGAAGCGTCGAGTTTTCCCTGCGATACGTAGTAGGAGAGGTGTGCTTCCACGGTGCTTTCCGCCAGTTCACGCGACTGCGCCACTTCCTGCAGGGAGAGCCCTTCCTCGAACAGCCGCATGCTTTCGCGCTTGGAGTCATTATCGCGATCGACGGCCATGCGGTTGGTACGGCGCCGCTTGGCGGGCCGCAGTTCAATCCGTGAGGTGAGATCGTTGGCCAGGCAATAGGACGTGATCACTTGCCCGAACAGGTCGCCGAACTTTTCCAGTTTTACGTCACCAAACCCTGAAATCTGGCGCATCTCATCTTCGTCCTGCGGAAGAAATGTGGCCAACTCCACCAGGGTCGCATCGGAAAGCACCTGGTAAGCCGGTACATTTTCCTTCACGGCGATCAGTTTGCGCATCTGCTTGAGTTCGCGAAGGAGATCCGGTTCGTAAAGAATCTCGCTGTCGGCCGTCAGCTGTTCTTTGGGTTTTGCGACAAATACTTTTTGCCCGCCTTTCAGTACATCGTCGCTCCGTTCGGTAAGTTTCAGGACGGGGTACTGACCGCTGGTCTTGGCGAGGTAACCCTGGGCGATGAGCTCGCGGATGAGCACAACCCATTCCTCCTTGCCGGTTTCTTTGCCGGATCCATATACCGACAACGACTTGTGCGCTTCCGGTATACGCGACGACTGCGACCCGCGGAGGATGTCGATAACATACCCGGAACCAAACCGTTGATCGACGGCGCGAACGACTTCCAGCAGAAGGAGTGTCAGGGCGGTGGTATCCGCGGGCTCAAATCGTGTCAGGCAGATATCGCAATTGCCGCAGTAGGGGTCGGTCTGTTCGTCGAAGTAGTTCAACAGGTATTTGCGGCGGCAGGTGGCCAGCTCGCCGTAGGTTCCCATCTGTTCGAGTTTGCGCAGGTAGATCTCCGTCTGCCCGGGGTTGTCGGCGATGGTGACAAACGTGCGCATGCGGCTGACGTCGCCGTACGAATAAAAGAGCAGTGCTTCGCTGGGCAACCCGTCCCGTCCGGCCCGGCCGGTTTCCTGGTAATAACTTTCAATGTTCTTGGGAAGGTCCATGTGCACGACAAACCGCACATTGGATTTGTCGATGCCCATGCCGAATGCGATGGTGGCCACGATAATCCGGATGTCGTCACGGAGGAATTTTTCCTGGTGTGTAGCGCGAACCTCTTTATCCATGCCGGCGTGGTAGGCGAGGGCTGGGAAGCCCGCCCGTGTCAGGTTGGCGGCCCAGGCTTCCGTCGATGCGCGTGAAAGGCAATAAACGATCCCGGATTCTTCGCGGTGGTTTCGGAGGAAATCCAGCAGCTTGTCAAAACTACCTATTTTGGAATCAACCGTGTAGCGGATGTTGGCCCGGTTGAAACTGGAGACAAAAATGGCCGGTTCGTGGAGCTTCAGTTTTTCGACGATGTCCTTTCGCGTAAGCCGGTCGGCGGTGGCGGTGAGGGCGATGACGGGAATGCCGGGAAGCAGTTGCTTGAGTTGCGCCAGGTTGAGGTATTCCGGACGGAAGTCGTGGCCCCAGTGCGAGATGCAGTGCGCTTCATCGATGGCCACCAGCCGGATGGGAAATTCTTTTAATCGCTTAATGAAATTGCTCTCGGGGGCGATGTAGAGAAGTTTCAGCCGGTTGTCTTTCACTTTCTTGATGATCTCCTGCTGCTCATCCCACCGTTGTGTGGAGTTGAGATAGGCAGCCTCAATGCCGTTGAGGCGCAGGGCATCCACCTGGTCTTTCATCAGGGCGATGAGCGGGGAGATGACGAGGGTGAGCCCGTCGAGGAGAAGGGCAGGCACCTGGTAGCAGAGTGACTTCCCCCCTCCGGTAGGCATCAATACAAAACAGTCTTTGCCTTCCAGCACGGCCTGGATGGCGGCTTCCTGGTGCAGGCGAAACGACGGATAGCCGAATTTTTTCTGCAGAATGTCGAGCGGTGTCATACGTTTTTTCTTTTAGGCCAAGATGAGCGTTCATCCCGCCGCTTCGCAACCCGGTTTCCCTGATCATTTTTTGACGGTAAACAGGATGAGGGACTGGGTACTGGGTACTGGGTTCTGGGTACTGGGCACTGGGTTCTGGGCACTAGGCACTAGACACTTCTCACTGCTTATACCGTTTACTGTTTACTGTTTACCGTTTACTGTTTACCGATCACTGATCACTGATTACCGATTACCGATTCACGCTGCAAATGGCAAATCCATATAATACATCCACCGTTTCGGCGATCGTTTCAATACCGTGATGTGATCACAGCGGAAGTAATCGCTGTAGGAGAGATTTTTTAAGCTCTTCCATGCTTTGAAGAAATCATTGAGGTCGAGATTTCTGGCCAGGGTGATGCAGGGTGTGAACTCGCCTTCGGGAGCGGCAAACCGTTCCACGATTTCGCAGATGGGATTTTTGTGGACGACCTCGAGGTAAATGGTTCGCGTGGTGCCGTGATCCCGGTAGTTCAGGTTTTTGATGTGAACATGAAAGGGGGCGAAAGACGAGATGGTCGTATCGACCTGGTAGAGCCAATCCTCGGCGCGGGCATCGCGGTATTGAAAGAGCGAGATGTGCGCTTGGGCGGATTCGTCGTCGAACGCATGCCCGATGGCGAGCCGGACGTGCTGCTTGAGCATCGCCACATATTCGGCGATGGCCGGCGACGGCGAAATGATGAAGAGCAATTCATTGGATGCTTTCGTTTCCATACGTTTTAACCATTAGAGTTTGACAATTTTTCCGTTGAACATGTTCATCTCCATCCGCACGCGTCGACCCACTCCCAGGGTAGTGGCCCGGATAAGCTTCTCCGACCCGTGCTTGTGCTTGATGTAGTCGATCGCTTCGTAGAGATTGATGTCTTCTTCCGTGTCATCAAAGAGACTGATCTGGTGGTTGCCGAAAACAAGACCGCTGAGCCGGACGCCCACCAGCCGGATGAGCATGCGCCGGTTGTACAGCCGGTCGAACAACTCCAGTACTGTTCTGAGTACAAAGCTGTCGGATGACGTATAAGGCACGTGTACTTGTTTCGTCTCCGTATCGAAGTTGGAGTAGCGGATCTTTACCGTAATGCATGAAGCGAGTTTCTTCTGTTCGCGGAGCTGGAAGGTTACTTTCTCCACCATGGCGATGAGGATGGATTTCAGCCGCTTCACGTCGATGGTGTCTTCGTCGAATGTGCTCTCGGTGGAAATCGATTTTTGTTCGGAATAGGGGACTACCGGCGATTCGTCGAAGCCGTGGGCTTTGTTCCAGAGCGACAGCCCGTTTTTCCCGAACGCGCTCACCAGGAATTTGACCGGCATCTCACGCAGCGTGGCCACCGTACGCACGCCCATGTCGTAGAGGAACGACGAGGTTTGCTTGCCGATCATGGGGATTTTATCGACCGACAAAGGGGCCAGGAACTCTTTTTCCGTGCCGGCAGGAATCATCTTTTCGGCGTTGGGTTTGAACTCGCCCGTGGCGACTTTCGATACGAGCTTGTTGACCGACATCCCCAGCGAGATGGGCAGCCGGCTTTCCCGCATGATTTTATGGCGCAGTTCTACCGCCCAGTTGAAGGCGCCGAAGTAACGGTCCATGCCGCTGGCGTCGATGTAGAATTCATCAATGGATGCTTTCTCGAAGAGCGGGGCGCTGTCGGCAATAATTTCGGTGACCAGGTGGGAATGCTGGCTGTAGGACTCCACATCGCCGGACACGATGGTGGCATCGGGACAGAGCTGGAGGGCGAGGTAGACCGGCATGGCCGAATGAACCCCGAAACGGCGGGCCTCGTAGCTGCAGGCCGCCACCACCCCGCGGCGGCTGCTGCCCCCTACAATTAACGGTCTCCCGTTGAGCTTGGGGTTGTTTTCCGCTCTACGGCCACAAAAAAGGCATCCAAGTCCAGATGGATGATGTTCCTGTCCATGGGGGCAAAATACTAAAAATATTAGTATAACTAATTAAATTAGTATAAGTATTAAATAATTGGGGTTTGAATTAGTCAGAAAAAACAGGCGGTGCGACAGAAAACCAGCAAGCCATGGAATCGCTACTTTTGTAAATGACTGCAGCGGGGATTAAAACCGAACTTCGACGCATGATCGAAAAGAAACCGACATGAAAGTGCTGGAAGCTATCCTTCATTTTCTGGAAAACTCGAAGATGGACCCCACATTAAGAATCAAACTGACCGAAAGAGCACTTCAGGCGGAGGAGGATATTGCGAGGGGCCGACTCTTTACTAAGCAAGAGGTCATTCGTCGGACGAATCGGTAATAACTACGTGAACTGGTCTATACGGAGAGCTATAGCCAGTCTCCAGGAATGTTTGCTTCTTAGGCAATGAGGTTGCACCGGCGAAAGTCAATGAGATTCGCGATCGAATCCTCAATAAAGCCGATCAGCGGATAGAAAACCCATCTAGGTCAGGAAGAACCTTACTTGACTCATCTTGACTTGTCACATAGAGGCTTATTGATGGGTATTTGAAGATCATCTAATCAAAATGTCTATCGGGTGTGGATCAACATGTGATACCTTGAGAGATATTTTTGATACCCGGAGTAGATCCCTCCGTGATGTGAAGGCTTAAATAAGAAAGTTCCGACCTTCCAGACCGGAACTTTCATTTTTTGTTGTTTTCGTACTACAGGCCGTTCTTCTTATCTCCGGCACCCTCCCCGGCGTATACGGGGCACGCCGCCTCGAGTTTTTGCTCCAGGGCCTTGATGTCGGTATTGATCACGGCCTTCAGGTCGTTCAACACGCCCTCAAATTCGTCGGAAGCTATTTGCAGCTGGTCTTTCATCGTGGTTGTCGGATCGCTGGTGGACCCGTAACCGCTGTAGATGGCGCCAAAGAGCCGGCCCTGAATCGACGGCGGTGTGTCGATGTCAAGTCGACCGGCAACGTTGTCACCGTTCATCTTCAGCTGGATGGTCCGCATCTTTTCCTCAAGGCTGAGCACGTCCTTTACAAACTCCTGGTTCGGCCGGGCAATACTCATGAGGGCTTCCTTCATGTGGCGTATCCGGTTGTTGGCATCGCCGATCGCCCGTGAAGCACTCGTAATCTCCCGTTGCAGCTCGGCCGCCTTGCGCTGCCATTCCACCAAGGCGGGCCTGCTGGTTGCGGGCAGCGATGCCCCCGGCAATACGTTCACCACAAATTTCTCCGGTCCTGCAAGATCCGTGATCACACCGTCAACATACTTGGAAAGTGTAACGGTATAATTTCCCGGCGCCGCGAGTTGCCCGACATCATTGGGCTGGAATACATTGTCGTTGGCCTGCGGATTGACATTGACAGGATTGGTACTGGGATAGCGGAAATCCCAAACAAGGCGGCTCACACCTTTCTTCGCCGGCGACTTGAGTTTGCGGATGATGTCGCCCTTCTCATTGCGGACGGTGAACAGCAGGTAGGGAGCTTCCTCCTTTTCCTCCTCCTTCAATGCATCATAAGCAGGGTAGAAGACATCCTTTCCATCCTTGTCCAGTTTGTTCTGCTCTTCGATGCGCTTGTCTTTGCGGGTCTTCAAGTCTTCTTTGTAGTAATAGGTAAAGACAGCCCCGACTTTGGGATTTTCAGCGGCCCAGTAGGATTCTCCCAGGAAGCCTTTGCCCCGGATGCCCAGCGGGCTGCTTTCAACAAACATCCAGCTGTTCTTGATGGGAAATAGATAAGCTTCCTTGCCTTCCGTCTGTTTCAGGTTGCGAAGGGGTGAGTAATCGTCGAGAATATAGAACCCACGGCCAAAGGAGGCCAGCACCAGGTCGTTCTCCCTCTTCTGGATGGCCATGTCGCGGATGGCGATGGTCGGAAGCCCGCTCTTGAGCTGCCGCCACGACTTGCCGCCGTCATTGGAGAAGTGAACGCCGAATTCGGTAGCCACAAACAACAAATTCGGATCCACATGATCTTCCATCATGCTGTAAGTAGATCCACGCTCGGGCAGGTTGGCCGTAATGGATGTCCAGGTCGCTCCTTTGTCGGTTGTCTTGTAGATGTAGGGTTTGAAATCGCCCCGCTTATGGTTGTTGAATGTTGCGTACATGACATTCTCGTCATGCTGCGAGGCAAGGACGTGGTATACATAGGTCATGGAAGGCACGCCGGCAACGCCGTCGGTCTTCTTCCAGGACTTTCCACCGTCGCTGGTTATTTGAATCAAGCCGTCGTCCGTTCCGACGATGATGACGTTTTCATTTTTCGGCGACTCATACAGGGCGCTCACGGTTCCGTACAGTGCGGCACCACTGTTCTTGCCAACGGCGTCGACACTCCAGACTTTACCCATGAAAGGCAGTTTGTTGCGATCCATGTTGCGGGTAATGTCTTCGCTGATGACTTGCCAGGTATTGCCATAGTCGTCGCTGCGGAAGACCTTATTGGCAGCAAAATAGATTCGGCCGGGCTTATGGGCGCTTGTCATCAGGGGCACATCCCAGTTCCAGCGGTACTCATTTTCTCCCTTGCGGGGCTGCGGTTGAATGCCGACGGATTCGCCCGTGGCTTTGTCGTAGCGTACCAATCCGCCATGCTGCGACTCGGCGTAAACAATGTTTGGATTGTTGGGATCGATGGCGCTTTCAAAGCCGTCGCCGCCGTTGGTCACAAACCACTCTGAGTTTGGAATGCCGTTCTCACTGCGGTTGCGCGACGGTCCGCCTAAACTGAAGTTGTCCTGCGTGCCGCCGTAAACAAAGTAGAAAGGCGTCGCGTTGTCCACTTCAACCTTATAGAATTGCGTTACCGGCAGGTTTGACTTGAACTCCCAGTTCTTCGCACCGTCATAAGTGACGTAGATGCCGCCGTCGCAGCCGTTGATCATGTGGCGCGTGTCATTGGGGTTAACCCAGAGGGCGTGGTTATCCACGTGTTTTGAATTCTCGCCGATGGGCCGGAAATTCTTACCGCCGTCGTTGCTGATGCTGATGGCATAGCCCATGGTGTACACGGTATTGGGATCTTTCGGGTCGGCGATGACTTCGTTGTAGTAGTTGCCGCCGGTTTCGTGGCTGCTCATTTTTTGCCAACTGGCGCCCCGGTTGGTGGAGCGATAGAAACCGCCGTCTTTGGCAGCCTCCAGGATCGCATAAATCACCTCGGGATCGGCCGGCGAGATGGCGAGGCCAATTCTTCCTTTGTCTCCCGAAGGCAGGCCATTGTTGATTTTGTCCCAGGTCTTGCCCCCGTCTGTTGTCTTGTGCATCCCGGAATTCGGTCCTCCGCTCAGCATGCCATAGTCATGACGACGGCGTTGAAAGGCCGATGCGTAAACCACGTCGCTGTTGCGGGGATCCATGATGATATCGTTGACACCTGTGTTGTCGTCAATCTTGAGTACCTGTGTCCAGGTTTTCCCGCCGTCGGTGGTTTTGTAGACGCCGCGATCGCCACCCTCTTTCCAAAGCGGGCCCACAGCGGCAACCCAAACTACATTGGAGTTTTTCGGATCCACAATAATCCGCCCGATATGCTCGGAGGTTTTGAGTCCCATATTCTTCCAGCTGGCTCCGCCGTCTTCGGATTTGTAGATGCCGTCGCCATAAGCCACACTTCGCTGGTTGTTGTTTTCACCGCTGCCAACCCACACCACGTTGGTATTGTTGGGATCGATGGTCACACAGCCGATGGAATACGATCCCTGGCTGTCGAAAATCGGTACGTACGTGATGCCGGCGTTGCTGGTCTTCCAAACTCCCCCGGAAGCGGTGGCTACGTAATACTCGTTGATGTTGCCGGGGTTTACGGCAAAGTCAGCAATACGGCCGGACGTGACCGCCGGTCCGATGTTCCTGAACTTAAGGCCGGAGAGTGATACTTCGTCCTTCTTTTCCTCTTTGGGCGGTGCAGCCTTCGTGTCTTTCTTCTGTCCGAATGCGAACGCTCCAGTGATGAGCAGAGCAAGGATCAACGGTATCCGTTTCATAGTAGGTGATTTTGTTTTTGTGCGATGGGTATTTCCCATCGTTAACGATCATCCGAGTTAATCAATAGTAGGGATTCGGGCAAGCGATCGGTGACGGGCGGATTGTCTCTGCTGACCGATTATGAACTATATTTGCACGTTCCAAAACATGACCATGCCTCAAAGCGCTGCGGCTAAAAAGTCAACCCTTCCGACGCTTGATCGCGATTTACTGTTGCGCGCATATGAACGTATGTGTACGGCCCGACGGATGGCCGAGACCTACGACGAAAACAGGGAAGTCTGCAGCAAGTATGTCCACAGCACCTCGCGCGGCCATGAGGCCATCCAGCTGGCCGCAGGATTTCAGTTGACCCCCGACGACTACGCCTCGCTCTATTATAGAGATGAGTCAATGCTGTTGGGCATGGGACTGGAACCGTATGAATTGATGCTGCAGCTCATGGCCAAACGGGATGACCCGTTCTCCGGCGGTCGGACCTACTATGGCCACCCGGCCTTGCGCCGCAAAGGTTTTCCTGTCATTCCGCATCAGAGTTCAGCGACGGGCATGCAGGCAATTCCCGCCACGGGCATGGCCCAGGGTATTGCCTACCTCGAATCGCAGAATCTATTAAAGGGCAGTCGAAAGCCCATTGTGCTTTGTTCACTGGGTGACGGATCGGTTACGGAAGGTGAAGTTGCTGAAGCTTTCCAGATGGCCGTGCTCAAGAAGCTGCCGATCCTGTTCCTCGTTCAGGACAACGATTGGGGAATCTCAGCCACCGGCAAGGAGATGCGCACTGGTGATGCCTATGACTACGCCGCCGGCTTCAAAGGCTTGGAGCGCCGTCGGGTTGATGGTTCTGACTTCATGGAAAGTTACCTGGCCGTTGAAGCGGCGATCACTTACGTCCGCAACAAACGCTCACCTCTTTTATTACATGCCGCCTGTCCCTTGCTGGGTCATCACACGTCGGGCGTCCGCAAGGAGTGGTATCGCGGTGAAAACCTCGAAGAACAGGAGAAACGGGATCCGCTTCCGCGGTTAAAGAAGTTCTTACTTCGTGAAGGGATTGACAAAACAGTTCTGGCCGAAGTGGAAGCAAAGTCCGCCGCCCTTGTCAAAACGGATTATGAACGGGCTGTCGCTTCACCGGATCCTGACTTGAATGACTTTGACTCGCACGAGTTTGCACCCACGCCGGTCACGGAAGAGCGGGGCACTCGTTCGCCGAAGAAAGGGGAGAAGGTGGTGATGGTTGACGCTGCACTTCATGCCGTGGAGGAAATTTTGAAGCAATATCCCGAGGCGCTCTTCTACGGGCAGGATGTCGGCCGACGATTGGGGGGCGTGTTTCGCGAAGCAGCGACACTGGCGCAGAAGTACGGCGATGAGCGCGTCTTCAATACGCCGATACAGGAGGCCTACATCATCGGTTCTACCGCCGGGATGTCAGCGGTGGGGTGTAAGCCTATCGTCGAGATTCAATTTGCCGATTACATCTGGCCGGGTTTGAATCAGCTGGTAGAAGAGCTCTCCAAGAGCTGTTATCTCTCCAAAGGCAAGTTCCCTGTTCAATCACTTATCCGTGTTCCCATCGGCGCTTACGGCGGTGGAGGGCCTTACCACTCCGGGAGTATTGAATCTACCTTACTCAACATCCGGGGTATCAAAGTGGTCTATCCCAGCAATGCGGCCGATATGAAAGGTCTGCTCAAGGCATCGTTCCTGGATCCAAATCCCGTTGTGCTCCTGGAACACAAAGGCCTTTACTGGAGCAAGGTCCCGGGCACGCTGGAAGCCAAGATGGTAGAACCTGATGCGGACTATATCATTCCTCTGGGGAAATCGCTTATAGTTCAAGAAGCCGATTCAGACCAGGTGAATGCCGGTGCCAGCGCGGTGATCATCACCTACGGCATGGGCGTCTACTGGGCGAAGGAGGCCTCGAAAAACTTTCCGGGCCGTGTGGAGATCATCGACCTTCGCACCCTCAACCCGATCGACTGGGCAGCCATTGTTTCTTCCGTCAGGAAGCACAACCGGGCATTTGTGTTGACGGAAGAGCCGTTGTTGAACTCCTTTGCCGAATCACTGGCCGGCCGAATTTCAAAGGAATGTTTCCGTGACCTCGATGCGCCGGTTTGGACACTCGGTGCTGCCGATCTCCCGGCTGTGCCGCTCAATGCTGACCTGGAGCGTATGATGCTGCCCAACGCGGAAAAGGTTGCGGCGGCATTGGAAGAGCTGCTTCAATTCTAAGCATTTTCGCGAGGGAAACCTGCTAGAAAGGATACCCAATACCAATGTTGTAAATGATCGGTTCGCGGTCGCTGTCGTACGGCCCGTTGAACCGGAAATTCCCCAGCACCCAACGGTCGCCCACGGGACGAGCAGGATCCCACACCTTGATGCCCACGTCAAATCGCAAGACAAGGAAAGAGAGATCGAAGCGCAAGCCA
This sequence comes from Cyclobacteriaceae bacterium, assembly GCA_044221195.1. GTDB lineage: Bacteria > Bacteroidota > Bacteroidia > Cytophagales > Cyclobacteriaceae > ELB16-189. The sequence goes on from JBGAPO010000038.1 coordinate 11,795, forward strand.
AAGCCGGTCCCGACGGCAATCTCCTTATAGAAGCTGTCAATGAAGAACTTCGTATTGCCCTGGCTGGCCCACGGTGCAGTGGTCGGCTCTGACGGATCAGCCGGGGTGATCTGCGAAAAGGTCCAGACGTTGCCCGCGTCGATGAAGATGGCGCCGTTTACAAAACCAAAGAGCTTCTTCCGCCATTCGATACTTCCTTCCAGGAGAATCTCGCCGGGTTTTTCATATCGATAGTCAAAGATCCCGTTGCCGGATGGGTTCGTGCTGAGCGGCGGCGGTGCCGAGCCGATTCCCAAGCGACGGGGCCGCCATGCCCGTACACTGTTGCTGCCGCCAACAAAGAAGTACTTTTCATAGGGCAGTGACTTATTACTCCCATAAGCGTAGGCTACGCCGGAATTGAATCGAAATGCCACCGACGTGTTCCTGTCAAGAATCTTGGTCCTCCGGAAATCCACGCCCAGTCTCAGGTACTTGTATATTTCAAGTCCACGCTCAACGGCAAATTGGGGTGTATACAAATTGAACAACGTGCCGCCGCTTTCGGCTTGCACGCGGAGGAAGTAAGAGCTGCGCTCCGCATTGCCGTAGTTCGACGGGTTCCAGGTCATGCTGAAGATCATGGAGCTTACCAAAGACGGCTTGAAAGAATTCTTCAGGTTGTTGCCCTGCTTGGTCTGCAAGTCGGTCAGCAATTTGTCGAAAGCCGGGTCCAGCGTCGATTCGATGATCTGCAGGTTGGCGAGGGTAAGGGAATACAATGTGGTGCGTTTATTCTCCCACGTGTAGGTATCGTTGAAGGTGACGTTCGATCGTTGGTATTCAGGTCGGTCGGTGTAGGTATAACCAATCAACAGCTTCGTTTTCGGGTTGATGCGGCCGAGATTGTCGGCCCGGTTACCGATGGGGAGCAAGAACTGCGGAAAAGTGACGGACATGTTGATGTTGGCTTCCGTGCTCTTGTAGATGCCTCCCAGTTCNATTCGCGGTCGCTGTCGTACGGCCCGTTGAACCGGAAATTCCCCAGCACCCAACGGTCGCCCACGGGACGAGCAGGATCCCACACCTTGATGCCCACGTCAAATCGCAAGACAAGGAAAGAGAGATCGAAGCGTAAGCCAAAGCCGGTTCCCACGGCAATCTCTTTATAGAAGCTGTCAATAAAGAACTTCGTATTGCCCTGGCTGGCCCACGGTGCGGTGGTCGGCTCTGACGGATCAGCCGGGGTGATCTGCGAGAAGGTCCAGACGTTGCCGGCGTCGATGAAGATGGCGCCGTTCACAAAGCCAAAGAGCTTCTTCCGCCATTCGATACTTCCTTCCAGGAGAATCTCGCCCGGTTTTTCATATCGATAGTCAAAGATTCCATTGCCGGATGGGTTTGTGCTGAGCGGCGGCGGTGCCGAACCGATTCCTAAGCGACGGGGCCGCCAGGCACGTACACTGTTGCTGCCGCCAACAAAGAAGTACTTTTCATAAGGCAGTGACTTATTGCTGCCGTAAGCGTAGGCTACGCCGGAATTGAATCGAAACGCCACCGACGTGTTTCTGTCAAGAATCTTGGTCCTTCGGAAATCCACACCCAATCTCAGGTACTTGTATATTTCAAGTCCACGGTCAACGGCAAATTGGGGTGTATACAAATTGAACAGCGTGCCGCCGCTTTCAGCCTGCACGCGGAGGAAGTAAGAGCTGCGCTCCGCATTGCCGTAGTTCGACGGGTTCCAGGTCATGCTGAAGATCATGGAACTCACCAAAGACGGCTTGAACGAATTCTTCAGGTTGTTTCCCTGCTTGGTCTGCAAGTCGGTCAGCAGTTTGTCGAAAGCCGGGTCCAATGTCGATTCGATGATCTGCAGGTTGGCGAGGGTAAGGGAATACAATGTGGTGCGTTTATTCTCCCACGTGTAGGTGTCGTTGAAGGTGACGTTCGATCGTTGGTATTCAGGACGGTCGGTGTAGGTATAACCGATCAACAGCTTTGTTTTTGGGTTGATGCGGCCGAGATTGTCGGCCCGGTTACCGATGGGGAGCAAGAACTGCGGAAAAGTGACGGACATGTTGATGTTGGCTTCCGTGCTCTTGTAGATGCCTCCCAGTTCGGTAGCACCCGCCACGCCTTCAAAGCCGTACCGTCCGTTCAATTCAAAAATCTCCAGTCCCTTGAAGATGTTTCGCTTCTTAAAACTCAGGCTGTAATACGGTCCCGGGAAACCCTGGTTCACCGTTACGCCCGCCTCGTTCGTCCACGAGTAGCGGTTCAGCCCGCTGGCGAAGATGTTGGCAATGAATTTCCCGCCGGTCGTATCGTAGTTGATGTTGACGAACTTGAAAATATCGAGGTTGGCCAGCTGCCGCTGGGTGGCGAGCGTATTCTGGCGGCTGTACATGCTGTCGTGTTTTAGGAATACGCGCTGGGCGAGGATCTTCTTGCTGTACTCATCCGTGAGGTAATTGAAACGAATGCCTTTATACATCACCGATTTGCGGCGGTTGGCGCGGTCGAAAACGCTCGCATCGGTTCGGAAGGTGATCGAGTCGATGGTGAATGTCTTATGCTTGGGCCGGTTGGCCGGATCGGAGATACTGATCTGCAGCGCGATGGCGTGGCGGTGACCGTACGAGGTATCCACCTGGAAATCGATGTACTGCTTGCTGAAATCGAAATACCCGCGATCCTTCATGAGGAATTCGATGCGGTCGCGCTCGTTGCTGAGAACCTTCTGATCGTATCGATCGCCTTTGTGGATTTTGGTATCCTGCTCGTTCGCGCGGATAATGGCCATCATGGCAGAATCCGGAACGTGGTACATGATAGTGTCGTAGGCGAAAGGCTTGCCGGGCGCGAGGTGGTAGACCACGGTGACTCGCTTTTTCTTTTCGGTTATCACGGTGCGGGTGCGCGCTTCAAAATATCCCCGGTTAAACGCCAGGGCGGTGATCTTCTCCACGGACTCCGTGACTGCCGCCGAATCAAAGACGGAAACTTTCTCGCCCCACTGCATGGGAAGGTTTCCGTTCTCGATCTTGAAGTTGATATCATCAATCTTTTGCTGCTTCCGGAACTGCAGGTTGGCTTTCTTGCGTTCGCTGGTGGCGGCCGCAATCTTGGCGTCAAACTTCTTCTCTTTGCGTTCCTTCTTGCGGATGAAGTCGTTCTTGCTGTGGATCAGCCACGAGTGCTCGCGCTCGAAGCGCCGCACGCCGAAGTAGTACATCCAGGTGAGCGTGTTGATGGGCAGGCCCAGGAAGCGACGGTTGGCCTTCTGTACGTAGATATCTTTCAGTCCCGTCTGGTCGAAGCCTTTCGGGACTTTGATCGACTGTTTGTAGAGCAGTCTCTCGTCATCCTTCAAAAACTTGGTGCCGACGCAGCCGCTGAGAGCCAGGGAGACCAGAAGCCCTGCCGAAATTTTGGTAACTTTCCCCACGAAGGATGTTTGAATGATCTCCAAGGCAAAAGTCAGCTTCATTAAGTCGTTGCAAGTAAAGAAATACCGCCTCGCCGAGCAATGCTTTCTGGTGCAGGGCGCCAAGGCGGTAAACGAGGTACTTGCGTCGGATTATACGGTGGAGTTGCTGGTTGGGACATCGTCTTTCCTACAAGGGGCAAGCCAGGCCCGCAAAGCGAAGGAGGTGAGTGAGGCCACCGAAAGTGAGCTTACCGCACTGGGATCGGTAGAAACCAATTCATCTGCCCTGGCTGTGGTCCGCATGAAGCCGCCTTCCCGGCTGCTCATTCCCAAGGACAATTTCACGCTGGTATTGGACGATATACGGGACCCCGGCAACCTGGGCACCATCATCCGCACGGCCGACTGGTACGGCATCGCCACGATCCTGGCGTCGGACGAAACGGCGGACTGGTATAACCCCAAAGTCATCAATGCCACGATGGGCTCATTCCTCCGCGTGGAGGTGCACTACGGATCCCTCGATGAGTGGCTGGCGTCTGCCGATCTTCCCGTCTACGGCACGTTTCTCGACGGAAAGGACGTGCACACGATCGATTTCGGTAAAGGTGGATTGATTGTCATCGGAAATGAGTCGCGCGGCATATCACCGGCAGTGGAGAAGCGGGTGACGCAGCGCATCACCATTCCGCGAATCGGCAAGGCCGAATCACTCAACGCCTCCGTCGCCACAGCGATCGTACTCGACAACCTCCGCCGGTCATAGGAAGTTCTGACTCTGCGCGGCCGCCTCATCTGACATGTGCATGGCGTGCTCGCGGCCCAGGTAGTTGTCGATGATGTTGTGCCCCGCGTAGATCAGGGGCGTGAGAAGAATAGCCACAGCGAATTTGTAGATGTAGTTGGTCACTCCGATTGCCAGTATCTGAGTGGTGGAGAACGTTCCCGAAAAGGCGATAAAAAGCACGACAAAACTGTCGATGAACTGAGACACCAACGTCGAGCCGGTCGCGCGCAGCCACAGGTAGCGAGGCCCGGTGATTTTCCGCATGCGCTGAAAGACGAACACGTCGGTCAGCTGGCCCAGGAGAAAGGCCGCCAGCGAGCCGAGGATGATGCGCTGACCCTGTCCGAAAATCTTGTTGAACGCGAAGTCCATGTTGAAGTAGTTGCCTTCGCTGTCGAGGCTGTTGGCGTCCATCCACCACCCGGCCGGGGGAAGCTTCATGGTGATGAAGATTACGAGGAATGAATAGGCGATCAGCCCGGCAGTCAGGTAACTGATCCGCTTCACGCCGGGTTTTCCAAAATATTCGTTGATCAAATCGGAAGTGACAAAAACGACGGGCCAGATGATGACGCCGGCGGTGAGGTTGAAGTCCATGACAAAGCCGAAGATCAGCAAGTGCGCCGGGGAGAGCCCGGCCGTCGCTTCGGCCGAAAAAATCTTCACACCGATCATCTCCGCCACCAGCGCGTTGGTGAGGAAGATTCCGGAGAGAACGATGAATAGCCGGTGCTTTTTCTGTTCGAGGGTGGCCGTCATGCAGCGGTAATATCGAACTTTTGTCCTTCCTCCGCCAGTTGCGTTTCGGGAAATACGGTCCGTGCCTCGTTCAACAGCGGCAGCAGGTCTTTATAGCGCGCCGAGAAATGGCCGATGAGCAGTTTCTTCGCCTGCGCTTCACGGGCAACCATCCCCGCTTCCGAGGCTGTGCTATGCCGCGTCTCCATGGCCTTACCCAGCTCGTCGTTCATGAAAGTGGCCTCGTGGTACAACAAGTCAACTTGCTTCACGACCTCAATCACTTTGTTGGAAGGACGGGAATCGGAACAGTACGCGTACGATCGTGCGGGCGGAGAAGGAAATGTGTGGGCTTCACTGGAGTAGATGACGTTGCCCTGCTCATCGAGAATGTCCTCGCCCTTCTTCAGTCGGTTGAGGTATTCCACCGGGACGCCGGCGAGTTTACTCTTGTCCAGGGGTCGTTGACGGGGCTTTTCGCGAAAGAGGAAGCCGACCGTCGGAATCTTGTGGTCCATCGGGAAGCTGGTAACGGTGAGATGGTCGTCGTCCAGAATTTGTTCGGGCCCTTCGTCGGTGAGGGGGTGGAGAACAAGTTTGAAATTCAATGATGATCGGGAGTGACGGAGGTGTGTGAGGATAATCTCATCCAGGCCCCGAAGGCTGTAAATGTGCAGATCGGTTTCACGCCGGAGCAGGTGCATGGAAAAAATCAATCCCATCAGCCCGAGGTAATGATCGCCATGCAGGTGACTGATGAAAATGTGATTGATCTTCTGC
>JBGAPO010000017.1:0-109239 GCA_044221195.1 Cyclobacteriaceae bacterium
CGTCAAGTCGCAACCTGGTCCGCAACAAACTGTTCTCCGCGATCAACATTTCCGGTTTGGCGATCAGTATGACGGTAGGGTTGCTCCTGATCGGCGTGCTCTCCGATATTCTTTCCTACGATAAGTTTCACAAAAACCACAATCGGATCTACCGGGTGGTGAGTGACTACGAATTCCTGAAAAAGAAGGACATGAGCCTGATGGCGACGACGTCGTTGAAGGCCGGGTATTTGATTCGGAGCGAGTTCGCCACTCCCGAAGCAGTTGCCATTCTCCAGAGGGAATTCAACGGCGATGTTACCTACAATACCAAAACACTCCCGATGGACGGTTTCTGGGCCAACCAGGACTTGTTCAAGGTGTTCTCCTTTGAATTGGTCAAAGGCAATCCTGAAACCGCATTGCGCGATGCCTTCTCCGTTGTATTGACCGAGACGGCGGCCAAGAAATTATTTGGCGACGAGGAGGCCCTGGGAAAGAGCATCACGCTCAATAACGACAAGCAGTACACGGTCAGCGGCATTCTGAAAGATATCCCCAAGTTCTCGCATATCCACTTTGAAATGCTTGGATCGCTTCCAACACGCGACGTGTTGTACAAAGACGACAAGGACGAAATGAAATGGGACAACATCTGGAGCACCTGGGTCTATCTGCTGTTGCCGGAAGGAACCGACCCCTCCTCGCTTCAACCCGAGTTCACCAAGCTGAGCGAGCGGGAGGATCCGACCGTGGAGAACACGCACATTGAACTAAAATTGCAGGCGCTTGACGACATCATGATCGGCCCCGACATGAACAACGAGATTGGCGACGTTATGGGGACCTCCTCACTATGGATTTTCGGCAGCCTCACGTTCGTCGTTATTCTTTCCGCCTGTTTTAACTATACGAACTTATCCATTGCACGGTCGTTGCGACGAACCCGGGAAGTGGGTATCCGCAAGGTTGTCGGCGCATTGAAGAACCAGGTCCGTAACCAGTTCATCGTTGAGGCCGTACTGATTTCGTTCCTTGCACTGGCCATCGCGCTCCTGCTATACGTGACTGTGAAGCCGGTATTCCTCGGCTTTAATCCCGACCTGCAGGCACTTTACCAGTTGGATCTCACACCGAAGAACATCGGGTTGTTCATTGCTTTTGCCCTTGTCTTGGGTATCGTCACGGGCTTTTTCCCGGCGCTATTCTTTTCCAAAGTCAATACCATCGACGTGCTGAAAGACGGCGCCACGTTCCGCTTGTCGCGCAAACTCACGGCCCGCAAAGTGCTCATCGTCCTTCAGTATTGCATTTCCATTATCCTGATCAGCTCCACAGCGATCGTTTACCAGCAGTACCGCCATTACATCGCCTTTGATCTTGGGTTTTCGACGGAGAACATCATCAACATACCGCTTCAGGGAAACAAAGCCGAGCTGTTGAAGAAGGATATCGAAGAACTACCCGAGGTGGTGGATATCTCGCAGTCGCAAATGATCACCAGCATCGGCAACTACTGGGTGGCGCGGGTGAAATCGCCGGAGCATCCCGATGATTCGGCCGGTGTGGCCTATAATGTGATCGATGAAAAATACCTGCCGTTGCACAACCACCAACTATTGGCCGGCCGGAATTTTCAGGCCAGGACCGGGAAGTTCGAGGAATCGGAAGTGATTGTGAATCCGCAGGTGTTGAAGCGCTTTCAGATAGCGGGCGGCGATCCGCAGAAGGCCATTGACCAGGTGCTGAAACTCAACGGCAAGGAGGTGCGCATCATCGGCGTCATGCGCGACTTTTCGTACGGCCGTGCCAACGATAAGGCCTCCGACAGGACCGTTATGTTTCGCTATAACAATGAAGGACTCGACGTGCTGAATATCAAAGTTGCATCGACCGACATACTGGCCACGCGTGACAAACTGGAGGCGATCTGGAAAAAGCATGACAGCATTCACCCCTACGAGGGCAAGTTCTATTCTGAGCAACTGGAGCAGGCATTTGCCGAGCTCAAGGCCGCCATCAAGATTGCCGGTGTGCTCGCCTTCCTTGCCATCACCATCGCGTCCATGGGGCTGCTGGGCATGGTTGTGTTCACTACGGAAACCCGGCTCAAAGAAGTAAGCATCCGCAAAGTGATGGGCGCATCAGTCCAGGGACTACTGTTTCTCCTGGGCAAAGGATTTGTCTCCCTGTTGGGCATTGCCACACTTATTTCACTTCCGCTTACCATCTTGTTTTTCGAAAACGTCGCGTTTCCAGAATTGAGCAATCATGCGCCCTTGTCCGTGACCGACATGCTGGTGGGCGTGGGCGTCGTATTACTGATCGCGTTGACGATGATTCTTTCGCAAACATTTAAGGCCGCGCAGACCAATCCGGCAGAGGTGCTGAAGAATGAGTGAGAAGGTGTCTGATCAAATCCATGGTCTCTGGGCAGGCCGAAGAGTCGATCAGATTGACGAGTCAGTCACTCCATAAGCCGGCTATTTGAGCCGTGTGAGGCTGACTAATGGCTCATTGCAAACCTGTCGGGTTACTCTTCGTATACTTCAACATGTTCGTCCTCAGTAGGCGCAATTGGTTGAAGCTTGTTTCCGCTGCCGCGGTACTTCCGCTCACCGGCTTCCGGTTCGTACCTTCGCCGTTGATGAAACGACAGATTCCAGGAACCCAGGAAAGCCTGCCTGTGGTGGGTGTCGGAACGTGGCAGACGTTTGACGTCGCCCCGGATGGTTTTGGTCCTCTTCGCGAAGTACTAACCACCCTGGTGGAGAAAGGCGGATCGGTAATCGACAGCTCACCGATGTATGGAAAGTCGGAGGAGGTGGTGGGAAAACTCTCCACGGAACTCCGTTTGAACAACCAACTTTTCATGGCCACCAAAGTGTGGACTACCGGTGAAAGTGCGGGCATCCGGCAGATGAATGAATCGTTCACCTTGCTGCAGCGTAAACAGATTGACCTGATGCAGATTCACAACCTGGTGGATTGGCAAACGCATTTGCGCACCCTTCGGAAATGGAAGGACGAAGGAAAGATTCGCTTCATCGGGCTCACTCACTACACCGACAGCGCCCATGACACACTGGCATCCATCATTCGCAAAGAGCGCGTCGATTTCATTCAAATCAATTACAACTTGTTGGACTCCCATGCAGCCAAGACCTTACTTCCTTTAGCGAAGGACCTGAACATCGGCGTACTGGTTAACCGGCCGTTTGAAGAGGGTGCCCTGTTCGACCGCGTAAAGGGCAAGCCACTGCCTGAATGGGCGGCCGAGTTTGATTGCAGCAGTTGGGGGCAGTTCTTCCTCAAGTATATCCTTTCACACCCCGCCGTCACTTGCGTAATTCCCGGCACCTCAAAGGTGAGGCACCTGGTCGACAACCTTGGCGCCGGCACCGGCCGCCTCCCGGATGAACGCCAGCGCCTAAAAATGGCCGCCCATGTCAGTAACCTATAACCCAAAACCAAGTATCAACTCAGGGATCTTTGACTTTCCACCACCGAACAAAGCAACCCCTTCCTTCTTGATCTGTCCTTGACCAACAAACCCAGCGCCATGCTTCGACATCACCTCCTCCTCGTCTATCGGAATTTCCTCCGTGCCAAGGGCTACTATGCCATCAACCTGGTCGGTCTCTCGGCCGGTCTGGCCTGTACGTTGCTGATCTTCCTGTGGGTTAGCGATGAACTTGGCATGAACAAATTCCATGAAAAGGATGCCCGACTATACGAGATCATGGAACATCAGAAATATGCCGATGGAATCATGACAACAACCTCCACCCCCGGGCTCCTGGCAGAGACCCTGAAGGCAGAGTTTCCCGAAGTGGAATACGCAGCGACCACCACCTGGGTAAACAGCTTCACCCTTTCGTTCAAGGATCACAATGTCAAAGCCAAGGGGTGGTATGTTGGCCCAGACTACTTCAACATCTTTTCATTCAAACTCGTACAGGGCAACGCCGACCAGGTTCTCAAGGACGATCGGTCCATCGTGATTTCACGGTCGCTGGCGAAGAAATTGTTTAACAGTGAAGAAGATGTATTGGGGAAGACCGTTGAACTGCAGCACGACAAAAGTTTTCAAGTAACGGGAGTATTCGACGACATTCCCAACAAATCATCGATCCAGTTCGAATTTGTATTGTCTTTCGAAGAATTCAAGAAAGACAATGAATGGGTGACGGAGTGGGGCAATAACGGCCCTGCCACGTATGTCATCTTCAAAGAAGGCTCAGATCCCGAAGCGTTTTCAAAAAAGATCAAAACATTTCTGACCACAAAAAACAAAGAAACAGACACCGACCTCTTTGCCGTCCACTATTCAGACCGATATCTGCATGGGCGCTATGAAAACGGGATCCAGGCTGGCGGGAGGATCGAGTACGTTCAACTCTTTTCGATCATTGCCATCTTCATTCTGCTCATCGCCTGCATCAATTTCATGAACCTTTCAACGGCGCGCGCCACCCGCAAAGCCAAGGAAGTGGGCATCAAGAAGACGGTCGGCGCCCAACGGCAAAGCCTCATCTTTCAATTCATCAGCGAGTCACTCATCGTCACGGTGTGCTCTGTGCTCTTTGCCGTTGCCATCGTATACCTTGCTTTGCCGAAATTCAACGAGATTACCGACAAACAAATTGAATTGTCGGTGATCAATGGAAAGTTCCTGCTGTGGGCCGCGGGCATTACCCTGGTCACCGGCCTCGTGTCCGGAAGCTACCCGGCATTCTATTTGTCCGGATTCCGCCCGGCAGCGGTGCTGAAAGGTGCGGTGAGTGGATCCATCGGTGAACTGTGGGCGCGGAAAGGCCTCGTGGTTTTTCAGTTCTTCCTCTCCGTCATTCTTATCGTGTCTGTGCTGGTCATCTACCAGCAAATCAAGTTTACCCAAACAAAGAATCTGGGCTACGACAAAAGTCACCTCATCCGTTTTGGCATCGAAGGCAAGCTCCGTGACACCCGGGAAACATTCCTGACGGAAGTCCGGCGCATACCCGGCGTTGCCGGAGCAACCAGCATCAGCGCCGAACTCCTGGGCCGCAACAACAACACCAGCGGCTTGGAATGGGAAGGAAAAGATCCGGAAACAAACATATTGTTTGAGAACATCGCCGTGAACTACGGCACGATCGAATTGCTGGGCGTAGAAATGGCCGAGGGTCGTGCCTACTCCGAAGAATTTGGCTCCGATACAACCAAAATAATATTCAATCAGGCCGGCATCAACGCCATGGGCATGGAAAACCCCATCGGCAAACACATCAAACTTTGGGGTGAGTATGACCTGGAAATCGTCGGTGTTGTAAAAGATTTCCATTTTCAGTCGTTGCACGAGCAGGTGGCGCCCATGTTTTTCCGGCTTAGCCCGCGAAATACATGGAACATGATGGTCCGGTTGGAGGCCGGTCGCGAGAATGAAGCCCTGGAGGGTATCCAAAAAGTCTACACCTCCTTTAATCCGGGCTTCGCTTTTGAATACCAGTGGCAGGACCAGGAATACGGAAAACTCTATGCCGCCGAACAGCGTGTGGCATCCCTTTCGTTTGCCTTCGCTACCATGGCGGTACTTATCTCGTGCCTTGGTCTATTCGGCCTGGCAACATTCACGGCCGAACGGAGAACAAAAGAAATCGGCATCCGCAAGGCCCTGGGATCGACTTCAACAAACATAGTTGTGCTGCTGTCCGCCGACTTTACCAAGATGGTGCTGTTGTCCATTGCGCTGGGCCTGCCCGTCAGTTACTGGTTGCTGAAACAATGGTTGGTGCGGTTCGCCTTCCACATTGAACTCGGGATTGGATACTTCGCGCTGGCCGGAGGGCTCGCGCTATTGATTGCCTGGCTGACGGTGGCATCGCAGGCTATACGGGCAGCGAACGTAAACCCGGTGAATTGCCTGCGGGAACAATAGAAAAACTAATATCCTTGCGCCGGTATGGATGCCGGCGCAAGGATGAGGATCAGTTGATGGTTATTTCACCCATATCCGTGGTGCTGCCCAGCGTGACAGCAACATCGGTTACCTGCTTGGACGTATAGCCAGTCTTGGGTTCAAACGTAACTTTGTAAGTGCCCGGCGGAACCGCGCGCAGGAGAAAGTGACCGAGTGAGTCGGCAAAGGCTGTAGCGACGGTGTCCGTTCCTGCTATCGCAAAGACAGCCGGCATTGTTTCCACCGGTGTGACATTTCCATTGATGGCGCCGCTCGTGGCTTCCGAGAGCGCACGGATAACCGGCTTCAGGCTAAACGTACCATTTCCCCTGTTCACAATTGAGCGCGCCGCATCGAAGTCGAGGGTGATAACATATTTGACTCCCGGCGACATCTGCGTTTGGACATTCACTTTCAATCCGGATTGCTGACCGCTCGGCACATCGAGGGCAATCATTTGGTCATTCAATTTGATCGAGTTGTTAGGGCCCAAAACAAGCCTGATCTGGGAAATCCGACCCGACGGCAATTCCGCAGAACCCAAAAGCGTATCGAGGCCGTTGGTGAGTTCCAGGATGTTGTATACCCCTTGCTTCACATTCAACTGCACCCAACCGGTCGCCTGTTTACCTTCGGCGTGATGTATCTCCACCCCCTGGACATCGATATTCACTTCCTGATAATCCGCCGGGGAATCGGTGAGCCTTACTTGTAAAGTGCTTTTCGATTCCTCCGAACTGCAAGCCAGCCAAACCAACGACAGCAATCCAAACCCCAAGATTCTCTTCATGATTATGTATTTAGTATTTGTTCCAGTTAGACAACTTCCTTCTTCCAAGGATTAACTATGCCGTAAAATTAATAAGGATACCTCACCCGGGAATCGCCTATTCGGTGTGTAAACAATATTCTCGATCAATAATTGGCTTTTCTAAGCCATTCCTAAGGATTGAGTAATCTAGGGCTTACCCTTCTATTGCAGCGCCAGATTCGAAAGGTCTTCTATCCTGTACCTACCTCTCCAGCAATTTTGCCAACTTTTGCGTGAGTATCCGCCTTGAAAATGATGTCACATCCCTGCCGGCCTCCAGCTTGCCCTCCTGCCATCGCGTAAATCTCGATTGCAATAACTGCAGGAGACCCTCTGTATTATTTCGATCGACCATCTCACCGGCGCCCGTCCTCTTCAAAATATCGGATGCATCGCCGGCTTCTGGACCAATCCCAAAAATGAAATTGCCGCTCGCCAGGTATTCAAAGAATTTTCCGGGGAGGTTTCCAGGGGCCAGGGTTGTGTGCGCCAGCACGAGGAGCTGCATGTCGGTTTCGCCATAGAGCTTAACCAACTCTCCGTGCGGCAGGGGATCACGAAACCGGGTGACCAGCGACAAAACCGGGTCCTCGGCAATAAACAACCGGAACGTTGTATTGATACTTCCGATAAACTCAATAACCAGTTGGTTCGTCCACTCGGGATTTCCCTTCAACATCGCCTTCAATGCCTCCATAAAAGGCCGCGGATCGCGGAGCTCGTCCACCATGCCGATATGACGGATGGTAAACTTCGTTGTACGTTTTCTTGCAATACCGTTGAAGTCCTCTTCATCGAATCCATTGGTGATGAGATCTACCTTGCGGCCACCCAATTGTTGAAACCGATCAACATGGTAGGGCGCGATGGTTATCACCTCGTCAGCATGCTTAAGCACTTCGCGCTCCAACTGCCGGTGGCGCCATCTCGCCCACCCGGTCAACGACAATGTATCCAGGAAATCCCATTCACTCCACGGGTCGCGCAGGTCGACAATCCAGCGGAGGCCCGGATCCTTCTTCTTCAATTTTAACCCGATCAAATGCAGGCTGTGCGGCGGGCCGGTGGTGACGATAGTCCTGATGCCGTTCGACTTCAGCAGGTCAGGAAGAAAATCAGCGGCAGGTTTGACCCAAAACACACGCGCGTCAGGAATGAATAAGTTACCCCGTATCCAGGTGGTCACGGATTGAAACCAGTTTTTTCGTCCCGTCGTAACCGCGTCGATTTGTTTAGGTGCATTCTTACCCATCCATGTTGCCGTTTTGCGGAAGAGGCCATAGGGTTCCCAGATCGGAAAGTGAATGACTTCTGCTTCGGGCGGAATGTCTTTCAACAATGAGTCGTCACGAATTTCAAAAGAAGGGTTTTCGGGCGTAAATACATAAGGCTGCCAACCGAAGGAAGGAAGATACTTCACAAACTTCAGCCAGCGTTGCACGCCGCTGCCTCCGCTGGGCGGCCAGTAGTACGTGACGATCAGCACTTTTCGCTTCGCATCGTTCGAAGCGTCATCGGCAACTTGCGCGGGTGCAGTCATGGGGCGAAGGTAATCATTGTGCCCGACGCAGTGTCAATAGCGGACAGGTCGACCTGACTGTTCGGTGAGTTTTCCGTTGCGGTAGGACATTCTGCCATTGACGATGACCATATCAATACCGGTTGAATACCGGTTCGGGTTGGCGACGGTGGCGGCGCCCTTGATGCCTTGCGGATCAAACACGACCAGGTCAGCAAAAGCGCCGACCGCCAGGCTCCCGCGTTCTTTCAACACCGGGCGCAAGAGATTCCGCGGTCCCTCCGTCATTTTGTACAGCAGATTCTCCAAGGGTATCCCGATATCCTGTCCATGACGCAGGGCAGTGGCGAAACAGCCGGCGCCGCGGGGATGAGAATTAGCATGCGCCGCATATTCAATCCCGCCGTCGGAGCCGATGAGACAAAAGGATTCCTTCAAGGCGAGATCGACAGTCTTTTCCATCGGCATCGTTCCTTCCGGTACAGCGACCAATCTCCGCTCCGAGCGGTACTTGGCAAAGGTCGTCGACGATAACCGCTCACCCGTGCCGACCAATTGAAGGTCCGCGTAATCGAGACCGTAGCGCTCCTTCCACCCTTCATCAAACCGGGTGGAGTGAAGGTAGGTGGCCCAGTAAGAGTACGGGTAAACACAGCAGGTTAGCTCCAGGCCCTGGCCATTGGCCTGCCGCAACTTTGTAACGGCTTGCTCCATATGAAAAGTCCCCCCGGTGGAATGAAGATGCGAGATATGGACTCTTGCGCCGCTCTCACGCGTCAGGCGGACGGCCTCATCAACTCCATTCAATTCGTCCCGTTCAGAGGAATACCGAAGGTGGAGAAACATCGGACGTTCATATTTCTTCGCCAACTTCGCGTAGGTCAAGACCTCCTCATAGGGCGTTGGCTGGTATTCGATGCTGTGCGAGACTCCCAGGGCACCTTCCTCGAGGCATTGCTCCACTCGTTTGGCACGTTGTGCCAGGTTCGATGTTGCGTACCGGACGCGCATCACCGCGGTGGATACCCCATAGTTGGTGTAGTGCGGTTTTGCGTCAAACGTCCGGTAATAAGAGGCCACTAGCGCGGACCCTCCGTGCATTTGCAATGCCGTCGTCACACCGTCCGTGATCTTGAATCGCTCGACGATGGAGTAAGTCTTCTCCGGGTTGGCCGTGTTGTCGGTGAGAATGTCAATGAACCCTGGAGATACCACACGGCCTGTAACGGGAATCACTTCCTGCCCATCCAGTATTCCAGGTTCTGCCAATACCAGTTTTCCATTTTGATCTACGCCGACGTCGGAGGTCTGCCATTTGCCCTGGTAGAAGACCCTTCCACCACGAAGGACATACCTCAGTGGCCCTGCCTGTCCGAAACTAATTCGCGTCAGGCTTGTCAATCCAAGAGTAAGGGGAAGCGCTGCAGAAAGAAACCTTCGTCTTTTCATAACCCTTCTGTCGGCGACTTGCAATACGTGACAACCGCTTCCCAATCAGTTGGGTTAAACCATCGAATGGATTTATCCTGCCGGAACCAGGTGAGCTGGCGCTTGGCATACCGCCTGGAGTTTCGCTTCAACAGGCGGATGGCTTCTTCCCGGTCATAGTGGCCTTCAAGAAAACCAAAAATCTCCTGGTAGCCGACCGTCTGCAGGGCAGGCAGCGCTCGTTGAGAAAAGAGCTGCTCTGCTTCCTGGAAAAGCCCGGCCTGAATCATGTTGTCCATTCGCTGATCGATTCGCTGGTACAATTCTTCCCGGTCCAGCGAAAGGCCGACCTTGACGACGTCAAATGGGAGTTGCCGGGCCTGCTTCACCCGAAAGGAAGAGAAAGGTTTTCCCGTATGCTTGATTACCTCCAGGGCCCGCATCAAACGCTGTGGGTTCTTACGGTCAACAATTTCATAATAGTCAGGATCAAGTCGGTGGACCAGCTCCTGTAACCAGGGCAGCCCCTGTTTTTCAAAGCCCGCAACCACTTCCTTCCGAATGATCGGCGGAACTTCAGGCATGTCGTCAAAACCTTCCAGCACTGCTTTAATGTACAAACCCGATCCACCCGAAAGGACAATCAGCGGATGAGACTCAAACAACTCGTCCAACAGGCCATGCACTTCCCCGGCGTAGGTGCCGGCGTCGTACGGCTCCGAGATCGAGCGCGTATTAATGAAATGGTGAGGGACCTGCGCCAGCTCGGACGGTGTAGGTTTTGCCGTGCCAATTTCCATTTCCCGAAAGATCTGCCGGGAGTCCGCGGAAATGATGGGCGTGTTAAAATGTTCCGCCAGCCTGATCGCCAACGTGGTTTTGCCGACGGCCGTCGGGCCCACCAGGACGATCAATCTGTTGCGGCTCATGTGACGCCACGAATTTACAACCCCGTATGACAGCGTGCCTACTTTTTTATAGATTGCAGGGAATTCGCCACTACGAATGATAAAGTACACCCAACAATTTCTGGCCAAGCTGGAAGACATGATTGCCGAATCGGACTATTTCCTGCGCTACGAAAAGGGAAATTTCAAATCCGGCTACTGCCTCCTTCGCGACCAGAAGATCATGATTGTCAATAAGTTCTTCACGACGGAAGGCAAGATCAATACCCTGCTGGAAATCTTGAAAGGGATTACGCTGGATACCACGAGGTTTAGTGAGAAAAGCCTTAAGCTGTATGAAGAACTTCAGCAGGAAGAAGTGAGCTCCAATACTTGAAAATAACATTCCTCGGCACCGGCACCTCCCAGGGCGTACCTGTCATCGCGTGCGACTGCGAGGTATGCCGTTCGTTGGACTACCGCGACAAACGCCTCCGTACTTCTGTTCACCTGGAAATAGACGGCCGAAGTTTCGTCATTGACACAGGCCCCGATTTCCGACAGCAAATGTTACGGGAAAATGTGAAGCGGCTTGACGCCGTCATTTTCACCCATGGACATAAAGATCACACGGCGGGACTCGACGATGTTCGCGCCTATAATTTCCTGCAGGGTATCGACATGCCGGTATACGGGAGCCAGGATGTGCTGGATCAATTGACCCGCGAATATGCCTATGCGTTCGAGCCCCACCGGTATCCGGGAATTCCCCGCCTGCAGCTCATGGCCATCAACGGCCGCTCGTTTGACGCTGCCGGGAAAGAAATCCTGCCTCTTCCGGTTATGCATTTGAACATGCCCGTCTTTGGATTTCGCATCGGCGGCTTCAGTTACATTACGGATGCCAATGCCATCCCGCCCGCTACCCTGGAGCGGCTGAAAGGCACCCAGGTGCTGGTGTTGAATGCCCTTCAACGGGAGAAGCACGTCTCCCATTTCAACCTGGAGGAAGCCCTCGCAATGGCGCAACAGATTGGCGCCCCGCAGACCTATCTCACGCACATCAGTCACAAGATGGGGCTGCATAAGGATGTAGAGAAAGAACTGCCGGCAGGTATCCTGCTGGCCTATGACGGTCTTGCGGTGACCCTCTAGCCGTGCACAACAACTATTACTTTCTTCGCGCCCTGGCGGCTGAACTCGACACGACGCTGCAAGGGTTCACCCTCGTTTCCTGCTTTAGCCAAAACAAGGATGAGCTGATCATCGAACTGAACAACCGGCATCGTTCTTTCTTTATCAAGATCAGCCTGCTTCCGGAATTCCAATGCATTTCCTTTCCCGACAAATTCCACCGGGCCCGCAAAAACAGCATTGACCTGTTCAACGAAATCCTGATGAAGCGGTTGATGCGCGTATTGGTGTATCGCAACGAACGCAGTATCGGCGTGACACTGGAAGACGGCTTCGAACTGATATTCAAAATGCACGGCCGCCAGGGAAATGTCCTTCTCGTGAAAGACGGAACGGTGGTTTCCATTTTTCGCAACAACCTGGCATCCGATCTCTCACTGACGCCGGGCAACCTTCACCGTGACATTGATTGGACGTTTGAGTGTTTCGCAGCACATCAACCCACCGTCGAATCACTTTACATAACCTTCGGAGCAGTTTTGTGGGAATACCTCCGACAACAAGGGTTCAACACGAGCCCCGTCCGCGAGCGATGGTTGATGATTGAGCAATTGTTGGCGCAGCTCGACAATCCCTCCTATTATATTGTAAGAATCAAAGGGCGGCTCCATCTGGTACTGGTTCCTGTAGGGGAAGCGGTTGGGGAGTTCTCATCACCCATCAAAGCCGTAACGGAGTTTTTCTTCCTCTACCAATCCGCTTCTGGTTTTGACCGTCAACAAGCACAACTGCTCTCGGCTGTCCACGGGAGAATGAAGCAAGCAGAGGCGTTCCTGGAAAAGAACAAGGCCCGGCTCTCAGAAGTGGAGAACGACGAGCACTACCAGCTCTGGGGTGATCTGGTTATTGCCAACCTTCACTTGATCAAACCAGGAACGGAAACCGTGGAACTTGAAGACTTCAGGAACCCGGGCCAGTTCATCTCCATCAAACTGAAGAAGGATTTATCCCCACAGCGGAACGCCGAGCTATTCTATCGCAAATCCAGGAATCGCTCGATCGAATTGTCCAACCTGCGGGATTCCATTCGCAAAAAAGAAGAAGCTCTTAACCAGTTAAAGGAGCAAGAAGCTGTGATCACCCGGGCGACAGACACCGAAGCGCTGGAACCGTACGCAATGCAATTGGCTGATCAGCAGGGAGCAAAGGAACGCAAGCAGTTGTTGCCCTACCATGAACACCTGTTTGGCGGTTTTCGAATTTGGGTTGGTAAAAACGCGCAGGCCAATGATGAACTGACATTGCATCACACGCACAAAGAAGATCTCTGGCTGCACGCCAAGGATGTACCGGGTTCACACGTGGTCATTAAACACCAGGCCGGGAAGAAGACTCCAAAAAACGTAATTGATTATGCTGCGTCCCTTGCCGCGTTCCATTCCCGGCGGCGCAACGATTCGCTTTGCCCGGTTTCCGTCACGCCGGCCAAGTATGTAAGAAAGAGAAAGGGCGATCCGCCGGGTGCGATGGTGGTGCAGCGGGAAGACGTGATCATGGTGGAGCCACGCAGGGAGCCGAAGGACTAGCTATCCCAGCCAACGGCCTAGAACCTTACCACAAGCGTTCCACCCACAGGTGACGGCACGAAATGTAGAGAAAGACCAGTTTTCCCTGCAGGACGTGCTTGACTGTTGAAAATGCGTATGGCATTGTTCATATGTTGATGGAATTTATTTTCCAACGGAATAGCGCCGGCGACCAGGAGGGCCACTCCGCCGGCAGCCAGTCCCCATTGCGGCTCCTGCTTCCCTCCTATTGCCTGTCCAATAGGCCACCCGATCAATACACCGCTTACAAAACCAATGATTTGTGCACCATTGAAATCTGATTTGGCTTGCAGGGCCTCCGATCGCGAGGCCAGATTGCCTTCCAATACGGCGAGTATCTCTACCGCGGTCATCGGTGCGTGCCCCTGGTAATAGCGGTTCTTCTTCATCCAAATGGAATCATCTCGTAGAGCCCTGACCGTGACTTCTTCCTCCTTATTGGTTTCCGGTTTCATGACCTTCGGCTTCAGATTGACCTTCGGTTTCAGATATTTCCCTTTCAGGTATATCCTGATTCCGTGGCTTCGAAGTTTCTCCATCGTTACAGAATCCGGGGCGAAGTGAGAGAAATTCATCGTACTAATCTCCTTCAGGTTGTACGGGCCGTGAGTTGTCTCTGCATACAGATCGGTGACCGAAGTCAACTCGGTTGCGAGCTCTGATTGTACGGTAAATCGAATCGTGACCGGCTGTGCCGCCAGGGGGCTTGCCCATGCCACCGTCAGGAAAAAGATCAGGAGTTTCTGGCCATGGCACATAAATAAAGATAAGCCTCACCACCCGAGGTATGCAAACAGGCCGGCGAAAAATTGATGTGTCGGAAGGGAAGGAAAGCGCGCTGCCGCTTACTTCACCACGTGCAGCTTGATCATGTTGGTCCGGTTGCGCTCGTGGATAGGCATCGAGGCAAGGATGATGAAGACATCACCGGATTTTACATGGCCGTCGCGCTTAAGAATTTCTTCCACGTCGGCGATGGTTTCATCGGTGGAAGTTTGCTTTTCGTAATAGTAAGCCCGTGTGGCCCACACGAGGTTCATCGTGTTCAGGATGCTCTTGTTGCTGGTGAACACAAAGATGTTGGTATTGGGTCGGTGGGAGGATGACTTCAGCGCCGAGTAACCGGTCGCGGACATACCCACAATGGCTTTTGCATTAATTTCCTTGGCGAGTTTGCACGCGCTGAGCACCAGGCTGTCATTCACATAGATCGGCGAATGCGGGTCGACTTCGCGGAAGCGGTAGTACACGTTGGCCTGTTTCTCAACCGAGCCGATGGTGCGGACCATACTGCGAATTACTTCAATCGGGTAACGACCTGCGGCGGTCTCGGCGGAAAGCATCAGGGCGTCGGCGCCGTCCATTACCGCGTTGGCCACATCGTTGGTTTCGGCACGGGTGGGGCGCGGGTTCTCGATCATGCTCTCCATCATTTGCGTGGCGACGATCACCGGCTTACCCAGGCGGTTGCATTTTTCCACAAGCATCTTCTGAACCATCGGCACTTCCTCCAGCCAGATTTCGACACCGAGGTCGCCGCGCGCCACCATCGCGCCGTCTGCAGCTCCGAGAACAGCGTCAATGTTTTCCAATGCTTCGGGCTTTTCAATTTTGGCAATGATTTTCGTCGATGCCTTGTGTTCCTCGATGATGCCGCGCAGGATATCGATGTCTTTCGCCTTGCGTACGAAGCTCAGCGCCACCCAATCGATATTATTGCGCAGACCGAACTTCAGGTCCTCCAGGTCCTTATCGGTGAGCGAGGGTGCTGAAACTTTAGAATAGGGAAGATTAATTCCTTTGCGGGATTTGAGCGGTCCGCCGTAAATGACTTCGCACACGACATCAATATCCCGGATCTCCGTGACTTTAAGTTCGATTTTGCCGTCGTCGATGAGGATCATGTCCCCCACCTTCACATCCTTGGGCAAGTGTTTATAGCTTGTGCTGACGATTTCATGATCACCCACCAATTCGCGGGTGGTGATGATGACGGTGGAGCGCGGCGCCAGTTCGGTGCCTTCCTTCACCTCATTCACGCGAATCTTGGGGCCTTGCAGATCCTGCAGCAGGGCAATGTGGGTGCCCAGTTCTTCATTGATGGCCCGTACATTGTCGACTACCTTTTGGTGATCGGCATGGGTACCGTGAGAGAAATTAAGTCGAAAAACATCCACGCCTTCTTTCGCGAGTGCGCGAAGCATTTCACGCGAGCTGGAGGCGGGGCCAACGGTGGCAACAATTTTGGTCTTATTGTACGAGATCTGTTCCATGGTTTCGGTGAGAAAGAAGCGATGCGCGCAGCATCAAAAAATGAAGTTCTCCTTCGATTTTAGAGTCGACAAAGGTATTAAAGCAGTTAATTCCACGGAAGGAACGTGCCGCAAGTATTCCTGCAAACGATTGCCCGACAATTTTTCCTCGCTTTGCGTCATCAGGATGAAGTCAAAATGCGGGAATTCAGGAACCAGCGCGGCAGGTCCGGATTCGGAGTCCACGGGTTTGTTTCGAAACAGGTGCAAGGCGTTGAGCGGCGTAACGAATGCATAATGGTCGTAGGAGGCAATACCCTTTTTCAAATGCACTTCCAGGTCCTTCCGCTTTGCCAGTTTCACGTTGAGCAACCGGTTCAGGTGCCAGGCCAGTTTGTAGCCCTTCAACGAGGTGCGAATACCCACCAGTTCGAAGTTGAACGAGTACTCAATTTCAAGCTTGTTTTTCCTGATTTTGGCGGGCATGGGGGCAAACTGGGGATAACGTAAAAAGTTTGACTTTATGACCTCAAATCTCTTACTTTGCGCAGATTTTTAAAATCCTTAAACCTTACAATCATGTCGGACATCGCACAAAAAGTTAAGCAAATCATCATCGACAAGCTGGGCGTAGAAGAGTCAGAAGTAACTCCTGAGGCAAGTTTTACCAACGACCTGGGTGCAGACTCACTGGATACTGTCGAGCTTATCATGGAGTTTGAGAAAGAGTTTAACATTTCGATTCCGGACGACCAGGCGGAGAATATCGCCACTGTAGGCCAAGCTATCGCTTACCTCGAGCAGAACGCGAAGAAATAATCAGGGCCGCTCCTGGTTTAACATATGCAATTAAAACGGGTAGTCATTACAGGGATTGGTGCACTCACTCCAATCGGGAATACGCTTTCCGAATACTGGGCAGGGCTGAAGGCCGGCACCAGTGGTGCGGCACCTATTACCCGTTTTGACGCGTCGCTGTTCAAGACCCGTTTTGCCTGCGAACTCAAGGGCTACGACCCGTCCAAATTTATGGACCGGAAAGAGTCGCGAAAGCTGGATCCCTCGACGCAATATGCGCTGGTCGCCGTCGACGAAGCGATCCGCCATTCGGGCATTGACGTGGAGAAAGTCAATCACGACCGCGTCGGTGTAATCTGGGGTTCGGGCATCGGCGGGCTTCTCACCTTCCAGGAAGAGGTTAAAGCCTTTGCCAAAGGCGATGGAACTCCGCGCTTCAATCCCTTCTTCATTCCCAAGATGATTCCCGACATCAGCGCCGGGCATATCTCTATCAAGTACGGATTCCGCGGACCGAATTATGCCGTCGTATCGGCTTGCGCCACATCCACCCATGCAATCTATGATGCCTACACACACCTCCGCCTCGGCAAAGCGGATGTGTTTGTGACCGGCGGATCAGAGGCTGCGGTCTGCGAAGCCGGCGTTGGCGGATTCAACGCGATGAAAGCCCTGTCCGAACGCAACGACTCCCCCGCCACGGCTTCCCGACCCTATGACAAAGACCGCGACGGATTTGTCCTGGGCGAAGGTGCCGGCGCATTGATCTTGGAGGAGTATGAATTCGCCAAAGCACGCGGCGCGAAGATCTATGCCGAGATCGTAGGCGGCGGCATGTCGGCTGATGCTTACCACATCACGGCGCCGCATCCGGAAGGTGCCGGCATTACGAAAGTCATGCATTACGCTTTGGAGGATGCCGGCTTGAAGCCTTCTGATATCGACTATATCAACACGCATGGCACCTCCACGCCGCTTGGCGACCTGGGCGAAATCAAGGCGATCCAACAGGTATTTGGCGACCACGCGACCAAGATGAACATCAGCTCGACGAAGTCGATGACCGGTCATCTTCTCGGAGCCGCCGGCGCCATTGAAGTCATTGCCTGCCTTTTGGCCATCAACGAGGGCATCGTCCCGCCCACCATCAACCACTTCACTGACGACGAAGGCCTGGATCCTTCTCTCAATCTTACGTTCAACAAAGCCCAAAACCGCAAGGTGGACATCGCCCTCAGCAATACCTTCGGCTTCGGTGGTCATAACGCTTCGATCATCATCAAGAAACATTCGTAAGACTCCGTGTGTGGAACTTACTGAAATTTCCGGGGAGTAGTTCGAAGAAGGAAGATCGCAAACTGATTACCGCCATTGAAACCATTACGGGTTTCACGCCGTCGAATCTCTCCTTGTACAAACTGGCCATTCTTCACACCAGCCGGGCTAAGGAGTCAAACGGTTTCCGGGAATCCAATGAACGCCTGGAATACCTGGGTGACGCCATCCTCGGTGCCGCCGTGGCCGATTACCTCTTTAAGAAATACCCGTTCAAAGACGAAGGCTTTCTCACCGAGATCCGCTCCCGTATTGTCAATCGCGATTCACTGAACGTGCTCGCGCGGAAGATCGGTATCAATCACATTGTTCAATTCGACAGTAAGAACACCCAGCTTCAGCGCGTCGTACTGGGCAACACACTCGAAGCCATCGTTGGGGCGGTTTACCTTGACAAGGGCTATCTTCGGTGCAAGAAGTTTGTCATCGACAAACTGGTTCAGCCCTACTTCAATCTCGATGTCGTTGTTCAAACCAACCTGAACTACAAAAGCAAGATCATTGAGTGGACGCAGCGCAATGGCAAGACCGTACGCTTTGATTTGATGGAGATCAAGAAGGAACGCAACCAGAAGGAGTTCGCTATCCAGGCTTTTGTAGACAATGAACCGATGGGCGTCGGTTATGGTTTTACCAAGAAGAGAGCCGAGCAGGACGCCGCCCAGAAAACCTGCCAGCTGTTAAATCTTGAATAAGTCACCATGACGCGCATCAAAATAGCCGGCGCTTCACTGAACCAGGTACCCCTGGACTGGGAGAATAACATCGCCCATATCAGCGCCGCCATCGGGGAAGCCAGGCGGCAGGGTGTACAACTGCTATGCCTGCCCGAACTTTGCATCACCGGTTATGGATGTGAGGATGCTTTTCTCAGCGATTGGGTTTCCGCGACGGCATGGGAGAAACTGATGGTCATTGCTCCCTTGTGCACCGACATGATTGTGTGCATCGGTTTGCCGCTGCGAATCCTGGGGAAGACCTACAACGGGGCTTGCGTCATCGAGAATGGGAAAATCCTTGGCATCTCACTGAAGCAGAACCTGGCCAAGGAAGGGGTGCACTACGAACCACGGTGGTTTGAGGCCTGGAAACCGGGGCAGGTGATCGACATTCAGTTGGGAACTGGAACAGTTCGTGCCGGCGATCTTACTTACGAAACACAAGGCATTCGCTTTGGATTTGAAATCTGCGAAGACGCATGGAGTCCCAATCGTCCGGGAAAGGCCTTATATAAGCGTGGCGTGGATCTCATTCTTAACCCCAGTGCGAGTCACTTTGCGCTCGGTAAGGCACCGAGGCGGGAGAAAGAAGTGATCATTGACGGATCCGAGGCGTTTCATTGCATTTACTTATTCGTCAACCACCTCGGTAACGAAGCCGGTCGGATGATTTACGACGGCGATGTCGTTATTGGTCAGCACGGTGAGCTGTTGGCGGTAAACAATCGACTTTCATTCAAGCCGTACACCCTGCTGGCGCTGACGGTCGATACGGATAATATCGACGCATCCGAACGGAAGCCGTTCAGCGACAACCGCGAGCGCAACGAGGAGTTCGCGCAAGCTGCATCGCTGGCTTTATTTGATTACCTGAGAAAAAGTAAGTCGCGCGGCTTTGTGTTGAGCCTGAGCGGCGGGGCGGACTCTGCATGCTGTGCCGTACTCGTATCCGAAATGGTGCGGCGGGCTTCGCACGAACTGGGATGGGAAAGATTCTGGCAGGCGCTGGGCCAGCCGGTTGATTCACCGCACTCCCTCCCCGATGCCGTACTGCGCTTGCTTACTTGCGCCTACCAATCGACGCGCAATTCCACCGGGCTTACGTCAGCCGCCGCACACTCGCTGGCAAAATCCCTTGGGGCTGTTTATTACCAGTGGTCGGTAGATGGCGAAGTTGACAGTTACCGGGAGAAGGTGGAGAAGGCGATCGGACGCCAGCTTACCTGGGAGCAGGATGATATTGCCTTGCAGAACATCCAGGCCCGTGCACGGTCGCCGATTATCTGGATGCTGGCCAATATCAACCGCGCGATATTACTCACTACATCCAACCGGAGTGAAGCGGACGTGGGTTATGCCACCATGGATGGCGATACCAGCGGAAGCCTTGCGCCCATCGCCGGGATCGACAAGCCGTTTATCCGGCAGTGGCTGCGCTGGGCGGAAGCACACCTGGGGTACACGGGGCTGAACGCGGTGAATGGGCTGACACCAACGGCTGAACTGCGGCCTGTGGACCGGGCGCAATCCGATGAAGATGACCTGATGCCGTATACCGTCATGGTTGAGATTGAGCGGCTCGCGATTTACCAACGGAAGTCGCCGGTCGAAGTATTTGCCATGCTGCGCGATAATCATGATCCCGGAAAACTAAAATCGTGGATCCGTACGTTCTTTCGTTTATGGTCTGTCAACCAATGGAAACGCGAACGTTTTGCTCCTGCGTTCCACCTGGACGATTACAATGTGGACCCCAGAAGCTGGTGCCGGTTCCCCATTTTGTCAGGGGGCTTCCGGGAGGAATTGGAGCGGCTGTGAGCGGCTCCGGCTCTTGCCCAAGGTATTTTTCGGCCTATCTTTGCCCCCTATTAACGAGTAGATAACGGATGAACATCTTCAACTTAATCATCTGGAGCGGCAGCCCGGAACTCTTTTCATTTGATTCTCCCGTAGGTACGATATCCTTGCGGTGGTATGGAATTCTCTTTGCGCTGGGCTTTCTGATTAGCCAGCAATTGCTCTACTACATCCACAAGAAAGAAGGAAAACCCGAAGCGGATGTTGAAACGTTAACGATCTATATGATTGTGGCGACGATCCTGGGTGCCCGGCTTGGCCATGTGATATTTTACCAGCCGGAGATTATCTGGCAGGATCCGTTGGGCGTTCTGCTTCCGTTTCAATTCACTCCGGAATTCCGTTTTACGGGATTGCAGGGCCTTGCCAGCCACGGAGCAGCCATCGGTATCCTGTTTGCGCTATGGCTCTATTCCCGGAAGAAGAAACCCGGACAGAATTACCTCCAGGTGCTGGACCGCATTGTCATTCTCGTTGCCCTAACCGGTTGTCTGATTCGTCTCGGCAACTTCTTCAATTCAGAAATCATTGGAAAACCGACCGGCTCTCCTTCGGCAATAGTTTTCGCCTCGCAAGCTAAGTCGCTACTGGAAGGCGATCGCACCCGACCTTCGAACCCGATTGAGGCCGTCAGCTTCAAAAAGAACCCCGAAGGCCTGGATACCATTCCAGACAAATCACCCATACAAATCCTGGTGCTGTTTAAGCCTGGAATTTCCGAAGACGAGGTGAAATATTATATCAACAGCGAGATTCAGGAACGTTTGTTTTACGCAACGGAATCGGTGGAGCGGCCAACCGGGTTCGGTCTTCGATCCCGGACGATTTCGGATCCGCAGACCAACCAGGTTTTGGCGCGAATCGATATCAACGGCATACGGCGGCATCCGGCTCAGTTGTATGAATCCATTTCATGCCTTGTGCTGTTCATTTTTCTTTTCGCCATGTGGAACAAGCACAAGCTCAATCTCCCGGAAGGCCGGATTTTCGGTTGGTTCCTGGTCATTCTCTGGACCCTGCGGTTCCTCTATGAGTTCTTGAAAGAAAACCAGGTTTCCTTTGAAGACAAGATGCCCATCAATATGGGACAACTGTTGAGCATTCCGCTGGTCATCATCGGCATTGTCATCCTGGTGCGGTCATACCGCCAGACCGGCACGCCGACCTCGTGATGAGGCCAGGGGGTGGAATCCTCAGAATTGCAAACGGATAACAAATGTTGGGATGGCTGATGGGATTGGTGTTGCTGGCAGGCCCGGGTTACGACAGCCCGGCTGAACAGGACACGGTCACCACGACCACTTCCACTGACTCGCTGGTATCGCGGGTGCTCCAGGTGGACCGCGTCATCATCGTGGGAAACAAAGTCACGCGGCGACGCATCATCGAGCGAGAACTCACACTGAAGCCGGGTGACACCATTCGATCGAACATTCTTGAGTCAACGCTGACTTGGGACAAGAACAAGATCTACAACCTTCGGCTGTTTAACACCGTGTCCGTCCGTGCGCTGGATATGGGAAACAACCATATCGATGTGCTGGTAGAGCTCTCGGAAAGATGGTACATCTTCCCGGTTCCCATCTTCGAGTTGTCGGACCGGAATTTTAACGAATGGTGGAACAACTACAACCATGACCTTACTCGCATCAACTACGGTTTGCGGATCTACCACAACAACTTCCGTGGGCGCAACGAATCTCTGCGGCTGACCGCACAGTTCGGCTTCTACCAGAAGTTTGACATTCAGTACCGCATTCCCAATCTTGATCGGACGCAAAAGCACGGCCTGACCTTCAATATCGATTTCGGGGCCCCGCGCAACCTCGCCTACAAGACATTGGACCACAAACTCGAATTTCTGCGGAAAGACCAGATCATACGCGAAACCATCGGGGCCGGCATTACTTACACCTTCCGAAAGTCATTTTTCGAATCCCACTCGTTTGCGTATGCTTACCGCAACTCGCGTGTTCTTGACACCGTTCTCACACTGAATCCTAACTATTACAACGGGGCAAAAACGACGCAGAAATATTCGATGGTTTCCTATTACTTCGTTTCCGAACACCGCGACGTGGTAATGTATCCGCTGAAAGGCTACCAGTTTACCGCCTACATCGCCAAGACCGGCATCCTTCCCAACGAAGACGTTAACCAGTTGGAACTGAACGTATCGTATGCCTACCACAAACCGGTCGGCAACCATTACTTTCTCTCCAACTTCTCTTCCGTGTTTTGGAGTACGCCCAACAATCAACCCTACTCTGCCTATGATGCATTAGGGTATCGCAACATGATCGTTCGCGGATTTGAGAATTACGTGGTCGAAGGCCCCATGTTCGCATTAAACAAGACTACCTTCAAACGAAAGATATTTGGACGCACATGGAAACTGGACAAAATGCCGATTGAGCAGTTCAATTATTTTCCGCTGGCTTTGTACATCAAGGCCTTTGCCGACTTCGGGTACGTCCAGAACTACACCTATTACCAGGAGAAAGATCTCAACACGCGTTTATCCAACCGAATGCTGGCAGGGGCCGGATTTGGCCTCGATCTCGTGACGATGTATGACCTTGTGGTGCGGATGGAATACACGTTCACCCAGGACAATCGCAGCGGCTTCTTCCTTAACGCCCGGAAGGAGTTTTAGTCCGGATCGTACTTCCACACTTTGCGTTGGCCTTTCTTGTTGAAGGAATACCAGGTGCCGGTGCGCTTTCCCTTCTGGTAATTGCCTTCATACGCAAGTCGACCGTGCTCATCATAAAATCGCCACAACCCGTCTTCAAGTCCCAGGTGATAGTACCCCTCCTGGATGAGAATGCCGAGATCGGAGTACACCTTGACCTCCCCCTCCGGGTTGCCGTCTTTATAGCTCACGATGCGGTCGCGTTTCCCATTCGGATGGAAATACAGCCAGGTGCCGTCGTACCGGCTGTCGCGATAAATCCCTTTCTTCTCCAGGCTCCCGTCGGGGTGATAGTACCAGGCAGAATCCTGTAAAGAGCCCGTTCGCCATTCCTCCTTTCCTAATTGTATCCCGGTCGGATAGAAGAAAACACTGCGGCCGTGCAGCCTTCCGGATGAGTAGTTTTCTGTTGCACTCACTTTCCCGTTGGGATAGTAGTAGATCCATTCACCTTCTTTATTCCCCGCATTGATCCTTCCCTTGCCCCGGATGGCGCCCCCCGGGTAATAATCGATCGTGTCCTTCACTTGCGCCCTAAGCGCGAAGGAAATCAGGACAAAACCAATCAGGAAAACCGTAAGTCTCATTTTGTTGGCAGCCGTCATCGTCACCGTAAACTTACCGCAAAACATCAAGTATGCCACTTGTCGTTCTGCTCCTCCTGGTTGCCACCGGTCTTCACGCGCAAAGCATCAACACGCGAATGGGTGCGCGCGCCAGCGGCATGGCGTATGCCAGTTTCACCCTGATCGATGACCATTCCTTTTTCAACAATGTCGCCGCACTCGCCTGGGGTACGGCGACCGCTGCCGGTTTTGCTTATGATCTTTCACCAACATTACCCGGCGGAGACCGCGCCTCCGCATCCCTGCTGATACCTGTGGGCGATGGATCTCTGGGCGCCGGCGTCTTCCGGTTCGGTGACGACACCTACAGCGAGCAACTTATTAGCGCAGGATATGCTCACCGCATTGCAACGACTTCTCTTGGCATTAAAGCAAACATCGTTCAATACCAAGCAGGCGTTGAAACGAGGCATGCGGTCACCGTAGACTTTGGCGGGCTGATGAAGATAACTCCGGAATGGACGGTAGCCGCCGGACTTTTCAACCTGAGTCAGGCAGCGTTAATCGAAGGGGAACTGCTCCCCGTCGTCTTCGTTGCCTCCCTGTCGTGGGGCCAAATCAAGGGCCCATTACTTGCTGTTGAATTTGAAAAACATTTGGGGCTGCCGTTGCGAATCAAGCTGGGGGCAGAGATTCCTCTTTATAAAAAGTTATTTCTCCGGACAGGGTTTGGGCAAAACCCGATAAGCGCTTCGGGAGGCATAGGCGCCAGGATGCATAAGCTGAGCCTCGACTTCAGCACGACCTACAACCAGGCTTTCGGATTGTCTTATCAAGCCTCTGCCGGATATCGGATAACCAAATCTTCAACGCGATGAGAATCCTGGTCTTGTCGTTTCTCTTGCTCGCATCACGGCCTGTGGTTGGGCAGGTTACGTCAACAACCGAAGACGTGCTGGACCGCCTGGCCGACGAACTTCTGGCCACTGCCGAAGCCGATGTCAGCTATGACGAACTTTATGAGGCTCTTACTCACTTGTTGTCCAACCCCGTCGATCTGAATACCGTCACGCAGGAACAGCTCCGCGCGACGATGATGCTGACAGAGAGGGAGATCAATGCCTTCCTGAAATACCGCGTAGAACGCGGACCCTTTCTCGACGTCCTTGAAATCCAGGCGATCCCCGAATGGACCCCGCAAACGGTGAGAAACCTTGCACCATTTGTTCGGGTCCGGGATCCGGCTACCCGGATCGACAAGAACCTGGTGAGGAGAATCAGGAGTGAAAGCAACAGCTACCTGGTGATGCGATTGGAGCGGACCATGGAGTCCAAGCGGGGTTATTCCAACGCATCAACAGAAGCACAGCGATATGCCGGGAATCCGAACAAATACTACCTCCGTTACCGCACATCCCGTCCGGGTGACTTCAGTGTCGGCATTATGGCCGAACAGGATCCCGGAGAACTATT
Organism: Cyclobacteriaceae bacterium; assembly: GCA_044221195.1. Taxonomy (GTDB): domain Bacteria; phylum Bacteroidota; class Bacteroidia; order Cytophagales; family Cyclobacteriaceae; genus ELB16-189. The sequence goes on from JBGAPO010000017.1 coordinate 25,002, forward strand.
TGACTGGAACCCACCCCATCAATTGGGCTTTGACTACCTGTCGGGACACATTCAGCTGATGAATAAAGGCCGGATTGAAAACCTGGTGATGGGAGACTACCAGGCACAGTTTGGGCAGGGGCTGCAGCTGGGCAGCGTCTTTGGTCTTGGCAAGACGGCGCAGACGATTACCGGAATACGGAGAAGCAACCTTGGGTTTCTTCCTTATATGTCGGCCAGTGAGAGTTATTATATGCGTGGCGTCGCTGCTACCCTCCGCCTTACAAGATCCATCCGCTTGCATTTGTTTGGATCATCAAAGAACCGGGACGCGAATACGGAAAGTGATGAGCCAATGGTAAGTGCTTTGCAGAATTCAGGCCTGCATCGGACAGTCAATGAACGACAAGCAAAAGGCCAGATCGTGGACCAGGATATTGGAGGAATCCTCCAATACCGTAAAGGCCATCTGGATATCGGCGTCATGAGTACGGTCAAGCACTTTTCGCGGATCATAAGTCCCGGGCCGACACCCTACAATCAATTTGTCCTTCGGGGAGACGGGTATTCCAATCTGGGCGCTTACATCAACGCCAGTTGGTCGAATCTGACACTCTTCCATGAGGTTGCTCACACGATGGGTTATGGTACAGCAGTCACAGCGGGCCTGCTGGGCAATCTCTCAACGCGAATGGAAATGTCGTGGCTCTTTCGATCCTTTGACCGTGATTTCTATTCAGCTTACTCCAACGCCGTGGCGGAGAACTCCGCGCCGGCGAACGAGCAAGGCTTGTATTGGGGATTTCGATCTAGTCTCCCCAGGAAGTTTGCGGTATCGGGCTACCTGGATGTGTTCCGCTTCCCCTGGCTGAAGTACCGGGTGTACAAACCATCGGAAGGAAGTGAATGGCTGCTTCGGGCTGACTATACGCCATCGAAGACCTTGTCATTCTTTGTCCAGGTAAGAGAAGAGGTCAAAGAAAGAAACAGTTCGCTAGAGGGGACCTTGTACCGGGTATTGCCGGGAATCCGGCGGCAGGCATGGCTGAGCGGTGAGTTCAATTTGTCACCTTCGCTCACATTAAAATCGAGGATTCAGGGAAGTCGGTTTGAATTCGACGGCGTTACCACGAGCGGTATTGCAGTGATCCAGGACGTCAGCTGGAAGATTGGGAAGTTCTCCTTTTCGGCACGGTACGCCTTATTTGACACGGAAGATTATGACAACCGGCAGTATGTCTACGAGCGGGATGTCTGGATGGCTACCTCCTTGCCCGCATATGATGGAATCGGAATCCGGAACTTTGTCTTGTTGCATTTTGCGGCGTCCCGTCACCTGGATTTCTGGGTAAGGTGGTCGCGCACCTGGTATGCTGACCGGGAAACGATTGGTTCAGGAGGTGAGCAGATCGCAGGAAATGCAAGAAATGATGTTAAATTTCAACTCCGAATCCGCCCCTGACACCTATCCTACCCTCGGCCTATGCACGGAGCCACCCAAGTCACACCAGAAGTCGGTATCGTCCTCGCCATCGGTCTGGCGATTTTTGTGATCGTTTATCGATGGATATTCAAGAAGCCGGGGCGGTAAGTACATAAATACAGGCACTTTATTGTTTTTTACGCAATTCGCAACGTAATTAACGTGCTGATAACTATTGCCTTACCCTTCCTGCCTTAACCTAAAATACTCGATGAGAAAAATAACGCTACTCCTCGCCTTCATTATTCTGTCCCTCCTCTTATTGTCTGCCGGCTCCATCGCATTTGGGCAAGCAACGAAGAAAACGCTGGAACTTCCGGAATTCAAGGCCATCTATGTGAATTCGAACTATACGGTCATTCTGAAGCAAACCAACAAACAGGAAGTCATTGTAGAGGCACTCCCCGAGTTTATGGAGGTGAGTGAATTCAAAGTGGAGAATGGAATTCTGATGATCAACATGGAGCGCAAACCGGAAACTTCCAGCAAAAGTATCTGGGCGAAGATTGACGATATCAAGCTGAATCCCACGATGAAGGTCTATGTGAGTATGAAGAATGTGACCGAGCTGCGGGTTAATGGCAGCGGTAAAATTCAGTCCGAGAACTCGATATCCGCCGACCAACTGATGGTTGGCCTTGCCGGCAGTGGAATGATGGATATAGACATCAAAGGCAACGCCGTCACGGCCGAAGTGAGCGGCGCCGGAACGCTGACGCTTCGCGGCTATGCCACCTCCATCAATGCGACAGTAAGCGGCAGCGGAAGCCTGAAGGGATTTGACTGCCCCCTCGAAACCGCTAACATCAAAATCAGTGGAAGCGGCAACGCCGAATTGAACGCGACCAACAATGCGGATGCATTTGTTTACGGCACCGGCAACATAAAACTCAAAGGAAACACGAAGACCCTCATGAAGAAGGTCTATGGCTCCGGTGCAGTCGAACGCGCTTACTAACCCTCCTGTTTTCCACATTTTCGTTCGCCGATGAAACCATTTAACGCATCGGTGGTGCAGCTGGCACCTTCCTTTTTCGACAAGAAGAAGACAGTAGAGCGGATTGGCGAACACATTCTCCGGGCTGCGAAAGCAAAATCCAGGCTTATACTTTTTCCGGAAGTAATCATCCCCGGCTATCCGCGCGGTTTGATCTTCGGCACTGCCGTGGGTGGCCGCACGGCTGAAGGCAGGGAAATGTTTCTTCGGTATTGGGAGAATGCCATTGAAGTCCCGGGTGCTGAAACCGAACAGCTGGCGAAGTGGGCCAAGCAGGCTCGTGCTTACGTCGTTGTCGGAGTGACCGAACGCGATACCCTAAGCGACACGTTGTACTGCTCGCTCCTTTACTTTTCACCCGAGGGTCAGTTGATCCATCGTCACCGCAAGATCAAGCCAACGGCGGCAGAGCGGATCATCTGGGGCGAGGGCGACGGATCGGATCTCCAGGTCCTCGCCACGCCGTTGGGAAAGATCGGAGGGCTCATTTGCTGGGAGAACTACATGCCGTTGGCGCGCACCTGTCTTTATCAGCAGGGCCTTGATATCTACCTTGCTCCCACCGCCGACTGTCGGGATTCATGGCAATCCACGCTGACGCATATTGCCTGTGAAGGACGCTGTTTTGTATTGGGCTGCAACCAATACCTTACACGGAAACACTACCCGGCGGACTTGCAAAAGAAACTTGTCGCTGACCATCCTTCCCTTCCCAGCTCCGGGGGAAGTGTAATCATCAGCCCCATGGGGAAGGTTCTCTCCGGCCCACTTTTTGGGAAGGAAGGTATGCTGACGGCCGAGATAGACCTGCGGGAGATTATCAAAGGCAAAATGGATTTTGATCCCATCGGCCACTATGCGCGTCCGGACATCTTCGAACTTCAGTGGAAGAAGAAACCATGAGCAACCGTGATTTAGTCGAACAATTCTATCGGGCGTTCCAGCAAAAAGATTGGAAGACGATGCAGTCCTGTTACCATGACGACGTCGTCTTTTCGGATCCGGTCTTTCCCAACTTGAGAGGTCAGGAAGCAAAAGCCATGTGGCACATGCTGGCCTCCTCCGCCAAAGACCTCACGATCACCTATTCCAACTGTCAGGCTTACGAACATCAAGGTTCGTGCAATTGGGAAGCGACATATTCATTTTCCAGAACCGGCGCGCGCGTGCACAACATCATCCAAGCCCGGTTTGAGTTCAAGGACGGAAAGATCATTGCGCACACGGATGAATTCAATCTCACCCGATGGGCTGGGATGGCCCTCGGGCTACCCGGAAAACTATTCGGCTGGACATCCTGGATGAAGCAGCGAATCCGGGATACTGCCGCATCCGGATTGTCAAAATTCCTTGCTGCCAACCCGCAGTACGGCATTACAGGCAGTCGTCCAAAATAGGCCTCCAAGGCCAGAAAATGGCCATTTTCAAGGAAATCAGTCCCCTTCGCCTCTACTGTTGAAATTGGTAAAGCTATTTTTTACCTATATTTGCCCGGTTAATTTGATAATCGATTCTTGCAGGTCTCGTTTGTTCAGGGTACTTCGGTTGAGATTATGGATTAACAGAACTTTATTTATTAACTAATTTCAACAAGTACGATGAACATTTATGTAGCCAACATTCCCTGGAAGGCCACGGAAGATCAACTCAAAGCACACTTTGCGGCTTACGGGGAAGTAACGTCTGCAAAGATCATTATGGACAAAGTCACTCAGCGCAGCCGTGGTTTCGGTTTCGTAGAGATGGCCGATGATGGTTCTGCCCGCCAGGCTATCACCAGTTTGAATGGTGCTGATTTTCTTGGTAAGAACCTCGTGGTGAACGAAGCTCGTCCCCGCGAAGATCGTCCGAACTTCCGCAGTGGCAACGGCGGTGGTTTCCGTCGCGACCGCGAATAATTCTGACTTATTCCATTCGAAGGATATACATGCCCCGACTAACCGTCGGGGCATTTTTGTTTTCAGCCCTATCGGTCGTATCGGTTCGGATCGAATAAGGCGAGGTCGACAGAGGACGGCTGCTCATCGACAAGCTGAGCAACCAGTTTGCCGGTTCCGGGGCCAAGACTCAACCCCATCATGGAATGGCCGGCAGCAACGATCAGATTCTTCTTACGACGGGACCGGCCGATATACGGCATCCCATCGGGCGAACAGGGACGCAACCCATGCCACACCTTCTCGACAGCCGGAATCTCCACACGCATATCGGGATAATACCGACGAATTGAATTGACAATCCCCTGGACGCGGTTCATGTTCACGGAGTGATTGATCCCCGTAATTTCCATGGTGCCGCCAAAACGCAAGTCGGGACCCATCGGCGTCACAGCAACACGCGCCTCCAGGAAGATGGTGGGTATGCGGGTGTTCTTCGCCACATTCTTCAACGTGAAGCTATAACCCTTGCCTGCCTGCATGGGAAGATTCATTCCCAAAACAGATGCCAGCCAGGATGACCAGGAACCTGTCGCCATAACCCAATGTTCGGCCGTGAATTCGCCGCGTGTAGTTCGCACCGCTTTTATGCCGCCAGCCTCAGTGACAACGGAGTGCACATGGGTATTACCTTCAATCGAAACTCCTTGTTGCCTCAGATACTGAATCAGGTTCCGCATGAGTGTGCCGGGAACGAGGTGCGCATCACCCGGGTAGTAAACACCGCCCCGCGCAGTGACCCTCACATCCGGTTCCATTTCCTGAATCTCACTAAGCGACATCTCCCTGGCTTCGATCCCAAGCTGGTGGGCCTTGTGAGCCGTCTCCCGCTCCTCCCGCTCCAGTGCCGCATCGTGGTACAGCATGAGCAATCCTTTTTCCGTATAGCCGAAATCGAACGGTAAGTTGCTCGCCCATTCGCGATACATCGACTTGCTGAACAAACTGAGCTTGCTCAATGCCGGCATGCTTCGCTCCACATGTTTTTCATTCGCATGTTGGTAGAACTTAAGTCCCCAGCCCATAAGGTCCCGACTCAGTCGCGGGCGCACGTAGAACGGGCTTTGCGAATCAAACATCCAACGGATACCCTTGGACACCATGCCGGGAGCGGCAAGAGGTACGAAATGACTCGGTACGATCATTCCGGCGTTACCAAAAGAACAGCCGTCTTCAAGGCTGCCTTGATCCAGCACGGTAACGGTATGTCCGGCCTGCTGAAGATAGTAGGCCGAACTGAGCCCGATTATACCGCCACCGATAATGCAAACTCTTGCCATAGTGTCAAATTACCTGGAAGCCATGCGCATAGGGATCGTCTTCCGGATCAATGGTAATGGTATTAAGGCCATAAACCCGCGCCCACCCTTCCACGCTTGGAATAATCGCCGGGATGTCGCCGATTGACGTCACTTCTTCAACCCGGCCGATGAACTTCGAGCCAATGATGCTCTCGTGGATAAACTCATCACCCGGCTTGATCAATCCTTTGGCATGCCATTGTGCCAACCGGGCGGATGTTCCCGTGCCGCAAGGAGATCGGTCGATGGCCTTGTCGCCGTAGAACACAGCGTTTCGCGCCGTCGATGCAGGATCAATTGTCTTTCCGGTCCAGAGAATGTGACTGCATTTGGTAATCGTGGGATCTTCCGGATGCACAAATGAATGCAGCCGATTGATGTCCTTGCGCAGTTCGCGGCTCCAGTTAACCAATTGATCGGCGGAATAGTTTTCCAGGCCCTTGAAGTTGGGCTGCACATCGACGATGGCGTAGAAGTTGCCGCCATACGCCACATCCAACGTCAACTCCCCAAGAACCGGGCAGGTAGCCTTGATTCCCGAAGCGGCCAGGAATGCTTTCACATTGCGGATTTTCACCGACTTCACTTTCTTCCCCTCCTGTTTGTATTCGATGCGTACCAGTCCCGCAGGCACCTCCAGGTTAAGCACCCCGGGTGTCTTTGGCACGATCAGTCCATGCTCAACAGCTATAGTGACAGTTCCGATTGTTCCATGGCCGCACATCGGTAGACAGCCACTGGTTTCAATGAACAGCACGCCGGCATCGTTGGCCGGATCGGTCGGCGGGTACAGAATGCTTCCACTCATCATGTCATGACCGCGGGGTTCGAACATCAAGCCTTTGCGGATCCAGTCGTATTCCCGCATAAAGTGCTGACGCTTCTCACTCATGTTTTTTCCCTCAAGATGAGGACCACCGCCGGCGACCACCCGCACGGGATTCCCGCAGGTGTGCGCATCAATACAAAAAAAAGTCTTGGAGCTCATGCTCATTGGATCCATGCATTATTAACCAACCTCCAAATACCCAGCGGGTTTTGATCCTGCAACTCCTGGGGAAGCAGATCGTGGGGAAAACCCTGAAAACTGACAGGCCTCACCCAGCGTTTGGCGGCATCGATGCCAACCGATGTGAAGCGCGAATCGGTAGTGGCCGGAAAAGGGCCGCCGTGGTGCATCGCGGGGCAAACTTCCACACCCGTGGGAACGCCATTAACAATGACGCGGCCGACACGGTCTGTTACCCGCTGAATGAAGTCCGCATATTCCTTCAACTCGTCCTCCTCGCCAATAATCGTTGCCGTCAGTTGGCCGGGAATAGCATCCAGCGCTTTGTAAAGTTCTTCGCGTGTTGGAGAGACTACCAACAATGAATAAGGACCAAAGACTTCTTCTACCAGGGCCGGGTTCTTCAGGAAGTCACCCGACTTGACAGTCGCCACCGTCGGAATGCCCTGGTTTGCCTGGGCCGGTGTGCCTGACTCCGCAATGAGTTCTACTCCTTTTTCCCTGAGTGCTTTGCCCCGGTTCTTTACAAAATTCTCTGCGATCCCCGGGTGAAGCATGGTGGCAGGAGCTACGTTGCGAATCTTCGCCGCCAAATCCTTCGTGAAGGCATCCAGGGAAGGACTTTCGATGGAGAGCATCAGACCCGGGTTGGTGCAAAACTGGCCGACACCCTGCGTTATGGAAGCCGCATACATTTCAGCCACTTTTTCCCCGCGTGCTTTCAAGGCTCCCGGCAAAATGAAAACGGGATTGATGGAGCCCATCTCGGCAAATACGGGGATTGGCTCTTTGCGGGCTGTCGCATAATCGTACAACGCTTTCCCTCCCGAGAAGGAGCCGGTGAATCCAACAGCTTTTGTCAACGGATGCTGCACCAGGAGCTTACCCGTTTCAAAGGTTGGTGAATGGACATGCTGGAAAACATGCGGATGTTCTCCGCACTTCGCGATTGCTTGTTCAATGGCCCCGGCAACGAGATCCGAGGTTTTGGGATGGGCTGGATGCGCTTTCAGCACCACGGTGCAGCCGGCCGCCAGCGCGGAGGCTGTGTCGACTCCCGCCGTTGAATACGCAAATGGAAAATTACTGGCGCCGAATACCACCACCGGGCCCAGCGGCACCATCATTTTTCTCAAGTCAGGCTTTGGCAGTGGTTGACGGTCAGGCAAGGCTGTGTCGATACGGGCATCTACCCACGAACCTTCACTAACCATGGCGGCAAACTGGCGGAGTTGATTGCACGTGCGGCCGCGTTCGCCCACGAGGCGCGCTTCAGGAAGGTTGGTTTCCTCCATCGCTGTCTTGATCAACTGATCACCCAACGATTCGATCGATGCGGCGATGGCTTCGAGGAAAGCGGCTTTCTGCTTTCCCGATCGTGTACGATATGTCTGAAAGGCCACGCTCGACTGGCGCAGGACCTTATCGATGGTTTCGGCTTCGAGGCTCATATCAAATCCATTCAAGATGGGTAACTGTCTGATCAACGATGGTGTCACCCGTGTGCAGCGTTGATTTTGGTTCGACGAGTATAAGTTTTACTTCACCCTTGGTCCAGGGCCTGTGCTCCACACCTTTGGGGACCACCAGGATTTCCCCGGCCTTCACTTCTGCCGTTGGCTTGTCGCGGAAGTCCATCATCAACGTACCTTCTACGACAATGAACAATTCATCCTCGTGATCGTGTTTGTGCCAGACAAAATCGCCCATCAACTTGGCCAGCTTCACGTAATTGTTGTTCAGTTCCGCAACGATATACGGATGCCAGTGCTCGTTGAACTTGGCGTACTTCTCGCCGAGGTTGATGGTGGTCATAGATTCTTGTAGTCCGGCAATTGGGGGCGATTCTTGAGGCCTGTGCGGATGACCGTGAGGATTCTTTCACGCTCCTCACCGATCAACGTCAAGCGGGGGGCCCGCACATACTCTGAACCGAGACCTGCTTCCGCCTCTGTCAATTTGATGTATTGCACCAACTTGGAATGAATGTCGAGGTCCAGTAAAGGCATGAACCAGCGGTAGATGGCACGTGCTTCGGCAATACGGCCTGCCTTGACCAGTTTGTAAATAGCGACCGTCTCTGCGGGAAACGCGCAAACCAATCCGGCAACCCAACCTACTGCGCCCATCACCAGGCTTTCCATGGCCAGCGGGTCAACGCCGGTCAGGATTTTGAAGCGATCACCAAAGCGATTGATCATCCGGGTCACGTTGCTTACGTCGCGAGTGGATTCCTTCACCGCCTGGATGGTCGGGAACTCCGCCAACTCAGCAAACATGTCCAGTGTCACTTCTACTTTATAGTCAACCGGGTTATTGTACACCATGATCGGCAGCGGCGTGGCCGTGGCCACAGCTTTGTAGAATGCTACAGTTTCGCGGTGATCGGACTTGTACCGCATGGGAGGCAACATCATGAGTCCCTTCGCTCCCAGTTTCTCTGCCGTGAGGGCCAGGTTCACTGCCTCGCGTGTGCTGCCTTCTGCGATATTCAGAATGACAGGCACTTTTCCGGCAACCTGCTCAATGGCGTACCGTACCAGTTCAAACTTTTCTTCATTGCTCAGAACGCTTGACTCGCCGAGAGTTCCTCCCAGCACGATGCCTTCCACTCCGGCATCCAATTGCGCCTTCAGGTTTCGGCTGAAGAGCGGCAGGTCCAACTTGTCATCGGCGGTGAACTTGGTTGTTAGCGCCGGATAAACGCCTTTCCACATAGGTTGTTTTTTTGCCAAAGGTAATGCGGCCAGGGAACCTCGGTTTGACAGAAAATGGTCAATTATTGTACTATATTGACTTAATTGCTGATCGGAACAGACCAATGCCTGCTAAAATAGCGTCAAACCGGGTAGTAAGCTTCAACGTACCGCAGACCGAACATGAAATTGTGCGGGTGCAGCGGGATGAAGTGCCCTATTTCTATGACCAGCTTCACCAGCATCCCGAAATACAGGTCATGCTGATCGAGGCGGGTGAAGGGACGCTGGTGGCCGGAGACTATGTGGGTCGCTTCCAGCCCGGCGAAGTGTACATCATCGGCGGCGGCCAGCCACACGTTTTCCGTTCCGACCCCTCCTACTATGACCATTCGCAAGTGGCCCGGAGCACGTCGCTCTATTTTAACGAGCGATACTTTGGAAAGGAATTGTGGCAGGCAAACGAACTCAAGGCTGTTCGGGAGTTGGCTGAAGTGAGCCGGCAAGGACTGCAATTCGTCAGTGAACAGACGGCAGCATCTGCCAGCCTGATTCGTCAGATCGCGGACAGCCAGGGGCTCGCCCGTGTTGCGGCTTTCTTCCAGTTGTTGGACCTGCTCACCGCTTCGCGGAAGGATTTGCTGAAACTCGCGCTACAGCCCGGCAAGCTCGTCGAAACGGAAGAAGACCGCATGAATCGCATCCTCGAATTCACCTTTCGCGAAAGTCACCGGAAAATCTATCTCGAGGAAGTGGCCCAACTCGCGCACCTCTCCGTCGAAGCCTTTTGTCGCTACTTCAAACTGCACACGCGAAAGACCTATGTGAATTTTCTCAATGAAGTGCGCGTCAGCCAGGCCTGCCAACGGCTGATACGGAGTGACATGCCGGTGGAACAAATCTGTCACCGCTCCGGCTTTGCCAACGTCTCCAACTTCAACCGCATCTTCAAAAAAATCACAAAGAAATCTCCGCTGGCATTCCGGCGGCAAGCCTGGATGGGCGCCTGACGGCAGGAAAGACTACGCGAACAGGTAAACCATCCTGCGTAGCTTCTATCGCATTTAAGCTTTCTTCAGCTCGAAGATGGTCAGCTCCGGCGGGATACCTACCCTCCCCGGATACCCGATGTACCCAAAACCGCGGTTGACGTACAGGTACTGGTCTCCTTCCCGGTGCAAGTCTGCCCATTGCTTATAGACATATTGCACGGGGCTCCATTTGAAATCGCCAATCTCAACACCGAACTGGAATCCGTGGGTGTGGCCGGCGAACGTGACATCGATATCCGGAAAATTTGGGCGAACCTGGGCATCCCAATGCGTGGGATCATGAGACAGCAGGAGCTTGACCGCCGCCTCCTCAGAACCCTGGTAGGCTTGTTCCAGTTTGCCGTACTTTGAAAACCGCACGCCCCAGTTTTCATTCCCGATGATCGCCAGCTTTTCACCGCCTTGTTCGATGATGCGGTTTTCATTCATCAGAATATCATAGCCGAGGGCTTTATGCGCCTGAACCAGGTCACTGAAGTTCCGGGCCTTTGCTTCCTGGGTCTCCCAGCGGTGGTAATCTCCGTAGTCGTGATTCCCAGTCACAGAAAATACGCCGAGGGGTGCACGAACCTTTTCAAATATCGGGAGGTATTCTCTCACCTCCGAAGCTTGGTTGTTGACCAGGTCTCCGGTAAAGAATATCATGTCCGGCTTCTCGCCCAAAAGCATGTCGACTCCCCCTTTTACCGCCACCTTGTTCCAGAAACTGCCGGAATGGATATCCGAGATTTGCCCGATGCGAATTCCATCAAAGGACCGCGGCAAGTTTTTCAGCGGAATCGTCACGCGCCTTATGCGATAGTCATGGGCGCCCGACACAATACCATAAACAAATGCGCCGACCGGAAGTGCGGCGGTAGCTACCGCGACCTTGGACAGGAACTCGGAACGGGGAATCACTTCTCCCGGAATACTTTCCTTGGGTCCCAATCCAACATATGAACCCACCCAGCGTACACCACGATATAAGTCCTCACCAAAGAGTATGAAGATTCCGAGGACCTTGGAGAGGTAGGTTGCTACAATGCCCGTCAGCACAAAATTGCGGGCGCTTGTACTGATGGTGTAAGGGTTGCCAAACATCCACCAGGCGACGGCGGTCAATGCGAATACCGTAGGGATCCAGAAGGCCACCCGAATCCCCGTTTTCCAGAATGGCGTCCAGGCTTTGCTCGCCGAGATAACGCCTTGGTAGAAATAGGCATCAATCAGGAGGAAAACGATGACGAGGATAAAAAGGGTCATGATCCGATATCGCATGAAGTAACAATAAAAAGCCGTCTGATGTTCTACCAGACGGCTTTTTGACAATTTTAGTTTAAGGCAACTGCACTATTTCCTTCCGGGGCAGCCGGGGCAGCCTTGGGGCCGAATATTTTCTCCTTCAGACGAGCAGTCAGCAAGTACATGACGGGCACCAGGAACAGTGTCAGGAAGGTTCCAAAGATCAGCCCGAAGATCATGGTCCATGACAAGGGTCCCCAGAAGGCAACGTTATCCCCGCCAAAGAAGATATGCGGGTTGAGTTCGGTGAACATCGTGACAAAGTCGATGTTCAGTCCAACCGCCAGGGGGATCAACCCCAGTGTGGCCGCCATCGCCGTGAGAAGCACGGGGGTCATCCGCGTCTTCGCCGCTTCGGCAATGGCATCGCGAAGTTCCATTCCCTGCTCACGAAGCAAGTCGGTAAACTCCACCAGGAGAATGCCGTTGCGCACGACAATTCCGGCCAGTGCCATGACGCCCACGCCCGACATAACGATCGATATTTCCATCTTCGTCGCCGAGAATCCAATCAAGACGCCGATGATACTAAAGAGAATCTCGGCCAGGATAATAATGGGCTTGCTGGTAGAATTAAATTGGGTGACAAGGATCATGAAGATCAAGCCAAACGCAATCATGAAGGCCACACCCAGAAACGCCTGGGTTTCTGCCTGGTCCTCTTGCTCGCCGGTCATCCGAATGGTGGTGCCATCCGGAACCTGGAGGTTGTTCAAATGCGATTGAATATCGGCAACTACTTCGTTGGCGTTGAAATCGCCGAGAACATTGGAAGAAATTGTGATCACACGCTTTTGATCGATGCGGCGGATGCCGGCATAACTGTTGGAGTATGCCACTTTGGCGACCGCCGAAAGCGGCACTTCGCGCACCTGCCCTCCGGCACTCATGTCGCGGTAGGTCAACGGAAGGTTCATCAAGGTGTTGATGTCATTCCGCATATCTTCCCGAATGCGCAGCGTGATTTCATAATCATCGTTGGCGTCACGGAATTTTGATACTTCTTTCCCGTTGATGGCGGTATTCAAAGCCATTCCTATCTGGGCCGTGGATATACTCTCCCGGTTGGCCTTCTCCCTGTCGATCGTCACGAGGATCTCCGGCTTGTCGCTTTGGAAATCAGATTTCAATTCCTCCACACCCGGAACCTGCAGTGAATCGAGGTAGCGCTTCACCCGGTCGGCCGTTGCGACGAGCAAGTCGAAGTCGTCAGCTGCAATCTCAATATTGACAGGCTTGCCGGTAGGCGGCCCGCCCTGCTCCTGGTTCACCGAAATTTCGGCGCCCCGGATACCCTTCACGCCATTGCGAATCTTGTCGAGGTATTCTTTCGTTGACTGGCCGTCGCGCTTGGCGAATCCGACAAAGGCAACCGTAACCTTGCCCAGGTGAGGCTGGGGGTTTGTACCCGCAAACTGGTCTTCGGATGCTCCTACCGATACGTTCGAGATGATGGATTCAACAATCGGGTTGTTTTCTCCGACGATATCTGTCACCTTCTTCTCCACAATCTGCGTGATGGAATCCGTCACGCGCTGATCGGTGCCGATGGGCATCGTGATGTACGCAAAGATAAAGTTCGGATCACCCTGCGGGAAGAAAACCACCGGGGGCTTCCTTACAGCGGTAAAGAAGATGGAGAAAACGAACAGAACGATCACACCACCGATGACGGCCGCAGGGCGGAAGCCAACAAGGAGGTAAGCCAATATCTTCTTATAGCGGGCCTGAACCGTCGGCCAGAAGTCGGTTTGGAAATGCGAAATGACACGGCTCAGCCAGAAGTGGTGCAGGGAATACAACAAGAACATCAACACCACGAAATTTCCCATGCCGAACCATCCCACGATATAGGACATAAAGGCCAGCGAGCCCATGACCACCGCACGGATCTTATAACCGCGGGTCCATTTTTTCTCGTGATCGTGATCATGATACACCATGAAATCCGCTGCGAAGACGGGGTTCATGATATAGGCTACGACCAGGGAGGCCAGCAACGTAACGATCAGCGTGATGGGCAGGTAGACCATGAATTTCCCGATAACTCCAGGCCAGAAAGCGAGCGGCACGAAGGGGGCCAGCACTACCATTGTTCCGGACAGTACCGGCAGAAACACTTCGCCGGCAGCGATTTTGGCCGCCTTGCGGATGGGGACTTTACCGTTATCAAATACACGGTGTGTGTTTTCAATTACTACGATGGCATCATCCACGACGATTCCCAGCGCGAGCAGGAAAGAAAACAGCGTCATCAGGTTCAGGGTATAGTTCAGCGTCGGGAAGACGAGGAACGCGATGAAGCTGGACAACGGGACTGAAAGTCCAACGAAGAAGGCGTTGGTGGCTCCCATGAAGAACATGAGAATCAGCGTCACGAGAATAAATCCAATGATGATCGTATTGATCAAATCGTGAAGCGTCGTACGGGTGTTTTCCGACTGGTCGGCCGTGATGGTGACTTCCACGCCGGGCGGCAGGGTATTGGCTTTGAATTGTTTTACGATTTCGTTGATCTGGTCAGAAGCAATGACCAAGTTCTCGCCACTGCGTTTGATGACGTTGAGTGTGATCACATTCTTCTTGTCGAGACGGGCAAAACTCTCCTGCTCTTTGTGATGGTCTTTCACCTCAGCGATATCGCGGAGGTATATCTTACCACCTTTGGTTGAGCCCACCACCGTATTCGCCAATTGACCCGCCGAAGTGAATTCACCGTTCACCGTCAGCGAACGCTTCATTCCGTCTACCGACAACTGGCCGCCGGGAATGATGACGTTCTCGCCGCGGACAGCGTTCTCAATGTCATCGAGGCTCACACCGGCCGATGCCATGCGGAACATGTCCACGTTAATCTGGATTTCGCGGGTAAGGTCGCCCACGATATCGACGCGCCGGATTTCACGGATGCTTTCGATGGCATCCTGCATCTGTTCGGCATATTTCTTTAAGGTCTGCAGATCGTAGTCGCCCGAAAGGTTGACGTTCATGATCGGTACAGCCGATATGTCGATTTCGATCACCTGCGGATCTTCCTTCAGGTCGGTAGGGAGGTTCGGCTTGGCACGGTCTACCGCATCGCTCACTTCCTGCTTGGCCTTGTCCACGTCGATATCGGTTTCAAACTCGATGATCACGTTGGAAAAGCTCTGCACGGAATTGCTTTTTATCTTCTTCACGCCCGAAATCGACTTCATCTCCTTCTCGATCTCTTTGGTGATGAGGTTCTCGATATCTGCGGGAGCAGCACCCGGGTAAATCGTGGCCACAAAAATTTGCGGGAACACCACCTCCGGGAAGTTTTCTTTCGGCAGGCTGATGTAGGTCATGATTCCGGCGAGACAGATGAACACCGTAGCGATGTATATGCTCACGCGGTTATCGATAGCCCAACTGGTGGGCCTAAACTCTTTTTCGATGTCTTGCATACAATGAGAATTACAGCTGCTGCTGACTTAGAACTTAACTACTTCGCCGTCATTCAGGCCCTGGTATCCGAACGTGATGACTTTATCGCCGGCGTTCAGGCCGGTAACCTGCGCCAGGGTGCCATAGATGCCCTCTACTTTCACCACTTTCCGACGCGCCACACTATTGGCGCCATCCGCGACGGCGATGTAGACCACCTTCTGGTTGTTAATCTCCTGCACTACATTCACCGGAACGGTCAGCGCATTCGGGACGGTCTCAAAAATTATCTTGAGCACACTGGTCATGTTGGGACGGAGATCGGTATAGGACGGCAATTCAACCTCAACCGGGAATGTCCTGGAAAGTTGATTGATGGTCTTACCCACAAAAGTCACTTTCGCCTCGATCTGGCGGTTGATGTCCGTGAAGGTTACCTGTGCTTTATTGCCGGGCTTGATGGACACCACATAGGCTTCCGAAATGTTGGCGTTGATCTTCAGTCGGTCAAAGCTGACCACACGGAACGCGGGCTGGCCGGGGGCCACATTCTGCCCGATCTTCACGTCAACCTTATCAACAGAGCCGCTGATCGGTGATTTGATCTTCGTCATTTCGAGCTGCTCGTGCAGCGTCGCCAGGCGTCTCTCCAGGCTCTCCTTGTTGCTCTTGGCCTGCAGGTATTGCACTTCCGTACCAATCTTTTGATCCCACAGGTTCTTCTGCCGTTCGTAGACGGTATTGGCAAGTTCGATAGACGACTTCAACTCGTTGATATTGCTGACGATAATGGAGTTGTCGATCTGGGCCAGCACTTCGCCTTTCTTTACCACCTGTCCCTCCCGGGCATAGACGGCAGAAAGCACGCCCATGGTCTTGGCGCTTACCAGGATGTTATCCACGGCCTCGACAGATCCCTGGGTCTGGACATAGTGATCAAATGACCGGGGCACCAGCTGCGTGACGGCCACTTCTTTGGATTTGACCGACTTGGTCGGGTTATCATGACCCAATTCCGATTCCAGTTTGCGAATCTGACCGTCAATCTCCGCACGCTGCTTTTTCAACTCCTCGAGTTGGGTTTTGGCGTCTTTGGAACCTGCACTGCAGGCCGCCACCAAGGCGACAATAACCAGGGCAGAAAGGGTGTTCAAGAGTGTAGTGTTTTTCATCGTGCGACTTATTTACCGGATTTGATTAGACTGTTTTGTTCATATGTGGAAGGCAGCAACCGTCCGAACGCCTTGTCAAGGTCAACCTTGGCGACCATGGCGTCGAAGAGCGCGCTGTAGTAGTTGGTTTGTGCATTCCTCAATGCATTCTCTGCGTCTGTTACTTCCAGGCTGGAACCAACACCTTGTTGGTACTTGATTTTGGTGACGCGGGCGACATTCCCGGCCAGGTCCTGGTTTTCCCGTTGTGACATGAGCGTGCGGAGGGCATTTTCAAAACTCAACGACGCCTGCGCGATTTGAAGATCAATCGAGTTGCGCATGTTGGTGAAGTTGTTCTCGATCTGCATCAGCTTGAGCTTTTCCTGCTGAATGCGGGCCGTCCGTGAAAGACCGGTGAAGATCGGGATGCTCAGGCTGACGCCTACCTGGGAAAAGGAGTACCATTTGTCGGGTCCCAAGGTGCTTGTCTCGGCGATTTTGGAGTTTGTCGAAAACAAGCCGCTGATGTCCGTCGACTGCGAAGAAGCGCCAAGGCTGCCGAACGCAGAAATCACCGGCATCGCCGTGGCATACTGGTTCTTTACATTGAGTTCCTGCAGTTTATAATTCACTTCCAACACTTTGTAATCGGGACGGCTGCGGTAATCCCAACCATTCCGGGAATACTGCGCCATCGTCGTGTCGACGCGCAGATCCTCGATCTGACCCCTGACATCCATCTGCTGATCCTGAGGATAGTTCATCTGGAATTTCAGCAACTGGAGTCCCAGTTCATTCAGGTTGTTGAATTTGTCACGCTCGGTGACCAGGTTATTCAGCGTTACGCGTACCCGGTCCACATCAATGCTTTCGGCAAATCCATTGCGGTTGAGCGCAATGGTGTTCTTCAGCAATGAATCGACACGCCCGATGTTGCTGTCGAACAGCCGGCTGCGCTCACGGTTGATGAGCACGGCGTAATAAGCCTTGGTCACCTGTTGAATGATATCTTCCTGCGTTTGCTCTGTGGTTTTCAGCGCCAGGTCCTTGTAGGTACTTGCCGCCTTTAGGCCGACGAGGTAGGAACCATTAAAAATCAATTGATTCAGCGTTAACGTGGCATTGCCGGAATTCTTCAGCTGAAAGAAATTGCGGGATGCAACTACATCACCGACCTGGATTCCAGGCACAGCGGATAAGTCACCAAGGAAACCTCCCGGACCATTATACTGGGCAAAAAAACGGGGCAGTTCCGGGTTCGACACAATGGACGCAGATCCTGAAATCTGGGGAAGCCCGATACCTACGGTCTCATTGACCTTGGCCTTCGCAATGCGTTGATCCAACAGCGCATTCTTCGAACGCACGGAATTCTGCAGTGCGTACTGTATGGCTTCTTCAAGGGAAAAGGACGTCGTCGATGGTTCCTGACCGTAACTGCTGGTTGCGATCAGGAGGGCCATAATGAATAGAAACTTTCGCGTCATAGTATCGGGGATATTAGTTCTAGATTCGAGGTCAGTTGTTGCTTGTATTTTTCGTAGACTTTTCTGCCTTTTTCGGTCAGTACACCATACACGAAGTGCTCGAAAATCTGCAGGTTCACTTCGGCGAGATTGTACTTGTCGGTCGGGAATACACGTTCATCGAACGTGATCTGGATCAACTCGATCCGTGCAGCGGCCAGGATATCCGTGTTTATTTCCGGGCGGAAGAAACCTTCCATTATCCCCTGCTTCAGGTTGCGGATGATCGATTGACCCATGTACTGTTGCTTGTGACTCAACCAGGTTGCCCATGCCTTCGGGTGGTACTTCTGGAGGTCAAACAGCAGCGAGGGATTCATCTTCTGCAAGTCGCGCTTGATACAGGTTGAAATCTTTACCAACTCGTCGATCGCATTCTCTGCGGCGGCACGGAAGCTGTCATACTGCGCCTGCTCGTACTTCAGGTGAAACTCGGCCACCATGGTGACGATCTCGTCCTTATCGGCAAAGTATTGGTACAGCGTCTTCTTGCTCACCGAAAGGTGCCGGGCAATGTCATCCATGGATACACTGCGCACCCCGTACTTCATGAAGAGCTCCTGGGCTCCCCGCAAAATCCTCTCCTTGATATCCTTTTCTTCCATATGGGCGGCAAAACTATGGAAACTTTGAGAATCTCCAAAGTTTCCGTGGTTTCCTTATACGCCTGTTTTTGAAGAAGGTTGGCCCTTTTAGAAGAAATAATTGTGAAATGTTTCGTGAAAGCTGACGCTACACCCCGGTTGGGGTATCGGTTCCCTGCTGCGCCTCGGCGGGTCGCGGACCACACCATTTTTCCTTCATCCTGGCCTTGAGACGTTCCCTGTCTTCCGGGGCCATGGCCTCCCATCGGGCAGCCCAATGGCGACCCGGTCCGCCCCGATGACGTTTCCAGCCATGACCGCCGCTGAGGGGCCAGAGCAGGATTTTCAAGAGCACGAGCAGGCCCATCGTTTGCCAGAAGGTAATCGCCGGCCCGGCAAAGAGTGCAGGCACCAGCCAGTTCCACAAACTCATGGTAACGTACGTGAGACCGAAAATGAAAAGGGTGAAAGCGGCAAGCACCAGCACACCGATGGTTGTCACCCGAAGTATCTTATTGCGTATCATATTCAAATGCGTTTAAATCTTGTTGTTCCTATTTTCCTCCATCAATGATGTCGTCATAAAATTTCTGCAATCGCTTGCGCAGCGCCAGGATGGCATACCGCTTCCGGGACAGCAGTGTATTGATCGAAACCCCGGTTCGTTCGGCGATCTCGCGAAAACCCTGTTCCTCGATCTCATTCTGGATGAAGATTTCCCGTTGCTCGGCAGGCAGTTCATCCAGGGCGAGCATGATTTCGTCCCAAATCGCGTCACGCATCAGCATCCCCTCCGGGGTGGTGCCGAGGTCCGGCAGTATCTCTTGCAGCGTCAGCGGAGCGTCATCTTCCTTTGAAGTACTCCCGTCGAAGGTGGTCGTCTTCGGTCGTGAAGCATCCTGGCGATAGCGGTCGATAATCTTGTTACGGGCCACGCTGTACAACCACGAAGTCACCCGATCCATCGATTCAATCGCCTCAAAACCGGCGACAAACTGATAGAATACGTCCTGCAAAATGTCTTCCGCCTCCTCCGATGAGGACACGCGTCCCCGGATAAAGCTCAGAAGCTTACCCCGTTCTTTCCGGAATGTCTGCTGCTTGATCTCTTCCATCAGGGCAATGTTCAATGTCACGGCTCGCTGCATGGGCTTAGAGACGTGAGGGGGTGGGCGTTTATTTTAAAGCTCGCCAAAGATTGAACTTTTCCTGCGCAGTTGGCAGTTGGCAGTTGGCTATTGGCCGTTGGCAATTAGCTGTTCGTACAGCTTAACAATTTCCGGCAAGCCAAAGGCCAAAAGCCAAAGGCCAAAAGCCAAAGGCCAAAAGCCAAAGGCCAAAAGCCAAAGGCCAAAAGCTAAGGGCCAATTTCCAAGCCCCAGCCCGTTCCGGGGGATCAACAAATTGAGGAACGTCGGCCATTTCCATGCTCCAAATCTGCTATTTTTACGCCTCGCAACCACCTCATGATTCTTTATTTCAGGTCTACAGCCGGCACCCTTTTCGGGGTCGGGCACGCTCAGCCATTTTCTGTTGAAGACATCGATAAGCTCATCTGGCTCCTCGGCGGCGCCAAACCGCTTAAAGAGACGTCGCTGGAGGGTTACTTCGTCGGCCCTCGGAAGGAAATGGTCACCCCCTGGAGCACGAACGCGGTTGAAATCACCCAGACAATGGGTATCCACGGCATCGAGCGAATGGAGGAGTTCTCCGTTCACGCCAACGACAAGGTGACTTTCGATCCGATGCTCCAGGTCTTATACCGCAAACTTGACCAGGAGACTTTCACGATCCTCCATACACCCGAACCGGTCGTTGAAATTGAGAACATCGCCCAATACAACGAGCAGGAAGGACTGGCCCTCAGCCCCGAGGAAGTGGACTACCTCAATGACGTGAGCCGTCAACTGGGACGCAAGCTCACCGACAGTGAAGTGTTTGGCTTTTCGCAGGTGAATTCTGAACACTGCCGGCACAAGATCTTCAACGGTACGTTCATCATTGACGACCAGGAAAAACCGTCCACACTCTTTCAACTCATCAAGAAAACTTCCAAGGAGAACCCCAACTATATCGCATCTGCCTACAAAGACAATGTGGCCTTTATCAAGGGCCCGGTGATCGAGCAGTTCGCTCCGAAGCGGCAGGATGTTCCTGATTTCTTTGCCGTGACGGATATTCCTTCCGTGCTTTCCCTCAAAGCGGAAACGCACAACTTTCCCACCACCGTAGAGCCTTTCAATGGCGCGGCAACTGGTACTGGCGGGGAGATCCGCGATCGTCTCGCCGGCGGGAAAGGTTCCCTCCCGCTCGCCGGAACTGCGGTCTACATGACTTCCTACCCACGGCTGGACAACGGTCGTGCGTGGGAGAAGAATATCCCGGCGCGAAAGTGGCTGTACCAGACGCCGCTCGAAATCCTGATCAAAGCCTCCGATGGGGCATCCGATTTTGGAAACAAGTTCGGACAACCACTGATCTGCGGAAGCCTTCTGACGCTGGAGCATAGCGAGAACCAGAAGACCAATGGTTTCGACAAGGTTATCATGCTGGCCGGCGGCGTGGGATACGGCAAAGAAAAAGACTCCCAGAAAGAGACCGTCCAGCCCGGCGACAAAATCGTGTTGCTGGGTGGCGACAATTACCGAATCGGCATGGGCGGAGGCGCAGTTTCTTCCGTCGCCACCGGCCAGTTTGGAAATGCCATCGAATTGAACGCCGTGCAACGGTCCAACCCGGAAATGCAGAAGCGCGTGATGAACGCCATCCGCGCCATGGCCGAAGCGGATAACAACCCCATCGTTTCTGTTCACGATCACGGAGCGGGCGGACACCTGAATTGTTTTTCGGAACTGCTGGAGGCAACCGGGGGAACTATCCATATCGACAAACTGCCTGTCGGGGATCCGACGCTCTCCTCCAAGGAAATCATCAGCAACGAATCCCAGGAGCGCATGGGTATTGCTATCCACGCGAAGGACGTGGATACACTTCAAAAGGTGGCTGACCGCGAACGTGCGCCGATGTATGTCGTCGGTGAAGCAACAGGCGACAACAAGTTCGCCTTTGTCCGTGACAACAGGAGCCTCCCCCCCGTGAACATTCGGGTGAGTGACTTGTTTGGCTCATCTCCCAAGACAGTACTTAAAGACAAGACCGTCCTGTCGCAACGGGAAGCAGTGTCCTACGACGAAAAGCGAATCGCCGAATACCTGAACAGCCTGCTTCAACTGGAAGCTGTGGCTTGTAAGGATTGGCTCACGAATAAGGTTGACCGTTCTGTCACCGGGCGTGTAGCCACGCAGCAGACCTGCGGAGCCTTGCAGCTTCCCCTGAATAACGTCTCGGTGATGGCGCTCGACTTCCTGGGCAACAAAGGGGTCGCCACCTCGATCGGGCATGCACCAGGTGCAGCTTTGGTTGACCCGGCAGCAGGCAGCCGCCTGGCCATCGCCGAAGCTTTGACCAACCTCGTGTGGGCCCCGCTCTCGCACGGACTCAAAGGCGTCTCTCTCAGCGCCAACTGGATGTGGCCTGCAAAGAATGCGGGAGAGAATGCACGGCTGTACCAGGCCGTCGAAGCGGTGAGCGACTTCGCCTGCGCGCTGAAGATCAACATACCAACGGGAAAGGATTCCTTGTCGATGACACAGAAGTACCCTGACGGGAAGGTCGTCTACTCTCCCGGCACCGTCATCATCTCGACGGTGGCGGAAGTCGAAGATATCCGCAAGACCGTTTCGCCCGACCTCAAGCCGGTGAACGGTTCGGTGCTCCTGCACATCGATTTCTCCAAATCCGCTCATGCATTGGGTGGAAGCAGCTTTGCGCAGGTTGTAAACCAACTCGGCGACGCAGCTCCCACCGTCAGCGATCCCGCTTACTTCGCCAAGGCCTTTGAAGCGGTTCAACAACTGATCCGGGAAAATCTCATTCTTGCCGGCCACGACATATCCGCCGGCGGATTGTTGACGGCTCTTCTCGAAATGTGCTTTCCAACTCCCGGTGTCGGCCTCAAAGCAGACATCCGCGCGTTGGGCAACGATGCCGTGGCGGCGCTCTTCGCAGAAAACCCCGGCGTACTCATTCAGGTGAGTGGAACGAACGCCATGGAGCAATTGAAAAATTCAGGCATTGTCTACCAGGCTGTCGCCGAAGTGAATGCCTCGGGGTGGCTGGAGGTGCGCACGACCAACCAGAGTTTGGCTTTCCCGATCGATGACTGCCGGGCCACATGGTTCAGGACCTCCTATCTTTTCGATAAAGTGCAGCGCACCAAGGGTCATGCAGAAAAGAGACGGAACAACCTGACGAAGCAAATCCTATCCTACTCGTTTCAATCTCGTTTTGACGGCAAGTTCAGTACCTATGGCATTGAACCGAAGCGACGAACTGCCTCGGGAATCAAAGCCGCCATCATCCGGGAAAAAGGAGTGAATGGCGACCGTGAGATGGCGTACGCGCTTTACCTCGCCGGATTTGATGTGAAGGATGTTCATATGACGGACCTCGTGTCGGGCCGGGAAGATCTCTCCGGCGTGAACATGATTGTATTTGTCGGCGGATTCTCCAACTCGGATGTGCTGGGCTCCGCAAAAGGGTGGGCAGGCGCATTTCTCTATAATCCCAAGGCCAAGGCAGCCCTGGATGGATTTTATGCGCGGCCCGACACATTGAGTCTTGGCGTCTGCAACGGTTGTCAGTTGATGATGGAGTTGGGCCTCGTTTACCGTGAAATGGATATGGCCAGCCATCCCAAGATGCATCACAATGGCTCGGGTAAATTTGAATCCACCTTCATTAGCCTGACCGTTCCCGAAAACAATTCGGTGATGCTCCGATCATACGCCGGCGCTCAACTGGGCGTCTGGCTGGCGCACGGCGAAGGACAATTTGTATTGGGAGATGTTTCAAAATACAATGTCGCCGCCAGGTATACCTATGCCGAATATCCCGGTAACCCCAATGACTCGGAAGGCGCTGTGGCCGCTCTCTGCTCCCGCGACGGAAGACACCTGGCCATCATGCCCCACATCGAACGCACTCTCTTCCCCTGGAACTGGCCGCACTACACACGGTCAAAGCAGGATGACGAGGTCGGACCGTGGATCGAGGCGTTTGTGAATGCGAGGGAATGGGTGAAGTCGGTGGGGCGGTGAAATCAGTGAACAGTGAACAGTAAACTGTGAACGGTGAACAGTAAACTGTGAACTGTGAACTGCCTACGGTTTACTGTTCACAGTTTACCGTTCACGATGGGTACATCGCATATGGAACATAGACCTGCCCGCTTTGCAGAACATGTAAAAGGTTGGAGCACCTAGGCCGGCGGGGGAAACCAAATCCTTACCCGCACATCATTTGCCAATACGGACCTCTTGTCTACCTTCGCCGCCAGTATTTAGTTAAGGAATCACCCCACCTTTGAACCCCTTTTGTCTTCTCTTGATGGCGCTCTGCCTCGCCTTTCCCTCGTTCGGGCAATCGAGCGATACCGGATCCGGGGGCGGTTCATCTTTGCCGGCAAGAGACTCGTTGTTGGTCGGAAGGTGGGTGGCCATCCGCTCGCAGGACGAAGCGGGGAACTTCCGGCCCGAGTCCTTCGAAGTGGAATACCGAAACGACGGCAAAGCCATCTTCAACCGGAAGGCTTTGTATGAAAAATTCAACAAGCAGCGGATCCGACTGGGCTATGCCGCCCTCTCCTTGCCTGATTTCAACCGCATCTTCCCCCGGGTCACCTGGACTTCCCGCGACAATCGCATCGTCCTCACTTTCCGATCCAGCCTCGGCACGAACGATCTCTCCTATCACTACAACATCACCGGCGATACGCTGACTACGGTTAGTGAATCATTGACCGGCACGCTAAGCAAGCTGGTTGCGGTGAGGAATCGGTGAGTCGGTGGGGCGGTAATCAGTGATCAGTGATCGGTAGGTCGGTGGGTCGGAGTAGTTGTGAACGGTGAACAGTAAACCGTGAACCGTGAACAGTGAACAGTAAACCGTGAACAGTGAACCGTGAACAGTAAACCGTAAACAGTGAGCAGTAAACCGTGAACAGTGAACAGTTAGCAGTGAACATTAAACTGCACACGGTTCACAGTTTAACGTTCACCATCGACACGTTGGCACGTTGGCACATTGACACGCTGGCACGTTGACACGTTGACACAACGGCTAATCATCCCCTCACTTCTTCTCCAAATGTTTCAGCATCGAAGTGAGATACTCTTTCGGCAGCCAATTCGTTCCGAGCATTACGCCGGCGATATCCGCGGTTGCGGAAATGTCTTTCAGCGGGTTTGCGTTGAGCAACACAAGGTCTGATACTTTGCCTTGTGCGACGGTGCCCGATGAGGCCGTCTGATGGTAGAACTCCGCCACGTTCACGGTTCCTGTCCTCAGCGCCTGGTACGGCGTCAGGCCAGACTGCACGAGGTAGCGCAGTTCGTGGTGAATGGAGAAGCCCGGCACGTTGAACACCTGCGGCGCGTCGGAGCCGAGCAGCAGGCCCACGCCGCCGTCGTTGCACGCTTTGATAAGCGAACGACGCAGGGCTACATACTTACCCACTTCTTCCGCATTGTACCCGGTCACGGCCATCTGGCGCTTCTTGTTGTCCGTCCATTGCTCCAACGTTTTCGGATCCATGTATTTCATCTCCGGCGCAGAACCAAGGTCCTCCGGCGACTTATCCGCCGCGATCCAACGTTCGGCGAGGCACTGCGTGGGCACTACCCAGACACGGTGTTCGCGCAGCCCGTCCACGAGCTTCGGCACCTGCGACAAGTCCGCTTTCTTTGCGACAAAGAGTCCGAAGAAACCAATCTCCTGGTCGGTCATGGCTTCAATGCCAGGCACCATGCCTTCAATGAAACCGTCAAGGTGATCAATGGTGGAGTAGTTGGCTTCAATGGCGCGCCACACGCCTACCGCCGACGACACATGGCCGCCAAAGGTGATGCCCACTTCGTTGGCCGTCTTCACGATGGCATCGAAGTTCGCACGGGTAAGACCCGGGTGCAGCTTGAGGAAATCATAGCCCATCGACTTCTGCTCGCGCACCATTTTGTCGGCGCCTTCCGGCGACTTGACACTAAGTCCGTTGAATGAAGGACCGGACGTATAGATATGCGGACCCAGCACCTCTCCTTTCTTCACCTGCTCGCGTAATGCGATATGGGACGGATGACCCAGCATGCCCCGAATCGTGGTGACGCCGTTCACCGCAAAAAGCGTCAGCACTTCCTGGTGGGCCTGCGCATTGTCGTTGGGCGGAATGTGCGCGTGCATTTCGGCCAGGCCGGGGATGAGGAATTTTCCTTTGGCGTCAACCACTAACGCGCCCTTTTCCACTTTTCCTTTTCCCGTTGGCGTGATGGAGACAATCTTTCCGTCTTTCACTACCACATCCTGGTTCTCCAGCACCCGCTCGGAGTCCATCGGCACGACGTTGACCGATTTGAAGACGACAGCCACCTTCTTGTTGTCGACGGGAGTTTGCGCTGAAGTAATCAGCGAAAGCAGGAAGCACAGGGAGAAAATGTATTTCATGAAAGCGGTTTATGTCGAAGGTACAAGATTTCAATTGGTCCGAGGGGGCTGGGGGCCGGGGGTCGGGGGTCAGGGGCCACGGTTAGTTGTTGACAAAGTGTCGTAACTGCCAATACCTGTTCGCCTCCTTTAGGTAGCGGATGCTGTCCTTGTGAATGAACTTCTTGTAGCGGATCAGCCGCTTTTCTGGAGAAGAAGTGGTTTCCAACTTGGACCTCATTTCATCGGTAAGGCCAAAGGGGCGCGGTTGTCCACCAGCCAAAAATGCGACCAGCATAAAACAATTTAGAAGGAAAGTCTCAATGAGGTCCTCAAAGCGCCTCTGTAATTCCTTTTTGACGCCCTTAACTATCATCTCACATCGCAAAACGTTTTCCAACTCAGTTCTTGACAATCAGTCAATGCTCAATCTCCTAAAATGTTCCTTGGGTATCGTTGTCCAACCAGCACTTGGCGCGTTAACGCTATCAATTAACTCAAAATCAAGAACGCGGTAGTACTTCGGATTTATCTTGGCATACCTCATAAGATACTTCTTCCCTTCAGTCAAATCCATTTCGCTTGGATCACATCGTGTTTGAATCACTTGACCTTCTGCTATGTATCTCAACACATATCCATTACCTCGTATCAACGTATAGCATTTTTTAACGACCAGTACCGTAGTATACCTGTAACCTTCACTGGGTACAATTTTAAATCTATAGAATATGCCGAGTAAGCCAACTATCGCTAGCATCGAAATTAAAACTATGAAACCACGCGGATTGTCCTTTTTCGGTAGGCCCAGATCTTCCATCCTTCAATTCCTTTGTTTTGATCCAACTCACCATATGGCGCGCGTTTGCAACGCGTGACACTGTGAACGTAAATCGAAGGTACGAATACCTTCACTTAGATTTCGACAGCCGCTACTATCAGGCTCGTCACCCTTCACGCCTTGAAAAGAAGTCTTGTTTTCCGTACAGACTTGTATATCAGCCAAGCCATCACCATCAGGCGAATCATCAAAATCATTTGAAAATCACAGTTCAGACAATTGCGCCGGGTCGGGAGGAATCTCTCGACCAACTTGTGCCAACTTGGGTTGAATTACATGAAGCTTACGGAATCATGGTTTTGGTTCAGAATAACAAAGCCCTTTAAGATTTCTTGCCAGATAAGGCAATTCCCCATTAACACAAACCATCTTCTCATCAATTGAGAAATTCCTATGTGGCAACAAAATCACATCCTCCTTTCTTTCACCAACCCTCAACTTACTGATACTCGCCAAACTTAGTGAGTACACCTCCCCTTCAACTAATGTTACTTCTTTACAACCGATCTTTTCCGACACAATGATGACCCTTTTCTGAGGTTTTTCTATGTTGGTTGCTCGGATCAAATAATAATAGGAAATGGAATCAATGTTATCCACCTTGAATTTGCCTTCCAAGATTATCTGCTGCCCGTAAGTACTGATTGAAAGCACAACCATAACGAAGAAAAGTAGAAACTTCATGGCTTTTGGCATAAGACTCCACCATATGGCACGAGTCGGGCAGGCGTGACTTACCGTTAACACAAATCCAAGATACGAATACCTGCACTTAGATTCGACAGCCGTCGAAGGTGCCGGCCACACCTCAATTCCCTCGAAGCTTCTGGAACAATCCTCGAAGCCCTCTCGAACCGGTCTCGAAGCTCTCTAGAACCGGTCTCGAAGCCGTCTCGAAGAAACACCTCATTTTCTAGAAGCCGTCTGGAACGGCGCTCGAACAACGATAGAATTTTCTCGGAGAAACGCGCATCTGGTCGAAGGAATGCCTCCATTTTCTTGGCCCATTTTGTTTTTTCTCGAAGAAGGGCCTGGCGACCGATGCCATTAAGCCGTTCTGTGGGGTGTGAACAGTAAACTGTAAACAGTGAACAGTGAGCGATGACCTGCTACATTACCGTTCACAGTTTACCGTTTACCGTTCACATTCGCCATCGGCACGCTGGCACGTTGCGACGTTGGCACGTTGGCACATTGGCACGTTGGCACATCAACACATCCGCTCAAATCCATATATTTGAAAAAACAGTACCCCCATGAATCTCAACGTCAGAAGCACACACCGCGATCTCGCCTACTTCTTTCTTGGCCTGATCATCGCCTTCTCCATCTCCGGCATCTTCCTCAACCACCGCCAGAGCTGGCACCCACGCCGGTATGTCTACAATAAGAAAGACATCACGCTGCCGCCCATGCAGAAGGAACAGGTTACCGATACTTTCATTACCAACTTTACCGCCGCCCAGCAGATCGACGACAACCTTCGCCGCTTCGCCGTCGACGACAAGAACACACTCCGTATTTCATATACGATGAATGACGTCCAGGTCGACCTCACTACCGGCCAGGGCAAAATTGAAACGTACCGGGTCACGCCCCTTCTAGGCCAGATGACCCAATTGCACCAGGACACCAGCAAATGGTGGATCTACTACTCGGATGCCTTTGGCCTCGCCATGTTTACCATCGCCATGACCGGCATGTTTATCGAAAAAGGCAAGAACAGCTTCTGGCATCGCGGTTGGTGGTTGGCGCTTACGGGCCTCGTATTTCCCCTCATTTTCCTCTTTTTGTTATCCTGAGCGTAGCGCAATCGGGGGTATTTTACCATTCACCCCGGATTTGCGGTAGGAAATCGGGTGTTTGCCAAACAGCCGATTGAAAATTGGTGTTATAACATTAATTTCACCTAACCGAAACGCATGAGAACGATCCTGCTGATCTCGTCGTATGCCTTGCTGGCTTCGTGCCTGGGCTATAAAGAGCTGCCGGTGGAATATGACTACAGCTACCGGGGCAACTTCAAGCGCTACCGGAGTTTTGAGATGATCCACGCCGTCGGGTCAGACACCAGCATGCTGAACCAGGTGGTGGAAAAATCGATCATATCCCGGATGAAGTTTCTCGGATACCGCCAGGTCAATCACCGGCCCCATCTCCTGATCTCCTTCCGGATGTTCACCGACAGCCTGCAGTTCACAGGATACCAGCAGCCGGCGATTGAAGAATGGGTTGAAACACAAAAGGAAGACTTGTCCTACGACAAGCAGAAGTACGACCTGAAGACAGGAACACTGCTCATCCAGTTCTACGACCGCCGGCAGAACCGGTCCATCTGGCAAGGGTATGCCACCACCTTGTATGGATCGATCGATTTCAAAAACAACCGTCATCTCAAGAATGCGGTAATCTCCATCCTGGATAAGTACCGTTTTTGGGCGGATGGCTTCGTTGACGGCGTGGCCCAGAAACCTGAGGACAAAGGCCAGTAAAGCGGCCAAATTCTTGTCCGGCGTGGTTTTTCTTTAGCAAATTAATTCTACCTTTGCCCTCCCAAAATGGCCTCCGGCAAGTCGGAAAAGCGCTTTTGTGGAACTTGCCCGATGGTGTAATTGGCAACACGCTTGATTTTGATTCAAGAAAGTCCAGGTTCGAGCCCTGGTCGGGCAACAAAACGGTAAGGTCACCCTCCCCATGGCTGTCAAAATCTTTTCAGGACGCGCAACTACCTACCTGGCCGACAGGATCGCCCAGTCGTACGGTGAGTCGTTGGGGGAAGTAAAATACCAGCAGTTCAGCGACGGCGAGATGTCGCCATTCCTCGCGGAATCGGTCCGGGGCCACGAAGTTTTCATCGTACAATCCACCTTCCCGCCGGCGGACAATTTCATGGAGCTCCTCCTGATGATTGACGCGGCCAAACGGGCCAGTGCGGAAAGCATCAATGTAATCATCCCGTATTTCGGTTACGCCCGGCAAGACCGCAAGGACAAGCCGCGTGTCGCCATTGCCGCCAAGATGATTGCCAACCTGCTTTCGGCGGCCGGTGCTACCCGCATCATGACGTGCGACCTTCATGCCGACCAGATCCAGGGATTCTTTGACATCCCCGTTGACCACCTGGACGGCGCCTATATCTTCATCCCCTACCTCAAGTCATTGGGATTGGGCGATATCATGTTTGCCAGCCCGGACGTCGGCGGCATCAAACGAGCCCGCTACTTCGCCAAGTACTTCACGGCCGACCTGGCGGTCTGCGACAAATACCGCAAGGAAGCCAACCAGATTGAATCCATGCGCTTGATCGGGGAAGTAGAAGGCAAGGATGTTGTCCTGGTGGATGATTTGGTTGACACAGCGGGAACGATCTGCAAGGCCGCCGGCCTGTTGAAAGACAACGGCGCCAAGTCCGTACGCGCCGTTTGCACACACCCCGTGTTGAGCGGCAAGGCATACGACAATATCAGCAATTCCGTTTTGGAAGAAATTGTGGTCACCGACACCATTCCGTTGAAAGAAACCAACAGCAAGATCAAGGTGCTCACCGTGTCGAACCTGTTTGCCAAGGCGATTCGAAAAATTCACGATCGGGAATCGATCAGTTCACTGTTTATCAAGTTGTAATTCATTTTCTTAAACCAAATAACCATTTCTATGAAAACTGTTGAGATTATAGGGTATCAAAGAGCAAATCTCGGCAAGTCAGCTGCAGAATCTTTCCGTAAGGAGGGCCTGGTGCCCTGCGTGTTATACGGCGGAGGCGAGCAGGTGCACTTTGCTGCTCCTGTCATCCTGTTCCGCGACCTGGTGTACACCAACGAAGCGCACTTTGTTCACCTGAACATCGAAGGCGATGAGTGCGAAGCCATCCTTCAAGAGATTCAATTTCACCCGGTCTCTGAAATTATCCTTCATGCGGATTTTCTCCGCATCAGCGAAGGACGCAAGATCAAGATGGAAATCCCCACCCGGCTGGTCGGCAAGGCTCCGGGCGTGGAAAAGGGCGGCGCCCTGGTGCGCAAGCGCGCAACCCTCAAGGTGATCGCCTTCCCGAAAGATATGCCCGACCACATCGACGTGGACTGTTCCGAGTTGGACTTCCACCACGCGGTGAAGGTGTCGGACGTGAAGATCCCCGGACTGATGTTCGCCGATCCCCCACAGGCTTCTATCGCCGTAGTTGAAGTTCCCCGCGCTGCTAAACTGGCTGCTGAAGACGCTGCCAAAGCCGCTGAAACGGCTGCTGCCGCTCCTGCTGAAGGTGCTGCTGCGGCTGCAGGTGCTGCTCCGGCTGCCGGTGCCGCTCCCGCTGCGGGTGCTGCCGATGCGAAGAAAGCTGAAGCGCCTAAGAAAGACGAGGGCAAGAAGAAGTAATCGCTTACCGCTCATTTGGAATCCCGTTCGCTTCATTGGCGAACGGGATTTTTTTTGGTCTATTTTTGCCGCATGAAGTTCCTTATCGCCGGCCTGGGCAACATTGGACCGCAGTATGAACTGACGCGGCACAACATCGGTTTTCTCACGCTCGACCGGCTGGCCGACGTGAACAAGGTGGACTTCACTTCCTCACGCCTCGCCGATAAGGCGGAGCTGAAATACAAGGGCAAGCAAATCCACCTGATCAAGCCCACGACGTTCATGAACCTCAGCGGCAAAGCGGTCAACTATTGGCTGCAGCAGCTTGCCATCCCCCGCGAACAACTCCTCGTGGTGGTGGACGACATCGCGCTGCCGTTTGGTCAGCTGCGGATGCGCGCCAAGGGAAGCAGCGCGGGACACAACGGGCTTGGCCATATTGAAGAAGTGCTCGGCGGACAAGACTATGCCCGCCTCCGCATGGGTATCGGCAGCGATTTTTCCAAAGGACAACAAGTCGACTACGTCCTGGGCAACTTCGGCAAAGAGGAACTGGATGCGCTGCCGGCGTTTATGGACAAAGCGGCAGAGGCCATCCTCGCTTTCTGCACCATCGGCGTAGAACGCGCGATGAACCTGCACAACACAAAAGGCTGAGCGCTAGAGGTATTTCCTCCAGTCGAAAATGATCTTTGCCCCGACATACCAGACGGGGCTCATCGGCACGAGCGATTCCCCTGCCGGCGCCAGCACGGAAGCGCTCCTCGGAAGATCAACCCCCGCGCTGAATTGGACCAGCAGGCTTGACGTCTGGTTCATCGAGAACGTTCTCAACGGACGATACTCAAGAAACGGGAAGTCCCACTTGGTAGATGAATAGGTGACGATCTGCGTTCCGGATGGCGAGGGGACAAAAATGGCATCGTTGCCAAAGGTCTTTGTTCCGTAGAGTGAAACCCCCACTTCCCTGCCGAGAATCACCTGGAATCTTCCGATGCCTGTCTGCCAGGCCGTCTGCCAGGGAATAACTCCGCCGTTGACGGCGACGACTCCCATTTCCTGTGCCTTCTGCGGAGAAATCAAATACAGAATGGGGCCGAACACGAGTAGATCTCCTGGCAGTAGCCAGAACGGAAGCCGCATGCGGAAGTCCCAGCCGGCCCGTCCGGGAATGGCCGAGGTGATGGCTCCGATTGGCACTGCGTTTGGATCTCCGAGGAAGTTATGCGTGGATGAAGCGTCCTGCCGAATGCCTGCCTGGAGAAAGACAAGACCATCGCCAGCCTCGTTCAATACGCCTTCGAGTCCCAGGCCAAAGCGCAGTCCCGCGGCCAATCCCCCGATGAACCCCTGGTTTGTCTGAGAAGCTGCGAATCCGCCGAAGGCATAGGTGCCGTTGAGTGAAGATGACACGCCGAAGAACATACCCAACTCGGCACGGAAGCGCGGCAGTTCACCTTCTCCGGTTGCCAGTCCGGGCACCGGCGTGCGGCGTAACACTTGTGGGAGGAAGGTCAGCATTTCGCGGCGCATGCTCACCGTATCCCGGCGGAGGCGCTTTGGCTGAAAATTGTTTTTGCAGACGTTGAACGTATCCGGCAGGATGTCCTGGCTGGTCACATCACCTTCACTGCGGACGCGCAGTTCGCCGGTGGCCGCCATGATTAATTGTTCGATGCTCATGCTCACGCTGACAGCAGCAAATTCGGCATCCTGTTCGCGCATGTACGCATCGCCCATGAGGATGGCGCGCTTGTCATCCCAGGTGGTCACCTCCAGGCCTCTCTCATTGTAATAGTCATGCGTGCCTTTGCGTACGGAAGCATCGCCCCACGTGCCCGCGGTGTGGCCGGCTGCGTAAACATCTTCCAGGAAGTGAAGTGCAAAGGCCTCGTCGGCGAGGGCGGCGAGGATGAGCGACGATTTTTGCTGAGGCGTCAGATTCGCTTCCCGCGAACGGGCCGCCTTGTACAACGCGCTGGTATGAAACCACGAATACATGCCGAGGGCGTTCAACTCCGCTCCTGCCGCATGACACAGCAAGTAGTAGTCATCTCCGTCGGTTTCAATTTCGGGGCGCGCCATGAGGAAGTGAACGTTGTTGCTTCCCGCCCGGGTGGCGTAGGCGGCATCCGCCCGCTGCAGCCGGATGTCGGAGTTGCGGATGGCGTTGACGTGCTCGCTGCGGTTCCTGGAGTTCTTAATATCGACTTCGAGTTGGGCGGCCACGTGGGCCACGTTCAGTATCCATTCCGACTTCAGCACAATGTCCAGCATGTCTTTCGGCGAGCAGCTGTGGTCTCCGCTGATTCCGGACCAGGCGGCGTAGTCAATCTGCGCCGGATTCACGCCTTGGTCGGGTTCAATGACACCCGCCGACAGCCTGCTTTCATAGCCCACGCGTGCTGAAGCCCAAAGCTGATCAAGTATGGCGCGCTGTTCCGGCTTGAGCTTTTGAATAGCCAGCAGGGCGATATGACGGTGTTCGGGATACACCCAACCGGAACTCTCATGTCCCGAAATCAGCAATAGAAATGCGATGATGGAAAGTCTGACCGACCGCATACAAAACAGGGGTTGTGATTTTCGAATCTAAGCATATTCCCCGTTGGGGCTGCTGACGATCGTCAGAATTCTTTGCCGTCAGTTTGCGGGATCGCCTTCCTTCTTGAGCTTAAGGATGAAAATGTAAGGCCAGTATTTTCCGGTCACCAGCATGGTTTGCGTTGCCGGGTGCCAGGCGATGCCGTTAAGTACGTCGGCTTTTGGATTCACCATCCTCGCCTGGCGCGTCAGTTCGCCAAGGTCCATGAACCCGGTCACCTCCCCGGTGCCCGGGTCGATGCGGACAATCAGGTCGGTCTGCCAAACGTTGGCGAAGAGGAAGCCGTCGGCGAATTCCAGTTCGTTGAGATTGGTGACGGGTTCTCCGCGATGTTTTACCAAGATGCTCCGCGAGGGTTTGAGGGTCGCCGAGTCAAGGAAGCGGATTTCGTCCGTACCGTTGCTCATGATGAGCGAGGTGCCGTCGGTAGTCAGCCCCCATCCTTCACCGGTGTAGGTGAATTCTCCAATTTGCTGAAAGGACGGGAAGCGGTAAACAAAACCGTGCGTGTTCTTCCACGTCAGTTGAAAAACTTTATTGTTGAGGATCGCGATGCCTTCACCGAAGTATTTGTTGTCGAGCACCACGTTGCGGCTGGCGACGCCCGTCCCGATGTCTACCTTCCCGATCCACGAAGAGTCCTGGCCCGTGCTTTCGTAGAGCTGACCTTCGTAGATGAGCAGTCCTTGTGTGAAAGCCTTTGGGTCGTGCGGCAGGAGGCGCTGCACCGTATAGGCGATCTCCGCCGCATCCCTAACGCGCTTTTCATTCTTTGGATCGCACGATGCGATGGCACCTGCAACCAGCACCAGGAGAACGAAACGGGTCATCTACTTCTTTGGCTTGTAAGGGCGGAGTTCATTCCACCGGTCGATAAACTTCACCGCGGCGTTCACCGTGGCTGTGCTGCTGGCGGCTCCTCGCGCAGCCGTGCCTTCTTTCGGATCACGCACGCCCCACACGCCGGTGGAAGACATCTCGGCAGACGAGGTTTGTTTGCCGGTCTCCTTTGCTTTCAGTCCTTCCGCCAAAAAGACCAGCGATGCCGTTGGGTCGCCCGCATTGACGAGGGGCAGCATGGCCTGCAGGTGCGGCGGCAGCGTAAGGGTAGCCGGCACGGCCTTGTCCAGCTGAACCAACGTCGGCATGTGATAGAGGGAGGACGAGGTCTCCCCTGTTCCTCCATGGCGGTCGAACTGGGCCGTGGCGGGTGGAGGTCCCGAACGTTGTTCCCTAAACGGTTCAATGGCTTGTTCAAAGAGCACGGCTATGCCCGGCGTGGTCTGGTTAATCTGATCGACAAGCAAAGTGCTCACGGCCGTATTGCCGGTATGTGCGTTGAGGATGACGAAGCGCTTGAAGCCATGATGGATCAGGCTTTGCACGGCTTCCATGTGTACCTGGATGATCGTTTCTGCCTTCAGGGTTATCGTGCCGGCAAATCCCATGTGATACGGCGACTGGCCCGCCATCAACACAGGCGCCACCAGAATGTCACGCTGCTGGGCGATCAGCTTGCATTGCTCGA
Organism: Cyclobacteriaceae bacterium; assembly: GCA_044221195.1. Classification (GTDB taxonomy): domain Bacteria; phylum Bacteroidota; class Bacteroidia; order Cytophagales; family Cyclobacteriaceae; genus ELB16-189. Next base: position 60,278 of record JBGAPO010000017.1, read on the forward strand.
CGCCATTGATAAAATCCGTGCCGATGGGAAGATGGAGACCATGTTGTTCCATCGCCCCGATAGGGATAATCACCATGTCCGACCGGGTCAGAAAGTCATTGACTTCAGGTACGGTCATGTGGGGAAGGTAGTTCTTAACCTTTTTCTCGGTCCACAAGGGGTTGGTTTGTGCGTGCGCAAAGTGCATCGCGACGATCAGGAACAAGCAGGCTGCTTTCATATGTTTTTCTTTTCAAAATTGTCGCCGAGGGGCCAATGGTCCGGGAGACTTACCAAATGACAATCCGCAAACTATCGGGCCTGTGCATGGGGTCTCCGGGTTTAATGGAGAACGTCTTGTGAAATTCCGGCATGTTGGAGAGCGGGCCTGTCACACGGAATTCCGCTGGCGCATGTACATCCGTCATTACCTGCCGCGCCAGTGACTCCGGCTTGGTGTTGATCATCCAGGCATAGGCGTAGCCCAGGAAGAACCGTTCGTCCGGCGTGAGGCCGTTGATCACCCGGTTCTCTTTGTATTGCGCTGTCTTCTTGAATGCCTCGTACCCCATCACCACACCGCCGAGGTCGGCAATATTCTCGCCCTGGGTGGCATCACCGTTAAGGTGAAGGCTGTCGAGAACGGTGAAGTCGGTGTACTGCTTCACAATCATCTTCGTCCGCGCCAGGAATTTCGCGCGGTCCTCTTCCGTCCACCAGTTCTTCAGGTTGCCGTTTTCATCGTACTGGCTTCCCTGGTCGTCAAAGCCGTGCGTGATTTCATGGCCAAACGTCGAGCCGCCGATGATTCCGTAGAGGATGGCGTCATCGGCCATGGTGCGTTCGAAGCCAGGCACCAGAATGTTGCAGGCAGGTACCGCAATCTCGTTGTTGCTCGGGTTATAGTAGGCATTGTACGTCTGTGGATACATTCCCCACTCCGTCCGGTCGACCGGCTTGCCGAATTTGTTTACTTCATAGGCGTGAAACCAGGCATTGGCCCTCATGACGTTGGCGCAGTATGAACTTCGGTCTACCGTAAGTGAGTGAAGGTCCTTCCATTTATCGGGGTACCCCACTTTCATCACGATCTTCGACAGTTTTCCAAGCGCGCGTGTCTTCGTTTCCTCGCTCATCCAGTCCAGTTTCTTGATACGCTCCGCATATACATCGCGGATGGAATTGCCGATCTCGAGCAGTTTTTCCTTCGAGCCTTTTGGGAGATATTCATCCACATAAACCTGCCCGATGAGTTCGCCCAGGTAACCGTTGGTTTGTTGCACTACCCGCTTCCACCGTGCCCGCTGCTGGGTTACGCCATTCAAGATGGTTGAGTAGAACTTGAAATTCTGCAATTCAATGTCACGCTGCAAAAACGGAGCGTAAGCATCGACGAGGTTCCAGGTAAGGTAAGCTTTCCAGTCCTCGATTGAGTACTTGCGCAACAGGGTGTTTAGGGCTGTGAAGAATTCGGGCTGCCCGACAATCACGGTATCGGCCGCGGGAATTCCCAGCTCGGCAAGCAGCGCAGTCCAATCGATCCGCGGCGTCATGGACCTAAGTTTCCTCACCGTCATTTTGTTGTAATTCTTTAGGGGGTCTCGCAGCGCTTCCAGCTTGCGCGACGCGGCCGCCATGTCCGTCTCCATCATCATGACCTGTGCGGAATTCTTCCCGGCCAGGGACTCCTCCTGGCCCATGAGCATGAACATGGCGTGCAGGTGCTTTACATATTCATTCCGGATATTAACGGTGCGGTCATCCGTATTGAAATAGTAATCGCGGTCGCCGAGACCCAATCCGCCCTGGTTGAAGAAGAGCGCGTATTTGGTGCTGATCTTGTCATCCTGCCCGACATAAAAGCGGAAAGCAGGTCCGGCACCGATGGTATGCTGGTGACCAATGGCCTTCACTACTCCGGCTATGTCGGTGACTTGCGCGATCCGGTCCATCTCCTCCTTCAGGGGTGAAAGTCCGGCTTTGTCAATGCTGAGGGTGTCCATACCGGCCGCGTAGAAATCACCGATCTTCTGCTTGTTGCTCCCGGCTTCCGCCTTGGCGGATGCGGAACGGGTACAGATCTGCAACACCTGCGCATTAATGGTGTCGCCGATCAGCCGCCATAAGCCGTTTGAATTCTCCGATGCGGGAATCGGGTTGCGGTTGAACCATCCCCCGTTGGCGTAGCGGAAGAAGTTGTCGCCGGGACGGACGGTGGTATCGCGGTTCGTCACCAGCGGATCAGGACCCGCCTCCTGCCTTTTCTCCGGAGATGCACACGAAACCAGCAGGGCGAAAGCCGCGAAAGGGATGAGTCGGGTAAAGAACATAGCGATGAATATTATCGTACAAGTTTCAAAACAGCACGTTGAAGATTGGACACGGAGTAATTGAGAACTTCGCCGCCCGGAGGCAGGCGTTTGCCGGATGTTACTTCGAAAATGAGCTCCTTCCCCAGCAATTCGTAAGACGAGGTCAACAATACCTCGTGGGTTTCAAAGACGCAATACAACTTGTTTCCAAACAAGTAATCCCGAAGTTCGATACCGCCTCCCTCATCAGTGATATAGGTCTGCTTGACGGAGTCGACCAGGCGGAGGACGTAGTCCTTAACCATCGGAAGTTTCTCCGACAGGTATTCTGTTTTCCACATCCAGGTTCCCGACGACTGGCCCTTGGCAATGGTGAGCCGGATGCGAACGCTGTCGCGGGCGACGCCATCCTTGCTGATGTGCATCATGCCTTCCCATTGGCCAATGAGTTTGTCGGGAAACAATTGAGCTTGCGAAGAGTGCCCTGCGGCCAGCAAGAAAGCCAAAAGCAAAAAAGTAAGCAGAAGAGGTTCCCGCCTGGTGTTCATCAGGAAAGTGCCGATTGTGTTGCCATTCGGATTTCATCTTTCTCTCGCTCCTCGAGGCGCTCTCTCAACGCCACGGTGATGGGGCCCGGTGTGCCCGTGCCGATTACCCGATCGTCGACGCGCACAATGGGCAGCACGCCCTTCGTTGTACTGGTAAGAAATGCTTCGGCGGCTTCAAAAACTTCGGAAAGTTTTACGGCACGCACTTCCACCGGGAAATCCTTACGGGCAAGTTCCAGCACCCGCATGCGCGTGATTCCATGCAGGATGTGCTGATCCGGCGTCACGACTCGTCCATCCCTCGTGACCAGGAAGAAATTACACCGGGGGAATTCCGTGACAACGTTGTCCAGGTGGTACAGCACATCATAGGCATTCGCTTCCTTGACCTGTTTCTGCAGCCATACCCCCATGATATAATTGATGGTCTTGACCTCCGGGATATCGCGTCGATAAGGAAAGGTGATAATCGAGATCCCTTGTTTAACCTGTGATCCGGACGGCAGTACCAGCGGATGTTGAGAGACCAGGAGATTGCCCTTTACCGGCGTGTAGGCGTCCGGTGAATACCCGCCGGTCAGGATGATCTTCATCCCGGCCTCCGGCATTTGATTCAGGCGGATCAACTCGTGTATGACGCCGCGCAATTCGTCCCGCGATGCCGGATACTGAAGTCTCATCACCCCGGCCGAACGGTAGAAGCGGTCGAGGTAATCTTCGATGTACAAGGGGACAAAGTCCTTTACACGGAAGAAATCGAAGATGCCGTATCCCCGCTGAACCGAAAGGTCGCTGACGTGGAGGCTGGCACGCTCCAGCGGAAGAAATTCACCGTTCAGGTAGCAGTTCATTCAGGGCTTGATGGCGTTATGTTTTTTCAATATCGGAATCACTTTATCCAAAGGCAAGGCTTCTATGGTCCGGCTGTCTTTTCCGGTCGTCGAAACGGCTTTGAACAACGAATTGATGATGGCTTCTTCCGTGGCCTCGATGACAGCCAGGAAGAGTGGTGACATGGCGTCATTGGTGAGAATGCGCTGCGTGAGCAGCCGCTCCCGCGAATCAAAAGGTATGCGAAGCAATGAATCCGTGGAGAAGGCAATGACATAGTCGCCGCTGCCATTCGAACCGATACCGCCGGTTTTTCCCAATCCCAACAAGGCCCGCTGCGCGAGGCGCTTCAGATTGCGGGCGTCAAGCGGGGCATCGGTGGCTACCACGATCATGCACGATCCATCCGGTGTGTCATTGAGCTGGTCGCTCAGGTAATACTTCTTCAGTTCCTTGCCCACGGGTGCACCGTTGATTTGAAGTACTCCGCCAAAGTTCGACTGCACCAGTACACCCACCGTGTAACCGCCCTGGCTGTCCGGCAGTTTGCGCGACGAGGTTCCGATTCCGCCTTTGAAGCCGAAGCAGACCGTGCCGGTTCCGGCGCCCACCGCTCCCTCGGTCACCATCCCCGTTCCGGCGTTGCGAACTGCCTGGATCACATCTGAGCGCTTGACCGTCATGGCGCGGATGTCGTTAAGGTAGCCGTCATTGGTCTCGCCCACCACTGCATTGACGGATTGCACGCGTTCGTTCCCGGGTTGTTGAAGCGTATATTCAACCAGTGCCTCGACGGCTGTTCCTACACTGAGTGTGTTCGTAAGGACGACAGGTGTTTCCAGGTTTCCCAATTCCTCCACCTGCGTGCTGCCGGCAAGCTTGCCAAACCCGTTGCCGACATAAACCGCTGCGGGAACTTTTTGCTGGAACAGGTTTCCATCGTGGGGAAGGATGGCGGTGACGCCCGTGCGGACGCCGCCTTCGGTAGTTAATGTCACATGACCCACCTTGACTCCCGGGACATCGGTGATGGCATTGAGTTTTCCGGGGGTCAGCACGCCGATCCGCACGCCTGCCTCGCGGGCCCGCGGTCGATCTTGCCCTCCCGATTCAAAAGCGATGAGGATGGTCAGGCCGAATACGAGGCAGCGCATCATATTACTTTGAAAGAGACGAAATTTACCAGGCATAGTATCTGCTTCGGGTCATGGCAAATTTTTTCAGTGCCAACGAAGGTAACGCTTACTCACGAAAACGACGACGGCCGGCAAGTGGGCGTAAGGCGCCTGTTTGACTGGATAGGAAAGAGAAACCTGCCGAATCAGAAAAGTCGGTATCCGAACAGGATTCCGGGCCCTGAGTACATGGCCTCATAAGTACCATTTCCGCTCAGCAGGTTTCGGGCAAGCCCATAGAAGATCTCACCCGAGATCCGGTTGGCCTTATATCCGGCAGATACGATCAAGGAAGTTGTTGACTTAATTGGCGCAGCCAAACCGACTATGGTAACGGTTGAACTTTGAGGCAAGGCAATTACGGCATTTCCAGAAACATACAGTTTTCCGCTGCCGACGGGAAAATACTTCCGGGCGCCCAACCAGAATTCAATAGCCGAATAGTCCACCTTCACGGTGCCTTGCGGAATGGAGCCCGAGAAGGTACTGTAGGACGCTTCGCCGAAAAGGGACAGAAGACCGTTGCCAAACGGCAATATGCCTTCAACCTCCAGGCCGAGGCGCCAGGCAGCCTTGGCGTCAATGTTGGCTGTGCCGCCACCGGAGAAACTGATGTTCTTGATGTTTACAGCATTATATCCCACGCCGGGCCGTATGTTGAGATGCACAGGCCAAGGGCTTCTTTCCTTCTTCTCAAAACTTACGCTCTCTCCGCCGCTGCACTGGTTATAGCTGACAAAAAATTTCATCAGGTCTCCAGCTTCGTAGCGGAGTTTTTCGATGGCCGATCGGGTGATGTCAGCACAAACAAGGCTGTTGAACAGTTGCTGCTTATAATCCTCGTTGGAAGTGACCTCGCCGTTGGGAACCAGGTAACGCTTGTACACCAGTTGAGAGATCGTGTTCCCATTAACTGAAAAAAAGAAGCGATGAAGGTTACCCTCGTCGTATTGAAAGAGTGACGCTTTACCATTGACTACCATCCGCAAGAACAACGTCTCCGCAGCGAATTCAGGCGTCCTGGATTTGTTGAGCCGGTTCAGATCGTCCGATGACCGATCCATTTGAACTTCATACCGACGGAACACCGTGCCGTTAACTCCCAGTTCCTGAACCTCCGACAAGGGACCGGGCAGTGATTCGGAAGTTTCACTGGTTCTGTAATCAAACGATGTGGGGTTATCCCGCCAATCGGCGTTCTTCAATAATATCTGGCAGTCCGTACGCTTGCCGTCGCGCGTCACAAAATAGCCTTGCTCATATCGTATCTGGGCGTGTGCGCCGAGGCCCAGGCAAACAAAGGCAAGCAACAGCCCGGTAGTTCTTGCAGAAGCACTCATCTTATTTTATTCTATTTTATTCTATATCCGATCATGATTCCAGGACCTGAATATCCGGAGAAGTAATTGGGATACCCCCCCAGTAAACCACGGCCAAAGCCATAATACAATTCACCGGTTACACCCTTGATACGGTAACCCAAAGTGGCCGTTATGTTGACTGCCGCATCCAGGTATAAGCCCTGGTTTTTCAACGTTACAGCTCCAGTCCGCGGCAAGGAAATAACTCCTCCTAGCCCGGCATAAAATGCTTTGTCATCTTCTTGTCTCATGTAGTAGCGCGCTCCAAGTCCCAGGTCAATAGAGCTGTATGTTAATTTCAGGCTGCCTGCAGCATCCTGAGACGAGTAGGATTGGTATACCGGTTCAAAAAGAAACGACCATCGGCCATTGTTGCCGCGTACAACAAACTCAACCTCGACCCCGAACCGAACCGATGCGGCCCGGTCAACCGCGTACTCCTTGTTATTATTGTTTCCATCCTTGAGCCAGAATCCATTATACGCCACACCGATCTTTGGCGTAAAGTGCAACTTGCGGCCTTGTTTCACAACAACAACAGCTTCCTGAATTACACCGTGACATTCATTGTATTTTCTAAACAGCTTCACGAGGGATGAACGTTCATACTTCAGGCCTTCGAAGTCGGATTGTTTAAGATCCGCGCATTTTAGCGTGTTCAACAGTTGTTGCTTATAGAGATTATTTGCTTCGACATATCCTGTTGGAACTTCTTGCACACCCGTTGACGAGAGATACCGGATATATACCAACTGGGTAGCCGGTCCCTGGTCCAACTGATAAAAGAACCTTTTCAACGTCCTGTCTTCATAACCATAGAGTACGGCTTTTCCAGGTTGAATTACCCGTAAGAACAAGGTCTCCTGCTTGAACTGGGGATTTCGTTCAACGGTCATTTTGGAGACGTCATCGGTCGTTCGATCGATACTCACCGTAAACCGCCGGAATACTGACCCGTCCGATAAACCAAACTCACGAACATCCGAAATGGTCTTCTGCTGAGACTCTCCTTCGCCTAATCGATATTGAAAGGTAGTGGGGTTACTGGTCCAGTCTTCATTCTTGATCTGACAATCGGTCCGCTGGCCATCGTTGCTGATGTAGTAACCTGCCTCGAATTTTAGCTGACCTGGACTTACGATCCAGCCAACGACAAATAGAATCAACAGGAGAATCTGTTTCATACTTGAAGATGTGGGTTTTGACCGAAAAAAACATACTGGAAAATTGTTCAACCGCTTAACAAATCGCAGCGCCGGAGTCAACTTCTCCGGCCAATGGCAGTGATTTTACCCTGTCTTCACTATCGGGTGCCGTAAGGATTATTCCCCGTGACTCCTGGAGCATCATCTATGACTCCGGGAAGAATTCTTACCATCATAAGTATCGGCTAAGCACGAGTGAATGTAATGAATAAAGGCCTTAGCCCACAAGGCACGGAAATCATTTCAACCGGTACCCGATCATGATTCCAGGGCCTGAATATCCGGAGGAGTAATTGACATACTGCCCCATCAGACCGCGGCCAAAACCATAATAGACTTCCGCCGTCAGCCGGTTGATCCGGTAGCCAAGACTGGCTGTGGCGTTGACGGATTGAGAGAGCTCAAAGCCCAAGTTGTTCAGTTTAAGCGCATCCTTTGAAGAAACTGGCAGGGAAAATACACCGCCCACGCCAGCATAGAATGCTTTTGAATCCTCCTGCCGGAAGTAATAACGTACGCCCACGCCCAGGTCGACGGCACTATAGTTCAACTTCAGGCTGCCGTCAGCATTCTGGGATGAGTAGGATTGAAAGGCCGGTTCAAAAAGAAACGACCATCTTCCATTGTTGCCCCGGACGACAAATTCTATTTCGGCCGCAAGCCGAAAGGCAACAGCCCGGTCTGTCGTGTATTCCTTAAAGGCATTGTTGCCGTCCTTCAGCCAGAAGCCATTGTACCCCAAGCCAATCTTTGGCGTCACATGGGTCGTTGAGGGTTTTTCGACCACAACGGGTTCCTGGGCATCGCCCTGGCATGCATTGTATTTTCTAAAGAGCTTCACGAGTGAGGATTGCTCATACTTCAGGTTCTCGAAGTCGCTTTGCTTGAGGTCAGCGCACTGGAGTGCGTTGAGGAGCTGTTGCTTATACAGATTGTTGGCTTCCGCATATCCCGTCTGCACGTGTTGAACACCGGTTGTGGCGAGGTAACGGAGATAGACCAACTGGCTTACGGGGCCCTGGTCGAGCTGGTAAAAGAATCTTTTCAGGGTTCTGTCCTCGTAGCCGAACAAGGTTGCCTTGCCGGCTTGTAATAACCGCAGGAATAACACCTCCTGTTTGAACTGGGGGTTTCTCTCCGTGGTCATCCTCGCGACATCATCGCTGGTTCTGTCGATATCCACCTCAAACCTCCGGAACACTGTCCCATCCGAAAATCCAAATTCACTCACATCCGAAATGGTTTTCCCCTGTGGCTCACCTTCTCCCAAGCGATACTCAAATGAGGTCGGGTTGCTGGCCCAATCTTCATTTTTGATCTGACAGTTGGTCCGCTGACCATCGTTACCGATGTAGTAACCTGCTTCGAATTTGGCCTGGGCAAAGCCGCAAAGCCATCCGGAAATAAGTGCGATTGACAATAAGCCTTTCTTCATAGCTGAAAAGAGAGTGATGATTAACGAAATATATTACAACCGGGCAATTATTTCACGGGAACGCGGTAGATGATGCCCCACTGACGGGCATATCGCTCCAACGGCTCCAGGCCGACCGCCGCACGACGCTTGTTGACATTGACCTCATCTTCGATAGGCGCCACAAAATATTTGCCCGTCGCATTATCAAAATCAATCTGGCTGCCGTAAATCTGCTTCCTGCCTTGAGCCAACGCCACCCGATCTTCCAACAGGGCAAGATTTGCTGCCTGTGCATTCCCCTTCTTCACCGCGTCACGCATCATCGGCAGATACTTCTCCTGGGTCTTCAGGTCCGAATGCTGGATGACCAGGAACAGGGTCATGTTCCCCTGGCCGCCTACGACAGCTCGGCCCAGCCAGCCGTACTGGTCAAGTATTTGCGTCACCCGAATCAGGTTAAGAGAGTCTTTGTGCATGATGACCTTCCAGAGGTCCTTCATCTCTTTCGAGTCACGGCCATATTGCTTTTCTACTGCCTCAATTTTGTGACGGTATGTTTGATCTTCGTTGAAAATGCTATCCAATTCCCTGGCCAGGGGCATTTTCATATTGGCCTCCACTCTTGCCTTGTTGGACTTTATCTTCTCCATTAAAGGCGCCCAGCGTTTGTCTGGATGAAGAGTGACGAGGTCGGTATCACTGATCACATGTTTTAGATTAGTCATCACACCGGAGATCTTTCCCAGGTTTAGAAAGGCACTGTCCGGGTTTCCCGCCAATGCCCACGTGCATGCTGCGTTGTAGTGAACGTCGATATCACCCTTCCATCCATTGGCTTTAAACGCGGCGGTGTACATTCGCGCCGAGTTCAGGTAGTCTTTGGCGGTGTAAAGGGAGTCTGCCGCGATAACGAGTGAAGCATAGTCGTGAGTGGCCTGGCCCTGTGCCTTTCCGGCCAGGACAACCAAAGCGACAAACGCTGCTTTACGTGTCCAATACATTGCTAGCTGATCGTTGCACCCGGATCAACATTGCCCTCCGGTTGAAGCAGTTTTACATTCCCTTCACCGTCGGATGCAGTGAGAATCATCCCCTGCGATTCCAGGCCCATCATTTTCCTTGGCGCCAGGTTGGCAATAAATACAACCGACTTGCCCACCATCTCTTCCGGGGTATAGTACTGGGCAATCCCGCTCAGGATGGTCCGTGTATCCAGCCCGCTGTTAATCGTCAGTTTCAGCAACTTGTTGGATTTCTCCATCTTCTCCGCTGCCATAACTTTCCCCACACGGATGTCCAGTTTGCCGAAGTCATCGATGATTATTTCAGGCTTCAATGGTTTAGCAGGTTCCTTACCGGGAGTCTGCTCAGGTGTCTTAGTGTTCATTAGCTTTTGGATCTGTGCTTCAATCACAGGGTTCTCGATCTTTTCAAACAACAGTTTCGCGACGCCTAAGGCATGACCGGGCGGCAGCAGATCAACCGAACCGGTTTCTGACCATGTGAGCCGTTGCAGGTTCAGCATGTCGCGCAGTTTCTGGGCCGTAAAGGGAAGGAATGGCTCGCACACGACAGCCAGGTTGGCAGCGACCTGGAGGGCAAGATTCAAGATGGTGCCTACACGCGGCAGATCTGATCCGGCCAGTTTCCAGGGTTCCGTTTCGGCCAGGTACTTGTTCCCGGTGCGCGCCAAATCCATCAGCAAGGCAGTGGCCTCGCGAAATTTGTAGGCATCGATGGACGCGCCAATACGTGACGGGAACTCCTTCACTTCTTCCGACAGGCGTCGGTCTACCTCTGTCAATTGACCGCGTTGCGGGAGTTTGTTGTCAAAATATTTCTGCGTCAGGACCAATGCCCGGTTTACAAAATTTCCGAAGATGGCCACCAGCTCATTGTTGTTCTTCGACTGGAAGTCCTTCCAGGTAAACTCACTGTCCTTGGCCTCCGGCATGATGGTCAGCAGCGTGTAGCGCAGCACATCCTCCTTGCCGGGAAACTCCCTGAGGTAATCGTGCATTTCAATGGACCATCCCCTGCTGGTCGACATCTTATCGCCTTCCAGGTTCAAGAATTCATTGGCCGGCACGTTATCGGGAAGAATATACTGACCAGTTGCATGCAGCATCACCGGGAAGATGATGCAGTGGAATACGATATTATCCTTACCGATGAAGTGGACTAACTTCGTGTCCTTGCTCTGCCAATATTTCTTCCAGTCATCTTCGGCAACTTTTCCCAGGTCCGATTGCGGCGTGGCAAAGGTGAACTTGCCGCTGCTCAGTTCCTGGAAGAGAGCCCGCGTCGCCGAAACATATCCGATCGGCGCATCGAACCACACGTACAGCACCTTCCCCTCCGTATTCGGCAGCGGTACTTTGATGCCCCAATCCAGGTCACGCGTCATCGCCCGGGGTTGTAATCCGGCATCGATCCAGGATTTGCATTGGCCATACACATTGGTCTTCCAATCATCTTCATGCCCGCTGAGTATCCATTCGCGGAGCCACGATTCATAATTCTGCAATGGCAGATACCAATGTTTCGTCGGCTTGAGAGCCGGCGGTGTACCGGAAAGCGTTGACCGCGGGTTAATCAGTTCGTTGGGACTGAGCGTGGAGCCGCACTTCTCGCATTGATCGCCATAGGCATTCGGGTGACCGCAGCGAGGGCATGTGCCGACGATGTAGCGGTCGGCCAGGAAAACGCCTGCCTGCGTATCAAAGTACTGCTCGGTTGTTTCTTCCGTAAGCAGGCCTTTGTTGTACAGGGTAAGGAAGAATTCCTGTGAAGTCTTGTGATGAACGGCCTCGCTCGTCCGGTGATAGATGTCGAAAGAGATACCAAGTTGGTACAGGCAATCGCGGATTAGTGCGTGGTACTTGTCGATGATGGCCCGGGGGGTAGTTCCCTCCTTGAGGGCCTGATTGGGGATGGCGGTCCCGTGCTCATCACTTCCGCAGACAAAAACCACATTTTTCTGCAAAAGCCGCAAAAACCTTACATACACATCCGCCGGGATATAGGCCCCTGCCAGGTGACCAATGTGCTTGGGTCCATTGGCATACGGAAGGGCAGCTGTGACCGTATATCGGGCGATTTCTTGGGATTCAGGCATCTTCAATCCAGAGTCAGAAGTTGGTTACCCTGCGCGGGCAGGCGTCAAATTTCGCAAAAGTTTTGGGATAGAAAGCAGTACTGGAAAAACAGCCGTTCAATTTACTGATTGTCTATGCAGAAGGTTTCAGTTCAATAACCTTTGGGCGATTTGCGACCGACAAAATGAGTTGAAACTTGAGAGAAATGGTACATGCTGCACGGCTGTCGGGGCACGAATTCACGACCTGTGTGAATTACGCAACATTCGATGGCGCTTCCGTCTTGATGTCGGCCTTTGGTTGTTGTTGGGCTCCCTGGAACCGCTCGGCGAGCTTTGGTAATCGGTCGGGGAACTGGACGACAAACTCCGTGTACTTCTCATCCGTTGAAATGAGACTGATTTCACCACCCAATTTCTCGGTGGCGAGTTTGGCGAGATAGAGGCCAATTCCGCCGGTATCGGAGCGTTCAGAGGCCCTGACGAACATCTGGAATATCTTGTCGCGGTTCATCTTCGAAATCCCAACGCCATTATCCATTACCCTGGCGGTGGCCTTTCCGTTCTCCATTCCCACCTGTATTCGCACAAACGATTCGACCCGCTCTGAATCATTGTAGTACTTGACGGCGTTGTCAATGAGGTTTTCCAGGATGAGCCGGACCATGTCCCGGTCAGAAACCAGGTGGGTTTCCGGTGAGACTTCGTAGTCGATTTTGATTTTTGCGGGTATGCCCTTTTTTACCTCGAGGGTGAGGATTTCCTGGATGATGGGCTCAAAGTGGATCGGTTCCGGTTTCAGTTCCGTGTGGTTAATTCGGTTCACGATGAGCAACCGGGTCAGGATCATATTTAGTTTCTCCGCGGTGATATCCAGCTTACCAAGATAGCCGAGTGCCTTATCGTCCTTCACATCCATGATCGCCAGGTTGACCATGCCTTTAAGGCTGGCCAGCGGGCCCCGAATGTCGTGACTGGTCTTATAGATGAAGTTGTCCAGTTCGTCATTCACCTTGACCAGCTGTTCATTGGTATCGACGAGCTCTTTAGTCTTTTGATCCACGAGCTTATCGAGGAATTTATTATGGTCCTCGATAATCAGCTTGGCGGAGGCCAATTCCGCGTTTACAGCCTTGATTTTGCGGTAGTTGAGGTAAATTACGATGACCAACGCCGTGGTCAGGGCAACGATAACACCCAGCAGTACATTGACAGAACGCTGTTGTTTGATGATTTGATCATTCAACGCCAGGATGCTGTTCTTCTCCGCGATGATTGCAAGGTTTTCGCGTTGGGCAAATTGGGTTTGGACCTTGGTTAGGTTGCGGATGACATCCGTATTAAAAATGCTGTCATTGTATTCAGTGACCTTTTGTAGATAGAAGCTTGCCAACTTAAAATCGCCCAAGGTTGTGCAATATTCAGATTCCAGCTTATAGTAGCCTTTTGATATTTCGCGATAGCCTCCTTTTTCATGAATCTGGCCAATCCTGTCAAGGTACTCCCTGGCCTCAACCATGCGTTTTTCAATTAGGGAAACCTTTGCCAACTTCAGTAGGTTCTCCAATTGAAAACGTGTATCTCCAGAAGTCACTGAAATATCATATGAGCTCTTGTAATGCATTACTGCTTTACTCCATTCATTCCTAAAGAAATAAGTGGCACCCAAGCCAAACTCAATCTCCATGACCACATTCTGTTTGCATTCCGCCCCACAAGCTCTGAGAGCACTCTCCAAATAATCCTGGGCTTGTTGAAACATCTTCATTTCAGTATAACACAGACCTATGTTAATATAGAGCGGTACATTCTCACCTTTCCCTGCCTGCTCATAAAATTTCTTGGCCCTGAGGCTGTAGTCCAAGGCCATATCAAAGGCCCCCATCTTGTAATAGGTCAATCCAATGTTATGAAGCGAAATTGCTATCCGCTCATCATTTCCTTCCTTATATCTCAGTTCCAAAGATTGGAAGTTGTATTCAAGCGCTTTGTCATATTCCGCCCGGAAAGTGTGACACAGAGCCAGCGTGTTTAGAATTCGGGCCAATTCACCGTTCATTTTAAACCGTTCTGCATACGGCTTTATTTCCAGTAGAAGCTTTATCGCGTCATCAGAATGTTCAGTTCGTCTTAGCAATTGAGCCGTAAGTCTTCCTGATTTTACCATAAGTGAATCAGGGCCATTTTTTCGTGCTAACTGGTAGGCTCGACGAGAGTACTCCAGTGCTTCCTCATTGTTAACCTCGAAAAGTTCATACGCGAGGCCCCACAACACGCGATAACTGGCTCCATGAACCTTGAGTTCATTCCTTAAGGAATCAATTGTCTTCTGATTTTGAGCATACAGACTTGCCCCCGAAAACATCAAGCCTAAACAAAAAGCTGAAAAGAAGGCAATTCTTTGGTACACGGGTGATTTTTGCAAAAATATTACATGACACAGTTTTCCGAAGGAAGGCAATCTTTGGGCATTGCTCTAAGCAATAAGATCAAAACAATAGAAAAAACCAAAACCCAAACCTATGAGAAAACTGATTTACATCGCCATTCTGGCAATCGTTACAGCCATGAGTGTTTCCTCCTGTACTGAACAGGAAATCAAACCTCGCGATGGTGGCGCCGGCGGAAATGGGCCAGATCCCAAAGGCTAGGATTTGAATCCATTCATTTTACAAACAACTTCAATATGAAAACAAGACTTTTGATTGTCATAATAGCCGCAACAGCTCTGATTTCATTTGGTGCCTCCCGTATTCACAAAGAATCAGCTCAATCTCACGTAGCTGAGGCTTCAAACGGAACAATAGGAGGCTTTGCTGCAGAGGACAAGTAACCCAACGCCGATTGCCTAAAGTTGACCGCTCGTAGAGGCATTGAAAACCTCGCGAGCGGTCAATCTATTTCTCTTTCACCTTCAGGCGCGAAACAGAATTTACAATTTCCGTCGAAATCATCTTTGCCCTTTCAAGGTAAGTTCCTATCCCTGTATGATCCATTTGCACAAGGTGAAGCAAACCCTGCAACGTCTTAACGTGCATATCCACTTCTGAGCAAACCTTAGTCCTTATAATCCGCTCTTCGTCTAAGTGGTGCTGCAGATGATCACGTTGAAAACCTAACTCCCTTGTTCGCTCCGCAACCCGAAAGTCTAACAATCGATTCATCGATTCCTTCTTCTTATACGCGCGAAACAATTCGTATGCCAGGACAACAACAATAAAAAGAAGGCCAGAAATAATCAAAATGAAACTTCTTTGTCGACTCAAAAGTTGGCTCTGCAGCAAAAGCACATTTGCCTGGTTTTGTATTCTGATGCGATTCTCTCGTTGAGCATGGATAACCTGAACATTTCTTAAGCGTTTCTCTGCTTCACCATGATATATTGAGTCTCTTCCTCTGTTATAGGCTTCAAATGCTTGAATTGAATTCTTCATATCGCCTATCCTTGACAAATGAATGGCCTTCTGCCTCACAACTTCCAACTTCAGGTATGGAAATTCAGAAGCAAATGCGACTTCTTCAGCTTTTGTAATGTTGGACATACTTGATGGATATTGATTATGTTCAAGTGCAATGTTGGACAGAACTATGTAGCATAATGTCAACGACCATTTATCCTTGATTCGCTTTGCCAATGCAACACCCTCTGTGGCGAAATACTTTGCCGAATCAAGATTCCCCATACGATAATATGACGTCGCTATTCCTTGAAAATCCTGCGCAAGTGAGGAATAATCTTTCAACCTAAACTCAATATTAATTGCCTGCCTAAAAAAGGAATTCGCCAAAGAATACTCCTTAGTTTCACTGTGTATAGCGCCCATAATTGAATAGATACCAGCTAGCATCATAGTGTCCTTCCTATACGCATTCATGGTAAGTGCACGATTCAAACACTCTAGGGCTTGATGATAGTCATTCAATCTATAATGGATGAGACCTAAGTTTGACAAAGCAACTATAACTTCGCTGCTATCACCATCAAGTCTTCTCATTGCCAATGATTCATTATTATACTCCAGTGCCCTGTCAAATTCCTCCTTGGTTAAGTGCAAAAGCCCCAAAGTATTAAGCAATATCTTCACATACTTCCTATAATTATGCCTTCGGGCAACCGGAAGTAGTTCATCGGCTATCTTGATAGCATGGTCCAAATTCCCCATCCTTCTTTCCAACTGCACATACGTCGTGCCCACCTTCACGATCTGCAGGCTGTCGCCTTTTTGCCACACTTCGTGGTAGGCGCGCTCGGCGTAGAATACGGCCTGCGGATTATCGACGTCAAATAATTCGTACGCTACTGCCCATAACACCTCGGCCCGGTCGGTGGCGGTGTGCGTCTCGAGCAGGTGCAACAGCGAATCTACTTTTGGATTGGAGGCCTGAAGGTGAACCGGCGCAGCCAACAGCGCCAACACCAGCAATCGGTGTACGATTTTCATGACATTCGCTATTTCTGTTTTCATATCCATGAACGATTCTCTAATCTTTGCATAAACCCACTGGCTTATGATTCCTGTCTACAAGTCCCAGGCCGCCTTCGATGAAGAAGTCTCCCGCCAGGCGATGGAGGCCACCGAACAAATCATCAATGAAATGGGCGCCGAAATCCACGACGACCTGGTCCAACGCTTGTCGGTCTTCCGCCTTTACCTGGACCGCCTCGACCGCGCCAAAGGAGACCCCGTAGAAACCGAGGCGCTCATCACCAGCATGAACGCCGACTTCCTGGCCGTCGTCGACGCCATCCGACGCATCTCCCGACGGCTCATGCCGGTGAGCATGGACCATGACAACCTCGAAGCCCGTATCAACACGCTCTGTCAGAACATGGAGCGCCCCGGCGGCGGAACCATTCACATCCGTCAGACCGGCACCGAACACCCGCTTCCCAACCGGGATGCGATACACCTGCTTCGGGTCATCCAGGAATTGATTAACAATGCCTTCAAACATTCGTCGGCATGGCACGTTGACGTCCGCCTGCTCTGGAAAGGCCGCAACCTGATCCTCGAGGTGGAAGATGACGGAACGGCCTTTGCCAAAACCGATTCCTACATTCAAATCCTCAATACCAAGAAGAACACCCTGCGCATGCGGGCCAATATTCTCCGCACATCGATTCAATTCTCGCAGGGCGCCAAAGGTCTGCTGGCCCGATTGCACTATACCGCTCCGAAATAACCGATCACAGGATTCCATTGCGATACGCATAGGCCAACAAGGCTGCCGTATTCGGCACCCCCAGCTTTTTCAATAGTCGTGTCCGGTAAGTCTCCGCCGTTGCCTCCGACATTTTCATCTTCTGGGCCACTTCCTTGGTGGTTAACCCCAAGGAAATTACATGAATCAATTCATTTTCATGATAGGTCAATGAAACCGGGGGCACATGATCCCACCGATACGCATTCAACTCTATGATCCGCGTAATCTTCTCCTGGAAATAATGACCGGTTGTCATCACATCGCGAATGGCCCGGGCAATCTCGGTATAGCCGTCCAGCTTAAAGACGATTCCGCTGACGCCGGCCTTCAGGAGGTTGATCACCAGTTCGACCCCTTCCAGCCCGGTGACGGCGATGACCTTGGGCGCGGCGGGACGGCTCATAACCGTTCCCAGCAAGTCGGGCCCCTTCACGCCCGGAAGCCTGACATCGAGCAAAATAATATCCAGCGGAAGGGCATTCACCTGCTGGTAGAATTCCTGCGCATTGCCCGCCTCAACAATCGTGTCGATAAAATCCTCCTTCTCAAGCAGTGAGCGCAGCCCTTGCCGGATCAGTACTTCATCATCGACCAGGAGTATGTTGATTCGCTTCATTCGTTGCCGGCCGGTTGTTTATCTCCCAAGCCATGCAATAAAGATATCCTCCGGATGAACGCGAGGGTATCATGTTTTCCTGACAATTTTCGTAGGCTCAGGATATGCCGCCCGACGGGGAATCCTTCAAAAAGAGGCTAAACACAGTTCCGTCGCCCGGGGTGCTGGCGACCTCAATTCTCCCACCCATGGCCATCACGTGCGTTTTCACCAGGTACAGCCCCAGGCCCTTGCCATCCACGTGGCTGTGGAAGCGACCATAAAGTGTAAACAATTTATCGCCAAACAACTCCAGGTCAATCCCCAGTCCATTGTCGGTAACGGTCAGACAAATAGTGCCTTCAGAACGCTCGGTACGAATGAAGATCAGCGGTTCACGGTCCGGATGCCGGTACTTGATGGCATTGCTGATCAGGTTCATCAGGATACTATCCATCAACGGCCGCACGGTACGGATGCTGGGCGCCCTCCTGAAGTCGGTTTGAATCCTGGCGCCAGTCTCACGAATCTCCCGCTCGAGACTCACTTTCACCAACTTCACTTCTTCCTCGAGGTCAAGCTGGGTGAGAACCGCATGACTGGGCTTGCGCGTCTCCAGGATGGTGCTCAGATCCCTGACCACACGGTCGAGTTCACGGGTGGTGGAGATCATGTTCAGGCAAATCTGTTCTACCTCCTCTTTATTTCCGGTGCTCACTTCGAGCAAATGACCCAGCCCCAGAAGGGACGCGACGGGCGCCCGCAGGTTGTGCGATGAAATAAATGCGAATTGCTCCAATTGCTGGTTGTAGTCAAGAAGTTCCTTGGTGCGGCGATCGACCTCGCTCTCCAACGTTTCGTTGCGCTGGGCAATCTCTGCATTCTTACGCGCGATTATTTCTTGTTGCTCCTGGATGGTACCCAGGAGTTTCGATCCCTGGCCATGGAATACAGAAATCATGAATAATACGATCGTGATGAGGCCAATACCCAGGGAAGCCGTGAGCAAATCGCTTTGCGGAGCTTGCCAGTTCAATGGAATCGAATAGGAGCCCTGTATGGCGTAGGCGCCGACAATGGACGCCGTTCCGACCGCACCCCAAAACAATGCGCTGCGCTGTCCCATCAGCATCAATGCCACCACCGGCACCAAGGTCATCCAAGGAAGCACATATGACCATATACCCCCGGAACATAGGGCAAGCAAAGCAACCGTCAGCCAACAGGTCAATGTATAAAACTGCGCCACCCAGAATTGATCACGTACGGTTCTCAACCAAAACAGCTGAAAAGCGAAAAGAAAGATCACCGCGATCATCACGAAGCGGGCGGCCAGGAAATAAGTGTAGTAGGTATTGATCCAATATCCTGCCGCAAACAAAATCGACACCAGGATGAACTTCACGAGAAGACGTGCCCGAAAATGGTAAACTCCGGTCACCGTAAGGTTCCGAAGAAAAAAGGTTTCGATCGCCGTCAGGGTCTTCATGGGAAGATTGAAGCCAGTTGGCAAATTTCGCATTCCCGGGGCTGATTTGCTAACTTACCTTCACATGTGCTATCATAAGCAGGATACGGCAACCATGGAAGAACTGCTGGTGCGGTACGAGAACATACTCGATACGGTTCCGTTTGTTCCCACGTATTACGAAAATGGATTCGATTTCAAGGCTTCACCGGTCATTACCTCATCAAAGCCCCGCTCCTTTCAGCGGATGCAATGGGGACTAATTCCCTGGTGGGCCAAATCAGCAGATGATGCAGCCGATTTGCGACTGCGAACGCTCAACGCGATCAGTGAAGAAATCTATGATAAACCTGCCTTCAAGGATTCTGCCAAAGACGGCAAGCGATGCCTGATTCCCTGCACCGGATTCTTTGAATGGCGATGGTTCAAGGGAGGTAAAGTCAAGTACCCCTATTTTATCCACTGCCGGGATGAAAAGATATTTTCTATCGCCGGACTATGGTCATCCTGGACCGACAAGTCCACCGGCGAAATGCGGGATACCTACACCGTGCTGACCACCCGTGCCAATCCGCTGCTGGAGAAAATTCACAACAGCAAAAAGCGAATGCCGGTGATATTGCCCCGGGAATACGAAAAGGACTGGCTAAACCCGCTGCTGTCAAAAGACGATGTGCTGGCGCTGTGCGAACCCATTGACGACCAGCGCCTCGAAGCCTATACCATCAGCCGGCTGATCACAGACCGAAAAGTCGACAACAAGGATGTGGCGGAAGTCTGCAAGCGCTTTGAATACCCGGAGTTGACCCTCATGGATGCTTAACGTGACGGCGGTTATCGCACCATAGTCACATCTGTGGGCCTTTTCCACAATTCCTTTATTTGGGGAATGCCCGGGTACCGATTTTTTTACCTGATCGTCCGGGAACGCTGCTTTGCTCGACGATATAAAAAAGGAGTTTCACGAAGGTAGCGTGCAGCGCATTCCGGCAGAGGATTTCATTCAAGACCGGATTAATGAATGTGTTGCCGAACTTAATAAAAGCATCCATCTCGCTGGTCGTCCGCGGTTGGCGAACCAGGTACTCCTGAAACTTCTTGCGCCATCCTTTTTCATTGAACCCAAAACGATCTTTCAACTCCTGGAACACCAGGTCAATGTGCATGGGCTCAAAATGATCGGAAATCAGCTGTGGAACCATCGGGAGGCGAACTTACTAAATATATTAGTAAGTCGCTCACCGTCTGACTATCAACTCGTTAGTGAACGAATTACCCCCAAACTACTTGATTTTGAACGGTACTCCCATTCTCGCCTGGACGCCCTGGTATTGTTTCACTTTGTTCCATTGCTGGTACCAGGTGTATTGTTCACCCAACTCACGTTTGATCATCGCCTGGCTGAACTCTTCCTCCACATTCCCCATGAGGCGATCGAGCAGGGGTTTGGGTTGAGGGTAAAAGCGCAATTTGTAGTCATCACCGATGTTGGCTTGCTGCGCAGCAATGTCAACGGCGTCGTCAAATCCTCCGATCACATCGGCGAGGCCGTTTTCCTTTGCCTGCGATCCTGTCCAGACCCGGCCTGAGGCGATCTTCTTCAGCGCGTCCTGGCTCATACCCCTGCTCTCAGCTGCCTTTCGGGTGAAGGTGTCATATATTTTTTCCGTCTGCTTCTGCCAGATGGCTTTCTCCGCATCGGTCAGCCGCCGGGTAACGGTTACCATATCTCCGTAATCGCCTGTCTTCACTTCTTCAGCGGTGATGCCAATCTTGTGATCCAGGAAAGCGCTCAGGTCAAATAGCACACTGAAAACGCCAATGGAGCCCGTGATCGTTGTCGGTTGCGCCACGATGGTATCGCAGGCCATGGCAAGATAATATCCGCCCGATGCCGCATAATCGGACATGGAACAGATGACAGGCTTTGCCTCCGCGGCCAGCACTAATTCACGCCACATCTGGTCAGCCGACTGGAACACGCCGCCGGGGGAATTCACCCGTAAGACAATTGCTTTCACGCGGTCATTCGTTCTGGCCTTGCGGACAAGTTCCACCACCGTGGCAGATCCTACCGTGCCATTATCGGATCGCCCTGGAACAATTTCCCCGTCAGCAACAATTACAGCAATTTCATTCTTCGAGCTGGTAACCACGGGAACGGTCTTCTTATACTGCCCATAACGTACAAACCCAATCTTGCTGTCTTCATCGAGGTTCAGGCGGCCTCTCAACTCGGCTTTCACCTCGTCGTCATAAAGCAAGCTGTCAATCAAACCGTACTTTTTTGCATCCTGCGCGTCCTGAACAAGCATCTTGCCGGAAATCTCCTTCAGGCGCTCCAACGGAATATTCCGTGCCTCCGCCACATCGCGGAGGATTTCGTCATACATGGAATTCAAAATGGAATTCAGCTGCAGTCTGTTTTCCTCGCTCAGATTTTCGCGCATAAACGGCTCGACGGCGCTCTTGAAATCGCCTACCCGAAAGATTTGCGGATTGACTTCCAGTTTGTCCAGCAGTTTTTTAAAGAACATGACTTCCGTGGCGAGTCCGTTGAATTCCGCCTGCCCTTCCGGATACATGTAAATCTTGTCCGCCGCCGTAGCCAGGTAATAGCCGCCTTCCGTGAAAAAATCTGCATACGCCACCACCCATTTGCCCGACTCGCGAAACTCAAGAATGGATTCCCGCAATTCTTTCAGTGAGGCAATGCCGGTCATGGCCATGCTGGTATTCAGGTAAATGCCTTCTATTTTCGGATCCGTCTTCGCATGACGGATCACCTGCTTGAGCCGCAGCAGCCCGATCGACTGATCTGCCGCGGCCGGGAAAACTTCTGCCAGCGGATCGTCCAATTCCAGTTCCGTAATCGGGGCCTCCAGGCGCAGGTGCAGTACCGAATTATCAGAAACCTGGACCGCCTTTTCGTCGGAAAGACCGGCAATAAACCCAATGGTGAGGAAAACCAGGAGGGCGAGGGCGACGAGGGTGCCGAGACAGGATGCAAGGAATGTTTTCAGGAAGTTCATAGTCGTATCTTGAGCGGCAAAAGTACCAATTTTACCCAAGGCATCGCTCAGGCACGTTATGGTACGTACATTCCTCTTGTTGGGTTCAAATACCGGCGACCGGGAAGGCCTGCTGGACGCCGCATTCCTTCGAATCGGACTCCTGGCTGGAAAGATTATCGCGGCGTCCTCCCGCTATGAAACCCAACCGTGGGGAAAGGAAGATCAGCCTCCCTTCCTGAACCAGGCTATCGAGGTCGAAACCTCGTTGTCTCCACAGATTCTGCTGGCTACACTTAAAGATATTGAACGGTCGCTGGGCCGGCTGCCTTCCGGCAAATGGGAGCCGCGCACGATGGACATTGACATTATCTTCTACGGAAATTTGGTCGTTGAAGAACCCAACCTGGTTATCCCCCATCCGGCCATGGCAGAGCGGAGATTTGTCTTAACCCCGCTGGCTGAAATTGCTGCCGGGATAATGCATCCTGTACTGAACAAGTCAGTTAGTCAACTCCTGGCAGCGTGTACCGATCCGTTGCGCGTCACCGTGGCGGGATCCGCTGTCAAATAGATTGTGCCTCCACCTGGGGCGCAATCTTCTTCACCAGTCCCTGCAAAACTTTCCCCGGGCCGCATTCAATAAACTGGGTTGCACCGTCAGCCACCATGCGCTGTACCGACTGCGTCCAGCGAACCGGTGATGTCAGTTGAGCAATGAGGTTTGTCTTTATTTCCGCAATCGAGGTTGAAGGTTTCGCGTTCACATTCTGATAAATGGGGCAAACCGGTTGGCTAAAACCGGTGGACTCAATGGCCTTGGCCAGTTCTTCGCGGGCCGGCTCCATCAACGGCGAGTGGAATGCTCCCCCTACCTGGAGCGGCAGGGCGCGCTTCGCCCCCGCTGCTTTTAATTTTTCACAAGCGATATCAATCCCTTTGATGGATCCCGAAATGACCAGCTGGCCGGGGCAGTTATAATTGGCCGCCACGACGACTTCACCGGTAATGGACGCACAAATCTCCTCCACTTTCTGATCATCAAGTCCCAGAATGGCCGCCATCGTGGAGGGATTCATTTCGCAGGCCCGCTGCATTGCGGATGCCCGTTTGGCGACAAGCCGCAGCGCATCTTCAAAGGAGAGGCAGCGATTGGCGACGAGCGATGAAAATTCCCCTAGTGAATGTCCGGCCACCATGTTGGGCGCGAACGATTCGTTGGTCAGCGCCGTGATAACAGAGTGAATGAAGATGGCGGGTTGTGTAACATTAGTCTGTTTGAGTTCATCGGCAGAGCCGGCAAACATAACGTCGGTGATCCGGAAGCCGAGAATTGCGTTGGCTTGTTCAAACAGCGCTTTGGCCTTTGGGTTGGCGTCGTACAGGTCTTTGCCCATGCCGGTGAACTGGGCGCCTTGCCCGGGAAATATATATGCCTTCATAAGATGATTTCAATTTGGGGGCAAGATAGCAAGTCGGTGAAAATCCTCACCTACCGGATGATCTGGACCCATCCCCGGATGTTCTGAACCCGGTTGGCCGGATCCACCACGGTGTAGGTCACCTTCGCGCTGTAGTAATAGACGCCGGCCGATACGTCAGCGCCGGAATTGTCACGGCCGTCCCAGTCGATGAAAATGTTGCGCTCGGCTCCTGACTCATAATCGTACACGTGTTTCCCCCACCGGTTGGTCACCACAAACTCTACCTTTTCGACAAACCGTGCGCACCGTGCGCGTTGTGCCGTAACATCGATGGGGCCGCAAGGTCCGTTCCCGTTCTCATCGACAGACTGGCGGGAACTGAACGCGCTGAAGAGGTCATTGCAGTTGTCGCCATTGGGCGTAAATACATTGGGCAGTTCATAATGCGGACAATTGTCGAAGCAATATTGTTCACTGAGTTCACTTTCGTTACCAGCCCGGTCTACAGCGGAAATCTTGTAGCACTTGGCGTAGGACGGAAGGTTGGAATCAATGAAGAAAGTATCCTTGACATTTTCTGCATACAAGGTAAACGGTTCCCCCACATAGGCTGCCGTATAAACATTATAGGTACGGATATCGAGGCGGCAGGCTTCATCGGCCGGTTTGCGCCACGTGAGGACATTCGTAAACACGGACTGTTCGCACGATTGCGTTGGCCGCACCTCGTCGCACGTTTTACTTTCGATGGACAATTGAGGTCTGCAGGGAGGAATGCTGTCGTTTGGCTGGGCGCAGTTTATTTGCGAGAAGTTCTTCAGCGGCGCCTTGATCCTTGTGTTACCGTATGTTCCCTTGGTCATTACCCGGTAGCAATAGATCTGGTCGTCGCGCAACGGCACCCCGTTGAATTGCCCGGAGTCAACATAAACAAATCGGCCGGACGTGACATCGACACTGTCAATCAGCACCATTTGCGCTTCTGTAGCTCCTTCGGGTCCGCGGTAAATCAAGTGCCGCGGGTAGTTAACGCTTTGGTTCGACCAGGGGGTATTGGCCGCCCAATTGAGCTCAATCTGTTTGAACTGTGCTTTGGGATCGAGCCGGACCGTTGAAGCAAGGGCAGACGTATCCACCTCCTGGCCGGTGTTGTCAAACAGGATGACACGGTAGTTGTAAGTCAACTCGGTGGTATTGAGGCCGGTTTCGGTAAATGTCGTGTCAGGGATCGTGGCCGGATGCGCGGCGGTAATCCGAAGATCGCCGGTAAAACCTTCCGCCCGCAAAACCTTGTACCGGTACGGAGGTGGAAATTGCGTGCCATTGATGTCGAAAGGCGGCCGCCAGCGGACCGTAATTTGTCCATCGGTTGTACCTGTCTTATCCACCGTCACATTCGTGATCACGGGCGCATCGGCCAGAATCGTAAAGCACGTATCGCGAGAAACATAGCTCTCGCCCCCCTGGGGAAGCGGAAATTTGGTTACCAGTCGATAGCAATATTTTACCCCCGGGGCGAGGCCGCCGTCGGTGTAGGAAGTTGTTGTAATCGGCAACTCCTGAATACGCGTGTATCCCAGCGATTCCGGCATCCCCACAACACAATTCGGCGGCGTAAACGGACTGCCTTCAATTCTGCGCCAAACGGTAATGGTTTCGGCGTTGCTGCATACATACGGCTTCCACGTGACTTTCAGTTTCCGGGCACCGGCCAACTCAATATTACTCCACTTCGGCTTTGGGCCGACCACTTTGATATTCCAGGTCTTAAACTGTACCAATTTGGCGCCTTTGCCGGGAGGCGGATCATCCGTGATCTTGAACACCACCTGGTAAGGCTGATCCTTCACATGAAGGCAATTCGTATTCCACGTGAACGTCAGTTTCGCCTGCGTGGGACTGGTTGTCTGCAGCGTTCCGTTGGGAGGAACAAAGGTGGCTGGATTTGGAAAGGGCGGATTGATGATCTGCGAATACACTTCAATCTTCACCTTGTCGAAGTCAGGGTCCGTGCCGAAGATCTCCGCATTAACCACCGCGCCGGCTTCGACGCAAATATCAGGTGGCACCGTGAGCTCAGGCCGCTGGTTGTCGCAATCTTCCACGATGATCTGCATATCGCGGATAACATATCCCTGGTTGATCCAGATGCCTTCGATCTTACGCCATGATCGGATAATAAACGCGATGTTGTATTCGCCGGGTGCTCCGGGAGCATCCCAAATCAAGGTACCCGTGACAGGATTGATGTTGAAGGTTGGCGGTCCCGTTCCGTCTTCGTTGGACTGGCTGTAGACAAGGCCGATGCGATCGTAGAACTCCTGCGCGTTCGGCGCCCGGTAGTTATTCACTTCCAGATCCTTTTCCTTTTTGGGGATGGTCATCTCATACGAAAGACTGTCGCCGTCAGGGTCATAGGCACCGGGATTGTGATACCATGCGGCGCCCGTGCAGGCTTTGTCAATTGGTGGAACCAGGAGGCGCGGGCTATTGTCGCAGCCGAGGAACGGGTCGATGTTAATCTGTGATTCGATGTAGAAGCGAGTATCCACCGAATTGAACATGTTGAGGATACCGGCATTCCGGTTTGGTTCCAGGTAGCTGATCACATAACGCCCAACGCCTGCATAGGTGTGGGTTGTCGTGAAGGATACGGTACCAATGTTGGGTCCCAGCTCGGGACGAATGGTATTTTCTACAGTAGGCGTAATAAACACCGGTGTGCCGTCGCCAAAATCAAGAAATCCATCTCCAAACTTGATTTCCGATCCTGTATTCGTGTAGACCGTGATGGTGATTTTGAAAGTGAGATTCGTGCAGCTGGTGCGCTCGATCGTGATTTCCCCCGCGCGGAGGTGCGTTGCCAGCGCCTGCGTCCCCGAGATCAGCATCAGCGCCAGGATCAGCCCTCTTAGAATACGCAATCGCACAACCATGAATAACCGTAGCGGGTACAAGGAAACCAAAATTACAATATTCAGGGGAACCCGCGATATACGCCAGGGACCACCTTACTAAAAACGCTAAACAAGGAGGGATATTACTACCCCCGTCTGGGTAATGGTTGGTTCCGTTTCCCTTACGGCAACTTCAGGCTACCGGAATGGTATTCCCCTGTACTTCAATGACAGGGTTCATCACTACAGTTGACTTAACTGAATTGGAAATGAGGCAGTTCGCCTCCGCCTTCTGCAATATCCGCATGGCCCGTTCGCGATCCTTCTCATCCCGAATGGTGACCACAGGGAAAAGCTGAACTTCCGTCATGAGGAATTTTCCGTCGCGCTGCTCCAGCTTCCCTTTCGATCCGCATTGGAAGGAAACGAATTCCAGTTTAGAATTCTCGGCTATCGCCAGGAAAGTTGTCATGAGGCAGCTGCTCACGGCGGCGGTGAACAGGTGTTCGGGCGACCAGATACCGGGCATCCCTTTCGGAAACTCCGGCGGTGTCGCCACTTCAATACATCCGGCCGAAGGAGATACAGCACTGAGTTCCGGCGAGCACATCATGCCCTGCCGGTCGTGGCTCCAGGCAATGTTCACTTCATAAAAGTGTGAGTCCATAGTTATACACGTTGAATCCGCCGCTGAAGTTTCGTCCAATTCCCTGCATCATAGACGGATTGATATCCGTTTGCGTCCAACAGGTTCTTGGCGTACCAGCTTTTGGATCCATCGGTACAACAGGCGATAATCACTTGCCGCTTGCCGGCAAACTGACTGAGGTTGTGCCTCAGCTGCTCAATCGGAATATTGATCGCACCCGAGATATGACCGTTGTCAAATTCGGCGGGAGTCCGGACATCCACGATGACAGCTCCGTTTTGCACGAGCTGCGCATAGTTGATCCGGGGACCAATACCAAAAAGTTGCTTCAGTGATTTGACCATGTGTAATTAAAGTTACAAATAATTCCGAAGGCAGTGCCTCGCAGGACCAAAAGCATCCCAAAAATATCGGCTTGCCCGGGCTCTTGGCGCTGATATTTGTCAGCTACCTGAATTATTTGAGGGGTCACCGTCCGTAAAAATGGCAGGTGGTTGCTAACGCCGGTTTCACTACCTTGTCTGGCATGCGCGTCATCGGCGAAATCCAACACCCGGCCTGCAAGATCACCTTGTTCCATTGGAACAACCGGTATCTCATTAAGCTCGAGCAGGAGTTTCTCGAACAAACCTATAAAGTGCAGGAGTATGACATTGCCACCGAAGACGAAGTACGCCGAATGATCACCGAAGAGTTTATTCATGCCGCCCTGGAACAGTTTGAGGTCATGCGCCAAAACCTTCGGAACGCACTGAACAAAATCTGATCTGCTCAAAGTTTATAACTTTGCCACCCGTCTGACCAAGGACCATGGAAATCCTGGAGGAAAAGAAGAACAAGAACATCGGTTATAAGCCCATCCTGGAAGGAATTCCCGACTGGCCCGTATACCAACTCAGCAAGAACCGCAAAGAGTTCCTCGAAGAGGTTACCCAGAAGTCGATTGCCGAAATTCGGGTCCTCCGGCCCTCCCGGAAGCAACTACTCGATGAGCTCGAAACGACAGTATTTCGCGAGCAAAACCGAATCAAGCGAAACCGGTGGCGCGTTGATCCCAAAGACGACGCCAAGTTCTGGTCACGAATCAAGAATGAACTCGTTGAGCTGAGCCACAAGCCGGCCGAAGAAACGGGCAACCGTGAAGAAGAGCTGCTCTACGAAATCGTCCACCGGTACGCGAAGGAGATTTCGGGAACCTTCAAGCCCAGCTCGTACAAATTCGCGCGCGAAGTCACCAAGTTCTGGTTCCGTCGATTGCTCAATGGCGCCCGGGTGAAGAAGTTCGGCGCCATCTTCCGCAGTCAATACACGCTGCAGGATAAAATTCACATTGTCGGCAAGGTGAAAATGCTGAGGCGACTGGCGAAGAAAGGCACCGTGGTCATGGTGCCGACACACTTCAGCAACCTGGACAGCATCCTCATCGGATGGGTGATTCACTCGCTGGGACTTCCGGCCTTTATCTATGGGGCAGGCCTGAACCTGTTCAACATCTCGATCCTCGCTTACTTCATGAACAGTCTCGGCGCCTATAAAGTGGACCGGCGCAAGAAGAACCTGCCCTACCTGGAGACCTTGAAGATGTACTCGAACCTGGCCATTCAGAAAGGCGCACACAGTCTCTTCTTCCCGGGCGGAACGCGCTCCCGCTCCGGAAAGATCGAACAACAACTCAAGCTGGGCCTGCTGAGTACTGCCGTCGAGGCACAACGCAATCTTTACCTCTCCGGTACCGAAACCGAAAGCCGCAAGATCTTTGTCGTGCCCGTTTCGCTTAATTATCACTTCGTGCTCGAAGCCCCCGACCTCATTGAAGACTATCTCCAGGTGAAGGGCCAGGACCGCTACTTCGCGGAAGAAGACAACTACGGCACCCTTCCCCTGCTGAAATTCCTCTTCAAGTTCTTCACGAAGGGCTCCAACATATCCGTGTCGATTGGACCGGGCCTGGATGTGATGGGCAACTATGTTGATGATGAAGGCAACAGCATTGATGCCAACGGGCGCATCATCAATACGCGAGAGTACTTCATGACGGGTGGAGCCGTTTCGGTGGATAAACAGCGAGAGAACGAGTATACCCGTATGCTGGCCAGCCGCATCGTGACAGAATATCACCGCATCAACCGGATCTTTGCCAGCCACCTGGTAGCCTTCGTTGCGTTTGAAATGTGGCTGCAGAAATACCCGCGCCTCGACCTGTTCGGTTTTCTCCGACTACCCGAAGAAGAAATGGAAATTCCCTACGAGGAGTTTCGGGAAGTCTTCAAAAAAGTCCGCAAGGAAATCTACCGCATGGTCGACGACGGCAAAGTGCACATCGCCACGCACGTCAAAGGAGATGCTGACATCGTCATCCGGCGGGGACTGGAGAATGTCGGTATCTTCCATCTGAAGCGACCCTTGCTGCGCAACAAGCAGGGCAACATCGTAACCCAGGATCTCAAGGTTCTCTACTACTACCACAACCGCCTCGCGGGGTATGATCTCGAGAAGTTTGTCGGATAAACCCGTCGGGGTTGTCGGCGCCGGCAACTTCGGAACCGTCATTGCCAACTTTCTCGCCCGGCATCGCGAAGTGCTGCTGTATGCCCGCGATGAAAAAGCGGTTGAAAAGATGCAGGAGAAGCGGGAGAACCGCGGCTACAAACTCAACAAGCGCATTCAACCCACGAACGACCTCGCGCAGGTTGCCCGTGAATGCGATGTTATTTTCCCCATTGTGCCGTCAGCCCATTTCCGCGCCATGATGCAGAAGCTGGGGCCACACCTACACCCATACCATATCCTCATTCATGGCACTAAAGGGTTCGACATCACCTTGCCGAAGAATGAGACGATCGAGACGGTAGAGACCTTGAGCCGGCAACAGGTAAAGACGATGAGCGAGGTCATCCGAGAGGAAAGCGTGGTGGTGCGCGTCGGCTGTCTTGCCGGTCCCAATCTTTCAAAAGAATTGGCCCAACGTCAACCCAGCGCTACCGTGGTGGCAAGTCCTTTCCAGGAAGTGATCCAGACGGGCAAACGCCTCCTGCGGAACAACCGCTTCCAGGTTTATGAAAACATGGACCTTGTGGGCGTGGAGATGGCCGGGGTATTGAAGAACATTATCGCCATTGCCTCCGGCTGCCTCAGCGGATTGGGCTACGGAGAAAACGCCAAGGGCCTCCTCATCAGCCGGGGCGCTGTCGAGATGGTTTACCTGGGCCGAATTCTCGGCGGCAATACAAAAGCGTTCCTTGGCGTAGCCGGCATCGGCGACCTCGTGGCTACCTGTAATAGTCCCACCAGCCGCAACTTTACCGTGGGTTATGAATTGGCAAAAGGAAAGTCCCTCAGTCAGATTCTCGAAGAAATGGAAGAGGTGGCCGAAGGGATCAACACCGTGCGGATTGTCAAGAAGTGCGCCGAGTACTACAAAGCCCGACCCCTGATTACCGATACCTTATATAAAGTATTGTTTGAAGGCATGACCGTTCAGGATGCCGTAGACTACCTCATGCGGTATCCCCTGAACGTGGAGATCGACTTCCTTTAGCCGGCCATGCGTCTGGGTATTGTCACCTGCACCAAATGCCGGCACCTCATCGCCAGTGAACAGGCTTTATTACCCTTGCTTGCTCACAAATCCATCCAAGGTATTCCCGTCGTGTGGAACGACCCTCAAATTGACTGGAAGGCATTTGATGCCCTCCTCGTCCGGTCGATCTGGGACTATCACCTGCATCCGGCAGAATTTCAGAAATGGCTGTCCGACATGGAGAGGCTGGAAGTTCCCATTTGGAATCCCGTTCACGCGCTCCGGTGGAATCACCATAAATTTTACCTCCGCGAACTCCAGCATCTCGGCGTACCGATTGTCCCTACCCTGTTTCTCCATCAGGGCCAGGGGGATGCAAAGCATAAGGCCCAACTGTTGGGATGGCGTGCCGTCGTTGTCAAGCCGGCCATCTCCGCCAGTGGATACCGCACGAAGGTTGTTGATTTAACAAGTCCAGGTGCTGAGAACATTCTTCTTGAGACAAGTCAGTTTGGCGATCACCTCGTCCAGCCCTTCATGCCGGAAATCCAGCAGTCCGGAGAAGTGTCGCTTATCTTCTTCGACCATAAATTCTCCCACGCTGTGCTGAAACGTCCCCGTCCCGGGGAATTCCGTGTTCAGGCGGAATATGGCGGTCACGAGGTTCCCTTCGCGGCGGAACCCGGACTGGTTGAGCAAGCCCGCCGGGTATTGGAGTCCAGCGGATTCAAACTCCTTTACGCGAGAGTAGACGGAGTCGTAGTAGGCGGTGAATTCCGTTTGATGGAACTTGAGCTGATCGAACCGGACCTGTTCCTGGAGACCTGGGAAGGCTCGGGGACAACTTTGGTGAATTCACTGGTCGAAAAACTCAACCAGCATGGATTCAAATCTTGGGCATCATCCTGATGCGCTCGCCGGACAAGGTGTAATATTCTTCCATCACATCGGCCGTCATACAGGAGTGAACGGGCAAAATTCCCAAGATCTCACCCGGGTGGATCGATTCACACGCTTCTTTGCCCGCCCGGATAATTCCGTGCTCCTGGGATAACGACTTCACGGTCATGGAGGTGGATGGCAGGGCCCACCCGTTCTCCGTCATCCGCACCACTCGCCCAAATACCATGGAGCCGTCCTCCTGCAGGAGGTAATCCTTGGCCAGGTGAACGCCTCCTCCATGAACCACGATTTCTCCTCTCGAAGGATAAGTCACCACGACGGGGCAAGCCAGCACGCACGAAATTTGATCGTCCGTACAAGATCCGATGCCGCGCTGCATGATGTCGTAGAAAACAAAATTGCCCGGGCGAATTTCCTGGACATCGCTGAAGTCGGACGCAATGCTGCAGGTGGGCGTATCGCCGACAGAAAGTACGAGGTCAGGGTATTTTGCGCGCAACCGGGCTCCAGCCTTCTTCATCAACTGCGTCGTTCGTTGATGGACTGTCAGAATCTCAATTCCCGTGCGGCATGCGTAACTGTGTCCTGCATGCGTCAACAGGCCCGCCAGCTGCAACAGGGGCGATGACTCGATTACCTGGATGATCTCATCCATTGTTTGGATGTCGGCCGTATCCACGCCGGTACGATGATAACCGCAATCCATTTCGATAAAGCAGCTAACCGGATGCTGAAGTCCTCGCAGCAGGAGCTTCAAGGCCTCTGCCGAAACGATCAGCAGGTTGAGCTTGATGGTTGAAGCCAGGCGATTGATCTCATCGACCTCGAGAGGGTTTAAGGGAAAAGCAACCGTAATATCCTTCCATCCATCCTCGGCAAAGTAAGAGGCCATACGAACGGAAGAAACCGTGCACGCTGTGACGCCCTCTTCCCGGAACCACCTTCCTACCGTGTGTGATTGGTGGGTTTTGAAATGCGGCCGGAATACGACATGGCTGCGCCGCGCCTTATCCGCCATTTTCCGGATGTTGGCACGGCAACGCTGTTCGTCAATCAAAAGTGTGGGCCGGGTGATGTTCATCCGCCTGCCGCCTGGCGGATTTTAGCCGCGATCGCGCCGAGTTCATCCGGCGATAACTTCAATTTGGGATTTGAAAAGTTGGCGTCCGACATCTGGTTCATCGGAATCAGGTGGATGTGCGCATGCGGCACTTCGAGTCCCAGCACCGCAACGGCCACGCGCTTGCATCCGGTGACCTGCTTCAGCGCGGAGGCAACTGTCTTGGCAAAGAGATGCATTCCGGAAAGCGTCTCATCATCGAGGTCGTAGATGTAGTCCACTTCCTTCTTCGGAATCACCAGCGTATGCCCCTTGGTTAAAGGATTAATATCGAGGAAAGCAAGATAACGGTCATTCTCGGCCACGATGTGCGCGGGGATTTCGCGCTGGATAATCCGTGTGAAGATCGACGCCATCAGGCTCCCAGGTCGGTGATCTCGAACTCTATGTTACCCGCCGGGGTCTGGATCATTGCCATGTCGCCCTTCTTCTTGCCCAGCAGGCCTTTGCCGATGGGAGACTTCGTAGAGATTTTGCCCGACTTGAGGTCAGCCTCTTCCTCCGACACAAGGGTGTAGGTAACGGTGTGTCCTGTTTTCTTGTTCTTTATCGTCACTTTGGAGAGGATAGATACCGTGGAGGCATCCAGCCTGCTTTCGTCGATCAGGCGCGCATTTGCCATGAGGTTTTCCAACTGGGCAATCTTTGCCTCGAGGTGCCCTTGAGCATCCTTGGCGGCATCGTATTCTGCATTCTCGCTGAGGTCGCCTTTGTCGCGGGCCTCGGCAATCTGGCGGGCAATATCCTTCCTGCCCTTCGTCTTCAGGGTACTGAGTTCCTGCTTCAACTTCTCCAGGCCTTCCTTCGTGTAATACGAAACCTTTTTACTCATAACTCACGTCGTTGTGTGCCGGTTCCGGCAAAAAAAGAACAACGGCTTCGACTGAACGAAACCGTTGTTACGTAAAACAAAGGTACATTTTTTCGGTAAAAGCAACAATTCGTTCAGGCCTCAACCAGGTCTTGCATCATCTGCTGCACCTGGAGTTGAAGTTCATTATCCAGCTTCGCCAAATACAAAGTTTTTGCTTTCATCAACTGTTCCGCTGTCAGGCCCTTGGCGCCGCGCAAATCTGCCTTGTACAGGCTGGCATTTTCAAAATCTGCTCCCATGAGGTAACTGCCCTGCAGGTCAGCTTCCATCAGGTATGCATTGTTAAAATTGGCCTTGATGAGCAGCGCATTTTGAAACATGGCCTTAATGAGAAATGCATCCTTGAAATTCGCCCCGCTGGCATACGAGCCGCGCAGGTTCGCCGAGTTCAGGTTGCTGTTTTCGAAGTTGGCCTGGTTCAGCCGCGCCGACTCCAGGTTGGATTCGATGAACGACGAGTTTGACAGGTTTGCGGAGTTCATGTTCGAACCTTTCAGGTTCACATAGTTGAGATTGGTTTTGGGCAGCACGCTGTTCACAAGATTGATTTGTGTGATTTGGTGACGATTAAGTCGTTTGATATTTCCGACGGTCCGGAAGGAGGCCTCAGCAGATTCCAACAACCGGTAGTCATCGATTTCATCCTGGTACATGCGGATGCGCTGGCGGATTTCTCCCCGCTCATTGAGCCAGTAGAGCAAGATGCCGATCACCGCAATGTCAAAGATCATCCCATGGGCCTCCGCCAGGATTTGTGCGCCAAATGCGGCGGGATCAGACAAGTAGTACGGAAGGCTCAATCCCACCACCACCAGTGTAACAAGAATGAGCACCACGGTGGCGGTGAGCAAAGGCCGCTCCACCACGTAGTGGAATGCATCCATCAAGCGGTGAGTCAACCTGTTGATCTTTTGCGACGGGGTCATAAGGTCAAATGTACTTTTCACCCCTCCACAGCCTTTTGCAAAAAAGGCTGGAACCTTACATGGGACTTAAGAAATAGGGAAACAGGCGATTAACAAAGGGAAAAACACATTGAACCTGTTGGTAGCTTCTGCTAATCAATCGGTTAGAGGAGGATCATCACGGTAAGGAAGTACATGGTCAGGCCAAGCAAATCATTGATCGTGGTAATGAACGGGCCTGAAGCAACCGCAGGATTGATGCCGAACTTATCCAGAATCAGCGGGGTAATTGTGCCGACCAGGGAGGCAAAGATCACGACACTGAAGAGGGCGATGGCCACCACAAAAGACAGTTTCTTGTTGCCGAACAGGAGCCAGTTGCCCCCAAATACCACCACCGAAAGGAACAGCGCATTCAGCATCGCAACAAACAGCACCTTGACCAACCGCGCCCAGAGTCCCTCTTCCACGTACCCTGAACTGGCAAGACTCTGCACAACCAATGAGGAGGATTGAATGCCCACATTGCCGCCGGTGGCCTGGATCAGCGGTACGAAAAAAGCAATCGCCGTGACGCTGGCTAATTCCTTTTCAAAAAGCCCCATGAACCTCGCCGAAAGCATGCCGCCGAGGATGCCGATGAATAACCAGGGAAGACGGGCCCGGGTATTCTTCCAGACGGTGTCATCTTCTTCCACATCTTCCGTGATACCTGACATCAGTTGGCGCTCCTCTTCGGCCTGTTCCGTAATCACGTCCACCACGTCGTCGATGGTGATGCGACCCACCAGCTGACCTTGAACATTGACGACGGGAACCGATTCCAGGTCATACTTCTTCATGATGTCCGCCACCTCATTGTCGGGCATGTAGGTCTCCACGGAGATCACTTCCGTCTCCAGGATGTCGGCCACGCGCTTACTGGCATCTGAGATCACCAGGTCCTGGAGGGCCACACGGCCCAGCAGCTTATCATGCTCATCAACGACGAAGATGGTGTAGAACTTCTCCACCGCCTCGGCCTGCTTTCGGATTTCCTCCACACACTGCACCACAGTCCAGTTGGCACGCACCTTAATCAGCTCTTTGGCCATGAGACCGCCGGCCACATTCTCATCGTAGCGCAGCAGGTCAATCACCTGGGCGCGCAACTCGGCATCCAGGCTTACCAGTACCTCTTCGCTGACCTTGATGGGGAGTTCGTTCAGGATATCCGCCACATCATCCGAATCCAGCTGGCTGACCAGGGCGCGGATTTCATCCGGTGTGTAGATTTTAAGGAAACCCTTCCGCGTATCACTGTCCAGATCTTTCAATATCGCGGCGCGAACATCCACCGGAAGAATGTCCAGTGTATACTTCGAATCTTCCGCCGAGAACTCATAAAGGAGCGCCGTGATATCGACGGGGTTCACATCTTTAAGACTGTCCTCGATAAACGTACGGTCGCGCTGGTCCAGCGCCTCCTGGAAGCGATCGCGGAACTCCGGGGTCAGTTCAAATTCGACGAACTGTTTCACGCTCGATCTGTTGGGTCAACTGAATAAAATCTTCAACGGAAAGCTGTTCCGGCCGCTTGTCCATTATCGGCAACGCCACCACGGAACCGGGCAAATTTAGGTGTTTGAGCCCGTTGCGCAATGTTTTGCGCCGCATTTGAAACGATGACTTCACCACGGTGCGGAACAACAACTCGGAGCAGGGCAATTCCTTCCGCGCATTTCGTCGAAGCCGGATGACTGCCGACATCACCTTGGGCGGCGGATGGAAAGCGCCGGGTGAAACCTTAAACAATATCTCCAGATCGTAGAATGCCTGAAGGAGCACGCTGAGAATTCCGTACACTTTGCTGCCGTGCTTTGCGCAAAGCCGGTCGGCTACCTCCTTCTGCAGCATACATACCACCTGATCCACCCGGTCACGGTGATCGAGTACAGCGAAAAAGATCTGGGAGGAGATGTTGTAGGGAAAGTTGCCAATGATGACAA
The DNA here is from genome assembly GCA_044221195.1 of Cyclobacteriaceae bacterium. GTDB lineage: Bacteria > Bacteroidota > Bacteroidia > Cytophagales > Cyclobacteriaceae > ELB16-189. Next base: position 96,762 of record JBGAPO010000017.1, read on the forward strand.
AAGGTTTGGGAAACAGTTGCTGAAGATCGAGTTCCAGGAAATCGCCGTGGATAATATGGCTGCTCAATGCCGGGTAGTGCTCGTGCAAATAGGCGACCGATTCACTGTCGATTTCAACAAGGTGCAGTCTGTCCAAATACCGCTCCGCCAGCGTGGACGTCAGCACGCCGGTGCCGGGACCAATTTCCAATATCGGCATCACCGGGCCGGGATCCAGCGCATCCACAATCTTCAGGGCAGTCTTCCGGTCGTGAAGAAAATGCTGGCCAAGGTGCTTCTTGGGTCTTACCATGAGTGGAAAACTACATCAATTCCGGGAACCCTGAACGCGTCATCGTGAAAATCCTCGCGCAGGTTCCGGTTGGATTCCTATCTTGCAATGTTTCACCATGAGCACGTCACTTCCACACGGCAAACCCCGGATCGGCATCACCCTTGGCGACCTGAATGGCATCGGTCCGGAGGTTGTCATCAAGGCACTGGCCGACAATCGAATTCTCAATGCCATCACACCGGTGATCTATGGCAATACCCGCGTCCTTTCTTACTACCGGAAACTGATGAACCTGGAGGAATTCAACTACAGCCAGGTCCGGACCAAAGGACAGTTTTTTCCCAAGGCCATCAATGTGGTGAATTGTTGGGAGGAGGAAATCCGCCTGAATCCCGGGCAGCCTTCGCGGGAAACCGGCCGCGCGGCGCTGATGTCCTTGCGGCAGGTGGTCGAAGAAGTGAAGGAAGGACTGCTGGATGGCTTTGTCACAGCTCCCATTGACAAGAACACGGTTTATGGTGATGACTTCCCCTACCATGGTCATACCGAATTTCTTACCGACACCTTCCAGGCCACGGAAAGCCTGATGCTGATGGTGGGTGAAAAGATCAAACTTGGACTCGTTACCGAACATGTTCCTGTACAAGACATCAGCAAGTACATAACGGCCGAGCGCGTCGAATTGAAAATCCGTCTTCTCGAGCTTTCGTTGAAAAGTGATTTCCTGATCACCAAGCCAAAGATTGCCGTACTCGGCTTAAATCCGCATGCCGGCGATGAGGGCCTCATCGGAAAAGAGGAAATCAATGTCATCAAGCCGGTAATCAACAACCTCAAGGGAATGGGCAAATTGATCTTTGGCCCCTTCCCGGCCGACGGCTTTTTCGCATCCGGCCAACACGACAAATACGACGGCATACTCGCGATGTATCACGACCAGGGGCTGATACCCTTCAAATACATTGATTTCTCGTCCGGCGTAAATTTCACTGCCGGCCTGCCAACCGTGCGCACCTCACCCGACCATGGCACCGCCTATAATATTGCCGGAAAGAACCTGGCTGATGAGAGCTCCATCCGGAGGGCCATCTTCCTGGCCGCCGACATCATCAAGACCCGTACGGCGCCGTTAGTCCCTCAGTAGGTCGGTTCATTCTCCAAAATCGTCCATTCGACGACACCTATTCATGGTGGGTAAGTAATCTGGTTAGATTTGATTGACAGTTTCTATCCCTATGGATATCGTGACGAAGAAAAAGCTGAATATCCTTATCCAGCTGGCCAAGGCCGACAAGGAATTTGCGGCAGTAGAACGCGACCTGATCTACAAGATGGCGCAGGACCGGAATTACCCCCTAAAGGACGTCGATGAACTCATTGACAACCCGGAGCCTATCGGCACTTTGGGAGCCCTTTCCGAACGGCAGAAGGCGGACTACCTCCTTTCCTCCATTGAACTGATGCTTGCCGACCACCGGGTGCTGGAAAGTGAAGTGCGTTTCAGCCAGCAAATCGCCATAAAACTGGGCTATGCCAAAGGGGTGGTAGACCACCTGGTGGCCAACTTTGGAAAAAAGCCCCTGGAAGACCTCCATTTGAGCGATTACCGCCTGGTCTAGCCATTCCTGGGTTCTTAGAATCCTTACATTTCTTTGCAAAACAGGCTGAAATCAGCCTTTGCCCCTATGGTAAGGCCCAGTAATCACCTCTTGGCCCCTCAGAATCCGGAAAATCCTGATAAATTTGCGCCCTTATTTTGGATGTGATGAGGGCGGCTGACTTTAAGGTAAATATCATAGGCCTCAGCCAGAAAGCGCACCCCTTCGATTATTCGTTCGGGGACGACTTTTTCGGGATCTATGGTACCAGCCTGCTGGAAAGCGGTCAGTTCAAAGCCCAAGTCACCCTGGATAAGCGGGAAACGCTGATTGAGGGGGATTTTCACATTCAGGGCGCTGCCCACCTGGTTTGCGACCGGAGTTTGGAACCGTTCGACTTCCCGATGGACATCCGCCGGAAGATTCTCTTCAAGTACGGGGAAGAGGAGAAGGAGTTGAGCGAAGAGATTGTGCTGATTACCCGGGACCAGGCCTCCCTGGACCTTGGACAGTACCTGTACGAGTTGATCACGGTTAATCTGCCGATGAAGCGCCTTCATCCGCGGTACCAGGATCAGGAAGACGATAATGATGCTGACCGCCTGGTATATTCCTCCCCGGCGGACCCAGCTGAGAATAAAGAGGAAGCCATTGATCCCCGCTGGGAAAAATTGAAAAAGTTAAAGTAATCGAATATGCCTAACCCGAAACGAAAAACCTCGAAGACACGCCGCGACAAAAGAAGGACGCATTATAAGGCGACACCCAAACAGTTCGCCATTGATGCGACGACCGGAGAACACCACCTGCCACACCGCGCTTTCTGGCATGAAGGCAAGCTCTATTACCGGGGCAGCGTTGTGATGGAGAAGGAAGTCCTGGCCTGATCCCATGAAGTCAACCATCCTCCCTTCACTGATGACCCCGAGCCGACAGAAGGCGTCGAACATTAGTTGAATCGAGGAAAATGCCCGGTTGTCATCCAGCCGGGCCTTTGTTTTTTCTATCCCTGAGGACAACCATGAGCAAGAAAATCAGAGCAGCAATCACCGGTGTAGGCGGGTACGTTCCCGACTACATTCTCACCAACAAAGAACTCGAAACGATGGTGGAGACCAACGACGAGTGGATTGTTTCCCGCACCGGTGTCAAGGAGCGCCGCATACTGAAGGGAGAGAACCAGGGTGTCTCGGTTATGGGCATCGCCGCCGTTCAGGATATGCTGAAGAAGACCGGCATCGATCCCAAAGAAATTGACTGTCTCATCTTCGCCACTATTACTCCCGACATGACGTTTCCGGCGACATCCAATATTGTCGCTACCGCCGTCGGGGCCACCAACGCCTTCAGCTACGATCTCGGCGCGGCCTGTTCCGGCTTCATTTACGGACTCGCCACCGGCGCGAGCTTTATTGAATCCGGGAAATACAAGAAGGTGGTCATCATCGGTGGCGACAAGATGTCGGCTATACTCGACTACACCGACCGTACCACGTGCATTATTTTCGGTGACGGCGCCGGATGTGTGCTGCTCGAACCTACCGAGGAGGAAGTCGGCGTGATGGATTCCATTCTGCGCAGCGACGGCTCCGGCGAATGTTATCTTCACATGAAGGCGGGAGGCAGCCGCATGCCCGCATCACACGAAACGGTAGACAAGCGATTGCATTATGTGTACCAGGAAGGCTCGGCCGTGTTCAAGTTTGCGGTCACCAACATGGCCGATGTAGCCGCGCAAGTTGCCGAACGCAATCACCTGGAACCAAAAGATATTCAGTGGCTCGTGCCGCACCAGGCCAACAAGCGCATCATCGATGCCACCGCTGCCCGGGTGGGCGTTCCTGAAAACCAGGTGATGATGAACATCGAGCGCTACGGCAATACTACCGCCGGAACGATTCCTCTTCTTTTGTGGGATTATGAAAAGCGGTTAAAGAAAGGCGACAACCTGATCATCGCGGCATTTGGCGGAGGATTTACGTGGGGCGCTTTGTATGTCAAGTGGGCATACAATCCACGGTAGTCGCCGTTCAAAACCATTCAATTGTAAATAACTGTTTGATTTGTAAATTCAACCTCTCGTATGGCAACTATTTCCGATCTGAGCAAAGGCAACTACATTCGTTACAACGGTGACATCATGCAAGTAGAAGAACTGCAGCACCGCACACCGGGTAACCTCCGCGCATTCTATCAAATCAAGATGCGCAACCTGCGCAACGGCAAACTCGCCGAGAACCGTTTCCGCCCCGGCGACTCCGTCGACCTGCTCAGCGTGGAAACCAAAGAATATCAATATCTCTACGCCGACGGCGAAAGCCTGGTGTGCATGGACAAAGACACCTTTGACCAGATTTATCTCGACAAAGCCCTTCTCGGCGATGCGGTGAATTATATCAAAGAAGGCGTTACGCTTCTCATTGCCTTCGAAAATGGCGCCAACCCGATCACCGCCGAGGCGCCTTCGCACGTGGTGGTGAATGTGACCTACACAGAACCCGGGGTAGCCGGCGACACCGCCACGCGCACCTTGAAGCCAGCCACCATTGAAACGGGTGCTGAAATCCGCGTGCCGCTGTTTATCAATACGGGCGACAACGTCAAGATCGACACCCACACTGGCGAATACATTGAACGCGTGAAGTAACCGCATGAGCAAAGCATCGACCAAACCTAAAACCAAGCCCGCCCCGCAGAGGACGGAACTATTTTCATCTAATCTTTCCGCCATGAAAACCAGTGAAATCAGGGACCTTATCGATTTCATCTCCCAGTCGGGACTCAATGAAGTCAATATTGAAACCAAGGAACTCAAGTTGCATGTCAAGCGTGAACCGGATCAGAAAGTTCTGAAGTCGTCGGCCGCCCCGGTCGTTGCGATGCCCGCGCCGGCACCGGTGATGGCGCACGCCCCGGCACCCGCTGCCGCCGCGCCGGCTCCCAAGGCGGAGAAGCCCGCCGCCGCAGCCGGAAAGACGGTTGAAATCAAGTCGCCCATGATCGGCACCTTCTATCGTTCGGCCAACCCGGACTCGCCGCCCTTTATTTCCGTCGGCGACAAAGTGAGCAAGGGACAAACCGTTTGCATCATCGAAGCGATGAAGCTCTTCAACGAAATCGAATCCGAGGTTTCGGGCACTGTTGTGAAAGTGATGATCGAAAATTCATCACCCGTCGAGTATGATCAGTTGCTGTTCGTCGTAGAACCCGATTGATCTCCTCCAGTAAAATGTAACCCGGGGCAGACCCCGGAAACCAAAATCCTACGATCCTGGTATGTTTAAGAAGATATTGATTGCCAACCGTGGTGAAATTGCCTTGCGCATCATCCGCACCTGCAAGGAGATGGACATCAAAACGGTTGCTGTGTACAGCACGGCCGACCGCGAAAGCCTTCATGTGCGCTTTGCCGATGAAGCCGTCTGTATTGGTGCGGCCCCCAGCAAAGAATCCTATCTCAACATCCCGCGGATTATCTCCGCGGCGGAAATCACCAATGCCGACGCTATCCACCCGGGATACGGCTTCCTGTCCGAACGCTCCGAGTTTTCGGCCGTCTGCCAGGAGTACGGCATCAAATTCATCGGCCCTACGCCGTCCATGATCGACTCCATGGGTGACAAATCGACGGCAAAGGACACCATGAAGAAGGCCGGCGTCCCGGTCATTCCCGGTTCGGATGGACTGCTGTCTTCCATGGAGGAAGGAATGGCCATCGCCAAGCAGATCAAGTACCCGGTCATTGTCAAAGCTACCGCGGGCGGCGGCGGCAAAGGAATGCGCATCATCAACGACGAGAGCGAATTCAAGAAAGCCTGGGATGACGCCCGCCGCGAGGCAGGTGCTGCCTTCGGTAATGACAACCTGTACCTGGAGAAGTTTGTTGAAGAACCGCGTCACATTGAGATTCAGTTGGTGGGCGACCAGTACGGCAAGGCCTGTCACCTCTCCGAGCGCGATTGCTCCATCCAGCGTCGTCACCAGAAACTGGTAGAGGAAACACCCTCTCCCATTGTCAGCCAGGAGCTTCGCGAACGAATGGGCGAAGCGGCCATCAAAGGCGCGAAAGCCATTAACTATGAAGGTGTGGGAACCATCGAGTTTCTCGTCGACAAGCACGGCGACTTCTACTTCATGGAAATGAACACGCGTATCCAGGTGGAGCACCCGATCACCGAAGAAGTGACGGACTATGACCTGATCAAAGAACAAATCAAAGTGGCCGCCGGCGTCCCGATCTCGGGACGCAACTACTTCCCGAACCTGTTCGCGATGGAGTGCCGCATCAACGCGGAAGATCCGAAGAATGGATTCCGCCCCTCACCGGGCAAGATCCTCAACCTGCATTTGCCGGGCGGTCACGGCGTGCGCGTCGACAGCCACGTTTATGCCGGCTATACGATTCCGCCGAATTACGATTCCATGATCGCCAAGTTGATCACCACGGGACAATCGCGTGAAGAAGTGATCACCCGGATGAAACGCGCGCTGAGCGAATTTGTAATCGAAGGCATCAAGACCACCATCCCGTTCCATTTGGCGCTGATGGACAATACAACGTTCCGGTCAGGGAAGTTCAACACGAAGTTCCTGGAGACGTCGTTCGACTTTTCGTCGATGAAATAATTGCGATTTACACGGTGTCGTGCACCACTTCACAACTGACAAGTCGGTTGTGAAGGCCTTGCTGCCCAATCAGAAGCAGAAAACAATCGATGAGCAGCAACAAGAAGGTTGCCTTGAGCACATTCCGGTAAGCCATTGTCACGAACCTTGGACGAATGCTTGTCTTACAAACAACTCGCAGCCCCATCATCAACTTGCCAACAGTTCCGTAACGGAAGTAATCCAGTGTAATACCGTACGCCAGGAAAAGCAGGGCATACACCCACCCCAAGCCAATAGCTGCAGGCATGAATGGACCAGAGATCATCGTCAAGGAGATTGTAAAAAACCAAACAATGGTCAAATCAATCACTTGCGCCAATATTCTCCTCCAGTCTCGCTTGAAGGTGAATTGAGAAAATAAGAGTGTTTGCATGCCTGGGCCGTTCAATTGTCAGGAATGGCCACCGGCGACCGAATCCGTGCCGGCTACACGTACTGATTCAACATCACCGGCATGACCAGCATGAGGATGTCCTCATTCTTGTCCTTTTCAATCGGGAGAAGAACGCCCGCCTTGTTGGGCGCTGTCATGTTGAGCCGGATCTGTTCGGTGTCCAGGTTGGTAAGCATTTCCACCATGAAGCGCGCGTTGAAACCAATCTCGATGTCCTCGCCTTCATGCTCGCACGCCAGGCGCTCATTGGCCTCGTTGGAAAAATCAAGGTCTTCCGCCGACACCTGGAGCTCGCTGCCCGTAATCTTCAGGCGCACCTGGTGCGTGGTCTTGTTGGCATAGATGGAAATACGCTTCAGGGAGCTGAGGAAGTCAGCCCGGTTAATGGTCATCTTGATGGTGCTGGTCGACGGGATTACGTTCTCGTAATCGGGGAAGCGCTCATCGATCAGCCGGCAAATCATCTTGATGGAACCGAATTTGAAGAACGCGTTGGCGGCGTTGAAGTCGATGGTGACATCCGTGTTCTCAGCCGGTAACGTGGCCTTGAGCAGGTTCAAGGCTTTGCGTGGTATAATGATGGCGCTGCCATTGTCTGATTTCACATCGGTGCGGCGGTAACGCACGAGGCGGTGTCCGTCCGTAGAGACAAACGTCGTGTTCTTGTCGCCCAGGTTGACATATACGCCCGTCATCGCCGGACGAAGCTCGTCGTTGCTCGTCGCAAAAATGGTGTTGTTGACGGCCCTGCCCAACACATCCGATGAAATCGTCGCTGAGAAGTCATTGGAGACGGACGGCACTTTCGGGAAATCGGTCGCATTCTCGCCCGAGAGCTTATAGCGGCCGTTGTCTGAGCTCAGCTCGATGCTGTACGTCGACTCGTCCATCGAGAAAGTCACCGGCTGGTCGGGAAGGTTCTTGAGCGTATCGAGCAGGATGCGGGCCGGCACGGCAATATTGCCGCGTTCCTTGGACTCAACCGTCAGTTCCGTGATCATGGACGTCTGCAAGTCCGACGCGGTCACTGTCAACCGGTTCTTATCAATCTCGAACAGGAAGTTTTCCAGGATCGGAACCACCGGGTTGGCCGTGATGACGCCGTTGATATAGGAAAGTTGCTTCAGCAGGTAGCTGGAGTTGACGATGAACTTCATGAACGTGGTTGTTAAGTGGTTGTTGGGGCTAAGTTAGGAAGAAAAAGGAATCGGAAAAACGAAGGAAGCCCCTGGACGGCGGGACATCTGACCGAGAAAAGCCGGTGTACCGGTTATCGCTGCGTCGCCTTGAACCAGTTCCTTTTTCGCAGGATAGCCGCCACGTCTCCCCGGTCAAAAGCGACTATTTCTCCATCCGCGAGTCGGGCGAAGACCTCATTGTCATTGGAGCGGGGTGTGTACAATTCCAGCCGATAGGTCCGGTCGGCAATATCCCGGATTTCAACCTGTGCTGACGGCTGACCTTCCATCACCCGGCGGGCGGCCGAATCTGCGTTGTCTACAAAACGGCGTGCCATCAGGAGTGAGACGGCATCCAGGTAGTCATTGAGTCGCGTGGTATCCACCGGGTCCAGGCCCCGGATCCCAAAGTATCGCTGCTTCATTTCCACGGTGAAGCCATCGGCAGGCTGGTGCAGGTACGAGGCCGTCAGCGATTTGAAGTTTCTCCAGTTGAAGTCGAAGACGCGCTTATTCCTCCACCCCGAAACGCCAAGCTCGAAAATCCCCGACACATACACCCGGTACCCCGGGATCATCATGACGTAGGACTGCGATGTGCCCGTCTTCCGGAACCAGGCTTCTGATTTTGCCCGGTTCCCGCCCGCGTCAAATTCAAGTTCGGATTGCCCGGATTTGGAAACAATCACGTGCGTTCCATTTTCGTTGAGTCGCTTGTTGACCGTGTCGGCGATGGCCGCCGCCGCTGGACGGTGAGGAGCTTGCTGGCGAAGCGTGGCCATGAGTACCTTAATCATCTGCACATCGGCATCCCAGCGATGATTCACCTTCCATTTTCCGTCGTCAAAGGAAAGCGTCACCGTATCTCCCCTTCGAATCATCTGCACCCGATCGATCTTTTCGGTTTCTTCAACGGCAAACAACTTGCTGTCCACCACAGGACGCTCGCTGTCGCGGCCGGCCATAAATAGCACCACAGACAACGCAGCCAGTACGGCAGCCGTGAGGGCAAGCAGTTTGTTCATTTGACCGCTCATTGGACTGCCGTGGTTTTAGATTGACCATACCGTTTATGCCGCATTAGCGACTTGACCAGCCCCAGCAGGATCAGCAAGATCATCGGGACGCCCAGGTTTACGGCCTGCCAATACATTCTTTCATCGCGAATTTTCTCCTTGTCGAGCGGGCGCATTCGGATTTCGCGGGTGCGGGCAGTGATCAGGCCCTGGTCATCGGTAAGAAATGCGATCATGTTTGCGATCAATTCCTGGTTGGCGAACGTGTGACTCGTCACCGCGTCAAAACCCAGTTCGATAGGTGCACCCGTTCGGCGGTTGATGTCATTGCGCGGCACATCGCCATCGGCAACAACAATAATGCGCGTAAAGTCACCTTGTGACCGGCGGCCTTCGGGATCAGCACCTTCCGGAAGAAAACGGTTCTCATAAAGCGACTTGAACTTTCCTTCCAGCAAATACGCCATGGGAATCCCTGCCGTTGAAAAATTCTGCGGCGTGATTTCTTTGCGAAGATCATTGACGTTGATCTTGACCGGGCCGTTCACCTTCCGACTGTAGTTTGACGTCACAACCAACGGAGTCTTTCGTATACCCGTGGCCTTCACCGAATCCAGGCTGCCCACGAACCGGAAAGCAGTGGCATCCAGGTTGCGCGTGATCGGGTGCACGGGATACTGATTGCCCAGCGGGAAATATGGCCACTCGATGGGCGTAATCTGGGGCTTGCCGTTGACTACACCCGTGACAACCGGATACCGCAGCGACACAAGGTCCTGGACCAAATCCTTGTTGAGTCGAACACCATAGTTAAAGAGAAGGTCGTCCAACCCCGTCTCGTTGGGAAACGCAAAGTAGTCGCCGGCGGAGATGCTGTCCATATCCACGTGGAGGGCATCGATAAACAGGACGGCTTTGCCGCCGGACAGGATGTACTGGTCAAGGTTATACTTCTCCAGTTCGGTGAACCTCGTTTCCGGCTTCGCAATAAAAAGCACATCAAATTGGGCAGGACTGACTTTGCTCCGAAGGCTCACTCCCATTCGCACGTCATACAGGTCCTGCAGGCTCGAGCGCAAACTGTTTACCTGAAGGCTGTCCAGTTCTCCATGGCCTCCCACAAAACCAACTTGTTTGCGGTTGACTACCGTGAGTTGGTGAATCACGTTCGCCAGCTCAAATTCCAATCCCTCAATGGCGCGGTTGATGTCTTGTTGTGCGCCGCCCACCTGGTCTTTGAGCAACATCACCGGTGCCTGCAGGCCACCGAAAGAGACGAGGGCGCCCGGAAATACGATCTTCTCGGTTCGGCGGCCGTCTTTCGAGTCGACAATATTCATCGGCTTAACACCCTTGGACGCGAGATCGGCCATGAACTCTTGTTGTGCCTGCGATCCTTTGGCAGCCAGCGGATCATTGAACTGATACCTTACTTTGCTGCCGGAATGCACGCGAAATTCTTCCAGGGTCTCCCGCACGGCTTTCCGCAGCCGTCGGAATTCGCCGTTCAGCTCGCCTTCCAGGTAGACATCGACATACACGTCATCATCAAGGCTTTTCAGCAGTTCGATGGTTGGTTGTTTGATAGTATATCGTTGCTCTTCGGTGAGATCCAACCGGAAGAAATACAAGGCTCCCAGCTGGTTCAGCACAACGGCCAGCAGGATGCCGTTGAGCAGCAATAACAAATCCCCGGTGCGGCGTCTCTCCCAGTTTACCATGAGCGGCTGGATAAAACTGTTCTGGCACCCAGGAGCAAAACACCGCCAAGGCCGACGAAATACAAGATATCACGACTGTCAATCAGCCCGCGGCTCAACGATTCAAAGTGGTACTGTATGCCCCACTGTCGTATCGACAAGGCCACGCTACCGTCATTGGCCAGCTGTGCGGCCGATTCAAATCCGGAATAAAACAAAAAGCAGAACAGGGCAGCGGCGAGAAAGGCAACGATTTGATTGGTCGCTAATGCAGAAGCAAGAATACCAATGGCGCAAAAGACTCCGCCCAGCAGGATCAAGCCGATGTATGAACCCATGACGGCGGAAGTATCGATGTTGCCGGGTGGATTCCCCAGTCGGCTCAGCGATACATAGTAGATGAGCGTCGGCAGAAGAGATACAATGACCAGGCATACCGATGCCAGGAATTTCCCCATCACGATGCTGCCTTCCGCGATGGGTTTGGTGAGCATCCATTCCAGCGTTCCCAGCTTTCGTTCTTCAGCAAAGCTGCGCATGGTCACCGCCGGAACGAGGAAGATGAAGACAAACGGGCCCAGGGTGAACAAGGTCTCGAGGTCGGCAAAGCCATAATCGAGAACGCTGGTTTCGGGGAACACCCAGAGGAGAAGGCCCATCGCCGTCAGGAAGACACCAACGACCGCATAGCCGATCAGTGAGTCGAGGAAGCTGTTGATTTCTTTCCGGAAGATGTTCAGCATCTTATTCTGCGTTGGCTTCTCCGTGGGTGAGTTGGCTGAACACGGCCTCCAGCGAATTCTCTTCAACCGTGAGTCCGACGAGGGGAAGCTGATGGTCGGCGGCAAAACGAACCAGCCCTTGCCGGATATCGCGCCCGGCTTCTGAAGTCAGACGGTACTTATTGTCCGTGATTCTTGACAGCGACAATACCCCTTCGAGTTTCGCCATCAACGTTTCATCGATGGGTGCCGAAAACTCCACAACGATTTGCTCATTTCCTTTGCGCGTCAGATTTGCCAGTCGGTCGTCGGCCACGATCTCACCCCGGTTGATAACGATTACCCGTTCGCAGAGGGCCTGCACTTCCTGAAGAATGTGCGAAGAAAACAAAACCGTTTTGTGCGCGCTGACCGTCTTGATCAGTTTCCGAATTTCGACCAGCTGGTTGGGGTCAAGGCCTGACGTTGGTTCATCGAGGATCAGCACAGGCGGGTCATGGATGAGTGCCTGCGCAAGGCCGATGCGCTGACGGTACCCCTTCGACAGCATGGCGATCTTCTTGTGCTGCTCGAGCTCCAATCCACACAGGCCGATCATGTCCTCCACACGCTTCGTTCGCAGGCCGCGGGGTATGCGGTATACCGAAGCGACAAACAGCAAGTACTCCTGCACATACATGTCCAGGTAAAGCGGGTTGTGCTCGCCGAGATACCCGGTGCAACGCTTGACTTCCATCGGGTTCCGGGAAACATCGTGACCGTTGACCGCCGCCGATCCGCTGGTAGGCGGAAGATAGCCGGTGATGACCTTCATCGTGGTCGATTTTCCGGCCCCGTTCGGCCCCAGGAAACCCACGATCTCTCCTTCCCGTATGGTAAACGAAGCATCCTTGACGGCTGCCTGGGAGCCATACATTTTCGTCAGATG
>JBGAPO010000039.1:0-16595 GCA_044221195.1 Cyclobacteriaceae bacterium
GTGAACACGGCCGCCGCGGATGATTACTTTTCCATGGACGCCAACGGTAACGTATATACCGCCCGGTCGAACAGCCGGATGGACGGAGGCAACCTCGATATCTTCGTGTTGGTACCGAAGAACATTAAGGTCATCGCCGCAGGAACCGTTTACGATGAAAAGACCAACAAGCCCGTCGCAGCAGCTGTCACGGTGACCATCAAGGACATGAAGCCCATTGCCATCAAGACACCGGCAACGGGAAAGTATGAAACGCGAATTCCGGAGATTAATGAATACCAGGTGAGCGCCAGCGCTTCCGGGTATCAACCCAAAGATATCACCATCGCTGTGCCCACCCTCGGCGGCGACACGACGCTGGTAGCCGATGTGTACCTCACACCCATCGCCAAGAAACTGATCCTCACCGGCGGTGTGTTTAACAAGAAGACCAACGAACCCATATCCGCCAAAGTTGATTTCACCTTGCGGCCCGAACGGCGCAGCAGCTACTCCGTTACGTCGGAAGCCGGAAAGTACAACCTGGATGTCGGCGCCCTCGGCTGGTACGTGATGACGGCGTCGGCGGAAGGCTTCCTGCCCGCCACGGACAGTGTTGATTTCAACAGTGAAGACCTGTCGCCGGCCAGCAAAGACCTGTTCCTGGCCCCCATCGAAGTGGGCCTCACGGTTAGGCTAAAGAATATCTACTTCGATTTCAACAAAACAACCTTAAAGCCGGAATCCTTTACCGAGTTGAACAAAGTGGTTGACTTTCTCCAGTCTAACCCAACGGTAGAGATTGAAATTGCCGGCCATACGGACAGCAAGGGCACCGACGAGTACAACAAAACGCTGTCGCAGGGACGGTCGCAGTCGGTCGTGGACTATCTCGCACAACAAGGAATCGACATGGGCCGGCTTACGGCAAAAGGCTACGGCGAATCCAAACCCATTGACACCAATGACACACCCGAAGGCCAGGCTAATAACCGCCGGGTGGAATTCACCGTGCTCAAGAAGTAACAGACAACCTTATTCAACCCCTCATGAAACGGCTTACGGTCCTCCTTCTTTTTGCGGCGACAGCTGCCATGGCTACTGACAGCACGCGCTATGTGATCATCTCCGGCGGGAAGGTGGCCGGCAAACAAGTCACCTGGTCCGACGGCCAGGGCAAAATACATTACCGCTACGAGTTCAATGACCGCGGCAGGGGCCCGAAGCTTCAGGTTGACCTTCAACTGGAATCCGGCCAGGTTGTCTCCCGCCGGGTAAGCGGTGTTGACTATTTCAAAGGCCCGGTTGATGAAACGTTTGAGCTGAAAGACGGAACCGCCACGTGGAAGAATAAAGTGGAAAATGAGTCCCGGAAGGTTTCCGGGCCGGTTATCTATTCACCGATCGAAGGCGCCCCCGGTGAGATCGAATGGACGCTGAAACAATTGCTGAGACAGAAGAGCCACATTCACGAAATGGACATGCTGCCTTCGGGCAAACTTCGCGTGGTGCATGCGAAGAGCCACATGGCCCTCGTGAATACGTTTGAAGAAGAGCTGGAACTCTACGCCTTCTCCGGCATCGGCGGCCCGCCGTCGTACGTTTGGGTTACCCCCAACAAAGCATTCTTCGCCAACATCAACGGCTGGATGTCCACGATCAAGATGGGCTATGAATTTCTCATCCCCGAATTGAAGAAACTACAGGATGCTATCGAAGAGGACTATTTCGCCAAACAGGAAGACCAACTCACCCAGCGGAACGATATCCCGGTCCTGTTCACCAACGTGAGGGTATTTGATTCGAAGTCGGGCAAAGTAGCCGACGGCCAGGCCGTGCTGGTGGAAGGCGGCAAGATCTCCAAAGTAGGCAAGGCGAAGAGTGTGACCGCTCCCGCCAACGCCAAGACTATCGACGGCAATGGTAAGATGCTGTTGCCCGGCCTATGGGACAACCATGCTCACTATAACATGGCGCAAGGCCTGTATCACATCGCCGGCGGCGTGACGAACATCAAGGACATGGCCAACGATTTCGACTTGCCGGAAGTCAAGAGGAAGGTTGACGGTGATATCCTGCTGGGCCCGGACATTTCCATCATGTCGGGGTTCATCGACTTTGCAGGTCCCTTTGCCGGGCCTACCGGGAAAATCGTAAAAACTCTCGATGAAGGCCTCGCCGGTGTCAACTTCTATGCGGACAAAGGCTACCAACAAGTAAAACTGTACAGCTCCATCCCCGTGGAGTGGGTGAAACCCCTGGCGGCGGAGGCACATAAGCGCGGAATGAAAGTGGTGGGACACATCCCCTCCTTCATGACGGCGGAGCGGGCGGTTAACGACGGCTATGATCAGATCATTCACCTGAATATGGTGATGCTGAATTTCATGGGAGACACGATAGATACCCGCTCGATGGGACGGTTTATCAAAGTGGCCCAGCGCGCGAAGAATATCAACGTCAGCGGACCCGAGGCCAAGCGCTTTGTCAAGCTGCTCAAGGACAAGAACATCGTCGTGGATCCAACCGTCGCGATCTTCGAAGGCATGTTCACCAATGAGCCCGGGAAACTGGCCGCAGGCTACCAACCCGTGCTCAACATGTTCCCGCCGGAATTCCGCCGAGGGCTGTACACCGGCGGCCTTCCCACCATGAAGGGCCATGAAGCCGACTACAAGGCGTCATTTGACAACATGCTGAAGATGCTAAAGCTTCTCCACAGCAGCGGCATCACCTTCGTGCCGGGAACGGATGACTTCCCCGGCTTTGCGCTGCATCGGGAATTGGAGTTGTATGCGAAGGCCGGCGTTTCCAACAAGGAAGTGCTGCAGAAAGCCACACTGATTTCTGCCCGCGTGGCCAGTAAGGAAAATGAAGTGGGCTCCATCGAAGTGGGCAAAAAGGCCAACCTGATCCTGGTGGACGGCGATCCGGTCAAGAACATTTCCGACATACGACGCGTGGAATTCACGATGAAGAACGGCCACCTGTACGACAACAAGGTGCTCCTGGATTCCTACGGTTTCGGATTTTGGAAGTAGCAGGAAACGGGGGATCGATGGAGGAGGAAGAGAAGATCATTATCTACAAAGCCTACGACACCGTCATCCTGGCCAATCTCGCCAAGACAAAACTGGATGCCTATGGTATCCCGTGCTTCCTGACGGAAGAAAATTTCACCAATCTTTACCCGCTTCGCAACGATATCTTCCCCGGCGTGCGGCTGCACATCTTTGAAAAAGACAAGGATCAGGCCGATGAAGTGCTTCGGGAAGAAGCAGGAGGCTAACCGATCTTCACGGAAGTCATCGAAACACTTCCCATCGCCAACTTATCGTTGAAGAAGGAAATGGGTTCGTCTTTTTCCTTCAAACCCAGCGAGTAGATCAGCGGGTAATAGTGATCGGGTGTCGGAATGGCCAGCTTGGCGGCGGCGCCGAGCGATGGATAATCAAGAAGTTTTTCGAACGAATTGCTTTCAATGGCCTTCTTGAATGTCTCTTTCATTTCGATGGCCCAGTCGAAGCCGCCATCCGGGTCGCGCCAGTTGAGCATGCGCAAGTTGTGCACCATGTTGCCGCTCCCGATAATCAACACGCCCTTTTGTCGCAGGGCGGATAATTCCCGGGCCAGCTCAAAATGATAATTCGCCGGCTTGGCATAGTCAATGCTCAGCTGAAGCACGGGTATCCTGGCATCGGGAAACATTTGCCTGACAACCGACCAGGTGCCGTGATCAAGACCCCATTCATGGTCCAGCCCCACGTGCGTCTTCTTGACCATGTCCGCCGTTTCCTTTGCCAGCGTCGGGTTGCCCGGTGCGGGGTACTGCACATTGAACAACGCCTGCGGGAAACCATAGAAGTCGTGGATAGTCCGCGGCTGCTCCATGGCGGTAACAAAAGTCCCATCCGTCAGCCAATGGGCCGATATGCAGAGGACGGCAGAAGGAGGCGTGAGGCTTTTGCCCAGGTGAGACCAACTGCGGCTGAATTCATTGTCCTCAATGCCGTTCATGGGTGATCCGTGCCCGATAAAAAAGACAGGCATCTTTTCTCCCCGCACATCGAGGTTATCTGAAAAGTTCCGGAGGTCGTTTAGTGCTGACATGACGGCAAGATAACCATTCAAGGGGGGTGTAAAGTTCCGTTTGGCGCATTCTGCCGGGCAAAGCCGGCAAGGTTGTTCAGTTTCTTAATTCCATCGAATCGTGCCTCATTTTGGGCTTCCCGTGAGTATTTTCGCCCTGCTGTAACAAACCGGTTGTCTCACCGTCTAGCCCCTGTAATCGATGACCTTGGAAGCTTTCCAGAACCTGGTTTTCCCCGTGAAAAACAAGCTTTACCGCTTTGCTTTCCGGCTTTTGGGAAACAATGAGGAGGCCAAGGATGTCGTACAGGAAGTGATGATTAAGGTGTGGAGCGGACGCGATCAGCTCGACCAGGTGCAGAATATGGAGGCCTGGTGTATGCGGATCACCAAAAACCTGTCCCTCGACCGCCTTCGCCAGCAGCAGCGCCGGCCTACCGACTCGCTGGAAAAGGGAATGCACCTTCGTCATACCAGCCTGACGCCGGCGGAAACGACCGAATTGAATGAGCGTATGAAGCGGATCAGTGAATTGATGGCGGAATTGCCCGACAAGCAGCGGGAGGTGATGCACCTCCGCGATGTGGAAGGGTACAGCTACAACGAGATTTGTGAAATCATGGAAATCGATATGAGCAAGGTGAAGGTTTACCTTTTCCGGGCCCGGAACGCGGTGAGAGAGAAGCTGCAAAAAATGGATGCGTATGGACTTGCATGAAGTAGAACGGCTGCTGGAAAAATACTGGCAGACCGAGACAACGCTGGAAGAGGAGCAGCAGCTGCGCGAGTTCTTTGCGACCGGACAGGTTCCGTCGTCGTTAAAGAGCGCGGCCGACTTGTTCGCGTTCTTCCAGTCGGAAAAAGAGAAAACATTGGCGCAAAATTTTGAGGGCGCTGTAACAAAGCAGCTCAAGGCGCGTCATAGAGGAAAATTGGTCACTATGGTAGGTTGGGGAAATATGGCACGGATTGCAGCGGGGATCGTCGTCGTCGTGGCAGCCACCTTCCTCATCCGGCAGGAGATTCGCAAATCGTACCCGAAAGAACTGCAGGACACCTACACCGACCCGCAGATGGCCTTTGAGGAAACGAAGCGCGCGCTGCAGATGATCAGCAACACCTTCGGCAAAGCAAAAAAGGAAGCCAGTAAAATGCAGATGCTGAACGAAGCGGAAAAGAAAATTCAGTCAAAAAGCGACAGCGATAAAATAAGTATCTAAGCGAGACCGACTACAAGAGAAACAAACTAAACAGAAAACGTTAATCCTACCGATATGAAAAAAGTAATGATGGGCGCGGTGATGATGGTGATGTCCCTGGCGGCAAATGCCCAGAACGACGCGATCACGAAGTTCTTCAGCAAATACCAGGACAACCCCGACTTCACGCAGGTAACGGTGAGCAGCAAGATGTTCGGCCTGTTCACCAACATGGACGTGGAGAAGCCCGAAGACAAGGAAATCCTCGAGGCGATCAGCAAGATCAAAGGCCTTCGCGTCATCGCCAAAGACCAGGCCCGCGATTCGCGCGAGCTCTACAAGGAAGCCCTCTCCATCGTGCCCAAAGACTATGAAGAACTGATGTTCGTGCGCGATAAAGACCAGGACATGAAGTTCCTCATCAAGGAATCGGGCGGCAAGATCAGCGACCTCATCATGATCGCCGCCGGAAACGACGACTTCAAGATGCTGAGCCTCTTCGGCGAGATCGACCTCAAAAAGGTCAGCCGCATCGGCAGCAAAATGAACATCGACGGACTCGAACAACTCCACAAGATGGACAAGGACAAGGGCGACAAAGAAAAAGGCGACAAGAAGAACGACGAATAAGTTTTCAACACGAAGGAAGTTCCCTGCGAAACAATTCGCGGGGAACTTCGTTTTCGAACCTGTAACGGCTCACGACGGCATAGTCCAATGAAACACCCCATCCTGATTGCCCTGGCGCTCTCTCTGTCACTCACCGCAGGAGCGCAAAGCAAGACAACCCTGGACCTCGAGAAGAGCAACGAAGGATCGTTTACCCTCTTCTTCTATAAAAGCACCCTCCGGATGCTCAACCAGCAAGACAACCCGGAATTCGACGAGCTGGTCCGCAACATCGAAAAGATGAAGTTCCTGATCGTCGACAAGACGAAAGGAAAGCTGGGCACCAAGGAATACAAAAAACTGACGGGCGACTACCAGAAGGAATCCTATGAGCCCATCGTCACCAGCCGGATGGACGGCCGCAACCTGGACGTGTACCTCCGGGACGCGAAAGGGTCGAAGCCGGGCACCGTGGTGCTGGTCAATGACTCATCGAATCTGTACGTACTCGATATTGTGGGGACGATTGACATAAGTAAGGCAGGCGCCTTGTTCCAGACGCTGGATGGCAGCACGGATATCGGTAGCCGCATCAAGAACTTCACGGAACACAAGAGTGATACCGTGCGAGGCAAGAGACGCCGCGAAAAAGTAGACTAAACACCCGCCCCTTGGAAACTGTATTATCCATCCAGCAGCTCACAAAGAATTTTGGCCGGCTGTGTGCCGTCAACAAGCTTGACCTGGAAGTGAAACGCGGCCAGGTGTTCGGCATGCTGGGCCCCAACGGCAGCGGCAAGACCACCACGCTGGGTATGCTGATGGGCGTCACCAACCCGACCGCCGGCAGCTTCACCTGGTTCGGCCAGGCACCCACGCACCAGCTGCGCAAGAAGATCGGCGCCGTCCTGGAACACCCGATATTTTACCCGTACCTCAGCGGCCAGAAGAACCTGGAGCTGATGGCCATGATCAAGGAAGCACCGGTGGAAAACATCAGCCGCGTGCTTGACCTCGTGGAATTGACGCCGCGCCGGGATGACAAATACCGCACGTACTCCCTGGGGATGAAACAACGCCTGGCCATCGCCTCGGCACTGCTCAACGATCCCATCGTGCTTATCCTCGATGAACCCACCAACGGCCTCGACCCGATGGGGATCGCCGAGATCCGTGAGATCATCAAGCGCATCGCCAAGGACGGAAAGACCATCATCCTCGCCAGCCATTTGCTGGACGAGGTACAGAAAGTGTGCACGCATTTCGCCATCCTCCGCAAGGGCAACCTGGTCCACAACGGACCCGTCGATGAAGTGGGCAAAGGGGAGGAGACGGTCGAAGTGATGGCCTTCCACGATGATCTTCCCATGATCCTCGGATCGTTCGCGGGAACTGCCGCCGTGAAGAAAGACGGATCCCAATACGTGGTTAAAATGAAAGAGGGATTTCACAGCCTGGAATTGAACCGGTTCCTCTTTGAGAAAGGGATTGTGGCCAGCCACCTGGTCACCCAGAAGAAGAGCCTTGAAAAACAGTTTTTAGAAATCTTAGCCGAAGCCGATCATGCTGCACCTGTTAAGGGTTGACCTGAAAAAACTTTTCGACTACCGCACGTTCTGGATCATCGTGGGGTTGTACTTCTTTACCCTCTGCATGGGCGCAGCATCGGGAATGGAGTTCTTAAAATGGCTCGCCCGCATGATCGAGGGATTCGGACAGAAGATCAACATCACCCGCATCCCCCTCTATCACTTCCCCGACATCTGGCAGAACCTGGCCTGGAGCGGCGGACTGCTCAAGATGGGCCTCGCCATCATGACGGTGATTTCCATCACCAATGAATTTACCTATCGCACGGTGCGGCAAAACATCATCGACGGCCTGAGCCGCGAACAGTTCTTGCTCTCGAAGGTGATGACCAACCTGGTGCTCGCCGCGCTGAGCATGACGATGGTCTTCCTCATCGCCACGGTGTGCGGATTGATCTATTCGCCGCAGCTGGAATTCCCCTACGGCCTTACCGGCATCAGTTTCTTCCCGGCCTATTTCCTGGAAGTCTTTGCCTTTCTCTCCTTCGCGCTGATGCTGGGCATCTTCATTCAGCGGTCCGGCCTCACGATCATTTTGCTTTTGAATTCGTACCTCATCGAACTTATCATCAAGGAAAACATCGATGACCAGGTGCCCCAGCTGATCCAGTTCTTCCCGCTGGAGTCGATCATGAACCTCGTGCCGATGCCGTTCGCCCGGTATGCGTTCCAGGAAATCCGCGATTACGTCACGTTCGGTTCCGTAGCCATCGCCCTGGTCTGGGCTTTTCTCTTCAACTACTTCGCGTACCTGAAGCTGAAGAAGTCGGATATCTGACTTGGGGGCCGGGGACCGGGGGCCCGGGGCCGGGGGTGCGAGTTGATTTAGAGTGTAGGGTTCACCGAACGCGGCGGAAATGAACCGCAGAGGCGCGGAGACGCAGAGAAATGCACCGACGTTAGTCCTTCCCCTCGATAACTTCACTGTTCACTGTTCACGGTCCACTGTTCACCGTTCACTGTTCACCGTTCACGGTTCACCGCGTCAGCAGTCCCTCGCCACACACGGCTCATTCTCCAGCTCCGTCTCCAGCGTAATGTGCTGGATGTTCTGATGGAGGAGCTCGTGGCGGAACTTCTCTTTTATCGCGACTTCCTGCTCGTGAACCACTCCTTTTCTCAACACCAGGTGCGCCGTCATGGCGTTTTCGGTCGAACTCAAGGCCCAGATGTGGACGTGATGCAGGCCGGCGACGCCCTCGTACTTCATCGCCCGGTCGGTGATGTCTTTGATGGAGACATCAGCGGGCACGCCGTCCAGTGACAACTTGAGGCTGACGCGCAGCAGCCGCCAGGTGCTCACGAGAATGACCGCAACAACAACCAGGCTGAACAGGCTGTCGATCCAGTACCATTGGGTGAAGTAGATCACGATGCCGCCCACCACGATGCCCGCTGAGACGAGCGTGTCGCTGAGCATGTGGAGGTAGGCGCTCTTGATATTGATGTCCTTTTCCTTGTCGCGCATGAAGAGCAACGCGGTCGTGCCGTTGATCAGGATCCCAATCCCGGCGACGATGGCGATCAACGTACCCGGCATCGGCTGGGGGTTGAAGGCGCGCTGAATGGCTTCGAAGGCAATCGCGCCGATCGACACCAGCAGGATCACGGAATTGAATAAGGCTACGAGGATCGATGTCTTCTTATAGCCGTAGGTGTACTGCTCATTCGCCTTTACCTTGAGCAGACGGAAGGCGACCAGCGACAACACCAATGTGCCGACGTCGGCCAGGTTGTGCGCGGCATCCGACAGCAGCGACAGGGAATGGATGTAAAAGCCGGTGCCGGCTTCCACCAGTACAAAGAAAAAGTTCAGCCAGATGCCTACCTGGAAGGCGGTGCTGGCGCTCGACCACGCGGGGGCAGGATGATGATGATCGTGATCGTGTCCCATCCACCCAAAGTTACGAAAGAAGTGCGCCTAGTCGGTGATCGACGTGTAGATAAGCGTCTTCACTTTTTCGTTGAGCCCGTACGGCGGCCCGAGGAGGTTGGTATAAATGATGCCGATCAATTTCTCCTTGGGATCCGCCCAATACGTGGTGCTGAACGCGCCGCCCCAACTAAACGTGCCTTCGGTGTAGAGTGACTGGTAGTTGTTCTTGTCGGTCTCTAATCCAAAGCCCAGCCCGAACTGAGTCGTGATCGGCGGTTGTGTCTGGTTGGTCAGCATCAGTTCCACGGTCTTGCGACTCAACAACCGGACCCCGTTGTACTCTCCCTTGTTGAGAAATAGCTGCAAAAATTTGGCATAGTCTTCGGCCGTGGAGCTCAGGCCGGCGCCACCGGAGAAATAAGTACCGTTGGTGTTCGGGTAATCGACATTCGACGCTCCCAACGTACCCTTAGTCAATCGATCGATCTCGCCGTTCTTGTATTGATAGAGAGGCACCAGGCGGCTTTGTTTTTCCTTCGGCAGGTAAAACCACGTGTCCGCCATGCCGAGGGGCTGGAAGATGCGCGTACGGAAGAATTCGTTGAGGGGCAGGCCCGATACGACTTCCACGAGATAGCCGAGTACATCGGTATTCAATCCATAGGTGAATGCCTCACCGGGTTGGTGCTTCAACGGAAGGCTTCCCAACTTCTTCATCTTGTCGGCCAGGACCATGTCCGAACTGCCAATGCCGCTCGGGATGCCGGCTTTGGCGTAGATGGCCTTGAATTCCTGGCTTCCGATGACGGCGTAGTCAAGCCCGGAGGTATGGGTCAGCAATTGCCGGATCGTGATCTCGCTCTTCGCCGGCACGGTGGTGTAACTCGTGTCGGCCCACGAGAGCCGATCGAGTATCCGGGGGCTCTTGAATTCAGGAATGTACTTCGAAATGGGATCGTCGAGCGAGAACTTCCCGTCTTCAAACAACATCATCACGGCCAGGGAGGTGATGGCCTTGGTCTGCGAGGCGATTCGGAAGATGTCGTCTTTCTTCAGGGCCGCTTTCTTTTCGGCATCGCCGTACCCGTAGGCTTTGTGATGTACCACTTTGCCGTTTCGCACAATCATAACGACGGCGCCGTTCAGCCATTTCTTGCTCACGTGCTCATTCACCAACTGGTCGATGCGCGCGAGGCGGTCGGCGGACATGCCGTTCTCGGCGGGCTTGCCGGGTTGGAAGCCCTGGGTGTAGGCCGTCAGCGAAAGGCAAACAGCGAGCGATAGAAGATAGAGTTTCATGGGATCAGTTTTAGTTGAGTGTTGTCTTGTCGAGTGTAAGGATCGCCTGCAGCAGCACGCTCACGCCGTTGGCCATATCCTGCGGCGACGTGTATTCATCCGGGGCATGGCTCACGCCGCTTTTGCTGGGCACGAAGATCATGCCGGTGGGAGCGATGGTCGCCAGGTCCTGTGTGTCGTGACCGGCGCCGCTGGGCATCACCTGTGAGGTAAGGCCCAACCCCTTCGCCGCCGAAGATATCAATGCCTGGATCCGCTTGTCGGTGGGAGCCGGCTGGTTCTCATTGGTGAGTGTATACGTGATGGTGGTCCCCGTTTCTTTTTCGATCGCCTTGCCCTGTGCCTGGATCGTGGAGAATACGGACATGATCTTCTCGTGCGACAAGTCGCGGATCTCCAGCGCCATCACGACGCGTCCGGGTATCACATTGGGAGCGCCGGGTTCGGCGTTGATCTTTCCGACGGTGGCTACTTGCCTTCCCGGCACGCTGGTGGCTGCCTGGTTAATCGCCAGGGTCAACTTCGCGGCCGCGAGCATCGCATCCTGCCGCTGGTCCATCGGCGTCGTGCCGGCATGGTTGGCTTTGCCCTGGATGGTGACATTCCACTGGTTGATGCCCACAATGCCTTCCACTACGCCGATGTTGATGCCGGTTTTGTCGAGTATGCCGCCCTGCTCAATGTGAAGTTCAAGGAACGCGTGAAAGTATCCTTTCTTCCGGGCGACATACGGCAGTCGATTCACATCGCCGCCGATGTCGGTGATACCCTGGCGGATGGTCTTGCCGCTGTGGGTCATCAGGTCAAGCGACGCCGGCGGCAGGATGCCCACCATCGCCTCGCTGCCGATCAGTCCGCCTTCTTCATTTTGAAAGATGATGACTTCCAGCGGGTGCTGGGTGCCGATGTTGTTTTCCCGCATCAGCTCCACGGCTTCGATCGCACCAATCGAGCCCACATCGCCGTCATAGTTTCCGCCCAGGGGCACACTGTCAATGTGCGAACCGAAGGCGATGACGGGCAGCTTGGCATTGGCGCCGTTGCGCTTGCCGATGATATTGCCCGCCGCGTCGATGGATACATCAAGGCCTGCGCCTTTCATCAGGGAAATCACGTACGCCCGCCCGGCTTTGTCGGCCTCGCTGTAGGCGACACGGCTGACGCCGCCTTGCGGGTTGGCGCCAAAACGTCCCAACGCAAGAATGCGCTGCTCCATGCGCGTGGCATTGCCGCGAGGTTGGGCGACAACAACAGCAGGAATAATCAACAGGATGAGAATCCGAATCATAGTCAAATGTGTTTAGCGGCAGCCTGGCCTACCAGGGTAAGTTGTACGTTGATGATCTCCGGGAATTGGCAATAGACCAACTTCACGTAGTTCTTGTTCTCCATATCCATCACTTCTTTGAAGACCTGCTCGTAGGTGAGGGAAGGGCCGGCCGTCTTGACCGCATTCACCATCGCCTCGGCTCGCCCCTCGCTGAGGAGGGCTTGTAAGATTTGTTGCTGGATACCCACGGCAAAAAGAAAAGGGAAGATATCAAATCTTCCCTTTACTCGTGTGACATATTCTTTGTCGACGGTGGCTTAGGAGGCTGCCCGCATTTCGGTGATCATCTCGCGCTCACGGGCGGTCAGTTCCTCGGGGGCCGGCTGCTCGCGGGAGGCGAGGTATTCTTCCAGTGTTTCATAAAAACGAAGGCGGTACTTCCAGATCAGCTTGCCGCCAATCCGCTCTTTCACCTTCCGAAGGGGCACCGTGCCGTCAAGCCAATACAGGTCCGCGACGTCCGGGCCCTGGGTCGGCTCCAGATAACCCGGCATGTGCGGGAGGGTGGAATGCTCCAGCTTGCGCCGGACTTCCTGCCGGAAATCGGTCTTACCTGTAATATATAGTGTCGTCCAACTCATGGTGTATCCAAATAAACTTCAGGTTCTTTCCCGGTCGGCCGATTTTCGTTTGGCGCTGGTGCCGGATGGCCGTCAACTATTTGTACTGCTTAAAAAGTAACGGCAGAAAGAGAACTTACTGATGCTTTCTTAACGTAAAGTTGGTCAAAGAAGTTACGAACGAACGTTAATGATCGTTAAGGAAACGTTAAACTTAGCAAGAATCAGAAGAGCTACTTTTTCTCGGTCTTCTCCATCGGCAAGTCGGCGATGCGGCTCCACTCCTGGATGGAACCGTCGTACAACTTCATGTTGTAACCGAGTATCCGGCCCGCCATGTACACCACACTCGCGGTCTGGCCGATGAAACAATAGGCTACGATCTCTTTCTCCGGCGACGCCACCGGGATGAAATATTCTTTCAGTTGATCGTTGCTCTTGAACACATAGGTATTCTGGTCCAGCATGTCGGTATACGGAATGTTCTTCGCGCCGGCAATGTGCCCGTCGCGGGGCTGCCCAACCGGATCGCCGTCGTAGATGTTCTTCATGCGCGCGTCAACGATCACACTGTTGTCGGAGTGAAGCCGCTGCTTCACGTAGTCCTTGTCGACCAGCAGCGGTGTCACATGGGGTACGAACCTGGTCTTCTTCACGACAGGCACCTCGCGGGTCACCGGGTAGCCGGCTTTCTTCCACGCTTCGAGCCCGCCGTTGAGAAAATAGACGCGGCCTTTGAGCCCCAGCTGTTCGAGCACCAGGAACACGCGGGCCGACTGGGTGACATCATTCCGCACATGACAGATCACCACGCGGCTGTTGTTGGCGATGCCCAGCGAGCCCAGCAATTCGGCGGCGTCCTTCAGGTCGGGGGCATTCATGCTGCCCTGCGGCCCGTCGGGTGAAAGCCGGGTTGGCCACAAATACCGCGCACCCTCAATGTGCTCCTGCTCATAATCCAACTGCATGTAGTTGGGTTGCAGTATGACAAGGTCCTTGTCGGCCTTGTGCTCGTTGAGCCATTGGGCATCGACCAGTATAGACTCCTGCGCAAATCCGCAAAGGACAGTAAGAGACAACAGGCACGTGAAGATTGTTTTCATAGGCTGATGGTTCACCCGGAATGAGGGACGTTGGTGCCGGGGCTGACACTAAGCAAACGAATCCTGACGTGGCAGGTTGCTGACTACAGGTCTTTTTGTGATGCGACCGACCCGGTCTTGCGTTCTGCCCTGAATAGCATGTCGGACGACTGCAGCAACTTGTTGCGGAGATCCTGGCGGAGCTTGGGATGGTCTGCCAGGTAGTCGCGCACGGCATCGGCGGCTTGCTTCGACTGGTAGCTTCCCAACGTGGCATCCAGCCAGCCCTTCGGGAAGAAGATGTCGCCGGTGCGTTGAATTTCTTCCAGCAGTTCCAGGTTCCCGCGCACCTGCTGAACGGATGTCTCCGAGCGGAGGGGATGGTTCAGGTAACGAACGGCCTCCAATACCCACGGCTCGCGCACGCGGTTCTCCTTGTGGTGAAGCGCTTCGAAAACTGAATCGCGAACGGCCGGGTCGGCAGATAGAGCCGGCAGCACAAACTCCACTTCTTTTTTGCGGTCGGGGTTCTTGATGTTCGCCAGCTGGGTTTTGAGAATCTGCTCGTAGCCGTCAGCCTCGCGGAGCGCCAGGGCATAGGCCAACTGAATGTGATCGCGCTCGGAAAGCTCCAAACCCAGTGTGATCTCGTCCGCCCACAACTTCCGCAGGTTGGCAATGCCTTCCGGCGACATGGCCATCGACCGGTACGCCTGGAAGAGGGTTCGCTTGCACGAGTTGTCTTTCTCCAACGCCAACCGCTCAAACAAGCCGTCATCGATTTCTTTGGCCATCAGCGACCGCTCGGACGGCAGCAGGAACTGCCAGTAAACCCGATCCAGTTTATCGACGAGGTACTCGAGCAATAGGGGGTCTTTCTCCTGCCGAACGGCGTTGAGCAGCTGGTGTTCAAATTCCGCCGGCTTCAAATCTTCCCGCAGGAAGGTTTCCCACAGCGTCATCCAGATGCCGGCACGCACTTCGGCGTCTTCCTGCTTCGGCCATTGATTGAGAAGATAATCGGAAGAGCCTTGAAAATATCCATAGCCTTTCCCCTTGTAGTTGGGAATGAATTCCATTCCCGGCTCAACCCATTTGGTTAACAAAGGAGGCGCGACGGTACGGAAGGTCGCCTTCTGGACCGCGTTCATGTATTTTGAACTGACTTTGTACTCGACGGTCTGCGGCCAGAGTACTTGGGCGGAGTCGTTGGTTATTTTCAGGAACGACATGCCGCGGTCGTTCTTGACGATCGCCACCTCGGGCATACCGGCTGTCTTGATCCACGCCTGGTTCCATGTGGCCAGATCTTCCTTGGCGTACTTCTGCAGGTGATTGACGAGGTCGTCCCACGTTGCGTTGCCATAGGAATAGTCGCGCAGGTAATCACGCAGCCCCTGTTGAAAGTTGTCGGCGCCCATCCAGGTCTCGAGGTTGCGCATCATGATGGGAGCCTTCTGGTAAATAATGGCGCCGTAAACACTGCCCGCATTGCGGAGGTTGTCGAGCGGCTGCTGGATAGGATGTGCGCCGCGGCTCCGGTCAATCTCATAGGCGGCAGGGTAGTGCGACATCAGGAAGCGCAGGTCGTGGTTCACCGTGGGAAAGGAAGGACTCACCATCTTCGCCGCCATGAAGTTGGCGAACACTTCTTTCAGCCAGACGTCGTTGAACCATTGCATCGTCACCAGGTTGCCAAACCACATGTGCGCCGTCTCGTGCGCGATCAGGCTGGCCCGGCGCAGCTCTTCGTTCACGGACGCGGACGGTTCAAGGAACAGGCTGCTCTCCCGGTAGAAGATGCTGCCGGGATGTTCCATGCCCCCGAACTGGAAAGCCGGCATCAAGGCAAAATCAAACTTGTCGTACGGATAGGGAATGCCGGTGTACTCGGTCAGCCAGGCGAGCGACTGCCGGTGAAGTTCAAAAATCTTCTGCAGGTTCTTCGCCACTTTGATGGAATCTGTCTCCCGGTAGAACATGGTCATGCCGGATGTCGGATCCGTCGCCGTGCGGAAGTTGCCTGCCGTAAAAGCAAACTGGTAGGAGCTGGTGGGCCGGGTGGGAGCAAACCGAACGTTCTTCTTGCCGTCTTTTACTTCTTCGGCAATCACTTTCCCGTTCGACAGCGCTTTCCAGCCCGAGGGGATTCGCAGCTCCAGGTTGAAGACGGCTTTCAGATCGGGTTGGTCGAACAGCGGGAAGCAGGTAGAGGCGCGGCTCGGAACGAAAAGGGTGTATAGATAATCGTCGTTGCGGTTCAGCGCCGCCTCGCCGGCGAGGAAATCAATGGCGATGGTGTTCGTCCGGGTTTCCAGGTGATTCTTGCCCACGAGAATGTGCTCGTTGTTGTAGCGGATGCGGATCGGCTCGCCGTTGACGGCCACTTGCCGGATGAAGCCGGCATCGGGAAGAAAATCAAGCGCAATGTCTTGGGTCTCCGCTTTCCACTCGAATTTTATCACGGCCCGCGCCGGGATGCTGTCTCCGCGTTTTTCGGGAATGTCGAAGAAGAGGTCGTACGACAGGTTGCGGATCGCCTCTTTCCTGGCCACGGCCATGTTAAGCGGTATGCCGTACTCGACATCGTTATTTTTCTTACAGGAAAGCAGCATGCACGCTGCCAGGAGAATCAGTATTACCCTCATAAACCTTTCGATGTCATGCCGCCGTCAACGCGGATGTTTTGCCCGGTAATGTATCCCGCCAGGTCCATCGCCAGGAAGGCGGTGATCCCGGCCACTTCATGCGGCTGCCCGACGCGGCCCAGGGGCGTGCGGGCGAGTATGCGCTCCAGTCGGTCGGGCTGCGAGAGCACGGACTCGGTCAACGGTGTCTGGATGTACCACGGCGATACGGTGTTGACGCGGATCAGCGGCGCCCACTCCACCGCCAGGTGACGGGTGAACTGGATGATGGCCGCCTTCGTCATGCCGTAGGGCGGACCGCTTTGTACATCCACCGAACCGGCCACCGAGGCAAT